>CAVTZF010000030.1:0-272974 GCA_963739095.1 uncultured Thermoleophilaceae bacterium
GGCCCCCAAAGCTCAACGGAGACCCCCGATGTCCATCGCAGCCACGGTAGTCGACTTTGCTCCTTCCGCCTTCGTTCCACTCGCGCTCGGGTTCTTCGGCCTGGGAACCGGTTACCTGATCTACGGTCCCGAGGAACTCGCCGGTTATCCGCGCCGCGACCGGAAGGTCGATGTAACAACCGGGATCTGGGGCATCTGGATGCCGGGGTTCCTGCAGTTCGTCACGGGGATCCTCCTGTTCGTCGGCCTCGCCTGGTTCGGGTCGTTCTCCGACAAGCCGCTGTACATGGCGGCGGTCGCATTCACTGCATATGGCGTGCACTGGTGGGCGATCGGAATGGCCCGGGTGTTCGGTGGAGACGCGCGACCGAACGCCTTCATGACCGTCCCCTTCTTCGTGCTCTCCGTGCTCGGGGCAGTGGTCTTCTTCGGCGCCGATGACAACCCCGTCGGCGCGCTGTTCTGCGGGCTCGCAGTGGTCTATTTCTGTGACTTCTTCTTGAGCCTCGGCCGGCCCCGCTGGGAACCCCTGCTGGGACTGGCGCACATCGCGACGGGATGCTGGCTGATGTACCTGACCGTGGCGGCAGTTCTGAACATGTCCCGTGGCTTCGACCTCCCGCTCGCAGGCGAGCGCTCCGCGGCCTTGACAACCATCGGCGATCGCGTATTAGTTCTCTGATGGCCCGTCCCGGTTCGCGGCCGAGGTCGTTCGAGCGCCTCCGCCGATTCCCGGGCTCGGCCGCGCGCTGGACTGGGGCATGGGCCCGGCGCCGTCTCGCCCACCACCGCGCAGGCCGGCGCGCGCATCGCCGGCCTGAAGGTCACCGAGTCCGTGTGCCCCTACTGCGCGGTCGGCTGCGGGCAGCTCGTCTACACGCGCGGCGGCGAGCTGGTCGACATCGAGGGCAACCCGCGCTCGCCGATCAACCAGGGCACGCTGTGCCCGAAGGGGGGCGCGTCGCGCCAGCTCGTCCAGCAGCCCGGGCGCCTGACGAAGGTCCGCTACCGGCGCCCGGGCGGCACCGAATGGGAGGAGCTCGAGCTCGAGCAGGCGATGGACATGATCGCCGCGCGCGTGATCGCCGCGCGGGAGGCCGGCTGGCAGGACACCGAGCGCCACGGCTGGCGCGTGGACCGCACGCTCGGCTTCGCCCACCTCGGCGGCGCGACGCTCGACAACGAGGAGAACTACCTGATCAAGAAGCTCTTCACCGCGATGGGCGCGGTGCAGATCGAGAACCAGGCGCGCATATGACACAGCTCCACGGTCCCCGGTCTGGGGACCTCGTTCGGGCGCGGCGGCGCCACCACGTTCCAGCAGGACCTCCAGCACGCGGACTGCATCCTGATCGAGGGCTCCGCGATGGCCGAGGCGCACCCGGTCGGCTTCCGCTGGGTGATGAAGGCCAAGGAGCGCGGCGCGCACATCATCCACGTCGACCCGCGGTTCTCGCGCACGAGCCAGCTCGCCGACCGGCACGTCCCGATCCGCGCCGGGACCGACATCGCGTTCCTCGGCGGCCTGATCCACCACGTGCTCGAGACGGAGTCGTACTTCCGCGACTACGTCGTCAACTACACGAACGCGCCCACGATCATCAACGAGCGCTATCAGGACGCGGAGGATCTCGGCGGCGTCTTCTCCGGCTTCGATCCCGAGACGGGGATGTACGACCGCTCGACCTGGGCCTACGAGGGCGGCGAGATGCCGTCGGCCGCCGGCGTCCGGGAGCACTCCGCCCAGGCGTTCGAGGACACGACCGGCGCCGGCATGCTCGTCGGCGAGGTGCCGCGCGACGACACGCTGCAGCACCCGCGCTGCGTCTTCCAGATCCTGCGCCGCCACTTCAGCCGCTACACGCCCGAGACGGTCGAGCGCATCTGCGGCATCTCGCAGGAGGACTTCCACGCCGTCGCCGCGGCGCTGATCGCGAACTCGGGCGCGAGCGCACGACCGCCTTCTGCTACGCCCTGGGCTGGACCCAGCACGCCGACGGCGCGCAGATGATCCGCACCGCCGCGATCCTGCAGCTGCTGCTCGGCAACATCGGCCGCCCCGGCGGCGGCATCCTGGCGCTGCGCGGGCACGCCTCGATCCAGGGCTCGACGGACATCCCGACGCTCTACGACCTGCTGCCCGGGCTATCTCCACATGCCGCGCGCGGCGAGGAGGAGCTCGACCTCGAGCGCTACATCGCGACCGGCGGCGCCGACCGCGGCTGGTGGTCGTTCTTCGACACGCTACATCGTGTCGCTGCTCAAGGCCTGGTTCGGCGACGCGGCGACGCCGGACAACGACTTCGGCTTCGCGGCGCTCCCGCGGATCAGCGGCAACCACTCGCACTTCGCGACGATGATGCGCATGCTCGACGGCGGAGTCGAGGGCTTCTTCGTGAT
Source organism: uncultured Thermoleophilaceae bacterium (assembly GCA_963739095.1). GTDB lineage: Bacteria > Actinomycetota > Thermoleophilia > Solirubrobacterales > Thermoleophilaceae > JACVRW01. The sequence goes on from CAVTZF010000030.1 coordinate 2,401, forward strand.
GGGGCAGAACCCGGCCGTCGGCTCGCAGCACGCCGGGCTGCACCGCCGCGCGCTCGCCAAGCTGAAGTGGCTCGTCGTCCGCGACCTGGCCGAGATCGAGACCGCGACGTTCTGGCGCGACTCGCCCGAGGTGCAGTCCGGCGAGCTGCGGCCGGAGGACATCGACACGGAGGTGTTCCTGATGCCCGCCGCCGCGCACGTGGAGAAGGAGGGCTGCTTCACGAACACCCAGCGCCTGGTCCAGTTCCGCGACAAGGCACTCGAGCCGCCGGGCGACGCGCGCTCGGAGCTGTGGTTCATGCATCACCTGGCCGGCGCGTGCGGGAGCACTACGCGGGCTCGACGCAGCCCGCGCGACTGGCCGATCGTGAACCTGCGCTGGGACTATCCGGAGCACGGCGACGACGCGCGAGCCCGACGTCGAGGCGGTGCTGAAGGAGATCAACGGCTACGACGTCGCGACCGGACGGCCGCTGTCGCTGTTCACCGAGCTGCGCAGCGACGGCTCGACGGCGTGCGGCTGCTGGATCTACTCGGGCATCTTCGCCGACGGCGTCAACCAGGCGCGGCGCCGCGACCCCGGCGACCTGACGAAGGAGGGCGGCCACGTCTCGCCGGAGTGGGCCTGGGCCTGGCCGGCGAACCGCCGCATGCTCTACAACCGCGCGTCGGCCGACCCGGCGGGCCGCCCGTGGAGCGAGCGAAAGAAATACGTGTGGTGGGACGCCGAGAGGGCGCTGGACCGGCTACGACGTGCCCGACTTCCCGGCCGACAAGGCGCCGGACTACCGCGCCGCCGGCGGACGCGAGGGCATGGACGCGATCAGCGGGGACGACCCGTTCATGATGATGGCCGACGGGCGCGCGTGGCTGTTCGCGCCCAGCGGCCTGCTCGACGGGCCGCTGCCGACCCACTACGAGCCGGTCGAGTCGCCGGTGCACAACCTCCTGTACCCGCAGATCGACGCCGACCCGGCGGCGATCCGCTGGCGGCGGCCGGAGAACCCGCTGCACGCGGTGGAGGATCCGCGCTACCCGGTCGTGGCGACGACCTTCCGGCTGACCGAGCAGCACACCGCGGGCGGCATGAGCCGCAAGGTCCCGTGGCTGGGCGAGCTGCAGCCCGAGATGTTCGCGGAGATCGACCCGGTGCTCGCCCGCGAGCGCGGCATCGAGGACGGCGACTGGATGACGATCGAGACCGAGCGCGCCGAGATCGAGGCGCGCGCGCAGGTCACCGAGCGCATGCGGCCGCTGCGCATCGACGGCCGGCGCGTGCACCAGATCGGGCTCCCGTGGCACTGGGGCTACTCGACTCCGTATCCGGGCGACTCCGCGAACGACCTCACCGCGATCACCGGCGATCCCAACGTCTCGATCCAGGAGTCGAAGGCGTTCACGTGCGAGGTCCGTGCCGGGCCGGCGCGCGCGGGCCGTCGACCGAGCGCCTGCGGGGCGCCGCGCGCCGCGCGGGCCGGTGGCGCCGGACCAGGACGATCCGCCGGCCGAGAACCCGCAGGAGACGGCGCCGTGAGCGCCACCGCCGCAGCTCCGACCGAGCTCGCCGTGCACCGGGTCGGCGCGCAGCGGATGGGCTTCTTCACCGACACGACGGTGTGCATCGGCTGCAAGGCCTGCGAGGTCGCGTGCAAGCAGTGGAACGACCTGCCGGCCGACGGCTCGCAGTCGCGAAGGGCGGCTCGTACGACCACACCGGCGAGCTGTCGGCGTCGACCTGGCGGCACGTCGCGGTTCGTCGAGCTGCTCGAGCCGTCGGAGGAACGCCGCGCGCAGGCCGCCGAGGCGCGTCGCCGCGGCCCTGGCGCGAGGTCGACGTCGCGCAGGCCGTGGCCGACATGGACCGCTGGATCTTCATGTCCGACGTGTGCAAGCACTGCACGAACGCCGGCTGCCTCGACGCGTGCCCGACGGGCGCGCTGATCCGCACCGAGCACGAGACCGTCGTGCTGCAGGCCGACGTCTGCAACGGCTGCGGCTACTGCATCCCCGCCTGCCCGTTCGGCGTGGTCGACCGCGACCACATCGACGGCCGGGCCGGCAAGTGCACGCTCTGTTACGACCGGCTGCAGGACGGGCTCGAGCCCGCGTGCGCGAAGGCGTGCCCGACCGACTCGATCCAGTTCGGCCCCTACGAGGAGCTCGTCGCGGTCGCCGAGCGGCGGGTGGCCGAGCTGCACGACCGCGGCGAGCGAGGGCGCGTACCTCTACGGCGCGGGCGACGAGCCCGGTCACGACCTCGCCGGCGGCCTGGGCGCGTTCTTCCTGCTGACCGAGCCGCCGGAGCGCTTCGGCCTCCCCGCCCACGCCGACTCGCCGGTCCAGGAGAACGTCGTGCCCGCGACCCTCGCGGCCGTCGGCGCCGGGTTGCTGGCCGCGGCCGGCGCCGTGATCGCGTTCGCGAGCGCGCGGAGGAGCGGGTGAGCGGCGAGAGATGACCGGGGGGGGGGGGGGGGGGGAGGGGAGAGGAATGGGTGCGACGAGACACCGGCGCGCGACATGACGCCGGCGGTCGGCTCGCGGGGCGAGCCGGCTTCGTGGCAGCGCGCGGTCGAGGGCGAGGACGTGGCGCTCGCGCGGCCCGCGTTCGGCGACGCGCGGCGGTCGTTCCTCTACGGGCCCGACACGCCGCTACGCGAGCGCGGAGCCGCAGCCGGGCCAGGTCGCGGCGGCGAACCGCCGGATGCGCGACGGGGCGATGCCGGACGACCTGCGCGGGCCGTTCCTGAAGGCGCCGGTCTGGACGTGGGAGATCCGCGTCTACTTCTGCTCGGCGGCATCGCCTCGGGATCGGCGTTCGTCGCGCTGGCCGCCGACCTCGCGGGCGACGAGCGGTCGGCCGCGGTCGCCCGCAAGGTCGCGCTCGCGGCGGTGGTGCCGGCGCCCGCGCTGCTGATCGCCGACCTCGGCCGCCCGGGCGCGCTTCCTGAACATGCTGCGCATCTTCAAGCCGCGCTCGCCGATGAACCTGGGCGCGTGGTGCCTGGCCGCGTTCAGCACCGCCGGCGCGGGGGCCGTGGCCGCCGACCTGCTCGGGCTGCGCCGCACGGCCAAGGGACTCGGTGCGGTGAACGCGGTGCTGGGCGGCTACCTCGGCTCCTACACGGGCGTGCTGCTTGCGGCCACCGCCGTGCCGGTGTGGTCCCGCAGCCGCGTCTTCCTCGGCCCGATCTTCGTCGCGACCGCGACGGCCACGGGCGCCGCCGCGACGCGGCTGGTGCTGTGGCGCGCGGCGGCGCCCGCGGGCCACCCGACCCGCATCGCGCTGGGCCGCCTGGAGACCGCGGCGATCCTGGCCGAGCTGACGCTCTCTTCGGTGAACGAGCGCCGCCTCGGGCGCGCGGGCGAGGTGCTGTCGCAGGGCACGGCGGGCGCGGCTGTTGCGACGGCGAAGGCGGCTCGTCGGGGCCGGTCTCGCGCTGGGCCTGCTCGGGGGCGCCGTGTCGGACCGCGCGGCCGGGACGCGGCCGGCGTGCTCTACCTCGCCGCCGGCCTCGCCTTCCGGTTCGCCTGGGTGGAGGCGGGCAGGGCGTCGGCCCGCGACGACGAGGCCGTCGCGCTGACGGCGCGCGGCAAGGTCGCCGCCGACGAGCGCCTGCGCGAGCGGACGGAGCGCCGAATCGCTTTCGGATGATCGCCAAACGGCCGCGCGCGGCGCCGCTCCCGCGGCGACCCGCGCCTGGAGCCGCACCGTCGGCCGCGGGAGTCTCTTGCTGGAGCGCGTGCTGCGCCGGGGCTGAGCAGCCGCGGCCCAGGGTCAGAGCTACGCTACCGCGGAGCGGCAGGGGTCTGGTGGCTCATCCGGCCTTCAAAGCCGGCAGTTCGAGAACTGCGTTCTGGAGGACGTTCGCGTTGCTCTCGCTGGAGCAGGGGACGTTGATCACCGCCGCTGAGGCCGTTGACGGGGAGCAGCGCGAGCGCGGCTGCGAGCCCGGATGCGGCGGCGAGTCTCACCACAACGCCACTATCTCATGCGGGGCGGTGGACAATCAGCCGCGTGACGATTCGCGAGTTGGCGCGCAGGCGGCTCGGGTTCGAGCGGCTGCGGCCGGGCCAGGAGCAGGCGGTGGCCGCCGCTGCCGCCGGCCGGGACGTGCTCGCAGTCATGCCCACCGGCGGTGGCAAGTCCGCGATCTATGAGCTGGCCGGCCTGCTGCGCGACGGCCCGACCGTCGTCGTATCGCCGCTGATCGCGTTGCAGGACGACCAGCTGGCGCACCTCCGGGCGGCGGGCCTGCCCGCCACGGTGCTCAACTCCGCGCAGTCGGTGGGTGCGCGGGCGGCGGCGCTCATCGAGGCGTGCGGGCCCGACGAGTTCGTCTTCGTCTCGCCCGAGCAGCTCTCCAACGACGAGACGCGCGCGGCGCTGGGGCGGGCCCGCCCGGGGCTGTTCGTCGTAGACGAGGCGCATCTCGTCAGCCAGTGGGGGCAGGACTTCCGGCCCGACTACCTGCGGCTGGGCGCGCAGGCCGACGAGTTCGCTGTGGGCGTGCGGATCGCGCTCACCGCCACCGCGGCCCCGCCGGTGCGGCGCGAGATCTCCCGGCGGCTCGGGCTGCGCGACCCCGAGGAGGTGATCGGTGACCTCGACCGGCCACACATCGAGCTCTCCGTCCAGCACGCGCGCTCGGGCCATGACAAGCAGCGGCTGATCGCGCAGGCCGCGGGCGAGCTCGGCGGCTCGGGGATCGTCTACGCCGCCACTCACGCGAGCGCCGAGGCCGCGCAGGAGACGCTCGTGGCCGCGGGCGAGCGAGCAACTCTGTACCACGCCGGGCTGGGTGCCGCCGCGCGGCGCCGGGCGATGGCGGAGTTCCTCGACGGCTCGGCGCGGATCGTCGCGGCCACGGTCGCGTTCGGCATGGGCGTCGACAAGCCCGACGTGCGCTGGGTGCTCCACGCCGACACGCCGGTCTCGCTCGACGCCTACTACCAGGAGGTCGGCCGCGCCGGTCGCGACGGTGAGCGCGCAGAAGCGCGGCTGCTGTACCGGCCCGAGGACATCGGAGCGGCGCGCCACCTGACCGCGCGCGGGGTGTCGGAGAAGGCCGTGACCGAGGTGGCGGAGGGGCTCGCCGCGGCCGGCGTCGGGCAGCCCGGCTCCCGCTCGACGACGCTGGCGCTGGCGCGCCTCGTCGATGTCGGCGCCGGCGCCTGGGCGGCCGACGGGCGGGTGCGCTGGACCGGGGCGATGGACGTCGGCGGCGCCCTCGCCGCGTCGCGCGAGGAAAGCCAGCGCGAGCGCGAGGTCGAGCGCTCGCGGCTGGAGATGATGCGCCGCTACGCCGAGCACACCGGCTGCCGGCGCTCGTTCCTGCTCTCGTACTTCGGGCAGGACTACCCCGGCCCGTGTGGCGCCTGCGACAACGACCGCCGCTATGCGCCCGCCACACCCGGGGACGAACCGTTCCCGGTCGGCGGGCGTGTGGCCAGCGACCGCTGGGGCGAGGGCACCGTCCTGCGCTACGACGGCGACCAGGTCACCGTGCTGTTCGACGACCACGGCTACCGCGACCTCCTCGTGCCGCTGGTGCTCGAGCGCGGGCTCCTGCGTCGTTATTCGTAGCGCAGAGCATCCGCGGCCGGGATCCGGGTCGCGAGGCGGCCCGGGAGACTGGTGGCGGCGGCGACGAGGAGCACGGTTCCGATCGGGACGAGCGTGAGCGACCACCACGTTGCGATCACGAGGTCCTCGCTGTCTCCGCCGGCGACTGCGTAGACGGCGCGGTAGAGCGCGATGCCGATCGGAATCGAGAGGACAGCGGCGATCAGCGCCACGGCGGCGTGGGCGCCGACGAGGCTCGAGGCGATCTCTTTGGGCGTGAGGCCGACGGTCTTGAGGATGCCGTAGTCGCGGATGCGCTCGCGCACCGACAGCAGCGCGATGGCGACGAGGGTCGTTGTGGTGATCACGAGGAGCACGGCGTCGAGGGTGTAGACGAGCACCGGGAGCTCCTCGGTCACGTCGCTGACCTCGCCGGTCGTCTGGGCGTCGAGGCTGGCTTTCATCGAGAGCGCGAACACGATCGCCGCGCCCGTGACCGCGATCGCGCCTCCCAGCCGGAGCGCGCGGTGTCGGCTGGCGAGCAGGTCCTTGAGGCCGAGGGCGAGCGGGAGCGGCAGCGGGGCGCGCGCGATCGCCTTCGCAAGGCGCGACCTCGGCGCGGGCGATGGGGCACCGGATTGGATCGCCTGCAGGACGCTGAAGCGGGTGCTGCGCCGGGTCGAGGAGCGCGCGCTGCCGACGAGGACGAGGAGGACGGGGATGCCGGCGACGAGGAGGTGCCAGGGGCTTGCCGCGGTCGTCGGCGAGCCGAGCATCGTCTCGGCGCTCGGCGCAACGAGTCGCGGTGCCAGGAGCGCCCCGACCGTGAAACCGATGACGACCGCGATCAGGCCCAGCGCGGCGGCTTCGAGCGCGAAGACGGCGGTGACCTGGCGCGGCGTGAGGCCGACGGCCTTGAGCAGCCCGATCTCGCGGTGCTGCGCGGCCGCGCGGGCGCCGACGAGGATGGCCACGACCGCGAAGACGACGATGAGCAGCACGATCGTGTAGGTCGTGAGGATGATCGTGATCGGCTGCGCGTCGCGGAGCGCTTCCGCGCGCTGGTCCTCCCAGGTCTCGACGAAGGCGGCTCCGGGAGGCAGCGCTGCCGTGGCCCGCGCGGCAAACGCCGATGCGGCTGCCGGATCCATCAGCCGGATCGCCTCGCTCCAATTCCATTTGCTGCGATCGGGCTCGATGCGCTCGAGCGTGCTGCGCGTGACCCAGGCCAGGCCAGGGTTGCTGCGCGGATAGCGCGGCTGGCTGGGGGAGATCGCCGTGCCGACGATGGGGAGCTCTGTCTGACCACCCGCGGCGGCGAGCCGGAGCGGGGTGCCGACGCGGAGGCCGAGGGCGTCGGCGAAGCTGCGCTCCAGCACGATCCCCTGGGCCGGTGGCGCTGCACCATCGGTCCGCACGGGCGCGTTGACGCGAGCCGGTGAACGCAGCCCTGCGAGCAGCAGCCGATCCGACCCGCCGCCAGACGCCACGCGCGCGATTGCGTGCGGGACGGGTTCGTCCCGTTCGGCGACCCCGGGCAGCGTCGCGATCGTGCGAGCGTCGGCTTGCGAGGGGACATCCGCCAGCACGTGCGCACCGTTGGCAGCATCGAACGTGCGCTGCCAGGGATCGCGCGCGGTGTCCCCAACCTCGAGCGCGAGCACGATGGTCGCCGCCGCAGTACTCGAGAGCAGGATCGTGAGCGCGCTCGCGAGCAGCCGCGAGCGGATCCCCGCGAATGCCAGCTTGACCAACGTCGCCGTCATGCCCGTTCCTCGCGCCCGAACGGAAGGGCGACCGGCCGCGCGGCCTGCAGATGGCTCTCGTCGGACACGAGCCCATCCCGGAGCGCGACGACCCGGTCCGCCGCAGCGGCGACGCGCGGGTCATGTGTGACGAGCAACAGTGTCTGCCCTCGGTCGCGGGCGGCGCGCAGGAGCCCGAGCACCTCGCGAGCCGTCGCCGAGTCGAGGTTTCCGGTGGGTTCGTCGCCCAGCACGATCTCCGGGGTGTTCGCGAGCGCCCGGGCCAGCGCGACGCGCTGCTGCTGTCCGCCCGAAAGCTGCGCCGGCGCGGCGGCGCGCTTGTCACCGACGCCGAGCTCGCCCATCAGCTCATTCGCGGCTCGCCGGGCATCCTTCCGGCGCCGGCCGACTAGGAGCAGCGGGAGCTCGACGTTCTCAACAGCCGACAGGGCCGGCAGCAGGTTGAAGAACTGGAATACGAAGCCGATCTTGCGGCGTCGCAGGCGAGCGAGCTCGGCCTCGCTCAGCCGGTCGATCCGTTCGCCGTCGAGCCGCACCTCTCCGGCGCTAGGGCGATCGAGACCCGCGAGCAGGTTCAGCAGCGTCGACTTCCCGCACCCACTCGGCCCCATGATCGCGACGAACTCGCCACGCTCGATCGCCAGGTCGACGCCGCGCAGCGCCAGCACCTTCGCGCCGCCGGTGTCGTAGGTCTTCGCGAGGCCTCGTGCCTCTAGCACCCGTGTCATGTGGGCTCCTCCCGCATGGTCAGTCGTTGCTCGATCAGGTCGAGCCATTCCAGATCTGCCTTCGCGTGCAGCACCGCCCCCTCCACGAGGAGCTCGGCGGCCACGCCCTTGCCGTTGGCGGCCAGCAGCGCGTCGAGGTCGCGTAAGGACTGCAGGTACTCGCGCCGCTGCCCGTCGATCACGGCCTTCGGCTCGGCCAGCTGTGCCGACGCGACCACGACCAGCTTCATGAAGAACTCGTCCTTGAGCCGCGCACCCGGCACCGGCGTCTCGATCCAGCGCGCCAGCGCGGACCGTCCGTCCTCGGTCAGCTCGTACAGCCGCTTGCGCCGGCTGTCGCCCTCGACGCTCTGGCTTTCGACGAGGCCATCGCGTTCGAGGCGCCCGAGTGTGGAGTAGATCTGCCCGGCGTTCAACGCCGGCAGCAGCTCCCCGAACTCCTGCTGCAACGTGCGCCCTAGCTCGTAGCCGTAGCCGCTCTCGCCGGCGAGCAGAGCAAGGAAGAGCTCTCGCATAGATAGCGAGAATATATACCCGCTATCTAGTGGTCAAGGCAACCAGACAAGTTGGCGCGCTTTCGTAGGATCGCGCCAATGAGGGTCGCCGTCTCGAGGGTGCCGGGCAGCGAGCGCGTCGTCACCCCGCTCGAGCTGTTCTTCGACCTCGTCTACGTCTTCGCGATCGGCCAGCTCTCGCACCACCTGCTCGCGCACGTCGACCTGCGCACCGGCGCCGAGACGGTCGTCCTGACGCTGGCGGTCGTCTACGCCTGGTACATGACCGCGTGGGGGGCGAACTGGCTCGAGCCGGACCGGCGGCCCGTGCAGCTGATGCTCATCGGGTTGATGTTCGCCAGCCTGCTCATGTCGGTGGCGATTCCCGACGCGTTCGCCGACCGGGCGTGGCTGTTCGTCACCGGCTACCTACTTCTTCAGCTTGGGCGCTCGGGGTTCCTCATCGTGGCCCTGCGCGGACGGCGGCAGGGGGAGCATTTCGTCAACGACCTCGTCTGGGAGCTGCTCACCGGATGCCTATGGGTGGCCGGGGCGATCGCCGACGGCGACGCGCGCCTCGTGCTCTGGGGGCTCGCGGTGGCGGCCACCTACGTCGGTGTGTCGTTCCTGCACTGGCTGCCAGGGCGTGGCCAGCGCATCGACATCGGGCATACCGAGATCGCGGGCGGTCACCTGCTCGAGCGCTTCCGGCTGTTCTTCATCATCGCGCTGGGGGAGACCGTCTTGACGATGGGCGAGGCGTTTACCGACGAGCCCTTCGAGCTCGAGCGCCTGCTCGCACTGGCCATTGGCTTCACGGGCACCGTGGCCCTCTGGTGGTGCTACTTCCAGCGGGCCGAGCCACTCGGTGAAGAGCGGGTCGAGAGCGCCGATGACGCCGGCGGCATCGGGCTGTGGGCCACGTGGACGCTGACGCTGATCGTGCTCGCGCTGATCGCGATCGCCGTCGCCGACGAGCTGGCGATAGCCCATCCGGGCGACGAGCCCACGCTCGGCTTCACGATCCTGGCGTTCGGTGGGCCGGCGCTCTTCCTGCTCGCCCAGCTCCTGTTCCATCGCGCGGTGTTCGGGTACATCCCGCGCTCGCGGCCGCTGGGACTGGCGGCGCTCGCAATCCTCGCGGGCGCGACCGCGCCGCTCACGCTGATCGCCGGGATCGCGGCGTCGGCCGCAGTGCTCGTCGCGGTGGCTATCGCCGATACGGCCGGCTGAGCCGGCCGAGCCAGGGCAGGTGAAGGTGGCGGTGCACCTGATGCTCGGGCTCGACGGCGTCCTCGCCGCCCGCGCGGACGAACGCCCAGGTCAGAACCGTCCCGATCGCACACAGCCCGACCAGCAGCCAGGTAGCTGCCGATAGGCCGGAGGCGAACGCGGAAGGCTCGGCGAACCCGCGTGATGGTCGTCATCCAGCACGACCTGGAAGATGGCGCCGGCCGCCGCAAGCGTGATCGCGCCGGCGAGCACGCGATTCATCCCCAGCACGGCGGCCGCGATGCCCGCCTTCTCGGGCGGCATGGCGGTCATGGCGGCCGTCGACATCGGTGCATAGACGAGGCCCAGCGCGATCCCGAACAGCAGATAGCCGGGGAACAGCAGCGCGTAGCCGCTCGACGCATCGACCTGCGCGAGCACGACCAGGCCGGCGGTCCCGAGTGCCATGCCGACCGTCATCAGCCGCCGTACGCCGAAGCGCGCGCTGAGGCGTCCCCCGAGCGGCGAGATCGCGATCATGGGCGCCGTCACCGGCAGGATCAGCAGCCCTGCCGCGAGCGCCCCGTGGCCGAGGTCGGTCTGCAGGTACTGCGGCTGCAGGAACATCAGCCCCCAGTAGCAGCCGACCAGTGAGAACCCGGCGGCGCTCGCCCCGAAGTAGGGCCCGTTGCGGAACAGGTCGAACTCGACGATCGGCGATCGCACGTGGTGCTCGACGAACCAGAACGCCACCAGGGACGCGACCCCGGCAGCGAAGACGCCGATGGTTACGGCCGACGTCCATCCCCACACCTTGCCCTGGACGAGGGCCACCACGATCGCGCCGAGCCCGAGCCCCACGGTGATCACGCCGGCAATGTCGATGCGGCTCGACGCCGTCTCGTCGCGCTGCTCGTCGGTCGACGCCAGCACGAGTACCACACCGAGAAGGCAGAAGGGCAAGTTGATCCAGAACAGCCAGCGCCAGCTGACAGCCTCCACCAGGGCACCGCCGATCAGAGGTCCCACCCCCAGGGCGAGGGCCGACACGCCGGCCCAGATGCCGAGCGCACGTGGGCGCTCGGCGGCGGGGAAGACGGTCGAGACGATCGCCAGCGACAGCCCCAGCAGGGCCGCGCCACCGAGGCCCATCAGGACGCGTCCGGCGACCAGGATCTCCTCGTTGCCCGACGTCGCCGCCACCACAGAGCCGCCCGCAAACGTCGCCATGCCGATCACGAAAACGCGCCGCCGGCCGAGGATGTCGCCCAGGCGGCCCGCGCTGACCACGAACGCGGCCAGCACCAACAGATATGCGTTGACCACCCACTGCAGCCCCGCGGTCGTGGCGTCCAACTCGCGCGCGATGTCCGGGAGGGCCACGTTGACCACCGTCGAGTCCAGCATCAACACGAACAGGCCCATGCAGGCGCCGGTCAGGGTCCACCAGCGGCGGTTCGCCTCGGTCAGGCCGGGAACCGCGCCGATGCGCGCGGCGGGAACCGCCATCACGCAATCATCCCCAGACCGGCGGATCGGTGTCGTCGTGGATCCGGAACTTGCGGGCGCCGTTATCGAGCAGATCAAGGGCCCCTAGCCGCCGAAGGCAAGGTGCGCGGCGATCGCCAGGACGGCGACGCGACCCGTGATGGCAAGCGCGCGGCGTACGCGCGGCGTCATCCAGCGGCCCGCATGTGCGGCCGCAAGTGCGAGCGCGAGGTGCCAGGTGGCCGAGGCTGCGCCCACCCCCGCTGCGAATGCGACGGCGGCCGCCGGTCCCTCGAGGGACAGCGCCGCGGCCACCGCCGCGAACGAGGCGATCGTCAGCGGGTTGGCGGCGGTGATGGCCAGGAATCGGGCGTACTCGGTCGCGGGTCTCCCGCCCGGCTTGCCGGAGACCGGCCCTGCGGCCGACCGCTCGCGCGCGATCGCCACCAGGCCGTGGAGCGCGATCGCCGCCACCACGAGCGCCGCGAACACGCGGATCTCGCCCTCGTGGCCGGCGAGGGTGGCGCCCGCGGCCGCTCCCGCCACGGCGGCGATGACGGCGAAACCCAGGTCGGCGGTGGCCACGCCCATCCCGGCGGCGACGCCCGACCGCGGTCCACGGACCACGGCGGACTCGACCAGCAGCAGGCTGACGACTCCCACCTGCATCGCGATGGCAAGGCCCGCGGCCAGACCGGCGATCAGTGCGGCGCTGGGATCCATTGACTCTGTGATATCGACGCCGGCCGTGGAAACGCAAGCACATCTCGCCAGATACTGAGATAATCGCGGCAATGGACGCCACTGACAGTGAGATCCTCAGACTTCTCAGCAATGACGGGCGTTTATCCTGGCGGGATCTCGGGGCGGCCGTGGGCCTGAGCGCCAACGCCGCGGCCGACCGCGTCCGGCGGCTGCGGCGCGCGGGCGTGATCACCCGCTTCGCCGCCATAGTCGATCCCGCCGCCGGCGGTCGTCGGCTGGAGGCGCTCGTGGGCGTGGTGGTCGGACCCGGGACGGATTCCGACGAGTTCGCCGTCGCCGCGGCGCAACTCGAGCCTGTGACCGAGGTGCTGCACCTCGCCGGCGCGCCGGACTATCAGCTGCGGGTGGCGTGCCGCGACACCGCGGAGCTGGACGCGCTCCTGCGCGCGCTGCGCCTACGCCTCGGCGCCGCCGACACCGAGACCAAGATCGTGCTGCGCTCTGGGCCGCCCGAGCGGAGCCTCGACTGAGACGGGTACCCCTAGCCGGCAGCGAGAACGAAAGAACGGCTAGCCGCGTCAGCGAGACGTCAGCGCCAGAGTTACTGCCGCGACGGCCTGGGCGGTTACCCTCCACCGCCTGAACCAGTCCGGCGCAAGCGCGCCACTCCCGGGGCCGTTTCACTATCCGGCGTTCCGCCGGGCGCTCATCGGGCGCACCGTCTCCGCTGCGGGATCGTGGATGCAGACCGTCGCGGCCGGCTGGCTGGTCTTCGATCTGACCGGCGATGCCGCGGCGGTCGGAGTCCTGACGCTCCTCTCACGCGGTCCCGGCATGGTGCTCTCCCCCTACGGCGGCGAGCTGGCCGACCGCTTCGACCGCCGGAAGCTCATAACGCGCCTCTACCTCTGCCAGGCCATCCCGGCGGCGCTGCTGGCGGTGGTTGCGTGGGAGGACATTTCGAGGGTCACGGAGGTGTACGCGGCGACGTTTCTGATCGGAGTCGCCGGCGCGCTGGCGAGCCCCTCGCTGCAGCAGATCGTCGTCGCAACCGTTCCCGAGCAGCTCGCCAAGCAGGCGACCGGGCTCGGCTCGGTCTCCTACAACACCGCGCGGCTCGTCGGTCCGGCCGTCGGGGGCGGGCTGGTCGCGGCGATCGGGCCGGGGCCGTGCTTCGCGATCAACGCTCTCTCCTACTTGGCGGTGATCGTGATGGTGGCCTCGCTGCCGGCTTCGGCGGGCGCGACGCTTCACAGGGCCGCGCGGATCCGGACAGCCGTGTCGGAGGCCAGGGTCGACCCGATCCTGCGCGGCCTGATCCTGGGCGCCGTGCTGTTCTCGCTCCTCGTTGCGCCGATACAGGAGCTCGCCCCGGCGATCGCCCGCCGGCATGGAGACGGCGCCCATCTGCTCGGCTTCCTGCTCACCGCCCTGGCCGCCGGCGGCCTCGTCGGAAACGTGGTCCGGGGGAGGCTCGACCGCCGCGGGGTCCCGGCTGAGAAGGCGATCGCGGGCTCGATGTTCCTCTGCGCGCTGATGCTGCTGGTCGTCGGGGCGAGCTCGAACTACGCCGCGGTCCTCGCTGCCATGGTCGTCTGCGGCGCCGCCTGGGACGTGCTCTACGTCGACAGCCTCACGGGCGTGCAATTCGCCGACCCCGAGCGCGCGGGTCTCATGACCGGCCTCTTCTTCAGCGGCACGCTCGGGGGCGTGACAGTGGGCGCACTGGCCGTCGGCGCGCTCTTCGACTCGGTCGGAGTGGGCGAGGGACTCACGGTGTGTGCCGTCGCGATCGCGCTCGTGGGCGTGTGGGCACTGCGCCAGCCCAGCGCGCAGGAACGCGGAGCCGCCGCTCCAGGCCTCTAGACCGCCGGCCGGCAGGCCGCGAGCGCCTGCTCGATCGGCGTATCTCCCTCGACGACCTCGAAGGTCGCGCCGGCGAGCTCCGGGTCGTGGAGGGTGACGTCGAGCACGGCGGCGACGTCGTCGCGGCTGATGCTGCTTGCCTCGACGTGCTCGCCCGCAGAGATGCGCCCGCTGCCCGGGTCGTCGGTCAGCGGGCCGGGCCGCACGATCGTGTACGCGAGGCCGCTCGCGCTCAGCTCGGCGTCCGCCTTGCCCTTCGCGCGCAGGTATACGGCGAACGTGTCGTCGTCACCTGGCGCCTCGGGGTCGGCACCGTATGAGCTGACCATCACGTAGCGATCGATCCCGTTCGCCCGGGCGGCGGCGATCAGCTTCACCGCACCGCCGTAGTCGACCGTCCACTTGCGCTCCGAGCCGCTCCCGGGGCCGGCGCCGGCGGCGAAGACCACGGCATCGGCGCCCGTGGTAGCGCTCGCCACCGCGTTCTCGTCGACCTGCTCGATGTCGCACACCACCGGCTCGCCGCCGGCGGCCTCCACGTCTCCGGCGTGCGCCGGGTTGCGGATCAGCGAGCGCACGCGGTCGCCGCGCTCGCTCAGCAGGCGCGTGAGGAGCAGCGCGATCTTGCCGTGCCCGCCCGCGATGACGACGTCCATACTCATGTGGCCCGCCAACGATAGGCGACAGGCACGGACAATCAGGAGCCGACTCACCGGGCGATGAGATTGCCGCGCGGCGAAGGTCGTACCCGAAGATGAGCTCAGCCGAGCAGCTGACCGACCTGCGCGACGAAGCCGCATTCGCGGCGCTGTTCGAACGCCATCGTGGCGAGCTGCAGGTTCACTGCTACCGGATGCTCGGCTCGTTGGAGGACGCCGAGGATCTCGTGCAGGAGACCTTCCTGCGCGCATGGCGTCGGCGGGCGAGCTTCGGGTCCGACGGCCGCTTCGCGTTCCGCGCCTGGCTCTACCGGATCGCCACGAACGCCTGCCTCGACGTGCTGCGCAGCCGGCCGCGCCGCGTGCAGGCCCCGGAGCTCACCAAGGCGGGAGACCCCGCCGCGCCGCCCTCGCCCCCGGCCGACCTTCCGTGGCTGCAGCCGTACCCGGACCGCCTGCTCGAGCCGGCGGCTCCCGCCAAGGAGGAGCCCGACTCGGTGGCCGTGGCGAGGGAGACGATCGAGCTCGCGTTCATCGCAGCGATCCAGCACCTGCCGCCGAGGCAGCGGGCGGTGCTGATCCTTCGTGACGTGCTCGGCTGGTCGGCGAAGGACTCCGCGGCTCTTGTCGAGTCGAGCGTCGGCTCGGTGAACAGCGCACTTCAGCGGGCCCGGGCGACGCTGCGTGAGCACCTGGGCGAGCGCCGCAGCGAGTGGTCGCTGTCCAGCGAGCCGAGCGAGGAGGAGCTCGAGCTGTTGCGTCGGTACGTGGACGCCCACGAGCGGGCGGACGCCGATGCGCTTGCCGAGCTGCTGCGCGAGGACGCACGCCTCACGATGCCGCCGCACCCCACCTGGTACGAGGGCCGCGAGGCGATTCGGATTGCCGCCGGGAAGGGGTTCGAGCCGAGCTTCGGCCGGCTGCGATCGCTCGTGACCGCGGCAAACCGCCAGCCGGCGGCCGCGCACTACCTGTGCCCGCCGGGGGAGTCGGAGTACAGGGCGCTGGCGCTCGACGTGCTCCGCCTAGAGGACGGACGCGTGGCCGAGATCAGCTCGTTCGTGTTCCCCGAGCTGTTTCCGGCCTTCGGCCTGGCCCCGCTGCTGGCCGAGTGATGAGTTTTTCGCGGCTCCTCGTTGTAGATGGCGAAAGGCCATCGCAACCACGGAGATCATGTGAGAACCCTCGTTGTCAACACGTTCATTTCGCTCGACGGAGTCATGCAGGCACCCGGCGGCCCCGAGGAGGACCCGACCGGCGGGTTCACGCTCGGCGGCTGGGCGGTCAACTACTTCGATGACCAGATGATGGGCCGGATCGCCGACTCCGGCCCCTACGACCTGCTGCTCGGCCGCGGGACCTACGAGATCTTCGCGGCGCACTGGCCCTACGACGAGGGGCCGATCGCCGACCAGCTCAACAGCGCCCACAAGCACGTCGCCTCGACGACGCTCGACGAGGCGGAGTGGAACAACTCCACCGTGATCAGCGGCGACGTCGCCGAGTACGTCGCGGCGCTCAAGCGCGAGGACGGCCCCGAGATCCAGGTCCACGGCAGCCCGGGCCTCATCCAGACGCTGCTCGAGCACGACCTCATCGACGAGTTTCGCCTCTGGATCTTCCCGGTGGTGGTCGGCGGCGGGAAGCGCTTCTTCGGTGACGGGACGATCCCCGCCGGGCTGAAGCTCACGGACAGCAAGGTCTCCAAGACCGGCGTCACGATCAACGTCTACGAGCGCGCGGGAGGGATCGAGTCCGGGTCGATGGAGTTCGAGGAGCCGACGGAGGCCGAGGTCGAACGGCGCGAGCGCCTGACCGGCTAGCCGCCGATCTGCGGCGCCACCTCGCCCGCGATCAGCTCGAGCTGGCGCCGCTCGTCGCCGAGCGGCCAGAGGTAGACACGCTCGCACCCGGCCTCGGCGTAGCGCGTGAGCAGCTCGGCGCAGTGCTCCGGAGTCCCTACGCAGACCTGTGCGCGCAGCTCGTCGGGGTCTCTACGGAGGATCGGGGCCAGGACGTCCGCGAGCATCCGATCGGCCTCGGCTCGATCGCCGGCGACCCAGGTCCACATCGTCGAGAGTCCGTTCGGGAAGCTACGGGACTCGCGCCCCCGATCGCCGAGAGCGCCGGCGAGGCGAGCGCGAGCGGCCCCGAAGCGCTCGGGCGTGGTGTTGTACGCGGAGGCGAGCCAGCCGTCGCCCGCTCTGGCCACGCGGGCGAGCCCGGCCGACGAGCCCCAGCTGCCGATCCACAGCGGGATCCGGGCTCGCGGGGGCGGGGCGAGCTCGAGGTCGGGAGGCAGGGGGTAGAAGCGGGCGCCCTCCGGTGGCCGTTCGCGATTGAGCAGTGCTCGCAGCACGGAGATCGCTTCGTCGAAGCGGCTCCAGCGCTCCTCGAAGGCGATCCCCACGGCGTCATAGTCGCGCGCCGACGAGCCCGGCCCGAGGGCGGCGACCAGCCGCCCGCCCGCGAGCAGGTCGATGGCGGCGAGCGTCTTCGCGAGCCGCACCGGGCCGCGCAGGACGACGAGCGACACGGTCGTGGCGAGCGTCATGTCACCCGAGCGCTCGACCATGCTCGCCAGTGCCGTCGGCCCATCGAGCCAGGCCGTCTGGAACACGAGGTGATCGTTGGCGCAGATCGCCGAAAAGCCGCACTCGCGGGCTGCGTCGACCGTGTGCTGCAGCCGCGCCAGCGACAGCTGCTCCTCTCCGAACTGCATCAGCGGCAGGTGGACGCCGAGCTCCACGGCGCTTCTCTACTCCTCGCACGAGGTGGTGCACGTGCACGCCGCCGCTCTCGATGCTGCCCGGCCACCACGGGACGCGCGGGCTGCGCATCAGGCGCGTGCTCATGCGAATGAACGCGAACGAACCGACGAAGCCGAGCAGCACGAGGAACAGCCACTGGCGGCCGTGCTCGACGAGCTGGTCGTTCCAGAAGTCCGAGATGAAAGAGGCCAGGACCGAGTCCATCGGCTTGGAAAGCATGCCCGATGCCGCTCGTGGTCGGCGGTAGCCTCGCCGCGTGCGCACCGAGCAGGTCCTCGCGTTCCGGCTTGCTCGCCTCGGCCTGGCCGAGCGAGTCGGCCGCGGTCTCGCCGAGGCGGCGGCCTGCCCGGCCTCCGCCTTCGCGCGTGACGCCGACCTGCTGGCGCTGGCGGCGCGGCGGGACTCGCTGACGCGCGAGGAGTACGACGAGGCCGTGGACGAGGGCGAGCTCGTCCTGGCCCACATCGTTCGGGGCGCGCTCCACGTGCTCGCGCCCGCCGATCTCGCGCTCTTCGGGCGTGCCCTGGTCGCGACCGACGACCGCGAGCTCGAGGCACAGATCGGGCGGCCGCCCAAGTGGCTCGCGGCGGACGCGAACATCGCGCCCACGGAGGCGCTCGCCGAGGTGACCGCGGCAACCCGGCAGGCCCTGGCCCGCGGGCGTGCGCTGACGAAGGACGAGCTGCACGAGGAGCTGCGCCGCCGCGTCCGGGCTGAGCTGCTGCCGTGGTGCAAGAGCTGTGGAAGCCACCATGTCGCCCCTGCGCTGTGGCGCTACGCGACCATCAAGGCCGGCGCCCGGCTCGACTCGGAACGCCGCTACCTGCTCGCGAAGCCGGGCCGGACTCCGGCGGCCAAGGAGGCGCTCAGGCGCTTCCTCTACTTCTACGGCCCGGCGACCAGCGTCGACTTCGCCGAGTGGGCGGGCGTCACGAGAACGCACGCGGATCGGATCTGGGACGCGCTCGACGCAGAGCTCACGGAGACGACCGTGGGCGGGCGCAAGGCCTGGCTGCTCCGCGAGGACGAGCCCGAGCTCGGGTCGCCGCCGCCGGCCGGCGGGATCCGGCTCATCCCGCCCGGGGACCCATACCTCGCGAGGCCGAACCGGTCGCTGCTGGCTCCGGACCCGGAGCTGCACAGGCGCATGTTCCGGCCGGTGGCGAGCCCCGGTGCGGTGCTCCGGAACGGCCGGCTCGCCGGCCTCTGGCGCGTCAAGACCAAGGGCAAGCTGGCCGAGATCAGCGTCGAGAAGCTCGGACGGCTCGCACGTGCGGAACTCGAGCCCGAGGGCGAGCGCATCGCGGCCCTGCGGGGTGCGCGCGAGTCGGAACTCGTCCTCGATTGACCTCTTGCCCGCGGGTCGAGGCAGGAGGCGCCCCGGCGGAGGTGATTCGCCTACGCTCCCCTGCCGTGCCGGACAACGTCGAACTGGTCCGCAGGAGCTTCGAGGCGATCAGCGTCTGGGACATAGACGGCCTGCTGAGGCTCTACCACCCCGAGGTGGAGTTCCTGCCGCTCACCGGGACGCGGGTCGAGACCGGCGGCTA
This sequence comes from uncultured Thermoleophilaceae bacterium, assembly GCA_963739095.1. Classification (GTDB taxonomy): domain Bacteria; phylum Actinomycetota; class Thermoleophilia; order Solirubrobacterales; family Thermoleophilaceae; genus JACVRW01. The sequence goes on from CAVTZF010000030.1 coordinate 21,203, forward strand.
TCGCGGCCACGACGGCGTGCGAGCGTACCTCGCCGAGGCCCGGGATCTTTGGGAGGTGCTCGAGCCGGACGGGAATCACTACGAGGATCTGGGTGATCGCGTCGTCGTCGGCGGCACCTGCCGCGTCCGCGGGCGGGCGAGCGGCGCCGAGAGCGTTCCCGCCTGCGCCTGGGTCATCGGGGTCCGCGACGGCCTGATCGTCTCCCACCGGGCGTGCTCGACACTGGAGGAAGCGCAGAAGGCCGCGGGAGTCGAGCGCGCCGGCTGAGCGGCCGCCGCACCCGCGCGGTCATCGTGAGCTGCATCGCCATCGCCGCCACGGTGGCGAGCGCGAACGACGCGCCCGTGCTGAGCTCGTCGAGCGTGAGCGCGAGCACGAGGCTGAACACGGCGAACCCGTAGAAGCCGAGCAGGAAAGCCCTGATCAGGACTTGGACCTCGACGGGTCCGCGGGTGAGGTGGGTGAAAACGAGCAGCACGCTCGTGAGCACCGGGAACGCCGCCAGCTGCCCGCTCAAGGTCGGACCGAGCGCGTCGGCTGCGATCGTCACCGCGAGGACGAGCAGCAGGGCGGAGAGGGCGCGCGCGGGGAGGTCCCACCACGGCATGGGCAGAGAGGGTGGGTCGGTCTCGCCGGGCACGCGTACCAGCAGCCGGCTGACCTCGAAGCTGAGCACGGCGATCGCGAACGCCACCAGCGGCGACACGTCCAATGCGCCGAGCAGCGCGACGCCGGCGAAGAAGGCCGCCCAGGCCGCCATGAGCGTCAGGGGCGGCGACAGTCGTGGCGCCGCGCGCGCGTAGACGACGACCGACGCCGCCACCGCCGTCAGCCCCAGCAGCGATCCGGCGGCGGCATCGGCGCCGAAGTCGCGCCCCTGCACGATCGTGACGACGAGCAGGATCGGCCCGGCCACGACCGGGAAGCCGCCGAGCAGCCCGGCCACGGTTGGTCCCCAGCGCCGCCCGGCGAGCGATACCGCCACGACGCAGCCCGGGGCCAGGAATAGCTTCAGCGCGAGGACGAGCACTCGCGTACGCCCGACGGCCTAGGGCCACCGCTCGCCCGAACGGCGGCCCTGGCCGCGGTCAGTGGTGGTCGCCGTGGTGGTGCTTGCCGTGGTGGTGGCCGTGGTCGTGGCCGTGCTTGCCACCCAGGTCGATCTTCAGCACCTCACCGGCGCCCGGCTCATCGCCGACGCCCGCCTCGCGTGCGTGGTTCGAGACGTAGAGCTCGCCGTGCTTCCCGACAGCGATCCCGCCCGGCTCGGTGAGCGTTCCGGCCGGCAGCTCGATCTTCTCGGGCGTCCCGCCGCCGCGCGGCACGGCCCAGAGGCCGCCGTCGCGGTTCGGCCCGATCGGCGGGAGCAGTGAGTCGCTGTCGATCTCGAGCACGTAGAGCGTGCCGTCACGGCCGAACGCGAGGTCCATGGCGTTCGTGAAACCGCTCGCGTAGGTCGTGAACTCTCCGCTCCGCGGATCGACGCGGAAGACCTTCGCGCCGCCGATCGGGAACGGGAAGCCCGTCAGCTGGCTCACGTACAGCGCTCCGTCGCGCCCTTCCACGACGCCTGTCGGCACCGCGTTCATGTCGACGTCCGGGCCGCCGAGCTCCGGGTTCGGGGTCGGGATGTTCGGGAAGATGCTCACGACTCGGACGTCGCCGCCGCGGGAGACCCGCAGGACCGTGTTGCCGCCCGCGTCGGCCACGTACAGGCGGCCGCGATGGCCGGCCAGCACGTCGACCGGGTTGCTGTCGACGAGCGGGTTGCCGACCGCCTCGTCCGGGTTGTTCTCGTTCTCGAAGGCCCAGAGGTCGGCGATCTGGCTGAAGCGGCCGTGCTTGCGGAGCTTGAGCAGCGTCCCGTAGAGCGCGGAGACCGGATCCTCCGCGACGAGAGTGGGATCGCGCAGGACGACCTGATCGTTCCGCATCGGCGCGGTCGGGCCGCCGTTCGTGACGTAGACGCTCCCACCCTTCACGAAGATGCCGTGCGGGCCGATCGCGCTGCTGCCGTCGACGGGCGCGAACGAGGCGAGCCCGGTCAGGACGCGCTCCTGATCGGTGCGCCACCCGTGCTTCGAGATGCGCGTGACGGCGCCGCTGTCACCGGTGCACGCGAAACCCTCGGCACTGTCGAAACAGGAAGCTGCCGTGGCGTGGTCGCCGCCGCGGCCTGCCTCCGCGACGTACACGTCGCCGTTCGGTGACACCGCGACGTGGCGCGGGTTGTCGAGGCCGGTGGCGATCACGTCGACATCCGGCTCGTCACTGCCGCCGTGGCCGTGGCCCGGTTTCGCGCCAGCGGGGCCGCGAGGCCGAAGCGTCAGCAGGAGCATTGCGGAGAGCACCGCTATGAAGCGCACGATGTCCGTCCTCTCAGTCGGGGAGTGCTGGCGGGGAGCTTCCCGAGACCGTATCGAGCCTATTCGACAAGCTGCATGTTCGGCTCGCCCTGCGCGTTCAGCCCATTTGCGGCGCGTACGCAGCGGCCCCCGCGCACCGCGCCGCCGTTGTAGGCGAGCCGCAGGCAGTTGCGCATCGCGAGCTGGCCCCAGTACGAGGCGTGCGCGTCCTCCTGCAGCTGGTAGGGGCCGAGGATGGTCGTGAGCGTGCGGATCTGGGCGACCCACTCGGTGCGGTCGACCGCGCCCGCCGACTGCCACGAGGACACCCCGACCTCCTCGAGCAGGCCGACCGTGTTCTCGCACAGCCGCCGTCCGGTGAGCACGTCCTGCATATCGAGCACGCGCGCGTTCGCGAGGTCGCTGGACGCGACCGCGTTGCGCATCGTGTTGTTCATTGCGACGACGACCGTGTCGTTCGCCCAGTTCAGGTCCCGGTTCCAGGCGCCGCAGCCGCCGATCGACTGGCGCGTCCAGCCGCTCTCCGGATAGCGCATGCCGTTGCCGCGCGGGATCGGCGACCAGTAGGTCTGGCCGATGATCGCGTACTGCGAGGGGCTGTAGCCGGCGTTCGACATCGCCTGCGACACGCGCAGCAGCGCCTGCCGGACGTTCTCGGTCTCCTGGGCCTGGCGCGCGGCCGTGAAGCGGGAGGTCATGTCGGAGTCGTCCGAGCAGTAGTTCTTCCACCAGGACGGCGAGGTCGCCCAGTTGAGGACGCAGCGCTCGACGATCGCCGCGAAGCCGTAGTTGTTCGCCCCGATCATCACGACGACGGCCTTGACGTTGTGCGTGCCCGCGTACTCCTGGAGCGCGAGCGCCTGGCCCTTGCGGCCCTGCGCGTCCGCGTAGAAGTCGATGCCGGGCTTGAAGTCCTGGCCGGAGCCCGTGCCGCCGGTGGTCGTCTTCGCGCCCGAGCAGGCGAGGTTGGCGCTCGCGACGCCGCCGCCGATGTGGGCCTGCGCCGCCTTCGAGCGGTGACAGCCTGCGATCGCCTCACCCGACGGGGTGTCCGAGTAGGCGGTCGAGCCGAGCGCGTCGACTCGCCACGAGGCACCGTTAGTGTTGCCGGCCCAGCGTCCGGCTTCACCCGAGATGGCGGAGTCGCCGAGCGTGACGACGGTCGGCGTCCCGACCCCCGGACCGTCTGCCGCAGCCGACCCGACGGGTGCCAGCAGGGCGATCGAAACGACCAGACAGGCTCGAACCGCAGCGCGCATCTTCGTCCTCCTCGTTTGGCGCGGCGATCTTTTCGGGGTACTAGGGCGGTGTCAAGTGAGAACCCGCATGCCGACAGCACTCGTCGCCGCGCTCGCCGCCGTCGCCCTGATCGGCTGCGGCGATGACGACGCCGGGCCCGGCAGCGACGAGCAACTGCCCGAGGCCAAGGGCATCGTCGACGGCCGGCCTGCCGTCAAGGCCGACAGCAGGGACGAGGCGGGCAGGCTGTGCGACGCCGCCAGGCTGGACTGGCCCTACGGGGACGCCCCCGCCGTGACCTTCGACGTCCCGGGCGACGACGACCTGCCGTGCAAGGCGCCCTTCTGAGCCTCGGCCTACGAGTCGCCGAGCTCCGTCATCGCCGCCACGGCCACCATCTCGGGGGTGACCTCGACCGGGAGATGCCCGGCCCGGACGGCTGCGAGCAGGGCGATTGCGGCCGCGTGCAGCCGGCGGCCGCTCTCCAGGTTGGCGCGCTCGAGAAGCTGCTCGCACTCGCTCTCGGACAGTCCGGTGAGATGCGCCTCTGCCATCGCGGCCCCGCCATCCGGTGACTCGTCGATGCCGTCGAGCACGGCCTCATCCAGGCTTGGCGCCATGTCGCTTAGCGCCGCCCGGCGCACCATGAAATCCCCGAAGGCCTCGGAGGCCTGTGACTCCAACACACGGCCCATCAGCTCCTTGAGCTGGGCACCACTCGGCTGGCTGCCGTCACTCACGCCCCAAGCATCTCACCTTCCGCTCCACGTGGGGCGAGAGGATGCCGCCGGGCGGAGCGCCTAGTGCCCGTCGAGGCGCGTGAAGCGGATCCGCACCGGCACGCTGTACGCGGCGGCGAACGTATCCGGAGTCATCCCGATACGGCCGATGTGCTCGCGGTACTTCTCGAGATACTCGGGCGACTCGTTGGCCGGCGGCAACTCGGGGTCGGCGGCCGCCGTCCCCGAGAAGACGATGATGTCGCCGCCATCCCCGTCGCCGTCGAAGTGGAGGGTCACGCGCGGGTTCAAAGCGAGGTTGCGCACGCGCGGGCTCGGCCGGCTGTACATGACCGCCGACTCGTCGCCGTCCCAGAGGAACCAGACCGGGCGCGGCAGCGGCGAGCCGTCGGGGGTGATGGTGGTCATCCAGATGACGACCTCGTCACGCAGGCGCCGGGCGACGCGCGCCCCGAACTCGGTGTCCTGATCGATCACGCGCCGATCATGCCACGCGCCGGACGAGCGCCGTCACGAGCCGGTAGCTCGGCGACACGGCGGCGGGATCCTCGGCAATCAGACGGCGAGCGGTGGCCCAGACCTCGTCGATGCTCGGCCGGTGCGTCTCGCCGAGCGCCGCGGCGAAGCTCGGAGCGAGGAAGCCCTCGAGGAAGCCGACCTGCGCGCGGGCGTAGGCCTCGGCGTCGCCGCTCTCCTCGAAGGCCGCGCGGAACGGGTCCTCCATGACGACCGGTTCGAGTGCCGCCAGCTCCAGCTCCGCTCCGGACGAGCCATGAAAGCGCGGCGCGAAGGGCGCGCGCAGCTCCGGCAGCGATCGGAACCAGGTGGGGTACACCATGGCGGCGAGCTCGCCCTCGCTGAAGAGGCCGCGCCCAGCGCACGCGAGGAGCGCGTCGTTGAGACGATCGAAGAGCGCCTCGGAGCCCATGAAGCCCTCGTCGTCGACCGCCACATCCACGATCACGACGCCCGCACCCGGCGCGAGCTCGGCGGCGCGGGCGTCGAGGAAGTCGCGCCAGTCGCCGGCCGATTCGTCGGCGTAGCGGCTGCGGGCCTTCTCGTCGTCCGAGAGCTGCACGAAGAAGTGACCGTTGACCGGGCCGGGGGCACGCCGCAGCCAGTGCAGGGTCGACGCGCTCCAGCCGAAGTCGAGCCGGCCCTCGGGGAGGAAGCGGTCGTAGAGCGAGCGCGCCACCATCAGCGGCAGGACGTCCGGGTGGTCGCGGCAGTAGCGATCGGGCGAGGTCTCGAGCGTCTCGGCGAGGGTCGTGAAGTCGTTGCCGGGGATGTCGGCGTGCACGACGAGCAGCGGCCGTCCCGGCGCGCGGTGACGCAGAGCGGCGAGCGCGCGGCGGATCGCCTCGAGCGAGTTCGTCCCCTGGGCCGCACCGAAGTCGGCGAGCAGCAGCGGGTCCTCGCCTGCGCGTAGCGGCAGCTCCTCGATGGCCCTCTCGATCAGCGGGAAGCCGAACGCGGCGGCTCCGTGCTGCGTGGCGGACCGCTTCGCGTATCCACCCGCGCTCTCCATCACGCCCGCACGCGGGCGCGCGTGCCCGTCAGACACCGACGGGGGACCGCAGCTCGTCGATCGCCTCGCTGGTCGAGACGACCCGGCCGAACTCAGGCTCGAAGTTGACGGCGGTCACCTGCGCGAGCGTGTCAGCGCTGATCAGCTCACCGTCGCGCGTGACGCGGTCGTGCGTGTAGGTGGCGTCGAGCACGAAGCTGACATCGAAGCCGAGCACTGCGGCCACCCGTGCGCTCGTCTCGCAGCACATGTTCGTCTGGACACCGCACATCACGAGTCGCTCGATGCCACGCGTTCGCAGCCACGCGCTGAGGTCGGGCTCGCCATGGAAGGCCGAGCTCACGTGCTTCGTGACGAGCAGGTCCGGCTCGTCCGCCAGCACGGGATGCAGGTCGTTGCCGGGCTCCCCAGGGCGGAGCGTCGAGCCCGGCTCGACCGAGTCGTGGCGGATGTAGACGATGGGCTGCTCGCGCGAGCGCCAGGCCTCGAGCAGCGTCTCGACGTTGCCAGCGCAGTCGGGGTTGTTGCGCGGCCCCCAGGAGGGATCCTCGGTTCCGAGCTGGAGGTCGACGACGATCAGCGCGGTCGGAGCCATGCACACAATGTGTCACGCTGCGGCGCACCCGACCAGGAGATCCGAGCATGGGACTGAGCGACTGCAGGATCGAGGCGGCCGTGGCTGTATCGGACCTCGGGCAGGCCCGGCGCTTCTACGAGGAAGGGCTCGGGCTGGTGCCGGGCGAGCAGGAGGAGGGCATCAGCGTGCGCTACCCCTGCGGGGAGCGGACCGCGCTGTTCATCTACCTCGCGCCCGACAACGCTGGGAAGTCGCCGGCAACCCTGGCCGGTTGGTTCGTCGACGACCTCGGCGAGACCATGGACGACCTCGGCTCGCGCGGCGTCAGCTTCGAGCAGTACGACCAGCCGGGCCTAGCGACCGACGAGCGGGGCGTCTTCGAGGGACCGGGCTTCCGGGCGGCCTGGGTCACGGACCCGGACGGCAACACGCTGGCGATCACGGAAGAGGGCGGCTAGCGCGGCCGACACTCGGCCGGGTGGCCGGCGGGCCGTTCGCGGGCTGGGGCTGGGGAAGGGGGATGGCGGCTGCGCGTTGTTGACCCAGCCCGGATCGAAGATCGTTCGGGGGCTTGTTCCCGAAGTCTTGAACCTTCCCCAGCCCAAGCCCGGAGGCGGAGAACGCTCCCTACCGTACGAACGCCGGCGCCACGTCAGCCGTGACCGCGGCGTCGATGAAGTGTCGCGCGGCCGGCGCGAGCCCGCGCTCGCGGCTCCACGCCAGCGCGATCACCCGCGACGGCACCTTCCCGTCGAGGTCGATCACGGTCACATGCTCGTCGCTCTCGTCGATTGCGAGCCGCGGCAACAGCGCCACGCCCGAGCCGCCCGCAACCATCGCCTGGAGCACGCCGTTGTCGTTCGAGCGGAAGAAGGGGTCGAGCTCGACGCCGCGATCGGAGAGGAACACCTCGACGTGGCGCTCACACCTGCAGGAGCGGAAGCTGACGAGCGGGAGCGAGGCGAGCTCCTCGAGCTCGACCGAGCCGCGCCGTCCGAGCTCGGAGTCGCTCGGCACCAGCAGGCAGAAGGGGTCCTCGCGCAGCTCGAGCGTCTCGAAGCGCCGGTCGGCGAGCGGCACGACGGTGAAGGCGAGGTCGAGGTCCCCGCTCGCGAGGCGCTCCAGCTGCTCGACGTCGTCGTTCGCCTCGACCGTCTCGAGCTCGAGCTCGGGGCAGATCTCGGTCAGCCGGCGCACGATTCCCGGCAGCAGCCGCACGCCGATGCTCTGGTAGATCCCCACGCAGAGGCTGCCCGTGCTCCCGTCGGCGAGCGAGGCCATCTCGGCGCTGGCGAGCTGCACGCTCGAAACGATGTTCTCCGCGTGGCGCGCCAGCCGCTCGCCCGCTTCGGTCAGCTCCACGGGCCGGCGCCCGCCGGGACGCGTGACGAGCTTCAACCCGACGCTGCGCTCGAGCGCGGCGATCTGCTGGCTCACGGCCGACTGGGTGTAGCCGAGCCGGTCGGCCGCGCGGCCGAACGAGCGCTCGCTGCCCACGGCTACAAGCGCGACGAGGTAGCGCAGCTCGAGTGAGGGTGCGGTGCTCATCGCACCGAGCACGATAGCCGTCCGATTAGCGCTGCTAATCGAACCCGCAACGAGTCGACTGGTACGGGCCGCGGCGCTGCCTCAGCCTCCTGCAAATGAAGCCCAAGGAGGAGCGATGACGAGATCCATTCGCCTGCTGGCCGTGCCGGCCCTGCTTGCCCTGGCCGCGTTCGGTCCCGCGGCCTGCGGTGATGACGACGACGACGGCGGCGGAGGCGCTGGCGGCGGCGGCGGGGACTCCGTGAACGTCTATTCCTCGCTCCCACTGCAGGGCGCCCAGCGCCTGCAGACGACCGCGATGGTCAACGGCATCAAGCTCGCGCTGGAGCAGCACGACGGCAAGGCCGGCGCCATCGAGGTCAACTACACGTCGCTCGACGACTCGACCGCGCAGGCGGGCAACTGGACGCCCGAGGCGACCCAGGCGAATGCGCAGAAGGTCGCTCAGGACGACTCCTCTGTGGCCTACATCGGCGAGTTCAACTCGGGCGCGAGCGCCGTCTCGATCCCGATCCTGAACGAGGTGCCGGTCGCGCAGATCAGCCCGTCGAACACGGCCGTCGGGCTCACGTCGGACGAGCCGGGTGCCGACAAGGGCGAGCCCGACAAGTACTACCCGACGGGCGAGCGCAACTACCTGCGCATCGTCCCGAAGGACACGATTCAGGGTGCCGCGCTCGCCACGGTGATGAAGCAGGACGGCTGCACGACCGTCTACATCCTGAACGACAAGGAGGTCTATGGGGCCGGCCTCGCCAGGAACATCGAGAGCTCCGCGAAGGAGCAGGGCCTCGACGTGGCGGGCAACGAGGGCATCGACCCGAAGGCGCCCAACTTCCGCTCACAGGCGCAGACGATCAAGAGTGCCGGCGCTGATTGCTTCGTCTTCTCCGGCACCACGCCGAACGGGGCGGTGCAGCTGTTCAAGGACGTCTCGGCGGCACTGCCCGACGCGAAGCTGTACGGACCCGACGGCGTGTCGAACCCCGAGTTCTTCGTCGCCGACGAGGGCGGCATCCCCACCGACGTGGCGGACAAGGTGAAGGTCACCGTCGCGACCCTGTCCCCGGACGAGTACCCACCTGAGGGCCAGAGGTTCTTCGACGAGTACAAGAAGCGCTACAACGTGCCGAGCGTCGATCCCTACGCGATCTACGGCTACGAGGCGATGCAGCTCGTCATCGACACCTGCGAGCAGCTCGGGGCCGACTGCAGCGACCGCCAGGCGATGATCGATGGCCTGTTCCAGACCAAGGGTCGCGACTCCGTGCTCGGCACCTACGACATCGACGAGAACGGCGACACGACTCTCAGCGACTACGGCGTCTACACGGTCAAGGACGGCGAGCTCGTCTTCGACGAGACCGTGAAGGCGGCGCAGTAGGGCGGGCGGGGCGGGCCGGAGCCAGCCCCGGCCCGCCCCACGCCCGATCAGAACATCGAGATCTCGCGGATGGAGGATCTGCAGAATGCCCAGCCCGATCCCGCGGCTGCGCGGCTCGCCGGTCCCTCGAAGGCCACGAGAGAGCGCGCCAAGCGGCTCGCCTACGCCGGCGGCCGGCCGCTCATCTGCTACGTCGGCTAGTCCACGTCAAGCGGCAGCGGGCCCTGCTCCTTGACCGTCCGGATCGCCACATTGCTGCGCACGTCGGTCACGCCGGGCAGCTCGAGCAGGGTTTCGAGCAGCAGCTGCTCGTAGGCGGGCAGATCCGGAACGACGACCTCGAGCAGCATGTCGGCCATTCCGGCAACGATGTGGCAGGCGACCACGGCGTCGATCTCGGCCACCGCGGCCGCGAACTCCTCGGCGCGCCGCTGCGAGTGCGCCGTGAGCTTGACCTCGACGAACACGGTCAGGTCGAGGCCCACCCGGCGCCGGTCGAGGATCGCCCTGTAGCCGCGAATCGTGCCGTCGCGCTCGAGCCGCTTGAGCCGGCGCAGCGAGGGCGAGGGGGACAGGTGCACGCGCTCGGCGAGCGCCGCGTTGGTGAGCCGGCCGTCCTCCTGCAGGTGGTGGAGGATGGCGCGATCGGTGGCATCCATTGGCAGATAGTTGCGCACGAGCCGGTCTGAGGAGGGCAAGACGCCATCATCTGCCACGCTCGCGGGCGCATACTTGCGGGATGGACGATTACGCGGACGCCGCCCACACCGCCGTCGACCTGCTGGCCGACCACGTCGCCGAGGCCCGTGCCGGCTTCGGTCCCGTGAACGTCCGCCCCGAGCCCGACGAGCTCGCCGAGGAGCTCGAGCTCTCACGCTGGATCGAGCAGGGCGGGATGGACGCCGCGGCGCTCGAGGAGTGGCTGCCGCGCTACCTCGACGCGACCGTGCGGCTGCACCACCCCGGCTCGATGGCCCACCAGGTGGCGGTGCCTTCGACTGGCGCGGCTGTCGCCGACCTCATCCACGGCGCCACGAACAACCCGATGGCGATCTACGAGATGGGCGCGGCCGGGGCCACGATCGAGCGCGCGGTCGTCCGCTGGATGCTCGACAAGGTCGGCTTCGGGGCCGACTCGGCGGGGGTCCTCACGCACGGCGGGTCGCTCGCGAACCTGACTGCGCTGCTGGCCGCCCGCGCCCGGGTTGCCCCGGACGCATGGCGCATGGGGACGCCAGGGGACCTCGCGCTGCTGGCGCCGGCCTCCGCCCACTATTCGGTACGGCGGGCGGCGGCGATCCTGGGCCTCGGTGAGGACGCTGTGCTGGAGCTCGAGGTGGACGAGCTCGAGCGCATCCGGCCCGAGCGGCTCGGCGACGCGCTCGAGCGCTGCCGGGCGGCCGGCCGGCGGCCGCTGGCGCTGGTGGCGCCGGCGTGCGCGACCAGCACCGGGCTCTTCGACGACCTGCGGGCGATCGGCGACTTCTGCAACGAACACGACATCTGGCTGCATGTCGACGCCGCGCACGGGGCCTCGGCCCTGCTCTCCGAGCGCCACCGCGGCCTGCTCGACGGCATCGAGCTGGGCGACTCGGTCATCTGGGACGCCCACAAGCTGCTGCGCACCTCCGGGCTCTGCGCCGCCGTGCTCGTGCGCCGCGGCGAGGAGCTGCCCGCTGCCTTCCGCCAGAGCGGCGACTACCTGTTCAACGACAACGAGTCGATCGGCTTCGACCTGCTCGATCGCGCGCTCGAGACGACGAAGACGACCATGGGCCTGAAGCTGTTCCTGGCCCTGGCGTGGGCCGGCGAACGCGGGCTCGGCGACTACGTGGCGTCGCGCTTCGATGCCGCGCGCCGTTTCCACGATCTGCTCGAACGCGAGCCCGATGTGAGCTGCCCGTACGTGCCCGAGAGCAACATCCTCTGCTTCCGGATCGGTGACGGCGATCAGCTCGCCCTGCGTGAACGCGCGCTCGCCGCGGGCCGGCTCCACTTCGGTTCGACCACCGTCAACGGCGAGCGCTACCTGCGGCTCGTGGTGACGGCGCCCGACACCGGCGACGAGACGCTGCGCGAGTTGCTGGCGACGCTGCGGGCCGTGCCCCAGGCCGCGGCGGCCTGAGGATTCACAGCCCGGCGTTGACTTATCGGAATCCATCGTTGACGGCGATTCGCAGCTCCGTCAGCATTTCCGCCTCGTGAGGCAGGGGGCCCGCATCACCGGAGTGCTCGTCGCGGCGCTCGCCGCGTATCTCTGCCTGCCCGCCGTGGCGAGCGCGGGCGAGGACGCTCGCGCCAGCATCGTCCGCGGGCACGCCCCGACGGGCGCCTACCACTTCATGGCGTACCTCGAGACCTTCAACGCGCCGCCCGCCGCCGGCGGCATCCCGGTGGGCGCCTGCGGTGGCGTGCTGATCGCACCCGACCGCGTGCTCACCGCGGCGCACTGCGTGGCGGAGGGGATGACGGGGCGCGTGCCGGTCACGCCCGACCGCGTGCGGCTCGTGCTGGGGCGCCCGGACACGCGCGGGCTGCCGCCCACCGACTGGCTGGCGGTCGCCTCCGTTGCCATGCACCCTCGTTTCCGCGTGCGCGCGCCCGCCTACGCGCGCTACGACGTCGCGGTGCTGCGGCTCGCGGCACCCGTGCCGGTCGCGCCGGCGCGGCTCGCGCGGCCGTCGAACCGGAAGCTCTGGCAGCTCGGGCGCTGGTCGCGCGTGATCGGGTACGGCCTGACCTCCCCCTCGGTGCCGACCTCCTACGGGGTGCTGTACGAGACGGAGCTCGCCGTGCGTCGCGGCAGGCGCTGCGGCAACACGCGCCAGGTCCACGCCGACACCGTCATCTGCAGCGCGGGCCGCAGACGGCGGGGCACCTGCCAGGGCGATTCCGGCTCGCCGCTGCTCGCCCGCGGCAACATCGTGATCGGTCTCGTCTCCTACTCGGCGGGTGGCTGCGACGGCAGCTACACAGGGCTGGCGCGCGTCGGCGCGGGCCCGCTCAACGGCTGGATCCGCGCCGCCCTGCGGCGACCCTGATCAGGTGACGGGGCCGCGCAGGATCGAGACCGTCGAGTGGCTCGGGTCGCCGTCGTCGGGCTCACGCGACAGGTCGAGGTAGCGGAACTTCCTCGGGTCGACCGGCAGCTCGACGTCGAGCGTCGCGTCGCCCGAGGGAGGCACGCGCACGGAGCCGAGCGAGACGAGCTGGCCGTCGTCGCCGAGCAGCCACAGCTCGTAGAAGTCGCGCGGGCCGCTCGGCGTCAGCCCGCGCAGCTCGACCTTGGCGCTGCCACCCGCCCGCGGCGTCAGCTCCGCGGTGCCGCCGGCGTTCTCGGCGGCGCTCACCACCGGCGCGAGCTGGACGCGCTCGAGGTCGCCGCCGCCCTCCGTGCCGTCGTCGTCCCCCGCGAGCAGGATGCCCGCACCGATGCCGAGCGCGAGCAGCACGATCGAGGCGAGCACCGCCGCCGCCGGCCGCAGCACGAGCCGGCGCCGGCGCGCCGGCTGGGGCTCCTCCGCCGGCCACGGAGGCGGGGGCGGGGTGGGGCGGTCCCAGGCCTCCTCGGGGAGGCGTTCGAGGTGACGCTCGAGCTCGTCTCGCGACATGTCGCTCATAGCTCCTCCGCCTCGATCAGCTCGCGCAGCCGGTCGAGCGCCGAGACCATTCGCATCTTGACGGTGCCGAGCGGAATCTCGGTGCGCTCGGCGATCTCGGGCTGGCTCAGACCCTCGTAGAAGCGCATCCGCAGCAGCTGCGCCTCCTCCGGGCGCAGCCGCGTGAGCATGTGCGCCACCCGCCAGCGTTCGACGAGCGCGTCCGGTGAGCGCTCGGGGTCGTCGTCGGCCGTGAGTGCGAGCGTGGTGCTCGAGTCCGGGTCGCGCGGCTCCGGGACGCGCCGGCGCAGCTCGTCGATCGCGCGGCTGCGCGCGATGGTCATGATCCAGGTGAGCAGGCTGGCGCGCCCGGGGTCGTAGTCCGGAGCGCGCTGCCAGACCTCTAGGAAGACCTGCTGGTGGACGTCCTCGGCGCGGCCGCGGTCGCCGATCACGTTGATGAGGTAGCCGAGCACGGTCGGCGCGTACTCCTCGTGCAGGTCCTCGATTGCCGCCCGGTCGCGGGTCTGGAGAGCGCGGGCGAAGCGGCGCCCCGCGCGCGATCGCCCCACCAGGGGCAACGACAGGCTCGCCACCGCCATCGCGATCAGTACGAGAAGCGCGAAGCGGGCGGTTGGCCAACCGCCGATCGGCCGGGCTCCGAATACGCCACGAACAGGCAATCGACCCCGGAGGTTTGAGGTGAGACGGATCAGCACGCTGGCCCTGGCGGCGATCGTAGCCGCGCTGCTCGCGGTCGCCCCCGCCGCGAGCGCGAAGGTCACGCTCGTGGGCGGCGCGACCACCCTGAAGCTTGCGCCCGCCACGGCGAAGGCGCTCCAGTCGAACGGCGTCTCGGTAGCGCCCTTGACCCCCGCCCGCGCGCGCGGCGGCGGCGTGGCGTTCCCGATCACGGGCGGCTCGATCGCACCCGCGACCGGAGCCGGCCGGATCGACCACGGCGGCGGGCTCGCGCTGCGCGCGGGGGATACCCGCGTGGCGCTGCGCAGCTTCCGCGTGCACGTGGGTGCCCGGCGAGCGATCCTCACGGCCCGTGTCGGAGGTGGTCGCCTGACCGCGCTCACGCTCTCGCTGCGCAACGCGAAGGTCCTCCGCAACGGGATCGGCACGACGATCCGCGGCGTGCGGGCGCTGCTCAGCGGGCAGGCCGCCAGGGCGCTCAACGCTGCCTTCGACACGAGCCTGTTCGCGCGCGGTCTGCCAATCGGCTCGGTGACGGTCCGAGCGACTCCCGCGCAGGTCGAGCTGGCCGGCGGCGCGACGACGCTCGCGCTCGACTCGGGCGCCGCGGCGGCGCTCGCCTCGCTCGGAGTGCAGGCAGCGCCGGTCGACCCGGCGAGCGCCGCGGGCGGCGGGCTCAGCTTCCCGATCACGGGCGGCAAGCTGGACGCGAAGTCGTTCGCAGGCAGCGTGCGGCACTCGGGCGGCATCCGTCTGTCCAAGGGCCCAACCGCCGTCGAGCTCACCTCCTTCACCATCAATGTCGACTCCGATCCCGACCTGACCGCACTGGTGGGAGGCCGGCGTGTGTCGATCCTGAACCTCGACCTCGCGCAACTCGGCGCGCAGGTGCGAGGCCGCCGGATCATGCTCGCTGGTGTCCGGGCCACGCTGACGGCGGCTGCCGCTCAGGCCCTCAACGCGGCGTTCTCGACGAGCGCCTTCAGCGAGGGGCTGTTGGTGGGCACCGCATCCGTCGCGACCCGGGCGCGCTGATGCACCCCGTCCGCGCCTCCGCGGTCGCGGTTATGTGGCTGCGCATCGCCTATGGCGCGGCGCTGATCGCCGTCCCCGAGCGGCTTACACGCAAGTGGCTCGGGGACACTGCGGAGCGCGCGGGCGGCCGTGTCGCCCTACGGGCGCTGGGGGCGCGGGAGGTGCTCCTGCACTCGGGAGCGCTGCGGGCGTCGCTGCGAGGGGGTGCGGCGCTGCCCTGGTTCGCCGCCAGCTTTGGCGGCGACCTCGCCGACATTGCCTCGACCGTGGCCGAGCGGGACGGACTGCCGGCCGGGTCCGCTCGTGCCACGGCGGCGGTGGCGGGCGCATCTGCGCTCCTCACCGCCGCCATGGCGGCGACGCTCGGGCGTGCCGGCGAGTAGCTAGCGCGCCTCGTCCGCCAGCGCGGCCCGCAGCGCCTGGTCGAACGGCTGCGGGGTCACCGGGAAGAGCGAGGCGCCGGTGGGGTCCTCGACGACCGTCCGGGTCCTGAGCCCCTCGATCAGCGGTCGCGCGACCCCCGCGTCGACCGGGGTCACGAGCCCGATCCAGAGCGAGGACAGCCGCGGCGTCAGAAACGGGACCCTGAGCCGCGGGCGGCGGCGGATTCCGAGCGCGTCTGCCATCTCGTCGAGCATGTCCGCGTAGGCAAGGATGTCGGGCCCGCCGATCTCGACCTCGCGTCCCTTCGATTCCTCGACCTCCGGCGCGAGCGCGAGGTAGGCGAGCACGTCCTCGAGCCCGATCGGCTGCGTCTCCGTCGAGAGCCAGGCGGGCGCGACCATCACGGGTAGGCGCTCCACCAGGTAGCGCAGCGTGCGGTAGGACTCGCTACCGCTGCCGACGACCATCGCAGCGCGGAAGTACGTGAGCGGCGGGCCGTGCTCGGCGAGCATGAGGGCCGTCTCGTGGCGCGCGCGCAGGTGCTTCGAGTCGACGCCCTGGCCGCCCAGGCCGCCGAGGTAGACCGTGCGCTCGATCCCCTCCTGCCGCGCCATCTCCGCAAACGCGCGCGCGGCGGCTCGCTCGCGCTCCGTGAAGTCGCCGTCGCCGCCGCGCCCCATCGAGTGGATCAGGTAGTAGGCGACGTCGACGCCCTCACCCGCGCCGGCGAGCGAGGCGGGGTCGAGAACGTCGCCCTCGTGCAGCTCGGCGCCGAGTTCGGACAGGTGCTCGGCTCGGCGCCGGTCTCGTACGAGACAGCGAACGCGGACCCCGTCCGACAGCAGCCGGCGTGCGAGCCGGCCGCCGATGAATCCGGTGGCTCCGGTTACGAGTGCGCGCGTTTCGCTCATGCCTGGAACAAGCGGTAGCGGATCCTCGCGTCACCGACAACGCCGGCGTTTGGATGTGCGGCTGGGCAGCAGTCAGCTCAACCACCTCGGCTTCACCGTCGAACTGCTGATGATCTGCGTACCTTGTGTACGAACGCCCCCCGATGAGTTTCGTCGCAGCCCGCAGTCTCAACAGCAGACGAAACCGCAACCCCCAGGAGTTTGATGTCAACGCAGCCCCCATTGGCGATAGAGGCCAACGGCCTCGTGAAGTCGTTTGGCGAGACCCGCGCCGTCGACGGTGTCGATCTGACCGTGCGCACCGGCTCGGTGTACGGCGTGCTCGGCCCTAACGGCGCGGGGAAGACGACCACGATCCGCATGCTCGCCACCCTGCTCTCGCCGGACGCGGGGTCGGGCCGGGTGCTCGGGCACGACATCGTCAAGGAGGCCGACACCGTCCGCGGCCTGATCAGCCTGACGGGCCAGATGGCGTCCGTCGACGAGGACCTCACCGGGCGCGAGAACCTGATCCTGCTGGGTCGCCTGCTCGGGCTGAAGCGCGACGCTGCGAAGACCCGCGCGAACGAGCTGCTCGAGGCATTCGGGCTCGCCGAGGCGTCCGGGCGGCTCGTGAAGAACTACTCGGGCGGCATGCGGCGCCGGCTCGACATCGCCGCGAGCATCGTCGTGACGCCCGAGGTGATGTTCCTCGACGAGCCCACGACCGGGCTCGACCCGCGCTCGCGCAACCAGGTCTGGGACATCATCCGCGCCCTCTCGCATGGCGGCACCACGATCCTGCTCTGCACCCAGTACCTCGACGAGGCCGACCAGCTCGCCGAGGGGATCGCCGTGATCGACCACGGCAAGGTCATAGCGGAGGGCACGCCCAGCCAGCTGAAGGCGTCGGTCGGCTCCGGCCGGCTGCACGTCCGGCTGCTCGACCCCGAGCAGCGCCCCGAGGCGGAGCGGCTGCTCGCGGCGGAGCTCGGGGTGGCCCACGTCGAGCCGGATCCAGCCGCGCTGACGGCGCCCTGCGCCGACGCCGACCGCGCGGCCGAGGCGGTCGCCGAGCTGAGCCGGCGGGGCGTGCGGATCGCCGACTTCTCACTCGGCCAGCCGAGCCTCGACGAGGTCTTCCTCGCGCTCACGGGCCACACCGCCGAGGAGTCCGAGGAAGCCGATTTGCAGGAGGAACGCGCAGCATGAGCACCCCCACCACGAGGCCCCAGGCCACAACGGCCACTGACTCCGCGGCACTTCAGAAGGCGATCGCGGCGACCGGGCGGCCGAAGCGCGCGAGCGCACTCTCGGCGGCGCTCACCTTCGGCTGGCGCGGCATGCTCAAGGTCAAGCACGTGCCGGAGCAGCTGCTCGACGTGACGATCACGCCGGTCATGTTCGTCCTCCTGTTCACGTACATCTTCGGCGGCGCGATCGCCGGCTCGACGGGCGATTACCTCGACTACATCCTGCCCGGCATCCTCGTGATGTCGGTGCTGTTCACGACGGTCTACTCGGGGGTCGCGCTCAACACCGATCTCACCAAGGGCGTCGTCGACCGCTTCCGCACGCTGCCGATCTGGAAACCGGCGCCGCTCGTCGGCGCCCTGCTGGGCGACAGCGTGCGCTACTTCGTGGCCGGGACCGTGATCGTGGTGCTCGGGGTGATCCTCGGCTTCCGGCCCGAGGCCGGCGTCGGCGGGGTGCTGCTCGCCTTGCTGCTCGTGATCGTGTTCGCGTTCGCGCTCTCCTGGGTCTTCCAGACGATCGGACTCCTGATGCGCTCCCCGAACGCCGTCATGAACGCGGGGTTCATGGGGATCTTCCCGCTGACGTTCCTCAGCAACGTCTTCGTCGAGCCGGACACGCTGCCGGCCGCGCTGGAGGCGTTCGTGAACGTCAACCCGATCTCGATCCTCGCCGACGCCTCGCGCGGGTTGATGGAGGGAGACGCCGACGCGGGCGACATCGGCATCGTGTTGGGCACGGCCGTGGCCCTGACGGCGATCTTTGCGCCGCTCACCACGCACCTGTATCGCACGCGCAGCGTCTGACTCACGCCCTCGTGTGAGGAGTGTCACACGCGCGATTAGTCCTACCGGGAATGTCAGTCATACGTGGCGTAACCCGATTTCTCAGGAGTGGGAGTGAACGTGACTGCCGATACGAAGAACCGCTGGCTGGCGCTGTACGTCCTGTGCGGCGGCATGCTGATGATCGTTCTCGACGCCACGATCGTGAACGTGGCGCTGCCCTCGATCCAGGATGATCTGGACTTCTCCCAGAGCAACCTGGCGTGGGTCGTGAACGCTTATCTGATCGCGTTCGGCGGCCTGCTTCTGCTCGCCGGCCGGATCGGCGACCTGATCGGCCAGAGGCGCATCTTCCTCGCCGGCCTCGCCGTCTTCACGGCGGCCTCGCTGCTGTGCGGCGTCGCGCAGAGCCAGGGGATGCTGATCGGCGCGCGTTTCGTGCAGGGTGCCGGCGGCGCCGTCGCGTCGGCCGTGATCCTCGGCATGATCGTGACGATGTTCCCGGAGCCGCGGGAGCAGGCGAAGGCGATCGGCGTCTACAGCTTCGTCGCCTCCGCCGGGGCCTCGATCGGCCTGCTCGCCGGCGGCGTCCTCACAGAGGCGATCAGCTGGCACTGGATCTTCTTCGTCAACCTGCCCGTCGGCGTGGCCGTCGGCTTGCTGGCGCTCCGGCTGGTTGAGAACCGCGACGGCATCGGCCTCGACAAGGGTGCCGACATCCCGGGTGCGGCGCTCCTGACCGGCGGCCTCATGCTCGGCGTGTACACGCTGCTCCAGACGAGCGAGCAGGGTTGGGGCTCGACCCAGACGCTCGGGCTCGGCGCCGTGGCGCTGGCGCTGCTGGCGGCCTTCGTGGCGCGCCAAGCGCGCGTCGCCAACCCCCTCATGCCGTTGCGCCTGTTCCGTTCGCGCAACGTCACCGGCGCCAACCTCGTGATGGCGCTGCTGGTGGTCGGCTTCTTCGGGATGTTCTTCCTTGGCGCCCTCTACATGCAGGGCATCCTCGGCTACAACGCGCTTCAGGTCGGCCTGGCGTTCCTGCCCTCGGCCGTCGTGATGGGCGGGCTGTCGCTCGGCCTCGCGGAGAAGCTGATGATGGGCATCGGCCCGCGTTCGGCGCTGCTTGCCGGTCTCGGGCTGATCGTGGTGGGCCTGCTGCTGTTCGCGCGCACGCCGGTCGACGGCAGCTACTTCGCTGACATCTTCCCGGCGATGGTGCTGCTCGGTGGCGGTGCCGGCCTGTCGTTCCCGGCGCTGATGACGCTCGCGATGTCGGGTGCGACGCCGCAGGACTCGGGGCTCGCCTCGGGCTTCATCAACACGACCGTCCAGGTCGGCGGCGCGATCGGGCTGGCGGTTCTCGCCACGCTCTCGACGGAGCGCAGCGAGCGCCTCCTGGCCGACGGCGAGAACGCCGCCTCGGCGCTCAACTCGGGCTATCACCTCGCATACCTGATCGGTGCCGCGCTGAGCGTGGTCGCGATCGTGGTGGCGTTCGTGGTGTTGCGCTCGCAGAAGGCGGAGCTCGCCGAGGAGCCGGAGCAGGAGCCCTCGCGCGCTGAGGTCGCCCTCTCCGAGGCCGCCTAGCCGAACCCGTTTGGCAGACTCGCCCCCATGAGCACACGCGAATCGCTCATGGGGGCGTTCTGCGTGCTGGGCCATCGGGGCCAAAGCTGAGCGCGCGCCACGGCATCTTCATCGCTCCCTTCGAGGAGCTGTCGGAGCCGCGCGTGGCGGCCGAGTTGGCCGTGCGCACCGAGGAGCGCGGCTGGGACGGCTTCTTTGTCTGGGACCACGTGGCCTACGCGCCGCCCGTGCGTGCGCTCGCCGATCCCTGGGTGACGCTGGCCGCGGTCGCGATGGTGACCGAGCGCGTGACGATCGGGCCGCTCGTGACTCCCCTGCCGCG
Source organism: uncultured Thermoleophilaceae bacterium (assembly GCA_963739095.1). Classification (GTDB taxonomy): domain Bacteria; phylum Actinomycetota; class Thermoleophilia; order Solirubrobacterales; family Thermoleophilaceae; genus JACVRW01. The sequence continues at coordinate 41,144 of CAVTZF010000030.1, forward strand.
GCGGCGTCCGCACCAGCTCGCGCGCGAGACGACCAGCGTCGACCGGCTCTCGGGTGGGCGGCTCGTGCTGGGTGTCGGCATCGGCAGCGGGCGCACCGGCGAGTTCGAGCCCGAGCGCTTCGGCGAGGAGGGCGACGCCCGCGAACGCGGGCGGCTGCTCGACGAGGGCCTCGAACGGCTCGCCGCGTACTGGGGCGGCGAGTTCGAGCCGCTGCCCGTGCAGCAACCGCGCATCCCCGTGTGGGTGGCCTGCCACTGGCCGAACCGCCGGCCGCTGCGGCGCGCGGCGCTGTGGGACGGGGTCTTCCCGATCGACATGCCCGGGCCCGAGGCGCTCGCGGAGGTCGTCGCCGAGGTCCGCGAGCTGCGCGAGCCGGAGGCGGGCGACTTCGAGGTCGTCGTCACGAATCCCGCCGGCACGGATCCCGAGCCCTGGATCGAGGCCGGCGCGACCTGGTGCCTGACGGGCTTCAGCTCGCAGCCGTCCCGGCGCGAGGTTGAGGAGACGATCGACGCGCGGGAGCCGTAGTGGCGCTGCGCCGGGTGGTCGCGACTCGCTACGTCGAGGCGCTGCGCGAGGGCGGTTCGCTGCCGGGCCTGATGGAGGCCGACGACGACGGCCTGTACGTGACCAAGTTCAGAGGCGCAGGCCAGGGCCAGGGAGCGCTGGTCGCGGAGGTGCTGGCCGGCGAGCTGGCGCGGGCGCTCGGCCTGCCGGTACCGGAGCTCGTGGTCGTGGAGGTCGCGCCCGAGGTGGGCCACGCGGAGCCGGACCCGGAGATCCAGGAGCTGCTCGAGGCGAGCCCGGGCGCCAACCTGGGCATGGACTTCCTGCCCGGCGCGTTGACGTTCGCGTTGCCCGCCGAGACGTCCTTCGATCCCGCCTTCGCCGCTGATGTGGTGTGGTTCGACGCGCTCGTGACGAACATCGATCGCACGCACCGCAACCCGAACCTGCTCGTCTGGCACGGGCGCACCTGGCTGATCGACCACGGCGCGGCCTTCTTCCGCCAACACGGGGACCGGCCGATCGCCGACACGGCGACCGAGGCCATGCCGATGCTGGCCGATCACGTGCTGCTGCCCGTTGCCGGCCCGCTCGCCGAGGCGGACGAGCGGCTGGCCGAGCGCGCGCTGGCCGCCGTCGACGGTGCGGCCGCGCTCGTCCCGGAGGACTGGCTCGGCGCGGATCCGGGCGAGGCGCGCGCCGGGCTGCGCGCATTCCTGGAACGCCGGCTCGCGGCGCCGCGCAGCTTCGTTGAGGAGGCCGAGCGTGCCCGCCGCTGAGCTGGGCCAGCGCCCGTTCTCGTACGCGCTGCTGCGGATCGTCCCGCGCGTCGAGCGCGGCGAGCGCCTCAACGCCGGAGTCGTTCTCTTCTGCCGCGAGTACGACTACCTCGCCGTGCGCGCCGAGGTCGACGAGGCGCGTCTCGGGGCCCTGGCGCCCGGGCTCGACCCCGCGCCGCTGCGCTCACATCTCGAGGCGCTCGGCCGCGTGGCGGCGGGCGATCCCGGCGCCGGCGCACTCGCACGGCTCGAGCCATCGGAGCGCTTCGGCTGGCTCGTGGCTCCGTCGTCCACAGTGATCCAGCCCTCCGAGGTGCACACGGGTCTGACCGCCGAGCCGCAGGCTACGCTCGACCACCTGTTCGAGACGCTCGTCGCGTCGGCCGGATCTCACAGCCAGGGCGAGCGCGGCGTTTCCCAGGCATGACTTTCAAGCTCATCGACTCCGAGAGCCAGCCCTACGAGAGCGAGACGCCCGGCACGCTCGGCGGGCACCGCGGCAACCGCGTCTACGGCAGCCTCGACTGCGAGGGCGCCAAGCGCTGGATCGAGAAGGGCCACTACGTGTCCCAGCGCGTCTTCTTCGCAGACGAGGAGACAGCGATCGCCGCCGGCTACCGGCCCTGTGCGAACTGCATGCCCGAGTCGTACGCGCGCTGGAAGGAGCGCGCCACGCTCTACAGCGAGTACGACTCACCGGTCGGGCCACTGCTCCTCAGCGGTGACGCCGACGTGCTGACGGGACTCGGCTTCAAGCGTGGCCGTGGCGCTCCCGCCGACTGGGTGCGCGACGACGGGCGCTTCGCCGCCGAGCGCGCTCAGCTCGACGAGTACTTCGCCGGCGAGCGGACCGACTTCGACTTCCCGATGCGGCTCGAGGGGCCGCAGTTCGACCGGCGCGTATGGCAGGAGCTCGAGGCGATCCCGTACGGCACGACCACGACCTACGGAGAGATCGCGGAGCGGATCGGCAAGCCCGGGCGCGCGCGGGCCGTAGGTGCCGCCAATGGCCGCAACCCGATCGCGATCGTCGTTCCCTGTCACCGGGTGATCGGCGCCGGCGGCAAGCTCACCGGCTACGGCGGCGGGCTCGAGCGCAAGCGCGAGCTGCTCGTCCTGGAGGGCGCACTGCTGCCTGTGTAGCTTGGCGGCGTGCCCGCCGCCGAGCGCGTCCTCACGGCCCGTGAGCTGAACCGGGCGCTGCTCGCTCGCCAGTTGCTGCTCGAGCGCGCGCGCACGCCGATCCCGCGGGCGCTCGAACGCATCGGCGGACTCCAGGCGCAGTACGCGCCTTCGATGTACATCGGCCTCTGGTCGCGCCTCGACGGGTTCGAACGCGACAGCCTCACCCGAGCGCTCGAGCGGCGCAGCGTCGTACAGGGGACGCTGATGCGCGCGACCATCCACCTCGTCTCGCGCTCCGACTACTGGCCGCTCGAGATCGGCGTCAAGCGGGCCCGCGCAGAGTGGACGATGCGCGTCGCGACGTACCGGATGCCGCGCCCGCAGCTCACGGCCGCGGCCCGCAAGCTCCGGCGCGGACTCGACGGCGGGTCGCTCCACCGCAAGGAGATCGAGGAGCTGCTCGGCAAGGACGGCGCGCGCGCCGTCGGCATGGAGCTCGACCTGGTGCGCGTGCCGCCGGCGGGCACCTGGGAGCGCCGCCGGGCCGACCTCTACGCGGCGGCCGAGGACTGGCTCGGCGCGCCGCCCGACGGGCTCACCGAGGACGACGGGGTCGAGCTGCTCGTCCGCCGCCGGCTGGCGGGGTTCGGCCCCGCGACGCGTAACGAGGTGGCCGATTGGGCCGGGTTGCCGGTCGCGCTCGTCGAGCCGCACATCGAGCGGGTGGCGACCCGCCGCTTTCGCACCGAGGACGGCGCGCAGCTCGTCGACCTGCCGCGCGCGCCGCTGCCCGACCCGGACACGCCCGCGCCGGTGCGCTTCCTGCCGACCTGGGACGCGTCGCTGCTCGTCCACGCTCGGCGCAGTGGGATCCTGCCCGAGGAGCACCGGCCGCGGATCTTCAACACGAAGATGCCGCAGTCGATCGGCACCTTCCTCGTGGACGGCGCTGTCGCCGGCACCTGGAAGCTCGACGAGGGCCGGGTACGGACGGAGCCGTTCGCGAAGCTCGACGCGGCCGTGCGGCGCGAGCTCGAGGACGAGGCCGAGCGGCTGTCCGATTTCCACGGCTGACCCCTTTAGGCTGCCCCGATGAGATACGACGTCGTGGTCCTCGGCGCCGGGCTCGCAGGCCTCAGCGCGGCGCGCGATCTCGCCGCGGGCGGCGCCGACGTGGTGGTGCTCGAGGCACGTAACCGGCCGGGCGGACGCGTCGAGCAGACCACGCTGGCCGACGGTCGCCTCGTCCAGCTGGGCGGAGAGGTCGTCGGCCCTCATCAGAAGGCCTACTACGGGCTCGTCGAGGAGCTCGGCCTGACGCTCGTCCCGGCGTTCCCCGACCTTCCCGGCGAGGCCACCTGGGTGCTCGCCGACGGCACGTCGGTCGGCGACGAGCACCCCTGGATGAGCGAGGCCGAGCGCGAGGAGTACGCGCGCCTCGACGGCGAGTTCGGGCAGCTCGCCGCGAGCGTCGATCCCGACGACCCGTGGTCGCACCCGGACGCCGACCGGCTCGACCGGCTCTCGGTCGGCGACTGGCTGCGCGAGCGTGGCGCGCCCGCCAACGTCGTGCGCGCGCGCGACCTCTCGATGCTCGCCCTCTCGGCCGAGTCGGTCGAGCGCACCTCGCTGTTGTCCGACCTGCGCAAGGAGGCCGCGGCCGGCGCACCCGGCTTCTACGCGTACGACGTGTGGGAGTGCGAACGCGTGGCTGAGGGCTCGGCGACCGTGGCGCTGCGCATGGCCGAGGAGCTCGGCCACCGCATCCGGTTCGCCACTCCGGTCACGCACGTGAAGGTCGCTCGTTCGGGCTGCGCCGTCACCACCTGGACCGGCGAGCGCTTCGAGTCCGAGGCGGTCGTGAGCGCGATCCCGGTCGGGCCGCTGCGGCGCGTCGCGATCGAGGGCGTGTCGGACGAGCGCCGCGCATCGCTCGACCGCCAGCGCCACGCGCTCGCCGCCAAGGTCGTGTTCGCCTACGAGACGTCTTTCTGGGAGGAGCAGGGGCAGAACGGCGACGCCTACTGGGAGACCGGCGTGCTCGGCGGGACCTGGGTGCAGCGCGAGGGCATCATGTCGGCGCTCGTCCCGCCCGAGCGGCTGGCGGCCTTTCTCGCCACCTCGCCCGCGCAGATCGAGCACGAGATGGTCGAGGAGATGGTGCAGGCATTCGGCGAGCGCTCGCGCGACCTGCTCGGCATCTGGTTCCGCCGCTGGGGCGTCGACCCGTGGACCGAGGGCTACATCACCTCGTGGCGCCCGGGCGACGTGATGGCGGTCGGGCCGCTCCACGGGAAGCACGAGCCGCCCTTCTACGTGTGCGGCTCGGACCAGTGGGTCTGCGGCTACATGGAGGGCGCCGTGCGCACCGGCCGAGGCGCGGCCCGCGCCGCGCTCGCCGCGTAGTCGTTCATAAGGTCGTGGACGATCATCGCCGCCGCGCTCGAGCCGGCGGCGACCGCGTTCGCCACAGACGGCATCAGGCCGCTCGCGTCGCCCGCGGCGGAGACGCCCGGCAGGCTCGAGTGGAAGCCCTCGTCGACCTCGACGGCGTCGGCCACCACCGGCCCCTTGCTCGCGAGCTCCGCGCCGAGCTGCTCGGCGAGCGGGGAGCGCTGATGCAGGGTCACCGGCACGAGCAGCCCGCCGCAGGGACGCTCGCTGCCGTCCGCGAAGAGCACCGCGGTGAGCGTGTCGCCGGGGCCGCGCAGCTCGGCCACGGGGCGCTCGTCGACGTCGACTCGCGCGGCCCGCAGCAGCGCGGCCCCGTCCTCGTCGAGCTCGGCCGGGCCGTCGCTGTACAGCGTCACGTCGTCGCTCCAAGCCCGCAGGAGGAGCGCCCGCCGAACCCCGTCCTCCCCGCGGTCGAGCACGCCGAGCGCGCGGTCGCGAACCTCCCAGCCGTGGCAGAAGGGGCAGTGGAAGACGGAGCGGCCCCAGCGCTCCTCGATGCCGGGGAGCTCGGGGCGCCGGTAGTCCATGCCCGTCGCGAGCAGCACCCGTCGGGCGGTCTCACGCTCGCCGCCTGCCAGCTCGAGAACGATGCCGTCCTCGACCCGCTCCGCGCGGACGACCTCGCCCGAGCGCAGCTCGACCGCGGGATATGCGGCGAGCTCCTCGCGCCCCGCGGAGTAGAAGGCGTCGGGCGGGCGGCCGTCATGGCCCAGCAGGCCGCCGATCCCGTGCGCGACGCGGTTGCTCTGCTCGCCTGCGTCGATGACGAGCGTCCGCCGGCGGGCGCGGCCGAGCACGAGAGCGGCGCTCAGGCCCGCGGCGCCACCGCCGACAACGATGCATTCCCAGTTCGTGTCCATGACCACAGGGTGGCGGGACGAGAGCGAGTTTGGCAAGGCTCAGTCCGCGCGGCCGACCGCGTCGACCAGCGGCTGCACGCGCGGCCGGATCGGCCGGCTCAGCACCACGTAGCTCGTCGTGTGGCGAATTGCGTCGGTCGCAAGCAGCCGGTTCACGATCTCCTGCAGGTGTTCGGTGTCGCGCGCCGCCACGCGGCAGATCAGGTCCTGCGGCCCGCTCACGGCATCGGTCTCGAGGACCTCCGGCACCTCCTCGAGCGCGTCCACGGCCTCGGCGAGGCGCCCCTGGGTCAGCTCCAGCAGCACGAAGGCCTCGAGCCGGTGGCCGAGCCCGTGCGGGTCGATCTCGGGGCCGAAGCCGGTGATCACGCCGCGCGCCTCCAGCTTGCTGAGCCGCGCCTGCACGGTGCCGCGCGCCACTCCCAGGCGCCGGCTGACCTCGAGCAGCCCGAGCCGCGGGTTCTCGCGCAGCTCGGCAATCAGGCGGGCGTCGAGCTCATCGATCGGACTGGTCAAAGTGCACAGATAGTAGCGCCATGCACATACGGAAATAGGCAGATTGACCAGGTCTACTGTGCAGACTTGAAAGCCGGGTCCGGAAGTGGTGCACTCAGCGTCATGTTCGAGGAAGGGCAGCTCTACTCACCGGTCACCCAGAGCGAGCACGGGGAGGTCGAGGTCCACCTCGCGCACGACCACCCGGGCGCGAACGACCCCGTCTACCGCGAGCGGCGCAACGACATCGCCGCGCTCGCGCTCGCCTGGAAGCCCGGCGAGCCCGCTCCGCCCGTCGCCTACAACGACGACGAGCAGGAGGTGTGGCGCACGGTCTGCCGCGAGCTGGCGCCCAAGCACGAGCGGCTCGCAATCCGCGAGTTCATCGAGGCGAAGGAGGCGCTCGACCTGCCGACCGGCGGCGTGCCCAGCCTCGACCTCGTGAGCGAGCACCTGCGGCCGATCACAGGCTTCCACTACCTGCCGGCGGCCGGGCTCGTTCCGCTGCGTGAGTTCTACGGCTCGCTCTCCGAGCGCACCTTCCACTCGACGCAGTACGTGCGCCATCCCGGCGAACCGCTCTACACGCCCGAGCCGGACATCATCCACGAGGTCATCGGCCACGGGCACCTGCTCGCGACGCCGACCTTCTCGGAGCTGCACCGGCTGACGGGCGAGGCGACCCACCGCCTGCAGGACGAGGAGAACCTGCGCTTCCTCTCGCGGGTCTTCTGGTTCAGCGTCGAGTTCGGCGTGGTCGTCGAGGACGGCGAGCTCAGGGCCTACGGCGCGGGCATCCTCTCCTCGTACGGCGAGATCGACGAGTTCCGGACGATGGAGCACCGCCCGATCGACCTGGTCGAGATGGGCACCGCTGACTACGACATCACGCAATACCAGCCCGTCCTCTACAGGGCCGAGTCGCTCGACGAGGTGCGCGAGGTGGTGGGCGGCTTCTTCGCCACCTGCACCGACGACTCGATAAACGAGATGCGCGCGCGGGTGGGCGCCGCCACGGGCTGACGGGATACTCCCGCGCGTGGAGCGCGGGTTCGACTGCGATGTCCTGATAGCCGGCGGCGGGGTCGTCGGCTGCGCGATCGCCCGCGAGCTGATGCTCTTCGACCTGCGCGTGACGCTGCTCGAGGCGGGGGCCGACGTCGGCGCCGGGACGAGCAAGGCGAACACCGCCCTGCTGCACACGGGCTTCGACGCCAAGCCGGGGACGCTCGAGGCGAGCCTCGTCGTGCGCGGCTACGAGCAGCTCGGTCGCTACGCCGAGCGGGTCGGCATCCCCGTCGAGCGCACCGGGGCGCTGCTCGTGGCCTGGACCGAGGAGCAGCTCGGCTCGCTGCCGAGCATCGTCGAGCAGTCGCACGCCAACGGCTACGAGCCCATCCGTGAGCTCCCGGCCGAGGAGCTCTACCGGCGCGAGCCACACCTCGGGCCGGGCGCGCTCGGCGCGCTCGAGGTGCCCGACGAGGGCATCATCTGCCCGTTCACGACGCCGCTTGCGTTCGCCACCGAGGCGGTGCTTGCCGGCTGCGAGCTTCGGCGCGGCGTGATGGTCAGCGGGCTCGAGCGAATCGAGGGCGGCGGGGTGCTGGTGCGCGCCGGCGGGCGCGATTGGCGCACTCGCTTCTTCGTGAACGCGGCAGGGCTGCGCTCGGACGAGCTCGACCGGATGCTCGGGCACGACGGCTTCACGATCACGCCGCGGCGCGGCGAGCTGATCGTCTTCGACAAGCTGTCGCGCCCGCTGGTCTCGCATGTCCTGCTGGCCGTCCCGACCAAGATCACGAAGGGCGTGCTGATCGCCCCGACCGTGTTCGGCAACGTGATGCTCGGCCCGACAGCCGAGAACATCGAGCGCAAGGACGACACGAGCTCGACCGCGCAGGGGCTCGAGTACCTGCGCGCCGAGGGCCGGCGCATCATGCCGGAGCTGCTCGAGCAGGAGGTGACGGCGGTGTACGTCGGCCTGCGCGCGGCGACGGAGCACACGGACTACCAGGTGACGATCCACGCCGACGAGGGCTACGCCTGCGTCGGCGGCATCCGTTCGACCGGGCTGTCGGGCTCGATGGCGATCGCCGAGCACGTGCGCGGGCTGCTCGAGGACGCCGGGCTCACGCTTTCGCCGCGGCCGGGGCCGCCGCCCGAGGTGACGATGCCGAACCTGGGCGAGGCGTTCACACGGCCGTATGCGGACCCCGCGCGTATCGCTGCCGATCCGGACTACGGGCGCATCGTCTGCTTCTGCGAGCGCGTCACGCGCGGCGAGATCCGCGACGCCTTGGCGTCGCCGCTGCCGCCCGTCGACCTCGACGGCCTGCGCCGCCGAACGCGCGCGCACATGGGGCGCTGCCAGGGCTTCTTCTGCGGGGCGGAGCTCGCGTCGCTGCTCGAGGAGCGGGCGTGAGCGTCGTCGTCGTGGGAGCTGGGCCGGCGGGGCTGGCGGCGGCGCGCGAGCTCGGCCGGCTCGGCGTGCGCGACGTGGTCGTCCTCGAGCGCGAGCGCGAGCCCGGCGGCATCCCGCGCCACGCGGTGCACCAGGGCTTCGGGCTGCGCGACCTGCACCGGCCGCTGTCCGGCCCTGCCTACGCGCGCCGGCTGGCGGACCTTGCCTCCGGGGCCGGGGTCGAGCTGCGCACCGAGACGATGGTCACGGGCTGGGCGCCCGGGGGGCCGCTCGAGCTCACCGGCCCGGGCGGGCGCGAGCTGCTCGAACCGGACGCCGTGATCCTCGCGAGCGGCTGCCGCGAGCGGCCACGCTCGGCGCGGCTCGTGCCGGGCTCGCGACCGGCCGGCGTGATGACGACCGGAACGCTCCAGCAGCTCGTCTACCTCAAGGGCGAGCACATCGGCGGACGCGCGCTGGTCGTCGGCGCCGAGCACGTGAGCTTCTCGGCGCTGCTCACGCTCAGCCACGGAGGCGCGCAGCCGGTGGGGATGACCACCGAGCTCGCGCGCCACCAGTCGCTGGCCGCGTTCCGGGCCGGCGCGGCGGTGCGTTTCCGCGCGCCGCTCTGGACGCGCACTCGCGTGAGCGCCATCCACGGGCGCCCACAGGTCGAGGAGGTCGAGCTCACCGACCTCGACGGCGGCGGTACGCGCAGCCTCTCCTGCGAGAGCGTGGTCTTCACGGCGGACTGGATCCCCGACAACGAGCTCGCCGTGATGGGTGGCCTCGAGCTCGACGCCGGCACGCGCGGGCCCGCGGTCGACGAGGCGCTGCGCACGTCGCGGGTCGGGGTGTTCGCGGCCGGCAACGTCCTGCACGGGGCCGAGCAGGCAGATGTGGCGGCGCTCAGCGGCAGTCACGCCGCGGGGTCCGTCGCGCGCTTCCTGGCGGGTGGCGACTGGCCGGACCGCCGCCTTCGCATCGGCTGCCGCGCGCCGCTCGACTGGGTCAGCCCGAACGCGCTCGCCGGCGGCCCGCCGCCGCGTGGCCGCTTCCTCGTGCGCGCGCGCGAGTTCCTCACGCACCCGCGCATCCAGATCGAGCAGGACGGGCGCGCGCTGTGGAGCGGCCGGCTCGCCCGGCTCGTGCCGGGGCGCTCGGGCCGCCTGCCGGACGAGTGGACGGCGCGGGCCGACCCCGAGGGCGGGCCGGTCACCGTTTTCGTCGCCTCGGCGCGCGGGTAACGGCACGCCATGGAGCACGACGAAGAGGCGCAGAAGCTGGAGCGCGAGGCCGACAAGCTCGAGGAGCACTCCGACGAGGTCGGCGAGCGAATTGAGGAGACCCGTCGCGAGTGGGAGGCGAAGGAACAGGATCCGGCCGTGCCGGGCGCGCAGCCGGAGGAATCCGACCAGCTGCCCGAGGAGGGCCCCGCCGGGCAGGTGCCCGACGACACCGGCCGCCCCGGCCGCAAGGAGGCCGAGGAGAACGCCGGCGTGCCGGGCGAGGAGGGGACCGCCACCGGCAATCCCGCCGCGGCCGGCTCCGACGAGTAGCCGCCGCGCCCCGGCCGTCCCTACTCTGGTAGGGATGGGCGACGTCATCCGGGGACCGATCAAGGCGGCCATCGCCGCCTTCTTCGCCGTCGGCGTCCTGCTGCTGCTCCTCAACCCGCCGTCGCTCTCGGGCGCCGAGGGCCTCGCTGTGTTCATCGGAGGCGGCCTGCTGTTGCTGCTCGCCACGGCCTGGGCGACCGTCGCGCTGACCGGTCGTGACTCGATGACCGAGCACGAGTTCGAACGCCTCGTGCGCCGCTCCGAGGAGCTGGCCGAGCACCCGGGCCTGCGCGCCGAGACCACCGAGTTCGACCTGCTCGTGGCCGAGGCGATCGACGAGCTCCCGCTCGACTTCCAGCGCCTGCTCGACGACACGCCCGTGGTCATCTCGCAGCACGGCGCCGAGAACCGCGCCTACGGCCACTACTTCGGCGACACCGTCGCGCGCGACAACTACCCCGACCGCATCGTGCTCTACCAGGACACCCTCGAGCGTGACTTCGGCTACGACCGGGATGTGCTGCGCGCGCAGGTCGTGCGCACCCTGCGCCACGAGGTCGCCCACCACCTCGGTTGGGGCGAGCGCGGCGTGCGCGAACTCGGCCTCTAGGCCATCCAACCGGAGCGGAGAGGGTGGGATTCGAACCCACGAGGCAGTTTGACCCGCCCACACGATTTCCAGTCGTGCACCTTAAGCCGCTCGGTCACCTCTCCAGAGCGGGGGCCTAGCCTAGCCGCCTAGTGGCAGCCGGCCCTCAGTCCGCTTCGGGCCCAGCTGGGAACGACGCCTGCAGCACGTCGCCGGGGCTGTTTCCCAGCAGGCGTACCGATTGCACGTTGTAGAGGTCGGTCGGAATCGCTCCGCCCCAGGTCCCGTTTCGGTCCAGAGAGAGCTCCGGGATGTTGATCGTTCGCCCGTCATTGGTCACCAGCTCCGCGCTCTTCACGTCGCTCCGGTGCTCGGGGTTGACGGTGAGGAAGAGCCAGGACGGCGAGCCCTGGTAGCCGAAGGCGACTCCGGCTCGGGCGCCCGTTTCGTCGGCCAGCCGCTCGGCTTGGAAGGACTGCCCGCCCGCGCGGTCGAGCGTGTCGCGGTACTGGTCGGCGATCTGGCGGTCGTTGCTGTAGGAGGAGACCAGGACGACCGCGGTGACCGCCGCGGCCGCTACGGCGGGGCCGAGCCGGGGCGCCAGCCAGCGCAGGCTCAGCCAGCGGGGAAGCCGGCGGCGTGGCTCCGGCTGGTCGAGGCCGATTGCCTTGACGACGCGTGACTCGAAGCCGGCGGGAGGCTCCTGGGCCGGCGCCATCAGAAGCAGCTCGTCGGCCACACCCGAGAGCCGCTCGACGGCGCGGCGGCAGTCCGCGCAGGTCGAGAGGTGGCGCAGGGCCTCGGCGCGTTCCTCGCCGTCGGCGATCCCGAGGGCGATCTCGGGCGCCAGCTCGTGGATCTCGTCACACCTCATTCGTCGTCTCCAGTGAATTGCGCAGCTTGACCATCGCGGTGCGGATGCGGGTCTTTGCGGTGCCCAGTGGGACGCCCTCGAGCTCGCCGACCTCCTTGGCGGTTCGCCCAAGATAGGCGGCGAGGAAGAGGGCGCGTCGTTGGTCGCGCGGCAGGTCGGCGATGGCGCTGCGGACGCGCTCGCGCTCGTCCGGCGGGACGGCCTGGTCGGCGGGGCTGCTGCCTGCGACGCGCGCCCGCTGCAGCCTGTCCTCGACGACGTCGGGGTCGAGCGGCTGTGCCGACTTCACCCGGATCACGTCGATGGCGAGGTTGCGGGAGATCGTCAGCAGCCAGGTCACCACCCGGCCGCGACGCGGGTCGTAGGTGTGCGCGTGCTTCCAGGCGCGGACGAAGGCCTCCTGCGCGACGTCCTCCGCGATCCCCTCGTCGCGGACGATCGTCACCACCAGCCCGTAGACGCGCGCCTGGAAGCGCCGTATGAAGGCGGTTGCGGCGTCCGCGTCGCCCGCCGCCATGCCGGCCAGCAGGGCCTCGTCGGAAAGAGCTGAAGACACCACATCCCTTATACGGGGCGAGCGCCGCCTCGGGATTGCCTGGCGCGCCGGCGCTCTCCCGATGCAATCCCGTCGGAGGTCTCGCCTCGTAGTCAAGGGCATGAGACTCTCGATCAGAAATCCACTGACGGCGTTCGTTGCGATCGGCGTGGCGGCGCTTGTGCTCGCCGCCTGCGGCAACAGCAACAACGACAACGGGACCGCGACCGCCGCGAGCGCGAGCACGGGCGTCGTGTCGGTCAAGAACGTCGACGGGACCGACGTGCTCGCCAACTCTCAGGGCAAGACGCTCTACTCCGCCGACGTCGAGAAGAGCGGGCAGATCATGTGCACCGGCTCGTGCACCTCGATCTGGGAGCCCGCGATGGCCACGGCGAAGGAGGCGAAGTCGGCCTCGTCACAGCTCGACCTCACCCTCGGCACAGTCAAGCGGCCCGACGGCGGGCAGCAGCTGACCCTCAAGGGGATGCCGCTCTACTCCTTCACCCAGGAGGGCGCTGGTCAGCTCGACGGCAATGGCGTCGCCGACGACTTCAGCGGGACGCACTTCGTGTGGACCGCAGCGACCACGGGGGCAAGCTCCGGGTCGTCGACCATGAGCGCTCCGTCGAGCAGCTCTCCCTACTAAGCGGATCTCGCCGGTTAGGCTGTTGGAGGCCCAACGAGAGAGGACTCGCCATGACCGCGACCGCCGTCGCACCCCAGTTCACCGACGATCAGCTGACCGAGCTGCTCGCGCTCATCAAAGACTCGGACAGCGTCGAGCTCAAGCTGACCGTGCCCGACACGAACCTCTCGGAGGCGGCGGTCTCGCTCGACATGGATCCGCTCGAGGGACAGGTGCGGCAGGTCTTCTTCTTCGACACGCCCGACCTGACCCTGAATGCCGCCGGAGTCGTCCCCCGCGCCCGGCGCGTGCAGGGCAGGGGCGACGACTCGGTCGTGAAGCTGCGTCCGGTCGTGCCGGGCGACCTTCCGAAGAAGGTGCGCAGGTCGCCGTCGTTCGGCGTCGAGGTCGACGCGATGCCGGGCGGCTTCGTCTGCTCGGGCACGATGAAGCAGCGACTCGAGAAGCCGATCGTGCGCAAGACGCTCCTCGGCGGGGGCCAGATCAGCTCGCTGTTCACGAAGGAGCAGCGCGCCTTCTACAGCGAGCACGCGCCCGAGGGCCTCGAGCTCGACGAGCTGTCCGTGCTCGGGCCGATCTTCGTGCTGAAGGTCAGGGTCACGCCCAAGGAGCTGGGGCGCCGGCTCGTCGGCGAGCTCTGGCTCTACCCGGACGGATCGCGGATCGTCGAGCTGTCGACGAAGTGCCTGCCGCAGGAGGCGTTCGACGTCGCCGTCCAGCTGCGCAGCTTCTTGCGCGCGCGCGGCATGGAGCCGGCGGAGGTGCAGCAGACCAAGACGAAGAAGGCGCTCGAGTTCTTCTCGGACAAGCTGCGCGAAAACGGGGCCTGATCAGGCCGCGTGGCGCAGCTGCACGTACGGGGTCCGGCGCGGCAGCTCCGTGACGGTCCCGCCGTGCACCTCGCAGAACGCAAGCGCCTGAAGCGCACAGCCGCAGCTCAGGCACAGGAGCGCATCGAAGTCTCCGGCCTCGCCCCAGCCCTCGAGCTCCTCGCCGCAGTCCGGGTCGGTGCAGATCAGGGTCGCGTAAAGCATCGCCGGGCAATGCTGGGAGAGGTTCCGGACGGAATGCAGGGCTAGGCCCCTTCGGAGGCAGGCACGATCAGCCGGATGTGGCGCCTGGCGAGCATCAGGACGGGCGTCTTCCATTCGCGTCCCGTGCCGTCCAGGGCGATCAGCTCAGCGTCCAGAACCGTGAAGAACTCCTGGTCCCGGCGGTTCACGTGGTCGGACAGCCGGCTGCGGTAGCCCTCGAGCGGGAGGGTCATCATCCCCTCCACCCGATACCGATCTGTCTCAACCACGACGCGTTCCTGACGGTTCTCCACCGCGGGCAATCTACCGGCGCTCGCCTCCCCGTCAATGGGGTGCTCCATGTACCTTTTGATGCGTGCATTCCGCGACGCCCTTGGAGAGCGGGTCCGCACTCGAGGCCGTCTTCAAGCCGGTCCAGCCGCCCACCACCTTCGAGGAGACGGTGGAGCGGCTCGGCACCGCGATCCGGCTCGGCGTGCTCGTGCCCGGCACCCGCCTGCCCGCCGAGCGTGAGCTGGCCGAACAGCTGAGCATCTCGCGCTCGACGCTGCGGCAGGCGCTCACGACCCTCGTGCAGAGCGGCCACCTCGTCTCCCAGCGCGGGCGCTCCGGCGGCACCTTCGTCGCAGACGCGCCGCCGCTCGGCCAGAAGCGCGAGGGCGTCGTGCTCTCCGAGGAGGCGCGCGCGGTCCTCGACTACCGCGTGGCGGTCGAGACGGGGGCGACGGTGCTGGCGGCCGAGCGCGCCACTGAGCACGACCTCGCCAACCTCGAGGCGCTGACCGAGCGCATGGCCGAGACGACCGGCCCCTTCGGCGAGTACCGGCGCGCCGACGTGCGCTTCCACATCGGGCTCGCCGAGGCGTCGCACTCGCCTCGGCTCGTCACCGCGATGACCGAGGTGCAGGGTCAGATGAGTGACCTGATCGCCCGCATCGCCCATCCCGACGAGGTGCTGACGAGCTCAAACAACCAGCACCAGCGGCTGATCACGCTGCTGCGCAAGACCGACACGGGGCGGGCGGTGCGCCTGATGCGCGAGCACATCGAGGGGACCGAGCACATCCTCGCCGGCCTGATGCCGGAGTAGCCCAGCGGCTGCCTCCGGCGGTTAGGCCCGGACGCGCTCGCCCTCCGGATCGAACAGCGGCTCGCTGGCGACCTGCCCTCCGACCCAGCGCCCGAAGATCTCGACCTCGATCTCCGTTTCCGGCGCGGCGTGGTCGGGGGGCAGGTGCGCGTACGCGATCGAGCGCCCGACCGTGTAGCCGTAGCCGCCGCTCGTGACGCGGCCGGCGACCTCGCCCTCGACCCGCACGGGCTCGTTCCCGAGCGCGACCGAGCGCGGATCGTCGAGCGTCAGGCAGCAGAGCCGGCTGCGCGGCTCGCCGTTCGCGGCGAGCGCGTCGCGTCCGATGAAGTCCGCCACCTTGTCCGGCTTCACGGCGAAGCCGACGCCGCCCTCGTACGGCGTGACGTCGGGCGTGACGTCGGCGCCCCAGACGCGATAGCCCTTCTCGAGGCGCAGCGAGTCGATCGCGCGGTAGCCGCCCGCGACCATGCCGTGCGGCGCGCCCGCCTCCCAGAGCGCCCGCCAGAGCCCGAGCCCGTATTCGCTCGGCGTGTACAGCTCCCAGCCGAGCTCGCCGACGTAGGTCACGCGCAGCGCGCGCACCGGCGC
Source organism: uncultured Thermoleophilaceae bacterium (assembly GCA_963739095.1). Classification (GTDB taxonomy): domain Bacteria; phylum Actinomycetota; class Thermoleophilia; order Solirubrobacterales; family Thermoleophilaceae; genus JACVRW01. The sequence continues at coordinate 56,687 of CAVTZF010000030.1, forward strand.
GCCCGCGACGGTCGTCTCGCGCAGGCTCATGTAGGGGAAGTCCTCGCTCGCGAGCGACTGCGGCGTGAGCGGCTGCAGCACGTCGCGCGCCCGCGGCCCCCAGATCCCGAAGCACGCCCACTGCGAGGTCACGTCGTGAACCTGCACCGATCCGTCATCCGGCATGCGGCGCCGCACCCACTCGCGGTCATGGCTCCCGAAGGCGGTGCCCGTGACGATCCCGAAGCGGTCCTCGGCGAGGCGCGACACGGTCAGGTCGGACTCGATGCCGCCGCGCCGGTTGAGCATCTGCGTGTAGGTGATCCGCCCGACCGCGCGCGCGACCTCGTTCGCGCACAGCCGCTCGAGCAGGGCGGCGGCCCCGGGCCCTGAGATCTCGAGCTTGGCGAACGAGCTCTCGTCGAACAGCGCCACGGCCTCGCGGCAGGCACGGTGCTCCGCGCCGATCGCGGGCGACCAGTGGCGCCCCGCCCAGCCGCGCGGGCGCAGCGACTCGTCGCCCGCGGCGGCATTGCGCTCGTACCAGTTGACCCGCTCCCAGCCCGACTTCTCACCGAACGCCGCGCCGTGCTCACGGTGCCACGCATACGCGGGCGGCAGCCGCAGCGGCCGGCCCGACTCCCGCTCGTGGCCCGGATAGCGGATGTCGTAGTAGGTCTCGTAGGTCTCGCGCACGCGCGCGAGCGTGTGCGTGGGGGAGCGGTAGTGCGGGCCGAAGCGGCGCACGTCCATGCTCCACAGGTCGAGCGAGGCCTCGCCCGCGTCGATCCATTCGGCCGTCACCTTGCCCACGCCGCCCGCGCCCGCGAGCCCGTGCGCACAGAACCCGGCCGCCACGAACAGTCCGCGCACGTCGGTCTCGCCCAGGCAGAACTCGTTGTCCGGCGTGAACGCCTCCGGGCCGTTGATCATCCGCGTCACGCGTACGTCCTCCATCTGGGGCACACGCCGGCGTGCGCCCGTGACGATCTCCTCGAAGCGGTCCCAGTCGTCCTCGAGCAGCCGGCCGTTGAAGTCGGGCGGGATGCGCTCGAAGCCAGACGCGCCGTCGAGGAACGCGGGGCTCGACCGGCGCTCGTAGCCGCCCATCACGAGCCCGCCGCCGTCCTCGCGGAAGTAGACGAGCAGGTCGGGATCGCGCAGCGTCGGGAGCGGGCGCGCCGGATCGCGATCGCGGAACGGCTGGGTGACGATGTACTCGTGCGACATCGGCACGACCGGGATGCGCACCCCCGCCAGCCGGCCGAGCTCCGCCGAGAACATGCCCCCGGCGATCACCACGGTGTCGGCGTCGATGTCGCCGCGCTCGGTGCGCACCCCCGTGACGCGGCCGCCGCGCGTGTCGATGCCGGTCACGCGCGTGCTCGTATGGATCTCGGCGCCGCCGGCGCGGGCGCGCTCGGCGAGCGCGAAGGTGAGCTGCGAAGGGTCGAGATAGCCGTCGCTCGGGAGCCAGGCGGCGCCGCGCACTCCGTCAGGCGACATCAGCGGGAAGAGCTCGCGCGCCTCGTCGGCCGAGATCAGCTCGAGCGGCAGGCCGAAGGTCTTCGCCCAGCCCGCCTGGCGGCGCAGCTCCTCCATCCGCTCCTCGCTCGATGCCAGCCGGATGCCGCCGCACTCGACCCAACCGCAGTCCTCGCCGAGCTCGCGGTAGAGCTCGACCGAGTACATCATCATGCGCGTCAGCGACACCGAGCCGCGCAGCTGCCCGACCAGCCCGGCCGAGTGGAACGTCGAGCCCGACGTGAGCTGGTCGCGCTCGACGAGCACGACGTCGTCCCAGCCGAGCTTCGTGAGGTGGTAGGCGATCGACGCGCCACCGACCCCGCCGCCGATCACGACGCAGCGCGCCGCGCCCGGCAGCTCGCCGCGCGGGCTCAACGCCGGGCTTCCTGCAGCCAGTCCTCGAAGTGCGGATTGGAGGCGATCGCCTCCAGCCGCTCGAAGTGCTTCGTCGCGTAGCCCGTGAAATCGAAGTCGAGCTCCGAGATGGCGCTCTGGACGACCCCCCACATCGCCTCGCGCAGATCCGACATGAAGCGGAACAGCCTGAGCGTGGCGCGCCGGCGCGCGTCCGGGGGCTCGCCGAAGTAGGTGCTGAGCAGGCGCTCCTCGTGCTCGTCGGCGAGCTCGTTGTTGACGGCGAAGTTGCCGAGGTCGAACCAGCGGTCGCCCATGCCCGCGTACTCCCAGTCGATCAGCTGGACGCGCTCGCCGTCGAGGATGAAGTTGGCGGTGAGCAGGTCGTTGTGACAGGCCACGGGCGCGTGCTCGGGATTGCCCGCGACGGCCTTGCGGATGGCGGTGGCGCGGCGGTGGGCGTCCTCGTAGGCGGCCGGCGGCTCGATGTCGTGCTCCGCCGCGATGCGCGCGTAGCTCTCGGCGAGCTCGACGGTGTCGAAGGTCGTGGGGAGCTCCGTCTGGGAGTCGTGGAAGGCGCGCAGGTCGGCCGCCACGGACTCGAGCAGCTCAGGCCGGCGCAGCTCCTCGGCGCTCACACGGTGCCCGGGCACGAAGCAGGTGACGAGGCAGGGCGGGTCCTCGGTCATGGCAGCGACCTTCGGCGCGATGCCGAGCCCGGCCGCCGCCTTGGTGGCGATGCGCTCGGCCTCGCGGTCGATGCCGAGCGCGTTCGTCTTCTTGCCGGGGAGGCGCACGACGTAGTCGGTGCCCCCGAAGTTGACCCGGAAGTTGCGGTTGGTGATGCCGCCCTCCAGCTGGACGACGGCGCCCTCCCGCTTGCCGAGGAGGGCGGCGAGCCGGGCCACCACCTCGGTCAGCTCAGGGATGGTGATCTCCTCGTGCATGGGCGCAGGCTAGAGCGCGATTGCTCCGAGTACCTCCTCCCACCATACGCGCTCGTTGTCCGTGACCCCTGCCCGCATGCGGCGCCGCACCCAGTCGTTGAGGGCCTGGCGGGAGCCGAGTGCCATCACCGGTCCCACGACGGCATAGCGGCCGTCCTCCAGCAGCACCAGGCAGCCGGGCACGTCGCGCCGCGAGCGCAGCCGGTCGAGCACCTCGAGACCGTCGATCACCTCGGGCCGGCTCGCGTCGCCGTCGTCCTCGGTCCAGCGGCGCACGTGGAAGACGGGCGCTGCGCCCGCGAGCCGCGGCCGGGCCGGCGCGACGTCAGGCCCGATCGGGCCGCGCCGCCAGCGCGCAAGCAGGTCGCGCACCTCGGGCGCGGCCTCCTGGCGGACCAGCACGTGCAGCCGGTCGCCGCCGGCGATGCGCGTCGAGCCGCGCGGCAGGAGCGCCTCGCCCTCGCGCACGATCACGTTGACGAGCGCCTCGCGCGGAAGCTCCAGCTCGCGCGTGCGCAGGCCGACGATCGCGTCGTCGTCGCGCACGGGGTACTCGACCACCTCGGCGCCCAGCCGGCGGATCGTGCCGGTCTCCGCGATCGGGCTCGGCAGGGCCGGCTCGTCGGTTGTCAGCCCGAGCCTGCGCGCGAGCGGCTCGAAGGTGGTTCCCTGCAGCAGCGTCGAAAGCAGCACGGCGAAGAACACCTCGTTGAGGAAGTCGACGCTGCCGGTGATGTCGGCATTCACCGGGAACAACGCGAGCACGATCGGGACAGCGCCACGCAGGCCAGCCCACCCAAGGATGACCCGCTCCGCCAGCGTGAACTTCTCGAACGCGGTCGCTACGAAGGTGGCTATGGGTCGTGCGACGAAGGCCACCACCAGGGCGAGCAGAGTTCCCTCGACCACCACGTCGAGCACGTCGCTCGGGAAGATCAGGAGCCCGAGCGCCAGGAACATGGTGAGCTGCGCCACCCAGGCAAGGCCGACGTGGAAGGTCGTGATCGTCTGCTTGGCGGGGATGTTGGCGCTGCCCAGCGCGAGGCCGGTGAGGTAGACCGCCAGGAAGCCGGAGCCCTCGATCGAGGCCGCCGCCCCGAAGGCGAGCGCGGCGGCGGCCAGCGAGGCGACCGGGTAGAGGCCGGGCGTGTCCAGACGGGCGTGCCGGAAGCCCTGCACCGCGAGCCAGCCGATTCCGAGCCCCACGATCGCACCGATGCCGAGTTGGCGCACGAACAGCCAGAGCATGTCGAGCACCCCGTAGTCCGGCCGCTGGAGCCACTCGATGAAGCCGAGCACGAGCAGCACGGCCACGGGGTCGTTGAAGCCGGATTCGCCCTCGAGGATGCGCGACAGGCGTCGCTCGAGCGAGGACGTCCGCAGCACGGCGAAGATGGCTGCGCCGTCCGTCGCGGCGATGATCGAGCCGAGCAGCAGGCCCTCTGTGAGCGACAGGTCGAGAAGCACCATCGCCGCGACGCCGCCGATCGCCGCGGTGACGAGCGTCCCGACGAGCGCCAGGCTCAGTGCGGGCCTCAGCACCGGGCGGATGTCGCCCCAGCCGGCGGTGAGGCCGCCCTCGAACAGGATCAATGCGAGGGCGATGACGCCGATCGTCTCCGCGAGGTGGTAGTCGTTGAAGTCGAGCCAGCCGAGCCCGTCCGTCCCGACGAGCATCCCGACACCGAGGAACAGCACGAGGCCCGGCAGCCGGATGCGCCCCGCGAACAGGGAGGCGGCGAGCCCGGCCGTCAGGAGCAGGCCGGCGACGAGGATGAGTTGTTCATCGCTCATCGACGGGCCCCTTGAAGATGCCGCCACCGGTGCTGAAGTTGGTCCCGGAGCTGCAGCGCCAGCCGGGCAGGCGCTTGTGGCGGTGGACGTAGCGCACCTTGCGCCGTCACGAGTAGCGTGGCGAGCAGCGTGAGGCGCTTCATCAGGGGTCCGTCACCCTATCGCGCCGGGCGTCCCCGCTAAAGGGAGGCGGCCGCGGTCACGAAGCGGCGCCACTCGGCGTGCTCACGCGCGCGCCAGGCGTCGTCGCGGCCCGGCTCGACGCGCTCGCCGGCCGGCAGCCGCTCGGCGATCTCGGCCGTCGATCCCCAGACGCCGGCGCCGACCGCCGCCAGCGCAGCCGATCCCGCGGCGGTCGCGTCGACGGCCCCGGGTTGCACCGGCACGCCGCCCGTGTCGGCCTGGAGCTGGAGCAGCAGCGGGTCGCGCGTAAGGCCGCCGTCGACCCGCAGCACGTCGAGCGAGGTGTGCTGGGAGACGACCGCGAGGATGTCCGCGACCCGCCACGCGATCGACTCCAGTGCCGCCCGCGCGATGTGCCCGGGCCGCGCGCCGGCGGTCAGCCCGGCCACGACGGCGTGTGCGTTGGGGCGCCACCACGGCGCGCCGAGACCGGCCAGCGCCGGCAGGACGCGCACGCCGTGGCTGTCCTCCACCTCGGCGGCGAGCGCGGCCAGCGCAGGGGCGTCGGCCGCCAGGCCGAGGTCGCGCGAGAGCCAGTTGAGCAACTCGCCCGCCGTGAACACGCCGCCGTCGAGCGCGAACTCGACCTTGCCGTCTATCCGCCACGCGACCGTGGGAAAGAGTCCCTCGGCGTCGCCGTCCGGGAGCGTCTCGCCCACGTTGGCGAGCACGAACACGCCGGTGCCGTAGGTCGCCTTGACGCGGCCGGGCTCGACGCAGCCCGCGCCGGCAAGCGCCGCCTGCTGGTCGACGACGCGCGCGCGCAGGGGGAGAGGGTGTGGCCAGTCGGGGTGGCGCAGCTCGCCGAGGTCGCCGGCGCTGTCCACCAGCGGGGGCAGGGCGGAGTGCGGCACCCCGAAGACGTCGAGCAGCTGGGCGTCCCAGTCGGGCTCGCCCGGCACCGCGAGCTGCGTTCGCGACGCGGTCGAGAGGTCGGTCGCGTAGCCGGCGCCGAGCATGTCGGTCAGCCAGGCGTCGACGGTGCCGAGCCGCGCGGTGCCCGCCTCCACCGCCGACGCGACGCGCTCGTCGTTCTGCAGCAGCCAGGCGAGCTTGCCCGCCGAGAAGTAGGGATCGAGCGGCAGCCTGCTGCGCTCGCGCACGAGGTCCGCGCGACCGTCGGCGTCGAGCGCGTCGAGCACCTCCTGCGAGCGCTTGTCCTGCCAGGTCACGATCGGCGTGAGCGGGTCGCCGCTCTCGGCGTCCCAGGCGAGCACCGACTCGCCCTGGTGGTCGAGCCCGCAGGCGACGATCTCGCCGTCGGCGTCGCGCAACAGCTCCGCGACCGCGTCCACCACCGCCACCATCACGGCCTCCGGGTCCTGCTCGACCCAGCCCGAGCGTGGGTGCGTGAGCGGCTTCTCGCGGCGCGCCTCGGCGACCGTTTGGAGGTCCTCGTCGTAGAGCACAGCCTTGACCGCGGACGTCCCCTCGTCGATCCCCAGCAGGAGTTCGCTCATGTGTTGACTCGCACGAAAACCCGGGTTACTGTCGCGGCGACCGGCATCGGTCGGATCTTCGCACCATTTGGCTGGGCCAAGAGGAGGAGGTTGCGCCGTGGCAACTACCGGAGGCACCGGAGACGTCGAGGGCACCGGTCCGCAGGAGGGCGCGCAGGCTCCCGCCGACGCGACCGCGACCTCAGATGAGCAGCGGCTGGAGGAGCTGGGCTACAAGCAGGAGCTCTCGCGCGCCTGGTCCGGGTTCACCAACTTCGCGATCTCGTTCACGATCATCTCGGTCCTCGCCGGGACGTTCACGACGTTCAGCTTCGCGTGGCAGAACGGCGGGCCGATTGCCGCCTCGATCGGCTGGCCGGTGCTGTGCTTCTTCGTGCTGATGGTGGCCTACTCGATGGCCGAGCTCACCTCGCGCTACCCCACGGCCGGCGGCCCCTACTGGTGGGCCTACGACCTCGGCGGCAAGGGCTGGAGCTGGATGACCGGCTGGTTCAACATCGTCGGCCTGGTCGGCATCGTCGCGTCGGTCGGGTACGGCGCCGCGACCTTCCTCAACGCCACGCTCGCGCTCTACGGGGTCGACATCTTCGGCGTCAACTTCGCCGACAGCGCCCACATCCTGAGCGAGACCTGGCTGCTGTTCTTCCTGATCCTCGTGCTCTACACGGTCGTGAACATCTTCGCCGACCGCGGCCTCGCCCTTATGAACAACATCTCGGTCGGCTGGCACGTGTTCGGCGTGGCGATCGTCATCGCCCTGCTCGTCTTCGTGCCGGACGACCACCAGAGCGCGAGCTTCGTCTTCGGTGAGCGGATCAACAACAACGGCTTCTTCGACGGCTCGACCGGCAACTTCGGCTTCTGGTTCTTCGTGCTGCCGACCGGCTTCCTGCTCGCGATGTACACGCAGACGGGCTACGACGCATCGGCCCACACCGCCGAGGAGACGAAGGACGCGTCCATGGCCGCGGCCCAGGGCGTCTGGCGGTCGGTCTTCTGGTCGGCGGTCATCGGCTGGTTCGTGCTGCTCGCGTTCCTGTTCGCCGCGAACGACGTCGAGGCGATCAACGACACTGCCGGTTTCGTCGGCACGATCTTCACCAGCGCCCTTGACAGCTGGGCGGCGAAGATGATCCTCGTCATCGCCACGGTCGGGCAGCTCTTCTGCGGCGCGGCCGGGCTGACGAGCGCCTCGCGGACGTGGTACGCGTTCTCGCGCGACCGCGGCATGCCCGGCTGGGCGATCTTCCGCAGGGTCAACCGCGAACGGGTGCCGTTCAACGCGGTGATGGGGGTCTCGTTCTTCTCGCTCGTGATCGCCATCCCGGCCCTGTTCGGCAAGAACAACATCCCGTTCGCGTTCTTCGCGCTGACGGGGATCTGCACGGTCGGCCTGTACCTCGCCTACATCATCCCCGTGTTCCTCCGGCTGCGGCACGGCGACCGGTTCGAGACGGGCCCCTGGAACCTCGGGCGGCGCTACAAGCTCGTGAACATCCTCGCGATCATCTTCGTGGTGGTCGTCGTCTACGCGCTCAACCTGCCGTACACGCCCGGCGGGCTGCCCTGGAACGATGACTTCGACATCAGCCTCGTCAACTACACCCCGCTGGCGATCCTGCTGCCGCTGATCTTCGGCGTCTGGTACCTGATCTCGGCCAAGGATCATTACCAAGGGCCCGTGCGGACGCTCGAAGAGGACGAGGTCACAGCGAACCAGTGAACCTCGACGAGCTGAGAAAGGCCGCCGCCGCGGGCGAGGTCGACACGGTCCTGCTCGTAATCGCCGACATGGAGGGGCGCCTGCAGGGCAAGCGCCTCACCACGTCGCACTTCCTCGACGAGGTCGTCGAGCACAACGCCGAGGGCTGCAACTACCTGCTGGCCGTCGACGTCGACATGAACACGGTCTCGGGCTACGAGATGTCGAGCTGGGAGCGCGGCTACGGCGACTTCGTCATGAAGCCCGACTTCGACACGCTGCGCCGGATCCCGTGGCACGACGGCACCGTCCTGCTGATGGCGGACCTCGCCTGGGAGGACGGATCCGACGTGGTCGCGTCGCCGCGTCAGATCCTGCGGCGCCAGCTGGCGCGGCTCGCCGAGCGCGGCTGGAGGGCGACGGCCGGGACCGAGCTCGAGTTCATCGTGTTCAACGACAGCTACGAGGACGCCTGGAAGAAGGGCTACCGCGACCTCGACCCGGCCAACCTCTACAACGTCGACTACTCGATGCTCGGCACCGCCCGCGTCGAGCCGCTGATCCGCCGCATCCGCAACTCGATGACGGCCGCCGGGCTGCAGGTCGAGAACTCGAAGGGCGAGTGCAACTTCGGTCAGCACGAGATCAACTTCCGCTACGACGAGGCGCTCGCCACCGCCGACGCCCACGCGATCTACAAGAACGGCGCCAAGGAGATCGCGGCCCAGGAGGGCATGGCGATCACCTACATGGCGAAGCTCGACGAGCGCGAGGGCAACTCCTGCCACATCCACTGCTCGCTGCAGCAGGACGGCGGCGGCAACGTCTTCGCGGACGACGAGGCCACCTTCAAGCAGTTCGTCGCGGGCCAGCTCGCCTGCCTGCAGGACCTGACGCTGTTCTTCGCGCCGCACGTCAACTCGTACAAGCGCTTCGTGCACGGCTCGTTCGCGCCGACGGCGGTCGCCTGGGGGTACGACAACCGCACCTGCTCGATGCGGGTGGTTGGGCACGGCCAGTCGCAGCGCGTCGAGAACCGGCTGCCGGGCGCTGACGTCAACCCGTATCTCGCACTGGCGGGGATGATCGCCGCCGGCCTGCACGGAATCGACGAGCAGCTCGAGCTCGAGCCGGCCTTCGAGGGCAACGCCTACGACTCGGACAAGCCGCGCGTCCCGCACACGCTGTATGCGGCGCGCGACCGCTTCGCCGACTCGGCGGTCGTGCGTGACGCCTTCGGTCAGGAGGTCGTCGACCACTACCTGAACCGGGCGCACATCGAGCTCGAGAGCTTCGAGGCCACCGTCACCGACTGGGAGAAGTTCCGAGGCTTCGAGCGCCTGTAGTGGCCGGGCGACCGGTCATCGGGATCTGCAGCGCGATCGAGACGGCCCGCTGGGGGGCGTGGGAGGCGCGCTGCGACCTGGTCCCGCGCAGCTACACGCTCGCGGTCCAGCGCGCCGGCGGCCTGGCGCTGCTGCTACCGCCGGACGACGTCGTCGCGGAGGAGCCCGACGACCTGCTCGATCTGCTCGACGGCCTCGTGCTCGCCGGCGGCGCCGACGTCGACCCGGGCTCCTACGGCGCGCGCCCGCACTCCGAGACCGGCTCGACCCGACCCGAGCGCGACCGCTTCGAGCTGGCACTCGGCCACCGCGCGCTCGAGCGCGATCTGCCGCTGCTCGGCATCTGCCGCGGGATGCAGATGCTGAACGTGGCCAGCGGCGGGACGCTCGAGCAGCACCTGCCCGAGCGGCTCGGCAGCGAGGTGCACCGCCACACGCCGGGCGCCTTCTCGGATCACGCGGTGCGAATCGCCCCGGACTCGCTGACCTCGCGCGTGGTGGGCAGCGACAGCGCGGCGGTCATGTCACATCACCACCAGGGCGTCGCCGAGCTCGGCGAAGGCGTCGAGGCGACCGGCTGGTCCGAGGGTGACGACGTGATCGAGGCGATCGAGCTGCCGGAGCGGCGCTTTGCGGTCGGGGTGCTGTGGCACCCGGAGGAGGACGAGCGCAGCCGGGTTATTGGGGCGCTGGTGGAGGAGGCGCGGGGGCGGCGGCCTTGACTCGGTGGATGGTCTCCGGGTCGGTCGCGCGTATTGGCTGGGGAAGGGGGAAGGGATCGAACATCGTTCGGTGGCGGTTCATCGAAACGCCGAACAGTCCTGACTTGGTGGGCCTATGGGCTACCAAGTCAGGACGTGGACGAAACCTGGGACTCGAGTTGCGCCCCGGCCGATGGAGATTCGGTTGGACCCGCCAAGAACCGACGATTGTTCGCGCCAGCTGGGTCGCGGCCACCGTCACCCCGCCTTCCCCAGCCTGACCCGGCCAGCGGAGAACGCGCGGCCGGCTGCTGAGTCGAGCTAGCCCACCGCCGGCTCCGCCGCCCACTCGCGCGCGGCCGCCACGAACGACCTGAACAGCTCGCGCTTCTCGGCCGCCTCCGGGTGCCACTGGACGCCCAGGACCCAGCCGCCGCCCTCGAGCTCGATCGCCTCCGGGACGCCGTCCGCGGCGCGGCCCGTGACCACGAGCCCGCCGCCGAGGCGGTCGACCGCCTGGTGGTGGTGGCAGCGGCCCTCGTGGAGCTCCTCCTCGAGCGCCCGCGCGGCCAGCGAGCCCGGCTCGAGCTGGATCTGCTGTTCGTTGCCCTCGAAGGTCCCGACGATCCGCCGGTGCGGGGTCGTCCCGTCCTCGAGCGCGAGGTGCTGGTTGAGGTTGCCCCCCAGCGCCACGTTCAGGACCTGCATCCCGCGGCAGATGCCGAGGTAGGGCATGCCGCGCTCGACCGCGGCGCGGGTCAGCGCGATCTCGAAGTCGTCTCGCTCGCGGTAGGTCGCCTCGACGCCCGGCTCGGCCTCCTCGCCGTAGCTGCGCGGGTCGAGGTCGGCGCCGCCGATCAGGAGCAGTCCGTCGATGCGGTCGAGCAGCCGCTCCGGCGCGCGGGTGTCCACCGGTAGCAGCACGGCCAGCGCGCCGGTGGACTGGATCGCCTCCACGTAGGTGTCCGCGACGAGGTGAGCGGTCTGATCCCAGAAGGCCCAGCGCGCCCGCTCGCGCACCGCGCAGATGCCGATGACGGGGTCGCCGCTCATCGCGATGACCTTGACACGGGGCGCGCGGCGCTGCAAAGGTCTTGCGGGCAAGCCATTTGGTTGGAGGGTACCCAGTGTCGGTCACCGCCGAGTCGACAGTGCAGGTTCTCGAGCCCGCGACCGAGGAGGTGATGGCCGAGCTTCCGAAGGCCGGCCCCGAGGACGCCGATGCCGCGATCGCGCGCGCGAAGTCGGCCTTCCCGGCATGGCGCGCAGTGAGCCCGGGCGACCGCGCGCGGCTCCTCCGGCGGCTCGCTGCTGCGGTCCGTGAGCGCGCCGACGGGCTCGCCCGGCTCGAGTCCCGCAACGTCGGCAAGCCGATCTCGGATGCCCGCGGCGAGATCGGCATGGTGGCCGACGTCTTCGAGTACTACGCGGGCGCCCCCGAGCGCCTGCTCGGCTCGAGCATCCCGGTGGACGGCGGCATCGACGTGACCTTCCGCGAGCCGCTCGGCGTTGTGGGGCTGATCACGCCCTGGAACTTCCCGCTCGCGATCGCCTCGTGGAAGCTCGGCCCCGCGCTCGCCGCCGGCAACACGGTCGTGCTGAAGCCGGCCGAGCTGACACCGCTGACGGCCGTCGAGCTCGAGCGGATCGCGCTCGACGCCGGCCTTCCCGATGGAGTCCTGAACGTAGTCGTCGGGCCGGGGCGCACCGTCGGCGAGCGCATCACCCAGCATCCCGACGTCGCCAAGGTCGCCTTCACGGGCTCGACCGCCGTCGGCCGCCGCATCCAGGCGCTCGCCGCCGAGACGATCAAGCGCGTCACGCTCGAGCTCGGCGGCAAGTCCGCCAACGTGATCTTCGCCGACGCCGACCTCGAGCGCGCTGCGCAGGCGGCGCCGAGCGCGGTCTTCGGCAACGCGGGGCAGGACTGCTGCGCGCGCTCGCGCATCCTCGTCGAGGCGTCCGCGCTCGACCGCTTCATGGACGCGCTCGAGGAGGCCGTCGAGGCCATCCGCGTCGGCGACCCGCTCGATGACGAGACCGAGATGGGCCCGCTGATCTCGGCGGATCAGCGCGACACGGTCGCCTCCTACGTGGGCGACGACGCCCCGGTCGCGATCCGCGGTAGCGCGCCCGAGGGCAAGGGCTTCTGGTTCGCGCCGACCGTGCTCGCGCCGGTGTCGAACGACGACCGCGCCGCGCGCGAGGAGATCTTCGGGCCGGTCGCCTGCGTGATCCCGTTCCGCGACGAGCGGGAGGCGATCCGGCTCGCCAACGACACGATCTACGGGCTCTCGGGCTCGATCTGGACGCGCGACGGCGCCAAGGCCCTTCGCGTGGCACGGGCGCTCGACAGCGGCGTGCTGTCGATCAACTCGAACACCTCGGTGCGCGTCTCGACACCGTTCGGCGGCTTCAAGCAGTCCGGCTTCGGCCGCGAGCTCGGGCCGCATGCGCTCGAGCACTACACCGAGGTCAAGAACGTCTACTACGCGACGGAGGACTGAGGGTGGCGGGAAGGCTCGACGGCAAGGTCTGCGTCATCACGGGCACGGCAAGCGGCATCGGCCGCGAGTCGGCCAAGTTGTTCATGTCCGAGGGCGCGCGCGTCGTCGGCGTCGACCTGAGTCCCGACGCCACCGGCGATCTCGCCATTCAGGCGGACGTGACGGACGAGGATCAGGTGCGCGCCCTCTATACACGCGTGCGCGAGGAGCTCGGCCGCATCGACGTCCTCTTCAACAACGCCGGCATCTCGCCCGATGACGACCGCTCGATCCTCGACACGGACTACGAGGCCTGGCGGCGCGTGCAGGACGTCAACCTCGCCTCCGTGTTCTTCTGCTGCAAGTACGGCATCCCGCATCTGCTCGACGGCGGCGGCGGATCGGTGATCAACACCGCCTCGTTCGTCGCGGTGATGGGCGCCGCCGTCTCGCAGATCTCGTACACGGCGTCGAAGGGCGGCGTGCTCGCGATGTCGCGGGAGCTGGGCGTCGAGTTCGCGCGCCAGGGCGTGCGCGTCAACGCGCTGTGCCCGGGCCCGGTGAACACGCCGCTCCTGCAGGAGCTGTTCGCGAAGGATCCCGCCAAAGCACAGCGCCGCTACGTCCACCTGCCGCCGGGCCGCTTCGCGGAGCCGCGCGAGATCGCGAACGGCGCCCTCTTCCTCGCGAGCGACGAGTCGACCTACGTCAACGCCACGACCTTCATGGTCGACGGCGGCCTGTCAGCCGCGTACCTGACGCCGGAGTGAGAGTCCTCTCGATCGTCATCCACGACAATGCCGGCGCGGGCGTGTTCGGAGCGCTGCCCGGTGTCGAGTTCGTCGAGTGGGTGCCGCCCGAGAACGGCACGGCGCCGGAACTCGACGGGTTCGAGGCCGTGATGGCGTTCGGCGGCTCGATGCACGTCGACCAAGAGGAGAAGCACCCGTGGTTGCGCGCCGAGAAGGCGCTGCTGCGGGAGGCGCTCGAGCGGGGCACGCCGCTGCTCGGGGTCTGCCTGGGCGCGCAGCTCGTCGCCGAGGTCGCCGGCGCGCGGCCGCACCGTGCCGCCGCGCCCGAGATCGGCTGGTACCGCGTCGACGTCACCGACGAGGGCCGCGACGATCCCCTGATCGGCCCGCTCGCGCCCGAGTTCGAGGTGATGCAGTGGCACGCCTACGAGTCACCGCTGCCGGCGGGCGCCACGGCGCTGGCGCGCAACTCGGCCTGCCTGCAGGCGTTCCGGGTGGCGGACCGGCCGGCGTGGGGACTGCAGTTCCACGCGGAGGTGACGGCTGCCGACGCCGATTCCTGGCTGAACGAGTTCTACGACGACTACGACGCGGTGGCCACGGGCCTCGACCCGGATGTGATCAGGGCAGAGACGAAGAAGCGCATCGGCGCGCAGAACGAGCTGGGGCGCGAGCTGGCGGCGCGGTTCGTGGCCGAGGCGCGAGCGATCGCTCGGCACTGATTGAAGAGTTCGTGGGGTGATGGCCCCACGAATCGTTCAATGAGTGGGAGGGTCAGCCCTCCGCCGGCGTTTGGCCCGCGGGGCCGGTTGCCAGGACGGGTTCGCCCTTGATCGCCTTCAGCTCGAAGTAGACGACCGAGGCGGCCAGAGCCGTCAGCGGCGCCATCAGCAGGCTGGTGATCAGGACGCCGAGCGCGAAGCCGAAGACCGAGTCGAAGATGCCCCCGAGGATGGCCGCGATCAGCACCTGGATGACGAAGGTGGCGAGGAAGAGCAGCACGAGGACGCCGAAGACCTGCCAGCCGTTCCCCTTGACGAGCTCGCGGCTGCGGCCGAACGACTCGAGTACCCCCGTCTTCTCGATCACGACGACGGGCACCACCACCGCCCAGATCGTGATCAGGAAGAGGCCCGGGATGATCAGCAGGACGATCCCGATCGCGATCGCGATGCCGGCCAGGATGCCGACGACGATCAGGGTGCCGACAACGGCTCCCGCGCTCCTGAACAGGCCGCCGATCGTCTGGTCGCGGCGTCCGTCGAGGATGTCGCGCGCGGCCTCGACGACCATGCCCTGATACAGGTAGCTCGCGACCAGGGCGACCGCGTTCGCGATCAGCGTGAGGAAGAACCCCCCGGAGTCGTACAGCAGGCCGTTGATGATCGCCACCGGCAGGAACACGGCGAGGGCGCCGCCGATCAGCAGCGCGAACTGCTGCCCGTAGATCCGGAAGATCTGCGAGAACACGCGGCCGATGTCGAGTTTCGCGTCCATGCCGCAGAATCTATCCCTGTGCCGGACAGCAAACGCGGACAGCTCTTGATCGCAGCGCCGTCGCTCTTCGACTACTTCAGGCGCTCGGTGATCCTCGTTCTCGAGCACACTCCGGATGGGGCGATGGGGGTGGTGCTCAACCGCAGCTCCGAGACGCGCGTGTCCGACGCCGTCCCGGCGCTCGCGGAGCTGCCCGGCGCGGACGAGCCGGTGCGGCTCGGCGGTCCGGTGTCACCGGAGTCGGTCGTCGCATTGGGCGACTTCGAGCGGCCGGAGGAGGCGAGCACCCAGGTCGTCGGGACGCTCGGCACGCTCGACCCGGATGCCACCAACGAGTCGCTGCGGCGGCTGCGGGTCTATGCCGGCTACGCGGGCTGGTCCGCCGGCCAGCTCGACGGCGAGCTCGAGGAGGACGCCTGGATCGTGGCCGACGCGGCCGTCGACGACCCGTTCGCGGACGGCGACCTCTGGTCCGACGCACTGGCGCGCAAGGGCGGCAGGTACCGCCTGCTCGCGACGATGCCGGCCGATCCCTCGCGCAACTGAGCGACGCTCAGTTGTGGCAGCGGCGCACCGACTCGGCCACGCGACTCGCCCGGTACTGGTAGCCCGTGGCGCTCACGTGCACACCGTCGCCCGCCAGCCAGCCGGGGTTCTGGCTGACCATGCGGGCCCAGTCCACGACGCGCAGGTTCTCGCGCGGCTTCGACTCCTCCCGCAGCACGCGGTTGTAACCGGCGTAGCTCGCGCCCGCGACCGGCGGCCTGACGATGTTCGCCCATACGACGCAGCGGCGCGGGCCGGCCACCGCCATGACCTCGCGGATCGCGGCGCGGAAGCCCGACAGGCTGCGCGGGTCGTCGTTGGTCCCCAGGCTGATGTGGATCACGCGCGGGAGCCCGCGCCCGTACGCGCGCATGACCGCTGCGCCCTCGAAGGCGTGGCGGCTGATCGCCGTCGACTGGCTGACGCGCCAGCGCCGCAGCGCGCGCGGCAGGTAGGGCGCGGTGCCGACCGCGAGCGAGTCGCCGTTCACGAGCAGGTTGCGCGTGCGCGAGGCCTCGCCCTGCACCCCCGCCGAGGGGGCTGCGGGCAGGAGCATCAGCAGTAGCGCTGCCGCCACCAGGATCAGTTGTGCGCGCCGAGGCACGCCGGAGGACCCTAGCGACCGCGGCTCAGGGCCCTTCGTTCTCGTCGAGCGCCGGGTAGTCCTTGGCCATCTGGTCGAGCACGAGCCGCGCCGGAGCGACCGCGCCCTCGCGCGAGAAGTGGACGCCATCCGGCTGGCGCGCGAGCACCTTGCGGCCGTCGATCTTGAGGCTGTCCGAGTACTTGCCGCCTGCGAGCGTCGAGTACACGTCGACGTAGCGCAGGCCCGGCACGGCCGCCACGGCCTGCTCGACGGCCCGGTTCTGGGTCGCGTAGATCGAGTTCAGGTCGCCGTCCCGCGCCGTCGGCGGCGGCACCCAGTAGACGGGCCGTTTGCCGTCGCCGCTGAACGTCTTCGCCACCACCGCCACCCGGCGGGCGAACTCGGTCTGCCACTCGGGGTCGCTGGGGCCGTAGAGCTGCCCGCCCGCCTCGACGTTGAAGCCGTCGTTGCCGCCGATCGCCATCACGACGGCGTCCGGGTCGCGTGAGTCCATCTCCTGCTGCGCGTTGATCTCCCAGTTGAAGAAGTCGGGATTGGTGAGCCCGGTCGCGTTCTGGGCGACCGTCTCCACCTCGAGCAGGCCCGGCTTCGCCTGGTCGGTGAGGCGCTGGCCGAGGAACTCCGCCTCCGAGTCGCCTGTCACG
Organism: uncultured Thermoleophilaceae bacterium; assembly: GCA_963739095.1. GTDB lineage: Bacteria > Actinomycetota > Thermoleophilia > Solirubrobacterales > Thermoleophilaceae > JACVRW01. Next base: position 73,212 of record CAVTZF010000030.1, read on the forward strand.
AGCACCTCGATCGGATTTTCCTCGGTGGGTTGCCGGAAGGCGGGCGCCTGCCGCCGCTCCTGGCTGGCCCCGCCCCGGCGCAGGATCGCCGTCGAGCCCTCCTCGAGCTCGGTGCCCGAGCCGGTCTTGTCCTCCTGCCCGAAGGCGAGGTCCAGGCCCTCGCGCGGCAGGTGCAGGCCGATCGCGCCGGCCACGTCGTCGAGCGGCCGCGCAACCGAGAGCACGATGTCTCGCGTGGTGCCCTGCTTCATGCCCTCGCCGGCGCGAACGATCGCCTCCGAGTTGAAGAGCGCCGCGATCCCGAGCGCGATCAGCACGACGCCGAGCACCCGGCCCGCGGGCATCATGAGGTCTCGGTTGCGCTTGGGATCCATGGGTCAGAACTGGAAGTAGATGAACGGGGCGACGCCCTGCTGGCCGACCGCGGCGTCCGCCGCAACGATCAGCGCGCCGATCGCGATCCCCTGGAACGCCACCGGTCGCGCGACGAGCCAGACCTCCGCGCGCCTCCACAGGTCCTGCGGGAGGAACTGCACGGCGATCGAGGCGACAACCAGGAACACCATAGGGAGCGTCACGAGCGGCGAGGGCCCGGAGAGCCCGATCCCGCCGAGGATGTCGAACGCCGTGGAGAGATTGGGGGCGCGGAAGAAGACCCAGGCAATACATACGACATTGAAGGTCACGAAACACGCAAGCCACTTCGGCATCCGGAAGCCCGGGAGGTTGGTGCGGCCCCAGCGCTCGACCGAGAGGGCGGTGCCGTGGATCCCGCCCCAGAACAGGAAGGTGAACGACGCGCCATGCCAGAAGCCGCCCAGCAGCATCGTGATCATCAGGTTGCGATAGGTCTTGCCCTCGCCCTTGCGGTTGCCGCCCAGCGGGATGTAGAGGTAGTCGCGCAGCCAGCGCGAGAGCGTCATGTGCCAGCGCCGCCAGAAGTCCTGCAGCGAGACCGCCGTGTAGGGCCGGTTGAAGTTCTGCGGGAGCTGGAAGCCGAGCAGCAGCGCGACTCCGATCGCGATGTCCGTGTAGCCGGAGAAATCGCAGTAGATCTGGGCGGCGAAGGCATAGAAGGCGAGCAGGATCTCGCCGCCGGAGTGGGCGACCGGGTCGTTGTAGACCGGGTCGACGACCCGTCGCGCGAGCTCATCCGCGACGACCGTCTTCTTGATGAGCCCGCCCGCGATCAGGAACAGACCGGGCCCGGCGAGCACGGCCCGCGGGTCGCGCGGCGTACGCAGCTGCGGCAGCAGCTCATTGGCGCGGACGATCGGTCCCGCGATCAGGTGGGGAAAGAACGCCTGCAGGATTGCGACATCCATGAGCGAGGCCGCGCGCGTCTCGCCGCGATAGACGTCGACGACGTACGAGATCGCCTGGAACGTGAAGAACGAGATGCCGATCGGCAGGACGATCTGGACGATCGGAAGCGGCGACCCGAGGCTGATGCCATCAAGGAAGGAGTTGAATTCGTCGACGAAGAAGCCGAAGTACTTAAAGGTGCCCAGTAGCGCCAAGTCGAACGTCACCGCGAGGACGACCGCGCGCTTGCGCGCGGCCTGCGACTCCGAGCGGGCGATTACCTGGGCCGCAAACGTGTTGACGACACTCGAGCCGATCAGGAGCAGGACCCAGCGCCAGTCCACCCACCCGTAGAACACGTATGACGCGAGCAGGATGAATGGCCGCCATGCTCTCGGGTGAGGCATGAGCGCCCAGGAAACGATGAACACGACCACGAAGAAGGCCGCGAACTCGATTGTCGGGAAACTCACGGCGATGATTCTGGCTGGCGCAGCGGCCGTGCTTTTGACGGGTGCCCCCGCGACCGCCCAGAACGGCGGCGGAACCGTGCTCGTGATCGGTGACAGCCTGCAGGTCGGAACCGGCCCCTATCTGGAGCAGGAGCTGGGCGCCATGTCGGTCGAGTCGGACGATCGCCAGAGCCGCCGCAGTGATGAGGGCCTCCAGGCGCTGCGCGCCCGGCTGGGTCCCGAGCACAGCGTCGTCGTCTTCGACCTGGGCACGAACGACGACCCGAGCAACCCGGACGCCTTCTACGCGAACCTCCAGGCGGCGCGGACTGCGGCCGGCGGCCGCTGCCTCGTGGTCGCAACCGTGCTGCGCCCGCCCTACAACGGGTTCACCGTCGAGGGGATGAACGCCGCGGCCCGGCGCTTCGCACTCGACAACCCGCGTGTGCAGCTCGTCGACTGGTACGGCGTGGCCACCAGCACGCCGGGCATCCTTTACGACGACGGCGTGCACGCCCGCCCCGAGGGCTATGCCCTGCGCGGGCGGCTCGTCGCGGACGCCGTGCGCAGCTGCGGCGGGGGCGGAGGCGGCGACGCCAGCGGGATCCCGGCGCCCTCGCGCAGCGCACGAAACGCGCCGCCGCCCGACCCGCAGCCCGAGCCGGAGCCGCCGCCTCAGGTCGAGGTGAGCCTCGAGCCGCCCGCGCCGCTGGTCGCCATCGCGGGGGCCGTCCGGCACGCGGCGACGCTCGTCTCGGCCGCCGGCCGAGACGCTCGCCAGGCGGCCGGGATGGGACCGCCCGAGCCGGTGTTGGGCTCGGACTAAATCGCTTGCCAGGCTCACGGGGTCACCCTTAGGGTGCGGCCATGACCCCTATTCGACGGACTCTCACGGGACTCGTCGCGGCGGCCGCCCTGGCTCTCGCGCTCGCCCCCTCGGCCTCCGCGGCCGAAGCCACCTGCCCTGGCTCCTTCGAGGTGCTGCACACCGATCGCATCGGCGCGATGCAGCTCCCGGCCGGCCCGTACACGATCACCGTGCTCGACACGGCCACGATGGGCTGCACCGAGGCCTCTCAGCTCTTCTCCCAGTTCCTCGAGGACTGGGACGGTCGCCTGCCCCGCCCGTGGGTGGCGGACAACGCCACGCGGACCTTCCGCGCCGGCCGCAGCGGCAACGTCGGCTTCCGCGTGACGCAGGGCGCCCCGACACCACCGATACCGCCCAACCCACCGCACCCGCCCTCGAGCCGCGTCTGCGCCGGCTACTTCTCGGTGTTGCACAACGACCGCATCGGCAGCTTCTCGATTCCCAGGGGCCGCTACCGCATCACGCTGCTCGGCTACTCGGGCGTGACCTGCTCGCAGGCGTCGACCCTGCTCGCCCGCTTCCTACAGGACTTCGACGGCATCCTGCCGCGGCCGTGGCTCCTCGACCCGACGACCGGCAGCTTCATGAAGGGGAGCCGCCACATCGGCTTCCGGATCAAGCCGTACGTCGACGACGGCGGCACCTCGAACGGGGGTCGCTACCCGGTCCGCGGGGAGACGCGCTGCCCGACCTTCCGGGTTCTCCACAACGACAGCATCGGCCGCCTCGTCCTGCCCAGGGGCACCTACAACGTCTGGGTGCGCGGCAGGCTCAGCTGCTCGCAGTCGACGAGGCTGTTCGATCAGTTCCTGGACGACCCGACCGGTGACCTGCCGTCGCCGTGGGTCGTGAACGCGCGGACGGGGAGCTTCTCGCGAGGCCCCGGCAGCCCGACGGGCTTCCGCGTCAAACCGGTCAGGTAGTCAACTCGGCATATGGGTGCGCAGGTGCTCGTCGAGCACCTCGCGCACCCAACGCCGTTCCTCGGCGCTCGCCATCCGGTAGCGGCCGAGCAGCTCGCGCTGTCCTTCCAGCGGCAACCCGCTGATTTCCCAGCGCACCGCCAGCCGCTCGAACAGGAACTCCGCGCGGCGCTGCCAGCGGTCCTCGGCTGTCGCCGCCGGCTTCGCCTCGAGCGCGTCGAGCTTCGCGCGCGTGCCCGCGCTCAGCTCGTCGCGCAAGGTGAGCACGCTGCCCTCGGCGTCGGTGTAGTCGGTGGTCGAGCGGGGGGTCTTGTCCTTTCCGTCGCGGCGACGGCTGCGGCGGCCCATCTCAGCGGCTGCGCAGGTAATTGCGGGCCTGACGGCGGACCAGGTCCGCGAGGTTGCCGAGCGCGATGTTGCCGTCCGTCAGGTGGAGCCCCCAGTTGGGCGCGGGGACGGGGTTGAGCGCCGGCGCTCCGCCGCGTGGCGAGATCTGCAGCACGCTCGCCCCGTTCGCCTTCGAGCAGTGAGCGCTGTAGATGCCGGGGAACGACCGCCAGGCGGTGCGCACGCTCGGCATGGGCGCACCCGTCGCGACGGTCAGTGCGCCGATCGTCGTCCCCGGCGCGAACGGCGCGCCCGGGAAGATGGGCTCGATCGAGGGCGGAGCCACCGCCCAGCGCGGCCGGGTTCGTGCAGATCACCTCGCGACCGTCCTCGGGCTGGCCGAAGACCGAGTCCGCGGGAACCGGTCCGCCATAGGTCGAGAAGGCGACGACGCAGCCGAGCTGGCGCTCCCCGCGGCAGGCAGGCACGTTCCTGAACTCCCCGGACGTGACGTTCCCGCCGAGCAGAATGGCGGAGATGAGCCGGCGCCGCACCGCGGCCTTGCGGTCGATCTCGCGCTTGACGAGCTCACGAAGCATGAAGGTGCCCTGCGAGTGGCTGATCAGGACGACCCCGCGGCCGCGGTTGAACCTGCGCAGGTAGGTGCGCCAGGCGTCGCGCACGTCTCCGTACGCGCGGGCACGCATCTGGGGCGAGGTGTCCGTGCTCAGGATGCCGGTGACCGTGAGCTGCCGGTAGACGGGTGCATAGACGCGGCAGTCGCGGGAGTAGCGCGCGGCCTGGTAGAGCGCGATCGAGCGCAGCTCGGGATCGATGCGGCGGTTCGCCTGCAGGGTCGGCTGGTCAGAGACCGTCGGGTAGACGAAGAAGCAGTCGAACTTCGGCCGCCTGCACCCGGCGCGGGTGTTCGACGCGCAGCACCTCACCCGTGGACGAGAAGACGGTCGTCGACAGGCTCGGCGTGCACGGGTTCGCCTTCAGTCCCGGCTTGCACAGCCACACCGTCTTGGCCGCGCTCGTCTCCGCCGCGCCGAGCACGGCGATCGTGACGAGCGCGAGGATCGTCGCGAGACGCCGTGCCCCCCTCATGGGGCGATCCTAATGGTGCGAGTCGCGCACTCGCACTATGTCGTCGTCATCGTCGTCGGGAAGGCCGAAGCGCGCGTTGACCGCGTAGATGAAGTCCTTGAACGGCGCGATCGTCGTCGGGACGTCGAAGCGCTGGTCCGTCAGAAAGCGGCGCACGACCCCGCTCCGCTCGCGGTGATCGAGCTTGATCGCGGCGATGCGGTTGATTTGGTTCTGGACCACGTACAGGGTGCTCCCCTGGCGCAGGATCCCGTCGCCCATCGGCACGGGCTGGTCGAGCGTGATCTCACGCGTCACGCCGGTGCGCCCGTTGACCCGGAAGATCTTGCCCGTGTTGCTCTGTACGACGACGAGCCGGCGTCCGTTCTCCAGCGTGTCGATGCCGTTGACGTTGAAGCCCTCGGTGAACTCCAGGTCGCCGGAGTAGGTGATCCGCTGCGGCGGCGTCAACTCCCCGTTGCGGCGGATGCCGACCCGGTACAGCTGCGGCACGAGCGAGTCGGTGAAATAGGCGGCGTTGTGGGTGAGCACCACGTCGTTGATGAATCCGGCGTCGGGCAGCGAGAAGCTCGCCACGTCCGCGCCCGTGCGCGCGTCGTACACGTAGACGCCCTTGGACTCCCCGCCGGAGACGAACAGGCGGCCGAAGCGCGTGTCCACCTTCAGCCCGGTGTGGTTGCGGCCCGGGTGCGGCGGCACGAGCACGGCGCCCTCACCGGTGCGATACGAGCCGCGGTAGACGGCGCCGAGCGGGATCGAGCCGACGTAGAAGCTGTCGCCCTTGCCGGACGCGATGCCCTCCGGGCGGAACTCGCCCGGAAGCGGGATCGAGCTCTGCGCGCCGGATCCCGCGGGTGCGGCCGGGACGAGCAGAGCGAAAGCGAGCACGGTTATGGGTAGCGCCTTGCGCAGCATGGCTTGGCCATACCCGGCCGCCTGGCGATGACAACGCGAGGGGGCGCGACTTGGCGTGTAGGCGCCGGGGGCTAACCTCAAGTCAATGAACGACCAGCCCGCTCTCGACCGCATCGAGCGACTCGTCGAGGAGGAGCACCGGCTCTGGCGCGCGAGCGAGTCCGGTGGCCTCACCGACACCGAGCACAAGCGGCTGCACGCCGTCCGCAAGGAGCTCGACGACTGCTGGGGCGCACTCCGTCTCAGGCGCGCGGGCGCCGAGCCGCTCGCGGACAGCGAGGTGCCGGACCCGGCGAACGACTTCGACGGGCCTGAGCCCGAGCCGCCGCACCTCGAGCACGGCGTGCACGACGATCAGCCGGCGCCGGATCCGGGCGTCAACCCGAACGTCCCATAGCGAGCGCGCTAATCGGACGCGACCTGGTGGCGCAGCCGGTTGCGCAGCTCGGCGAAGTGCACCGTCTCGTAGGCGATCAGCGCGGCCAGCAGGGCTAGCACGATCGCGACGGTCGCGAGCGAGGCGATCTCCGTTGCCGGCGGGATGAGCGCGAGCAGCACGGCGGCGCAGATCAGCCGCGCCGTGCTGAAGCGGTGAACGTTGCGCCAGCGGAACGCCACGTGGGCGAGCAGGTAGATCGCGGTCCCGCCGAGCATCGCCGTGGCGACCTCGACCTTGAGCGGGTCCTCCACGTGCCCGAGCGTCTTCTTCAGGCCGAGCGCGACCAGCACGATGCCCGCGACCATCGGGAAGTGCAGGTAGGAGAACGAGTCGCGTGCGATCTCGTTCTGCTCGCGCCCGGGTTTGGCGTTCGTCAGCCGGCGCTCGGCGACGAGCGCGACGATGTCGAAGTAGAGCCACCAGAGCGCAGCGGCCACGCCCACGCCGAGCGCGGACGCCGCCACCACGCCGGCGTCCACCTCGCCCTCGACGCCCGCGCCGATGGCGACGATCGACTCGCCGAGCGCGATGATGATGATCAGCCCGTGGCGCTCGACGAAGTGCCTCGGCGCGAGCTTCCAGCCCTCCGAACCGAACAGATAGGGCCCGCCGACGTCGAGGGCCAGAGCGAGGGCCCACAGGCCTCCCTGGAGCAGGCCGTCTGTGAACGAGGCGGCTATCAGGATGCTCGTCCCGATCAGCGTGCCGACCGCGAGGCCGGCGACCGAGCGCCGCAGGTTTGGGTCGCCGCGGCTCGCGGCGTAGAACAGGATGATCTGCCCGATCCGGACCAGGAAGTAGGCGCACGCGAACAGCAGGCCGAGGTCGCCGAAGGCCTCCGGGACGCACAGCGACACCACGAGCAGGGCGGCCATCGCGCCGAAGATGGCGAAGCGGACGAGCCCCTCCTCGGGGTCGACGACGCTCGTCAGCCACGAGTAGCCGACCCACGACCACCACAGCACGCCCAGCACGAGCAGCCCCCGGGCGAGACCCTCCCAGCTGGGATCGTCGGCCATCAGCTGCGTGCACTGCGTGATTGCGAGCACGAAGACGAGGTCGAAGAAGAGCTCGAGCGGCTTGACGCTCGCGTCGGTGCGCAGCGCCATCCGAGCGGTTCGGCCGGCGGCCTCCATGCGCGCCCAGTATGGCCACGGTGACGGGCGTGAATAGTCTTGCGGCCCGCGATGGGCGACTTCGAGAGCGACACCGCCGTCGAGGCGCGCGGCGATGGGAGCTTCGGCTGCGACCTTCGCCCGGATTGGTGGGTGGCCGGGGGACCGAACGGCGGCTATCTCGGTGCGATCTTCGTCCGCGCCCTCAGCGCCGACGCCGGGCTCGGCGCCCGTCCACTGCGGTCGATCACCCTGCACTACCTGGGCCGTCCGGGCGAGGGTTCCGCCGAGCTGCAGGTCGATGCCGACCGTCACGGCCGCTCGGTCAGCTTCATGCGCGCTCGGCTCGTGCAGGGCGGCCGCCTGATGGCGACCGCGGCCGCCGTCTTCGCCGACGAGCGTGACGGCATCGATCTCGACCAGGTCGACGCACCGGCGGTGGGCTCTCCCGACGACGCCGCCGAGCTGCCCGACGCGCCCGACGGGCCTCCCTTCAGCCACCAGTTCGACTACCGGCCCGCGCTCGGCCCGCCGACGTTCGGCGGTGGCGACGAGGCGCTCACGGGCGGCTGGCTGCGGCTGCGCGACGAGCGCGCGCTCGATGCGGCCGCGCTCGTTGCCTTCACGGATTCCTGGTTCCCCGCTGTGTTCGCCATGCGCACGCAGCCGCTGGCGGTGCCCACGCTCGAGTTGACCGTGCACCTGCGCGGACGGCTGCCGCGAGAGCACGACTGGGCGCTGGGCCGCTACCGCACGCGGCTGGCCCGCCACGGCTTTCTCGAGGAGGACGCGGAGATCTTCTCGCGCGACGGCGAGCTCCTCGCTCAGGCACGCCAGCTGGCGATCGCCGGCTAGCCGGGTCCGGCGCTACGATGCCGCAATGCCGCGCTTCCGCTGGGGCCTCGTCGCAGCAGTTGTGCTGCCCGCCTCCCTCCTCGTGCCCGTAGCCGTCCAGGCCGACCGCAACCCGGAGGCCGTGGCCTCCGCGCAGCGCATCACGCCCGCCGGGGTGGGTGCCGTCAGGCTCGGCATGACCGCCGCCCAGCTTCGCCAGCAGGGGCTGACCGGGCGCCTACGCAGGGGCTGTGAGCTCGCCGGCCCGAACGCGCGCTCGGCCCGCCTGCTCGCGCCGCTGAGCGGCAGCGTCGACTTCTCGATGAGCACGCCGCGCCGCGCCCGGACGATCGTCGTCCGCGGTGGCGCACGTGCGCGCGGTGTCGGGATCGGCGCGCGAATCCGGCGGATCCGCGCCGCCTTCCCACGCGCGCGTGTCGACCACTCGACCGATCAGACCTTCGGCATCACGCTCGTCAAGATCCCGCCGAACGGCGGCGGGCGGATCCAGTTCGCGGTCGATGTCGACACCAAGCGGACGACTCTGATCGGCATCCCGCGCGTTCCATTCTGCGACTAGCGCCCGCGCCCAGATGACGCGGCCGCAGGCGACCCCACGGGCGATCGCCGTCGCGCGCGGCGACGAGCCCGCGGACCTGCTGATCAAGGGCGGCCGCGTGTTCAGCCCGGCCCGGCGCGAATGGGTCGACACCGCGCTCGCGATCGCCGACGGCGTGGTGGCGGGCTGGGGCGAGCGCGAGGCGCGGGAGGTGGTCGACGTGGCGGGGAGTGCGCTCACGCCCGCCTTCATCGACGCGCACATGCACCTCGAGTCGACCAAGCTCTGGATCGACGAGTTCGTGCGCACCGTGCTCCCGCACGGCACGACGGCCATCGCGGCCGACCCGCACGAGGTCGCCAACGTGCTCGGCGTGCCGGGCGTCGTGGCGCTGGCGGACGCCGCCGCGCCGCTGCCGTTCAGCTTCGGCGTGTACGCCTCGAGCTGCGTGCCCGCCTCGCCGTTCGAGAGCTCCGGGGCGGCGCTCTCGGCGGACGACATCCGCGAGCTCATCGAGGAGCACGGCGCCCGCGGGGTGGCGGAGGTCATGAACTTCCCCGGCGTGATCGCGGGTGACCCGGAGATGCTCGCGCGCATCCGGGCCGCCGGGGGGCGGCGGGTCGACGGCCACAGCCCGGGTGTCCTGGGCCGCGAGCTCGACGCCTATCTGGCCGCCGGGGTCGAGTCCGACCACGAGTCGACGACGCTCGACGAGGTGATCGAGCGCCGGCGCAAGGGCATGTGGATCTTCATCCGCCAGGGCTCCGCCAGCCAGAACCTCGAGGCGCTGATCCCGGACGTGCTGGAGCACGGCCCGGAGCTCGCGGCGTTCTGCACCGACGATCGCGAACCCGACACGCTGCTGAGCAAGGGCCACATCAACGACTGTGCCCGGCTGGCGGTCGCCGCCGGCGTATCTGAGATCGACGCGCTGCTGCTCGCCAGCACCCATCCTGCTCGCTACCACGGCTTCCACGCGCTCGGCAGCCTCGGCCCGGGCAAGCAGGCCGACGTGCTCTGCTTCGACGAGCTCGGCAGCTGGCGGCCGGCGCGCGTCTGGCAGAGGGGCCGGGTCGTCGTCTCGGACGGCGAGCTCGTTGCCGGCGCGGTGCCGTCCGCTCCGATCCCCGGGCTGATGCGCGGGACGATGAACATCGGCGACCTGCCTCAGCCCGAGCGGCTCGTGCTGACGCATCCCGAGGGGACGCGCGTGCACGCCGTGGGGGTCGAGAGCCGCAGCCTCACCACGCGCGACCGCGTGCTGACGGTCGGCGAGCCGGGAGCCGACCTCGCGCACGCCGCCGTCGTCGAGCGCCACCACGCCACCGGTCGGATCGGGCTCGGCTATGCGACCGGCTTCGGCATCGAGCGCGGAGCCATGGCATCGACCGTCGCCCACGACGGCCACAACTGCGTGACCGTGGGCGCCCCCGGCGCAGGCGCGGACATGGCGGTCGCGGTCGCACGGCTCGCGGAGCTCGGCGGCGGTCAGGTCGCCGTGCTCGACGGGCAGGTGGTCGGCGAGGTTCCGCTGCCGCTGGCGGGCCTGATGAGCGACCTTCCCGCGGCGGAGGTCGCGGGCCAGCTCGCGGCGCTCGGCGAGGCCGCCGCCACGCGGCTCGGCACAACGGTGGAGGAGCCGTTCATGCAGCTCTCGTTCTTCGCCCTCTCGGTGATCCCCGAGTTGCGCCTGACGGACGGCGGCCTGGTCGACGTCGGCCGCTTCGACTACGTGCCGGTTGAGGCGTAGCCTGGGTTTGCACGGCCCCGGGATGGAAAAGAGCAAAGCGTGCAGATTCTCGGACTCATCATCATCGGCATCATCATCGGCGTGATCGCCCGGCTCGTGCTGCCCGGGCGGCAGAGCATCGGCGCGCTGATGACGGTGTTGCTCGGCATCGGCGGCGCGCTCGTCGGCGGCATCGTGGCCAGCGCGATCGGCACCGGCGACATCTTCGAGCTCAACATCCTCGGCACGATCGTCGGCATCATCGCCGCGGCCGGCCTGATCGCGGGCGCCGAGAGCATGGGCGTGGGCAGCGGCGGCAGCCGCGGCGAGCTCGGGCCCGGCCGCTAGGGGTCAGTCCCCAGCCGCGCCGACGAACAGGGTGAAGGCGCTCACGTCGCCGCCCTGGAGCCGCGCGCCGACCACCGCGTAGGGCACCGGCGTGCCGAACGGCAGGATCCCCGAGATGATCCGGAAGCCGCGCGGGGTCTGGCGGGCGTTCGGATAGAGCCGCTTGATCCGGGCCACGCTGTCGCCGATGCGCAGGCCCTTCGTGGTACGCCAGGGCCGGTCGCCGGCCACGACGGCCTTCTGCGCCAAGCCGCGCGGCCCGCAAGAGTTGAAGCCGCCGAAGTTCTGGAAGCGGATCAACAGCCCGAACCGGTCCCAGCGCACGCGACAGATGTCGCCGCCGCCGCGCCGGCTGTCCGGCTGCCCGAAGGCGCGCACCGCGGCACGCAGGCGCGGGTTCACGGAGGGCTTGAAGTCGCCGATTGCCTGGACCTCGCCGAGGCCCGTGGCGCTGCCCGTGGCCCTCAGGACGAAGGAGCGCGCGTCGGCGGGCGCCGCGGCCGCGAGGGTGGTCGCTAGGACGAGCGCGGCTAGTAGGGCCGGACGCGCGCGTCCCAGGGGAGCTCGGGCGGGCACGGCGACAAGGTAACCGATCCCCCGGACTGCAGCGACTCCGCGAGCCGTGGGGGCTAGGCCGGGGCCCGCCGCGCCCGCGCCGCCTTCTGGCGCGCGACCGCGTCGAGCACGAGCTTGCGCAGGCGCACGCCGGCGGGCGTGACCTCGACGCACTCGTCCTCGCGTATGAACTCGAGCGCCTGGTCGAGCGAGAGCTGGTGGTGGGGGACGAGCTTGACCGTGTCGTCCGAGCCCGCGGCGCGCATGTTCGTGAGCTTCTTCTCGCGCACGGCGTTCACGTCGAGATCGGCGGCGCGCGCGTTCTCGCCAACCACCATCCCCTCGTACACCTCCTCGCCGGGCGCCACGAACAGCTGCCCGCGCTCCTGCAGCTTGAGCAGCGCGAACGCGGCGGTGGGCCCGCGCCGGTCCGCCACGAGCGAGCCGGTCGGACGCGTGCGGATCTCGCCCTGCCAGGGCTCGTAGCGCTCGAACACCGAGTGCAGGATCCCCGAGCCCCTCGTCTCGGTCAGGAACTCGGTGCGAATGCCGATCAGCCCGCGCGTCGGCACCAGGAACTCGAGCCGCACCCAGCCGGTCCCGTGGTTGACCATGTTCTCGATCCGTCCCTTGCGCAGCGCGAGCATCTGGGTGACGACGCCGAGGAACTCCTCGGGCACGTCGATCGACAGTCGCTCGACCGGCTCGTGCACGACGCCGTCGACTTCGCGAATGACCACCTGCGGCTTGCCGACCGTGAGCTCGAAGCCCTCGCGCCGCATCGCCTCGACGAGCACGGCGAGCTGGAGCTCGCCGCGGCCCTGCACCTCCCAGGTGTCGCGGCGGTCGGTGTCGAGCACGCGCACGGCCACGTTGCCGACGAGCTCCTGCTCGAGCCGGTCGCGCACCTGCCGCGCCGTCAGCTTGGTGCCCGACTGGCCGGCGAGCGGTGAGCTGTTGATCCCGATCGTCACGCCCAGCGCCGGCTCCTCGACCGCGATCACCGGCAGCGGTCGCGGGTCCGCCGCGTCGGCGATCGTCTCGCCGATCGTGATGCCGGGGATGCCCGCGAGGGCGATGATCTCGCCCGCGGCGGCATCGTCGGCCGCGACCCGGCGCAGCCCCTCGTTCACGTACAGCTCCGCGACGCGCACGTTCTCGACCTCGCCGCCGCGGCGGCACCAGGCGACCGTCTGCCCCTTTGCGATGCGGCCGTGATGGATGCGGCAGAGCGCAAGCCGGCCGACGTACGGGTCGGCGTCGAGGTTGGTCACGCGCGCCTGCAGTGGATGCGACTCGTCGTACTCGGGCGCCGGGATGCGCTCGACGAGCAGGTCGAGCAGCGGCCCCAGATCCCTGCCCTCGGTGCCGGGGTCGAGTGACGCCCAGCCGGCCTTCGCGTTCGTGTACACGATCGGGAACTCGATCTGGTCCTCGCTCGCATCGAGGTCGATGAACAGCGCGTAGACCTCGTCGACGACCTCCGAGATGCGTGCGTCGGGGCGGTCGACCTTGTTCACGCAGAGGATCACGGGCAGCCCCGCCTCGAGCGCCTTGCGCAGTACGAAGCGCGTCTGCGGCAGCGGCCCCTCCGATGCGTCCACGAGCAGCATCACACCGTCGACCATCGTGAGCCCGCGCTCGACCTCGCCGCCGAAGTCGGCGTGGCCGGGCGTGTCGACGAGGTTCAGCTTCACGTCGCCGTGGCGCACCGCTGCGTTCTTGGCGAGGATGGTGATGCCGCGCTCGCGCTCCTGGTCCATCGAGTCGAGCACGCGCTCGGCGACCTCCTCGTGAGCGGCGAAGCCGCCGGACTGGCGCAGCATCGCGGTCACGAGCGTGGTCTTGCCGTGGTCGACGTGCGCGATGATCGCGACGTTGCGGATGTCGGAGCGGTGGGCCATGGGGGCGGCCGTCAAGAGTCGCAGGCGCGAACCGCCGCGGCGATCTCGCGCACGCCAGGCGCGATCGAGGGCTCCGGCGTGTGCGCGTAGCCGAGCAGCAGCGCGGGCGGCAGCGGGGCGTCGCCGATGCGCGCCTCGCTCATCACCGCGATCAGCACGCGGCGGCGCTCCGCCTCGGCCTGGATGGCGCGCTCGTCGGCGCCCGCCGGCAGCTCGACGGTCGCGTGCAGGCCCGCCGCGATGCCCCGGATCTGCGCCTGGGGGAGCTCCTCCTCGACCGCGGCAACGAGCGCATCGCGGCGCGCCCGGTAGCGCACGCGCATTCGGCGCAGGTAGCGGTCCAGGTCGCCGCGCCGGATGAAGTCGGCGAGCGCGAGCTGCTCGATGCGCGCCGTGCCGCGGTCCGCGAGCAGCTTCTCGGCGCGGATCGCGTCGACGAGCGCCGGCGGCGCGACGAGCCAGCCGATCCGGAGGGCGGGGGCGAGCGTCTTGCTCGAGGAGCCCGCGTAGACGACCCGCTCGGGATCGAGTCCCTGCAGCGCGCCGACCGCGGCTCGGTCGTAGCGGTACTCGGCGTCGTAGTCGTCCTCGATCGCGATCGCGCCGCGTTCGCGCAGCCAGCCGAGCAGCGCCGTGCGGCGCTCGCCGCTCAGCACGACGCCGGTCGGGTGCTGGTGGGCCGGTGTCAGCACCACGGCGTCGGCGTCGCCGAGCTCGCTCACGCGCAGACCCTGCTCGTCGACGCCGACCGCGACCGTTTCGAGCCCGGCACGCGCGACGATCTCCGCCTGCTCGGGGTTGGTCGGGTCCTCGATTGCGATTCGCCTTGCCCCGCCGGTGGCGAGCGCGTGCGCCACGAGCGCGAGCCCCTGCGTGTAGCCGCTCGTCACGATCACCCGCTCGGGCTCTGCGACCGCGCCGCGCACCCGCCCGAGGTAGTCGGCCAGGGCGATGCGGAGATCCTCGACGCCGAGCGGGTCGCCGTAGCCGAGGTCGAGCTCGGCGATCGCGCCGAGCGCCTGGCGCAGCGAGCGCAGCCAGGAGCTGCGTGGGAAGTCGGACACGTCGGGGACGCTCGGGCGGAAGTCGTAGCGCGGCGGGCGGGCCGGTGCCGTCGTCACGTGCTCGCTCGGCGCGCCCGCGGCCCCGGCCTCGGACACCTGCGGGCGTGCCCCCTGGCGCAGCAGCAGGTAGCCCTCGGCAGCGAGCTGCCCGTAGGCGTCGACGACGACGCGGCGCGACACGCCGAGCTGGCGCGCCAGGTCGCGCGTCGAGGGCACCTGAGCGCCGGCACGCAGGGAGCCGTCGCGGATCGCAACGCGGAGCTGGTCCTCGATCTGGGCGACGAGCGTCTCGGGACGCTCGCGGCTGACCGTGAGCAGCAGCTCTACCGGCTGACTGGTCTCGTCCAACGCCTCGAAAGTGGATCTTCCCAGTGCACCAGTGCAAACGTAGCATCGCTCCCATGAACGCGATCTCCTCAGCTCCCGGCGCGCGCCGCCTGCTCTTCATCTCGATCGCCGCCCGTCTCCCCCTGACGATGCTCGGCATCGGCCTGCTCGTGCACGCCGAGGAGCTGACCGGCTCGTTCGCGGCAGCGGGGCTCGTGGCCGCCGCCTATGCCGTCTCCCTGGGCGTCGGCGGCCCGCTGCTCGGGGCCCTCGTCGACCGCCGCGGCCAGACGGTCGTGCTGGTCGCGAGCGCGATCGCGGCGGCGCTGGTGCTCGTTGCGCTGGCGCTGCTGCCCGCCGGCACGCCGCTGCCGCTGCTCGTCGCGCTCACGCTGCTGGCCGGCTTCGCGACGCCGCCGGTCGGCGCCTGCGTGCGCGCGCTCTTCCCGGAGCTGCTGGACGACGCCGACATGCGCGCCGCCTACGCGGTGGACGCCTCGGCGGTCGAGCTCACCTGGATCGCCGGCCCGCCGCTGGCGCTCGGGCTCGGCGTCCTGTGGTCGACGGGCGGCGCGCTCGTCGTCGCGGCGCTCGTGGGTCTGTTCGGAACGGCGGCCTTCGCGGCACAGCCGGTCTCGCGTGCATGGCGGCCGCGGCCGCTGGCGCATCAGCGGCGCGGCGGCGCGCTGCGGGCGCCGGCGGTCCGGACGCTCGTGCTCGCGCTCGTCGCGGTCGGGACGCTCTTCGGCGCGGTCGAGGTGGGCGTTGCCGCCGCCACCGAGGCGAGCGGTAGCTCCGCGGCCGCCGGCCCGCTGCTCGGTATCTGGGGCGCCGGCTCGCTCCTCGGCGGGCTGCTCGCGGCGCGCGCGGGCGGCGGCGCGCAGAGCGCGGCCGGCCTGACGCTCGTGCTCGGCGGCCTCACCGCCGGCCACTTCGCGCTCGTCCCCGCGGCCGGCAGCGTGCTTGCAATGGCGGCCGTGCTGCTCGTGGCGGGCGCCGCGATCGCGCCGGCCTACGCGAGCATCTACGCGATGGTCGAGCGGGCTGCGCCTGACGGCACGGTCACCGAGGCGTTCTCGTGGCTCGCCACCGCAACCGCCATCGGGGCGTCGCTCGGGGCCGCGGCCGCGGGCGCCCTCGCCGACAGCGCCGGCGCCGAGGCGAGCTTCCTGCTCGCGGCGGGCGCCGGGGTGGTGGCGACGCTCGTGCTGATGCTGCGGGCCGGGACGCTCGGCGCCGGCGCCGCGCACATGCAGCCTGCCGAGGCATAGCGCGGCCTGCTTGTCTTCAGCGGGTGGACACCCAGGCCGAGCTGCGACGCGACATCCGTGAGCTGGGCGCGCTGCTCGGCCGCACGCTCGTGCGGCAGGAAGGCCAGGAGCTGCTCGACCTCGTCGAGCGGGTGAGGCAGCTGATCCGAACCGATCGGGAGGCAGCCGTGGAGCAGCTCGGCGCGGTCGAGCCCGCCACCGCGCGCCGGCTCGTGCGGGCGTTCAGCATCTACTTCCACCTCGCCAACATCGCCGAGCAGGTCCACCGCGGGCGCGAGCTCGCCGCGCTCCGGGTCAGCAACGGCACCTGGCTCTCGCAGGCGGTCGATCGCATCGAGGCGGCCGAGGTCGACGGCGCCGAACTGCTTGACGAGCTCGAGCGGCTCGCCGTGCGGCCGGTGTTCACCGCCCACCCGACCGAGGCCGCACGCCGCACCGTGCTCGCCAAGCTGCGCCAGGTCGCCGGTCTGCTCGACGAACGCGACCAGGGGCTCGCGGCGCCCGACGCCGAGCGTCACCTGCGAATACGGCTCGAGGAGCTGATCGACCTGATCTGGCAGACGGACGAGCTTCGCGTCGCGCGCCCGGACGTGGTCGACGAGGCGCGCAACGCGGTCTACTACTTCGACGCGCTCTACCGCGACGCGCTCCCGGGCGTGCTCGAGGCGCTCGCCGAGGAGCTCACCCGGCTCGGCTACGAGCTGCCGGTCGACGCTCGTCCGCTCGCCTTCGGCAGCTGGATCGGAGGCGACCGCGACGGCAACCCCAACGTCGGCCCCGAGAACACCGACCAGGTGCTCGGGCTGCAGCACGAGCACGCCATCCGCGGCGCGCTCGACCTGATCGACGAGCTGCGCTCGGACCTCTCTCCGTCGGTCCGAATCGCGGGCGCGACGCCCGCGCTCGAGGCCTCGCTCGCCGCCGACCTCGAGGCGCTGCCCGAGATCGAGCCGCGCTACCGGCGCCTGAACGCGGAGGAGCCCTACCGGCTGAAGCTCACCTGCATGCGCCACAAGCTCCTGAACACCCGCCGCCGGCTCGCCGGCGACCGGCCGCACCAGCCCGGGCGCGACTACATGGGAGCGGGCGCGCTGCTGGGCGAGCTCGAGCTGGTGCGGGAATCGCTCCTCGAGCACCGCGGCGAGCTGATCGCGCGCGGGCGGGTCGAGCGCGCCACGCGCACGATCGCGGCGTTCGGCCTGCAGCTCGCCACGCTCGACATGCGCGAGCACGCCGACGCCCACCACCACGCGGTCGGCCAGCTCTTCGACCGGCTCGCGGAGAGCGAGCGGCCCTACGCCGAGCTCTCGCGCGACGAGCGCCGCGATCTACTCTCGCGCGAGCTCGGCTCGCGGCGCCCGCTCGCGCCGAGCCCGCCGCCGCTCGACGCCGCCGGGGCGCGCACGTTCGAGACGTTTGCGGCGGTCCGGGCCGCGCGCGAGCGCTACGGCGATGAGGTGGTCGAGTCCTACATCGTCTCGATGTGCCAGGGCGCGGACGACATCCTCGCCGCGCTCGTGGTCGCCAGGGAGGCCGGCCTCGTCGACCTCCAGGCCGGGGTGGCCAGCATCGGCTTCGTGCCGCTGCTCGAGACGATCGAGGAGCTGCGCCGCGCCGACGCCGTGCTCGAGGAGCTGCTCAGCGACCCCGGTTACCGCCGCGTGGTCGAGCTGCGCGGAGGCATCCAGGAGGTGATGCTCGGCTACTCGGATTCGAACAAGGCCGCCGGCATCGCCACGAGCCAGTGGGAGATCCACCGCGCCCAGCAGCGCCTGCGCGACACCGCCGCCCGCTTCGGGGTGCGGCTGCGCCTCTTCCACGGCCGCGGCGGCACGGTCGGGCGCGGCGGCGGGCCCACCCATGAGGCCATCCTCGCCCAGCCGCCCGGCACGCTCGACGGCGAGATCAAGCTGACCGAGCAGGGCGAGGTGATCTCGGACAAGTACCTGGTGCCGCGGC
Source organism: uncultured Thermoleophilaceae bacterium (assembly GCA_963739095.1). GTDB lineage: Bacteria > Actinomycetota > Thermoleophilia > Solirubrobacterales > Thermoleophilaceae > JACVRW01. The sequence goes on from CAVTZF010000030.1 coordinate 91,219, forward strand.
TCGCGCGCGAGAACCTCGAGCTGATGCTGGCCGCGGCGCTCGAATCGACGGTGCTGCACCGGCGGCCGCGCATGACGCCGGAGCGGCTGGCGGCCTGGACCGAGGCGATGGAGACCGTCTCGGGTGCCGCCTTCGAGCGCTACCGCGCGCTGATGGACGACCCGCGCCTGCCCGACTACTACTTCGCCTCGACGCCGGCCGAGCTGCTCAGCGAGCTGCATCTCGGCTCGCGGCCGTCGCGGCGGCCCGACTCGGCGGCCGGCCTCGACGGGCTGCGCGCGATCCCCTGGGTGTTCGGCTGGACGCAGTCGCGCCAGATCGTGCCGGGCTGGTACGGCATCGGCAGCGGGCTGGCCGCGGCACGCGCGGCCGGCATGGGCGACCTGCTTGCGGAGATGTACGCCGACTGGCGCTTCTTCGACAACTTCCTCTCGAACGTGGCGATGACGCTCACCAAGACCGACGTGGAGCTGGCGCGCCACTACGTGGAGCGGCTCGCGCCGGCCGAGCTGCACGGCGTCTACGGCGTCATCCGCGCCGAGTACGAGCTTGCGATCGCCGAGCTGCTGGCGGTGACCGGCGAGCAGGAACTGCTCGGCGCGAACCCCGTGCTCAAGCGCACGCTCGAGGTCCGCGACGCATACCTCGCGCCGCTCCACTACCTCCAGGTCGAGCTGATCGAGCGCTGGCGCGCGGACCGGCGCGAGGAGCGGGAGCCCGACCCTGACGTGGAGCGCGCGCTGCTGCTGAGCGTCAACGGCATCGCCGCGGGCCTGCGCAACACGGGCTAGCCACTCGCGCCGGTACCACCGAGTCAGAGGCCCGAGATGCCGTCGCCGATCAGCTTCGCGCCGATCACGAGGCACAGCACTGCCAGGATCGCGGCGTTGTTGTGCCCCATCCAGTTCTTCAGGTTGTCGAGTATGCGCGTCGCGCGCTCGCCCATGAGGAAGTAGATCGCCACCGGCAGACCCAGCCCGAGCGTCCCGATCACGACGAACACCGCGAGCGCGATCGCCTGCTGGCCCGCGCTGATCCCGCTCTGCGCGATGGCCGATGCGGCGCCGACCGTCAGAAGCAGGTTCTTGGGGTTGACCGCCGAGAGCCCGACCCCGAGCGCGAGCGAGCGCTGCGGTGTGAAGCGATCGATCGTCCGCATCCAGCCCGGCAACGTCGCCTCGACATCGCCGCGGGGGCGGCTGCGGAACTCCCTCACGGCAATGAGCAGCAGGAGCACGCCGAGCACCAGCTTGAGCACGCTCACCCATTGCGCCGGCTCGCCCGACTCGCTCGCATCTGCGCCGCTCGAGACCAGCAGGACGATCACGCCGACCACGCTCAGGCCGATCAGCCAGCCGAGTATGAAGGCCGGGCCGTTGGCCCGTCCGCGCTCCGTGGCGAGCATGAGGACGACCGCGATGATCGGCACGGGGCTGAGCGCGACGCCCACCCCGAGCGAGATGACCTGGCCGATCGCGTCGCCCATGCCGCGGGAAGACTATTGAGGCGGCTAGCGGACGGCGTCGTCCAGCGTGGGCGCGATCCGCACGCGCTCGGCCAGTCGAGCCCGGCGCCGCGGGACCGCGGACGTTGCGGTGGTCGCGATCACTCGGCGAACACCGTGCTCCAGTCGTCCTTCATGGAGATCACGGTGAAGCCGGCGGCGAGTGCCTCCTCCGCGCCGGCGTCATAGGCGATCTCGCGCTCGTGATCGTCATGGCGCAGGAGCAGCCGCAGGGGCTCGATCTCGCCGCCGGCGGCGAAGTGCAGCATCGGGATGTCGCCGTTCGAGTTCCCGCACGCGAGCGCGGGCCGGCGACCGATGCGGCTCCAGATGCGGACCGGCTTCACAGGCCCGTCGTCGAGGACGTCGAGGCCCTTCTTCACGACCAGGCCGTCGTCGCGGTAGTCCAGCATGAGGCTCGAGCCGATCACGCGCTCGGGCGGGATGCCGTACAGCTCGGAGGCGATCGGGCGCATGAAGTCGCGATCACCGCCCGAGGCGATGTACGTGGCGAAGCCGTGCCCCTCGAGGAATCGGAGCAGCTCGACCATCGGCGTGAAGGCGCATTCGCGGTAGGGACGGCCCAGGGTCGGGTGCTGCGCGCCGGCCATGAAGTCGACCGTGGCCTGCTGGTACTCGACCACGCTCAGCTCGACGAAGGCGGACGCGATCGCGTCCACGAGCAGCTGCACGTCGGCGTCGTCGCCCCTGTAGTGCTTGACCATCGCCGCCCCCAGCCACTCCATGTCCTTCTCGTACGCCGCTTTCCAGGGCTGCTGGGTCCGAAGCGACCCGTCCTGCTCCGCGAGCTCAGCGAATCGGCGCAGGATGAAGTCGAGCTGGATCGGGATCGGCTTCTCGCACCACAGGGTGCCGTCGTTGTCGAACACCGCCACCCGCTCCTCGGCGGGGATGCGCTCCACGGCGCTCTCCGCAAAGGAGAGGATCGCCTGGGTGGTCGCGGTGTCGTTCCATGACTGGAGAGCGGGCACGCGCACAGTTTGTCGTAGCTTGTGCGACCTCAACTCCGACAGAAAGGACTCGCAGTGAGTGACCTCGTAGCGATCGCCTACAAAGACGTCCCGACGGCGCAGCAGGTTGCCGCAAACCTCGGCGAGGCCGTCAAGGCCCACGAGATCGAGCTCGAGGATCTCGTGATCGTCGAGCACAGGGACGACGGCAAGGTCAAGCTCCACCAGCCGTCATTGGTCGGCCTTGGCGCCGCCGGCGGAGCGCTTTGGGGTGGGCTGATCGGGCTGATCTTCTTCGTGCCGCTGTTCGGCCTGGCGATCGGCGCTGCCGCGGGCGCGGCCGGAGGTGCGGTCAGCGACCGCGGCGTCGACGACAACTTCATGAAGAAGCTCGGCGAGGAGCTGCAGCCTGGCGGCGCCGCGCTGATCCTGCTGGTCAGCAAGGTCACGCCGGACAAGATCCTCCCGAAGGTGCAGATCCCCGGCACGGTGATTCAGACCTCGCTCTCAACCGAGGACGAGACGGCGCTGCAGGAGGCCCTCGACAAGGCGAAGGCGTAGAGGCTGAACGCCGTGCTCGCGCGCGACTAGACGGAGCGGCGCGGGCCGCCGAGCAGGCTGTCGGCGAGGGCGCGCTCCCCGTCCGCGACGGGGCGCGCGCTCACCGCCCGCACGCTCCAGCCCGCCCCGCCCCGCAGCGCGTCTTCGATGCGCGTACGGACCGCCGGCTCCTCCTCCTCGTCGGCCACGAACACGGTGCGAAACCGGGCCGCCTCGCGACCCGCCTCGATCGCGTTGTTGTGGGGCCAGCGACAGGGCCCGGGGTGGTCCCAGTGCCCGCAGAGCTCGACCGTTACGGCGGCGCCGACGCTCCTCGGGTCGACGCCGTCCTCGAGCGCCAGCTGGGACTCGACGACGTAGGCGGAGGGAGGCATGCGCGAGGAGTGTTCCAGAACGGCCCGTGCCGGCCGGCCCCTCCGGACCGGCCGGCACGTGATCGGCTGCTAGCCGCGAGCGGCCGCGGCGGGACGGACGCTGTGGGCGAGCTGCTCGCCCTCGATGTCCACGTCCGGCACGATCCGCTCGAGCCGCCTGGGCATCGCCCAGGCCCGCTTGCCGAGCAGCGCCATCACGGCGGGCACGAGCGTCATGCGGACGATGAACGCATCCGCCAGCACGCCGACCGCCAGCGACAGGCCGATCGACTTGATCACCGGGTCGGGGTCGAGCAGGAACGCCGCGAACACAGCGGTCATGATCACCGCGGCGGCGGTGACGACGCGGCCACTCTGGCCGTACCCCGTGATGACCGCCTCGCGGGCGTCGCCCGACTTGACGTACGCCTCACGCATCCGCGACACCAGGAACACCTCGTAGTCCATCGCGAGCCCGAACAGGATGCCGATCAGCAGCACCGGCAGGAAGCTGACGATCGGCCCGGACTGGGCCACGCTGAACACGTCAGCGAGGTTGCCGTCCTGGAAGATCCAGACGGTGACGCCCATGGCGGCCGCGATGCTCAGCAGGAACCCGGCCGCTGCCTTGATCGGCACCAGGATCGAGCGGAAGACCACCATCAGCAGCAGCAGCGCCAGCCCGACCACGACCACGATGTACTTCGGCAGCGCCTTCGCCAGCGTGTCGGCGGTGTCGATGTTGAGCGCGGTCGTGCCGGTCACGTACGCCTCGATCCCATACCGCTCCGGGATCTCGTCTGCCTGGGCCCGCATGTAGTCGACGAGCTCCTTGGTCTCGTCGGACGCGGGACCGCTCGTAGGCGTGACCTGGACGATCGTCACGTCGCCCTGCTCGTTCTGAGCCGGGGGCGAGACGGCCGCCACGTGCGGGAACTCGGCCAGCTTGGCCGCGACGCCGTTGGCCAGCCGCTTCTGCAGCTCGCGCGGCAGCTCGGGCGCGTCGACCACGACGGTCAGCACGCCGTTGAAGCCGGGGCCGAAGCCCTCGCTCAGCAGGTCGTACGCCTTGCGCTCGGTGTTGTCGGTCGGCTTCGAGCCGCCGTCCGGCAGGCCGAGCTTCATGTGCGTCGCCGGCAGCGCGGCCACGAGGAGCACCACCAGGCCGGTCGCCAGCACGGCCCACGGCCGCCGAGTCACGAAGCGGGCGTAGCGCACGCTCGCCGTCTCACGGCCTTCGCGGCGTCGCCACGGCCGCCAGGTGAGCGCCCGGCCCGTCCGCGCGCCCCGGCGTCCGAAGAAGCCGAGCAGCGCCGGCAGCAGGGTGGTGGCGATCAGCACCGCGATCACCACGGCGCCCGCCGCCGCCAGGCCCATGACCGTCAGGAACGGGATGTTCACGACCGTCAGTCCGACCAGCGCGATCACGACGGTGGCGCCGGCGAACACCACGGCGCTGCCCGCGGTGCCGGTCGCCTGGGCGGCCGCGTCCCGCAGTTCCAGGCCGCTGTCGACGTTCTGCCGGTAGCGGCTGAGGATGAACAGCGCGTAGTCGATGCCGACCGCCAGGCCGAGCATCGTCGCGAGCGTGGGCGCGGTCTCCGTCAACTCGATCGAGCCCGTGAGCGCGGTGACCGTGCCGACGGAGATCGCCACGCCGAGGATCGCCGTCAGCAGCGGCAATCCGGCCGCGACCAGCGAGCCGAGCGTGATCGCGAGGACGAGGAAGCCGATCATGATGCCGGCGCTCTCCGACCCAGCCTCGGACTCGTCGGTCACGAGACCGCCGCCGAACTCGACCTCCATGCCGGCCGCGTGGGCGGGCTTGGCGCTTTCCTCGAGCTCGTCGCGGGCGGCGTCGCTGACCTCGTCCGCCGGCATCGGATAGATCACGTCGGCGTAGCCGATGCGGCCGTCCTTCGAGATCGCCTTGGCCCGGTACGGGTCGATCACGAAGGAGACGCCGGAGGCGTGCTTCGCCTCGCCAACCGTCTCCATGACCGCCGCCTTGTTCTCCGGGTCGGTGAGCTTCTCGCCCTCCGGAGCCGCGAACACGACGCGCGCCGAGGCGCCACCGGCGCCCGGGTACTTCTCATGAAGCAGGTCCTGGGCCCGCTGGGACTCGGTCCCGGGGACCTCGAACTTGGACGAGAACTGGCCGCTGAAGCTCGCGGCGCAGCCGATTACGACGGCGAGAATCGCCAGCCAGCCGAACAGCACCTTGCGGCGATTTGTGAAAGCCCAGCCGCCAAGTCGGTAGAGATAGGTCGCCATGAGGTCCTCCCTCGGTCGAATTGAGCCGACCGTATGGCGAAGGGCCTCCCAATCGACTCGGGCGAATCCCTAGTTAGGACCCTCAAACGGCTAGGGCTCCGCTGTCCCCAGCGGCACCCTGGCGAGCTCGATACGGGAGCTCACGCCCAGCTTCACAAACACCTTGCGCAGGTGGTACTCGACCGTCTTGGGGCTCACGAACAGCTGCGCGGCGGCGTCGCGATTGGTTGCGCCGGCGGCCACCAGCTGCGCGATTCGCATCTCCTGCGGGGTCAGGTCGTCGAGCGTGCTCACGTCGCGCTTGCGGGCCTTTTCGCCCGTCGCATTCAGCTCTGTGCGGGCGCGCTCGGCCCAGAGCCTGTTGCCGAGTCCCTCGAAGGTGTCCAGCGCGGTGCGGAGCTGGGTGCGCGCCTCGATCTTGCGGCGGGCGCGGCGCAGGCGCTCGCCGTACGCGAGTTGCGTGCGCGCGCGCTCGAAGACCGGCGCGTCGCCGGTGTGCTCGCGCACGGCCTCCTCGAAGAGGAGCCCGGCCTCGTCGTCGTCCTCGCTCAGGACCGCCCGGCAGCGAGCGAGGAGCCCCTTGACGAGCGGGGTGTCGCTGACGGGAGCCCACGCCTCGAAGCGCTCGAGCGCATCCCGCGCACGCTCCGGCTCGCCGATGCGCAGCGCCGCGTCGATCACGTCGGGCGTGGCAAGCAGGGCCACCGGCGGCAGCGGCACCTGGTCGAGCTGGTCCAGGTGCTCGAGCGCCTCCTGTGGGTTGCCGAGTGCCAGCTCGAGCTCGGCGAGCGCCAGGCGCGCGTGCTCGGTCGCCCAGCCCAGGCCCGTCGCGAGGCTGCGCTGCATCGCCGTCGCGACGAGCTCGCGGCACTCGTCCTCTTGGCCGCGCTGGGCGAGGATGCGAGCTTCGAGCGCCATCAGCCCGGTCTCGTCGTTGTCGGCGCCGAGGCGCCGGGCGAGCTCCCGGCCCTCGGAGATGGTTGCGGCTGCGGCCGCCAGCCTGCCCTCGCCGAGCTCGCCCACCGCGACGAGCGGGAAAGCGCCCGAGACCCCTGCGAGTGAGCCCTGATGACGCGCGCGGGCGATGGCCGCCTCACTGGTCCGGCGCGAGGCCGGATAGTCGCCGCGCATCGCGCTGGGAAACGCGTTCATGCCCATCGTGCGATCGCCGTCGAAGCCCTCGCCCACTGCGATCGCCTCGGCCAGCAACCGGCCGCCGCGCGCGGAGTCTCCCTCCAGCACGGCACTCATGCCCCCAAACAGCAGGCGTGCGAAGCTGATCAGCGGCCCCTCCCCGCCGATCTGCTTCAGGAGGTTGTCCGCCTCACTCAAGGCGAACTCGATCCGGCCGCTTCTCATCAGCGACACGAACACCGACCAGATCAGGAACTCGGCGGCAGCTTCGGGCGGCAGGCCGACGACCTCCACGACGGCGCGGCGCAGCAGCTCCTCGGACTCCGCGGGTGAGCCGCGCCTGCCGGCGTCGGTAGCGCAGACCGAGATGATCTCGAGCGAGTCGAGCGGATCGAGCGGGAGCGCGCGCGCTCGTTCGACGAGGGCCATCGCGGCGTCGGGCCGGCCGCCGGCGTGTGACGCCTTCGCCGCACAGACGAGTCGGTGGGCGCGACGCGTATCGTCGGCGCTCAGCTCGGCGGCGCGCTCGAAGGCGGCCGCGGCGGTGGCCTGCCCACCGCGCGTTGCAGCCTGGACCCCGGCCGCCTCGAGCTCCGAGGCGATCCCTTCGTCAGCGCGGTCTGCCACGAGCGCGCGGTGCCACGCGCTGCGGGCGGGGTCGTCGACCGCCGCCGCGAGCGCCTCGTGCGCGGCGCGGCGCTCGTCGCGGCTCGCCGAGCGGTAGATCGCGGAACGCACGAGCGGGTGCCGGAAGGTCACGCTGCCGTCCACGCGCACGAGCCCGCCGCGCTCCGCCGCGCCGAGCTCCGATCCGTCGAGGCCGATGCGCGCGCCGGCATCGAGGATCGCCGTGAGGTCGCCGAGCTCGTCTGCGGCCGCCACGAGCAGGAGGCTGCGTGTGCGATCCGGCAGTGCCGCGACCCGCGCGCGGAAGGCCTCCTCAACCGCAGGGCGCACCGGCGGCGGCCCGAGGATCGGCTCGGCTCCGTCGAGTTGGGTTTCCGTGAGCCCGGCCGGCAGCTCGAGCAGCGCGAGCGGGTTGCCACGCGCGTGTTCGAGCAGCGTGGCCAGCACCTCCGCCGACGGGCCGCGTTCGAGGCGATCGGTGAGCAGCGCGCGGGCGTCCTCGTCGGCGAGCGCACCGAGGGTCAGCTCCGGGACGCCGGGCGCGTCGAAGCTGCGCAGGTCGCCCTCCCGGACGGCGAACAGCATCGCGATGCGCTCGGCCTCGAGCCGCCGCGCGGCGAAGGCGAGCGCCTCGGCTGAGGGGGCGTCGAGCCACTGCGCGTCGTCGATGCAGCACAGGAGCGGCCCGTCCTCGGCGGCCTCGGCGAGCAGGCTGAGCGCGCCGAGCGAGACGAGGAAACGGTCGTCGACGCCCTCGAGGCTGAGGCCGAGGGCACTGTTCAGTGCGGCCGCCTGGGGCGCCGGCAGCCGCTCGATCAGATCGAGGCAGGACCGGACGAGACGCTGAAGGCCGGCGAAGGGGAGCTCGTGCTCGGCCTCGATGCCGACGCAGCGCAGCACCCTCATATCGCCCGCCTGCGCCTCGGCGTACTCGAGCAGCGTCGTCTTGCCGATGCCGGCCTCACCGCGCAGCACCAGTACAGCGCTGCGTTCCCCGCGCGCGCTCTCGAGGAGGGAGTCGAGCTCGCGTTGCTCAGCCAGACGGCCCACGAGCATCTGCCGATCCTAATCCCTTGGGCTAGGGACTAGGGCATTGCCGGATTCGAGCGCCTCCGCGCGGCCGTAGCTTGGCGGTCATGAACTCCACGTACCCCGCACTCACCCACCGGCGCTCGCGCGTTGCCCGTGGCGGAACGCTCGTGCTCGGCGGCGGTTTCGCCGGGAGCTACGTGGCTCGCCAGGTCGGCCAGAGCGGCGCGACGATCGTCAACCCGACCAACTTCATGCTCTACACGCCGCTGCTGCCCGAGGCCGCCGCTGGCAGTGTGGAGCCGCGCCACGTGACCGTGCCGCTGCGCACGATGTGCCCCCACGCCGACCTCGTGCTCGGGTCGGTCACCGGCCTCGACGCCCAGCGCCGAGTCGTGCAGGTCGAGTCCGAGGCGGGCGACATCGAGATCGCCTACGCTGACCTCGTCATCGCGCTGGGGGCAGTTGCGCGGATGCCCGACCTGCCCGGCCTGCGCGAGCGCGCCCTCGGACTTAAGGACCTGGTCGACGCGATCCGCCTTCGCAATCACGTGCTGCGCCAGATCGAGCTGGCGGACGCCGTGCCCGAGTCGGCCGCGCGGCGTTTGACCTTCGTGCTCGCCGGTGCCGGCTTCGCCGGAGTCGAGGCGGTCGCGGAGCTGAACGAGCTCGTCAGCGACGCTCTCACGCGTCATCCGCGCCTCGACGGAGTGCAGCCGCGCTGGGTGCTCGTCGAGGGCGGCACCCGCATCCTGCGCCAGACGCCCGAGAAGCTCGCCGCGTTCGCGGCCAAGCGACTCGGCCGGCGCGGCGTCGAGATCCTCACGGAGACGACGCTCACGTCCGTCGACGCCGACGGGGTGACGCTCTCCGACGGGCGCCGGATCGACACCGAGACGGTCGTCTGGACGGCCGGCGTCACGGCCAACCCGCTGCTCGCAACCCTCGGGCTCCCGCTCGACAAGCATGGGCGCGTCCCGGTCGACGAGACGCTCCGCGTGCTCGGCTCGTCGCGCATCTGGGCGCTCGGGGACTGCGCCGCCGTCCCCAACGAGGCGACGCCCGGCGAGACCGATCCCGCGACCTGCCAGCACGCGCTGCGCCAGGCGCGCCGGCTCGCCCGCAACCTGCGCGGCACCCCACGCGCCTACAGCTATCGCACCCGCGGCCAGATGGCCACGCTTGGCAGCCGGCACGGCATCGCCCTCGTCGGGGGCATGCGCGTGAAGGGCGTGCTCGGCTGGCTCATCGCCCGCGGCTACCACGTCCTGCAGCTGCCGTTCGCCGCCCGCCGCGCTCGCGTGCTGGCGGACTGGACCGCGGCCGCACTGTTTCGGCGCGACGTCGCCGAGTTGTCGTCATCTACCGCACTGAGGAGTGAGCAATGACAACGCAGCAGACATCCGGCCACCGTCATCCCTCGCCGCTCGCGGCGCTGGTGATCGTGCCGGTGGTGGTGGCGATCGTGCTGACCCTGTTCGCCTGGCCGAGCGCCAAGCTCGAGCCGCGCGACCTACCGGTCGGCGTGGCCGGTCCAGCGGCCGCGGTGGGCCAGCTCGAGCAGCAGCTCGGGGCGAACCCGGACGCGTTCGACGTGCACCGCTACGCGAACGAGGCCGAGGCGCGCGCCGCGATCGAGGACCGCGAGGTCTACGGCGCCTTCGTCGCAACACCCGAGGGACCGAAGGTGCTCAGCGCGAGCGCGGCGAGCCCCGCGGTGGCTCAGCTGCTCGGTCGCGCGGCGGCTGAGACGGGCGCGCCCACCGAGGACGTCGTCACGGCCGAGCACGGCGCTGCGCTGCCGTCGTCGGTGCTGCCGCTGGTGATCGCCGGGATCCTCATCGGCATGGCGGCCTCGCTGCTCACCTCGAGCGCTGCCGGCCGCGCGGGACTGCTGGTCGCCGGCTCGGCGATCATCGGACTCGTCGCGGCGACCATCGTCCAGAGCTGGCTCGAGGTCGTCGAGGGCGACTGGATCGTGAACGCCGGCGTGCTCGGCCTGACCGTGCTCGCCATCGGCGCGACCGTCGCCGGCCTCTACGCGTGGCTCGGCGCTGCCGGCATCGGGGTGGCGGCCGCGCTGATGGTGTTCATCGGCAACCCGTTCTCCGGGGCGGGTTCGGCGCCCGAGCTGCTGCCGGAGCCGGTCGGCGGGATCGGGCAGCTGCTGCCGCCCGGCGCGGGAGCCAACCTGCTGCGGAGCACCGGGTACTTCGACGGAGCCGCAGCGGGCACGCCGGTGGCGGTCCTGCTCGCCTGGGCACTGGTCGGCCTCGCCCTCGTCGGCCTCGCGGCCGTGCGGGGGCGGCGGCCGGCCGCCGCCCCCGCGGCAGTGGGGGCCTGAGCGTCCGCGAGCCGGACGCAGAGCACGATCATTCCGAGCCCGGCGGCACGTACTTGCTGGCCGTGAACACCGCTCCCTGCGGATCGCGCAGGACCGTGAAGCGCACGAAGGGGGCATCCATCGGAGGGGCCAGCACCGTGCCGCCCAGCTCGGCGGCCTTCGCGGCGGCGGCGTCCGCATCGTCGACCGCGAAGGTCACGCTCCAGTGGGGCGGGACGTCGGGCCCCTGGCCGTTCAGCGGCATCAGCCAGGCGACGACGTCCTCGAAGCCGGGCGGCGCACCCTGGTCGGCCATCCGGGTGCGCATTCCGGGGTCGCGCTGCTCGAGGTAGTCGCCGTAGCCGGGCAGGCGCCACATGTTGGACTCACCCTGGTCGCCCAGGTCGACCGGGTCGGCCTCCCAGCCGAAGACCTTGCCGTAGAAGGCTCGGGCGCCGTCGACGTCGTTCGTGTTCAGTCCGCTGAAGTTCCAGGTGCCCGGCTCGTTGACGAGCTCGGCACCCTTGTGCCGGCCCGCCTGCCAGACGTTGATCGGGGCGCCCTGCGGGTCGGCGAGCACGGCCATGCGGCCCGCCTCCATGACGTCGAAGGGCTCCGCCAGCACGCTGCCACCGGCCTCCTTCGCCTTGGCGGCGGCGTCGTCCGCGCTGTCGACCCAGACGTAGGTGCTCCAGAATGGCTGCGGCGGCGAGCCCTCCTGCTGCGACCCAACCGCCGCGACGTCCTTGCCGCGGATCGTCGCGACGAAGTAGTTGCCGGGCGCATCCGCCGGCATGCGGTCCTCGAAGTCCCACCCGAACAGTCCGCCGTAGAAGTCGACCGCGGCCTGGGGGTCGGGTTGTGACGTGTCGACCCAGCACGGCACGCCCTGCGGATATCCGTCTCGCTCCAGCATCGCTGCTCCTTCGCGTTCGTTTGTCAACGGGCACCCTAGGAGAGGTTTAGGCCAGAATCTGTCCTCAATTTGCAGGATCATGTAATGGTCAATGACCGAGACCTCGAGCCGCCTCCTGACGCTCCTCTCCCTGCTCCAGGAACGCCGCGACTGGCCGGGTGGTGAGCTCGCGGATCGGCTCGAGGTGTCGGGCCGCACGATCCGGCGCGACATCGAACGGCTGCGTGGGCTCGGCTACCCCGTCGAGTCGCTGACCGGGCCGGCCGGCGGCTACCGGTTGCGCGCAGGCACCGCGATGCCGCCGCTGCTGCTCGACGACGACGAGGCCATCGCGATCGCCGTCGGCCTGCGCACCGCCGCGCGCGCGTCGGTGAAGGGGATCGAGGAGACCTCGGTGCGCGCGCTCGTGAAGCTCGAGCAGGTGCTGCCCTCACACCTGCGCCGCCGCGTGCGCGCGCTCGGCACGGCGACCTCGGCGATCGCGCCCGGCGGCCCTCAGGTCGACGCTCAGTCGCTGAGCGTGCTCGCCGCCGCCTGCCGCGACTCGGAGCGCGTGCGCTTCGCCTACCGCGGCCGCGACGGAGCGGGCAGCCGCCGCGAGGTCGAGCCGCACTCGCTCGTCAACGTGGGGCGGCGCTGGTACCTCGTCGCCTGGGACCGCGGCCGCGAGGACTGGAGGACCTTCCGAGTCGACCGCCTGACGGCCCCAGCCGCGACCGGGGTGCGCTTCACGGCGCGCGACCTGCCGGCGAAGGACGGCGCGGCGTACGTGGCGCAGACGCCTGTCCGCGGCGCCCAACCGCTACGAGGCGCGCATGACACTGCACGCGCCGCTCGACTCGATGCGGAGGTGGGTGCCCTCAGCACTGGGGCGCGCTCGAGCCGATCGACGACGAGAGCTGCGAGTACCGCACCGGCGACGACGACCTCGACTGGCTGGCCATGCGCATCACGATGTTCCGCGTCGACTTCGAGGTGCACGAGCCGCCGGAGCTGCGCGAGCACATGCCGATGCTGGCGGAGCGCTACCGAAGCGCGGCAGACACTCGCTGACTTGACATCGGAGGCCCGGCGGCGCGAAGTTGGGTACAGCCGTGCTCGATCTGGCCGACATCGAGCCGTACCTGAGGGAGCGGGGGCTGATCAGCGCGCGGGCCGTGGTGGAAGGGGGGCTGACACTTGCCGATGTGTCGCGGCTCAACCGGGTGTTCATCGTCACGGCGGAAGGCGAGCGCTGCCTTGTGCTGAAGATCGCGGACCGGTCGACTGGTGCCCGGCTTGCCCGCGAGGCGGCTGTGCTGAATTGGCTGTGGTCGGCCGGTCCTACCGATCTCAGTTGGGCCCTTCCGCCGGTCGTGGCGTATGACTCGGCCGAGGCAGTACTGATACTCGAAGCGGCTCGCGGGGCACGGGATTTGTCCCAGCACTACGCCTCCGGTCGCTTCTCTCGTGCGCTGGCGAGTCAGGCCGGGAAAGGACTCGCCCGCCTGCACGAGATCGATCCCGCTGCAGCAGCAGGGTTGCCCGGACGAGTTGACGCGACTCGGAACCTACGCCTGCACCAGCCCGACACGAGCACCTTTAACGAGATGAGTCGGGCCGCCGTCGAACTGATGGTCGTTATTCAGAGCGCTGATGAGTTATGCGCCGCGCTGGACGATCTGCGGGCCTCTTGGACGAGGGAGTCGATGATCCATGGCGACGTACGCTGGGACAACTGCTTGGCGTTGCCGGGCACAGACTCGACGCACTGGACGCGGTGGCGTCTCATCGATTGGGAGCTCTGCGGGGCAGGCGATCCCAGCTTCGACGTTGGATCCTTCGTTGGCGAGTACCTCCGCGCGTGGCTGCAGTCAATACCAATCATCGACTCCAAGGACCCCGGCCGGTTACTCGCCCACGCTGCTCTTCCGCTGCGCCGAATGCGACCTGCGTTGAGGGCCTTCTGGGATTCCTACAGACTCCATCGCGGCGCGACGCCGGCCGAACTGGACCGCCTGCTCGGCCGGGCGATCCGCTTCGCCGGCGTCCGGCTGCTCACAGCGGCACTCGAGGAGGCTCAGACCTGTGGAGAGCTTCCGTCGAGAGTTCTCTATCTCTTGCCGCTGAGCCGGAACATCCTGACCCGTCCGGGTGACGCGTCGTGTCAGTTGCTCGGCTTGAAAGCCCCCCAGGTGGCAGCGTGATCGATTACCCGGAGCAGCTCGGCGGCGCGATTCGCGCAACCCGGGTCACGTCCCCTACCTCCTATGCGTGGTTCGGCACTCGCTCCCGTCCGCTGTCCAGGCGAGTGAGCGCGGCGCTTCCGCCCGGGGTTGCACGCAGATACCTGATCGATGGTCTCGAGACCGAGCTGTACCGGTCGTTCTACAGCCAGGGCAGGCCGGTTCCCGCCACGTCGGCTGTGGTTGACCGGGCGTTCCGAGATCCCGAGTTCGTCGCCGCTCTCTCGGCTGCCAACACCGGCAGAGGAGGTTGGGCTCCCGCCTGGCGAGTCGAGACACGGACAGAAGGGGCCGGCGTAGTCACGAGGAACGGGCTTTCGCTACGCGCGCGAGTCTCGGACTGGCAATTAACTGGCGACAGGTGCGAGGTTGGCTCGCTGGTGAGCCTGCGTCGTCCCAAGGAGCTCGTCGCAGACTCGCCCGGGTTCTACACCGCGCTTGGCAATACCTCGCCGGCGGATGGCGAAGACGACATAGAGCTGCGGATCTACTTCAATCTGTCGCCCGCGGGAGCGGTCCCGCTGGTCGCCACGTGCACGCGCCTCCTCAACGCAGTCGACGTCCCGTTCAATCTGAAGGTGGTGGACCACCCGGCGGGCTTCTCCAGATGCGATACGGCGGTGTTGTACCTGGAGGGCGGCGGGTTCGACCGGGTTCGCGGGTGTCTGGCAGAGGTCGCCTCGACGTGTGACCCGCACCTCCGCGACGCAGCGCCGGCCTTCACAAAACCTCTGGTCCGAGGTGTGGCGCTCGGTGAGCATCGTCGCAGCCTCGGCGGCAGCTTTGGACTCAGCCGCTGCCGTCTTGTCGCCGAGGGGATCGTCGCCGCTCACGAGAGCGGCACAGCTGGCTTCGCCAAGCGCGTTGATGCCGTCGCCCGCGGGTTCGCTGCGCGGGGCCTGGACATTGAGGTGCCATATCTGGTCTTAGGCTCGAACGGTCAATATGCGCTCTGAACGACTTGGATTCGCCGAGATAGTCGCCAGGCTCGTCCACGAAATCGCGGAATCGGCGATCTGGTTTGATGGCCGTTGCAACTGGGTTGGCGGCGTTTCGCCTCCAGCATCCGGCCCGATCGACTCGCAGACGATGGCCGCCCTAGGCCCGGACTTGTACGGGGGGACGGCCGGGGTGGCGCTGTTTCTCGCTGAAGCGGGCGAACGCCTCGACGACCACCGCGCCCGCACAGCCTCGCTCGGGGCCATACGGCATGCGCTCGACCATTCGGACCGAATCGAACCGGAGGTCAGGGACGGGTTGTATGCCGGCTGGATCGGGATGGCGTTTGCCGCAACCCGCGTCGCCGCGGTGCTGGAGGCGGAGGACGTATCGATTCGCTCACGTGAGCTACTGCGGAGATGGGCTCGCGAACGTGACCGCGCGACGCCTGCGGACCTGATGAGTGGCAGCGCCGGGGCCGTCGCAGGTCTCTTGGGGCTCCTCGATCTGGTCGAGGAGCCGTGGCTCTTGGACCGAGCCGTTCAACTCGGCTCCGAGCTGATCGCGAGAGCGGACGTGAGCCGCGCTGGCTGGTCATGGGCGGCGCCCAAGGCTGGCTCGATGCACAACCTCTGCGGGTACGCACATGGCGCTGGCGGGATCGGCTTCGCACTCGCAGAGCTCTACGGTGTGACCGGCGACGAAGAGCTCCGACGCGCAAGTAAGCGCGCATTCGATTACGAACGTTCGTGGTTCGACGTGAGGACAGGAAATTGGCCGGACCTGCGTGGCGTAGCGCGCGCAGCCGATCGTTATCCCCACCCGCCTGCTGCTGCCTCGTGGTGCAACGGAGGCCCGGGGATTGCACTGTCGCGTCTTCGTGCGGCCAAGCTCCTTGGATGCACGGAACTGGCTCGCGACGCCGATCTGGCCTTGGCGCTGTGCGAACGACGCGCGGTAGACGGGCTCGGGCGAGCGCCAGATGACTTCTCGCTATGCCACGGGACCGCAGGAGTGGCCGAGGCGCTCCTCCTCGCAGCACCCGGTCGGGGTGACGAGTTTGCCGAGCTTGCCGGTCAGGTCGGAGAACACGGCATCGAGCTGTACGGCGGACGCGGCGCAACCGCCTTTCCATGCGGTGTTCCGTCGGGCGTCACGGCAGGCCTGCTCCTCGGGTTGAGTGGAATCGGGATGCTCTACCTGCGGCTGTGCGACCGGCGTGTGGCGAGCCCGCTTCTCATCCACCGCTCGGATGCTTGACAGTCCACTCGCGCGCGACTTACAGTCGCAACTACCCGCCAAAGGAGAGTGCCCGTGAGTCCCCGCGTCCGAACCCCCCAGACGCACCCGATCGTCACGCGGCTCAAGAAGCGAGCCTCCGTGGACACAGCGGACGTCGTCGCCCTTCTCGGTTTCGTCGGGGAAGGCCGACCGGGCCATATCCGCATCTACCCGGACGTGGCCTATCAGAGGTGGATGGACCTCCCGGAGAACGACGTCGTTGACAGTGCCCCTCTCGGCGCCGCTGCCGGCGGGGAACTCGAAGATAGGACCGTCGTCTGGGTAAAGCGAGACGCAATGTTCAAGCCGCTCTTCGCGGCGGGCGTTCTAGAGATGCTCGATGCTCAGTACACCGACGGCTGGATAAGCACCTGGGCGCTGATTCCCGACACGCGCTACCTGGCCGCGGAGATGCTTGACCTGATTGCACCCTGGGCCGGCGGCGACAGCGCGGAAGGAGGGTACGCGTGATAAGCAAGACAATGCCCCTGCCGGCTTCCGACGAGGTGAGGCTCGAGCACGTCGAGGCGGATTTCCTGCGCGCGGAGGGAGTGCTCGCGGCGGCACTGCCAGAGCGACTTCTGCCTGACGCTGAGATACTCACACCTGACATCAACGCGCACACGGGCCGCGATAAGGGGGCGCGCCCGAGGACGAGGATGCCGACTATCGGAAACGGTTGCTGCAAATAGCAGGCGCTTCCCGGGCTCGGCCTAACCGTCGCTCGGGAGGAAGCGCTGCTGCTCGACTGGGGTGAGTTCCCGTTCCGCGCGGGTCCGGGCCAGGCGTAGGACCGCATCAAGCTCGCCGCAGACTTCACAAGACGTAATGCGGACGATGCCGTCGTCGCCGGCGCTGACCACGCGACTACCGTCCCGGCTGAAGCTCGCCGCCAAGGCGGACCCCTCATGCCTGAACAGGATGACGAGGGCTTCGCCGCCGTCAGCGTCCCAGACCCTCACTGTTCCGTCCTGGCCGGCGCTGACCACTCGCTCACCCGAATGGTCGAACTCCGCCGACGACACCGGTCCTTCGTGGCCCCTCAAGACCGCCATGCGGTCGCCGCCTGCGGTCCAGACCCGCGCCGTTCCGTCAGCGCCTGCGCTCACGAGACGTCGCCCGTCGGAGCTGTAGGCGACTGAGTTGACCGATTCCCCGTGTCCGCGCAGCGTTCGGTCGAGCTGTCCGTCCTTCACGGACCACAATCGCACCGTGCCGTCGTTTGCGCCACTGGCCACGTGAGTCCCGTCAGGACTGAATGCGACATCGCGAACGACCGCGCGGTGTCCCCGTAGCACCGTTCGGTCGCCACCCGCGGTGCGCTGGATGATCACCGTCGAACGGCCGCCAGCGATAGCAACCCGTCGCCCAGTGGCATCGAGGACGGCAGCCTGCGGTGTGTTGTACTTCTCGGTAAAGATGACCCTCGATTGACCAGTCTCTCGGTCCCACAGCCGGACGGTCCCATCCCAGCTGGCGCTCACAAGGTGGCCGTCAGCAGAAATATTGGGGAAGCTCGGGGCCACATGGCCCTCTAGAGCGGTAACCGAGTCGGTCGCGGGATCCCAAACGCGAATGACGCCATCCGTGCCTCCGCTGAGAACCCGGCGGTTGTCTGCGCTCCACATTGTCGAAGTCACGGGAGCCTTCAGCGTTGACGACGGGGCTGGGACCCACCGTCTGAGTAGCCCGTCTTCGCCCCCGCTGACGAGAGCGTCGGTACCCGGCACGAAGGCGGCTCGGTTAACGAGCGCCGCGGTGGCCTCTCAGTTCGGCGAGCGGCGGTCCTCCTCGGACGTCCCAGACCCGCACGACGCCATCCTCACCGGCCGTGATCACTTTCCCGCCGTCCTGGCTGAACTGCACCCAGTTCACGGCCTGGTCGTCGACGCGAATTCGTCGACGCACCTGGCCACGGCGGACGTCCCAGATTCGCACTACACCCTCGGCGTCCGCGGTCGCCACGCGCCTTCCCGTTGGGGCTGAAATTGGCGCTTAAGACCGGCTCAGGGCCCTTGAGGACAGTCGAGGCTCCGGTTGCAAGGTCCCATATGCGCGCGGATCCATCCTCACCCGCGCCGACGGCCTGCTCGCCGTCTGCGCTGAAGCGGGCGGTCCACTGCAACCCCTGGTTTCCGCGCAGCATTGTGGGGGACTCGTCGCCGTCAACCGGGATCAGATCGCACAGTCCCATCGAGTGCCGGAACGATGATCTGGCTTCCGTCGGGACTGAACGCGATGTCCGTCGCGTAGCCCAACGGGGGGAGGCGCAGTAGTACGCGCTTCTCTTTGCTCCTCACGTCCCAGATGGCGACGACGCCATCCTGGCCGGCGCTTGCCACCTCTCGACCGTCAGGAGAGAGGCTCGCTCCCAGGGCCCACCCCTTGTGCGCCTTGATCGTAGAGACCGCGCGCCCATTGTCGAGGTTCCAAACGCGGACGAACCCGTCCCGTCCCGCCGTCGCCACCTGGTGTCCGTCCCGGCTCGGCTCTGCCGCGGTGATCCAGTCGTGGGCCGGCCAGGCAGAGATCGCTCGGGCTGAGAACGTGGCCTGCCTTAGCACGTTCTCCGCTTGCTGGGTGTCCCGGCGCTCGAGAGCTTGCAGCGCGAGTGCAAGGCTCAACCCCGGATCGATGTCGAGGAAGCTCGACGCGCGCGCCGCCAACTCCCTCGACGCCGCGATATCCCGCTGCCGCTCCGCCTCGCGGCCCTGATAGATCGCGACGATCGCGATCGCCGAAATGGCTGCGAGCGCCGCCAGCAGCCCGGCGATCACGAATTGCTGGCGCTTCCGGCGCGCCCGCTGCTCGCCCTCGCGGTGCGCGTCGCTCGCGTCAAGGAACTCCCGCTCGAGCCTGTTCAGTGACGGTTCGTGCGCCTCTCGCCACTCGTCGGCCTCGACCAGCCGGGCGCCCCTGTAGAGCGCGTCCTCGTCACGCCCATGGTCGTCCCAGTCCTTTGCGGCCGACGCTGAGGCTGCGGCTGATCCGTAGGCCGGCCCTGTCCTCCTCGATCCAGCCGCTCAGGCGCGGCCAGCCGCGCAGGAGGGCCTCGTGTGCCAACTCAACCGAGCCGGCGCTTACGGTGAGCAGGCGACGGTCCGCGAACAGCTCGAACACCCGCTCGCTGTCCCCGCCCGGCTGAATGTCGAGCTCTGCCAGCGGCACTCGCCGGCGCTCTACCCCGCCATCGGGGCCCTCGCGGGCGAGCCGAACGAGCAGGCTGCGGGCCAGCACCTGCTGGCCCGAGTCGAGCTGGGCATAGGCGTCCTCGGCGAGGCGCGCCACTGCGCTCTGCACGCCGCCAGTCTGCAGGTAGGACGATTGCCGTAGCACGCGCCCGTCACGCCGTTGCCAGATATCGAGCAGTGCCGCGGACAGCAGGGGCAGGGCGCCCGGCGCCTCCTCGACGTCATCCAGCAGCGCCGTCACGAGCGCAGGCTCGACCTCGAGCCCGGCGCGGTCGGCGGGCAGCTCCACGGCGCGGCGGAGCTCGTCGCGGCGCATCGGCCCGACCAGGACGTGGTTGTCCGCGAGCAACCCCGAGAGGCCGGGGTAGGCCGCGCAATTTCCGTAATGGTCGGCCCGGATCGCCAGGACGACAAGCCCGCGGTCATGCCGGTCCTGCGCCACGCGGACGAGCTCCGCCACGAACACGGCGCGCTCCTCCTCGTCGCGGCACGCCGTGAAGATCTCCTCGAACTGGTCGACGACGAGCACGACCTTGGGGTCTCCTTCAATCCCCGAGACGGCAGCCTGCAACTCGCCGAGGGGGTGCTCGCCCGGGCGCATGAGCACCCGGACCCAGGTATCGCTGCCCGGCAGAACGCCGCCCGCCAATGCGGGCATGAGTCCAGCCCGGACGACCGAGGACTTGCCGCTGCCCGACGGGCCGACTACTCCGAGCAGCGGCGCTCCCACGAGCCGGGCAACCAGTTCCGCGACGAGCCGCTCGCGACCGAAGTAGTAGTCGGCGTCGCTCTCGTCGAACGGCGCAAGCCCCTTGAACGGGCAGACAACAGGACCGTCGCGCTCGTTGGCGAGCGCGAGGCGCTCGCGGGCCGTCTGCAGATCGACGACGCCTCCGGCAAGCTCAGCCTCCACTGAGCGCAGCTCGGCCCGGCCGGCGGCGGCGCGGCCTGCCATCTCTTCCACGCGCTCAGCGGCTTGGCGCCGCGCCCACTCGCTGGCGAGTTCGTGAACGCGACGCGGAAGGCCGTTGCTGGCTTCGCGCAGCCGCTCGACGGGAACGGTCCCGTCTGCCTCCGGCGCGTACGAAAGTGCGATCTCGCGGACCGCCTCGGCGTCGAGGGGCTCGAGGGCTACGTCCTCGTTCGCACCAAGTCGCGCGAGTACCTCGTCGTCCTCGCCCGCCGCGACTACGAGCACCGGGATGGATCGGAGTGCGCGCCCAAGGTCGCCCAAACGGGCAAGTACCTCGGGGCTCGCGAGATCGGCGGCGTCGACGACGACGAGCGTCGGCCCGGTCGCCTCTCGCGCCCGATCGAGGACTTCCAAGGTCTCGCCCGGCGGGCCGCCACCGGACGCGTAGAGGATCGTGGCCGGCACCCGGTGGACTTCGCCCGCCAGCTCGGCCGCCAGCCGGCTCTTGCCGATTCCGGGCGGCCCACTGAGGGTGATCAGAGCGCCTGCGCCGGCCTCGACCCTCTCCCAGCGCTCCCGCAGCCGGGCGAGCTCGTCGGCCCGACCCGCCAACGCCGGCGCCGCCGCCGGGTCGAGCTCGCGCGGCAGCTCGACGACGCTGGGCTGGAGTGCAAGCGAGTCGTCCTGGCGCAGGATCGCGTCCTGGAGCTCGCGCAGCTCCGGCCCGGGCTCCACGCCGATGTCTTCGACGAGCCGCCTGCGCGCGTCCTGGAAAGCCTGCAGCGCCTCGGCCTGCCTACCGCAGCGGTAGAGAGCGAGCATGAGCTGACCGGCGAGCTGCTCGCGGGTCGGGTTGTCGGCGACCAGCTGCCGCAGCTCGCCCACCAGATCGGCGTGCCTGCCTGCCTCGAGGTCGGCGGCGACGCGAGTCTCGAGCGCGGCGAGTCGCTGCTCTTCGAGGCGCGCAATATCCGCCTGCGCGAACGTCTCGAAGGTCAGGTCGGCCAGCGGAGTGCCGCGCCAGAGGGTGAGGGCCTCGCGCAGGAGTGCGGCTGCCCTCTCGGGATCGCCGGCGGCGAGCGTCTGGCGTCCCTCCTCCACGCCTTCCTCGAAGCGGTCGGCGTCGAGCTCGCCGGGCAGCACGCGCAGCTCATAGCCACCTGAGCCGGTGGCCAGGATCTCCGGGTCGCCGAGCGCCTTGCGGACTCGAGAGACGTTGACCTGCACCTTCTTGCGCGAGTCGGGTGTGGCGTCCTCTCCCCAGACGGCCTCCGCCACGCGCTCCCAGCTCACCGGCTCGTTTGCGTGCAGCAGCAGATAGGCGAGGACGGCGCGGGGTTTTGTTCCCTTCAGGTCGACCGGGCCGTGGTCGCTGCGCACTTCAAGCGGTCCAAGGACTCGAAAGTCCATCTAAGTCTGTAAAGACCGTAGCCGACCTTCAACGGCGCTGAAAGGGGCCTGTACCCACTCTGCAACCACCCTGTTGCCGTGGGGACAGATGCTGGGACCATGCCGAGCCAGCGTTCAAACCCGGATGTCGCGCAAGTCCGTGGCCGCGACGCCGGTCCGACGATGTCCTCGGCGTTCGCGGAGCTTGCGGAGCTCGAGTACCGGCTGGGTGACTGGCCTGCCGCCCGAGCATCCGCGCTCGAGTCGCTCCGCGCCTCCCGGCAGGCCGGCCTCGATCAGGAAGTCATGGCGAGCCTTGTCAGGCTTGCCTGCATCGAGGCCGGCCTGGGCCGGTCCCACGATTGCCGTCGTCACGCGGCTCAGGCGAGCGACCTCGGCCGAGCCGGCGGCAGCCGGGCGATCGAGGTGCAGGCCGGCGAGGCCGTCGGGTTCCTGGAGCTGGGCCTCGACCGGATCGACCGATCCATCGACGCCCTCGAGCGGGTCGCTGAGCTGGTCGGCGACGACCCCGGTGTCAGCTCCGCGGCGGCCACCTTGACGACCGATCTGGCCGAGGCCTACGTGCGCCGCGGCGACCTCCCGGCCGCCCAACGGTCGCTGGCGAGGACTACCGATGGGCCGGGCTTTGCTCGCGCTCCTGCCCTCGAGCGCACGGCGGCGATGGTCGCCGACGCGCACGAATACGAGCGGCTCTTCCGACGCGCGCTCGCCTGGAGTAGCCAGGCTCAGCAGCCCTTCGAGCTGGCGCGGACGCAGCTCTGCTTCGGCGAGCGCCTGTACAGCGAGGGCCGCCTCGGTGAGGCCTGCTCTTGCGTGACCACCGCTCTTGGATCCTTCGAGGCGCTCGGCGCGCGCCCGTGGGCGAAGCGCGCCAGGCGCCTCGTCAACGCCTGGAGTCGCCCGGCACGGTCGAGGTCACTCCGGCCGCGACACCTATACAGCGGTCCCGTACGCGCGGATCTCCGTGCAGGTCC
Organism: uncultured Thermoleophilaceae bacterium; assembly: GCA_963739095.1. Lineage (GTDB taxonomy): Bacteria > Actinomycetota > Thermoleophilia > Solirubrobacterales > Thermoleophilaceae > JACVRW01. The sequence continues at coordinate 113,844 of CAVTZF010000030.1, forward strand.
TGCCGAGTTCGGATGTGTCGAAGCGGACCGCGATTACCGCGTCGGCACCGTTTCCCTCGGCCTCTTCAACTAGCTTCGCCTTCCCAGCTAGCCCCTGACGATCCGGCCCTCCACGACCGGGCCCACCGGCGAGTTCGCGGTTATGTACTCGATTGTCACCTCGAGCAGGCCGTCGCCCGGCTGGAGCACGTCGGTCCCGCCTGCCAGCGCCGTGTAGCCGTCGCCGCCACCGAACATGAAGTCGTTGGTGACGATACGGACTGGGTCGCCGTCGCCGATCGGCGTGAGCGGCCCGTTCGGGCCCTGCGGCGCACGCGCCAGCTGGCTGATCACGGGCGTCGTCCCGGAGCAGCTGAACGTGATCTTGAGCCCCGCCACCTGCGGGAAGCGACCGGTGGCGATGGTGGGATCGCACACCGGGCTGAACCCGTTCAGGAGCGCTTGGCGGAGCTGCGCGCCGGTCAGCGTCTCGATTACCGTGCGGTTGCCGAACGGCAGCACGGCGAACACCTCGCCCCAGGTGACCTCACCCGGCTGCTCGCCGGCGCTCGGCGGTGTGCGCAGGATGTCCTGGCGGAGGCCACCGGAGTTGGTGAGCGCCGCGTCGACGCCGGGGTACTTGTCGCGCATCGCGTCCGCGACCATGTTGCCCATGGCCGATTCGCTCAGCCGCGTCGGGTCGCGAAGGATGTCGGCCGACTGAGTGCCGATCACCTGGTTGCGCAGCACCGCCGTCTCGGCGTTGGCCTGGTCGACGATCGCCTTGACGTCGGCACGCGCGGCGACGCCGAGGTTCTTGGCGGTGCGGTTTGCCGTGCCCGCCCAGACGACGTCGCCACCCGAGAGCATCAGCTGGGCGACCGAGTAGCTGGCGCCCGCGTTGAAGCCCTCGACGACCGGGATCCGGCCGACGACGGTGTTCGCCGCACGGTGGGTGTGGCCGGCGATGACGAGGTCGACGGTCGTGTCCTGGATCGCCTGGGTGATCCCCATGATCGGGCCCTCCCAGGGCTTCGCCGGGAGGCCGTCGACCCGGTTCGCCCCGAGCGAGGCGCCCTCGTGGATCACGACTATCTGCACCTTCACCCCGCGCCGGCGGAGCTTCGCCGACTCGCGCTCGATGCGCTCGGCCTCGTCGAGGAAGACGAGCCCCGCGGTGGCGTCGGCGCGCACGAGCTCCGGTGTCGTGCGGACGGTCGAGCCGATCACGCCGACCCGCACGCCATTCACGCGGAACACCTTCGACGTCTGCATCCAGTCCGGCGCGCGGCCGGTCGCCTCCTCGACGATGTTGGTCGACAGGAACGGGAAGTTCGCCCGCTCCTGGTGCTGGAGGATCCGCTCGACGCCGAAGTCGAACTCGTGGTTGCCGAAGCTCGTGGCATCGAGGCCCCAGGCGTTCTCCACGTCGATCGCCGGCCTGTCATCGAGCAGCGCCGAGTTCGGCGGCGAGGCCCCGACGTTGTCACCGGCCGCCAGCAGCAGCGTGCGGCCCGGCAGGAGCGAGCTCTCCTCGTCGAACATCGTCGCGAGTTGCGCCGATCCGCCGACCCCGACGTTCAGGTTGTCGATCAGCTGCGTCGTCGGGTCGAGCTGACCGTGGAAGTCGTTCAGCCCGATGATCGACAGCGGCTTGTACTTGCGGCCCTTGTCGAGCAGGTCGCGCCGCACGACGCCCTGGCTGTTGCCGGGCGCCGGGACGTCGAGCAGGAAGGCGGCGGTGGGAGCGAGGTCGATGCTGCGCACGTTCTTCACGACGCCGCGCTCGATCGCCTTGCCGCCGGCGAGGAAGGTCGCCCGCATGTTCGTGTTGCTCTTCAGGTCCTGCACGTCCGGCACGTAGCCGTGCTGACCGAAGAACGCGGAGCGCGCGATCAGCGTGCCCGGCGTCGCCGCGTCGAACTGATACGGCGGCGCCGAGAAGACGACGAGGTCGCCGGTGCGCGTCGGGTGCGCCATGTCCGCGCCGCCGCGCCCGCCGTTCGGGATGTGGCGTGCCTCGGCCTTCGTGAAGGCACGGTCGATGACCTTCCAGCCCTCGGGGTTGCCGTCGCCGGTCCAGTCATTCTCATCCTTGAGGGCGAGGAACGCCGCCTTGATGGCGGCGACAGTCGTCGCCTCCTCGCCGGCCGGCACCTGTGGGAAGACGCCGCCCGTCGGATCACGCCCGGCCAGGTTCAGGTAGATCTGCACGGCGCCGCCGGCCCAACAGGCCTTCGCCTTGCCGATCGTCTCGCCGGCCGCCGGCCGGCAGTTCGAGGTCTGCGGCCGCGACAGCAGGCCGAGGTCGACGAGCACCTTGCTGGCGTCGATCGCCGCGAACTGCGGCGCGAAGCCGTGATCCGACGAAACGAACGTCGTGAGGTCGCGATCGCGCATGTGCTTCTGCGCGAGCCGCATCGTCTTGTCGGCCTCCGCGTAGGCCTCGCGGATGAACGCCTCGCGCTCCTTCACGCGGCCGTCCGGGGTGCCGTTGACCTCGACGTCGTCGTAGGCCGGGTTCGGGGCGCCGTTGGGCAGCCGCTTCGTCACGAGTCCGAGGAACTGGTGCTGGAACTCGTCGGTTGTCGGCGCGCCGACGAAGGCGAGGTCCGGCTTGTAGGTGTCGAGCACGTACTCGATCAGCGGGTGGTATGCCGTCGACCAGTAGAGCCCCTGCTCGACGTAGGTCTCCTCGCTGACGATGCCGGCCTCGAGCACCGCGAAGTCGGCGGCCTGCGAGGACGGGAACTCCTCGGCGACGAAGTCCTCGAAGCTCCCGGTGAAGCCGGGCTCACCGGGCCAGGTCGGCCAGGACGCGATCGCGCGCGCGACCGAGGTGTGGAAGAGCCGCACCTGCGACAGGTCGCCCGCGAGGCGCTCGACCTTGACCAGCATGCCGCCGGTCTTGCCGTCCAGGTCCGAGCCCTGGATCTTGACCTTGACGTCCGCCAACTCGCCCTCGCGCAGGTCACCGACCGAGTCGTCGCCGTCCTTGGTCGTGGAGAAGAGGACGCGGTCGTAGCGCGTGCGCCCGTCATTGCGGCTGTCGTAGATGTACGCGTTGAGCCCGTACTTGTCGACCTGCGGCGTTCCGTCGAGCACGCGCATGCGCATCTCCTGCGCCGGGCTGAACGAGCCCGGGACGTCGGTCCAGCCGCCGGCGGGGGAGGGTTCCGCCTGCGGGAATGGATCACGGCCGGCGAACCCGTCCGGATGGTCGAACTGCAGGCCGAACGCCTGGGTGAACGAGGCCGAGTCGCTGGCGGAGATGTAGTTCGTCGCGACTCCTCGGCCCGAGCGGAAGTTCCGGAAGTCGAGCGTCGGGCCGTCGATCGTGCCGCTACGGCCCCCCGCCCACTCGATCTGGGCGACCTTCTTGCCGCCGCGCTCGGCGCTCTGGGCGAGCGTCTCCGCCTGTAGGACGTTCGGTCCGAACGCCGACGTGCTGTTGCCGAAGGCCTGACCGTTCACGTGGAAGGTGTTGTTCGTCGATCCGTGCACAGCGGGCCACGCGCCGGTGTTGAGCGTGAACCAGCCGGCGCCGGTATTCGGCGGCGCCTGGGTCAGAAGGCCGCTGCCGGATGCCTTCGCGCCCTTGCGAAGCAGGTCGCGGAATCCGGGCACGGCACCCTGGTCGGCGTACTTCTCGACCGCGTCTTGGCGCAGTCCGTCGGAGGCGAAAAAGAGGAGCTTGTCGTCGCGGCCCTTGTCGTGGCCGCCGCCCTTGTGCGTGGAGGAGGACGACGCCGCACCGGCGCCGACCAGCACGCCGAGCACCGCCACGCCGACCAGGACGCTCGCGGCTCGCGCTCCGAGCCCGCGGTTCTCGGTTCGCCTCGACACGACCTTTCTCATCAACCCGTCCTCCCTGAATGGTCCGGAACCCTCGCTCGCGCTCGTAACCTACGCCTCTCGCGCGTGGGTGCGTGTTACCACCATGGGGCGCGGACGTAACTTGGCGCTCCCGGCCGCCCCGACGTGACGCTGGAGTAGGCTCTTATGGAGTGTCCACAGACGGGTGTCGCGCTCCTGCGCCCCCAGTGGGTCGTGTCCCTCGGGAGCAGTTGGGAAGTGGCAGATGAGCGCACTGGACGAGGGTGGTGCTTGGAAGTCGACGGCTCGCGGGGAGTCGGCTTGGAAAGAGCAGCGGGATGAGGTGGCCACCCGCAACGAGGCGGCGCAGAAGGCGGGCAAGCTGCGACGCCAGGAGTACACGCGCGAACGTGAGGCCGCACGTCAGGCTGAGGAGGCGCGCCGGCACGCATCGCTGCTGGGGCGGCGTCGCACCCCCTAGGCGTCGGCGTCTGAGCTTGTCTCTTGGCGGCCCGCGCGGATCGCCACCACGTGGGCGCCGCTGATCGCGATCGACTCTCCCGTGTCGGACAGCGTCAGCCGGGCGAGGGTGCCGGAGCTGCTGCGGGCGGCGTTCTCGATCTCCTTGACGACCTGGTCGACCGAGCCCTCGACGTCGAGCTGATCACCGGTGCTGAACAGCAGCCTGCTCGTCGGCATAGTCACGCTCGTCGGTGGCCGTCGCGAGCGCGGCCTCCGGTCGTAGGTGGCCGAGGACGTCGAAGCAGGATCGCTCGACGCTCCGTCGGAGCTGTGCGGGGATGGCCACGAGTGCCGTCCACTGCGTCTGGCCAGGAGCAGCCAGGTGGGCGAGCGTCGATCTCACTCGCGCGGCCAGGCGCCTCGTACGCCGATGGGACAGCCCCGCGTCGGCGAATGCCCACCCGGCGAAGGTCAGTCCGCCGACGCTGCCGGTGGCGGTGAGCAGCAGTCCGGCTGCGGCCGCCGCCGCCACGCCCTCGGGGCCGAGGATCAGCACGGCCGCCGCGGCGCCGACGCTCAGGCCGAAGGGAAGCTGGCCGAGGCTGACGACGGCGATCAGCACCGCGATCGCGTCGAAGACCGACGCGTCTACGCCGACAGCGCGGAGGAGCAGCCAGTTGCGAGCGATCTGCGCGAACACGGCCACCAGCACGAAGCTCACCAGGCGCGTGCGCCCGCGGAGGCTCTGCATCACCGCCAGTCCGTCCTTGAGCCAGCGTCCTTTCGCGAGCGCGAGGCCACGCAGACACACGCTCAGGCCGGCGATCACGGCTACGCAGACGAGCGGCAGCCACCACGGCAGGCCGAGCGGGCCCACCAGCGTGAACGACGTCAGCGCGGCGAGCATGGCCTCCACGACGAGGATGGGCAGCTCGGCGGCAATGAGCGTCGCAACGCGCGGGCTCTCCTCCGGAGCCCAGCGGCGGAGAGCCGTGATGCGAGCCGCCGAGCTCAGCTGGCCACTGAGCAGCCCGCCGACGAACCCCATGCTCGACGCCCGGTAGAGCCGCCGCCGACCCACGGTGCCGCCGGATGCGCGCACACAGACGTACCAAGCCTCGCTTCGCGAGACCAGGGCGATCACCTGGAGGGCGATCGCCGCCAGGACGACAAGCACCGGAGCGCTGCTGATCCCGGCCGAGACCTCGTCCCATTTCCCGGCGAGGAGCGCCGCGAGGCCGAGCGTGGCGAGCGTGGACAGCGTGGCCGTCAACGCCGTGCGGCCGTGCCGCGGCATCGAGACAGCCCGACCCGGCGCACCCGCGAAGATCTCTGCGCACTCCTCGCCTCTTTCGGATATCGGCGCGACAGGCAGAGGACTGAACCTGCGGTGCCGCCGGGGGACCCGGGACGGCCTGAACTCTATCCTCTGGCCCGCTTGGGGGGCTAGGAGATCTGCTGCACGTTGACGGCGCGCGGGCCCTTCGTATCGCTCTCGGCGTCATACGAGACGCGGGCGCCCTCGGCGAGCGACTTGAAGCCGTCGCCGGCAATCGCGCTGTGATGCACGAACAGGTCCTTGCCCGCCTCATCCGGCGTGACGAAGCCGAAGCCCTTCTCGTCGCTGAACCACTTCACGGTTCCTGTGGCCATCTTGGTACCTCCAGTCGTTGCGTGCGGCGTACGCGGCGGATGCTGGAGCAACGACTACGGGCGCGAGCACGGATTCACCGAGAGTTGAGCTCGGCTTGACAAATTCGACGGTAGCACGGCGCCGTCGCGCGGTGCACTCAGGCGAGTGCCAGAGCTTCCTGGGCGAAGCGGACCGCGAGCGCGCCGTCGCCCACGGCTCCGGCCACGCGCTTGGTCGAGCCCGCGCGCACGTCGCCGGCCGCGAAGACGCCTGGCCTGACGGTCTCGAGCAGCTGCGGCTCGCGGTCGGCGAGCGGCCAGCGGCACGGCCCCTCGTGGCACGCGGCCCCCTTGCCGCAGACCAGGTAGCCCGCCGGGTCGACGCCGAGCATCCCCTCGACCATCTCCGTGCACGGATCGGCGCCGATCATCACGAACATCGTGGACGTCTCCACCCGCTGCACATCGTCAGCGCCGCGGCGGCGGAGGTCGACCGCCTCGAGCCGCCCGTCGCCGTGTGCGGCGGCCACCTCGGTCTCGGTCATCACCTCGATGTTGCGGGCGTGCTCAATCCGGTCGACGAGGTAGCGCGACATCGTCGACGACAGTCCCTCGCCGCGGACGACGACGCGGACGCTGCGGGCAAGCGAGGCCAGCTGGACGATCGCCTGGCCCGCGGAGTTGCCGCCGCCGACGACGATCACGTCCTGGTTCCGGCAGCGCTTGGCGTCGCTCGGCATCGCCGCGTGGAAGACACCCGCGCCCGTCAGCCGCTGCACACCGTCCGCATCGAGCTCGCGCCAGCGTGCACCGGTGGCGACGACGACGGTGCGCGCCAGCACGTGCTGGCCGTCGTCGAGGTCGACGCGCGTCAGCTCCTCGGGCCCCTCGGCGAGCTCGACCGCACTGTGGAAGCTCGAGAACATCGCGTCGAAGCGGCGCGCCTGCAGTGTCGCCTTGCGTGTCAGGTCGACGCCCGAGATGCCGGTGGGGAAGCCAAGGTAGTTCTCGATCCGGGAGCTCGTGCCCGCCTGACCGCCCGGTCCCCAGGCCTCGACAACGAGCGTGCGCAGGCCCTCGGAGCCGCCGTAGACGGCAGCGGCGAGACCCGCGGGCCCCGCTCCGAGGACGACGAGGTCGAAGCGCTGCCCGTCCACCTCGGCACGCAGCCCGAGCTCGCGCGCGACCTGAGCGGCCGATGGGTTGCGGAGCACGCAGTCGTTGCGGACGAGAACGGGCGTCTCCTCGCGCGGGATCGCCAGGGTGTCGAGCAGCGCCACGCTCTCCGGGTCGGCGTCCAGGTCGTAGGTGCGCACGGGCAGCAGGTTGCGCTCGAGCAGGTCGCGGACCTGGAATGCGCGCCGTGATCCGCGGGGCGTGATGAGACGCAGGACGCCGTGGCCGGTGCCCTCGTGCCAGGCCCGTCGCGCCATCAGCGTTCGAAGCACGATCTCGGCGAAGTGAGGCCAGCCCGCGAGCATCTCGCGCAGCTCGGCCCGGGAGAAGGCGATCACGTCGGTCGGCTCCGCCGCGATGCAGGCCGAGATGGCCGGCTCGCCGGTGAAGACCGCGATGTCGCCGAGGAAGGTCCGGCTGTCCGCCTTCGAGATCACGACGTCCTCGCCCGGCTGGCGATCGACCAGATGCACGAGGCCCTGCTCGATCACGTAGAACGGGGTGTCACGCTCGCCCTGCTCGTAGAGCGCTTCGCCGGCCGCGAAGGAGCGGCGCACGCCGGACTCCGCCAAGCGCGCGACCTTCTCCTCGGACAGGCGCGGGAACATCACCTCGTCGCCGAGATCGGGCAGCGTGATCGTGCTCATTGCCGGATCGTCATCCTCTCGACAAGGTCGCCGCGGACCCTGAAGGTGAAGTGGCTTGGACCATTGAAGCCGCGGCCGCCGACCTCGGCGCTCACGGTCGTGTCGTCCCCAGTCGTGCTGACCTCGTTGACGTCGAGCGTCACGTCGACGCCGATGAACTCACGCTCGCTCCAACCCTCGATGGCATCGGCGCCGGCGAACTCACGGCCCCAGTCGTCCACCACTCCGTCCTCCGTGAAGCTCGCGAGGAAGCCGGCGCTGTCGTGGTCGTTCGCGGCCTTGAGCAGCCGCTCCACAGGCTGAGGGAGGGAAGGCGTTGCCACTCGTTCCATCGACAGTATCGATCGGCGTGAGACTCGCGAATTCTCCAGACCGTCCGACGTTGAATGTTCAATGGGAGCGACCCATTCCGGGGACACTCCAATGAGAGATCGCCTAGAGGCAGAGCTGGCTGAGGCCCGAGCTTCTCTGCGCGCCCACACTGCGAGCTGGGAGTACGCCTTCGCCATGGCGGGCGGCTGCCATGGGGGTGGCGACCACCCCACGCACCACGCCACCCGCGCGCGCACCGACGAGCTCCTGCGGCGCTGCCGCGACCTCGAGGCGCGCCTCGCCGAGCACGTGCTCTGACGCCCGGCGCGTGCCTGATTAGGGCCGCCCGTCCCCGGAAACATGCGAGTAATGGCAGACAGCGCTCGGCGCAGCTGCTCCCGGTGAGCGGCGCCGCGGCCGAGCGCGAAGGGAGGACTCGATGCCCGACAACAGAGGCGTCGCCTACATGGGCACCGGCAAGGTCGAGGTCCAGAACATCGACTTCCCGTCCTTCGAGCTGAAGGACGGGCCGGGTGTAAACCCGGACAACGTCGGTCGGCAGCTACCGCACGCGGCGATCCTCAAGATCGTCTCGACCAACATCTGCGGCTCCGACCAGCACATGGTCCGTGGCCGGACGACGGCACCCGAGGGCCTCATCCTCGGGCACGAGATCACCGGCGAGGTGATCGAGACAGGCCCCGGGGTCGAGTTCATCCAGGTGGGCGACCTCTGCTCGGTCCCGTTCAACATCGCCTGCGGCCGCTGCCGTATGTGCAAGGGCGGCAACACCGGGGTCTGCCTGAACGTGAACCCCGACCGCCCGGGCTCGGCCTACGGCTACGTCGACATGGGCGGCTGGGTCGGCGGCCAGGCGGAGTACGTGACCGTGCCGTACGCCGACTGGAACCTGCTCAAGTTCCCGGACAAGGATCAGGCGATGGAGAAGATCCTCGACCTGACCATGCTCTCGGACATCTTCCCAACCGGGTTCCACGGCGCGTACACCGCAGGTGTCGGGCCGGGCTCGACCGTCTACATCGCCGGCGGCGGGCCGGTGGGCCTCGCGGCGGCGCACTCGGCGCAGCTGCTCGGCGCTGCAGTCGTGATCGTCGGCGACCTGATCCCGGAGCGGCTCGAGCAGGCGCGCAGCTTCGGCTGCGAGACCATCGACGTCTCGCAGGGCGACCCCAAGGACCAGATCGAGCAGATCCTCGGCGTCCCGGAGGTCGACGCCGCGGTCGACGCCGTTGGCTTCGAGGCACGCGGCCACGGCGCCGACTCGGACCACGAGGCGCCCGCGACCGTACTCAACTCGATCATGGACGTGACCCGGGTGGCGGGCAAGCTCGGCATCCCCGGGCTGTACGTGACCGGCGATCCCGGTGCGGCCGACGACGCCGCCAAGGAGGGCTCGCTGTCGATCCGCATCGGCCTCGGCTGGGCCAAGTCGCACAGCTTCACCACGGGCCAGTGCCCGGTGATGAAGTACCACTACGGCCTGATGCAGATGATCCTCTCCGACAGGGCGCAGATCGCGAAGGCCGTCAACGCAACGGTGATCACCCTGGACGAGGCCCAGCAGGGCTACGAGGACTTCGACAAGGGTGCCGCCAAGAAGTACGTCTTCAACCCGCACGGCTTGATCAAGGCCGCCTGACGGGCTGACCGCCGGAGCGCCGCGGGCTCGCGGGCCGCGGCGCCCGGCGGTGAGTCATCGCCTGTCCCCTGACCGCGGGCGCGTGCTCGGCTACGTGCTGTAAGGGCGCCCGGCGCGAGCGCCGCACTTGGCTATGGTGCGGCCGTTGGCTCGTGCATCTGCACTGGAACGGCTGCCCGGGCGCGAGACCCCGCGGAGCGGCTGGTACGAGCCCATGGATTGGGCTCTGGTGCGATCGCCGCTGCTGCCGGCGGAGCGCTACCTGGAGCTGGAAGGCGGGGGCGACTCAGAGCTCCCCGAGGCCGTGCAGGATCCGCTGGTCCGGCGCGCGCTCGCCGTAGCGTCGCCGTCGCTCTTCGAGCAGCTCGGTAGCCCGCCGTCGAGTCCATCCGCCCTGCGGCGCTGGCGGCTGGCCGTGCTCCGCTACCTCATCCGCATGTCGACGCGCCCGACTCCGTACGGCCTGAACGCGGCCGTGTCGCTGGCAGGCTGGGGCGCCGAGACCGACCTCGAGCTCGGCTCCGAGGACGTCGTGCGCGCCCGCATCGACATGGGCCTGCTCGACGCCCTGATCGGCGAGCTCGAGAGCCGCCCGGAGGTCGTGAGCGAGCTCGAGCTCGTGACCCACCCGACGGTCATCGTGCGCGGCGGCAGGGCCTTCCTGCCTGAGCGCCTCGCCGGCGGCGACGGCGCGTTCGAGGTGTCGGTGCGCGCAACCCGCCCCGTCCTCAGGGCGCTCGAGCTCTGCCACGGAGCCCCGGCACCATTTGCGGAGCTGGCGGCCGTCCTCGGCGAGGAGTTCCCGGACGCCGGGCCGCGGGTCGCGGAGCTCATCCACACACTCGTGCGCGAAGGCCTGCTCGTGAGCGAGCTGCGGCCCCCGCTGACCCGCGGCGACCCGGCCCGCTACCTGCTTGCGCGCCTGGACGGGCTGAGCGCCGCCGGCGCCGAACGGGAGCGGCTCGCCACGGCGATCGCCGCGTGCGAGCGCTGGGAGCTCCTGGATGCAGCGGACGGGGCCGAGCAGTTCCCCGCCGTCCTGGCGGCGGCCCGCGCCGTCGCGTCTGCGCCTCCCAAGGAGGCGGCGGTGCGGGTGGACATGATGAGGCCCCTCGCCGGCGAGCGAATCACGCGCGCCGTCGCCGAGGAGGCGGCACGGGCCGCGGAGCTGCTGCTCCGCCTCTCGCCGGCGCACTCGGGCTCGCTCCCCCTCAACGTCTATCGCGACCGCTTCGTCGAGCGCTACGACGCGCGTGGTGAGGTGCCGCTCCTGGAGCTCGTCCAGCCGGACGTGGGGCTCGGGCCGGTGGACCTGCGCGCGGGCCGAGAGCGCCCGCCGGACAGGGAAACGCAGGGTCGCAACCGGCGGCTCCTCGAGCTGGCGGCGTCGGCGCTCGGCGCCGGGGAGCTCGCGCTCGAGCTTGATCCGGACCTGATCGCGGAGCTCGACACCGGGGCGCGCACGGCGGCGCTGCCCCCCACGCTCGAGGTGGGGGTCTATGTCTCGGCCCGCTCGCGCGAGGCGCTCGACGCGGGCGAGTTCCGCGTGGCGGTGTCCCCGATGACCGGCTCCTACAGCGCAGGGCGGATCCTCGGTCGGTTCGCCTACCTCTTCGAGGAAGAGGGCGAGCGCGCGATGGCCGAGGCCGCGCGGGGCGAAGAGGCGGGCGCTCGTGAAGCGGTCTGCGCCGAGCTCGTCTACGGCCCCGAAAAGCCCTGGCTGAGCAATGTGACGATCCGGCCGGCCGCACGCAGCCACGAGATCGTCGTGGGCGTCTCACCCGGCGTCCCGCGGGACGCCGTGATCCCGCTCGACGAGCTCGTGGTGGGCGTGCGTGACGAGATGTTCTACCTGCGCTGGCCGCAGGCCGGGGCGTACGTCCAGGTCTGCGAGGGCCACATGCTCAATCCGAGGGCGGCGCCCGCGGTGTGCGCGTTCCTCGCCCAGATGCGCCACGCCGGTCGTCCACTGATGAGCTCGTTCGCCTGGGGTCCCGCAGCGGAGCTGCCGAGGCTGCCGCGAGTCGAGGCGGGTCGTGTCGTGCTGAGCCCGGCCACCTGGCGGCCGCCGTTCGGACGTGGCGGACTCGACCAGGACTCGCCGGCCGCCTTCGCCGCCGCGCTCGAGTCTTGGGGCAGCCGCTGGCAGCTGCCGAGCAGCGTCTACGCGACGCAGGGAGACAACCGCCTTCTCCTCGATCTCGACGATTCCCAGCAGGTCGAGCTCCTCCGGGGGCTGGTGCGGTCGGCGAAGGACGACACGGTTGTCCTCCAGGAGGCGCTGCCCGGCATCGGCGACGCCTGGCTCCGGGGAGGCTCCGGCGGCTTCCTCGTCGAGCTCGCCGTGCCCCTGACCCGGGACCCCGCGTCGCTCGACGCCACGGACGCGGATGGCGGCGCCCCGGCCGCCCGGGTCGCGCCGCCCCCGCGCAGCGCCCGCGTGCGCGCCCCCGGAAGCGACTGGCTCTACGCGAAGGTGTACGCCGGCGGCACGCTCACAGAGCAGCTTGTCGGCGGGCCCCTCAGGGAGCTCGCTCACGAAGCGCTGGACTCGGGGCTTGCCGACGACTGGTTCTTCATCCGCTACCGCGACGAGCGGCCACATGTGCGCGTCCGCTTCCGCGGCGAGCCGCAGAAGCTCATCGGTGAGCTGGCGCCGCGCCTCTACGCGTGGGCGTCCGACCTGATGGACAGGGACATGTGTCAGACGCTGGCACTCGACACGTACGAGCGCGAGCTCGAGCGCTACGGCGGCGAGTCCGGCATGGAGGTGGCCGAGTCGATCTTCGGCATCGACAGCCGCCTGGTCGCGCAGCTGATCGGGCTCGACCTGTCCCGGGCGCTCGCCGTCCCGCGCGAGCAGCTCTGCGTTGTGACTCTCGACTGCCTGATGGAGGGGCTCGGCCTCGACTCGGAGGCCAGGGTCCGCTGGTGCGCGGCCCACGTGACCTCACGACACGAGGTGACGGAGGAGTGGCGCGAGCACAAGAACGAGCTGAGGTTGCTGCTCGCGTCCCGCGGCGCGCGGGACGAGCCGCTCGGGCCGTTGCTCGAGGGCTTCGTCCGCGACCTGCGCCCGCTTGGGGACCGCCTCGCCGCGCTCAGGGTCGAGGGCGCGATCGAATGGCCGCCCGCGGAGGAGTTGGTGGCGACATTCGCGCACATGCACTGCAACCGCCTGCTCGGGATCGACCGCGAGGGCGAGCGTCGCGCCCTGGGGCTGCTCGAACGCACGCGCGAGAGCCTCGCCCGCGCCCCGGTCCGATGAGCTGGCGTCCCGTGTTGTCGGGTGCCGACGGCGAACGTGCGCGCGCGGTCGCGCTCGAGGTGGCGTCGAGGCTCGCGGCGCTGGAGCCGTCGGCGGCGGAGCGGGCGATGGCGGGTCTCTCCACGCCGGACTCGAGCATCGCGCTGGTCTGCTCGCAGCTCGATGGGTTGTTTCCGGACGCGGGCTGGGATCGCGCCGGGCACGAGCACCTCAGCGCCACGGCGCGGGCCGCCGAGCGCGACGGAACGCCGGTCGGCCTTTTCGACGGTGTTGCGGGAATCGGCTACGCCGCGCAGCGGCTGGCCGCCGGGCGCCCGCGCTACGGCAACCTGCTCACGGCGATCGATGAGGCGATCGCCACGACTGTCGCGGCGAGCCGCCCAGCGCTCGCAGCGATGGATGGGATGCCGGTGCGGGCGTGGGACCTGATCTCGGGGCTGACGGGAATCGGTGTCTACCTGCTCGCCAGGCGCGACGAGCCCGGCCCGCGCGCCGCTCTCGACGACACGCTCGCCGCGCTCGTCGATCTCATGGGCGACACGAACGGCGTTCCACGCTGGTCGACCCCGCCCGAGCACCTCTTCGAGGACATGAGGACGAGCGCGCCCGAGGGCAACCTCAACTGCGGGCTCGCGCATGGTGTCCTCGGCCCGCTGGCGCTCATGGCGCTCGCGTCGAGGGAGGGCGTCGCGGTCAGCGGACAGACGGAGGCGATGCAGCGGATGGCCGACTGGGTGGCGGCTCAGTCCCGGCCTGGCCACTTCGGTCCGGAGTGGCCCGCCGCGATCCCTCTGGGCGAGGCCCAGGCGGCGGAGCAGCCGCCCGCGCGCCCGGGTTGGTGCTACGGGAACGCCGGCGTGGGCCGCGCTCTCTGGCTGGCCGGCATGGCGCTGGACGAGCCGGAGCTCGCGCGACTTGCCGAGCGGGCCGTGCGAACTGCGCTCGAGCGCCAGCAGAGCCAGCAACCGCTAAGGGCGCCCACCCTGTGCCACGGCACTGCGGGGCTGGCGCAGGTCACGCTGCGGATGGCGGCAGATACAGGCGCGGAGGACCTGGCGGGCGAGGCGCGGGCTCTCTGCCTGGAGCTCCTGGATCGCTTCGACGCGGAAGCCCCGCTCGGCTACCGCGGCGAAGCAGAGCTGAACGACCTCAGCGGCGCCGAGGTCGACAATCCCGCCCTGCTGGACGGTGCGGCCGGGCCGGCGCTCGTGCTGCTCGCGGCAGCCACGGACGCCGACCCCGCCTGGGATCGCGCGCTGCTTCTTTCGTGAGCCCTTAGCTGTCGTCCAATCCCGCGACGCAGCGCGTTATGTACGTGGGAGGGCAGGCGCAGGACTGCGTCGCCGGGCTGGGCTCCGTCGGCTCGTACGACTGGCGCGGGGCCATAGCTTGGAGCCGGACGTCGAGATCGAATTCGTTGTGCTCGGCGTGAGTCTCGGGCGAGGCAGGGCCCATCCGGGTTCCTTTCCAGCTCTTCTCAGCTTGGGTGGATCGTGCAGGTGCCGACCTGGGTTTGCGTGGCGTCGGGGCAGGCCGCGTCGGTCGGCTTCAGCGCCGCCTTGTCGGCGGCGTGCCGTGCGACCGCTTCGAGCCTGACGTCGAGATCGAACTCGGTCTCGTCGCGATGTGAATCGGGCAATGCTGGAACCATCATGTCCTCCCTTACTCGAGGCAGCCCCCGCCCGCGTGGCAAGTGATGTTCGTGGGCCCGTCGGGGCAGCCCTGGTCGGTCGGCTTCAATGCAGCGCTCTCCGGGGTGTGCCGGACCACCGCCTGGAGCCTGACGTCAAGGTCGAAGTCGCCGTCGTCACGACGGGTCTCGGTCGAAACGGGGGTCATCTCGCGTTATCCCTTCGTTCAGCAGTTGCAGGTCATCTGGCCGCCCGTGCACTCGGTGCAGGTGATCTGGGTCGGCCTCTCGGGGGTCTTGTTCGCAATGTCCCGGCCGACCGCGTCGAGTCTCACGTCGAGATCGAACTCGGTGTCCTCGGCCTGGGTCTCCAGCAAGGTCGGGGTCATCTTTCTCCTTTCCCACGATTGGGCGTGTGCCGAAGCAGAACGGAAACCGCTGACGTTCCGCTGACGTTTCGCTGACCCGCTACTCGCACGGGCACGACACACACGAGTATTGGGTGCCGCACTCCTTGCAGCTGACGGTCTGCGGCCTCTCGGCCCGATCGTCTGAGAGCTCCCGGGCGACCGCCTGCAGCCTGACGTCCAGATCGAACTCGACGTCCTCGGGATACGCCTCGGGCAAGGCGTGAACCATTCCGGGTCCTCCTTTCCCCATCCGTTTGCCGGGACAGCGGCTGGGTGAAAGGTAACCGCGCCGCCATCGGGGCGCAAGGTCACGCGACGCGCAGCCGCCGCGACGCCTCCTGCAGCCGTGCGTACGCCCCGCCCTGCGCCATGAGGCTCTCGTGATCCCCCTGCTCCACGACTCGACCGTCCTCCATCACGACGATGTGGTCCGCGCGCTTGACCATGCCGAGTCGATGGGCGATGACGATCCGCGTGCGCCCGGCAAGGATGCGGTCGAGCGCCTCGAGCAACCGCGCCTCGGTCAGCACGTCCAGCCCCGACGTGAACTCGTCGAGGATGAATATCGAGGGATCGGCCATGATCGTGCGCGCGAGCGCGATCACCTGACGCTGGCCGGGGGAGAGCGTCCCTCCTGACTCGCCGACGTCGGTGTCCAGCCCGTCCGGCAGACCTCTGACGATGTCGAGTCCCCCGAGGTCGGCCAGCGTCTGCTCGATCTCCTCGTCGGTCGCGTCGGGCTTCGCAAGCAGCATGTTGTCGCGCACGCTGCCCGCAAGCAGGCTCGTGTCCTGGAGGCTGAAGCTGACGTTCCTTCGCAGGCTTGCGAGCGTGACGTCGCGGATGTCCGTGTCGTCGATGGCGACCCGGCCACGATCAGGGTCGTAGAAGCGCGAGATCAGGCTCACCAGCGTCGATTTCCCCGCTCCGTTCTGTCCGACGATCGCCGTGACCTTGCCTCCTGCGAAGGTCACGTCGACGTCCTGGAGCACCATGCGCTTCCCGTCGTACGAGAAGCTCACCCCGTCCAGCCGGACCTCGCCCGGGCCTCGCTCGAGCTCGGTCGCTCCCGGCCGATCGCGGATCGTAGGCTCCTCGTCGAGCAACGCGTTGATCTTGTCGAGTGCGGCGCCGCCCTGTGTGTACAGCGCCGCGAGGTTCGACAGCTGCGACAGCGGCGAGAAGAGCCGCTGGAAGTAGGCGATGAAGGCCACCACCACGCCGACCGACTTTGCACCGTCGCTCACCTGAATGCCGCCGACGACGATGATCGCCGTCACTCCCAGGGCAGGCAGCAGGCCCATCACCACCCCGAGGAAGGCCGAGACCGTCTTCGTTGCCATCTGGGCCTCGCCGTCGCGCGCGTTCAGCTCCCGGAAACGATCGCGATGTCGCTTCTCCTGGCCGAACGCGCGGACGATCTTGATCGCGCCGAGGGACTCCTGCAGGTACGCCGACACGGCGCCGATCGTGTCGCGGGTGCGGCGAAAGCGGGGACGCGCGATACGACCCCAGACCGCCATGGTGACGACGGTTGCCGGAAACACCCACAGAGCAACAAGCGCCAGTTCGGCGTCGAGCAGGAACATCGCGATGAGCGTGCCGACGACGGCGAGGAGGCTGCCGGCCAAGGCGGAGAGGCTCCCGGCCACGAGGTTCTCGAGCTGCTCCACGTCGTTTGTGACGCGGGAGACGAGATCGCCGGTCTGCGAGCGGTCGTAGAAGCCCGGCGACAGCACCTGGAGGTGCCCGAAGATCCGGGACCGTAGCGTCGCCAGGGCGCGCTGCGCGACCCAGGCGGACGAGTAGGTCTGCAGCGCCGACGTGATCGCGTAGACCACCACCGCGGCGACCAGCGCGAACAGCGCCACGTCGAGCGAGTCGACGTCCTTCTTGACGATCCCGTCGTCGATGGCCTTGGCTGCGACCCATGGCGGGACGAGGCTCGCCGCGGTTGAGACGACCACCGCGGCCCCGGTCAGCAGCAGCTGGCGCCGCCACTGCGCCAGGAGCCGGTAGAGCTGAATCAGCACGTCGAAGTGCCGCTCGAGCCGCTCGCTCACTCGAACTCCCAGAGCGCGACCATGTCGCGGTACGGGGGACAGCTCTCCATCAGCTCGGCATGCCTGCCCACCCCGATCACCCGCCCGGCGTCGAAGACCACGATGCGGTCGGCGAGCGTCAGCGCGGACGGCCGGAACGTGGCCATCAGACGCGTGGCGCCCACGGTCCCGCCGGCGAGCCCCTCGAGGACCTGGTTCGCGGCCTCCGGATCGAGGGCGCTCGTGATGTTGTCGAGCAGAAGGATGGGGCGCTGAACGAGCAACGCCCGAGCCAGCGCGACGCGCTGGCGCTCGCCGCCTGAGAGCTGCCCTCCCTCCTCGCCCACCTGCGTGTCGTAGCCCGCCGGCAGCCTCTGAACGACCTCCTCCGCGTGAGCGAGCCGCGCCGCCGTCTCGACGTCGGCCTGTGATGCGTCCGGGCGGCCGTACGCGATGTTCTCGGCGATCGACATCGCGAACAGCGGGTCCTGCCCCGCCGGCGCCGACAGCCGGCGCAGCAGCGGGAGACTCGCTCGATCGAGCGCGCGGCCGCCGAGCTCGATCTCACCGGCGTCGGGTACACGCAGGCCGTTGACGAGCTCGAGCAGCGTCTGCATGCCCGCGTCCGTGGCCCCCACGAGCGCCACCGTCTCGCCGCTCGACACGGCGAGGCTCACGCCGTCGAGCGCAGCTTGGGCGCCCTGTCGCGCCAGCGACACGTCCCGCAGGCGGAGGTCGCGGCCATCGGGCATGCGCTCGGGCGCCTGCGCTCCGTCGCCGTCGTCCGGGTGCTCGAGCAGCTCGACGATCCGGGTGGCCGACCCGGCCGCGCTGGCCGTCAGGTAGGTCATGTAGCCGAGCTGGCTCGCAGCGCCCGCGAGCATCCCGCAGTAGCCGTAGAAGGTCACGAACTCGCCGAGTGAGATCTGCCCGTCGATTACCGCTCGGCCGCCCACCGCGAGCACGAGTGCGAGCGAGACGTAGGGAATGGCGGTCAGGACCGATCCATAGATCGCGTCGAGCTTGCCGACGCGAAGCCAGCCAACGAACAGGGCCTCCACGGACCGGTCGAAGAGCTCCTTCTGCTCGGCCTCGCGGCCGAGCGACATGACCAGCTTCGCGCCCCGGACACTGTCCGCCGTCTTACCCGCCACCTCGCTCCGGAGTTGCTCCGCATCCTGCGTGGCCGCCCGCGTGCGGTTCCCGTAGCTGAGCTGTACGACGATGGCGATCAGGAACGGGGCGAGCGCGAGAGCGGCGAGCTCCGCGTCCATGAGGAACATGACGATGATGGCGAACCCGAGCGTCCCGGCTGCCTGGGCGACGAGACTCACCGCCCCGCTCAGGAAGAACTTGATCGGCTCCACGTCGGCCGTCGCCCGAGCCACGAGCTGAGCGGGGGGCACGGCCTGGTACAGGTCGAGTGACGACCGGAGAAGCCGGTCGTACAGGAGCTCTCGGATCCTGATCCCGGCGTCCACGGAGTAGCGCCCCATCAGCCAGGTGCCCCCGCCGGCTGCGAGCGCGGCGAAAAGGCCGGCGGCGGACACCCCCAGCGCCACCTCGAGGAGGCTCTCGGTGGAGCCCTGCTGAAGATCGTTGACGGCCTTGCCGATCAGCCACGGCGACGCGACGAGGCCGAACGCGCTCAGGACGACGAGGACAGTCCCCAGCACGAAGTCCCAGCGCATACCGGCGACCCTCACAATCCGCCGCAGGTCCGACGGGATGACCACGTCGACGGCCGCCTTTAGGCGGGCACTGCTCTCCGTCGAATCGGTCGCGGTGTCCGCCATCGCGAGTCGCCGGACAGTAGCCCGCCTGCTCGAGAGGGTCAACCGCGGCCCCACCCGGGTTACAACGCTCAGCGAGTCGCGAGCAGGAACCGGATGCGGCGGAGCTCGTGGCGGAGCGCACCCAGCTCGCCACGGTGGAGCGGTGATCGCGCTCCGTCGGTGAGCAGCCCGCGGGCAAGTGCCACTCCGC
Source organism: uncultured Thermoleophilaceae bacterium (assembly GCA_963739095.1). GTDB lineage: Bacteria > Actinomycetota > Thermoleophilia > Solirubrobacterales > Thermoleophilaceae > JACVRW01. The sequence continues at coordinate 132,864 of CAVTZF010000030.1, forward strand.
GCGCCCGGCTGGGCTCCGCCCGCAGGAGCGAGCCGACGTCGCCCAGCTGATCCGCCACAGCTGCGACGGTCGAGCGAGGGAAGACGGACCCGGTCGGCCAGCTCTCCGGTGACAGCGCGTCGTCGGCGAGGCTCTCGAAGCTCGCGGCGAGCATCGTTCGGCCTCGCGGATCGAGGAGGCGCCGGCGTTCCTCTTCGACAGCCGCGACCGGTAACGCCTCGCGGCCCTCGAGGATCAGCTCGAGCGCCTGGCGGCGCCTTCGCCGGCGCAGTGTGAGCACGGCCGCCGCGAGAACGCAGATCATCGCGCCGGCGCTCAGGGCGGCGGTCTGAGCCCAGGGGACGCCCAGCGACGCAGGCGCCAGGCTCGCTACGAGGATCGCCACGACGGTCACTGCCTGCCGCCTCGCCTCGGCGAGCGTCTCGATCGTCTCGACCAGCGGATGGGACGGGCCGAGCACGGACGCGGTGGGTTGCAGCACCTCTCCCCGCACAACGTCCATGCTGCTCTCCCCGACCCGCTTGGGAATGGGTGAAAAGCCCCATCCTGCGCTTCGGCGCTCAGGCTCTTGTGATTCCCCGCGCCCGGTCCCTGCGGGATCCGTAGAGGTAGCTGATGAAGAGCGCGGCCAGCGCGCCCGGCACTGCCCAGAAGGCCTCGGCAACGCCGGGTGGGTTGTCGGGCGGAATGCCCGGCTGCGGGAGCAGGACGCCCGATGCCAACGCGCCCGCGAGCGAGGCGAGGAAGGCGCCGACGATGCCGCCCCAGAAGCGCGCCGGCAGGAACACCGTGAAGTGCCACACGGCGAGTCCCATCATCGACCAGACGGCGACGCTTACTCCCATCGCCACGAGGCTCACAGCCACCGCGCGTTCTTCCATGCGCACGAGGCTGCATTCGCCGGGGGCACGAACACCCACGGGCCCCCAGCCGGATGAGCTCCAATGCGGCTTTTCATCCATTGCCCGCAGGCTCGTCAGCCGCGAGCCTGCCGCCGCATGCGCGCTAGTTTCCGATGGACTGCTCCCGACCTTCCCGAAGGCGGCGAGGCGTTGAGCCCCCCATCCACAGCTGTGCAGCCCACCACCGGCGCGCGGGCGCCCCGGGGTCGGGCCCCTCGCGCCAGCTCGGCTCAGCCCCAGCGACTGTCGATTCTCTGGTGGGTCTTCCTCACCAACGCGTCGGTCGTCTGCGTCGCCGTGCTCCTGCTCGCGCTGACGCCGATCACGGTGAGCACTCCGATCGCGCTCACGGAGTTCGTGGTTCTGATCGCCGGGCTCGTGACGATGCTGCTGATCAACCTGTTCCTGCTCCGCCGCGTGCTCGCGCCGGTGCTGAAGCTGACTCAGGCGATGAGCTCGGTGGATCCCGACCTGCCGGGGCGTCGACTCACCGTGGGTGCCGGCGGCAGCGCCGAGGCCCACGCGCTCGCGGAGGCCTTCAACGAGATGCTGGGCCGGCTCGAGACGGCGCGGCGTGAGGCGGCCGGCGCCGCCCTGATGGCGCAGGAGGCCGAACGGCTGCGCGTCGCCCGCGAGCTGCACGACGAGATCGGCCAGACGCTCACGGCCGTGATCATCCAGGTCGAGCGAGCATCCGACACCGACACCGCCGCGGCGTCAGAGGCGCTCGGGCGGGTGGCCGACGCCCTCCGCGACAGCCTCGACGACGTGCGCCGGATTGCACGTGAGCTGAGACCGGAGGCGCTCGATGACCTCGGGCTCCTCAACGCCCTGATCGCGCTGTGCTCGCGGCTCGACCGCCAGGGCGAGACCAGGGTAAGCCGGGACCTGCAGGGAAAGCTGCCGCCGCAATCTCCCGACGTCGAGCTGGTCGTCTACCGCGTGGCGCAAGAGGCCCTTACGAACGCAATCCGCCACGCCGGCGCGACCAGGGTGACGGTCTCTCTGCGCGCGGACGCCGAGCGGGTCTCGCTCGTCGTCACCGACGACGGCGACGGGATGCCGGTCCCGCTGCCCAGCGGCACGGCCGGCCTGAGCGGGATGCGCGAGCGTGCGCTGCTCGTCGGCGGGCGCCTGCGGATCGATTCGCAACCGGGGGCGGGGGCCGAGATCCGGCTCGACGTGCCCCCAGGGGTCGGCTGACCGGTGACCGTCCCGCTCAAGACCCGGATCCTGCTGGCGGACGATCACACGGTCGTCCGCGACGGCCTCCGGATGGTGCTCAACTCTGCCGCTGACCTCGACGTCGTCGCGGAGGCCGGCAATGGCGCGGAGGCGGTCGAGCTCGCGCTCGCCGAGGACGTCGACCTCGCCGTGCTCGACGTCTCGATGCCGCTCATGACAGGCCTGCAGGCAGCGCGCGAGCTCTCCGGCCGCAAGCCGGAGCTCCGTCTGCTGATGCTCTCGATGCACGACAACGAGCAGTACTTCTTCGAGGCCCTGAAGGCGGGGGCGTCGGGCTACGTTCTCAAGACGGTCGCGAACCGCGACCTGATCGAGGCCTGCCGGGCCACGATGCGCGGGGAGCCGTTCCTCTACCCGGCGGCGGTCCGAGCGCTCGTCCGTGACTACCTCGACCGGGCTGCCGGCGGCGAGGCGACTCCTGAGGATCCGCTCAGCCCGCGTGAGCTCGAGGTCGTGAAGCTGATCGCCGAGGGCTTCACGAGCGAGGAGATCGCGGCTCAGCTCGTGATCAGCAAGAAGACCGTCGACCGGCATCGCGCGAACATCCTCGACAAGCTCGAGTTGAGGAACCGCGTCGACCTGACCCGCTACGCGATCCGCCGCGGCCTCGTCGAGCCCTAGAGGTCGGCAGCGACCACGATGGGGTCTTCTATGCATGGACGGCTGCCCGCGGCACAAGGAGCATCGGACACTCCCAAATCGCCTAACCGGGAGGATCAAGAATGGGACTGTTCAGACGCAAGCGCGGCAGCGACGAGCAAGCGGAACGCTGTCCGCAGTGCGGCGAGCCGCTGCCGGAGGAGGCGGTCGAGTGCATGATGTGCGGGACCGACCTGCGGCCGCTCCGCCGAGAGCGCGGCCCCGACGGAGTGGAGCCCGTCGAGGCGGATTCGTCAGCGGGCTGATCGTCGTCGATCCTTGACTTTCGTCCCGGGCTGAGGGGAGAGTTGGTCCCACCCGATCTGGCCGTCGGAGGTCAACATGAGCATTGGCGCGAGCACCGGTGGCTCGGCGGGGGTCCCGGAAGCGGGGACCATCGCCATGAAGCTCGAGGTGGTGACCTTGCCAGTTTCCGATGTCGATCGGGCCAAGAGCTTCTACCTGGGACTTGGGTGGCGGCTGGACGCCGACCTCGTCCTCGACGACGATGTCCGGGCGGTCCAGCTGACGCCTCCCCAGTCGGGCTGCTCGGTCGCGTTCGGGAAAGGCGTCACCACAGCCGAGCCTGGCTCCGCTCAGCGGCTTGAGCTGGTCGTCAACGACATCGAAGAGGCGCGCGACGACCTGGTCCGCCGCGGCGTCGAGGTCAGTGAGCTGTTCCACCTCGACGGGACGAGCTTCCTTCCGGGCCCGGACCCGGAACGTCGCTCCTACCTCACATACGCCTCGTTCAGCGACCCGGATGGCAACGGCTGGCTGCTCCAAGAGGTCACGACCCGGCTCCCCGGCCGAGACGTGGAGCAGGGATGAAGGTCGCGGTCGTCACCGGCGCCTCGCACGGGATCGGCGCCGGCCTGGCAGCGGCGTTCCGCCGGGACGGGTACGGCGTCGTGGCGACCTCGCGCTCGATTGCCTCCTCTGACGAGCCCGACGTCCTCACCGTGCGGGGTGACATCGGCGAATCCGAGACTGCCCAGCGCGTGGTGGAGCAGGCGCTTGGCCGATTCGGGCGGATCGACAGCCTCATCAACAACGCGGGGATCTTCATCAACAAGCCGTTCACGGATTACACAATCGACGACTACGACGTGATCACCCGCGTGAACCTGACCGGGTTCTTCCACATCACGCAGCTCGTCATCACGCAGATGGTCGCCCAAGGCGGTGGCCACATCGTCAACATCACCGCCAGCCTCGTCGACCACCCCAGCAGCGACTCGCCCTCCGCGCTGGCGGCCCTGACCAAGGGCGGACTCGCCGCCGTGACGCGCTCGCTGGCCACCGAGTACGCATCGCGCGGCGTGCGCGTCAACGCGGTCGCCCCCGGAGTCATCAAGACTCCCGAGTACGACGCGGCTTCCTACGAGGGCTTGGCCGGCCCCATCGGCCGGGTCGGAGAGATCAGGGACATCGCCGACGCGATCCTGTATCTCGAGCGGGCCACGTTCGTCACGGGCGAGACGCTGCATGTCGACGGCGGTCAAGCCGTCGGACACTGACGCGCGAAGCTACGTACGCGTACCGAGCGGCGGATCGCAGTCGTCGTAGATCCGGGCCGCGGCGAGCTTGCCGGTCTCGCCCCGAACGTAGAAGGCGACGCCTGCCTCCGGCGGGAGCTCCGTCTTGCCCCACCTCACGACGTTGTACTCGAGCATGCACACGCGTCCGTTGTCGACCAGCCCGCAGTGCTCCAGCGGGATGCCGCCGCCGTTCGAGAACAGGTGCTCGTAGAAACTGTGCAGGCCGTCGCGTCCTCTATGGCTGTACCCGCCACCCGCGGGCTCGCGCGCATAGGCGTCGGGCTCGAATGTCGCCACGATCGCGTCCACCTCGCCGGCGGCGAGCGCGCCTTGGTATTCGGCCACGACATCTGACGCGCGAAGGTCCGGATCGCGCTGCAGCATCGGCGGGCGATGCACGTGGCGGCCCCTCACCGGCCACATGCTGTGGTAGACCCGCAGCTCGTGGAGTCGTCCGTCCGACCGGCGGTCGGCAACGATCGCGACCGGGACGTCGACTCGCCCGGTCTCCCCATCGAGGTGGAGAACCACCTCCTCGAATCCGTGTTCCTCGGTGACCACGTCCTCGACGTCGTCGAATGAGATATTGCGCTGAGCGAGCCAGTCATGCAGGTCCGCGACGTACGCCCCGAACGCGCGCGCGCCCATGATCCTCCCGTGTAGGGGGTCGTGGAGGACCGGCTCCCCGGCGAACGACCGGATCAGAGCATCGTGCTCGCCCGACATCAAGCCGTCGTAGTAGGACACCGCTTCGAGCCGCTCAAGCTCCCGCTTCTCCCGCAATCGCTCCAGCACCGGCTCCGAGAACAGCTCGGGGATCCACGGCATCCGATAAGCGTCTCACACCGGACCGTGCTGTCATTCGCCGGCGTCATCGGTCCTGAACTTGGGTTGAGAGCCGGGCCAGCAGCGCCGCCTCGGAGGCCTCGCCGCCGCGGACGACGATTCGGCCGAGCGGGTTTCGCGCGCCTGGGCGCGCGAAGCCGCTGCGGTCCTGGGTGAACACGAGCCGGAAGCTGGCCTCGAGGCGGGCCAGTAGCTCGCGGGGGATCTGCCGGTCATTGGTGCCTGCCTGGCCGTAGTTGCCGTAAGGCGGGGCGAACGCAAGTGGGCGGTAGCCCGGCACCCGGCGCGCGATGAGCTCCTCTGCATCGTTGATGTCCGAGAACACCCGCTCACGCCAACCGTCGAGTCTCTCTTCGGAGCCGCGATAGGCGTAGAAGGGCCCGACGTCGTCTCGGCCGGGGCCGTACTTGATCAGCCGGTTGCCGGTGCCGGACTGGAGCTGGACCTCCCACCGGCCACTGCGCTGGAGCGCCCCGAGCTCCCTCCAGGTCAGGTAGCCGGGATCACCCGCGCGCACGCGCCCGGTGTCCACGAACATCACCGCGCCGTAGCCGAGCTTGCGCAGAGTCGCGTCGGTGGCGGTCCAGGTCTCGAGCCGCCCGCCGTCGAAGGTGATGAGCAGCGGGCGCGGCGGCAGCTTCCCCGGCTCACCCGTGACGAAGCGAACCAGCTCGTCGAGGCCGATCGTCCGGTAGCCGGCGTGGTGGAGCAGTGCCAGCACGCGGGCGAAATCCTTCGGCGCGACGTCGCGGAAGAGCAGTACCGGGACCGCCGGTTCCCCGCCCGGCGTCGGAGCCCAGCTGCGCCGGTCTTCGGCTGAGAGCTCGATGTCCGGTGCGGGAGACGGCTCCCGGGTGGAGGCGTCACGCGCATCGTCGTCGGACCCGCCGCACGCGGCGATGGCCACGCATAGGCCGGCGAGCGCGAGCAGGCTCCGGGGGGTCACCGCACCACGAGCCGCCCGTACTGGGTACGCCAGTGACCGCCGGCCGAGCACAGGTAGGTGTAGGTGCCCGGGTCGAGTTCGAGGACCGCGCGCGTGCGCCCGGTGCTGATCGTCGCGGTGCCGCCGAGATCCTCTGAGGTCTGGGGGGCCAGGCCCTCGATGTCGCCGCGGTGGATGCGGATGTTGTGACCGCGCAGCTTGTCGTTCACGAGCACGAAGGCAATCCTGCCCGCCCGCGCCGTCAGCCGCCGGCGGTCGAACTCGATCACGCCGGGGGAGGTCACGACGTGCAACGTGAGCACCTGCCCGTCGCCGTCGTCTCCCGAGCCGCCGCATGCCGCGAGGAACGCGCCGAGCACGAGTGTCCCGAGCGCGGCCGCCGCGCCCCGCGGGCCGGGTCCGTTCAGGCGTCCGGAGCTCGCATGCATCACGTAGCATCCGCCGCCATGGCCGAGTACGTCCTGGACCATCACCTCGAAGGTGAGGGTGCCCGGCTCGGCTTGATGTCGCAACTGCTCGACCCGATGCATCGTCGGCATATCGAGTCGCTCGGCATCGGTCCGGGTGCTCGGACGCTCGAGGTCGGTTGCGGCAACGGCTCGATCTCCGCGTGGCTCGCTGAGCTGGTTAGCCCCGATGGCCGGGCGGTCGCCGTCGACCTCGACCTCTCGCTCATCAACGTGCGGGGGCCGGGGCTCGAGGTGCAGCAGGGCGACATCGTCGCCGGCCCCATCGATCCGGGCGGCTTTGATCTTGTGACCGCGCGGGCGGTGCTGCACCACGTCTCGGACGTCGACGCGGCGATCCGGAACCTCGTAGCCGGCCTGGCGCCCGGGGGCGCGATTCTGCTGATCGAGCCGGACTTCCTGCCGGTCAGCGTCGCCGAGCCGCCCGAGGTGCGGGCGTTCTGGGACGGCTGGCTCGCATGGTCGCGCGACGAGGGGATCGACTACCACGTCGGTCGAAAGCTGGCCCCGCGGCTGGCGGCGCTCGGCCTCGAGGAGGTCGCGGGCGCGGCGGAAACCGCCGTCTACAACGGTGCCTCGGACTGGGCGGACTACTGGACGCAGACGGTCGTCGAGCTGCGCAAAGGGCTCGTGGACTCAGGCAGGCTCACCGACCAACTCGTCGACGGGTTCCTCGCCCACTGCGCCGATCCCAGCTGGTGGACGGAGACGATCGCGTTCACGGCCGTCCACGGCCGTGCCGCCGGCGCCTGACGGGCGCGATCGGCTTAGCCCGCTAGGGGCGCTCGGCCGCCAGCGCGAGCTTCCGGACGCGCCCCTCATCCAGCCACTCGATCCACAGCCGATGGGCGGCGAGCAGCTCGTCGAGTGCCCGGCGGCCGATCTGCGCGGTGATGTCGTCGGCGTTCGCTGTGAATGCGTCCGCCAGCGCCTGCGCCATGGCGCGGTGCGCGCGGCTGTGGTCCTCCTGCCACGTGACGACGAGCCCGGCCCGCTCCAGGGACGTGGCCATCTCGTCGAGCGGGGTGAGCCAGACCGTGTCGGCGTCGGGCATCGCCGCCCGCTCGGCCGTCGTGAGCGGTGGCCCCTCCTCGAGCGTGAAGGCGAGCCGCCCACCGGGCCGGAGGGCCGCGGCGATCTCGCGCACCAGCGCGTCCTTGTCCTCGAAGGCGAGCATCGTCTCGAGCAGGAGCACGACGTCGAAAGAGCCGGGCGGGAGGGGCGGGACGTGCGCGGTCGTGAAGCGGCACGGCAGGTCGCCCGCGCGCTCGCGGGCCACGGCGACGGCGCTCGCGCTGGCGTCCACGCCCAGGTAGACGCAGCCCAGCTCCCGCGTGAGGAAACGCCCGGGGCCGCCGACGCCGCAGCACAGGTCCAGCACCGTGACTCCGCGGCCGATGCCGACCTGCAGCGCCAGCGCCCGGATCTCGCCGGCGGTCATGAAGCTCTCCTGCCCGACGAACTCGCCGGGAGCGTATGCCGACACGCGCGCGCGGTGCAGCGCTCGGTCGAAGCGCGCGCGGTCGTCCTGCCTCACGCGCGCGCCTCCGTCCGCACCAGGTCAGCGGCTGGACGGCGACGAGCCGAACGCGGAGAGAAAGCGGTCACGGAACGCGGCCATGGGCCAGACCGGCGCCTGCGGGCTCGGAGACATGCCGTCCTGCCAGCGCCATCCGGCGATCTGGTCCATCACCTTGGGGTCGTGGGCGATGACCGAGATGGGCACGTCGTGGCTGGCGCCCTGGCCCGTGACGACCGTCGCGGGCTGATGGTCGCCCAGAACGACGAGCACGAGGTTGTCGTCGCCGTAGCGCTGTACGAACGAGAAGATCGAGTTCAGCGAGTACTCGATCGAATGCCCGTAGGCGGCGCGGGCCCGCTCGGAATCGCCGAAGAGCGAGGCCTTCGTGGACTCCTCCGCGGGGAGGCGGTCGAAGATCGAGCCGTCGCCGACGTCGTCCCAGGAGATGAGCCGGGGGATACGCGTCCATGGCGCGTGGCTCGAGATGAGGTCGACCTCGGCGAAGAGCGGCGGCCGGTCGACGCTTGGCGAGCTCGCGACGTTGCAGGGCGAGGAGGGTGTACTGGTCGGGCATAGGGGCCACGCCGAAGCCCGGGCCGCGATAGCCGAAGTTGCGGCGGTCGTAGACCCGGTCGTAGTGGTAGAAGGTCGAGCCCTCCGGCCACGCTCGGCGGTTCCCCGGCATGGCGCCGACCGTCCGCCACCCTGCGCGCGTGAACGCCCGCGTGAGGGTGAGGCGGTCGTCATCGACGAGCTGGTCGTAACGCCGCTGGCCGTCGACCGGGATCCCCGACTGCAGGGTGGAATGCGCCAGCCAGCTGAGGCCGCCGAAGGTCGGCGAGGTGAGGAAGGCGCTGCGCGAGGAGAAGCCCGCGGCCCGCAGCTGCGCGGCGCCCCGCTCGAGCGCGGCGTCGATCGCGGGGCGAGACGGACGAGTCCTGGACCGCGACCCTCCCGTAGCTTTCGACGAACACGACCAGGACGTCCTTGCCGCGGAGGCCTGTCAGCAGCCGGTTGCCGGGAGTGGTGCGGAAGCGGTCGTGCGCGATCTCGCGGGCGAGCACCGCGCGATCCGCCAAGCCCTCCCGGACCGCCTGCACCTCGTCGACGGCCAGGGCGGCCGCGCCCGAGGAGGCGGCCGGCGCGCCGACGACTCGCAGCGCCATCCAGACCACGCCCAGCGCGATCGCCGCCCGAAGCGCCCAGCCGCGGTGGCCGGCCGCGACCCGCGTCACGCGCAGCAGCGCCAGGACCGGGACGGCGAGGAGGGCGACAAGGAGCACGGCCGCGACGGCGACCACGAGGTTCGCGCTCGACCCGCCGATCGCGTTGCGCAGCGTCTCGATGCCGATCCCCACGTAGCCCGAGTCGTCGATGGGGTTGAACGGCCGGTCGAACGCGGTGAAGAACCCAATGTCGAGCACCTTCACGACAACGAGCGCGCTCAGGACCGCTCCCGCCACCACGGCCAGCACGCGGCGCGCGGTGGCGGGCAGCAGGGCGGCCACGGCGACGACGACGAGGAGCTCGAGGGGGAGCCGCGCGAAGGCGCCGAGGTTGAGGTGGCTCGGCTGGTTGGGCGCGACGAGGGCGGCCCAGACGAGCAGCAGGGCGAGGACCGTGAGCGCCACGGCGATGCCGGTGCGCAGCGGCCCGCGCTACGGGACGGGCGACGTCACCCTCCGGCACCTCGGTCAAGTGCGGCGTGCCGGTGGCGCCACAGCCACCACGTGCACTGGCCCATCGACGCCGCGAGCAGGGCGAGCGCGACGCCGAGGAGGGCCTGCGTGAGCGCGAGGGGCAGGACCTCGGCGGCCGCGACCGTCAGCACCACGCCCTGTGTCGCCGCGACGACCTTACGCCAGCGACGCGGCGGCAGCGGCGCGCGCATCCACGGCAGCAGCCACTCGCCGGCGAGGAACACGTAGCGCGCGGCCCCGATGGCGAGCACCCACGCGCCGCACGCGGGGGCCACGTAGACGCTGAGGGCGAGGATGAGGAATGCGTCGACCTCGCCGTCGAAGCGCGCCCCCAGCGCGGTCGCCGTCCCGGTGCGCCGCGCCACCCATCCGTCGACCGCGTCCAGCACGAGCGCGACGGCCGCGAGCGTCACGAGCAGGGCGACCGGCGTGCCGTGGACCAACGAGTCCGCGGCCAGGGCGGCGACTCCGACGGCGAGCGTGCCCCGGGCGAGCGTCACCCAGGACGCCGGCCCCAGCCGCTCACCGGGACCGCGCGCGAGGCCGCGTGCCAGCGCCGTCGCCATGGTCACGGCGCAGGCGATGCCGACGGTCCAGCCCACCGGGCCGAGCGCGGAGGTCGCCGCCAGGACGGCCAGCAGCAGCACCTGGGCGATCAGCCCGGCGGCCGGACCCGTCTGAGTCGCTCGCGTCGTGGTCATTCGTCGCGGAACCGGGGTGAGAGCGCGTAGCGCAGCAGCACGACGTCGCCGATCTGGCGCACCTCGGCGAGCGTCGCTCGCCGGTCCGCGTTCCACGGGAAGCGCCCGTCGCTCACGAAGCGCGGGGCGCTCGAGTCGCCGACGAAGAAGGGCGCCACGACGAGGTGCAGCTCGTCGACGAGGTCGCCGGCCAGGAACTGCGTGTGCACGATGCCGCCGCCCTCGATCATGAGCCGCTCCACGCCGCGCTCACCGAGGTCCTCGGTGAGCCAGCGCATGCGCACGCGCCGGCCGCCGTCCACGATCGTCGCCGCCCGCCCCAGCCGTGCGCGGGCGTCGGCCACCCGCGGGCTCGGGGTGTAGACGAGCTTCTCGGTCTCGCCGGCGGTGAAGAAGTTCGACTGCGCGTCGAGGTCCACCCGGCTTGTCACGGTGATCTTCTTAGGAGACGACGGGAGCCCGCGGGCCGTGCGCTCCTCACGGCGAGCGTCCGAGCGCACGAGCAGCCGCGGGTTGTCGGTGCGCACGGTGACCGCGCCGACCAGGATCGCGTCGCAGGAGGCGCGCACCTCGTCGACCCGGTCGAAGTCAGCCTCGTTGGACAGCGCGAGGCGGGGCGTCCGGTCGCCCAGGTAGCCGTCGAGCGACACGCTGCAGCTCATCAGCGTGTACGGGCGGTCAGACACCTGGGGCTCCCTGGGCCGGCCGCTCGAGTAACGGCGCCGACCGGGTTCGGTACAGCCAGGCTGCCACGAGGACGACGGCGCCCGGAAGGCTCGCGACGAACACCATCACGCCATAGACGACCGCAGTCGCGACCCCGAGGGAGGCACCCAGCCCGGCGGCTGCGAACGCCCAAGCCGTCACGCCCTCGCGCGGCCCCCAGCCGCCGACGTTGGGCAGCGCCGCCCCTTGCATCACGAGCAGAGCCAGCGGCAGCATCTCGGACGGCGGCGCGGTCGCGCCCGCGGTCCGCGCGGCGATCAGAAACGTGGCAGCGTGGCCCGCAAGGACGAGCGCCGACGCGACCGCGATGGCGGGCCACGCCCGCCGGGCGAGCAGCGCGTCACGCAGGTCGCGCGCCACGGCGCCGCGCAACCGTGCCCATCGGGACCCGCCGGCGGCGGGCCGCACCCGCGCCGCCACCGCGACGCCCGCCGCCGCCGCGATGAGCGCGAGCGCGACGAACGGCACGACCCCCTGCACCGGCGACGGTATGACGAGAAGTACGACGACGGTGAGGACGATCTGCACGACCTGCCCGGCCGAACGCTCCCACGCCACGGCGCGCAGCCCGCGCCCGACGTCGCTCGTGTCTCGGCCGTGACTGATCCCGCGGTGGACGTCACCGACCACCCCGCCCGGCAGCGTGACGTTGAGGAACAGCGAGCGGTAGTACGCGGCCACCGCCTGACCCAGGGGCAGGTCGACACCGAGGCCACGCGCCACGATCCTCCAGCGCCACGCGCAGCAGATCGTGGTGAGCACGGCCAGACCCGACGCGCCCGCCAGCGCCCCGGCATCGACCGAGTGCAGACCGTCGAGGAACGGGCCGGTTCCCAGCCGCCAGACCAGGACGAGCAGCGTTGCGGCGGCAACGGCCACGGGGATCCAGCGCCGCGCAGTCGTCACGGCAGCACCAGCACGTCGGCATGGGCGACGGTGACGGCGAGCTCCCCGGCGGCCGCCTGCGCGAGGCGGCGGTCCCGGTACGCGCCGGCTTCAGCGGCAAGGTCGGGCTCCTGCTCGCAGGCGGCGGCGACCCACCCGTCGAACCACTCGGCCGCCAAGCTCGGCGTGGGCCGTATCGAGGCGCCAAGGGCTCGGCCGGACGAGGACCTCGGCGCCCGTGCCGCGAAGCTCTTCGACGGCGGCCGTGACGGCGGCCGGGCCGAGCCGGCGACCCGCTGTCGTCGTGCGTCGCTGGTGGGCGTTGAAGGCGGCGGCCATGCGCGCGTCCAGGGGATCCGCCGGGAGCAGGGTGACGCCACCGAGGACAGTCAGGGCGAGCAGCATGGGACGCCCGGCGCAGACGTAGAGCATCCGGAGCAGCTCGCGCACGGTCAGGAGGTCGAGCAGCGCCGAGGCGACGACGAGGCTCGCGCCGGCGAGATCCTCGGGCGCCAGCCGCGTGATGTCAGACGGCCTCGCCTCGACGGTGACCGCGGCCCCGTCGGCGGCCGGGCCCGGGGGATCGGCGACGACGAGCTCCAGCAGATCGGCGTCCCGGTCGTGCACCACCCAGTGCTGCGGCCCGGGCAGCCGCGGCGCAAGCCAGCGGCCCATCGCGCCGCTGCCGCCGCCGAGGTCGTGGATCACGAGGTGGCCCGGCGCGGGGAGGTACTGACGGAGGCGCTCGGCCAGCTCGGCGGAGCGCGCCGCCGCGTCGGCCGGCTCGCGCAGGACGAGCCACCCCGGGCTGACCCGGACGGCGGTTGCGCTCATCGCGCCGCTCCCGCGAGGCCGGCGACGCCCTCCGCGCTCATCACAACTGCCGCGAGGATGTCTGCGACGACGGACGCCGTGGCCGCCCACGGGCGCAGCGTCGTGCGCCGCTCCCGCGCCGCGCGACGTAGGCGATCGCGCAGCTCGGCATCCTCGAGCCAGGCGCGCAGCGCGGCGCCGAGGGCCGCCGGGTCGCCGGGCGGGACCAGCAGCCCCGGCCGGGTGCCGTCCTCCCCGTGCCCGAGGGCCTCGGTGACTCCGCCGACCTCGGTGGCGAGGACCGGCAGGCCGCGGGCCAGGGCCTCGGTGACGACCATGCCGTACGTCTCGGCGTGTGAGGCGAGCACGAGCAGGTCCGCGGCGGCGTACGCGCGGTCGAGCTCCGGGCCGGTGCTTGGTCCCGGGAAGCGCACCCGGTCGCCCAGCCCGCTGTTCCGCGCGCGGCGGCGCACGCCGTCGGCGAATGCCGGGTCGCGGACCAGGCTGCCCACACACGCGCAGCGCCAGGACAGGTCCGTCGCCATCGCGAGCCCGTCGAGCAGCACGTCGTGCCCCTTGTCGGGCGTCAAGGCCGCGACGCAGAGCAGCGCGTCGCCGGCCGCGCTCCCCGGCGCGAGGCGGGCGGCGTCGACACCGGGCTCGCTCACGTGCACCCGGTCGGCCGGCAGCGCGTACAGCTCCCTCAGCCGGCGCCGAGTCCATGCGCTGGTCGTGACGATGGCCGCGGCCGCCGGTGAGGACCTCGCGCTCGCGCGCTCGGACCGCGCCGGCCTCGTCCTCCGTCGGGCGGTGACCGAGCGGCATGTGCACGATCACGACCTGCCGCAGCCGGCGCGCTTGCGGCACGAGCGCTTCGGGGGCGGTGGACGCGATCAGCCCATCGAGCAGCACCACGGCGCCATCCGGAATCCGCCGGATGGCGCGCGCGAGGGCGGCGTGACCCGCCTCGCCGGCCCGCGGCCAGCCGCCGGGCACGGCGTGCTCGTGCACCGCCCAGCCAAGCGTGGCGAGCCCTCGGCAGACCCGGCGGTCGTATGTGTTGCCGCCGCTCGGCCGCGCCGGGTCGTCGATGCCCTCGGGGACGACGACGTGGACCTCGGTCACAGCGGCCGCTCGTAGCTCGCCCACGCGACGTGCGACTCGTGCAGCGTCACCACCAGCCCATCGAGCTCCCGCGCGCCGTCGCCCAGGGCGCCGGCCCGCGCGCGGTCAGCGAGTCGGTCCGCGATGACCCGGGCGAGCACCTCGGTGGTGGTGTTCATGCCCGCGAACTCAGCCTCGTCGTCGAGGTTGCGATATCCGAGCTCGCCCACCACGGCGCGCAGCACCTCGGCTGCGCGGCCGATGTCGACCACGATGCCGTCCGCGTCGAGCGTTGCGCGCCGGAAGGTGGCGTCGACGACGTACGTCGCGCCGTGCAGGCGCTGCGCGGGCCCGAACACCTCGCCGCGCATGCTGTGGGCGATCATGAAGTGGTCGCGGATGGTCACGCTGAACACGCGCTACGCCCCGTCGTAGGTGATGGTGTGGCAGAGCGCCGGCAGGCTCCCCGCGGCCAGGCGCGCCATGACGCCGGGCAGCTCGTCGAAGCGCGACTCGCCGGTCACGACCACATCGAAGGCGGGATCGCGCAGCAGGTCGAGCGCGAGGGCCAGCCTGTCGGCCGTCGTGCGGCGCATGCTCCGGGCAGGGGACACCGTCCCGACCTGGCTGGCGCGCAGGCCAAGGCGGCCGGCGTGGAACGCGCCGCCGAGCGAGAGCCGCACCTCGGCGTCGCCGTACCAGCTGAGGTCGAGCACCGTGCCCTCGGGCGCGAGCAGGTCGAGCGAGCACTGGAGCCCGGCGGACGTCGCGCTCGTGTGCACGACCAGATCGCATCCGCCGGCGGCGTCGTCCGGCCGCGCGAAGCCCGCCCCGAGCGCGGCCGCGACCTCGGCCCGTGACTCGTCTACGTCGACGAGCGTGACCTCGACCGCCGGGAACCGGGCGAGCAGGCGGGCGACGCAGCAGCCAACCATCCCGGCGCCGACGACGGCGACGCGGTCGCCGACCAGCGGAGCCGCGTCCCAGAGCGCGTTGACGGCGGTTTCGACGGTGCCGGCGAGCACGGCGCGCGCGGGCGGTATGTCCTCGGGCACGACGGTCACGGCGCCGGCCGGCACCACGTAGGCCGTCTGGTGGGGGTACAGGCAAAAGACCGTGCGGCCGCGCAGCTGCGCCGGCCCCTGCTCGACGGCGCCGACGTTGAGGTAGCCGTACTTGACCGGTCCCGGGAAGTCCCCTTCCTGGAACGGCGCGCGCATCGCCACGTACTGGCTCGGCGGCACCCCGCCCCGGAACACCAGCGTCTCGGTGCCGCGGCTGACGCCGGACCGCAGCGTGCGGACCACCACGTCGCCGCTACCCGGCTCGGGCAGCGCGACCGGCCGGATCTCCCCGCGCCCGGGCCCGCGCAGCCAGAACGCGTGCGCCTCGTCGAGCACGGCCTATGCGTCGGCTTCGTCCGGCATGGTCTGTGGTACGCGGGGCTGCCTCGGGATGTTCACATTACCCAGACGGCTGCCGGGCGGCGCTCCTCCCCCGAGCTGCGCTGCGGCCTCCGCGCCGGCTCAACCGGCGCGGATGCGCACCCGGCGGGCATTGCCCGCGCGGTCGACGGCCCGAATCACGAACCGGTAACGCGCCAACCCGCGAGCCCGCGCCAGCGCGCGACGGCCCGCGGCCGTCAACCGCACCGAGACCAGCAACCGCTCACCCCCGTACCGGGCCTTGGCCCGACCGGTCCCCAATGGCGAACCGCCTGCCGCCGCCACCAACGACACGCGCACCGACCCCGGCTCCGACGTCCGCACCAGCATCGGCAGACGACCCCTCGCGGCCACGTGCTCGACAGGAGCCGCGGTCAGCAACTCGACGCCGCGGACCCGCGGCGCCACGGCGTCGTTGACGTTCGACCCGTAAGTGATCTTGTTATTTGCCCCCACGTCGCACCCATAATCGTTCGATTGGGGCCAGCAGCTGAACTCGGAGTCCTGCCACTGCACCAACACGCCCGTCAGGGTTTCGGCCCGCGCTCCTCGTCCCACAGCACCTGCCCATTTTGGTTCGCGAGTGCCTGCGCGTTGAACGTGACGCTCACCGGCGCGTCGCCGGCGCGCAGACGCTGGGGCAAGGCCTCGCAGGGCTGTGGCGTGGGGGGGCCCTCATCGGCGTCATAGGAAAGATCGTCGCCGTCCAGGAGTTGGATCGAGAACCCCGCAGAACAGTTGTTCCCGGCCACCTGCGCTCGCGGCGCCGCCCAGCCGATCGCCGACGCGGCGAGCAACGAAACCGAGGCCGCCGCCGCGACCACCGCAACCAATCCACGCATTCTCCCCACTCCTTCCTTCGAGCGCAACGACGCGCTGACGGCATGGGCGCGGCTGGGTTCGAACCAGCGACCTCTCGCGTGTGAGGCGAGCGCTCTCCCGCTGAGCTACGCGCCCGGGAGAGGACGACAGTTTAGTCTGGCGCGCGTCAGAGAACAGGCAGTCATGGGTCGTGTGGGGACCGTCGTCAAGCGGACGCTCGTCGGCTTTTACGACGACCAGGCCACCCACCACGCGGCGGCACTGACCTACTACTCGTTGATGTCGCTGTTCCCGGCCGTGCTCCTGGCCTTGTCCCTCCTCGGCCTGCTCGGGCAGTACCCCGAGACCTACAACGCCATCATCGGCTACCTCGAAGACGTGGCGCCGGCCTCGGTCGTCGACCCGCTCGACCGGTCGCTGCGCTCGGCGCTCCAGAGCAAGGGAACCGCCACGACGACGCTCATCCTCAGCGTGCTCGTCGCGCTATACGGGACGACCGGCGTGCTCGAGGCTGCGCGGCGCGCGCTCAACGTCGTGTTCAAGGCGAAGAAGGGCCGGAGCTTCCTGCGACGCAAGGCGGTCGACGTCCTGTCCAGTGCGATCCTGATGACGCTGGTCCTCGTGAGTCTCGTGATGGTCTTCGTCGGCGGGCGCTTTGCCGCGGACATCTTCGGCTTCATCGGGCTGGGCTCCACCGCGGCCGACGTGTGGAGCTACGTGCGCTGGCCGGGCGCCTTCGTCGCTGCGACGCTCGCGTTCTCCTACATCTACTACGTCACGCCCGACGTCGAGCACCGCGCGTTCCACTGGATCACGCCCGGTGCGATCGTTGGCGTCCTGACCTGGCTGCTCGTGTCCTTCGGGCTCTCCACCTATCTGTCGGCTATCGGCGACCTCGGGGCGCTCTACGGCACGTTCACGGCCGCGATCGTGTTGGTCGGTTGGCTCTGGCTGACGAACGTGTCGCTGCTCTTCGGCGCCGAGTTGAACGCCGAGATCGAACGCGAGAAGCAGTTGGCCGAGGGCGTCCCGCCCGGCGAGACCCTCAATCTGCCGGACCTCGGGGCGCCGTAGGCGCTCACCGAGGCCTTTGCGCCAGGTTGGGTCTGGGCGCGCTTTGGGCCGCATCCGCGGGGGTAGGCTGCCGAGCGCCAGCACACTCCCAGGAGGTGTTCCTGATGAAGGGGCGTGTAAAGCTCGCTGACCGGTGTGGGGGTGATCGCGGCGGTGACGGCTGCGCCACGGTTGCGGTGGCCGGGGGAGGCGACAGCATCCGCGAGGAGCTCAGCGGTTACGAGGAGACGCTGGTCGCTCTGTCGACCACGGGCAACGGAACGTTCAAGGCCCGCATCAACGAGAGGCGAGCAGGAGATCGACTACCGGCTCCGCTACGCCGCGCTCGAGGGCAACGTGACGCAGGCGCACATCCACTTCGGAGCCACGGGCACAGACCGGCGGCATCAGCGTCTTCCTGTGCACGAACCTCGGCAATGGGCCCGGCGGGTACGCAGGCTCTGCCCGCCCGCGCCGGCCTCGGTCAGCGGCACCCTGAGGCCAGCCGACGTGATCGGCCCGGCGGCCAGGGCATCACCGCCGGCCAGTTCCACGAGCTGGTCGACGCGATCCGGCGCGGGGCGACCTACGCCAACGTCCACAGCACGCTGTATCCGGGCGGGGAGATCCGGGCGCAGCTTGAGGAGGACGACGATCGCGGCCACGACCGCGACGACGACTGAGAGCTGACAGGCGCTAGGCCGTCACGGCCTCGGCGCCCCGCGCCGGGGCCGTGCGGCCGTTCCGTCTGGGACGATCCGCGGTCTCAGCCCAGCGAGAGAGGAGACCGTGAGATGAGAAGGATTCCGCCCGCTCCGTCCGTCGCCCGCCCTGGTCGTTGCCTCAGTGGCGTTGTTCCTTGCACTCGGCGGCGTTGGATACGCGGCACTCCACATCCCCGCGGGCAGCGTCAACAGCTCACATCTCGCCACCGGCTCGGTGAAGAAGAGTGAGATCGCGACGAATGCGGTTGGGAGCGCGGAGCTTGCGTCGTCGGCGGTGAAGTCGGCCGACGTCGCGAACGGCTCGATCAAGGGCGCCGACCTCGCCTCGGCTGCCGCGCCGGACGTGTACGCGGCGTACCTGCAGCCGGACGGCGCCAGCTCGAGCATCAAGGTTGGCTGGCAGACCGCTCGTTCGACCGCCCGCGCTCGTCTACAACGGCTCCGGCCGCTACTCGGTCACCTTCCAGCGCGAGGGAGGCCTGGGCTGTGCGGTCCCGACCGCGATGGCGGTTCGACGCCGGCTCCGCCGTGACCTTCCGGGTGTGCCGGGCTCGGGCTGCAATGCCCAGGAGACCACGTTCGACGCTCGCCACCAGCAACGGCCAGAACGTGCAGTTCCTGCTGCAGGTGGCGTTCACGTAGCTTCCGCGCCATTGCAGGCGCGCAGGTACCCGTATGGCGAGCGCCGGGATCAGTTCGGCGAGCTGACGCTGCCCGATGGGCAGGGGCCGTTCCCGGTGGCGGCCCTGATCCACGGCGGCTTCTGGCGGGCGCGTTACGACCTGCGCCTGGAGGACCGGCTCGTGGCCGATCTCGCCGGCCGCGGCTGGGCCGCGTGGAACATCGAGTACCGGCGGCTCGGCTGGCGCAGCCGCGGCGGCTGGCCGGCCACCTTCGAGGACGTGGCCGCCGCGATCGACATGCTCGGCCGGCTCGACGAGTCACTCGATCTCGCGCGCGTGATGGCGATCGGGCACTCGGCCGGCGGTCACCTGGCCTTCTGGGCCGCGGCCCGCCGTGGGCTGCCGGCCGGCTCCCCGGGTGCGGAGCCGCGCATCCGGCTGGCGGGCGCGGTGGCGCAGGCGGGCGTGCTCGACCTGCGCGAGGCTTCCAGGCTCGCCCTCTCGCGGCGCGCGGTCGAGTCGCTGCTAGGCGGCTCGCCCATGAAGTGGCCCGCGCGCTACGACGCCGCCTCCCCGATCGAGCGGTTGCCGCTCGGGCTCCCGCAGCTCGTCGTACACGGTGATGCCGACGACGTCGTGCCGATCTCGATCGCGCGCGCCTACGCCGAGCGGGCGGCCGCGGCCGGCGACCCGTGCGAGCTCGCGGAGCTGCCGGGCGCCGGCCACGACGAGCATCTCGACCCGGCGAGCGACGCCTGGCGTACGGTGACCGAGTGGCTCGAGCGCCAGTGAGCGAGCGCGCCCGCGCCGAGCGGCTCGACGCGGACGATCCGCTTGCGGGATTTCGCGAGCGCTTCGTGATCGACGACCCCCGGACGATCTATCTCGACGGCAACTCGCTCGGTCGGCTGCCGCACGCCACCCGCGCCCGCATCGGCGCGCTCGTCGACCAGTGGGGCACGGAGCTCGTGAGTGGCTGGCACGACTGGATCGAGCTGCCCGCGCGGGTCGGCGACCTGATCGCCGAGGCCGTCCTGGGCGCCCGCCCGGGCGAGGTGATCGTGTCCGACTCGACCACCGTCAACCTCTACAAGCTCGCACACGCCGTCGCGGCCGGACGCGAGGGCGCGATCGTCGCGCACGCCGGCGACTTCCCGACCGACCGCTACGTGCTGCAGGGCCTCGCCGCTGCGCTCGGCCGCGAGCTGCGGCTGTTCGAGTCCGACCCCATCGACGGCCCCCACGCCGGCGACGTCGAGCGCGCCTGCGCGGACGGGCCGGTCGCGCTCGTCTGCCTCTCACACGTGGACTACCGCTCGAGCGCCGTGGCCGACACGCGGGCGATACAGGCTGCCGCGGGCGCGCCGGTGATCTGGGACCTGAGTCACTCGGCGGGCGTGCTGCGCGCCGACGGGATCGGCCTGGCCGTCGGCTGCACCTACAAGTACCTGAACGCGGGACCCGGCGCGCCCGCCTTCCTATACGTGCGCGAGGACCTGCAGGACGGGCTGCGGACGCCGATCCAGGGCTGGTTCGGGCAGCGCCTGCAGTTCGAGATGGGGCGCGACTACGACGCCGAGCCCGGCGTCGCCGGCTTCCTCGCCGGTACGCCGAACGTGCCCGCGCTGGTCGCGATCGAGGAGGGGGCGAGGCTCGTGAGCGAGGCCGGCCTCGATCGCCTGCGGACGAAGGTGGAGGCGCTCAGCGCTTACCTCGTCGAGCTCCACGACGCCTGGCTGGCGCCGCTCGGCTTCGAGCTCGGCAGCCCGCGCGACCCGAGCCGGCGCGGCGGGCACGTGAGCTTGCGCCACGCGGAGGCATGGCCGATCTGCCGCGTGCTCATCGAGCGTGCGCACGTGATCCCCGACTTCCGCGCTCCGGACTCGATCCGGCTCGGCCTGCCGCCGCTGTACACGCGTTTCGTCGACGTTCACGATGCGCTCGAGCGGTTGCGCACGCTCATGGAGCGCGGCGAGCAGCGCGAGGTCGATCCGGCCAGGCCGCGGGTTACCTAGAGCGCGACGATCGCGTCGATCTCGACGTCCGCGCCCTTCGGCAGCCCCGCCACGCCGACCGCCACTCGAGCCGGCGGATCCTCCTCGCCGAAGAACTCGGCATACACCTCGTTCACGCGCGCGAAGTCGCCCATGTCGGTCAGGTAGACCGTGCAGCGCACGGCCTGCGAGAGCGACGCGCCGGCGGCCTCGCACACGGCCGACAGGTTCTCCAGGCAGCGCCGCGCCTGACCCTCGATGTCCTCCTTGACGAGCTCGCCGCTCGATGGGTCGAGCGGGACCTGGCCGGAGCAGAACAGGAGCGAGCCGGTGCGGATCGCCTGGCTGTAGGGGCCGATCGCGCCGGGGGCGTTCTCGGTGGACACGGGCATGCGCAGGGCCATGAAACTCCTATCGTCGAGGTAAGAAGTCGTGCGTTCGCGACGCATAGCTTGCATGACCCTGAATGATCACCGCGTGCCCGCGCTCGCGCCGGCGGCGGCGCCGGACTCCGGTGCACAGGAGCGGCGCATCGATCACGCCGCCGTGCGGCGCGCGGCGGGGGACCTGCTCCGCGCGCTCGGCGCCGACGTCGATGCCGAGGCCCTCGAGGAGACGCCGCGCCGTGTCGCGGACGCGTACGCCGAGCTGTTGACTCCCCGGCCGTTTCGGGCGACCACGTTCCCGAACGACGACGGCTACGACCAGCTGATCGTGGCCCGGTCGATCCCGTTCCACTCGCTCTGCATGCACCATCTGCTCCCCTTCCACGGGACCGCGCACATCGGCTACCTCCCCGGAGAACGGATCATCGGCCTCAGCAAGCTCGGCCGCATCGTCGAGTTCTTCAGCCGCGACCTCCAGATCCAGGAACGGCTGACCACGCAGATCGCCGGCTGGCTCCAGCGCGAGCTCGAGCCGAAGGGCGTCGGCGTCGTCCTCGAGGCCGAGCACCTGTGCATGTCCCTGCGCGGGGTGCAGAAGCTCGGCGCCAAGACCGTGACCTCGGCCCTTCACGGCGCCGTTCGCGACGACCCCCGCACCCGCCAGGAGTTCCTGGCCCTGACCACGAGGACATCCCATGACGAGTGACCAGACCCACATCATTGTCGGCGCCAGCCTGGCCGGCGCCAAGGCCGCCGAGACGCTCCGCGAGGAGGGCTTCGACGGGCGCGTCGTGTTGGTCGGCAGCGAGCACGAGCGCCCCTACGAGCGCCCGCCGCTGTCGAAGGACTACCTGCGCGGCGAGGTGGGGCGGGAGAAGGTCTATGTCCACGACGAAGGTTTCTACGCCGAGCATGACATCGAGCTGCGCCTGGGTCGCACGGCGGTGAGCCTGAACACGTCGACCAGCGAGGTCGCCCTCGACGACGGCGAGCGGCTGAGCTACGACCGGCTCCTGCTCACCCTGGGTGCCGAGCCGCGCCGCCTCTCGGTTCCGGGGGTCGACCTGGACGGCGTGCTCTACCTGCGCAGCGTCCAGAACTCGGACGATCTGCGCGCTCGGCTGGACCGCGGCGGTGCGGTCGTCGTGATCGGCGCCGGTTGGATCGGCGCCGAGGTCGCGGCCTCCGCCCGGCAGCGCGGCCTCGACGTCACGGTCATCGAGCCGGGCTCGCTCCCGCTCGAGCGCGTGCTGGGCGCCGAGCTGGGCGCCATATACCGCGACATCCACACGGACCACGGCGTTCAGATGCTGACGGGCACCGGTGTCGAGGCGATCGAGGGCGACGGGGCGGTCGAGCGTGTCCGCACCAGCGATGGACGCAAGCTGGAGTGTGATTTCGTCGTGGTCGGGGTCGGCGTGCAGCCGCGCGCCGCACTCGCCGCCCAGGCCGGCATCGCCGTCGACAACGGCATCCTCGTCGACGAGCGGCTTCACACGAGCGTGCCGGGCGTGTTCGCCGCAGGTGACGTCGCGAATGCCCACCACCCCTTCTACGGCGCGCGGATCAGGGTGGAGCATTGGGCCAACGCCCTCAACCAGGGCCCGGCCGCAGCGCGCAGCATGCTCGGCCACGAGGGTGCGTACGAGCGTCTGCCGTACTTCTTCTCCGACCAGTACGAGGTCGGCATGGAGTACACGGGCTTTGCCCGGGACTGGGACCGCGTCGTGTTCCGCGGCGACCCCGCGACGCGGGAGTTCATCGCCTTCTGGCTGGTGGCCGACCGCGTCGTGGCGGGCATGAACGTAAACGTGTGGGACGTCACCGACCCCATCAAGCGCCTGATCACCGATCGCGTGCCGGTGGATGACCGCCGCCTCGCGGATCCCGACGTCCCGCTTGAGGAGCTCGGCCGGGTCGAGGACGGCAGCGTCGCGTGAACCGCCTGCAAGAGCTTCACGACGCGGGAGTGTCCATCTGGCTCGACACGCTCTCGCGCGAACTGCTCGACAGCGGCGAGTTCGCCCGGCTGATCGCCGACGATGCGGTTACGGGCGCGACCTCGAACCCCACGATCTTCGCCAAGGCCATCACGGGCTCGAACAGCTACGACGGTCAGCTCCGTGCCGCCGTCGAATCCGGGATGCGCGATCGGCAGGAGCTCTTCCTCGAGCTCGCGCTCGACGACGTTCGCCGGGCGGCCGATCTGCTTCGCCCCGCCTACGCCGACAGCGATGGAGGCGACGGGTTCATCTCCTTCGAGTGCACCCCCGATCTGGCCGATGACACGGAGGCCACGATCGAGCAGGCGCTCGATCTCTGGGGCCGGCTCGCACGGCCGAACGTGATGATCAAGGTCCCGGCCACCGAGGCCGGGATCCCCGCGATCGAGGAGCTCACCGCCCGCGGCGTCAACGTCAACATCACGCTGCTCTTCTCGCTGGCGCGCTACGAGCAGGTGATCGAGGCGTACGTCACCGGGCTCGAGCGGCGGGTCGCCGCCCGCGAACCTGTCGACGCGCTCTCCTCGGTGGCCTCGTTCTTCGTCTCACGCGTCGATGCCAAGGCCGATGCGCTGCTTCCAGCCGGCTCCCGCCTGCGCGGTCGCATCGCGCTGGCCAACGCCGGCCTGGCCTACGGGCGCTACCGCGAGCGCTTCGCCGGCGAGCGCTGGCTCGCGCTGCGCGCGGCGGGCGCTCGTCCTCAGCGACCACTGTGGGCCAGCACCGGCACCAAGGACCCGGCCTACTCCGACGTGCTCTACGTCGAAGAGCTGATCGCACCCGAGGTCATCAACACGATGCCCGAGGCCACCCTGCGCGCCTTCGGCGACCACGGCAACGTGAGCCACACGCTCAGCGAGGACACGAGTGCTGCCGAGGAGACCCTCCGGCGCGCCGAGGAGGCGGGCCTCGACCTTTCCGCCCTGACCGGCCAGCTCGAGCGCGAAGGAGTGCGCTCGTTCTGCGACTCCTACCGCCACCTGCTCGACTGCATCCAGTCCAAGCTCGAGCGGATCGTGCCGGCAACGGATCTCCCCGCCGGCCTGCCCGGAGCGCGGGATGCAGGCTGACGCGTCTGGTGGTCCAGCCGGCGTCGTCGCGTGGCGTTGCGCGCGACTGCGCCAGGCCGGCTTCGATGTCGAGCTCGCAGAGCAGCTCGCGCTCGAGTGCGCTGCGGACCTGCACGCGCTGATCGAGTTGGTCGAAGCCGGCTGCCCGCCATTGCTTGCCGCGCGGATCCTGGCGCCCCTCGACCGCGAGGCGTGACCGTTGAGCGCCACGCCGACTGTTAGCGTCGGCACAGCCATGAGCTCACGCCTGGCGATGAGCGCTGCAACGAGCCAGCCCGAGCGCGCGCGAGCCGACTCGCGCGCGTGGCTGACCGCCCTCCGCGCGAAAGGAGCCGAGCGCGACGCAGCCGTTGAACGCCTGCACGAGCTGCTCGTCCGGGCGGCCCGCTTCGAGGTGTCACGCCGTCGGGCGGCGCTGTCGCACGTCCGCGGGGACGAGCTCGACGACATAGCAATGCAGGCTGCGGATGACGCGCTGGTCGCGGTGCTCGCAAAGCTCGACGACTTCCGCGGCGCGAGCCGCTTCACCACCTGGGCCTACAAGTTCGCCCTGCTCGAGGCGGGCGTGCGCCTGCGCCGCCGGGCCTGGCAGGAACGGGAGGTGGTGCTCGAGCCGGAGGCCTGGCCGCTGCTGGCCGATGCCGGCCAGAGCCCCCAAAGCCAGACCGAGACCGGCGAGCTGATGCGGGCGATCACCCAGGCCATCGACAGCTGCCTGAGCGCGCATCAGCGCGAGGTGCTCGTCGCGCTTGCGCTCAACGGCGTCCCGATCGACGTGCTGGCCGAGCGACTGAGCACGACCCGGGGCGCGCTCTACAAGACCTTGCACGATGCGCGGCGAAAGCTGCGCTCCGACCTCGCGGGGAGGGGATTCACGCTCGACTCGATCTAGCGGAGAAGGATCATGCACAAGAGCAAAGACCACGACACCCTCAAGCGCTTGCTTGGACCCGCCGAGCGCGAGCTGCTTTGTGACGAGTGCTTCGCGGTGCTCGACGAGTACGTCGAGCTCGAGCTCCAAGGAGCGGGGGCCGACGATCGGATACCGGGTATGCGCCCCCATCTCGAGGGCTGCCTCGCCTGCCGCGAGGAGTACGACAGCCTGCGCGAGCTCGTCGGAAGCACTCATCGGCAGGCGGATCAGCCGGGGTGAAGGCGCTAGGCTTGGGAGCGGACCGTGCTAGGCGGGGAGGTAGCGGTGCCCTGTCACCCGCAAGCCGCTCTAGCGGGGCTGAATTCCCAACTGAGGGATTCTGCTTTCGGGGTCAGTACGCCGGACAGAGGCGTCGATGGCCGGGTCCCGCGCGGCGAGCGCTCGCGAACCAGGTCAGATCCGGGAGGAAGCAGCCTTAAGCGATACCGCTCGTGCGCCGCGGAACAACCTGGCCGGAGCCGAAGACCGGCGGGCACGCTCGGAAGCGGATTTCGAAGAAGGGTGCACGGTCCATCTTCATTCCTTATGGCCGAGACGGACAACGTGGATCTGGCCCGCAGCCTCGTCGAGCTGTGGAACGCAGGCGACATCGATGGCGTCGTGGACCTCTACACCGAGGACGCGGCGATGGTCGCGGGGCCGGAATGGCCCGATCAGGCCGAGTTCCACGGCCACGAAGGCGTGCGGGCCAACATCGAGCAGTGGCGCTCGGTATGGGAGTCGAGCCGGATCGAGGCCGAGCGCATCGAGGCGCATGGCGGCGACCGCGTGGTTGCGAGCGGCGCCTGGGTCACACGCGGGCGCGCGAGCGGCATCGAGGGTGACATGCCGTTCGTCATCCTGCTGACCCTTCGAGCTGGGAAGATCGCAGTCCTTGAGTGGTTCACAGACCACGACGAAGCCGTCGCTGCCGCTCGCGCAACCTGACCTCGACGTCCTGCGCGTCGTCGAGCGGCGCGTGCTCTGGCTGGCGACCGCGATCGTCCACCACGCGAACCGCGTCCGCGAGACCCGCTCGGGAGTAAAGGTCGGCGGCCACCAGGCCTCGAGCGCCTCGATGGTCAGCCTGATGACGGCGCTCTGGTTCGCCGAGCTGCGCGCGGAGGACAGGGTCTCGGTCAAGCCGCATGCCTCGCCGGTGCTGCACGCGATCAACTACCTGCTTGGGCAGCTCGACGAGCCCTACCTGGAGTCGCTCCGCGAGTTCGGCGGCCTGCAGAGCTACCCGAGCCGCACGAAGGACCCGGACCCGGTGGACTACTCGACCGGCTCGGTCGGGATCGGCGCGACGGCCCCGGTGTGGAGCGCGATCGCGCGGCGCTACCTCGAGTACCACCGCCTCGAGGCACCGCCGATGGGCCGCCAGATCGCGCTGCTGGGCGACGCCGAGCTCGACGAGGGCGCGGTCTGGGAGGCGATCGCCGACCCCTGGGTCGCGCACCTCGGCGAGGTGCTCTGGGTAGTCGATCTGAACCGGCAGTCGCTCGACCGCGTCGTGCCGGACATCGCCTTCGGCCGGCTCGCCGGCATGTTCGAGGCGGCCGGCTGGCAGGTGATCACCGTCAAGTACGGGCGCCTGCTCGACGAGCTCTTCGCGCGGGCGGGCGGGGACGCGCTCCGGCGGCGCATCGACGAGATGCCGAACGAGGAGTATCAGCGGCTGCTGCGAGCCTCCGGCGCGGAGCTGCGCGAGCGCCTCCCGGGCTCGGACGCCGCGCTCTCGAAGCTCGTAGGCGAGCTCGACGACGCCGAGCTGCGCGCAGGCTTCAGGGACCTCGGCGGACACGACCTCGGCAAGCTGATCGACGCCTACCGGGCCGCCGACCACGACCGGCCGACCGTGGTGTTCGCGTACACGATCAAGGGCTGGTCGCTGCCGATCGAGGGCCACCCGGAGAACCACTCCGCGCTGCTGACGAAGGAGCAGTTCGCGGAGCTCGCCGCCGAGCTCGGCACGGACGACGCGCGTCCGTGGGAGCGCTTCGAGCCCGGCAGCTCCGAGGACGAGCTCTGCGCAGCCGCCGCCGTCACGCTGGCGCGCGAGGAGCTGACCCCGCACGAGCCGCCGCCTGTTCCTGCTGCGCTCGGCCGCGTGCACCGGGGTATCGAGTCCACGCAGCAGGCCTTCGGTCGCTTCTTCGTCGATCTCGTCCACGAGGCCCCGGGGGTGGCAGAGCGGGTCGTGACGGTGAGCCCCGACGTGGCCAGCTCCACCAACCTCGGTGGCTGGATCAACAAGGCCGGAATCTGGTCGGTGGGCGAGCGGCGTCACTGGTTCGCCGACGATTCGCAGACGCTCGTGCGCTGGGAGGAGACCCCGGGCGGCGGCCACATCGAGCTCGGCATCGCCGAGACCAACCTCGTGGGGCTGCTCGGTGAGCTGGGCGTGACCTGGAGCCGTTACGGCCAGCCGCTCCTCCCGATCGGCACGATCTACGACCCGTTCGTCGGGCGCGCGCTCGAGCCGTGGTCGTTCGGGATCTACGCGGGCGGCCAGTCGATCCTCGTCGGCACGCCCAGTGGCGTGTCGCTGGCGCCCGAGGGTGGCGCGCACCAGTCGATCGTCACACCCTCGATCGGGATCGGGCAACCCGGCTGCAGCGCCTGGGAGCCGGCCTTCGGGCAGGACCTCGAATGGACGCTTCTACACGCGCTGTCGCGGCTCGGCCGACCTGGTGGCGAGTCCGCCTACTTCCGGCTGTCGACGCGGCCGATCGACCAGGCGCTCGCCGGCGGCGACACGAGCGACGAGCGCCGCCGGCTCGTGCTCGCCGGTGGCTACCCGCTGCGGCTCGCCGGCGGCAGGCCCCGCGTGACGCTCGTTGGAATGGGCGCCGTGATGCCCGAGCTGATCGCCGCGGCGGACGAGCTCGGCGACGGCGTCGACGTCATCTGCCTCACGAGCGCGGACCTCGTCTTCCGTGCCCTGCGCGCGCGGGCGGGCTTCGGCGAGCATCCGACCGAGATCCTCGACGAGCTGCTGCCGCCGGGGCGGGCCGCGCCGATGGTCACGGTGCTCGACGGTGACCCCAACGCGCTCGCCTTCCTCGCGACGGTCAACAGCGTGCCGCTGACGCCGCTCGGCGTGACCCGCTTCGGCCAGTCGGGCGACCTCCACGACGTCTACCGCCACCACGAGATCGACGCCGAGACCGTCATCGGCGCCGCGCTGGACCTGATCGGCTAGGTCGTCTTCACGACCAGGACGGAGCAGCCCGCCCTGTGGGTGACGCTGTTCGGCACGCTGCCGAGCACACGCCGCTGCATCCCCTTGTTGCCGATCACGAGCACGTCGGCGCCGCAGCGCTCGGCCAGGCCGACGAGCACGTCGGCCGGGTCGCCCTCCTCGATCATGGTGCTGCAGTCGAGCCCCCCGGCGCGCAGCGCCGCCTGCGTGCGTTCCAGCTGCTCGGTGAGCCGCGCGGCCGGGCTCGTGGCCCACTGGATCTCGAGCGACGAGCCGCTCAGATTGGCTGGGCCGCCGTCCTTCGCGTTGCTGAAGGCGCTGATCAGGACGAGCTTGGCGTCATAGCGGCGGGCCATCTCGGCGGCCGTCTCGACCGCCTTGCCGGCGGTGTCGGAGCCGTCCGTGCCCACGGCGACAGTCGAGATCATCGGGCGAGTATCTACGGGCAGGGGCGGCCTGTCCACCGTCCGTCGCGCAGCTAGCATGGGCGGACCGATGCTCTCGCTCTACCGTCGCCACCGCCCGCGCACCTTCGACTCGGTGGTCGGCCAGGAGCACATCGTCAAGACGCTTCGCAACGCGATCGAGCTCGACCAGGTCCACCACGCGTACCTGTTCGTCGGCTCTCGCGGCACGGGCAAGACGTCGATGGCGAAGCTCCTGGCCTGTGCCCTGAACGCCGAGGGTGGCCCCAGCGCCGACTTCGATCCGGACAGCCCGGCGGCGCGTGCGATTCTCAGCGGCACCTCGCTCGACGTGGTCGAGATGGACGCCGCGTCGAACAACTCCGTCGACGACATCCGCGAGCTGCGCGAGAACGTGGCGCTCGCTCCGATGCAGGGCGGCAAGCGCATCTACATCCTCGACGAGGCGCACATGCTCTCGACCGCGGCCTGGAACGCCTTCCTCAAGACGCTCGAGGAGCCGCCCGCACACGTGGTCTTCGTGCTCGCGACGACTGAGGCGCACAAGGTGCCCGCCACGATCATCGACCGGTGCCACCGCTTCGACTTCCAGCGCCCCTCGCTCGAGCAGATCGCCGGCGTCGTGCGGCGCGTGGCCGAGGAGGAGCAGATCGAGATCCCCGATCCCGCCGTCGGCATGCTCGCCCGAGCCGCCACGGGCTCGTTCCGCGACGCGCTCGGCACGCTCGAGCAGCTCGTGACGTACGGCGGCAAGCGCGTCGAGCTCGAGGACGTGCTCGACATCCTGGGTGTTGCGGACGCAGAGATGGTCCTGGCCGCCGGCGAGGCGCT
This sequence comes from uncultured Thermoleophilaceae bacterium, assembly GCA_963739095.1. GTDB lineage: Bacteria > Actinomycetota > Thermoleophilia > Solirubrobacterales > Thermoleophilaceae > JACVRW01. The sequence continues at coordinate 162,399 of CAVTZF010000030.1, forward strand.
GGCCGCGCGCGACCCGAGGGAGGCGCTGCTCGGGGTCCAGCGGCTGTCCGAGTCCGGACGTGACTTCACCCAGTTCATGCGCGACCTGTCCGCGCACCTGCGCCACCTGTTCGTGGTGCAGACGCTTGGCGATGTGCCGGATTCGTTCTCGGTCACGGCCGAGCATGGCGACCGGCTCGCCTCGCAGGCCGAGCGGCTCTCGCAGGGCGAGATCCTGCGCGCCATCGACTTCCTCGCCGAGGCGCTCGCCGCCGTCAAGGACGGCTCCGAGCCGCGCATGCAGCTCGAGATGGCGCTGCTGAAGGCGACGCAGCCGCAGGCCGACCTCTCGCTTCAGACCCTGATCTTCCGCATCGAGCAGCTCGAGCGGCGCCTGGGTGGGGAGCCGGCGGGCGAGACTCCCGTCGAGGAGCCCGCCTCCGCGCCGGCCCCGCAGGCCGCGCCGCAGCGAAGCGGCGCCGGGCCCTCGGCCGCCGTGGCCGTCGAGCCGCGCGAGGAGGAGGCCCCGCAGCCGACCGGTGCGCTCGAGCTCGAGCAGGTGAAGGCGCTGTGGCCGGCGGTGGCGGACACGGTGGGCGAGGAGAACGGCATGCTGGGCGCGGCGATCGGGGCGGCCCAGCCGTCCGCCCTCGATGGCGACCGGCTCACGATCGCGTTCCCCGCCGACGCCGCGTTCGTCAAGAAGAAGGCGGAGGCCAACCGTGAGGTCCTGGCGACCGCGGTCCGTGGGCTCACCGGGCAGTCGCTGGCCCTCGCGTTCGAGCTGAGCGACGAGGCGAGCGCCGGAGCGCAGTCCACACTCGACCACGAGCAGCTCATCGAGCGCCTGCGCGCGGAGTTCGCCGCGGAGGAGATCTTCGAAGAGCCCGAGGAGGAAAGGCAGTAGCGATGGGTCAGCCGAACATGAACCAGATGATGAAGCAGGTCCAGAAGATGCAGGCCGACATGGCCAAGGCTCAGGAGGAGCTCGCAAACGAGACCGTCGAGGCGACCGCCGGCGGCGGCATGGTCACCGTGAGGATGAGCGGCGACCTGCAGCTGCGCGAGCTTCTCATCGACCCGGAGGCAGTGGACCCCGAGGATGTCGAGATGCTGCAGGACATGGTCCAAGCGGCCGTGAACGAGGCGATCCGCGCCGCTCAGGAGCTCGCCGCCTCGAAGATGAACGCCGCCGCCGGCGGCCTCGCCGGCCCGGGCGGGCTCGGCGGTTTGGGCCTGCCGGGCTTCTAAGACTCGCGGCGGTCACGGTTGTCCGTGTGCGCAATCGCACAGGAATTAGCCCCTGGCGCGCGCCGTCATCAGGGGTATGCCCCCAAGCCGGACATCCCGCCGAATCCTCTTCCTGGTCTCGGCGCACAACAGTCTCAGCCAACGTGCATTCATCGCCCTGACGGAGCTCGGACACCGAGTCGATGTCGCGGTGGTCGACGGCGCGGAGGACATGGAGACCGCGGTCGCCCGGCATCAACCGGAGCTGATCGTCTGTCCGATGCTGAAGCGGCTCATCCCGGAGTCGATCTGGTCGACGCGTCGCTGCCTTGTCGTACACCCCGGCCCGAGGGGTGACCGCGGTCCCTCCTCGCTCGACTGGGCGATCGAGCTCGGGGCCCGCGAGTGGGGTGTGACGGTCCTCGAGGCCAACGGCGACTTCGACGCCGGTGACGTTTGGGCGAGCCGCACGTTCCCGATGCGCGAGACGGGCAAGGGGAGCATCTACCGTCACGAGGTCCGTCGCACTGCCACCGACGCGCTGATGGAGGCGGTCCAGAAGCTGCTGGACGGTGAGGCACCGGAGCGTGTCGACGAGGACGACGGACGCGTGGTCGGCCTTGCGCGGCCGCTGATGCAGCAGGACGTTCGCGCGATCGACTGGACATCCGATCCCACCGAGACGGTGCTCCGCAAGATTCGGGCGGCCGAGGGCCACCCAGGCGTGCTCGACGACATTCGCGGCGTGGGCTTCCACCTGTTCGGCGGCCACCGCGAGCGCGGCCTCCGGGGCAAGCCGGGCGAGATCGTCGCGCAGCGTCACGGGGCGATCTGCCGGGCGACCGTCGACGGCGCCGTCTGGATCAGCCACCTGAGGCAGTCGGGGCCCCAGGACACCTACTTCAAGCTGCCGGCGACGCTCGCCCTGGATCGCGCCGGCCGTGACCCCGGCGTGCGAGAGGTCGCCGTGCCCCTCCACTGGGGGCCGCGAGCCGAGGACACCTATCGCGACATCTCCTACGAGGAGGAGTCCGGCGTCGGCTATCTGCACTTCGACTTCTACAACGGGGCGATGAGCACCGATCAGTGCCGGCGGCTGCGAGACGCCTACCGCTATGCGCGATCGCGCCGCGACACGAACGTGATCGTCCTGATGGGAGGTGACGACTTCTTCTCCAACGGCATCCACCTCAACGTCATCGAAGCCGCCGAGGCCCCCGCGCTGGAGTCGTGGCGCAACCTTCACGCGATCGACGACGTGGTGCGCGAGATAGTCGAGACAGACTCTCATCTGGTGATCTCGGCTCTGAGCGGCGACGCCGCGGCCGGCGGCGTGCCGTTCGCACTCGCGGCCGACCGCGTGTACGCGCGCGACGACGTGGTGCTGAATCCCTACTACCGGCACATGGGCGAGCTGTACGGGTCCGAGTACTGGACCTACCTGCTGCCTCGACGGGTCGGGGAGGAGATGACCGCTCGGCTCACCGGCCCGCCATTCACGCCGCTGGGCACTGCGGAGGCCGTCCGGATCGGGTTGCTGGACGCTGCGTTCGGCGCAACCGCCACGAGCTTCCAGGGCAAGGTGCGTTCGCTCGCACGGCGCTTGGCGTCAGACCCGCGCTTTGGCGACCGCCTGGACGCCAAGGCCCGTCAACGCGCCCGCGACGAACGCGTGAAGCCCCTTCGCTCGTACCGGGCCGAGGAGATGGCTCGCGCCCACGAGTGCTTCTTCGGCCCCGACCGCAGCTACCACGAGGCCCGCGCGCGCTTCACGCGCAAGCTCGGAGCGGGTGCGACGACGTCAGCGCAGCCGAGTCGCCGGCTCGCCGCGTGACGCCGGGCGCCGTCCGTCGGAACCGTTCATCGAGAGCTGGGTCGCACGAGCTCCAGCTTGGCCGCACGTGGAAGCCGCTTGATGCGGGCCTCCTCGCGAAGCGCAGCTGAGCGGTCGGCGACCGGGAAGGCCTTGGCCAGCTCCACGGGCAGACGGCTCCGCGTATAACGGCTCGCCGTGCCGGCCTGGTGCGCAGCCAGTCTGCGAGGGAGGTCGGTGGTCCAACCGCAGTAGAGGCTGTCGTCGGCGCACCTCAGCAGGTAGACGTAGGGCACGCCATTGCCTTTCTCCGCGGGCTCGCGCGCCCCTGCCGCCACCCCGTCGGTCTGGGAGGCAGTGCGCTACGGTCGCCAAGGACCCCTAGACAGGAGGATGTCGTGGCCCAGACCGAGACGACCCAGCGGCAGGACATCGATCAGGCCTGGGTCGAGGAGTTCGTCAAGCGCTGGGAGGCCGCGTGGAACTCGCACGAGCCGGACCGGCTGCTCGAGTTGATGACCGATGACATCGTGTACGACGACTCCGCGTGGCCGACGACGATGCGCGGCCACGACGATGTGCGCCACTTCCTCGACTCCGTGTGGCGGGCGTTCCCCGACCTCCGGTTCGAGTTGACCGATGGCCCCTACCTCGCGACAGGGGAGCCGAAGGCGGCGTTCCGCTCGGTGGGCAGCGCTACGCACACCGGACCGATCGATCCGCCCGGCTTTGCGGCTACCGGCAAGCGCATCGAGTTCGAGGGGGCGGACTTCCACGAGTACCGCGACGGCCGCGTCTGCCGGCTCCGGATCGTGTTCGACATGATGGATTTGGGCCGCCAGATCGGGACGCTTCCGCAACCCGGATCACCGATGGAGAAGGCAGGCGCCGCCGCTCAGCGGCTCGCCGTGAAGGTGCGCGAGCAGCTGCACCGCTGATCGCTCACTGCCAGTCCGCCACGCCCTCGCCGCCGACCGGGTCGTCCGGGGGCGGCCCGAGTGCCGCGATCCGCTCCCGTGCGGCCTCGACCTCGGCTGGATCGTCGCCGCGGAGCAGGTCGTAGTTCTCCTGTCCTGGTGGATATGCGCCGACGACGGTGAAGCCCGCCGCTGAGCTCGCCCGGCGGTGCCCGGTCCCGGCGGGCAGCACGAGGACGTCGCCGGCGGACACGTCGAAGGCCTCTCCCTGCGGTCCGCCGAGCTCGATCGTGGCCCCGCCGGCGACGACAGCGAGCGCCTCGTGCGACGTCGAGTGGAAGTGGTGGAAGGGGAACACGCTGTTCACCCAAGAGCCGCCCCAGCCGTGCTGCGCGAACAGCCGGCGGGCGGCGGCAGCGCCCGCGGTGGCGTCGTCGACTCCGTGGTAGATGAGCACCGGGAAGCGCGGGTTGTTCGGGATCTGGTCGCCCGGAGGCGCGTGCCATTCCTCTAGCTGCATGCCCGTCTGTTTACCCCTTGCCCGGCCGCCGCCCCCACACCTGGTGGATCCGGGCTTGGTGGAAGACGCGTTCCGGATCACGGGCGGCCCGCTCGACATCGGCGCGGAGCTCGTCGAGCTCGGAGGCGGTTGCGGCCCCGCTCGCGAGCATGGGCTCGCGCATGTTGTCGACCAGCTCGGCAAGGAAGAGCTTGTCCTCAACCGCTGACATCGGATTCTCGACGGTGACCTCGCGCACCTCATCGAGGCCGACGGTCGCCAGCAGCGCGGGCAGGCGCGGCCCGATCGTCGGGTCGCCGCCGTTGGCGCGGATGGTGGCGCTGAAGACCTCCTGCAGGCGATCGAGCGCCGGCGCGGGCGGCTCCGAGCGCAGCGTGCCGGTGAACAGGTCCTCGACAGCCACCCAGCCGCCGGGCCGGACAGCGCTGCGCATCGCGCGTAGGGCTCCCACGGCGTCCGGCAGGTGGTGGAGCAGCAGCCGGGCGTAGGACAGGTCGAAGGCGGCCTGCTCGGGCGGCTCGGTCACATCGGCGCGCACGAACTCCGCCCGCAGCCCGGCTTCCTGCGCTGAACGGCGCGCGATCGCCAGTGCGTCCTCGTCGATGTCCATGCCCACGACACTTGCGCCAGGGCCCACCGTTCGCGCGAGCTCAACGGTCACCTGACCATCCCCGCAGCCCACGTCCAGGCAGCGCCAGCCGGCCTCCACTCCCACGCGCGAGAGAAATGAGGCCGTCGCCGTAGCCATCACCCGCGCCTGCCGCGCCAGGCGCTCGGCGTCGGCGCGACCACCCTTGATCGTGTAGCCCGGTTGATCAGCCGCCACGGCCGAGACGGTACAGGCCGCCCGGTGCCCCGGCTAGCCTTGACGACCCGTGTTCGCCGCACCGGTCAACCGCCTGATCACCGAGCTCGCCCGCCTGCCCGGAATCGGGCAGCGGACGGCGCAGCGGCTCGCATTCCACATCCTCAGCGCATCGGAGGAGGAGGCGCTCGGGCTCGCCGACGCCATCCGCGAGGTCAAGGCGACCGTCGGTCACTGCGAGGTCTGCTTCAACCTGGCGACCGAGGCCACCTGCCGCATCTGCCAGGACCAGCGCCGCGAGAGCGCCACGATCTGTGTCGTCGAGCAGCCGAGCGACGTCATCCCGATCGAGCGCTCGGGCGAGTTCCAGGGCCGCTACCACGTGCTCGGCGGTGCGCTCTCCCCGATCGACGGAGTCGACCCGGAGGATCTGCACATCTCCGAGCTGCTCGGGCGCGTCGACAACGGCGGCGCGATCCGCGAGGTGGTGATCGCAACCAACGCGACCACGACCGGCGAGGCCACCGCGCTCTACCTCGCGGACGCTCTGCGCGAGCGCTCATCCGAGGTCGTCGTCACGCGCTTGGCGAGCGGCCTGCCGGTCGGCTCAGACCTCGAGTACGCGGACGAGATCACCCTCGGCCGCGCACTCCGCGGCCGACAGGCGATCTAGCCGTTCGTCAGTCGCGGATGACGCCGCCCACGTAGGTGATCGGGGCGGTGTTGGGCTCGCCGTAGACCGAGCAGATCGCCCGCGGCACCGTGCCCACGTTCTCCCATTCGGTCTTCACGTGCTTCGACCAGCCGCTCTGCGTGCCGAGCGTCACGCCGAAGATGCTGATCGCGCGGCGTACGGTCGCGGCGGTGCCGCTCGAGACCCACTCGGTGCTCTTGGGCGCAATGATCAGCTGGTGGTCGCTGTCCGCCGTGTGGCAGCTGCCGTCGAGCACACTCGCCGCGTCGTCGTACTTCTTGTAGTACGAGCCGCCGATGTGATGGCTCGTGCGCAGAACCCTGGTGAGGTCGCCGGGGCCGCGGTTGCAGTCGTCGCCGACGAGGTAGAAGTAGTAGTACGCGAAGCGGGTCTGCACGTACCGCGAGAAGGCGCCTGCACCCGGAGGCCGGATGATGGACCCGCGCTCGCCCACCGTCGTCCTCGTGACCGACGACTCACCGCGCGCCTCGAAGCCGCCGCGGCCGTAGGCGACCGCCCCGCCTATCTCCGAGTCGGCCTGCGAGCCGGTCGCGTAGTAGAAGGTCGAGCGGAAGCCGCCCCACTGATGCAGCTGGCCGACGCGCGTGTAGCGGGGGTAGTTCTTCGAGCGCTTCCACTCGCAGTCCGAGCGCTCCTGGCTCGCCAGCGCCGTCGTGCTGGCCGTGCCCTTGCCCCATGGCTGGAGCGGAAGACGCGGGGAGACGGACGAGTGGGCGACCCAGCGCCCGTTCGAGAGCTTGCGGGTGAACGGCAGCACGGACTTGCCGGCCGCGGTCTTGACCAGCAGCAGCAGGTTGACCGAGCCGTGATTGCGCGCGGCGGCGCGCCGCAGCAGTGGCGTGGGCCTCGTCGCAACGTCGAAGGCGCCGCTCTCGACCGTGGCGAAGCCGACGGTCTTGAACGTCCCCCGCCTGCGGTAGGCGCTCTCGTCGAGGAAGACGGTCGCCGTGCCCGTGACGGCGGCCGAGGAGAACGCGCCAGGCGGCGGCGCGACGCTGCCCTCGATCAGCTGTGGCGCGGCGGAGGCAGGCGCGGCGCCGGCGGCCAGCAGGCCGAGCGCGAGGGCGGGCAGGACGACGCGGCGAGTCATGAGCGTGTTGGATCTCCTTCGGACGCTAGGTTTTTGCATCATCCCCCTAGGGGAATCACTAGAAACCTGATGGGTTACGCGGGCACAGCGAGGGGGATCGGCCGGAGCGCGGCGCTCGCGGTCGCCGCCGTGTTCGCTCCGAGCCTCGGGCCTGCCGCGGCCGGCGCCCAGGTGCCGCCGCCTCCGCCGCCGGGGGCGAGCGAGCAAGAGGTCCTCGACTACCTCGATCAGCTCGACGCCCAGACTCCGCTCGAGCCGACACCGGTCCTGTCCGAGGAGCCGACGCCCGAGGAGCAGGCCGACATCGATGCCACCGCGGACGACGAGCCGACGCCCGGCCCACCGCCTCCTGCGGAGCCGCCGGACCCGCCGCCCGTGGTGCCGCCGCCCGTCGAGCCGCCGCCCGTCGAGCCGCCGCCCGTGGTGCCGCCGCCGGTCGAGGCGCCTCCGGCCGAGCCGCAGCCGCCCGTTGAGACGCCGCCGGCCCCCGTCGAGACGGCGCCCGCGCCGGTGGTTCCGGCGCCCCCCGCAGCTCCCGCTCCTCCGGCGGCGACGCCGCCCGTCGGAGAGCAGGCCGCTCCGCCGGCAAAGCGGACGCCACAGCGTGTCGAGGCGACCCCGCCCACGCCGCCACAGCCGGCGCCCACCGTGATCGAGCCGGTGCCGGTCGCACCCGCCCCCGTGCCGGTCGCGGCCCAGGCCGAGGCACCTGCACCGGTGCAAGCGGCGGGCTCCAGGCGCGTCCACGTCATACGCTCCGGCGAGTCGCTGTGGTCGATCGCCGAGGATCTGCTCGGCAGCGGCGCCTCAACCGAGCAGATCGCACGCGCCGTCGAGCGGCTCTGGGAGCTGAACGCGGACCGCATCGGCACCGGCGACCCGGACCTGATCGTGTCGGGCCAGCGCCTCGTCGTTCCGCGCGACCTCTAGCTCTCGACGTCCCGGCGGCGCAACAGTGCGACGCCCGCGGCGAAGGCGATCCCGATCCAACCCAGCAGCGCCAGCGTTGCGAGCTGCGGGTTGAGCAGGTTCGCTTCGTCGAGGCCGACGGCTGCCGGGTCGATGCCCGTCGCCGCCGTCGGGAGCGCGACGAAGGGGCCGAACCTACCCACCTCCGGAACGATCGCGAGCAGCATCGGCTCCAGGACGAAGGTCGCCACCAGCACGCCCACGATCGCCGCGACCTGGTTGCGGACGAGCGCGCCCAGCGCGACGCCGAACGCGCCCACGAGGGCGGCGAGCCCGGCGCTCCGCGTGACGTACTCGGCGAGCTCGCCGACGTCCGGGCCCGGGAGGTCTCGCACACCGACGAACACGAGCCCGACGACCGTCACCGCCGCGGATATCAGCAGCGAGAGCACCAGCCCTGCGCCCGCGAAGGCGACCGCCTTCGCGGCGAGGAAACGCAGCCGGTCGGGCGCCGCCAGCAGAGCGCCGGTGATGGTGCGATGACGCCATTCGCCCGTGATGCCGATGACGGCCAGGATCAGGATGAACGCGCTGCTGAAGTCATTGGCGAAGATGTCGACGACCACGTCCTCCGGCTGGGGCTCGGACAGCACGCCGGTGAGGACCGTCACGAGCAGCGACAGCCCGCCGGCGACGGCGGTGAGCGCGACGAACGTGCGAGTCGTGCGCAGCTTGATGAACTCGGATCGCAACAGGGTGGTCATGCCGCCTCCGCGGTGAGGTCGAGGAATGCGTCTTCCAGTGAGCGGCCGGTGGCGGCGAGCTCGCGCAGCGGGATTCCCTCGCGCGCGGCCAGCAGACCGACTTCGTCCGGGGTCATGCCGGGCGCGACGATCGTGTCGGCGCCCAGGCGCTCGACCAGCCGGCCGCCGTTGCTGAGCACGGCGGCAAGCCGCTCGGGCTCGCCGCTGCGCACGCGCGTGGCGGACTCGCCGCCGTCGCCGCCCAGCACCTCGTTGAGCGGGCCGCTCGCGCGCAGACCGCCGCTGGAGATGACCACCACGTCGTCGGCGCTCAAGGCCAGCTCCGACAGCAGGTGGCTCGAGACGAGCACCGCGCGGCCGCGGGCGGACTCGGCGCGCAGGAGGTCGCGCACCCAGCGGATTCCGGGCGGGTCGAGCCCGTTGGTCGGCTCGTCCAGGATCAGAACCTCGGGGTCGCCGAGCAGCGCGGCGGCGATGGCCAGCCGCTGGCGCATGCCCATCGAGTAGCCCTTCACGCGCCGGCGCCCCGCACCGCTCAGCTCGACGAGCTCGAGGACCTCGTCGACCCGCGCCTCGGGATGGTCGCCCGCCGCGGCAAGCACGCGCAGGTGGTTGCGGCCGCTGCGACCCGGATGGAAGCTCGCGTCCTCGAGTACCGCACCCACGTGCGTGCTTGGGCGCTCGAGCTCCCCGTAGCTTCGGCCGTCGAACGTGCCCTCGCCCGAGTCCGGATGCACGAGCCCGAGCAGCATTCGCAAGGTGGTCGATTTTCCGGCACCGTTCGGCCCGATGAAGCCGGTAACCCGTCCGGCGTTCACCTCAAAGGTGAGGTCACGCACCGCCTGGACGGATCCGAAGCGCCGGCTCAGCCCTCTTATCTCGATTGCAGCCATGCGAGCCAAGCTAAGCCGCGGGAGGCTCCACGACATCGGTCTGAGGAGTGGACCTGGAGCTCAGCCTTCAGGATGAGCGCGGCCGCACCAGGCCGACGTCGTAGGCGTGGACGACCGCCTGCACGCGGTCGCGCAGGCCGAGCTTGCGCAGGACGGACGAGACGTGCGTTTTCACGGTCGCCTCTGTAAGCACGAGCCGCTTCGCGATCTCCGCGTTCGAGAGGGCGAGTGCCACGAGCCGGAACACCTCGAGCTCGCGTTCCGTCAGCTCCTCGAGCGACTCGGGGGTGGGCCCCGGATCGGGGATCGTGCCCGCGAAGCGGTCGAGCAGGCGCCGCGTGGCGCTCGGGGCAAGCAGCGCCTCACCGGCCGCCACCACGCGGACGGCGTCGGCCAGGTCGCCGGGGCGCACGTCCTTCAGGAGGAAGCCGCTCGCGCCGGCGCGCACGGCGGCAAAGACGTACTCGTCGAGGTCATAGGTGGTGAGCACCACGACGCGGGTGGGGCTGCCGGAGGCTGCGATGCGGCGGGTTGCCTCGAGGCCGTCCATGCCGGGCATGCGGATGTCCATCAGCACGACGTCGGGCTGCAGGCGCTCGACCAGCTCGACGGCCTCCGCGCCGTCGCCGGCCTCGCCCGTGACCTCGATGTCGTCGCGGGCGTCGAGGATCATGCGAAAGCCGCCGCGGACGAGCGCCTGGTCGTCGGCGACGACGACGCTGGTGCTCATTGCGCGACCTCGAGCGGCAGCCGAGCGTGGACGCGATAGCCGCCGTCCGGCAGCGGGCCCGCCTCGAACGTCCCGCCGAGCATCGTGGCTCGCTCCCGCATGCCGACGAGCCCGTGGCCGCCCTCGCCGACGGCGACGGCGGGCCGGCCGTTGTCGCGCACATCGACCTCGAGCGCCTCGGGGCCCAGGCTCAGGATGACCTCCGCGCGTGTGGCGCGAGCGTGGCGCAACGTGTTCGTGAGTGCCTCCTGGACGATCCGGTACGCCGACAGGTCGACGCCCGCCGGCACGTCGCCGTCGCCCTCGCGACGCATCACGACATCGAGCCCGCCGGCGCGCAGCGGCTCGGCGAGCTCGTCCAGGCGGTCGAGCCCGGGCGCCGGCGCGTGCTCGGGCCCTTCGTCGTCCGCCCGCATCGCGCCGAGCACGAGCCGCAGCTCGCGCAGCGCTTCGCGCCCGGTCTGCTCGATCGAGCGGAGCGCGGCGCGCGCCTGCCCGGGCTGCTCGTCGAACACGTCGTCGGCGGCGGCCGCCTGCACGACGATCACCGAGACCGAGTGCGCGACGACGTCGTGCAGCTCGCGCGCGATGCGCGCCTGCTCGTCCGCGACCGCGCGCCGGGCCTCCTCGTGAATCACGACCCGGCGGTTGCGCGCCGCCTCACCGAGCGCCCAGGCGCCGAAGCCGAGGACGATCGCGAAGTAGGCGTCGCCCGCGCTCATCGAGAAGAAGTTGATCGAGGCGACAGCGGTCAGCCCCGCCAGTCCGAGCAGCGACACGCGCGGCGGCAGGATCGATGCGAGCGTGCCGACGGCGAAGTAGCCGGCCACCGGAAGAACCGTGTCCGGTGAGATCGCCAGCACCGCGAGCCCCGCGGTGAGGCACACGCCCGTCACCTGCAGCGGGTGGCTTCGCCGCCAACGCAGCGCGAGACCCTGAACGACGGCGAGCGCCAGCAGCAGCAGAAAGACGCCGATTGGGGCCCCGTCCTCCCGCTCGCCCAGCGCGATGAGCACGTAGAAGATCCCGACGCCCCAGGGGATCACCACGTCCGCAACGCCACGGAGGCTGGCGGCTGTCCAAGGGCGGCGCATGCCTCGGATCGTGCCGGGTCGCCGCACTCGCTGCATCCGTCGGGGGTATGAGATGGCCTCAGCCGGGCGTAGCATGGGCGGGTGGCCACCCGACTCGTACGCGCCGCCTGCCCGCACGACTGTCCGGACACGTGCGCGATGCACGTGAGCGTCGAGGACGGCCGGGCCGTCGCCGTCGCAGGCGATCCGGACCACCCGATAACGGTGGGCTTCCTCTGCGGCAAGGTGTCGAACTACCTCGAACGCGTCTACGCCGAGGAGCGCATCCTGCACCCGCTGGCGCGCAGCGGGCCGAAGGGCGAGGGCAGCTTCACGCGCATCTCCTGGGACGAGGCGCTCGACCGCGTCGCGACTGGCCTCGCGCGCGTGCGTGACGAGTACGGCGGCGAGGCGATCCTGCCCTACTCGTACATGGGCACGCAGGGCCTGATCCAGGGCAACGTCATGAGCGCGCGCGTGATGAACGCGCTCGGAGCGACGGAGCTCGAGCGGACGATCTGCGCGACGGCCGGCATCGCGGGCACGGTGATGGCGCACGGGATCTCACCGGAGGTCGATCCGGAGGAGTGGCCGCATGCGCGCTACGTGCTCGTGTGGGGCTGGAACCCGATGTCGACCGCGCCGCACCTCTGGCGCAAGCTGCTCGACGCCCGGAAGGCCGGTGCACGGCTGGTGGTCGTGGATCCCTTCCGCAGCCGCACCGCGCGCGTCGCGGACGAGCACCTGCGCCCGCTGCCGGGCACGGACGGAGCGCTCGGCATGGGGATGATGCGCGCGATCGTCGACGCCGGCCTTCAGGACGAGGACTGGTGCCGCGCGCACGCCGAGGGATACGACGAGCTGCTGGCGACGCTCGCCGACTTCCCGGTCGAGCGGGCGTCCGAGATCAGCGGCGTGGACGCCGAGACGATCGCGCGCGTGGGCCGCGAGTTCGCCTCGACACGGCCGGCGTTGCTGCGGCTCGGCGTGGGGGCACAGCGCCATCTCGGCGCGCCCGCGGCGTACTCCACGCTCGCCTCGTTGCCCGCGCTCACGGGCGCCTGGCGCGAGCGCGGCGGCGGCTGCTCGTACATCCCGACCGCCACCGCCGCGGCCGTGTCGGAGTACCCGCTGCAGGGCACCGAGCTGCGGCCGGGCCCGGTGCGGACGATCAACATGTCGCAGGTCGGTGCGGCCCTGACCGACGAGGAACTCGACCCGCCGCTGAAGGCGCTCGTCTGCTGGAACTCGAATCCGGCCGCGATCGCTCCCGATCAGGAGCAGGTGCTCGCGGGGCTGCGCCGCGACGACCTGTTCACGGTCGTGCTCGAGCAGTTCATGACCGACACCGCCGCGCACGCCGACGTCGTGCTGCCGGCGACGACGCAGCTCGAGCACCGCGACATCGTCTTCTCCTGGGGCCACCACTACCTGACCTGGAACGAGCCGGCGATAGAGCCGCTCGGCGAGGCCAAGCCGAACACCGAGACGTTCCGGCTGATCGCCGAGCGGCTCGGCTTCGACAATCCGGTCTTCCGCGAGAGCGACGAAGAGCTCATCGACGAGCTGCTCTCCGGCTTCGAGGAGGGCGACCTGCGCGAGCGCGGGTGGACCAAGATCGACCTGGGCCAGGGCCCGGCTCCGCACGCCGACGGCGGCTTCGCCACCGAATCCGGCAAGGTCATCCTGCGTGGCGACTACGTGGCGCCTGCTGAGGTCGCCGACGCGGCGCTCGGCGAGCGCTTCCCGCTCGCGCTCGTCACGCCCAAGACCCACCTCTTCCTCAATTCGACGTTCGCGAACCAGCGCCGCCAGCACTCCGCGCAGCCGCGGCCCGAGGTGATCGTGAGCCCCGAGGACGCCGGCACGCGCCGGATCGAGGACGGCGCGGCCGTCCGGGTCTGGAACGACCGCGGCGCGTTCACGTGCGCGGCCCGGGTCTCGGACGATGCGCGCCCGGGTGTGCTCGTCGCGCCGATGGGCTGGTGGAACCGCGACTACGAGCGCGGCCGCAGCGCGCAGGCCACGACCTCGCAGCGCCTCACCGAGGTCGCGAACGCGCCCACCTTCAACGACAACCGCGTCGAGATCGAGCCGCTCAGCGAATCAGGCCGTAGTCGCGCTTGACGGAGAGGATCCGGCCGACGGCCCTGTCCAGCCGCGCGCGCGAGATGCGACCGGAGCGAACGGCCTGCAGGACCGCTACGTAGGCGGCCTGCTGATCGCCTGCGGGACCCGAGATGACCAGCATGTCGGCGCCTGCCCGAACCGCCTCGACGGCCGCGTCGGGAACCGTGTAGAGGGCGGTGATCGCCGGGTCGGCGAGGTCGTCGGTCAGCGCGACGCCCTCGAAGCCGAGCTCGTCGCGCAGAAGCTTGGTGGCGACGGCGGGGGAGAGCGAGGCGGGGACGGTGAAGTCGCTGAACGGGTAGAGGGCGTGCGCCAGCGTGACGCCCGGCGCGCCCGCGCCGATCGCGGCCTCGAACGGGACGAGGTCACGCTCACGGAGCTGGTCGAGCTCGAGCCCGACGCTGGCCGGGCCGTCCTGGGTCGCCTGGTCGGCAGCCCCGAGGCCGGGCAGGTGCGCGGCGGAGCTGAACACGCGCGACGTGCGGTAGGCCTCCACGGTGCGGCGCGCGTAGGCGGCGACCTCGTCGGGATCGTCTGAGTAGATGCGCTCGCCGAGTGCCGAGCCCGACCCGAGGCCCACGTCGATGACGGGGCCGAGCACGCCGGTCACGCCGAGCCGGCGAAGTGCGCGTCCGGAGGCGAGCGCCTCTGCGCCGGCCTGCGCGGCGGAGGCCACGCCCGCCGGTGGCGCGGACGGGGGCAGGCCGGGCAGCGAGTTGAGGTCGCCGCCCTCCTGGCTCGTCAGCACGAACGGCGGGAAGTGGCGGGCGCCGCGCGCGGTCGCCCTGAGTTCGCCGGTCAGCGCCGTGAGCTGCGCCTCGTCGGTGTAGTTCTGCCGCGCGATCACGAGGGCCCCGAGATCGAGCCGGCGCAGACGGCCGACGATGTCCGCGCTCGCGTCCGTCCCCTCGAAGCCGAGCGCGAACAGCTGCGCGACCTTGCGCTCGACCGGCAGACGCGACAGGAGCGCCGCGACGCCGCGCGCGAGCGAGCCGGTCTCCGGTTGCGCCTTCGTCCGCGCGGCGGGTGGCGGGATGATCCGAGCGAGGAACGACACGCGGGCCAGGGGCTCGTCCCGGCCCGCCTGCGGCACCGGGCCTCCGGGGGACTTGTCCGACTCTCGCGCGCCCAGCAGCGCGCCCGTCACAGCCGACGCCAAGGCCAGCACGACGAGCATTGCCAGCAGCAGCTGGCTTCGCCGAGCCGGATCCGCGAGCACGGCCGGAACGCTAGCCGCCCGGCCGGGCCTCGGCGGCTATCTTTGCCGCGAATGCCCCCGGCGGCGGCTGACACGGTGGTGATGAAGTTCGGCGGCACGTCGGTGGCCGACGCCGAGCGCATCCAGCGGGCCGCCAAGCGCATCGTCACCAGCGCCGAGGAGGGCAACAGCGTCGTGGCGGTGCTGTCGGCGCGCGGCAAGCACACCGACGAGCTGGTCTCGCTCGCGCACGAGGTCTCGCCGCGCCCGCATCCGCGTGAGATGGACATGCTGCTCTCGACCGGCGAGCGCGTGTCATGCGCGCTCGCGGCGATGGTGATCAACGACCTCGGGCACGAGGCGATTTCGCTGACCGGCTCGCAGGCGGGCATCGTCACCGACAGCGGCCACACGAAGGCGCGCATCCTCGAGGTCAAGGCGCATCGCATCCGGGCCGCGCTCGACGACGGCAAGATCGTGCTGGTGGCGGGCTTCCAGGGCGTGTCGCAGGAGTCGCTCGACGTCACCACGCTCGGTCGCGGCGGCTCCGACACCACGGCCGTCGCACTGGCCGCGGCGCTGGGCGCCCACGTCTGCGAGATCTACACCGACGTCGCGGGCGTCTTCAGCGCCGATCCCCGGATCGTGCCGGAGGCGCGCAAGCTGCCGGTGCTGACGTTCGAGGAGATGCTCGAGATGTCGGCCAGCGGCGCGGGGGTGCTGCAGCTGCGCTCGGTCGAGTACGCGCGTAACCACGGCGTCACGATCCACTGCCGATCAAGCTTCGACGACGGACCGGGTACCGTCGTCCAGGACGAGGAACTGACGATGGAACGACCGCTTGTCACAGCCATAACCCACTCGACCGCCGAGGCGCGCGTGACGCTCACCGGCCTCCCCGACGTGCCCGGGGTGGCGGGCCGCGTGCTGACGGCGCTTGCCGACGCGAACATCAACGTCGACATGATCATCCAGAACGAGGCCGAGACGGAGGGGCACGGTGCGGACATGTCGTTCACCGTGCCGCGCGAGGACGTCGAGATCGCGCGCAGCTCGCTCGAGGCGCTCAAGGTCGAGCTCGGCTTCGGCGCCGTCGCGACCGACGAGCACATGGGGAAGGTGTCCGTGGTCGGGGCGGGAATGAAGAGCCATCCCGGCGTCGCGGCCAAGACCTTCACCGTGCTCGGCGAGGCGGACGTGAACATCGAGATGATCTCGACCTCACCGATCAAGATCTCCTGCGTCGTGCGCGAGGAGCACGTCGAGATGGCCGTCAAGCGGCTCCACACCGCCTTCGGGCTGGGCGCGGACGACGTTCTTCCCGAGGACGTGACCGGCGTCCACCGGCCGAAGGTGGCCTAGCGATGCGCGTCGCCGTTGTGGGCGCCACCGGCGCCGTCGGCTCGACGATGCTGGAGGTGCTCGCCAAGCGCAGCTTCCCGGCCGACGAGGTCGTGCCGTTCGCGTCCGAGCGCTCGGCGGGGCGCACGCTCCCATGGGGCGGCTCCGACCTCACCTGCGTGGCGCTGTCCGACGAGGCAATTCAGGGCTTCGATATCGCGCTCTTCTCGGCGGGCTCGGCTGTGAGCGCCGAATGGGCGCCGCGCTTCGCGGAGGCGGGCGCCGTCGTGGTCGACAACTCGTCGCAGTGGCGCATGGAAGAGGACGTGCCGCTCGTCGTCTCCGAGGTCAACCCTGATGCGCTGAACGACCACAAGGGCATCGTCGCCAACCCGAACTGCACGACCATGCAGACGGTCGTGGCACTCGGCCCAATCCTGGGCCACGCCGGCATCGAGCGCATCGTGATGTCGAGCTATCAGGCGGTGTCCGGCACAGGCCAGAAGGCCGTGAACGAGCTGGCCGAGCAGGCGCAGGCCGTGGTCGCCGGAAGCGCGCTGCCGCAGCCGTCGGTCTACCCGCACCAGATCGCCTTCAACGTGCTGCCGCAGGTCGAGACCTTCAAGGACGGCGACGACTACACGACCGAGGAGCGCAAGTGCATGCGCGAGACACGCAAGATCCTCGGCCGCGAAGACGTCGGCGTGTCCGCCACCTGCGTGCGCGTTCCCGTCTACACGGGCCACTCGGTCTCCGCCAACGTGCAGACGCGCGAGCCGCTCTCACCCGAGGAGTGCCGCGAGCTGCTCGCCGCCGCGCCGGGCCTGACCGTGATCGACGACCCCGCCAACGCCCTCTACCCGACCGCGCTCGACGCGGCCGGACGCGACGACGTGCTGGTGGGCCGCATCCGCCGCGACCCCTCGCACGAGCGCTGCCTCAACCTCTGGATCGTCGGCGACAACCTGCGCAAGGGAGCGGCCACGAACGCCGTCCAGGTGGCGGAGCTGCTGCACGTGCGCGGGCTGCTGCGGGCGGCGCCGGCGGCTTAGCCTCAGGCGCTCAGCGGGAGCGGGGCGAACGGCAGCGATAAAGGGTGCGGTCCCGGCCGCGCGGCGTTCACCGTGTCGACTTGGTGTCGTCAGACGACAGCAAGTCGCCACGGTGCGGCCAAAGTGCGGCGCACGATGCCGGATCGGTAGTCGTAGCCACTATCAATCCGGCATTGTTGCCCCGGCTGGCCCACCCCTCATTGCTGTAGTTCGAGCGCCAACTGCGCCCGGCGCCTCATCCGCTCGGCGGGAGCGGGGCGAACGGCAGCGATAAAGGGTGCGGCCCCGGCCGCGCGGCGTCCACGGTGCGTCAAAGCGCCGCGCACGATGCCGGATTAGTAGTCGTAGCCACTATCAATCCGGCATTGTTGCCCCGGCTGGCCTACCCCTCATTGCTGTAGTTCGAGCGCCACCAGCGCCCCGCTGGCCCGCGCCGCCCCTACCGCTCCCGCCGCCGCGCCGGTGCGCGGCCCGGCGGTTGCTCGGGCGCCGGCCCGGCGTCGGGCGCGGTCCACGGGCGGGTCTGCGGCTCGCCGGCCTCCACACGCACGCGCTCGTCGTCGTGGAAGAGCTCGAGTGGCTCGCCGTCGAGCAGCTCGTAGGTCACCTCGGAGTGGCGGATGTCGACGCGCAGGTGCTGGCCTCGCCAGAGGAGCCGGAAGCGCAGCCGCGCGATGGCGGCCGGAAGCCGGGGGCGGAACATCAGGCCGCGGTGCGACAGGCGCGCGCCTCCGAAGCCCGACACCGCCGCGAGCCATGAGCCCGCCAGCGAGGCGATGTGCAGCCCGTCGCGCGTGTTGTGCTCGAGATCGGCGAGGTCCATCAGCGCCGCTTCTCCGAAGTAGTCGTAGGCGAGCTCCAGGTGGCCGAGCTCCGCGGCCACGACCGCCTGCACGCTTGCCGCCAGCGACGAGTCACGCACCGTGATCGCCTCGTAGTAGGCGAAGTTGCGCGCCTTCTCCTCGTCAGTGAAGCGGTCGCCGCGCGTCATCAGCGCCATCACGAGGTCCGGCTGCTTCACCACCTGCTGCCGGTAGAGCTGGGAGTAGGGCACGTGGAGCAGCAGGGGGTACTCGAAGGCGCTGAAGTCGGGCATCGCGTGGCCCAAGAAGTCGGCGTCCTGCGGGTGGACCTTCACTCGCTCGTCGTAGGGCACGTTCATCGCGTCGGCGGCGTCGCGCCATGCCGCGATCTCCTCGTCGTCGACGCCCAGCGCCGCGGCTTCCCGCTGATGCTGCGCGGCGAGGTTGGCGGCGTTGCGGAGGTTCCGCTCGGCCATCAGGTTCGTGTAGACGTTGTCGTCGACGATCGCCGAGTACTCGTCGGGCCCGGTCACTCCATCGATGTGGAAGACGCCGTCGGAGTCGTGGTGGCCGAGCGAGCGCCACAGCCGGGCGGTCTCGACGAGCAGCTCGAGGCCCGCGCCGCGGGCGAACTCCTGGTCAGCCGTGACGCGCAGGTAGCGCAGCACCGCATCGGCAATGTCGGCGTTGATGTGGAAAGCGGCGCTCCCCGCAGGCCAGTACGCGGAGCATTCCTGCCCGCGGATCGTCCGCCACGGGAAGGCCGCACCCTCCAGCCTGAGCTGCTTGGCGCGCTCCCTTGCGAGGTCGAGCGTCGAGTGGCGCCACAGCAGCGCGTCGGCTGCGGCGTGCGGCGCCGTGTAGGTGAGCAGCGGCAGGACGAAGGATTCGGTGTCCCAGAACGTATGGCCGTCGTAGCCCGGGCCGGTCAGTCCCTTGGCCGGGATCGCCCGGCGCTCGGCACGCGCACCGGCCTGGAGAGCATGGAAGAGCCCGAACCGAACCGCCTGCTGAAGCTCCGCGTCGCCCTCGATCTCGACGTCCGCGCAGTCCCAGAAGGCGTCCAGATACTCGCGCTGGTCTGTCACGAGCTGGTCCCAGCCCGCGCGCTTCGCCGACGCCATCGCTGCGTCGACCTGGTCCCGTACGGACGGCAGCGAGCGGGTGCTCGACCAGCCGTAGGCGAGGTACTTGGTGACGGTCAGGGAGCCGCCGGCCGGCAGCTCGCAGCTGGCGATCATGCGCGCGAGATCGGGCGCGATGTCGGAGTCCGTCACGGTGCCGTCGGGGCCGTCGACCAGGTGATCCATGCCGGCCGCCATGCGCAGGCCGCTCGCTCGCGTGCAGTGGACGAGCACGGCGCGCAGGCCGTGCAGCTCCTGCTCCTCCGGGACCAGCGGCGCCGCGAGTACCTCGGCCGCGCGTGGGTCGGCGCTCCTCGGCGGCCCCGGCTCGTTCGCTGTGAGCGTCGACTGCGCCACGACCCGCAGCGGCGAGTCGTCACCTACCCGCACCTCGTATCGGATCGCCGCGATCGAGCGCTGGGCGAACGAGACAAGCCGGATCGAGCGGACCTCGACCTCACGCCCGGATGGGGAGCGCCAGCTGAGCTCGCGCGTCAACAGCCCAGCGCGGAGGTCCAGCGTGCGGGTGTGTGACAGCAGGTCGCCGTAGCGGATGTCGAACGGCTCGTCGTCGACGAGCAGCCGGATCAGCTTCCCGGTGGTGACGTTGACGACGGTCTGGCCGTCCTCCGGATAGCCGTAGCCGGCCTCCGCGTAGGGCAGCGGGCGTGTCTCGTAGAAGCCGTTCAGGTAGGTGCCGGGAAGCTCGCTCGGATCACCTTCGTCGAGATTGCCGCGCAGTCCGATGTGGCCGTTCGACAGCGCGAACACAGACTCCGCCTGCGCGAGCATGTCGAGGCGGAGGTCGCGCTCCGTGACCGACCAGGGCTCGACCGTGAATGCGCGCTGGGTGATCACAGGAGCTCCTCGAGGTCCTTGACGACGATGTCCGCGCCGTGCTCGAGCAGTTCGTCCCTCTGCCCGACGCGGTCGACGCCGATCACCCGGCCGAAGCCGCCCGCGCGGCCGGCCTCAACGCCGGCGAGCGCGTCCTCGTAGACGACCGCCTTGGTGGGAGCGACGCCGAGCCGGCGCGCGCCCTCCAGGAACGTGTCGGGGTGCGGCTTGCCCTTGAGGTGCAGCTCGTCGGCGACGATGCCGTCGACTCGCTCCTCGAGGAGGTGGGCGATCCCCGCCGCCTCGAGCACGTCCTTGCAGTTATGGCTCGACGACACAACGGCGCGGCGCAGTCCCGCGTCCCGCGCCGCCTCGAGGTAGCGGACCGAGCCGGGGTAGGCCTCGACTCCCTGGGTCCTGATCAGCTCGAGGACGAGGTCGTTCTTGATGTCTCCGAGCCGCGCGATCTCCTCATCGGACGGATGCAGGTCGCGCGACGCGAGAAAGTCCCGGATGCCGGCGGAGCGGGGCTTGCCGTCGACATAGGTGTCGTAGTCGTCGTGCTCGTCGAAGGGTCGCTCGTCACCCTGGTCGCGCAGGTAGCGGTCGAACATCTGCTTCCAGGCACGGGCGTGGACCGTGGCCGTCTTGGTCAGCACGCCGTCGAGGTCGAAGAGGCAGGCCGTGATGGCGTCGGGCAGTCCGAGCATCGGCTGCCTTTCTACCGGTTATCGCCGAGAGATCTCGCTCAGCCGCACCGTCGACGACGCGCCGCGCTTGAGCCAGCGCACGCGAGCCGTCCCGGCGCGCGAGTCGACCGCCTCGACCTTTCCGATCTCGCCGGTCGTGCGCTTGCGGACGTGACCGGGCGGCAAATCGGTGCTCGTCTTCGAGACGGGCCGCTGCGGGCGGCGGGGAGGGGAGGCCGACTTCTCAGTCTTGCGAGCGGGGCGTGGACGGGGCGCGCGGGCCGGCTCCTCCTCGGAGCCCGGCTTCTTGAGCACCTTCTCGAGCGGAACCATGTTCGCCCCGGTGCCCTTCGTCTCGGTGTCCAGTACCCACGTCTTTCCCATGTTCTCCATCGATGATAGACACGTGTCGGGGCAGGCTTCCGAGCTCGCGGCGCGAGCTGATTCCGAGCTTCCGGTAGATGTTGCGCGCGTGCGTGCGCACGGTCTCGATGCCGATCGTGAGCTGCTGCGCGATCTGCGCGTTCGTCCTCCCGTCGCTGAGCAGCTCGAGCACCTCGGCCTCGCGCGGTGTGAGCAGCTCCGCGCCCTCGACCGCCGTGGTTCGTGCGCCCGCGGAGGCGGCTGAGCGCGGCAGCACGTGCATGCCGCGGGAGGCCAGATGGATCGCGTTGACGATGTCGCGCGCCTCCGTCTCCTTCGACAGGCAGGCGGTGGCGCCGAACGACAGCATCTGGTTGCACTCCGCGGCGGTGGGCCGGTTGGCGAGCACGACGATGCGTGTGTCGGGATGCGCCTGATGAAGCTGGTAGACCTGAGCGGGCGCCCGCAGCGTCCCGAAGTTGAGCAGCACCACGCTGGGCGAGTGGCTCTCGATCGCCGCCTCTATCTCGTCATGCGGCACCCCCTCGGCGACCAGCTCGAGGTTCGGGTCGTCTCGGATCAGGACGCCCAGGCCGATCGCCACCAGATCCTCGAACTTCGCTGAGACGACGGTCGGCATAACCGCGGGTTACCCGCTTCTCACCCCTCTCATCCCCCCAAGATCACACCGGAAGGGTGGCGTCGCTGGGCCGGCGGCTGGGCACCCTCTGGTCACAGACTTGACCAGGGCGCGACGCAAGGGGTACGACGCCAAGCGAGAAGCCGGCCGCGGGAGGCCGGCTTTTCGCGTCTCAAGCTTCTTCTACCGCCATGGCCGGCGTGGCGACGGCCCGCGGTCGTAGGCGCTGAGCTCGCGCTCGAGCCGGCGCTCGTCGGCCTCATCGAGCGCAGTCGGCGTGGGCGGGACCCCGGTTGGGCGACGCCAGCGGCGAGCTGCGAAGAGCACGGCGGCTGCCCCGAACACGGCGCCCATCAATGGCACCAGATAGGCGGCCAGGCTGAAGCCCTCGTTGTCGGGTAGGGCCAGCACTGCCGGGCCGAACCGCTCCACGAGCCCGTCCTTTATCTGCTCCTTCGTCCGGCCTCGCCTGATCTCGCGCCTGATGAACGCGCGCTCGCGCTCGGCCACCGGGGCGTTCGACAGGTTGAGCGCGGTTCCGCACTCGAGGCACATGACCTCGTCCTCGATGTCCGGCAGCGAGGCCCGGGGCTCGGCCGCCTCGGCGCCGCCGGGGGCCGAGAGTGCCAGCAACATTGCCGACAGCGCGAGCCAGGCTCTCACGCGCCCTCCTCGAGGAGCGGGCGCAGCGTGCTCCTCAGCCACTGCTGGTCGACGGGGCCGCGCCTGGTCGCGGCGATCCTGCCCTGGCGGTCGACCACGAAGGTCTCCGGGATGCCCACGGTGGCGTACTCCTCGGCGTACTCACCATCGCGGTCCCTGACGTTCGGATATGTCAGCCGGAAGCGGCGGGCGAGGTCGAGCGCATCCTCCGGAAGGTCCTTGTAGTTGACGCCCAGCACTGTTCCGCCGCGACGCTCGATGCGGCGCTGGGTCTGCTCGAGCAGTGGCATTTCGTCGATGCAGGGCGGGCACCAAGAGGCCCAGAAGTTCAAGACCACGACGTTGCCCTTGAAGTCGGCGAGTGAGCGTTCGACCGCATCTCCGAGGACCGGGAGAGAGGCGTCGGGCGCCTCGATCCGCTCGCCCCGGGATACGGCGTCGTCGATTGAGCTGTCCGTTCCCTGCGAGGCGACCCCGTAGGCGAGAAGGCCCACGAGCGCCGCAGCGGCGACGATGACGGCCAGGAGAAAGCCGCGACCCACTCCCTGATGGTAATTCCCCTGGTTGCGCGTGCGGTACGCGCTGCGGGATACTGGGCCGGTGCTGCTCGCCGGGCGCGCGCTGCTTGTCCTTGCTCTCGCGATAGCGCTCTACGGAATCGCGGCCTCGCTCCACGGTGCTCGTTCGCGCAACGTCGCGGTTCGGCGCGGCCCCGACGGGCGCGCCTGGATCGCCTCGGGCCGGCGGGCGGTCTACGCCCTGTCAGGAACGCTGTTCGTTTGCTTCGCGGTGCTCGAGCTGGCGTTCGTGCGCTCGGACTTCTCGTCCGAGCTCGTCGCAACGCACTCGTCGACCACGACGCCGGCGTTCTACCGGGCGACCGCCGTGTGGTCGTCTCAAGAGGGGTCGCTGCTCCTCTGGGTGGTCCTGTTGAGCGCCTGGTCCAGCGCGGTGCTGTTCGTCACGCGCAACCGCGCGCGGGAGATCGCCCCCTACGCCACGGCTGTGCTGCTCGCACTGGCCGCCTTCTTCTGCGGGCTGCTCATCTTTCTGGAGAGCCCGTTCGCTCAGCTGAGCCCGGTCCCCGCCGAGGGCACGGGGCTCAACCCGCTGCTCCGCCACCCCAGCATGATGATCCACCCCCCGATGCTGTACTCGGGCTACACGCTGTTCGCAGTGCCGTTCGCGTTCGCGGTCGGGGCGCTCGTGGCGGGCCGGCTCGGGATCGAGTGGATCCGCACCACCCGCCCATTCGCCCTTGCGGCCTGGCTTTGCCTCGGCATCGGTGTGGTGCTGGGGGCACGCTGGTCCTACGCCGAGCTCGGCTGGGGCGGCTACTGGGCCTGGGATGGCGTCGAGAACGCGGCGTTGATGCCGTGGCTGACGGGAACCGCCTTCCTGCACTCGGCGATGATCCAGGAGCGGCGCGGGATGCTGAAGGTGTGGAACGTCTCGCTCGTACTCGCCACCGGCATCCTGGCGATCCTCGGCACGTTCGTGGTGCGCTCGGGGATCCTCGAGTCGATTCACGCCTTCGGGGCCTCAACGCTCGGCGTGCCCTTCCTCGTGCTGATCGCCGTGATGATCACCGGCTCGATAGCGCTCGTGGTGATCCGCCTGCCGACACTGCGGTCAGAGCACCGGCTCGATTCACTGCTCTCGCGCGAGGCGATGTTCCTGCTCAACAACCTCGTCCTCGTGGGGCTGTGCTTCGTCATCTTCTGGGGAACCTTCTTCCCGCTTATCTCCGAGGCGATCACCGGCACCAAGGCGTCAGTCGGACCGCCCTGGTTCACCCGCTTCGTGGTGCCGCTTGCACTCGTGCTGACACTGCTGTCAGGGCTCGGCCCGGTGTTCGCCTGGCGCCGGGCGACGTGGTCGAACCTGAGGCGGGGCCTGACTGTGCCGCTCGCGGCGGCGGGTGCCGTCCTGATCGCGCTGCTCGTGGCCGGCGGCGTAGCGGAGCGACCCGCGGCGCTCGTCATGTTCTGCCTGGCAGCGTTCGTCTTGGCGGTCGTGGGCCAGGAATTTTGGCGCGGCGTGCGCGCGCGCCGTGCGATGTCCGACGACTCCGTACCGCGGGCGCTGTTTGCGCTGGTGGGCCGCAATCGGCGTCGCTACGGCGGCTACACGGTCCATGCCGGGATCGCTCTCCTGTTCGTCGGGATCGCCGCTTCGACCGCCTTCCAGGACGTCCGTGACGTGCGCCTGGGGATCGGCGAACGCACCCGGGTGGAGGACTACGAGCTCGCCTATGTCCGGCCGACGAGCGAGATCGTCGTGGCCTCGAATGGCTCCCTCGAGAAGATCGACCTGGGCGCCGTGCTGCGGGCGCGGCGCGGCAACGCCGAGCCGGTCACGCTCCGTCCTGAGCGCAGCTACTTCCCCGCGAACGATCCGAGCCTCGGGGCGGTGTCCCGCTACTTCGAGGGCGAGGCAACGAGCGAGGTCGGGCTGGACACGGGGCTCCAACGTGATCTCTGGACCGTGGTCTCGCCCGAGGTCCGGAACCTGATCGGGATCGCTCGCGAGGGCGACGAGGTCTTCGAGCAGGCCCGCTCTTTACCGGTGGACGAGCGTCAGGCTGCTCTCGGCGAGGCGCTGCGGCGCATGGTTGCTCTGTACGAGACGGAGCAGGGCGAGGTGCACTTCCGTGTGCTGGTCTCGCCGATGGTCACGTGGATCTGGCTCGGCGCGCTGGTCGTCCTTGCTGGCGGGTTGATCGCGTTATGGCCGGCGCCGGCCGGCGCGCGCCGCCTCGCCGCGACCTACGCGGCGCGTGTCGCTCGGGAGCTCAGCCGCGCCTGAGGGCCCGACCGGGATGGAGGTCCTGCTCGTGATCGCGGTCCTCGCCGTCGTCGTGCTGGTGATCAGCGGCCCGCTGCGCCGGCAGCGCGGCGACGAGCCGGACGTCCTCGGCTCGCCGGAGCGGGCCGAGCTCGAGGCGGCGAAGGAGGCGAAGTACCGGCAGATTCGCGAGGCCGAGCTCGACCGTCGCACGGGCAAGCTCTCTCAGGAGGACTGGCGGGCCCTCGACGCCGAGCTGAGAGCCGAGGCGATCGAGCTGCTCCGGCGTCTCGACACGCTTGGGTCCTGACGCACACCCGCAGCTCGCCGGGTTTGACACTGCGTCGCAATGATGCTTTGGTTGCGGTGCGGAAGCGCGTCGGTGCAGATCCATGCATCCGATGACCTCGAGGCTCATCACCCGCTGGATGCTCATTGGTGGCCTGGTCTTGGCCGCGTCGCTGGCGGCCCCCCTTGCGGCCGAAGCTGCGAAGTTCTCGGCGCCCACCTATTCGAGCCCGATCACGATGTCGGCAGACGGCAAGCTGATCTGGGTGGTGAACCCCGGCGGCGACCAGGTGGTCGTGATCGGCGCCAAGTCGAACAAGGTGCTGAAGAAGATCAAGGTCGGCGACGAGCCTCAGGGCGTGGCGGTCGACCCGAACAATCGCTACGCCTACGTCGCCAACGCGGCGAGCGGCAACGTAACCGTCGTCCGCATCAAGAACCCCAAGCCGGGCAACTTCAAGGCCACTGTCGCCAAGGACCTCGGCAAGAAGGGCAAGTTCCTGACCGGCGCCGAGCCATGGAACATCGTTTCCTCTCCGGATGGCAGGCGCATCTACGTCGCCAACTCGAGCCAGGACAGCATCACGGTCATCGACGCCATTCGCCAGACCGGGAAGGGCAAGAAGAAGAAGACCAGCCCGAAGGTGCTCGGCCACGTCGCGCTGCGCGACAGCGCCTGCAGCCGGGACGAGGACTTCCACTTCCAGCCTCGCGGCATGGCGGTGACAAGAACAGCAAGAAGCTGTTCGTGACGAGCTTCTTCGCGTTCCAGCGCCCGGGCTTCCAGCAGGTGAACGACCAGGGCCGGCAGGGCATCGTCTGCCGCATCAACATCAATACGAAGCCGAAGAAGGGGAAGCTCGGGGCCTCACCCAAGGCCCGCATCGCGCTCCAGCCGCGCGACTCCGGATTCACCGCCGACAAGAACCTCGACAACGTGCCGGACCCGGTGTTCGCCTGGCCGAACCAGATGCAGAGCATCGTCATCCGTGGAGGCCAGGCGTTCGTGCCGAACATCGCAGCGGCGCCCGAGGGCCCGCAGCGCTTCAACAACTCGACGATGGCCTATGTGAACGTCATCAACGGGATCAACAGCGGTAGCCAGAGCGACGGGAGCAACGGCAAGTTCCTGAACCTCCACCTGGGCGCGCGCACGCCCGAACAGGGCAAGAAGAAGCTCTTCTTCGCTAACCCCTGGGCGATCGGGTTCACGAACCAAAGCGGTTCCGGGTCGGCCTACGTAGTGTCCGCGGCATCGGACCTGCTGGTCAAGGTAAACGTGTCGGGCAACGGCACGCTCAGCTTCACCGGCGGGCCGCAGACCACCCGTTACATCGACCTAAACGATCCGGCCAACCCGGCCACGAGCGGCGCCAACGCGGGCAAGAACCCCCAGGGCATCGTTGTCAACAAGCAGGGAACGCGGGCCTGGGTCAACAACTTCGTATCCCGCAACATCACCAGGGTCAACCTGCAGACGGACCAGGTGATCGGAACGACCCGCTACGCCGCGCTGCCGACGCCCGGGTCGGCGGAGGAGATTGTCGCGGTCGGCGCCGAGATGTTCTTCAGCTCACGGGGCAACTTCGACCGGCCCGCCGGTACCACGGTGTCGACCAGCGAGCGGCTCTCGAGCGACGCCTGGCAGTCGTGCGCGAGCTGCCACTTCAAGGGCTTGACCGACAGCGTCGTGTGGTCCTTCGGGACCGGCCCACGCAAGTCGCTGCCGCTCAACGCGAGCTTCAATCCGACCGCCCGCACCCAGCAGAAGATCCTCAACTACTCGGCCGTCAACGACGAGATCGAGGACTTCTCGCTCAACACCCGCAACGTCTCCGGGCCGGGCCCGCTGGCTGCGGCCGTGCCTTGCGACGCCCCGGCCGCCGGTCAGCCGGCCACCAGCACCTTCAGCCCGAACCACGGCCTGATCATCGCCGACAACGGCGACATCAACCTGCCGCCGTGCGTGATCAACGCTATTCCGGCGAAGGCGAACGCGGACCGTCAGCAGCTTACCGTCACGCTGCCCGGCAGTAACCGGGCAATTCCGGCGCAGACGGCGATGCGGGAGTGGGTGCGCAACGCCATCCGCACGCCGGACGGTCCCTTCACCAACCAGTCGCTCGGCGCGACTCGCCTGAACCCGAACCAGGTCCAGGCGGGCCGTGCGCTCTTCGCCCAGGCAGGTTGCGCGAACTGCCATGGCGGCACGCTCTTCAGCAACTCCATCAAGGATTATGTGTCGCCGCCGGTCGCCGCGGATATCGCCAACGAGCGCATGCCGCTGGCGCCCGGCACGAACCCGGTGGGCGCCCCGTACGTGGCGAAGTTCATCACCAACATCGGGTCCTTCAATCTCGGCGTACCCGGTCAGGGAAACGACCTGGGCAACAACATCGGCGCCACGGAGCTGACCACCGCCGGCTTCAGCGCGGTGACCCAGCAGACGACGCCGCCATTCGAGGCACTCGGGCGCGACTACAACGGCGACGGCAAGGGGAACGGATTCACGATTCCGTCCATGCTCGGCATCGACTCCGCGCCGCCCTACTACCACAACGGGGCGTGCGAGACGCTCGAGTGTGTGCTCAGCAACGTCAAGCACCGCACGTCCACGCCGGGCCGGCGGCCCCGAACTCGCAGCCCGACGCGCTCAGCAGCGCCTCCGACCGCGCCCGCGTGGTCGCGTTCCTGAGGTCGCTCGACTGAGAGGCACGAGCGTGCCCGCGCTGCCGCTCGACGAAGCAGGGAAGTACGTGGCCGGGGCGTACGTGGTGTTCGTCGCCCTGATCCTGGTCTACGTGGCGATCATCGGCGCGAAGATCGCCCGCATCGACCGGGTACTGACGGAGCTCGCGACGGAGCTCGCGAAGGACGACAAGTGACGGGAGACGTCGCACCCGTGCTCTCAGCGCTGCGGCGGCGCAGCGACCAGGTGGTCGAGCACGTGCTGCGAGAGAACGAGTCGCGCTGGGAGTCACTCTCGGAAGCCGATCGCCGGCGGCTCGAGGTGATGACGCAGGAGGTGGCGTCGCGGCTGTTGCACGAACCGTCACAGCGCCTCGAGGCGGCCGGGGGCGACAGCTCGTCCCGCTATGTGAAAGCGATGGGCGACTTGTTCGGGCTCGGGCCGGACGAGCTGCGCAGCAGCGCCTACTGATCCCGTCAGGCCGCAGCCAGCTCGGCGACCTTGCGCACGACGTCCTTCGTCGAGACGACATGCTTGTCCATCCCCAGCTCCTTCGGCTCGAGGCCGAGCGCCAGGCCGACCGCCTGGGGCAGGTGCAGCACCGGGATGCCGAGGTCGCGCTCCACGAACTGTGTCGCGGCGGGCTGTTGCAGGTCGAGGTTCAGGTGGCAGAGCGGGCACGGTGTGACGAGGGCGTCGGCGCCGGCGTCGATCGCGTCGGCGAGGTGCCGCCCGGCCTGGCGCAGCGACGTCGTGCGGTTCATCGTGATCACGGGGAAGCCGCAGCACTTGCGCGCCCCGGCGTAGTCGACGGGCTCGCCGCCCAGCGCCTCGATCACCCAGTCGAGATAGCGGTCGCGGTCGGGATGATCCGAGAAGCCGAGCCGCTTCGACGGACGCACGATGTAGCAGCCGTAGAAGGGTGCGAGCCGCAGCCCCTCGAGCGGGCGCTGCACCTTCGCGCGCAGGGTGTCCAGGCCGATCTCCTCGACGAGGATCCATAGGAAGTTCTTGTTCCACCAGCGGGCGTCCGTCTGGTAGGAGAGCCCCTCGGGCTCGAGATGGGAGTTGACCTCGGCGCGGTAGCCGGTGTCGGCGTCGAGCCGTGACTGGCACTCGGACTGGGCGCCCTGGCAGGTCGAGCAGATGTTCATCATGCCGGCCGCGTCCTGGACGCTCTGCGCCATCGCGAACGTGCGCGCGTTGAGCGCGTCGACGAGCTCCTGGTTGTGCTCGGCGATCACGCCGGCGCCGCAGCAGTTGGCGCGGTCGAGCTCGACCAGCTCGAGGTCGAGCAGCGGCGCGACCTTCGCGACCGAGCCGTGCAGCTCGGGGGTGAAACCCCGGGATACGCACCCGGGCCAGTAGGCCAACTTCACAGCTACGGTCTCCCTTCGGAGGTCAGGGGCTCCTCCTCGATCGGTGTGGCGCCAGGCTCGCCGGCCTCCTCGCCGATGATGTAGAGGTTGAGCTCGAGGCGCTCGTCCTTCGACTCGATCTCCGTGATGATGCGGCGGACCTGCTTCTGGTCGGGCAGCTTCGGGTGCATGAGCGCCTTCCTCGTGGTCACCTTGCGCGACTTGAGCCCGTCGATCACGGTGGGCAGGTTCTGTGTCAGCTGCTTGATTGCGCTGGGACGCAGCTGGCCCTTCACGAGCGATCCGTCGCCGAACGAGCGCGGCAGCAGCTGCGCCTCGTGGAGGGTGCCCCACTTCTCGATGATGTTGACGAACGCCTTCTCGTGGCCGTAGCCGTTGTTCTCGTCCTTGATCCCGAAGTCCGCCGTCGCGCGCCGTCGCAGCCGCATGATCTGGTCCATCGGAGCGACGTCCTTGGGGCAGACCTCGACGCAGGCGAAGCAGTGCGTGCAGTCGTACATCCCGTGCGGGTCCTCGGCGAGGTCCTCGAGCCGCTCCTGGTGCTCGCCATCGCGCGGGTCGCCCACGAACCGGTAGGCCTTTGCGAGGGCCGCGGGGCCGATGAACTCGGGGTCGACCTCCAGCGACAGGCACGATGAGACGCAGGCACCGCAGTGGATGCAGGCCATCGCCTGGGTCACGTCGAGCATCGCCTCGGCCGGGACGATGTACTCCTGGTTCTCGGGCGGCTCCTCGGCAGGCAGCAGCCAGGGGGTCACCCGCCGGACCTTCTTCCAGTGGACCGCCTCCATGTCGGTGATCAGGTCCTTGATCACCGGCATGTTCCCCATCGGCTCGACCGTGATGGCGCCGTCGCGGGCCCGCTCGGCGGCGTCGCCGATGCGCGTGTTGCAGGCGAGCGCGGAGCGCCCGTTGATCTTGACCCCGCAGGAGCCGCAGATCGCTGCGCGGCAGGAGCAGCGGATCCCGATCGAGCCGTCCTCGCGGTCCTTGATCTGGAGGATGCCGTCGAGCACCGACCGCTCGGGGGGCAGCTCGGCCTCGTAGTCCTTCCAGTACGCCGCCTCCCCGGACTCGGGGTCGAAACGCCGGATCTTCAGTGTGTAGCTGGCCACTCTTCTCAGTACGTCCTCTCCTGCGGCTCCCACTGGGTCATCGTGACCTCCGAGTAGGAGATCTCCGGTTCGCTGCCGTTCGCGGACACGTTGATGTGCTTGAGCCACTCCTCGTCGTTGCGCGACGGGTAGTCGGTGCGGAACTGGGCGCCGCGGCTCTCCTTGCGCTCGATCGCGGACACCACGATGCACTCGGCGTTGTCGAGCATGAACTCGAGCTCGAGCGCGCCGAGCACGTCCTGGTTGAAGACGGTGCCCTTGTCGTCGATCGCGACGGACTGCGCCTCCTCCTGGAGCTTGCGCACACCGTCGAGCGCGATCTGCAGGCCGGCCTCGTCGCGGAAGACGGCGACGTACTTGTCCATCAGCCGGCCCAGGTCTGCCTTGATCTCCGAGACGCGCCGGCCGCCTCCCTCGCGCGCGACGATGGCCTCGATCGCGTCCGCCTCCTCGTCGAGCTTGGCCCGGCTGAGCTCTGGCATGTGCATGCTGCGCACCGCGTCGGCGGCGTGGGCGCCCGAGCGGCGGCCGAAGACGAGCGTGTCGAGCAGCGAGTTCGCGCCGAGCCGGTTGCCGCCGTGCACGGAGACGCAGGCCACCTCGCCGGCGGCGTAAAGGCCGGGGATCGGCGTCTGGCCGTTGATGTCCGTCTTGACGCCGCCCATCACGTAGTGGTTGCCCGGCTTGATGTGGATCGGCTCGCGAGTGATGTCGACGCCGGCGAAGTCGCGGCCGACGTTGACGATCTCTCGCAGCGCCTCGTGGATGCGCTTGCGCGGCACGACCGTGATGTCGAGGGCAACGGTTCCGTCCGGGAAGCCGCGGCCCTCGTTGATCTCGGTCTGCTCGGCGCGAGAGACGACGTCGCGCGAGGCGAGCTCCATCTTGTTGGGCGCGTACTTCTCCATGAAGCGCTCGCCCTGGGCGTTGTAGAGGTGGGCGCCCTCCCCGCGAGCGCCCTCGGTGATGAGCAGGCCCAGCCCCGCCAGCGTGGTGGGGTGGTACTGGATCATCTCCATGTCCATCAGCGGTGCGCCGACCCGGTACGCCATGGCGATCCCGTCCCCGGTGCAGATCAGGGCATTCGTCGTGGGGTCGTAGATCTGGCCGTTGCCGCCGCTCGCCAGGATCACGGCCTTGGCGGCGAACAGCTCCATCGTGCCGTCGCGGATGTTGCGCGTGATGGCGCCGGCGATGCGCCCCTCGTCGTCCTGCACGAGCGCGGTCGTGAACCACTCCTCGTAGCGATGGACGTCCTCGTACTTCATGAGCTGCTCGTAGAGGACGTGCAGGATCGCCTGGCCGGTGATGTCGGCCACGTAGTAGGTGCGGGCCGCGCTGGCGCCGCCGAAGGCGCGCTTGCCGAGCCTGCCCTCCTCGTTGCGGTGGAAGGTCACGCCCCAGTGCTCGAGGTCGAGCAGCTCCTCGGGTGCTTCGCGGCACATGATCTCGATCGCGTCCTGGTCGCCCAGGTAGTCGGAGCCCTTGACCGTGTCGAAGGCGTGCGACTCCCACGAGTCCTGCGGGTCGAGCGCCGCGTTGATGCCGCCCTGGGCGGCGTTCGAGTGCGAGCGCACCGGGTGGACCTTGGAGATGATCCCCACGGATGCGCCCTTTGCCGCGGCGGCGAGGGCAGCGCGCTGGCCGGCGAGGCCGGCCCCTATGACGAGGACGTCGTGCTGAGGCATTCGTTCGGGGTCCGCGATTCTATGGAACGGGACCGGCGGCCTTGTCGCCGGGCTAGGCGGGTGCCGCGCTGCGCAGCGCGCGCTGGACCGCCTCGACGGTGACGATTCCGCGCAGCACGCCCTCGCCGTCGACGGCCATCACGGCGCCGAGCCGGGAGAGCCCGTCGCGGCTCAGAAGATCCTCGAGCGGGTCCTCGACCCGAGCGCGCAGGCCGGTGTCGCCGTCGTCGCGAGCCATCACCGACGCGACCGTGCGTGTGTGGCGTTCGTGCTCCGGCACGCTCGCGATCGCCTCCTGGGACACGACGCCGACGAGGCGGCCGAACCCGTCGACGACGGGGAACCAGGGCCAGCCGTAGCGCATGAAGAACTCCTGCAAGGCCTGGTCGATCGCCATCACGTCCGGGATCGCGACCGGCTCCGCGTCCATCACGTCCGCGACGCTGATGCCGACGAGCCGGTCCGAGAAGTCCGCCTGCGCGACCGCCGAGCCGGCCGCCTGGGAGAGGAAGAAGCCGATGAAGGCGAACCAGATGCCGCCGATCACGTCATTCCAGGCAACTGCCATGAAGATGCCGAAGCCGACCAGCGCCCAGCCCACATAGCGGCCGAGCTGACCGGCGAAGCGGGTCGCCCGGTTGCGGTCGCCGGTGATCTTCCACACGATCGCGCGCGCGATGCGGCCGCCGTCGAGCGGGAAGCCGGGGATCAGGTTGAAGACCAGCACGATGATGTTGATAGACGCGAGGTAGCCGAGCACCGCGAGCGTCGCGCCGGAGGTCGTGTCTTCGAACTGCGAGCTCTCGATGACCTCCGAGGGGCTGGAGATGAGGGCGCCCAGCCCTATGCAGATCGCGGCTATCACAAGCGTGACCACCGGCCCCGCGACCGCGATCCGGAACTCCACTCCGGGGGAGTCGGAGTCGCGCCCGAGCTTTGCCACGCCGCCGAACAGCCACAGGTCGATGCCCTGGATCGGGATGCCGTTGCGAATCGCGACTGTCGCGTGCCCGAACTCGTGCAGCAGGATCGACAGGAAGAACAGAAGTGCGCTGATCGTGGCGAGCACGAACGGGCTCGTTCCGGGCGCGACGTCCTCGTAGTACGAGCCGAGCGTGAAGATGATCAGGAAGAGCGCGAAGAACCAGCTGATGTCGACTCCGACACGGATGCCGAACACCCGGCCCAGCTGGATTGAGCCTCCCCCGAACATGCCTCGAATGTTCGCAGGCACCGACCCTCACGCCGCGCTCGACATAATCGTGCGCCTTCAGGCGCTATCCAGATGTTGAAAGGAACGTTTTGACTCACTCTGTCACCCTGATCCCGGGCGACGGCACGGGACCCGAGCTGGCCGAGGCGACGCGGCGCGTACTCGAGGCCACCGGCGTCGAGTTCGACTGGGACGTCCAGGACGCCGGTATCGACGTCTACGAGTCGGAGGGCAATCCACTGCCCGACCGCACGCTCGACTCGATCCGCGAGCACGGGATCGCCATCAAGGGCCCGACGACCACGCCGGTCGGGTCAGGGCACCGCTCGATCAACGTGGCGCTCCGCAAGGAATTCGACCTGTACGCCTGCATTCGGCCCTGCAAGGCCTATGAGGGCGTGCGCACCCGCTACCCCGAGACCGACATCGTGATCGTCCGCGAGAACACCGAGGACCTCTACGCGGGCATCGAGTTCGAGAAGGGCTCGGAGGAGGTCGAGAAGCTGCGCCGCTTCCTCGCCGAGGAGCTCGACTCACCCACGCGCGACGAGTCCGGCATCTCGATCAAGCCGATCTCCGTGTTCGGCTCGGATCGCATCGTCGAGGCGGCCTTCCGGTACGCGGAGGAGAACGGCCGCAAGAAGGTCACGGCCGCGCACAAGGCCAACATCATGAAGTTCTCCGACGGCCTCTTCCTCGAGGTTGCGCGCCAGGTCGCCGAGCGGCATCCGGACATCGAGTTCGAGGACCGCATCATCGACAACCTCTGCAACCAGCTCGTCTCGCGGCCGGAGGAGTACGACGTGATCGTGCTGCCGAACCTCTACGGCGACATCGTCTCGGACCTCGGCGCGGGCATGATCGGCGGGCTCGGCCTCGCGCCCGGCGCGAACATCGGCACAGCCGGCGCCATCTTCGAGGCGACGCACGGCTCGGCGCCCAAGTACAAGGGTCAGAACAAGGTCAACCCGACCGCGCTGATGCTCTCGGGCGTGCTGATGCTGCGGCACCTGAACGAGACGGAGGCGGCCGAGCGCATGCAGCGCGGCATCTCCGAGGTGATTCGCAAGGGCGACAAGGTCACCTACGACCTCAAGCCGACGCGTGACGACCCCACCGCGGTGGGTACGACCGAGTTCGCCGACGCCGTTATCGAGGAGATGAATTCCTGATGGCAACCACCGTCACCGTCACCGGCGCAGCCGGCCAGATCGGCTATGCCCTGCTGTTCCGGATCGCCTCGGGGCAGATGCTCGGCCCCGACGAGAAGATCGATCTGCGCCTGCTCGAGATCCCACAGGCAGTGAAGGCGGCCGAGGGCACAGCGCTCGAGCTGCAGGACTGTGCCTTCCCGTTGCTCGCCTCGACCGAGATCTTCGACGACCCGGTCCAGGCGTTCGACGGCACGGGCGTGGCGCTGCTCGTGGGCGCGCGGCCGCGCACGAAGGGCATGGAGCGGGCCGACCTGCTCGAGGCGAACGGCCAGATCTTCAAGCCCCAGGGCGAGGCGCTGAACGCAGGCGCGGCCGACGACGTGCGCGTGCTTGTGGTCGGCAACCCGGCGAACACCAACGCGCTCATTGCGATGTCGCACGCGGGTGACATCCCGCGCGAGCGCTTCACCGCGATGACACGCCTTGACGAGAACCGCGCTGTCGCGCAGCTCGCCGCCAAGGTCGGGGTGGGGGTGGAGGACGTCCAGGACCTCGTCGTGTGGGGAAACCACTCACCCACGATGTTCCCCGACCTGTTCAACGCAAAGGTGAACGGCCAGCGCGCATCGGACCAGGTCGACATGGACTGGTACGAGAACGAGTACATCCCGCGTGTCGGAAAGCGCGGCGCCGAGATCATCGAGGCCCGCGGCGCCTCATCCGCGGCGAGCGCCGCCAACGCGGCGATCGACCACATGCGCGACTGGACCCTCGGCTCGGACGGCCTGCGCTCGATGGCGGTGCCGTCCGACGGCTCCTACGGCGTCGACGAGGGACTCGTGTCGAGCTTCCCGGTGCGCGTCACCGGCGGCGGCACCTACGCGATCGAGCAGGGCCTCGAGGTGGGTGACTTCGCCCAGTCGAAGATCGACGCGACGGTGAACGAGCTAAAGGAAGAGCGGGAGGCGGTGAAGGGGCTCGGGTTGGTGTAACCCGGCCCAGGTGGCTGGTGCCCTAAGCCGGGTGCCAGCCCCCGTTGCGCTTCACCACCTGCCCCTCCGACTCCAGGGTGGGCATCACGCGGTACAGGTAGTTCGCCTTTATCCCCATCGCGTCGGCGAGCTCCGCGATCGTGATCCCGGGGCGGGTCCGGACGAGGTCGAGCGCCTGCTTCGCGCGCGTGCCGCTGCCGCGCGGGCGGCCCCGGCGGCCGCCGCCACCGCCGCGGCTGCGGCGCCGCGTCGCGGGCCGCGCGCGGGTGTCGCCCACGCCGGCGAGCGCCGCCGCCGCCTTCTCCAGGCGGTTGTACTCGTCGACGAGCGGGCGTAGTTCCTTCAGCCGTGCGTCGATCTCCTTGCGCTTCTCGTCCAGGAAGTCAGCCATGGGTCGAACAGTAACTGTTATTCGACCAGGGCCTTCAGCCGCCGCAAGGAACCATCCAGTTCCTTTTCGGTAACGCGTGACACCGCGCGGCCCGCCACCCGCCCGACCACTCCTCCCGGAAGGTCGTACTTGTTCATATAGGAGAAGCGGGTGCCCTGCCCATTTTCGTCGAACGTGTACACCACCTGGGCATGTGAGCCGACCGGGCCCCTGCCTTCCCAGACGACGCGCCGGCACGGGTCGTTCTCGGCGACCGTCCATCTCACCTTGAAGCGGCGCCCCGCGAGCTTCAGGGACTGCGTGAGCTTCGAGCCACGCTTCAGCTGGCCGTTCGGAGCGTCCTCGAGGTGATCGTGGATCGTGACCCAGTCGGTGAGGCGCGAGGGGTCCATGACGACGTCGTAGACCTCCTTCGGGGGTGCGTCGATCTCGATGGTGCGCTCGACCTTCATCGCGCACCCAGCCGCTCGGCGGCCTCCCACTCGGCCAGCGCGTGGTCGACGGCGCGCGCGAAGCGGCGGGGTCGCAGCCCGTACAGGCGCGGGGCCTCCTGCGGGTCGTGCGCCAGGATGTCCGATTCGAGGCTTTCCATGAGCGGGCGGACGAGCTCGATCGGCTGGCCGGTGACGGCAGCGACCACGGCGCTCGCGGGCGGCGTGAGCGACGCGCCGATGCCGATCGGCATGCGGCCTACGCCCATCGACTCCGCGATCTGCTCGATCATCTCCGAATAGGTCATCACGTCCGGACCGGCCACGTCCAGGGAGCGGCCCTCGGCGGTGGGCACCGAGGGCGTCCGTGCCAGGTACTCGATCACATCGCGCTCGTCGATGGGCTGCGTGCGGTTCGTTCGCCAGGCCGGCAGCGGCAGCACCCGCAGCCGCTCGACGAGCCGCACCAGCAGGCGGAACGACGCCGAGCCGGCCCCGATCACGATCGAGGCGCGCAGCGCCGTCGAGCGTGGAACGGCGGCGAGCAGGATCTCCTCGACCTCGAGCCGCGAGTCGAGGTGGGTCGAGTGCGGCCCCGCCGGTGCGATGCCGCCGAGGTAGACGATCCGCTCGACGCCGGCGGTCGCCGCAGCGCCGCCGAAGGCCTCGGCCGCGCGGCGGTCGCGGGCCGCGAAGCCGCCGTCGCTCGCCGGCTCCATCGAGTGGACGAGGTAGTAGGCGGTCGAGACCCCATCGAGGGCGGCCTCGAGCCCCTCGCCGCTGAGCAGGTCGGCGCGCACGGTCTCGACGCCGGATAGGGGCTCGACGCGCTCGGGCCGGCGCGCGAGCGCGCGCAGCGGGCGGCCCTCATCCGCCAGCCGGCGCAGCAGCCGCCCGCCGACGTATCCGCTGGCTCCGGTGATCAGCTCCATGTTCGGTCCTCCATGCTGCCCGAAGTTCGCCCCCCTGAAAAACTCGCTCGGAGCGGGGGGCCTTGTGAGTGAGGCTGCAAACTGCGGCAAACCGCGACTGGAATCCGGGCCGGGGTTGGTGTTGCATGACCCTCGTGCCGAAGACGAAGCCCGCCCGCTGCGAGGACTGCTTCTTCCGCCAGAACGAACTCTGCGCGCTGAACCTCGAGAAGCCCTGCACAACATTCCGTCCCGCAGAGCGCGGCCTCGCCCCCGAACGCCAGCTGGCGTTCGTCTTTCGCACGGAACGCACCACCGCGGCCTACGCATTTCCCCAACCAAACGGGTAAACGTCCTGCAACTGGGGGTAGGCTGCGCGGATGCGGTTAACCGTGCTCGGCAAGTCGCCCGCGTGGCAGGACGCCGGCGGCGCGTGCTCGGGCTACCTCGTCGAGACGGACGGCTATGCGGTCGTCATCGACTGCGGCAACGGGGTCTTCGGGAAGCTGCGCGAGCGGATCGACTACGTCGATGTCGACGCCGTCGTCATCTCACATCTGCACGCCGACCACTTCCTCGACCTGGTGCCGTACTCGTACGCGCTCACCTACGCGCCGCGCCAGCAGCCGGTGCCGGTCGATCGCTGGCCCGGCACCGACAATCCCGCGCGGCCCGAGCTGCACGTGCCGCCCGGCGGGCGCGACGCCTTCCGCCGCGTGGTCGGCACGTGGGGGTCGGAGGATCTGATCGAGAACGCCTTCGATCTGCGCGAGTACGACCCGGCGAACCAGATCGAGCTCGGGCCACTCACGGTGCGCTTCCAGGAGGTGCCGCACTTCACGGAGACGTTCGCGATGAGCATCGCCGCCAGCAATGGCAGCGGCGGCAGGATCGTCTACGGGGCCGACAGCAGCCCGACGGACGCGCTCAAGGAGTTCGCCCACGAGGCGGACCTGATGCTCGTCGAGGCGACGCTCCCGCGTCCCGAGCGCACCGGCATGCGCGGCCACCTGACACCTGCCGAGGCGGGCGTGCAGGCGCGCGAGGCGGGCGCAAAGCGGCTGGTGCTCGTCCACATCTCGGACGAGCTCGACTGGGAGTGGGCGCGCGGCGAGGCCCGGGAGACCTTCGGCGGCCCGGTCGAGGTCGCCGAGTCGGGCGACGTCTACGAGGTGTAGCCGAGCGCGTCCGCGACCTGCTCGCGGCCGCGGCTCAGCCTGCTCATCACCGTGCCCTCGCGCGTCCGCAGCGCCTTGGCGGCCTCCTTGTAGCTGAGCCCGGCGAGGTCGACGGCCGCCACGGTCTCGCGGTACGGCTCCGGCAGCGCCGCGACCGCCGCGATCACCTCGGCGGTCTCGGCTGCCGCGGCCGGCTGGGCGAGCGGGCGTCCCTCGACCAGGTCTTCGTGCTCCTCGAGCGGGCTGTCGCGCGGACGCCGCGCCTGGCTGCGATAGCGCGAGTAGAAGGTGTTGCGGAGGACGCGCATCAGGTAGCCGATGTCGTCGTCAGAGCGCAGCAGTCGCGGCTTGCGCAGCACCTGCACGTAGGTCTCCTGAACGAGGTCCTCGGCGTCCGCGTGGGAGCCGCACAACCCCACGGCCGCCCGATACAGACGGTCGATGTGATCACCCAGGCGGGCAGGATCAAGTGGACGAAGGGTGTCCACGGGCGCTCAGAACGGTACGGCTCCGAGCCCCTTCCAGCCGGCCAGGTTGAGGAGGGTGGTCGCGGGGACGTCGCTGCCGCTCAGGATGCAGGTGCGCCCGCCGCGCTCCCAGGTGACGATCGTCCGGCCGTCGAGCTTCACGTAGCGCAGCGGCGTGCCCTCGCGCCGCGCCGCGGCCGACGGCTCCGGGACGGACAGCGCGTCGCCGGAAACGATCGTGTAGGCGATCTCGCGGCCCTCCTTCTCGTAGAAGACCGTGACGGCACGGCGCCCGTCGATCTCGTCCACCCGCCGGCCGCTCGGCTCCCAGCCGAACTTCTCGGCCCAGTCCGGGAACGGCAGCCCGAACGCCGTCGCGTCGAGCAGCTTCGGCCGACCCGGCTCCGGGGCCGGCTGCGTGGGCGGGCGGGTGCCGAGCTCGGAAGCCTCGACGACGCTCGGCCCGCCGGCGCCGCCCGGCAGCAGCAGCACCACGAGCAGGGCGGCGGCCGCCGTCGCGCCTGCGAGCGCACCGCCCAGCGTGAGCCGGCGCCGCCGGGCGGGGCCGCGGGCGCGCTCCCGTTCGGCCTCGATGCGCTCCCGCAGCCGCAGCGGAGCCGTCAGCTCCACCCCCTGCAGCGCGGCCACCGCGAAGCGCTCCTTGCCGAGGTCCGGTCTGCCCTCCATGTACTCAACGATGCTCTGCGGCCCGGTCCTATTCCCGAGACCCACTCGACATCACGGCCGCGAGCCGGGAGAGTCTTCACATGAGCACCGTCGAGCTGGGGGCGCGCGCCCGCCGCGCGCTCGATGCGATCTGCGACACCTTCGCCCCCGGAGGCGAGGGGCTGCCCGCCGCGACCGAGCTCGGGGTGCCCGAGGCACTGCTCGAGCTGGTGGGGCGCAACCCGCGCGCGGCCGAGCGCAAGCAGGTGGGCCAGCTGCTCGGGCTTTGGGACACGCGCCTGCTCGCCGCCGTCGCCGGCGGTGGTCTGCGCAACTTCAGCTCGCTCCCGCAGGCCGAGCGCGAGCAGGTCCTGCTGTCGTGGGCGGACAGCCGCCTGCCGCAGCGGCGCGCCGCCTTCCAGGCGCTCCGCAAGGGCACGCTGCTCGCCTACTACGGCCGCGACGGCGGCAACAACCCGGTCCTCCAATCGATGGGCTACCCGGGCGCGCTGGGTCCGCCCGAGAATCCGCCGGCGCCGGGGATCGAGCCGCTCGAGGTGAGCTCCGACATCGAGCTCGACTGCGACGTCGTCGTCGTCGGCTCCGGAGCGGGCGGGGGCACGGCCGCGGCGGTGCTGGCCGGCGCGGGCCTCGACGTGATCGTGATCGAGGCGGGCGGCTACTACTCCGAGAAGGACTTCGACGGCGACGAGCTATCCGGCTTCTCACGGCTCTACATGAACGCCGGCGGCATGGCCTCGCACGACGGGAGCATCGGCCTGCTCGCCGGCTCCTGCCTCGGCGGTGGCACGGTCGTCAACTACACGTTCTCGTTCCGCACCCCTGAGCACGTGCGGCGCGAGTGGGCCTCGATGGGCGTGCCGGGCGTCGACAGCCCGACGTTCGACGAGAGCCTCGACGCCGTCTGGGAGCGCATCTCCGTCAACGAGGAGCACAGCGTGCCGAGCGCGCGCGACGAGTCGATCAGGCGCGGTCTCGACCGGCTCGGCTGGAACTCGCAGGTGATGAAGCGGAACGTGCGCGGCTGCCGGGCGGAGGTCTGCCGGCTGTGCCACTACGGCTGCCAGCTGGGCGCGAAGCAGTCGACCCTCAAGACGTGGCTGCAGGACGCCTATGACGGCGGCACGCGCATCCTCGTGAACACGCGCGCCGACCGCGTGCTGGTCGAGAACGGCGCCGCGCGCGGTGTCGAGGCGCGCACCGGCGAGGGACACCGCGTGACCGTCCGGGCTCGCGCGGTCGTGAGCGCGGCGGGCGCGCTGCAGACACCGGCGCTGCTCGCCCGCTCAGGGGTCCGCTCGAAGGCGCTCGGCAAGCATTTGCGCCTCCATCCGGTGATGGTCGTCTGGGGCCAGATGGACGAGGAGGTGCGGCCCTGGGAGGGCATGCTGAGCGCCACCTTCTCGGACCAGCACGCCGACATGGACGGCAACGGCTACGGGATCAAGTACGAGCACGTCGCGACCCCGCCGAGCATCCTGCTGAGCTTCTCGCCCTGGCGCGGCGGGCGCGCCCACCAGGAGCTGATGCAGGCGCTGCCGAATACGGCCGGCATCGGCATCCTCCTGCGCGACCACGGCCGCGGCGAGGTGCGCGTCGGGCGTGACGGCGAGCCCGTCGTGCGCTACGCCTTCACGGACGCCGACATCGATCACCTGCGGCGCGGGCTCTGGGGCGCCGCCGAGCTCGTCGAGGCGATGGGCGCGCGCGTGATCTACTCGTCGCACTCGAAGTGGGTGGCCTATCAGCCGGGCGTGCGCGGCGACCGGGCCGCCTTCATCGATGCCGCCGACGCCTGCGGGTGGGGCCCGGGCCAGTCGCAGCCGGTCTCGTTTCACATCATGGGGAGCGCGCGCATGGGCGGCTCGGAGCGCGACTCGGTCTGCGATCCGAGCGGCCAGACCTGGAGCGTGCGCGACCTCTACGTCTGCGACGGCTCCGCCTTCCCGACGGCGACCGGCGTCAACCCGATGGTCACGATCGAGGCGCTCGCGCACATGAACGCGCGCGGGCTCGCGGAGCGGCTCGCCTAGGAGGGAACCTCGATACGCCGGCGGGTGTAGCCGGTGTGTGAGGCGCTCGATACTCGTAGCAGTCGCGGTCGCGGTACTGGCGGCGGCGCCCGGCGCCGCCGCCAAGGGCCCGCACGCAATCGTGGAGCCCGGTCCGGGTGGCATCGCGCCCGGCGAGCGCTGGGTGGCGACGCTGACGCTGGGCGAGCTCGGCGGCCGGGTGGCTGCGCATCCCCGCCTGGTTCTGCGCAGCGGCTCTCAGCGCCTCGTGGTCAGGCCCGCCCGCGTCGATGCGCAGCAATACGGGCTGACCGTGGTGTTCCCGCGGGCCGGGCGCTGGTCCTACGCCGTGCTCTCCGGCAGGCGCCGCTTCGAGTTCCCCGCGGCCGTCATCCGCCGAGGCGCCGAGCGCGATACGACGGCGTTCGTCGCGTTCCCGAAGGGCAGCCCCGCAGCGCGGCAGGGCGCCGGCGGTCCGATCTACGGCGACACCTCACCCGACGAGGGCGGCGATTCGCTGCCGCCTGAGGTTGTCACGCCGGCAGCCCGGGAAACCGGTGGTGGTGGCGTGCCACTTTGGATCCCCGCAGCGGGCCTCGCCCTCGTCGGCGCCGGGACGATCACGGCCGTGCGCCGTCGCCGCCACTGAGCGTCCTTCGCCGGAGCCCGTCCCGGGTTATCCTCGGACGCCGTGACTTCGCAGCACGACCTATTCGCCAACTTCGAGCGCATGCGGCGCGAGATCGACGAGCTCTTCGGTGACGTGTTCGAGCGCCAGACCGGCCTGCGCGGGCGCGGCTTCTCGCCGTCGGTCGACGTCTACTACGCGGACGACCCGCCGCGCGCGGTCGTCAAGGCGGACCTCGCCGGCATCGACATCCAGGACGTCGCGCTCGAGATCCGCGGTCGCCAGCTTCTGATCGCGGGCGAGCGCCGGCCCGCCGCCGCGACCGGCCGCCTCTACCAGCAGATCGAGATCGAGCACGGGCCATTCCGCCGGCTCGTCGAGCTGGGCGCCGAGGTCGAGGCCGGCGAGGCGCGCGCCTCGTATGAGGACGGCATGCTGGCCGTCGAGATCCCGCTCGCGCGGCCCGAGCAGAGCGTGCGGCGAGTCCCGATCGAGGAGGGCTAGTGAGCATCCACATCCCCTCTTCGAACGGCGAGGGTGTCGAGGCGCCCGTCACGTCGGCGCTGCCGCAGGCGCTCCCCGTCCTGCCGATGCGCGACAGCGTGCCGTTCCCCGAGACGCTCACCCCGCTCGCGATCGGTCAGGAGCGCTCCATCACGCTCATCAACGACGTGCTCGCCGGCAACCGCATGCTGGTGATGGTTGCCGCGCGCGACCCGGACGTCGAGGAGCCCGGGCCGGATGACCTCTACAGCGTCGGCGTGGCGGGCGTCGTCGCGCGCATGCTGAAGGTGCCCGACGGAACGCTCCGGATCCTCGTCCACGGCGCCCAGCGGGTCACGCTCGGGGACTTCGGGTCGACGCAGCCCTACCTCGTGGCTCGCATCGAGGAGGCGCCCGACATCATCGAGCCCTCGCCCGAGCTCGAGGCGCTGCACCGCAACGTCCAGGCGACCTTCTCGCGCATCATCGAGGAGGTTCCCTACCTGCCGGAGGAGCTCCAGGTGGCGGTCGCCAACCTCGACGATCCCGCCGAGCTCGCGAGCATGATCGCCGGGGCCCTGCGCATCAAGACCGAAGACAAGCAGGCGCTGCTCGAGGAGCGCAACGTGACGAGGCGCCTGCGGAGACTCTCGGAGCTGCTCGCCCGCGAGCTCGAGCTGGTCGAGATCGGCTCGAGGATCCAGACGCAGGTCCAGTCGGAGATGGAGAAGGGCCAGCGCGAGTGGTTCCTGCGCCAGCAGATGAAGGCGATCCAGGAGGAGCTCGGCGAGTCGGACGAGCAGGAGATCGAGGCGCAGGAGCTGCGGGCCCAGATCGAGGCGGCGAACCTGCCCGAGTACGCGCTGAAGCAGGCCGAGCGCGAGCTCGGGCGCTTCGAGCGGCTGCCCCCGCAGTCGGCCGAGCACGGGGTGATCCGGACCTACCTCGAGTGGCTGGCGTCGCTGCCGTGGTCGGTCTCGACCGAGGACAACCTCGACCTCGGCCACGCGCGCAAGGTGCTCGACCGCGACCACTACGACATCGACCGCGTGAAGGACCGCATCCTCGAGTTCCTCGCGGTGCGCAGGCTCAAGCCCGATGCGCGCTCCTCGATCCTCTGCTTCGTGGGCCCGCCGGGCGT
Organism: uncultured Thermoleophilaceae bacterium; assembly: GCA_963739095.1. Lineage (GTDB taxonomy): Bacteria > Actinomycetota > Thermoleophilia > Solirubrobacterales > Thermoleophilaceae > JACVRW01. The sequence goes on from CAVTZF010000030.1 coordinate 206,311, forward strand.
CGGCAAGACGTCGCTCGGCCGCTCGATCGCCGACGCGATGGGGCGCAGGTTCGAGCGCATCTCGGTAGGTGGCGTGCGCGACGAGTCGGAGATCCGCGGTCACCGCCGCACCTACATCGGCGCGCTGCCGGGCACCATCATCCGCGCGCTGCGCGACGCGGGTTCGAGCAACCCCGTCTTCATGATCGACGAGATCGACAAGATGGGCACCGACTTCCGCGGCGACCCCGCGAGCGCGATGCTCGAGGTGCTCGATCCCGAGCAGAACTCGAGCTTCCGCGACCACTACCTCGATCTGCCCTTCGACCTCTCGCGGGTCTTCTTCATCTGCACCGCCAACCTGCTCGACCCCGTGCCGCCCGCGCTGCGGGACCGCATGGAGCTCATCGAGCTCTCCGGCTACACGCACGAGGAAAAGCGCGAGATCGCGAAGCGCTACCTCGTGCCGCGCCAGATGGAGCAGAACGGGGTCGGGCGCTCGAAGATCGAGATCACCGAGGACGCGCTCGACCTGATCATCGACGGCTACACGCGCGAGGCGGGCGTCCGCAACCTCGAGCGCGAGATCGGCTCCGTCTGCCGCAAGGTCGCGCGCGAGTTCGCGGAGGGCAAGCGCAAGTCGAAGCGGCGCGTGCGCGCCCAGACCGTCGTAGAGCTGCTCGGCAAGCCGCGCGTCCAGACCGACGTGCAGCGCCGCACCGGCGTGGCGGGAGTGGCCACCGGTCTGGCCTGGACGCCCGTGGGCGGGGACGTCCTGTTCGTCGAGGCCACCGCCTTCCCGGGTGACGGCAAGCTCCAGATCACCGGGCAGCTCGGCGACGTGATGAAGGAGTCCGCCGCGGCGGCGCTCTCCTACATCAAGACCACCGAGTCGGCCAACGGCGACGTGCCGACCGACTGGTTCCGGACGCACGACATCCACGTGCACGTGCCCGCGGGCGCCATCCCCAAGGACGGCCCGAGCGCGGGCATCACGATGGCGACCGCGCTCGCCTCACAGATCAGCGGCCGGCCCGCGCGGGCGGACACCGCGATGACCGGCGAGATCACGCTGACCGGCCAGGTGCTGCCGATCGGCGGCCTCAAGGAGAAGGCGCTCGCGGCACAGCGCGCGGACATCAACAGGCTGATCATCCCGCGCAGGAACGAGCCCGACATCGACGATATCCCCGCTCACCTGCGCAGGAAGATGAAGTTCATCCTCGTCGACAACGCCGACGAGGTTCTCGACGCCGCGCTCGAGCGCCCCAAGCGGCGTTAGGGTCCGCCGGCCAGATCTGGGTAGAGTGTCCGCAGCCGCAAGCGGATCGAGGAGAGCAATGGCGCAAAAGAAGAAGGCCGTAAAGGCCGGGGCCGGGGCGGCCGCTGCCGCCAAGGCGGTCCGCTCCAACCAGTACGTCCAGCGTGTGATGGACGACCCGGAGTTGCGCAACAACCTGCGCAACGCGTTCGAGTCCGCCCGCAAGGCGTACGGCCGGATGCAGAACGGCAAGGGTCCCGTCAAGGCCGTGACCGAGGACAAGAAGACCCAGAAGGAGCTGAAGGAGGCGGCGAACTCCCTCAAGGAGGCCGCTGATCAGCTCCGCGGCAACAAGAAGAAGAAGAGCCGCAAGGGTCGCATCTTCCTGCTCGCCATCGTGGGCGCCGGCGTCGCACTCGTAGCGAGCGAGGGCCTGCGCAAGAAGGTCCTCGACGCTCTGTTCGGCAAGGAGGAGGAGTTCGAGTACACGGCGAGCACCACTCCCGAACCGAGTACAGGCGAACCGGTGGGATCCACCTCCACCTAACTCGACAAGGGCGCCGATGGGCGCCCTTTTCGTTTGCCCGCCGCGTCCGGACCACGGTCGGCTGGCCGGCCAGATAGGATCGCGGGCGAGGGATGGAGGCGGCAAGCGAAGTTCCGCGGCGGCTCGAGGGCGAGAAGGCCCAGCGCATCATCGCCGCCATGCGAACCAGCGTCGGCAAGCGCGGTGCGGCCGGCTCGACGTTCGACCACGTCGCGCGCGAGGCGGGCGTCTCGCGCGGGCTGCTGCACTACTACTTCGGCTCGAAGGAGCGCCTCCTCGTCGAGGTGGTCAGGCACGACTGCGACGTCCGCAACCAGGCCATGGACGAGCGCCTCGAGCGCGCGGGCAGCATCGACGAGATCCTCGACGCGCTCGTCGTCGGCCTCAACGAGTTCATCGAGGACGACGCGGGCGGCCAGGCCGTCATCTACGAGATGCTCTCGGCCTCGCGCCACTCCGAGGAGATCCGCGCCGAGCTCGCCGAGCTCTACCGCCAGTGGCGCGAGCGGCTCGCGGGCTGGCTGCGCGTGAAGGAGCGCGAGGGCGTGATCAGGCTGCAGGCCGAGCCCGAGGCGGTCGCCTCGATCCTGTTCGCGCTCGGCGACGGCTTCGGCATCCAGGTCCTCTGCGATTCGGACTGGGACCAGAACGCTGCCTTCGAGCTGGGCGTCGAGAGCGCTCGCCGGCTGCTCGGCGCGACCTAGACCGCCGCTCCTCCCGGAGTCCGGCGAGGCGTCAGGCGCCGAGCTTCGGCGAGCGCCAGGGCGCGGCGAGCCGCCCGGCGAGCTCGCCGGCCACGTCGTCCATCGGCACGCGCACCTGTTCGAGCGAGTCGCGGTCGCGCAGGGTGACGGTGCGGTCCTCGGTCGTCTGGCCGTCGACGGTGATGCCCCAGGGCGTCCCGATCTCGTCCTGACGGCGATAGCGCCGGCCGATCGAGCCGCCCGCGTCGTACTCGGTGGGGATCTGCGAGCGCAGCCCCTCGTAGAGCTCACGCGCGAGCTCCGGCATGCCGTCGCGGTTGACGAGCGGCAGCACGGCCACCTTGACGGGAGCGATCTTCGGGTGCAGGCGCAGCACCGTGCGTGTCCTGCCCTCGACCTCCTCCTCGTCGTAGGCGTCGCAGAGCAGCGCCAGGATCGTGCGCGCGACGCCGCCCGCCGGCTCGATCACGTGCGGGACGTAGCGCTCCTGGGTGGCGGTGTCGACGTACTCGAGCTTGTCGCCCGAGAACTTGGCGTGCTGCGTGAGGTCGAAGTCGCCGCGGTTGGCGATCCCCTCGAGCTCGGACCAGCCGATCGGGTAGTCGTACTCGATGTCGCTGGTGGCCGACGAGTAGTGCGACAGCTCGTCGGGGCCGTGCGCGCGCAGGCGCAGGCGCTCGGGGTCGAGCCCGAGGCCGGCGTACCAGTCCATGCGCGCCTGCATCCAGTACTCATGCCAGCTCTCGGCCTCGGCGGGCGGCACGAAGAACTCCATCTCCATCTGCTCGAACTCGAGCGTGCGGAAGATGAAGTTGCCCGGGGTGATCTCGTTGCGGAACGACTTGCCGATCTGGGCGATGCCGAAGGGCGGCTTGCGGCGCGCGTACTGCAGCGTCGTCTTGAAGGCGAGGAATATGCCCTGGGCCGTCTCCGGGCGCAGGTAGACGGTCGAGCCGGCGTCCTTGACCGGCCCGATCGTGGTCTCGAACATCAGGTTGAACTCGCGCGCCTCGGTCAGGTCGCAGTCCGGGTGGTCGCCGGGCAGCTTCGACGGCGCCCTGCCGCAGCGGACCTCGGGGTGGCTCGCGGTGCCCGCGCGCTCCTCCTCGAGGTGATCGGCACGGAAGCGCTGCTTGCAGGTGCGGCAGTCGATCAGCGGGTCGGTGAAGCCGGCCAGGTGCCCGGAGGCCTCCCAGGCCCGGGGGTGCTGGATGATCGCCGAGTCGAGCGCAACGACGTCATCGCGCTCTTGGATCATCGCCTTCCACCACTCGCCGGTCACGTTGTTCTTCAGCAGAACGCCGTAGTGGCCATAGTCGTACGTGTTGGCGATGCCGCCGTAGATCTCGGAGGCAGGGAAGACGAAGCCGCGCCGCTTGCAGAGCGCGACGATCTTGTCCATGGTCACCACGGCCGCCACCCTAGCCGGAAGTTGCGTCATTTCCCCGCAAGCCGGGGCTGCGAACGCCCCGGCCTGGGGTACGGTGGCCGCGATGGTCACGACGGCCCTGCGCCCGCTCGGTCACATTGCCGCCTGGATCGTGTGGCACAGCATGCGTGTGTCGCTCTTGGGTGATCTAGAGCGGCCGCAGCCGCCCGCAGACTGAGCGCGTCCTCAGGCGGCGGCGCTTGCCTTCCGCAGTCTGTTCAGCAGCGCCTGTTCCTCGGCGCGCCAGTTCTCACTGCTCAGCTCCTTGATCGCGCTGCCCCACTGGACGATCAGCGCCGCTTCCTCCAGTGTCAGTGACATCGCGACCAGGCGAAGCCGAGTTGCCTTGTTCTCGTTCATCCGTTTCTCTGTCTCGTTCTGGATTTCAGCCGGCCGTAGCCGGCTTGGGGGGATTGGGCAGGGGGCCCTGGGAGGAGCCCGCCGGGGGCTCGGAAAGGCTGCGAGGGGGAGTGCGTCGCGCCGCGGGGCCGGTCGCAGAGCGAGCAGAACCAAAGTAGCAGGGCCGAAATCGGCACTCCTATACTCAGAGTGCCATGCCCATTTACGAGTACCGCTGCGAGCGAGGCCACACGTTCGAGGTCATGCAGCGAATGACGGACGACCCGCTCACGAGCTGCTCCACGTGCGAGGCGCCCGTGCAGCGCGTCTTCCATCCCGTGGCGGTGCACTTCAAGGGCTCGGGCTTCTACAACACCGATTACGGCAAGAAGAAGTCCGGCGCCTCGAGCTCGTCGAGCTCCGAGGGCGGCTCTTCGTCCGACTCCTCGTCCGACTCCTCATCGAAGAGCGACTCCTCCTCCAAGAAGGAGTCCAGCTCGAGCTCGTCGGGCTCCTCCTCCAGCTCCGACTAGTTCCCCTCGACCAGCTTGCGGACGGCGTCCTGCCTCGACCCTTCGCTGACGAAGAGGTTGGTGCCGTTGTTGCAGCAGGTCGCCTCGAGCACCTCGGTGTCGCTCGAGTTGCCCGTGGCCATGTCCGCGAACAGCGCCATCAGCTGCAGGCCGCCCATGTCGGTCTTGAGCGTCTTGGGGGCGGACCAGCTCACCCACGGCAGCCGGAAGAAGGTGCTCGGCGACTTGATCTCGTCCCCGATCGCCCGCAGCACCTCCTGTTGGCGGGCGGCCCGGTCGCGGTCGTCCTCGGCCGGCGCGCACGAGTTCTTGCGTACGCGCGCGAAGCCGAGCGCGCGCCGCCCGTCCAGGTCGTTCTCACCCTTCTTGAAGTGGAGGCCCTTCCAGAAGTTGTCGAACGGAGGCGAGCAGATCCGCGACTTCGACTCGACCGTGATGCCGCCGAGCGAGTCGATGAACTCCGGGAAATCCTTGAAGTCGACCTCGACGAGGTGGTTGATCTCGAGCCCGTTGCCGAGGAAGGACTCGACGGTTTCGATCGTCAGCGCCGGGCCACCCAGCGCGTAGGCCGCGTTGATCTTGTTGATGCCGTGCCCGGGGACGTCGACCTCGACGTCGCGCGGAATCGAGAGCTTGCGCACGCTGCCGAGCGAGGCGTGGACGAGCATGATCGTGTCGGAGCGCCCCGGTCCCTGGTCGCTCTCGTCGATCGAATCGCCCGTGCGCTGATCCGAGCCCAGAACCAGGATCGTGCTGCCGGTCAGCAGGTTGCCCCCGGAGGAGAGAGCCTTCTCCGCGGCTGGGGACACGCCCGGCTCGGTCGTGGCGCTGATCAGGAACAGCGCGAGCGACAGCAGCAGCCAGCCGGCGATCGCGAGCGCGATCCACTTGGCCACCCGGCCGACCGTGATCGGCCGCTTGTCGCGCGGCGCGGCAGGCGGCTCGTCGCCCCGGCTGCGGGACAGCCGCCGCTTGAGCGCGTCGAGATCGCCACCACGTGCAAGCGGCCGCTTGCGGGCGCGGTAGACGTTGTACTTCGGGGGGTCCGGAGGGCCGGGGGTCCCTTGGTTCACCCCCCTCTGTATATCTACCCGGCATGCCACCAAGGCGGGTGATCGGGATCGACGCGGGCGGGACCAAGCTGCTTGGGGGCGTCGTCGACGAGGACCTGGTCGTCCATCACCGCGTCCACCGGGTGTGGCGTGGGGCCGACCGGCAGGAGACGCTCGACATCTTCCTGGACTCGGTCGAAGAGGTGCGCGCGGCGGCCCCCAAGGTCGAAGCCGTGGGCTTCGGGATCCCGGCGCTTGTCGAATGGGAGACGGGGGTGGCGCGCTGGTCGAATCACCTTCCGCTGCAGGACGTGCGCTTCCGCGACCTCATGAGCGAGCGGCTCGGCCTCCCGGTGGTCGTCGACAACGACGGCAACGCGTCGGTGCTGGCCGAGTGCCGCGCCGGAGCCGGTGCGGGGGCGCGTCACGTGGTGATGGTCTCGCTGGGGACGGGAATCGGCACGGGGCTCTACCTCGACGGGCGCGTCTACCGGGGCTCGGCGGGGCTCGGCGCCGAGCTCGGTCACTCGGTGCTCGACATACACGGCGGCGAATGCCCGAGCGCCTGCCCGGGCCGCGGCTGCTTCGAGACGCTCGTCTCCGGCAACGCGATCGGCCGCGAGGGCCTGCGCGTCGCGGAGGAAAGGCCCGAGTCGGCGCTCGGCAAGCGGCTCGCCTCAGGCCGTGAGATCACCGGCGGGATCGTCACCGAGCTGGCCCACAGCGGCGACCCGGCGGCGCGCGAGGTGCTCGCCGAGATCGGCATGCGTCTCGGTTACGGGCTCGTGGGCGTCATCAACGTGTTCAACCCCGAGGTGATCGTGATCGGCGGCGGCGCCGTCCGGGCCGGCGAGCTGCTGCTCGAGCCCGCCCGCCGGATCGTCTCCGAGCGCGCGATGCCGCCCGTGCGCGCCGGGGTGGCGATCCGCGCCGCCCACTTCGGCGACGAGGCGGGCATGATGGGCGCCGCCCTGCTCGCCTTCGATCACCTCGTCGGGGCCGCTGCGTGAGCGGGCGGCTCGTCGTCTGCCCGACGCCGATCGGGAATCTCGAGGACGTGACGCTGCGCGTCCTGTCGGCGCTCCGGGAGGCCGACGTCGTCGCCTGCGAGGACACCCGTCGCACGCGCATCCTGCTCGACCGCTACGGGGTCAGGGCGAAGCTCGTGTCCTACCACGAGCACAACGAGCGGGCACGCGCGTCCGAGCTCGTCGGGCGCATGCGCGACGGCGCCGTGGTGGCGCTCGTCTCGGACGCGGGGATGCCGCTCGTCTCGGACCCCGGCTACGTGCTCGTGCAGGCGTGCGTCGCGGCCGGGCTGCCGGTCGAGGTGCTCCCCGGCCCCAGCGCCGCGATCACCGCGCTCGTCGCCTCGGGGCTGCCTGCGGACGAGTGGCACTTCCACGGCTTCCTGCCGCGCAAGAAGGGCGAGCTGCGGCGCGTCCTCTCAGAGCCCGGCGGAACGCTCGTCGCCTTCGAGTCCCCGCGGCGCGTGCCCGGCACGCTCGCGCTGCTGGCGGAGCTCGATCCCGAGCGCGAGGTCGCGGTCTGCCGCGAGCTGACCAAGGTGCACGAGGAGATCGTCCGCGGGAGCGCGGCCGAGCTCGCCGAGCGCTATGCCGACGCACCTCCGAAGGGCGAGATCGTGCTCGTGATCGGCGCCGCGCCCGAGGCGGATGCCGCCGAGTCGGCCGCGCTCGATGCGCTGCGCCGCCTCGTCGACGCCGGCGCCCACCCGCGCCGGGCGGCGGCGGTGGTCGCGGAGCTGACCGGTGCCAGCGCCAACTCGCTGTACCGGGCGCTCACGTCAGGGGACTGAGAACGCGGACGGGCCCTCCGGTGGGAGGGCCCGTTGTGTCCGCGGGGGGTGTGGGAACTAGTTGCCGCTGAAGCGGAATCCGTCGGTCTGGGGCATCACTGACGCCTTGCCGCCCGAGTCCGCCGTGGTGTCCGCGCTGCCCTCTTCCGGCCCGCCGTCGTAACGGATGCCGGGGTGCGGCGTTGCGGACGCCTTGCTGCCACGGAAGTGCGTGTCAGCGCTGCCCTCGTTCGGGCCGCCGTCATAGCGGGGCCCGGCCTGGGACAGGACCGACGAGGCGCCGATCGGGGGCGACATCGTCACGTCGGCGCTGCCCTCGTTCGGGCCGCCGTCGTAGCGGGTCGCGCCCGGCTGGGTCCGGCCGATCTGCCCGGCCTGCTCCGCCGCGCCCGGGAACGCCTGCGACTGGTTCGGCCGCGCCGGCAGGTTCACGCCCGGGGTGATGTCGGCGCTGCCCTCGTTCGGGCCGCCGTCATAGCGCGGGGCCGGGGCGGTGTCGACCGCGCCGTCCAGCCTGCGCTGGGGGAGCGGAGCCGACTGCGGGACGCCGGTGGCGCCGGTGCCGCCGTACTCGATGGCCGGAGCGGGTGTGTTCGTGCTGACCGTGGCCTCGTTGCCGTCGTTGGCCACGATCACAACCGTTGCGGTCAGGCCGAGCACTGCGATGAGTGCGGCCACGAGAAGCGCGCGCAGGTGCTGGTAGTGAGAGCGGAGAACCACCGCCGGATGCTGCTCAGGAACTGCCTTACCCATGACTTCCTCCTGTTGTTTGGTGCCGGTCGAACGTCGTGAAGCGATGGTGCAGGCGGGTGGTTGCGCGGCGGTGACAGCACGGCAACAGGGCGCTGCAACCGCTTTCAGCGCGGCGTTTGCAACGCGGGCGTTACAGACCGTTACAACTCGCCGACCGCCCGGGCGAGATCCCCCGTGAGTGCGCTTACGGTGCGGCCATGCGCCGCCTTCTTCCGCTCACAACCGCACTTCTGACCGCGCTTCTAGCGCCCGTCTCGCCCGCCGTGGCGGCCTGGACGTGGCCGCTGCGGGGCGAGGTGATCACCGGCTACCGGAACGGCGACGACCCGTACGCCGCGGGGCAACACCGAGGGATCGACATCGCCGGGGCGGTCGGCGCACCCGTGCTCGCCGCGGTCGCCGGCGAGGTCCGCTTCGCCGGGGTCGCCGGTTCGAGCGGCCTCACTGTGAGCGTTCGCACGGATGACGGCTTCGACACCTCCTACCTGCACCTGGGGGCGGCTCAGGTGCGCGCGGGCGAGCGCGTCTTCGCGGGTCAGCGTCTGGGCGTGGTCGGCATGTCGGGAGTCCGCTCCGCCGAGGCGCCCCACCTGCACTTCGGCGTGCGTGAGGCCGGCAGCCGGCACGCCTACCGCGACCCGCTCGCCTTTCTGCCGCCGCCGTCCGCGCCGGCGCCCGAGGCGCCCGCCACGGCGCCGCTGCCCGAGCCGGTCCCCGCGGCGCCAGTCACGTCTCCCGAGCCGCTGCGAGCGCCGAGCCCCGCTCGCCGCCGCGTCCCGGGAGCACGTCCTCTTCCTCAGCGGCGACCCGCGCCCGCCCCGCGCAGCGCTCCACTGCCGCGCCGGGAGCCGGCGCGGCGGAGGTCGCCGCAGCCGAGCCCGGCGCCGCTGACGGCGCCGGAACCCGCAGCGCGACCCGTGGACGCGCGGCAACCGCGGGAGGCACCCGCCGGACGTCCGGCGCCTGCTGCGCTCGGCCACGACGTTCGCACGGAGGATGCGCTCGAGCGGCCCGCTTTGGGGCCGGCACCGGCCGCTCCGCCGGAGGCGCCGCCGGCCCGCGATCTGAGGCCCTCCCCGGGTGCGCCATCCGGGCCGTCAGCGGCCGGCGGCGGACCGGACCTCGGCTGGGCGCTCGCCTGCCTCGGCGTTCTCCTCGCCGCGGCGATCCTCGCGTTCAGCGGGGATGGCCGTCACGCGCGGGGTCGGGGCGGAGCACGGCTCGCGGCGGGCCGGATCGCCGCCGTGCTGCGCCCGCTTCTAGGGCGGCGATGAGCGCGGGCACCGGACAGCATCCGGCCGTTGCCCGCGCCCGGGTAGCATCGGTTGTGGATGTCGTACTACGTCACAACGCCCATCTACTACGTGAACGGCGAGCCGCATCTGGGCCACGCCTACACGACGATCGCCGCCGACGTGCTCGCGCGCCATATGCGCCAGCGCGGCGAGGACGTCTTCTTCCTGACCGGGACGGACGAGCACGGCGAGCCGGTGGCACAGGCGGCGGAGAAGCTCGGCATCACCCCACGCGAGCTCGGCGACAAGAACGCCGTTCGCTTCAAGGAGCTCGCAGCCGCGCTCAACGCCACCAACGACTTCTTCATCCGCACAACCGATCCGGAGCACATGGCGAAGGTCGCCGAGGTCGTGCAGCGCATCTACGACAACGGGCACGTATACGCCGGGCACTACGAGGGCTGGTACTGCCCGCGCTGCGCCGACTTCAAGACCGAGTCGGAGCTCGAGGACGGCAACCGCTGCCCGATTCACAAGATCGTGCTCGAGATCGAGACGGAGGACAACTGGTTCTTCCGGCTGTCCTCGTTCCAGGAGCGGCTCGAACAGCTCTACGCCGAGCGGCCGGACTTCGTCACGCCGCAGCACCGCTACAACGAGGCCCTCTCGTTGATCAAGAGCGGCCTTGTCGACCTCTCGCTCAGCCGCCAGCGGCTCAAGTGGGGAGTGCCGGTGCCGTGGGACGACAGCCAGGTCATCTACGTCTGGATCGACGCGCTGCTCAACTACTACACGGCGCTCTCCTACGCACGACCCGGAGAGGACCTGACGGACCGCTTCTGGCCCGCGACGGTCCACCTGATCGGCAAGGACATCCTCAAGTTCCACGCGGTCATCTGGCCCGCGATGCTGATGGCAGCCGACCTGCCGGTACCCGAGCGCGTCGCAATCCACGGCTACCTGCTGCTCGGCGAGCACAAGATGTCGAAGTCGCTCGGCAACGTGATCGAGCCGTTCCGGGTCGTGGAGGTCTACGGCGAGGACGCGCTGCGCTTCTACGCGATGCGCGAGGTGAGCTTCGGCTCCGACGGCGAGGTCTCGCCGGAGGGCTTCGACACGCGTTACAACACCGAGCTCGCCAACGAGTACGGCAACCTCGCGAGCCGGACGCTCGCGATGATCGGGCGCTACCGCGACGGAGTCGTGCCGGACGCCAGGCCCGGGGCCGAGGTGGTTGGGGAGTTCGAGGGCCTCCGCGAGGCGGTATGCGAGCGGCTCGACGCCGTCGAGATAACGGCGGCGCTGGACGAGATCTGGCGCCGCATCAAGCAGCTCAACCGCTACGTCACCGAGGAGGAGCCCTGGCAGCTCGCCAAGGACGAGTCGCAGGCCGAGCGGCTCGACGAGGTGCTCTACACGCTGGCGGAGGGGCTACGCGTGGTGTCGGTGCTGCTGCATCCGTTCATGCCGCGCACCGCCGAGCGGCTGCTCGGGGCGCTCGGACGCGAGGACCTGTCGCTGGACCGCGCGCAGCTCGGCGCGGTCGCGGGAGGCGCTGAGCTCGGCGAGCTCGGTCAGCTCTTCCCGCGCGTCGAGGCCGAGGCGCCGGCCGCCTGAGCCTTGATCGACACCCACTGTCACCTCGATGCGTGCGAGCCGCCGGACGCGGAGCTAGTCGAGCGTGCGCGCGCGGCGGGTGTCACGCGACTCGCCACCGTGGGTACCGACGACGCCTCGATCGAGCGGGCGCTGGCGGCCGCGCGTAGCCACGAGGAGGTGTTCGCGATCGTCGGGCGCCATCCCCACGAGACGGCCGGCTTCGGCGAGGCGGACCTCCTGGCGATCGAGCGGGCTGCGGCCGACCCGCGAGCGCGCGCGATCGGGGAGACGGGGCTCGACTACTACCGCGACTATGCGCCGCGCGACGATCAGCGGCGCGCCTTCGAGGCCCAGCTCGAGCTGGCCGCCCGGGCGGGGCTGCCCGTGGTCATCCACACCCGCGCTGCGGAGGACGACACCTTCGCCGTGCTGCGCGAGCACGCGCCCTCGCTCCCGGCCGTCGTGCTGCACTGCTTCTCCGCGCCGGAGCGGCTCGGCGAGTGCGTGGAGCGCGGCTACCTCTGCTCGTTCGCCGGCAACGTCACCTACCCCAAGGCCACCGAGCTGCAGGAGGCTGCGCGCGAGCTGCCCGCGGAGCTTCTGCTGGTGGAGACCGATTCGCCCTACCTGTCGCCGCAGCCGCTCCGTGGCAAGAGCAACGAGCCGGCCAACGTCGTGCACACCGCCCGGCACGTCGCGGGCCTTCGCGGCGTCCCCTACGAGGAGCTCGAGCGCACGGTCGAGGCCAACGCGGCGCGCGTGTTCGGGTCGCTCGCGGGGTGAACGAGCCGCCGGCGGCCCCGCGCCAGGCCAGCCTACGGCGGCTGCGGGAGTTCGACGTCCGGCCCAACCGCGAGCTCGGCCAGAACTTCCTGATCGACGACAACATCCTGCGCCTGATCGGCGACGCCGCCGAGCTCACCCGCCGCGACGTCGTGCTCGAGGTGGGTGGCGGCCTGGGGGTCCTGTCGGAGTACCTGGCGCCGCGGGTGGCAGCACCTGCACGTGGTCGAGGTCGACCGGCGGCTCGAGGCGCCGCTGCGCGACGCGCTCGACCCGTTCGCGAACGTCGATCTCCACCTGGCAGACGCTCTGGACCTCGACTTCGGCGCGCTCGATCCGGCGCCCGGGAAGGTCGTCGCGAACCTGCCGTACGGGGTGGCCGCCACGGTTCTGCTCAAGTCGATCGCGGAGCTGCCCGGGGCGTCGCTGTGGGTCGCGATGGTCCAGCGCGAGGTGGCCGACCGGCTCGCCGCTCCCGCCGGCGGCAAGAGCTACGGCGCGACCTCGGTGCTCGCCCAGCTCTCCTGCGACGTGCGCATCCTGCGCAAGGTGCCGCGCACGGTCTTCCACCCGGCGCCGAACGTCGACTCGGCGCTGCTCGTGTTGCGCCGAAGCGCGCCGGCGCCGCCGCCCGGCCTCGTGACGCTCGTGCACGCCGGCTTCGCGCACCGGCGCAAGGCGCTCGCCGGCTCACTGGCGCTCGCACCCGGCGCACCCGGCGACATCCGCGACGCGACGCGTGCCGCCCTCGAGCGCATCGGCCAGCCCGCCGACGCCCGTGCCGAGCGGCTCACGCCCCGGGACTGGACGGAGCTCGCCGGCGAGCTCGGGGGCGAGCGCGTCGGCGCCCTGCGCCCGCGCCGCATCTAGCCTCCCCGCGGTGGTCGTCGACGAGCGCGCCTACGCGAAGCTGAACCTGGTTCTTCAGGTCGGCCGGCCGCGCTCGGACGGGCTGCATCCGCTCTGCTCGCTGTTCGCGTCGATCGATCTGGCCGACGAGCTCCACGGCGGGCCGAGCGAGCGCGGCGACGACAGCGTCGAGTGCCCGGGCGTCGAGGGCGAGAACCTCGCGCTCCGCGCGATCGCGGCGTTTCGCGAACGCACCGGGCTGCCCGACCAACCGGTGCGCGTGCGGATCGAGAAGCACATACCGGTCGCCGCCGGCCTGGGCGGCGGCAGCGCCGATGCCGCCGCGGCGCTCCGGATCGCCAACCGCATGAGCGGGCTGCCGCTCGACGGCGCCGCCCTGCGAGAGCTGGCCGCCGAGGTCGGCGCCGACGTGCCGAGCCAGGTCGAGCCCGGCCATGCGCTCGTCCAGGGAATTGGCGAGCTCGTCGAGCCGCTCGCGCTGCCGCCGCTCGTCGCCGTGCTCGTGCCCAGCGCGGAGGGCCTTCGCAGCGGCGACGTCTACGCCGAGCTCGACCGGCTGGGCGGCGGCCGCGAGCGCCTCGATCCCGGCCCCCTCCGCGAGCTGGCCGCCGGCGCTCCGGACCGGCTCGGCGCGGCGCTCGAGAACGACCTCGAGCCCGCCGCGCTGTCGTTGCGGCCCGACCTCGCCGGCACGCTCGCACAGCTGCGCGCCGCCGGGGCGCTCGGGGCGGCCGTCAGCGGCTCCGGGCCGACCTGCTTCGGGGTGTTCACGGAGCGGCCGGCGGCCGAGACGGCGGCGGCCGGCATCCAAGGCGCGATCGTCAGCGCGCTGCGGCGGAGCTGAGCGGCGCTCCGTCCGCCGGGGCAGCACGGACCGGCTTCCGTACCCTCACGCTCTGATGGACGTCCGCGAAATGATCGCCGCGGTCGCGGCAGTGCTGGTCGCGGCCTACGTGGTGTGGCGCTGGCGGCGCCTGTCGCTCGAGCGGAAGGCCCTTGGGATCGTGATCGCGCTCGCCCTGGGCGTCTACGCGAGCGGCGTCCTCTCCGAGCTGCCTGACCCGAAGGACGTGATCGGCGACATCGCGGAGGCGCTCGGGCCCTGGACCTACGCGCTCGTCGGAGTGGCGGCCTTCCTCGAGACGGGCGCCTTCGTTGGGCTCGTGGCGCCAGGTGAGACCATCGTGATCGCCGGAGGGGTGATCGCGGGTCAGGGCACGATCTCGCTCCTGCCGCTGATCGCAATCGTCTGGATCTGCGCCATCCTCGGCGACACCACGAGCTTCTTCATCGGCCGCCGGCTCGGGCGCGGCTTTCTCGAGAAGCACGGCCCGCGCGTGAAGATCACCCACGAACGGCTCGAGCAGGTGGACGGCTACTTCGACCGCCACGGCGGCAAGACGATCCTGATCGGGCGCTTCATCGGGCTGGTGCGCGCACTGGCGCCGTTCATCGCCGGCTCGTCCGGCCTCGCCTACCGGCGCTTCATCCCTTACAGCGTCATCGGGACAGGCCTCTGGGCGACGATCTTCTGCACGCTCGGTTACATCTTCTGGCGCTCGTTCGACCGGGTGGCCCATTACGCCGGCCAGGCGATCTTCGGCTTCGGTCTGACGGTCGCGGTGATCGTCGGGATCGTCGTCACCTACAGGCGTCGTGCGGAGATCAAGAGGTGGTTGCTCGCGCACGAGGAGCACCCGCTCGTGAAGCCGCTGTTCTTCGTCGGGCGGCCGCTGTACCGGTCGGTCATCCGCCCGCTCTACGACCTGGTCGCCCCGCCGCTCCGCTTTCTCTGGAACCGCGTCACGCCCGGCGAGCTCGGGCTCGAGCTCTCGACCGCGATCGCCGTCGCGGGGGTCGGGATCTTCGTGTTCGTCCTCTATGTCGTCGAGCTGTCGAGTGATGTCGGGCCGACGCCGCTCGACACCGAGCTGCTCGACCTCGCGGACAAGCTCTACAACGCGGCGCTGGTCGACGTGGCGAAGGTCGTGAGCGCGTTCGGCGCGCTTCCGACCGTGCTGGCGCTCGTGGCGGCCACCTCGATCCTGCTGGTCGTGCACCGGCGCTGGACGGAGCTGATCGTGCTGGTGTGCGGGCTGGGGCTCACCTACGCGGCGGTCCACATCGCCAAGGACGCGATCGACCGCCCGCGGCCGGCGGGCCCGCTCGTCGAGACCTCGCTCTCGTCGTTCCCAAGCGGCCACGCTGCCTACGCAACCGCCTGGATCGTCGTGGCGCTGATCTTCACGCGGCGGCTCGGGCTCGCGGCCAACGCGGCGCTCGTGACGATCGCGATCGTGCTCGCGGCCGCCATCGGCCTCTCGCGCATCTACCTGCGCACGCACTACTGGTCGGACGTCGCCGCGGGCTGGGGGATCGGCAGCGGGATCTTCGCGTCGCTGGCCGCGATCGCGATTGTCGTCAACTACGTGCGCCACAATGGCAGGCGGCACGAGCCCGAGCCGCCGCTCGTGCGCGCCCAGCCATGAACCTCGATCTGACCAACACCGAGATCGCGATCGCGCTCGCCGGCGGCCTCGTCGTGGCCTGTTACGTGATGCTGATCCTGATTCCGGCGTGGCGCTGCTACGGGCGCGTATGGGAGAGGATCGCGGCGAGCTTCCTGACGCTGTTCGTCCTCGCGACGCTGCTGGGCATCGGGACCGTGATCGGCCTGGCCGTCGTCTGGACCTACGACACCTACGCGTAGCGCGCAAAGTGCGGCGCTCCCGCACCGGGAGCGAAGCTGCGTCGATACGATCGTTCGATGGCCGCAGGCCGTCAATCTTTCGGCGTGGCCGGTGAGTCGCGCTCGTTCCTGGAGGCGCTCGACGAGGTCTCCGAGGCCGTCGAGTCAGGTGCCGGACTGCCGTCCGTCACGCGCGCGGCTGGCCGAGCCCTCGATGCGAGCGTGATCGTGCTCGACGCGTCGAGCAGCGTGCTGGCGGTGGCCTGCTCCTCGCCGGAGGACGAGCGTGCCGTGATGGCGCGCGAGGGCGGCACCGAGACCGTCGAGCTGCTCGTGGCGGACGCGGCCGTCGGCCAGCTGCGCTTCCGGACGCGCGGTGAGGCGCCGCCCGCCGCGCTGCTGCGCCTCGTTGCGAACCTGATCGGGCTCGAGCTCGAGCGCGCCAAGGCGCCCGAGCGGGCGAGCGAGGTGGCCGTGGGCGACTTCCTCGGGGACCTGCTCGCGCGCCGCATCACCGATCGCGAGAACATCGCGGCGCGCTCGGCCGAGCTCGGTTGCGACATGTCCGACGGTGCCACCGCCCTGGTCGTGCGCGCCCGGCCGCAGCACCCCGAGGAGGGCGACTGGCGCGCGCGGGTGCTGACGCTGGCGGAACGCGGCGCCCGCGCGGTCGAGCGCGGCTCGCTGGCCGCGCTCGTCGAGGCGGGCTGGGCCGGCACGCAGGGCGCCGAGCGCGAGCTCGTCATCCTCACGCCGGGCCCGGCAGCTGCCGCCGGACGGCGGGTCGCGGCGGCGGTCTACCGGGAGCTCGAGGCGAGCCTCTCCGGCTTCCAGCTCACCGTTGCCCGCTCGCGCCACACGAGCGATCCGGCCGACCTCCACCGTGCCGGCGCGGAGGCGCTGCTCGCCGCCAACGTCGCCGAGGCGCGTGGCCTCACCGAGCTGTCATTCGAGGAGACAGGCGCGTACCGGCTGCTGCTGCCGGCGATGAGCGAGGACCCGGTCGAGCTGCGCGGCTTCTTCGACGAGACGGTCGCGCCGCTTGTCAGCTACGACGAGCAGTACGAGACCGAGCTGGTGCGCACGCTGGAGTCGTTCCTCGACGCCGACGGCAACGTCGCCCGCACCGCCGAACGCCTCTTCACCCATCGCCACACGATCCGCTACAGGCTCGAGCGCGTGCGCGAGCTCACCTCGCTCGACGTCGCCTCGACCGACGGCCGCGAGCGCCTCTCGCTCGGGCTGAAGGCGATGCGGGTGCTCGGCATCGTCCCGCCCGGCGGCCCCACGCAGGAGAAGGGGACCGAGGCCGGCCGCGTCCCGCCGGAGCGCAAGGACCGCTGACCCCTTACTGGGGGGGAGGGATTCGAACCCCCGTTCCCGGGACCAAAACCCGGTGTCCTGCCAGCTGGACGACCCCCCAAAGGCGGTCCTGAGCGTAGCCGCTGGAGGGCCGCCCCGGCCGCTACGCTCACGACTCGATGGCCGAGTCCTTCACCGTTCTGATCATGGCCGCCGGCCATGGAACACGGATGCACTCGCAGCTCCCGAAGGTGCTGCACCGCGTCTGCGGCAAGCCGATGGTCGAGTGGGTCGCCGACGCCGCGCGCGACGCGGGGGCCGAGCGCGTGCTGTGCGTGGTGCGGCCCGGCGAGGGCGTCGCCGACATGCTTCCCGATGGGATCGAGCCGGTCGAGCAGCACGAGGGCGAGGGAACGGGCGCGGCCGTGCTCGCGGCTCGCGGGACGATCGACAGCGGGTCGCTCGTGATTCTCTCGGGTGACCAGCCGCTCGTCACCGCGGAGCAGATCGCCGGTCTGCGCGCAGCGCAGCACGCCGAAGGAGCCGCCGCCACGCTGCTCACGACCGATCAGCTGGACCCGGCCGGCTACGGCCGCATCGTGCGCGACGGCGATGGACGCTTCAAGGAGATCGTCGAGACCAAGCGAACGGAAGGCCTCCCTGGCGCCGTGCTCGCGATCCGCGAGGTCAACCTGGGCACCTACGCCTTCGATGCGGCGGCGCTCTTCACGGCGCTCGACGAGGTCGGCCTGACTGACGGCGAGCTCTACCTCACCGGTGCCCTGCCGGCGCTGATGGGCCGCGGGCGGGCGGTGACGACGTACGCCACGGACGATGCAGCCATTGCGCTCGGGGTGAACGACCGGGCGGGGCTGATGCAGGTCGAGGAGAGCGCGCAGCGCCGCATCCTCGAGGGTCACGCCCGCGCGGGCGTGACCTTTCTCCAACCGGCGTCGACGCGCGTCGAGGCGGACGTGACGATCGGCGCCGACACGACGATCGGCCCCGGCGTGAGCCTGCTCGGCTCGACGCGCGTGGCCGAGGGCTGCGAGCTCGGGCCGCACACGACGCTCCAAGACGCGAGTGTGGGTGCCGCCGCCACGGTCCGGCAGTCCTACGTGATCGAGGCGGACATCGGCCCGAGCGCCACGATCGGGCCGTTCTCGTACCTGCGTCCCGGCACCGTCGTGGGCGAGGGAGCCAAGGTCGGCGCCTTCGTCGAGGTCAAGAACTCCAACATCGGAGCCGGGGCGAAGGTCCCGCACCTCTCCTACATCGGCGACACCGACGTGGGCGATCAGGCCAACCTCGGCGCCAGCACGATCACCGCCAACTACGACGGGCGCAAGAAGCACCGCACGAAGATCGGAAAGAGCGCGAAGACCGGCGTCCACACCTCTCTGGTGGCCCCCGTGGACGTCGGCGATCGGTCGTACACTGGGGCCGGATCGGTCATCACGGGTGACATCCCCGAGGGAGCGCTCGGGATCGCCCGGGAGAGGCAGAAGAACGTGGAGGGTTACGCGGACCGCGTAGAGGAGGACCCGCAATGAGCAAGCTCCTCGAGACGGCCACTGCTCCGGCGCTCTCGTCGAGCATGCAAGCCGGCTACGAGAAGAGGCTGATGATCACCGCCGGCCGGGCCAGCCTCGAGCTCGGCGGCAAGATCGCCGAGAAGCTGGGCGTCGCGCTGACCGACGCCGGGCCCAAGACATTCGCCGATGGCGAGGTGTACTGCCGCTACGCCGAGTCGATCCGCGGGGCCGACCTCTTCATCGTGCAGTCGATCTGCGGTTCCGAGCGCGAGGGTCTCACGGTCAACGACGCGCTCTGGGAGCTCCTCCTCATGATTGACGCGGCCAAGCACGCCTCGGCCCACCGGATCGTCGCCGTCGCGCCCTGGTACGGCTACTCGCGCCAGGACAAGAAGTCTGCTCCGCGCGAACCCATCTCCGCGCGGCTCGTCGCGAACGTGCTCGAGACCGCCGGCATCGACCGGCTGGTGACCATGGACCTGCACGCGGGGCAGATCCAGGGCTTCTTCTCGAAGCCCGTCGACCACATGACCGCGATGCCGATCCTGACCCAGTTCGTGATCGACCGGCTCGGCGGGCAGGACCTCGTCATCATCGCCCCCGACGCCGGGCGCGTGAAGCTCGTCCGCAAGTTCGCCCAGAAGGTCGGCGCGCCCTACGCGCTGATGGAGAAGGAGCGCCCGGCCCAGCAGGTCGCCGAGATCGGCTACGTGATCGGCGACGTCAAGGGCAAGACCGCCGTCATCGTCGACGACATCATCGGGACCGGCAGCACGCTCAGCGCCGCGGCCCAGACGGTGCTCGACGAGGGCGCGGAGCGCGTATTCGCGGTCGCCACGCACGGGCTCTTCTCCGGTCGGGCCTACGAGATCCTCGAGAGCGGCCCGCTGTCCGGGATCGTCGTGACAGACACCGTGCCGCTGCCCGAGGGCGCCCCCGAGCTGGTCACGCAGCTGAGCTGCGCGGACATCCTCGAGGACTCCATCCGCCGCATCTTCGTCGACGACTCGGTCTCCGAGATCTTCGCCGGCGAGAACCAGCTCTTCTGAGCCGCCCGTGTACGAGCTCTATCTGGCCGTCCACATCCTCTGCGCCGTGCTCTGGGTGGGCGGCGGCGTGTCGGTCCACATCCTCGGGCGCTGGACGGCGAGGGCGGGCGATCCCGAGCGGATGGTCGAGTTCACGCGCGACGCGACGAAGCTCGGCAACGTCTTCTACGCACCGCTCGCGATCATCCTGATCGTCGCCGGCGTCCTGCTCGTCGAGGAGGTCGGCTACGAGTACAGCGATCTCTGGATCACGCTCGGCTTCGTTGGCTGGCTGTTCAGCCTCGTCGTGGGGCTCGGCTTCTACCCGCAGCAGGGCCGCAAGATCGAGGCGGCCATCAGCGCCGATGGCGCGACGTCGGAGGTGGCGCAGGCGGGCATCAGGCGGATCCTGATGGTCAACTCGATCGAGGTGCTGGTGCTCGTGCTCGTGGTGATCGACATGGCGGTCAAGCCGGGCTGAGCCGGGGGTCAGGGCTCGGACGCCGGGCCCGTCGCCCAGCGCGTCGCCGCCGAACGGCCCAGGCGCGCGCGCACCCAGGCCTGCTCACGCGCGCCGAGCTCGGTCGCGGGCGGCTCGCCGAACCACCACTCACGCCCGATCCGGTGCCAGTTGCGCGTCGCGTTCAGCTGGCCGAGCACGGCGAGCACGCCGGACTCCATTCGCCTGCCCATCAGCTCGTTGGCGGGCAGGTTCTCGCGGCGCATGAGCCTGTAGAACGAGGAGCGCGGGTCCGAGACCGCGGCGATCGCCTCCATCACGCGAGCGGAGTCGATCGTGACCTCGCGGTCCTCCATGTACCAGCCGCCGATGGCGCGCACGTGCTCCATCAGGAGCTCGGCGTCGACCTTGCGCGGCTGGTTCAGGAAGCCGAGGTCGTGAAGCGCGACGCGAAGCTCCTCCGGGTCGTCCTCGAACACCGCCTTGAGCGCGGCGATCTCGAGCTCGATCTGGTCGCTGTCGAGCTGCTTGGTCATGCCGAAGTCGAGGAACGCGACGCGCCCGTCGGGCAGCAGCAGGTAGTTGCCGGGGTGGGCGTCGGCGTTGAAGTGCTGCAGGTGATAGATCGAGCCGAAGCAGAAGCGGAAGACGATCTCGCCGAAGCGGTCGCGATCCTCCTGGGGCAGCGCGCGGACCTCCTCGAAGCCGGCGCCGTCGACCCACTCGCTGACGAGGATCCGCTCCGTGGACAGCCGCGTCACGACGTCGGGCACGAAGATGAACGGGTGGCCGCGGTAGCCCCGCGCGAAGGCGCGCTGCGACTGCGCCTCGAGCTCATAGTCGAGCTCCTCCATGACGCGTTCCTTCAGCTCCGCGGCGGCCGCCCCGGCGTCGAGGCCGGGGGCGAGCGCCTTGGCCATCCGCAGGATCAGCCCGGCGTTCTGCATGTCCGAGGCGATCGCCCGGGCGACGCCCGGGTACTGCACCTTCACAGCGACGCGGCGCCCGTCCGGCAGCACGGCGCGATGCACCTGGCCGATCGAGGCGGCGGCCGCGGCGTCGTGCTCGAAGTCCTCGAACAGCTCCTCGACGGGCTCGGCCCACTCCTCGTCCATAACGCCGCGCACCTTCTCCCACGGCATCGGCGGCGCCGTCGAGCGCAGCGATGCGAGCTGCTCCTGATACAGCTCGCGGTACTCCGGCGGCAGGAACTCGGTATCGATGAACGAGGCGAGCTGGCCGACCTTCATCGCCGCGCCCTTCATGCGCCCGAGCGTCTCGACCATGCGCTCGGCCGCCTCGAGATGGCGCTGTTCGAGCGCCTCGGAGGCCTGCTCGGGAGAGCGGGCGAGGTTGGCGGCGCGCGTCCCCGCGTAGCGGGCGCCCTGGGAGCCGACGACCGATCCCACCTGGGCCGTACGGCGTATCCGGCCGGTGGGGATCGAGCTGTCCTCGCGGCGCGCCACTCCGCCAGAGTACGCACGCCGGCAGCGGACCGGCCGCAGGGGCATCGCTACACTGGCGGGCCGTCATGGCGACTTCACAGCGACCCACACTCACCGCCGACGAGCGCTCAGAGCGAGGCTCTCGCGCGACTCGCCGCCTGCGCCGCGACGGCCTCGTTCCGGGTGTCGTCTACGGCGGCAGCGACGGCGACAGCACCTCGTTCAAGGTGGATTCGCGGGCGCTGCGCCAGGTGCTCGTCGACGGGTCGGCGCTGATCGACCTCGAGGTCGCCGGACGCACGGTGCCCGTGATCGTCAAGGACCAGCAGCTCCACCCGGTGCGCGGCGAGGTCATGCACATCGACCTGCTCGAGGTCCGGCTCGACGAGACGATCCAGACCACCGTCGCCGTCCACATCGAGAACATCGAGGAGGCGCCCGGCATCAAGGAGGGTGGCGTGCTCGAACAGGTCACCCACCAGCTCAACATCGAGGCGCTGCCCACGGCCATCCCCGAGTACGTCCCGGTCGACGCGTCCGGCATGGAGATCGCCGCGACCATGACCCTCTCCGAGGTGGCCGTGCCCGAGGGCGTGACCTTCCTCGACGACCCGGACGAGACCGTCATCGCGACCGTCGTCGTCCCGACCGAGGTCGAGGAGCCGGAGATCGAGGAGGAGACCGAGCTCGTCGGCGAGGGCGTCGAGGGCGAGGAGGCCCCCGAGGGCGAGGAGGCCGCGGCCGAGGGCGAGGAGGGCGAGACGCCCTCCGAGGAGGGCGAGGAGTCCTGAGCCTCTTCCGCCGCTCCTCAAGCGGCGGGGGGAAGGTCGACTGGCTCGTCGTCGGGCTGGGCAATCCGGGCGACCGCTACGCCCGCACTCGCCACAACGTCGGCTTCGAGGTGGCCGCGCTGGCCGCCGAGCGCTGGGGCCTGCCGCGCGCGAAGAAGAAGTACGGCGGCCTCTACACCGACGGCCGCACCGGCCCCGGCGGCCCGCGCGTCGGCGTGCTGCTCCCGCAGACCTACATGAACGACTCCGGCGACGCGGTCGGCCCCGCCCGCGGCGCGCTCGGCGTGGACCTCGACCACGTGATCGCGATCCACGACGAGATCGACCTGCCCTTCGGCCGCATCGAGGCCCGCCTCGGCGGCGGCCTCGCCGGCCACAACGGCCTCAAGTCGCTCAAGCGGGGCCTCGGCAGCCCCGACTTCCGCCGCATCCGCGTGGGCGTGGGCCGCCCAGACACGACCGACCCCGAGATCGTCTCGGCACACGTCCTGGGCCGCTTCTCAGAGCCGAAGGAAGAGGTGCGCGAGCTGGTGGAGCGAGCTGCGGACGAGCTGGACCGAGTGGTGGGGGCGGCGCCAGAGTAGCGATCAGGACCCACGTTGCCGGATTGATAGTCCCGGAGACCACCAATCCGGCAACGTGCCGGCACTGCGGCCCGTCCTGCCCTCATTGCTGTCTTTCGGACCGCCGCGCCCGACGACTCAGCGCCACCAACTCGTCCGCTGCCGCGCCCCCTCGCGCGTGAGGGCGATGTGCAGCCAGCGCCGCCGGCGGTCGCCGCTGCGGATCGGGCGCAGACCGGCGCGCCAGCGCGACGAGGTCCATACGCGGCCGTTCCAGGCGATCTCCTGCACGCCGAGCCGGCGCGCCCGAGCGTGGCGGTTGCCGCGCCGGTCGTCGGCCAGCAGCCAGGCCACGATGCCGTTGCCGATCGCGAGGTCGTGGGGGGAACGAGCGTTGAGGCGCCAGTCGAGCGCGCGACCCTCGCCGTGCACGTCGACCACGCCGGGGCGCGCCTCGACGCACGCGTAGCCGAGCCGCATGGAGCCGCTGCGCCAGCGCGCCGCGATCAGGCGCCCCAGGGCGACCGTCCCGGGCAGCGCGGCCCCCGTGCAGCTGCCGGGGTACGCGCCGGGCCGGTCGTAGTCGAAGCGCTCGATCGGCCGGCCCACCGGGGCGCGCAGCCCACGGCGGCCTGAGGCACCCGACACGCCGCGGCAGAGCGAGTGCGTCCAGCGGGTGCAGGCGCGCATCGAGGACACGCCGTCGGGGACGGCGATCGTCAGATCGTGCTGGCGGGCACAGCGCAGCCCAGTGGCCGGGCGCCGGAAGCCGGCGTCGTAGAAGAAGCGCACGCACGTGCCCGGCGCCACCGCGGCCGAGGAGCGGTTGCCGTCGACGTCGTACTCGTCGCCGTCGGAGTGCTCGAACCGGCTGAAGTCGGCGCGGTCGCCGTCGCTCCCGAACGGCACCTCGATCCAGGCGCCCTCGCAGCCGCGGTCCATCCAAAGCTGCACGCGGACGTCGCGGACGCGGGCGTCGGCGGCGCACTCCGATGCCTGTGCCGAGGAGGCCGGCGCCGCCCCGAGGGCTGCGCCTGCAAGTGCGACCAGCAGTGAGATCCGCGCCATCCGTGGCATCGTCGGCGGCGGCTTTATACATGCGCTCTGCAAATTCCGCCAAGCGTGCAATGAGACTTGCCGAAATGCGCCAAGAACGGCCCACGTAGAATCGAGGGGAGATGCCGCGCGGCACGCCCGGGCGGCCGCAGCGCATGCTCAGGAGCCTCCTCACATACGCAAAGCACGACGCCTCCGTAGGGGCGCTCGCCGAAGCCGCCCGCGGCGGCCGTCAGCGCGCATTCGTGTCCGCGAGCATGAGGCCCTACCTGCTCGCCGCGCTGATCGACAGCGAGCCCGAGCGGCCCGCGCTCGTGGTGGCCGGCGACGATCGCGCCGCGAGGGACCTGGCCGCCGACCTGAGGGCCTTCCTCAGCCCGCGCAGGGTGCGCTTCTATCCCGCGCGCGGCATGCGCTACGAGTCCCATCTCGCGCCGCCGCCGCACCTGGTCGGCCTCCGCATCGCCGCGCTCGATGCGTTGCTGAGCGAGCAGCCGGCAGTGCTCGTGGCGAGCGCCGCGGCGCTCGCCGAGAAGGTGCCCGACCCCGACCTGCGTCCCCAGGGTTTCGAGATCGAGAAGGGCGGGCTGCTCGATCTGGACGAGACCGGCGACCAGCTCGTGGCGTGCGGCTACGAGCGCGTCGACCAGGTGGAGGAGCGCGGCCAGTTCGCGATCCGCGGCGACATCCTCGACATCTATCCCGCGACCGAGGAGCGCGCGGTTCGCTGTGAGCTGTTCGACATCGAGGTCGAGCGCCTGACCTGGTTCTCGACGTTCACGCAGCGCTCCCTCGAGGAGGCGGAGTCGGTCGAGATCGCCCCGGCGGCGGAGCTCGGGCCGGAGCACCGCGAGCTCGCCGAGATCGCGGCAGCCAGCGACGAGTCGGAGCGCCCGGACGTAGCCGATGTACTGCCGGTCGACCGCTTCCGCGAGCTGCTCGACCTGGTGCCGGACGACGCGCTCGTAGCGGTCTCGGCCGAGGAGGAGCTCGCTCCCGCGCTCGGCGATCTCTGGGAGGACGTCACGACGAGCCTCCACGACGAGGACGCCCATCACCTCTACGTCAAGCCCGAGGCGCTCGCCGAGACGCTGGAGACCCGCGCCGCGCTCAGCCTCTCGAGCATCGCCCAGGACCAGCCCTTCGAGTTCCGCGCACAGGCGGCCGATAGCGCGGCGCGCTCGCTGAGAGACGCCGAGCCCGAGCTCGAGAAGCTGGTGCGCTCGGGTTACCGCACCTTCGTCGCCTGGGCGCGCCGCGGCGAGGCGGAGCGGGCACGGCTCAACCTCGCGCGCATGCAGCCCGCCTTCCTCGACGGGCTGCCCGCGCCCGAGGACGCCTCGCTCACCTTCGCCCACGCGAGCCTGCGCGACGGCTTCATCGCCCCGCAGCTGAAGCTCGCCGTGCTGCCCGAGCACCGCCTGCTGCGACGGCGCCGCGCCGAGCGCCCGAGCGGCCCCCAGGCCGGCGCGATCGCGTCGTTCACGGACCTGCGCGCCGGAGCGCCGGTGGTGCACGAGGACCACGGAATCGCCCTCTTCACCGGCTTCGAGACAAAGACCGTCGGCGGCGTGACGCGCGACTACCTCGAGCTCGGGTTCCTGGACGGCGACCGCGTGTTCGTGCCGAGCGACCAGCTCCACAAGATCAGCCGCTACGTCGGCGCCGAGGCCGGCGACCCGCCGCTCTCGAAGCTCGGCGGCAAGCAGTGGGAGCGCATGAAGCTGCGCGCCCGGCGAGCCGCCGAGGCGCTCGCGGGCGAGCTGATCAACCTCTACGCCGAGCGCAAGCGGCGCGCCGGTCACGCCTTCCCCCACGACAGCGAGTGGCAGCTCGAGTTCGAGCAGAGCTTCCCCTACCGCGAGACGCCGGACCAGCTCGAGGCGATCGAGGCCGTCCGCGCCGACATGGAGGAGGCGCGCCCGATGGACCGGCTGATCTGCGGCGACGTCGGCTACGGCAAGACCGAGGTGGCGCTGCGCGCCGCCTTCAAGGCCGCCGAGGACGGCAGGCAGGTGATGTTCCTCGTCCCGACGACGGTGCTCGCCCAGCAGCACTTCGGCACCTTCCAGGAGCGCCTCCGCGACTACCCGTTCCGGATCGAGATGGTCTCGCGCTTCCGCACGCCCGCCGAGGTGCGCGCGAGCCTCGCCGACTTCGGCGCGGGCAAGGTCGACATCCTGATCGGCACCCACCGGCTGCTGTCGCGCGACGTGCGGCCGCACGAGCTCGGCCTGCTGATCGTGGACGAGGAGCAGCGCTTCGGCGTGAAGCAGAAGGAGCTCCTGCGCCAGCTGCGGCTCAAGGTCGACGTGCTGTCGCTGTCCGCTACGCCGATCCCGCGCACGCTGCAGATGTCGCTGGCCGGGCTGCGCGACATCTCGGTGATCGAGACGCCGCCCGAGGGCAGGCGCCCCGTGCGCACCTACGTCGGCGACTACGACGACGACCTCGTGCTGAAGGCGATCCGGCGCGAGGTCGCGCGCGGCGGCCAGGCCTTCTTCCTGCACAACCGCGTCGAGACGATCGAGGAGACCGCCGAGCGGGTGCGGGCGCTCGTGCCGGAGGCACGCGTCGCGGTCGCCCACGGCCAGATGCCCGAGAGCCGGCTCGAGGACGTGATGCTCTCGTTCCTGCGCGGCGACGCCGACGTGCTCGTCTGCACCACGATCGTCGAGTCGGGGCTCGACATCCCCAGCGCGAACACGCTGATCGTCGAGCGTGCGGACGAGCTCGGCCTCGCCCAGCTGTACCAGATCCGCGGCCGCGTCGGGCGCTCGCGCGAGCGCGCCTACGCCTACCTGCTCTACCCGAGCGCCGCGGCCCTGTCCGAGGAGGCGGGCCAGCGGCTCGCGACCCTGTCGGACTACACGGAGCTCGGCTCCGGCTTCAAGATCGCCATGCGCGACCTCGAGATCCGCGGCGCCGGCAACCTGCTCGGCGACGAGCAGTCGGGCCACGTGGCGGCGGTCGGCTTCGAGCTCTACGTCGGGATGATCGACGAGGCCGTGCGGCTGCTCTCGGGCGACTCCGCCGACGAGGCCGCCGAGCCGGTGCGCATGGACCTGCCGGTCGACGCCTACGTGCCGGGCGACTACGTCCCCTACGAGGCGGCCAAGATCGACATCCACCGGCGCGTCGCCGGCGCCCGTGAGGTGGCCCAGCTGATCATGCTGCGCGAGGAGCTCAGCGATCGCTTCGGGCCGATCCCGGAGCCGCTCGACAACCTGATCAGGCTGCAGGACGCGCGCATCAAGCTCGGCCGCGCGGGAGCCGCCACGGTCGACTTCGCGGGCGGCCGGCTCGCGGTCGCGCCGATCGAGCTCGACTCACGTGGCGCCAAGGCGCTACGCGAGCGGATTCCCGAGGCGATGTACGAGTCGGGGCGCGAGACCGTGCGCGTGCGGCTGCCAGAGGAGGCCTCTGAGCGCTTCCGCGCGGTGGTGGCCGCGGCCGAGGCGATTCTCGAGGTCGCCACCGAGCCGGAAGCCGTCTGAGCGTTCGCTACCCTTCGCCACCGCTCCGGCCTCGGAACCTCTTAAGAGAGCTTTACGAACCCGCCCTAGACATGGCTTCGATGACACACGCCCCCATCAAGTTCACCCTCGCACTGGCCGCCATCGGCCTCTCCGCGCTCGCCTTCATCGCCTGCGGCAACGACGTCCCGTCGGGCGCCGTCGCCACTGTCGGCGACGAGACGATCACGCAGGACGAGTTCGACAAGTGGCTCCAGACCGCCTCCCAGGGCCAGGCCCAGGGCAGCGGCGCCGCGGCCGTGCCCGATCCTCCCGACTTCGAGAAGTGCGTCGCCGCCAAGAAGAAGCTGCCGGTCCCCAAGGGCCAGCAGCAGCCGAGCGACGCCACGCTGAAGAAGCAGTGCCAGACCGAGTACGACACCCTCAAGACCGAGGTCATGCAGTTCCTGATCCAGGCTGAGTGGGTCACGCAGGAGGCCGAGAACCAGGACGTGAAGGTCTCCGACAAGGAGATCAAGCAGTCGTTCGAGGACCAGAAGAAGCAGGCCTTCCCGAACGACAAGCAGTATCAGCAGTTCCTCAAGACCTCCGGCATGACCGAGGAGGACATCCTCTTCCGCGTCAAGCTCGACCAGCTGCAGCAGAAGCTCACGGCGAAGATCACCCAGGACGCCAAGAAGGTCACGAACGAGGACATCAGCGAGTACTACGACAAGAACAAGAAGCGCTTCGCTCAGCCCGAGCGCCGCGACCTGCTCGTCGTGCTCACGAAGACCGAGGCCCAGGCGAACAAGGCCAAGGCCGCGCTCGAGGACGGCGACAGCTTCAAGCAGGTCGCCAAGCAGTACTCGATCGACGAGGCCTCAAAGGCGCAGGGCGGCAAGCTCCCGGCGGTCACGCAGGGCCAGCAGGAGAAGGCCTTCGACGACGCCATCTTCGGCGCCGAGAAGGGCAAGCTCGTCGGCCCGGTCAAGACGCAGTTCGGCTGGTACGTGTTCGAGGTCGACAAGGTCAACCCGGCGTCGCAGCAGACGCTCGAGGAGTCCAAGGAGGCCATCCGGAACCTGCTCCGCTCGCAGGGCCAGCAGGAGTCCCTCGACAAGTGGATCAAGAGCTTCCGCGAGGACTACAAGGACAAGACCGACTGCGCGGACGACTTCCGGATCGCCGAGTGCAGCAACGCTCCGAAGGAGAAGACGAACACCGGGCCGGCTTCCGGGGGCAACCCCGGCGGCGCGCAGCCCGCCCCGCAGCCCGCCCCGGAGCCCGCCCCGCAGACGCCCCAGCAGTAGTGGCGGATCCGCCCGGCCGGCTGCTCGAGGCCATCCGGGAGCTCGACGAGATCACACGCCGGCTGCGGCGTGAGTGCCCCTGGGACCGTGAGCAGGACGAGCGCTCGATCGTCCCGCACACGGTCGAGGAGGCGTACGAGCTGGCGGACGCCGCCCATTCGGGCGACGACGCGAAGATGCTCGACGAGCTGGGTGATGTGCTCTTCCAGGTGCTGTTCCTGTCCCTGCTCCTCGAGGAGCGGGGGCAGGGCTCGCTCGCCGAGGTGGCGGACCACTGCCGCGCGAAGCTGATCCGCCGCCACCCGCACGTCTTCGGAGACGTTGCGGCCGAGTCCGCCGGCGAGGTCATCCGCAACTGGAACCAGATCAAGCGCGAGGACGAGCGCGGCGGCGAGATCTTCGGCGAGATCCCCGAGACGCTCCCTTCGACGCTCTACGCGAAGAAGATCCTGAAGCGGGCAGAGGCCGCCGGCGAGCGCCCCGACGGCCCGGCCGCCGACACCGGCGAGCGCCTCCTGGCCGCCGTGCAGGAAGCTGTCGAGGCAGGCGTGGATCCGGAGCTCGCGCTGCGCCGGGCCGCGGACAGGTTCAGAGAACAGGTGGAGAAGGCTTGAGCGAGATCGAGAGAGTGCATGGGCGGCAGATCCTGGACAGCCGCGGCAACCCGACCGTCGAGGTGGACGTGCTGCTGAGGTCGGGCGCGGCCGGCCGCGCGGCGGTGCCGTCCGGGGCGTCCACTGGCGAGTTCGAGGCCGTCGAGCTGCGCGACGGCGGCGAGGCTTGGGGCGGCAAGGGCGTCACGACCGCCGTGGCGAACGTCAATGGCGAGCTGGCCGAGGCCGTCAAGGGCATCGACCCGGCCGACCAGGCGGGACTCGACCGGACCATGATCGAGCTCGACGGCACGCCCAACAAGGGCCGGCTCGGCGCAAACGCGATCCTCGGCATCTCGCTGGCCGGCGCCAAGGCTGCGGCCGCGGAGGCCGGACAGCCGCTGTGGCGCTACCTGGGCGGCGAGGCCGCCCACGTGCTGCCCGTGCCGATGATGAACGTGGTGAATGGCGGCGCGCACGCCGACAACAAGGTCGACTTCCAGGAGTTCATGGTCGTGCCGGTCGGCGCCGGCAGCTACTCGGAGGCGCTGCGCATGGGCGTGGAGGTCTTCCACGCCCTCAAGGGGACGCTGCACGACCGCGGGCTGTCCACCGCCGTCGGCGACGAGGGCGGCTTCGCCCCCGACCTCGACTCGAACGAGGCCGCGCTCGAGGCGCTCATGCAGGGCATCGAGGCGGCCGGCTACAGGCCGGGGGAGGACCTCGCGATTGCGCTCGACCCGGCCACCAGCGAGCTGTTCGAGAACGGCTCCTACGTGCTCGAGCACGAGGGCCGCACACTCTCCTCCTCTGAGCTCGCGGCCTACTGGGCCGAGATGGCGGAGCGCTATCCGATCCTGTCGATCGAGGACGGCATGGACGAGGAGGACTGGGACGGCTGGCGCGAGCTGACCGAGCGGCTCGGCGAGCGCGTGCAGCTGGTCGGCGACGACCTCTTCGTGACCAACACCGAGCGCCTGCGGCGCGGCATCGAGCAGGGCGTGGCCAACTCGATCCTCGTGAAGGTCAACCAGATCGGGACGCTCACAGAGACCCTCGACGCCGTACGGACGGCCCAGGAGGCCGGCTACACGGCGGTCATGTCGCACCGCTCCGGCGAGACGGAGGACACGACGATCGCGGACCTCGCCGTCGCGACCGGCTGCGGCCAGATCAAGACCGGCGCGCCCTCACGCTCGGACCGGGTGGCGAAGTACAACCAGCTGCTCCGCATCGAGGAGGCGCTCGGCGCCGATGCCTCGTATCCCGGGCGCACGGTCTTTCGCAGCTAGCAGGAGCCGGCACACGGGCCGCGAAGCCCGTTCCGATGGGACGTGCTGCCGCCGTCTTCCCGAGCCGTCGCCGCTCGGGCATCCGCTGGGATCGCCTGGGGCGGTTCGCGCTGCTCGCGACGCTCGTCTTCATCCTCCTGCTCTACATCTCGCCCGCCAAGCACTGGCTGCAGCAGTCGCGCACGGCCGGACACCAGCAGGAGGAGCTGCGCCAGCTCAGCGCCGACAACCGCGCGCTCAAGAAGCGCGTCAAGGCGCTGGGCGACCCGGGCGCGCTCGAGCGTGAGGCGCGCCGGCTCGGCATGGTGCGCCAGGGCGAGCGCTCGTACGTGATAGAGAACCTTCCCTGATCTTCACCCCGGCGCACCGCGGCGGCTCCGGGCCGCCGCTCGTTCTCCTCCACGGCTTCCTCGACACCTGGCGCACCTGGGAGCTCGTGCTGCCGGCGCTCGAGCGCCGCCACGCCGTGCTCGCGCCCACGCTCGCCGGCCACGCGGGCGGGCCGCCGGTCGAGCCCGGCTCGCTGAGCGATGCCACGCTTGCCGAGGCGGTCGAGCGCGCCATGGACGACGCCGGCATCGGCGTCGCCGACATCGCGGGCAACTCGCTCGGCGGCTACGTCGCGCTGCAGCTCGCCGCGCGCGGCCGCGCCAGCTCGGTGGTCGCGTTCGCCCCAGCCGGCGGCTGGGCGCCCGGCGACGAGTCCTACCGCGACACGCTCGCCGCGCAGGGCGAGCTGCTCGAGCTCATGAGGCGGACCGCGCCACAGGCCGATGCCCTGCTGGCCACGCGGGAGGGCCGGCGGCGCGCCACGAGCGCCCTGACCGTGAACTTCGAGCACATCCCCGCCGAGCTGATCGCACACCAGATGCTGGGCGTCGCAGCCGCGCCGGCGGCCGGCGCGCTGCTCGAGCACGCGCTGCGCGAGGGCTGGACGATCGACCCCGAGCGGATCACCTGTCCCGTGCGGATCGTCTGGGGCACCGAGGACCACCTGCTGCGCTGGCCCGGCGCCGCCGCGCGCTACCGGGAGGAGTGGCTGCCGCACGCCGACTGGGTCGTGCTCGAGGGCGTCGGCCACGCCCCGCAGCTCGACGTCCCGCTGGAGGCCGCCGAGCTGATCCTGGGCTTCACGGCCGCGTCATGATCCGCGGGATGCCCGCGGAGCGGCTTCCCCTTCCGGACGATGCCGGCGCGAGCCCGGAGCTCGCCGCCGAGTACGCGGCCGCGCGCGAGCGGACCGGGCGCGTGATGGCGATCCTGCGGGCGATGGGCCCGCGCGCCGAGGTCGTGCGGGCCTTTCTCGACATGACCGAGGCTGTGATCTACGGGCCCGCCTCGCTCGGCCGGCGCGAGCGCGAGCTGCTGGCCCTCGCGACCTCGGACGCGAACGGCGCGAGCTACTCGAGCGCGGTCCACGCCGAGCTGCTCGCGGAATGCGGCGGCGGGCCCGACGGCAGCCCGCGCGACGCCGCGCTTGTCGAGTTCGCGCGCAGCCTCACGCTGGCGCCGCGCGACGGCGCCGGCGCCGTGGCGGCGCTGCGCGAGCACCTGTCGGCCGACGAAGCGCACGACGCGATCGCAGTTGTGGCGCTCCTGAACCTGGCGAACCGGGCGGCACTCGCGACCGGGATCAGCCGCTCCGACGACCTGACCTAGGGCTTGGCGTGCGACTCGCGCGGGCGGCCGCCCGCGAAGTCGGACGCCTCGCGGGCATAGCGGCTGAAGGCCGCGTCCACCACAGCGGCGGCGTCGCCGCCCGCGGCGTGGCGCCAGGCGATGGCGGTCGCCCAGTCCGTGTCCTCCGCGTAGAGGTCGGCCAGCTCCGCGACGACGAAGCTCGAGCCGAGCCGGCGGCGCAGCTGCTCGATGACGGCATCGGCCGCCCGGTCGAGGTCGGCGCGTGCGGGCTCGGGCGTCCGGGCGAGGGTTCGTTCCCCGTCCCGCCACTGGAAGAGCGCGTTCTCAAGCGTGTACGCCATCGAGGCCGAGCGTAGCGGCGGGTTCGGCTAAGAGTCTTCGTCTTCGTCTTCGTCGCCGGCGTCCTCGCCGGCGCGGCTGATGACGATCCGGTCTGGCTCGACGGTGACCGTCACCGGCCGGTGCCCCGCCCAGTGCTCTGCGTAGACCGGGTCGTCCTGCACCGCCGGGTCGAGCCACAGGCCGTAGCCCTCGTCGCCGTGGTCGAACGTCCCCTCGAGGGCCTTGGGCCGGCGCCGCCGGCCGCGCCCGCCGCGGCGGCCACGACGCCGCCGGCGCGGCTTGTCCTCGTCGCCGTCGCCGTCCTCGTCGCCGTCCTCCGACTCTTCATCGTCCTCGGAGGATTCCTCCTCCTCGGCCTGGCTCTCGGCCTCCAGCGCTGCCGCCACGAGCGCGTCGTCCTCGGCGCGCAGGTCCTGCTCGGCCGGCTCGGCGCCCGTCGCGGCGGTATCGCCCTCGCCTTCGGCATCCGCCGGCGCGAGCTCGTGCTCACGCTTGAAGGCGCGGATGTCGGCGACCGACACCTCGAGCTGGTGGGCGATCCAGGCGTCGGTGCGCCCCTGGCGGACCCAGGTCCGGATCTGGTTCAGCTGCGGCTTGAGCGATCTGCGTGCCAAACGGCGCCGGAGACTAGCAACGTGACGGTTGTCCATTGCGCGTATGGACGACCGGTGGTTTATTGGATGGGCAAGTACGTCTCGGCAGGGGAGGCGGCCAGTAATGCTGGTCCTGACGCGCAAGTCGAATCAGAGCATCATGATCGGAGACGAGATCGAGATCTCGGTGCTCGCGATCATGGGCGAGAAGGTACGCATCGGAATCGAGGCACCGCGCTCGGTGCCCGTGTTCCGGCGCGAGGTCTACGTGGAGATCCGGGAGGACGCCAACGGCACGAGTATCGGCGCCAACGGCGGCTGAGCTGCGGAGGGCCGGTGGCTCAGCCGGCCAGCCAGGCGAGCGTCTCGAACATGACGATCGTGACGATCACGGCCGTCGCGATCAGCGTCAACGCAAGCAGCATGAAGCGGAAACTGCCGGCCTTGCGGGAGCGTGCCACGCGCCGGAAGCGGGCCCGCTGCGCGGACTCCTTGCGCAGCCGCTCCCGGCGCTCGATCGACTCGGCAGCCTCCTCTCGGAAGGCCTCCTCGAACTGCGCTAGCGATTGGCGCATCCGCATCGTCCGCGGAAGGCTACCACCGGGATTTGGCTCAATGGTGCGCTTTCGCACCTTCAGGCTCATGCGGGAGCGTGCTCCTTGGCGGCGTCCGCATAGACCTTCACGAAGCGAAGGTAGTTGTCCGCGATCTGCTGGGCTGCGGCCTCGCGCTCGAGGCTGCCGTCGAGAAAGGCCTTGAGCGCGTCCCACCAGATGCTGCGGCCGATCGCGAAGCCCGAGTACCCGGGCACGGGTGCCCCCGCCCGCAGCCACTCGTCGACCTTCTCGTCGTTGGCGCCGCGGCCGAGCACGACGCAGACGACGCCGTCACGGCCGTCGCGGCGGGCCGTACGGGCGATCGCGTCGCAGTCCTCGGTGCTGTCGACGCCCTCGATCTTCCAGATGTCGGGCTCGACGCCGTTCTCCTGGAACTCGATGATCGTGCGGCGCATCAGCTCGGGGCGTATCTCGGCGTCGTAGCGGTTCTCGTCCCCGCCGACCTGGTCGAGCTGGGACTGCTCGGCCGGCACGAGCAGCTCGAAGAGGTACTTGTGGCCATTGTCGTGGAGCCAGTTGCCGAGCCGGGCGAGGCGCTCGGACTGGCGGGCGTTCATCTCGGCGTCGCCGTCCGGGTTGTAGCGGACGAGCACCTTCGAGAAGTCGGGATCGAACTGGTCGATGTGGGCGCCGAAGTCGTCGCCGTACTGGAAGTCGAACTCGTCCTGCCCGGACTTCTCGACCGGCATGGACAGCAGCAGGCCGCGCTCCTTCGCCTCCTGGGGGATCCGGGTCGGCGCGCCGAACTGCTCGTCCACGAGCACGCCCG
Organism: uncultured Thermoleophilaceae bacterium; assembly: GCA_963739095.1. Taxonomy (GTDB): domain Bacteria; phylum Actinomycetota; class Thermoleophilia; order Solirubrobacterales; family Thermoleophilaceae; genus JACVRW01. The sequence continues at coordinate 240,698 of CAVTZF010000030.1, forward strand.
TGACCCCGGCCTCGGCGCCTTGCTCGGTCGCCTTAAGGGCGCCCTCGTAGATCAGGTGCTTGGCGTCGGCGATCTGGGCCGTCTGATCGGGGGTCGGGTCCCCCTCGATCCCGAACATCTTCTTCTGGAATGACCCGCGGTGGTCGAACGCGAGGATGTAGAGCATGCCGTCGTAGCCGAGTGCCATCGGTTCTCCTTGGTATCTGACACCCCGCTTTATACCCCGTTTGCCTTCGAGTGCTCCGGTTACGATGGCCGGGTGGAGCACCGTTTCAGGAGCCCCTCCTACACCCTTGGGATCGAGGAGGAGCTCATGATCGTCGACGACGAGACGCTCGACCTCTCGAGCTCGATCGAAGCCCTGCTGGAGGACCTGGACGGGGTCGTGACCGAAGGCGAGGTCAAGCCCGAGCTGATGGAGTCGGTCTGCGAGATCGCGACGACTCCTGTGCGCAACACGGCCGAGGCCGGCGCTCAGCTGCGCGCGCTGCGCCGCACGGTCCAGCAGGTGGCCCACCAGCGCGGCCTCTCGATCGGCTCGGCGGGCACGCACCCGTTCGCGCTGTGGGAGGACCAGCGCGTCGTCGCCCGCTCGCGCTACCGCGACCTGATCTCGGGGCTCCAGTTCGTGGCGCGCCAGGAGATCATCTTCGGCATCCACGTGCACGTGGGCCTCGACGACCCCGACAAGGCGATCCACGTGACCAACGGCATGCGCGTGCACGTGCCGCTGCTGCTCGCGCTGTCGGCCAACTCGCCCTTCTGGCGCGGCGACCCCACCGGGCTCGACTCGACCCGCACGCCGATCTTCCGCACCTTCCCGCGCGTCGGCATCCCGCCCCGCTACGACGACTTCGCCGACTGGGCGCGCCGCATCGAGTTCATGATGAGCACGAAGGTGATCGGCGACTACACCTACCTCTGGTACGACGTCCGCCCGCACCCGAACTTCGGCACCGTCGAGGTGCGTTGCATGGACTCGCAGACGCGCGTCGAGCACACGCTCGCCATCGCCGCGCTCATCCAAGCGATGGTCAAGGAGCTGGCCGAGCACCACGACGCCGGCAACGAGCTCTCGCGCTACCCGTACGAGATGCTCGACGAGAACAAGTGGCTGGCGGCCCGGCACGGGCTCTCGGGATCGCTCGTCGACCTGCCCGATCGGAGCCGAGTTCCTGTGCCGGAACTGGCCCGGCGGCTGATCGCACGGCTGCGTCCGCATGCCGAGGAACTCGGCTCCGCGGCTGAGTTCGACTGGCTCGAGGACCTCCTCGAGAAGGGGAACGGGGCGTCTCGCCAGGTCGTCGTCTACGAGGCAAATCACGACCTTCGCGAGGTGGTGCGTGAGATCCTCGACGCCACGGTGCCCGAGACCGCCGAGGCTCCGAGCGAGTAGCCATTTCCGGCCGGGTACTCTGAGGGGGCGTGTCGCAGCCCGACCTCTTCGTCGTCTGTAAGAACTGCGGGTCCGAGGTGAGCCCGTACATCACCGAGTGCCCGTATTGCGGGCAACGGATCCGCAAGCGCGCCCCGAAGCTGGATCGCTCGGGTGGCGAGCCTCAGCCCAAGCGCAGAGGGCGGGCGAAGCTGCCGCGGCTGCGCGCGGAGGAGATCGCCGGCATCGCGCCCGATACGCGGCCGTACGCGACCTTCGGCCTGATCCTGGTCTGCGTGGCGCTGCTGCTCGTGTTCGCGGCGGAGCCGAGCTTCGACCCGTATGTGCTCGTCCCCGCGCGGGAGGAGGTGTGGCGCTGGTTCGTCGCGCCCTTCCTGCACGGTGACCAGCTCGGGTACGCGTTCGTCGCGCTCGTCCCCGTGGCGATCTTCGGGACGCTGCTCGAGCGCCGCTTCGGCCCGCTCGTCCCCGTGATCGTGTTCATCCTGTGCGGCGCGGCGGGCGCCGGGCTCGCGGTGACGCTCGAGACGCCGCCACTCTTCGACGACTTCCCGATCTACCCGGTGTTCGGGGCCAACGGCGCCGCGCTCGGAATGCTCTGCGCCTGGCTCGTCGACGACCGGCTGGCGGCCCGGCGTGGCGACGACCGCGAGAACGACCTGCTGGGCGTGTACGTGATCGCCGTGGTGCTCGTGCTGCTCTCGCTCACGACCGAGGAGGCCAACATCGCGGCCGCCGTGGGCGGCGCGATCGTCGGAGCCCTGCTCGGGCTCGTGCTGCGGCTCTTCACGCGGAAGAGCGCCTACTGAGCGTGTTCTCGGACGAGCAGCTCGACGCCGCCGTCCGCGCGCTGTCCGAACCGGGGCGTTTCCAGGGCGCCGAGCGGCTCGTGGCCGCTGCCGCCCCGCAGCTTCAGCGCATCCTGGGCGAGGCCCTCAACGAGGGCGGCTGGTTCGGCGAGGCGCACGCATCGCAGGTCCGCCAGGCCGTCCGCGAGCCCGATGAGGCGGCGCGCACCGCCCGCATCGAGGACCTGATCGCCGAGGAGACGCGCATGGGCATGCTGATCGGCGTGGCGGTGGGATGGGAGCTCGCCCGCGAATTGGGAACACAGATCAACGACGAACCCGAAACCGGAGGAACCTGACCGTGGACATCCGCTTCCTGGGGCATTCCTGCTTCGAGCTCAGCGACGGCGACACGCGCGTGCTCGTCGACCCGTTCCTGACGGGCAATCCGAAGGCGGCCGTGCAGGCCGCCGAGGTCGAGCCCACGCACATCTTCCTCACCCACGGGCACGCCGACCACTGGGGCGACATCGTCGACATCGCTAAGCGCACCGGCGCTCAATGCGTCGCGATCACCGAGGTTGCAGGTGAGCTCGGCGATCACGGGATCGAGAACGCGGCCGACCCGAATCTCGGCGGCACGGTCGAGTTCAAGGGCGGCTGGGTGCGGGTGGTACCGGCCTGGCACACGTCGACGACCCCGGGCGGCACCGTCAACGTCCCGGCCGGCATGGTCATCAACCTCGGCGGCAAGACGGTCTACCACCTCGGCGACACCGCGCTCTTCTCCGACCTGCGGCTTGTGGGCGAGCGCGACAACCTCGACGCCGCGTTGGTCTGCATCGGCGGCCACTACACGATGGACCGCCACGACGCCGTCATCGCCTGCGAGCTGCATCGGCGCCCGCATCGTGATCCCGTGCCACTACAACACCTTCCCGGCGATCGAGACAGACGCGCAGGCGTTCAAGGCCGACGTCGAGCAGCGCACCGCGGGCGAGGGGCGGCGCCAGACGACCGTCGAGGTGCTCGAGCCGGGCGCCTCGATAAGCATCTAGTGCGAATCGCCGCGGCGCTCCTCGCCGCGCTGCTGCTGCTGGTCGCGGGCTGCGCGGACGACGACGACGACGCGGGCACGACCCCGACCGCGCCGGCCGCGACGGAGACAACCGAGACCGAGACGGCGCCAGAGGTCGAGACCGAGACCGAGGTCGAGACGCAGACCGAGGCCGAGACCGAGACCGAGATCGAGACGGAGACCTCTCCCGAGGACCAACCCGGGGGTGCCGGCGACGAGGAGCCGGCGCGCTCGCAGGCGCTCTTCACCGCCCAGGGCGGGCGCGTCACGCCGCGCGTCGTGCGCGTTCCTTCCTTCATCTCGGTGCGCGTCGAGTTGCGGGCGCGCGACGACGGTCCCTACGTCCTCACGATCGAAGGCCAGAGGATCGAGGCGGGCGGCCAGCTCAGCTCCGGGTCCGTGAGCCTCGACGGCCTGCGTCCGGGCGACGCCTACGTGGGCACGCTCAGCGGCAACGCCAGCGGCCGCGTGCGGGTCGAGGCGACCGCCGAGCCGGGCCCGTAACACCTCAGTTGGCCGGCCAGCCAGGTGGTCCGTTACGCTGGCGCCAGGGAAAGAGCGAGCACCGAGGAGAGAGCAGACGTGAGCGATTCCGTCCAGCAGCGGACCGACCGGGCCGACTTCCAGGCCACCAGCGACCCGGGTGTCCTGGAGTCCGCCGACCGCGGCGAGGTGCACCTGCTCAGCTACTCGGAGCTCTACGAGCTCTGGGAGCGCCAGCAGTGGGCGACCCAGGACATCGACTTCACCCAGGACAAGATCGACTGGCACGAGCGCATCCCCGAGGAGGAGCGCTTCCAGCGCATGTACGGCCTGTCCTCGTTCTTCATCGGCGAGCAGAAGGTCGCCGAGGAGCTCGGCCCGATGATGCGCGCCGCGCCGACCGAGGAGATGCGCATCTTCCTCTGCACGCAGATCGCCGACGAGGCGCGCCACGTGCGCTTCTTCAATCGCTTCTACGAAGAGGTCGGCATCCTCGAGGCGGACACGCTGCACGGCCGGCTCGTCGAGACGAGCGATCACGTCAACCCCGAGTTCAACGAGCTCTTCGACGAGATGCTGAAGAGCCGGGTCGACCGGCTCGCGCGCACGCCCGAGGACCTGGAGGCGCTGGTCGAGGCGGTCACGCTCTACCACATGGTCATCGAGGGCATGCTCGCGCTCACCGGGCAGCACTTCATCCTCCAGTACAACGAGGAGGTCGGCACGCTGCCGGGCTTCTGCGAAGGCTTCAACAAGATCGCGCGCGACGAGCACCGCCACGTGGCGTTCGGCGCGCGCTTCCTGCGCGAGATGGCTGAGGAGGACAGTCGCTACGGCGAGGCGATCACGCGCACGCTCACCGAGGTGGCGCCGATCGCGGACCGCGTGCTGCAGCCGAAGTGGTACGTCGAGGGCGAGACGGAGGTCCTCGGCGCCTCCATGGAGGAGACGCGCGCGTTCGCGATGAAGGCACTCGAGCGGCGGCTCAAGGTGATCGGCCTGGCGCCGGCCGCTGCCTGAGCGTCAGACGGCTCAGAACATCCTGCCGCCGAGTGGCACCTCGGCATCGGGGCGCAGCAGGATCACGCGGCCCTCCTCGTCCGGGACGCCGAGCGTGAGCACCTCGGAGCGCATGGGGCCGATCTGGCGCGGCGGGAAGTTGACGACGGCGACGACGAGGCTGCCCTCGAGCTCCTCGCGGCTGTAGTTGGTGATCTGCGCGGAGGAGCGCTTCTCGCCGAGCTCGGGGCCGAAGTCGATTCGCAGCTTCCAGGCGGGCTTGCGCGCCTCCGGGAAGTCCTCGACGCTGGTTATGCGGCCGACGCGGATGTCGACCTTCATGAAGTCCTCGAAGTCGATCACGGTGCGGCAGGCTCTCACAGGGCGGGGGCACGCGTCGTTAGCGTCGTAGCCTTGGCCGTTCGAGCGTCCGCAGCCACAGAGCCCGCTTCCCCGCCCACGCGCGCGCCCGTGCTCGCCATCGTCGCGGCGCTCGTGACGGTCACGGCATGGGCCTCGGCCTTCATCGGGATCCGCGACGCGGGCGATGAGATCTCGGCCGGCGCGCTCTCACTCGGGCGCCTGCTCGTGGGAAGCGCGGCGCTCGGCCTCGTGGTGGCGATCCGCCGCGAGCCGCTGCCCGCGCGCCGCGACCTGCCGTTGATCGTGGTCTGCGGCCTGCTCTGGTTCGGGATCTACAACGTCGCCCTGAACGAGGCCGAGCGCCACATCGACGCCGGCACGGCCGCCATGCTCGTCAACGTCGGGCCGATCCTGATCGCGCTGATGGCGGGCGTCCTGCTGCACGAGGGCTTTCCACGCTCGCTGCTGACCGGCTCCGCGATCGCTTTCGCCGGCGCGATCGTGATCGGGCTCGCGACCTCCGACGGCGGCCTCGCGGCCAGCGGTGGCGCCGCGCTCTGCTTCGTGGCGGCGCTCAGCTACGCGGGCGGCGTCGTCTCCCAGAAGCCCGTGCTGGCGCGCGTGTCAGCGCTCCAGGTGACATTTCTCGCCTGCACCGTCGGAGCGATCGCGTGCCTGCCGTTCGCCCCGACGCTCGTCGACGAGCTGGGGAGCGCGAGCGACTCCGCGATCCGCTGGACGGTCTACCTCGGCCTCGTGCCCACGGCGCTCGCCTTCACCACCTGGGCCTACGCGCTCTCGCACACGACGGCGGGCCGCATGGGCGCGACGACCTACCTCGTACCTCCGCTCGCGATCCTGATGGCCTGGCTGATCCTGGACGAGACGCCGCCGGCGCTGGCGATCGCGGGCGGGGCGCTCTGCCTGATCGGGGTGGTGCTCGCGCGGCGCTAGCCGCCCGGGGCGGGCGGCGGCGGCACGACCGGCGACGTGCCGGGCTCGCCGGCGGGCGGCGCGGGCGGCGGCACCGGCGTGGTCGTGCCCTCGCCGGGCGGCGGGGGCGGCACGGCGGGCTCGCCGGGGGCGGGCTCGACGGGCTCAGGCTCTTCCTCGCGCGGCGGCAGCACAACCGTCGAGGTGTCCTCCTGCACCGGAGCGGGAGCGGGGGCCGGAGCGGGCGCGGGAGCCGGTGCCGGCGCGGGAGCGGCCACGGGGGCAGGCTCCGGCGCGGCGACGGGCTCGGGCTTCACGGGCTCCGCCTTGGCCGGCTCGGGCTTGGCCGCGGCCCGGGCCGGCTTCGTGGCGGGCGGAAGGGTTGGCGGGGCCGGGGCGGGCGCAACCGGCGCCTGGGCGACCACGGCGGGCGGAGTGGGAGCGACCGGGCGACCGGTGGCGTGCTTCACCTCGACGGCGCCGGCGGTGACGATCACGGCGGCGGCCATGCCGGCGGCGGCCTTGGAGGCGAGCGTGCCCACGCCGGCGGACACGGCGCCGCCGGCCGTGATGCCGCCGGCGGCGGTCGCGGCGACGCCGGCCATGCCGGTGCCCGCCATGCCGGCGCTGCCACCGGAGGCGGCCGCGGCGCCTGCGCCGCCGACGCCGACCTTCGCGACCCACAGCTTCTTGAGGAACAGGAACGGGACGACCGGGTAGATGGCGGCCAGCGCCTTGGTCGTCGTGCGCAGCTCGCCCTTGAAGATGCGGCAGCGCTCGCAGGCCTTGAGGTGGCGGCGCACAGGCGGCGAGGACTTGGCGAGCCCCTCGGCGACCTGGCCGAGCTCGAGCCGTACCTCCTCGCAGGTCAACAGGCGCGCCTCGGAGGCCTCGGCAAGCGCCACGCGCGCCCGGACGAGCAGCGACTTGACGCTCGGCACGGTGGTGTCCATCGCCTCGGCGATCTGGTCGTACGAGAGCGCGTCGATCTCGCGCAGCAGCAGGGCGGTCCGCTGCGTCTCGGGCAGCTCCTGGACGTCCGAGACGATGTGGCGGAACTCCTCGCGCTTGTGGACCGTGTCGGCGGTGCTCGTGCCGCCGTCGCGCTCGAACACGTCCATCGAGTCCTGGCCGGCCGGCTGCGGCCTGCGCAGGTGGTTGAGGCAGCGGTTGCGGGCGATCCGATAGAGCCAGGGACGCGCGTTGATCGGGCGCTCGTCGGCGCAGATGGCGTTGAACGCCGCCGCGAACACCTCCTGGAGCACGTCCTCGGCGTCCTCCTGGGAGCCGAGCATGTGGCGGCAGAAGGCGAGCAGCCGCGGCTGATAGCGCTGCACGAGCGCCTCGAAGGCGCCGTGGTGGCCGCGCCGAATCAGAGCGACGAGTTTCTCGTCGCTCTGCAGCCGCAAGAGCGGCGAACGTCCGGCAAGCGTGGGCAGGCCGGCTGAGTGCCTTAGTGCAGAAGCTTCCAAGTAGTGACCCCTACGGGTGGGTACCCGCCGCCAAAACACCGTAGCAATGCGGGAGTTGCGCGCCTCAGCCGCGTACGCTGTCGGCACCCGAGCGAAAGGACCGGCCGCCATGGACAAGCTCGAGTTCGTGAAGGACGTGACGTACAAGATGTGCGATCACGACTTCGACCTCGACCTGGTGGAATCCACGTACGCGGACGACTTCGTACATCACGCGAACGGCGCGACCTCGGACAAGGCGGGCTACCTGGCTCGCGGCCGTGAGTATCGGGAGCAATTCGCGAGCATCGACCGGCCGGAGTTCGACGAGCTGTTCGAGGCCGACGGCCGCGTTGTGGCGGCCTACACGCTGAACCTGCACCGCCAGGACGGCTCGGGCGAGCGCATGGCGGTGATGGCCGTCTGGACCGTCAGCGACGACGGCAAGGTCACGGCGCTGCGCGAGGTGGACGCCCCGGCTGCCTAGGCCGGCGCAGCGTTGTACTCGTCGTCGCTGACGTGCTCGCCCCAACTGGCGGCGCTGCCGTCGTCATCGACCTCGTGCATCGCGACGTGGGTCATGAAGCGGTCGGGGGCGGCGCCGTGCCAGTGCTCCTCGCCGGGCTCGAAGAACACGCGGTCGCCCGGCCGGATGACCTCGATCGTCCCGCCGCGCCGCTGGCACCGCCCCACGCCCTCGGTCACGTAGATCGTCTGGCCGAAGGGGTGGGTGTGCCAGGCCGTGCGGGCGCCGGGGGTGAAGTGGACGCTGGCGGCTGCAAGACGCGAAGGCGCCGCGGGCGTGGCGACCGTGTCGATGTAGACCGTGCCGGTGAACCAGTCGCTGGGCCCGGTCGCGGTCTCGCCTGAGTTGCGGGTGATCTGCATGGCGTCCTCCTTGGATGCCCGGGGTGGGACTCGAACCCACAATGCTCTTGCGAGCGGCGCCTTTTAAGGGCGCGGGCTGTGCCAATTCGCCTACCCGGGCAGGCGCAATGGTAGGCCGGGCCTGACTGCGCCCGGCCCCGTCGGGTATACAGCCCACATGGCCAAAGTGCTCTTCATCCCCGTGTCGGTCATCGGAGGCCTCATCGCGGGCTTCCTCTCGAAGAAGATCTTCGACCAGGTCTGGGGCCTGATCGACAAGGAAGAGCCGCCCGATTCCAAGTACCGGGACATCGCGTGGCCCAAGCTGATCCTGGCCGGTGCCATACAGGGAGCGATCTTCCGCGCCGTCAAGGAGGCCTCGGATCACGCGAGCCGCCAGGCCTTCTACAAGTCCACGGGCGCGTGGCCGGGCAAGAAGGGCGAGCCCGAGCCCGAATAAGGCCTGCCGCACCCGCCTTCTCCATTCGCCCGCAAGGATCGCCGTACCCCTGCGTTTCAGCCCCTGACGGTTCATAGCCGAGCTCGGCCCAGGCAAGGGTCCTCCGCCCCGGATGGCGGGGGCTGGGCCGGCGGGAGGAAGCAAGGCAGGGGCAATGCGAACGCCGAGCAGTCTTGGACGGGTGGCCGCCCTGGTCGCGGTCGTTGCTGCGATCGCGCTCGTCGGGTTCGTGCTCCTTGGCGGTGGCGGCGGCTACCACGTCAAGGCGCGCTTCCTGAACGCGGGTCAGCTCGTCAAGGGCAACCCGGTGCAGGTCGGCGGCGTCCCGGTCGGGTCGGTCGAGGGCATCCGCATCACCGACAACGGCCAGGCGGAGATCGACCTATCGATCGACGAGGAGCACACCCCGTTACGGCGCGGCACGCGGGCTGAGATCAGGCAGTTCTCTCAGTCCGGGCTCGCGAACCGCTACATCGACCTGAAGCTGCCGCCGCACACCGAGGCGGAGATTCCGGACGGCGGCGTGATCGGGACGGACGACACCGTCACCCAGGTCGATCTCGACGAGCTCTACAACACGCTCGACGCCGAGACGCGCCGCTCGCTCCAAGGCTTCTTCCGGGGCTCGGCGGACCAGTTCCGGGGCCGGGCGCGCGAGGCCAACCTCGGCTTCGAGTACCTGAACCCGGCGCTCTCGACTGCCAGCCGGCTCGCCGCCGAGCTCACCAAGGACACGCCGCTGCTCGAGCGCTTCCTCGTCGACAGCTCGCAGCTCGTGACCGCGCTCGCCGAGCGCCGCGACGACCTCGCCGGCCTCGTGGGCAACCTCAACACGACCACGCGTGCGCTGGGCAGCCAGAAGCAGGCTCTCGCCGAGTCGATCGGCCGGCTGCCGCCGTTCATGCGGCGCGCCAACACGACGTTCGTGAACCTTCGCTCCACGCTCGACGAGACCGCCCCGCTCGTCGAGGCAGCGAAGCCGGTGGCGAAGCGTCTCGGGCCATTCCTCTCGCAGGCCCGGGCGTTCGCCGCCGACGCACAGCCGACCGTGCGCGACCTCAGCGTCACGATCCGCCGCGGCGGTCGCCACAACGACCTGATCGACCTGCTGCACTCACTGCCGCCGCTCGCGCGCATCGCGACCGAGACGCGCAGGCGCAGCTTCGCACCCGGCGGCCGCCGCTTCGACGTGGGCGAGACGCGCGGCGCGTTCCCCGAGACGGTCGACGCGCTGCGCGGCGGCGGGCGCGAGATCGGCTTCGCGCGGCCCTACACGACCGACTTCCTCGGCTGGTTCGACGACTTCTCGACGACGGGCGGCGGCTTCGACGCGCTCGGCGCGACCGCGCGCGGGTTCATCACGCTCTCGCCGGTCCTGCACCCGGGCTCGATCGCGACGAAGCAGTACCGCCGCTGTCCGGGCTCGGCCGAGGCGCCGCTGCCGGATGGCTCGAACGTCTTCTCCGAGGAGGAGCAGGAGGAGCTCGGCTGCACCGAGGCGCACAGGGCGGTGCCGAAGTGAAGCGCGTCGGCGCCATCGTGGCCGTGACGGGCGCTTGCGCCGCGGCCTTCCTGCTGGCCGGCGCGTCCGGAGAGAAGCAGGGCAGGACCTACCGGATCGAGTTCGACAACGCGTTCGGGCTGGTCCCCGGCGGCGACGTGCGCGTCGGGGGAGTGAACGCCGGCCGCACGACCGGCTTCGACGTCGTCAAGCGGCCCGGGCAGGCGGCCAAGGCGATCGTCGACGTCGAGCTGACCGAACCCGGCTTCGCCGACTTCAGGACCGACGCGACCTGCGAGGTCCGGCCCCAGTCGCTGATCGGCGAGTACTACGTCGACTGCCAGCCCGGCAAGGGCGGCGAGCGACTGCCGGCGGGCGGCACCGTCCCGGTCGAGCAGACGTCGTCGACGATCCCGACCGACCTCGTCAACGACATCATGCGGCGCCCCGCGCGCGAGCGCCTGCGGCTGATCGTGACGGAGCTCGGGACCGGCCTGGCCGGTCGCCCGGACGATCTCCAGGAGGTGCTGCGGCGTGCCCACCCCGGCCTGCGTGAGACCTCGCGCACGTTGCGGATCCTCGGCGCTCAGAACGCCGCCATCGAGTCGTTCATCGCCGACTCCGACACGGTCGTCTCCGAGCTCGAGCGCAACAAGGCCAATGTCGTGCGCTGGATCCGCGAGGCCGGCGAGACGGCGGAGATCAGCGCCACGCGCCGCGACGAGCTGCGCGCCGGGCTGCGCCGGCTGCCGGCCTTTCTCGACGAGCTGCGCCCGACGATGGCGCGCCTCGGCGAGCTCGCGGACGAGCAGACGCCGCTGCTGGCCGACCTCCAGCGCGCCGCCCCCTCGCTCGACACCTTTCTAACGCGCGCCGGCCCGTTCGCGGAGGCGGCGGAGCCGGCGGTCGACTCGCTCGGCGAGGCGGCCGCTGTGGGCAACCGCGCCGTGCGCAAGGGGCGCGCGGAGATGCGCGAGCTGCGCGAGCTGGCGAGCGAGGCGCAGCCGTTCGCGCGGCCGCTGCGGCAGTTCCTCCAGAGCGCCGACGAGCGCCGCCGCGCGATCGAGGACGACCCGCGCACGAAGGCGAGCGCGCCGCCGGCTCCCGACCCGACGGCCATCTCCGGCAGCGGCGGCTTCACCGCCATGGAGGCGATCTGGAACTACTTCTTCTGGCAGACGCTCAGCACCAACATGGTCGACGACGTCGGCCACATCCTGCGCGCTTCGCTGACCGCCGCGCCGGACTGCATCGGCGTGCGCAACACGCCGCCGCGCACCGCGCACGACCGCGAGATCTTCGAGCGCTGCAACAGCTACCTCGGGCCGAACCAGCCCGGCATTCTCAGCCCGGACCCGCTCGACTCCGCCGACCCGCAGGCCGCGCGCGTGCGGGCGGAGGCCGGCAGGCCGGCCGCGAGCCCTGGCGAGCGGCGTACCGAGGGCGAGCCCGAGGCCGGGCCTCTGCCCGGGCAGCGCGACCTCTCGCAGCCGCAGGTGGCGCTGCCGCCGCGCCTCGAGGAGATGCTCGACTCGCTCACCCCGCGCGAGGAGCGCCGGCTCCCGCTCGACCCGGGCGAGCTCGAGCGCATCGATCCGCGCCAGCTCCAGCAGCAGCTCGGCGAGGCGCTCGGCGGCCAGGCTCCCGCACCGCTCGATCAGGGCACCACCGGTCAGCTCCTCGACTTCCTGCTCGCTCCCTGACATGCGTGGCGTCAGCCGGCCAGCCGCGCTCTCCTCGAGCCCCGTCCTGATAGGCGCCGCGACGGTGCTGATCGCGATCGTCGCCGTCTTCATCGCGTACAACGCGAACTCGGGGCTGCCGTTCGTGCCGAGCTACGAGCTCCGCGCCGAGCTGCCCTCGGGAGCCAAGCTCGTCAAGGGCAACGAGGTGCGCGTCGGCGGCTTCCGCGTGGGCGTCGTCGACGAGCTCGAGCCGGCGCAGCGGGTCGTGAACGGCGAGCGGCGCAGCATCGCGGTCGCGCATCTGAAGCTCGACAAGAAGATCGAGCCGCTCGCAGCGGACTCGCGGCTGCGGGTCCGGCCGCGCTCGGCGCTCGGGCTCAAGTACATCGAGATCGAGCCCGGTGACGGGCGCCGCAAGCTCGAGGCCGGCGCGACGATCCCGGTCGAGCAGGCCTCCGAGCCGCTCGAGTACGAGGACCTGTTCTCGACCTTCGACGACGAAACGCGTCCCGCGATGCAGGCTGCCACCGAGGGCTTCGGCGACGCGTTCGCCGGGCGCGGCACGGCGATCAACCGCTCAATCGCGGCGCTCGGTCCCTTCTTCGGCGCGCTCACGCCGGTGATGCAGAACCTGTCGCGCCCGGAGACGGAGCTCGACCGCCTCTTCGTCGAGCTGGGCGGCACGGCCGCGCAGGTGGCCCCTGTCGCACGCACCCAGGCGGCGCTGTTCACGGACATGGCGGACAGCTTCGCGGCGCTCTCGGCACACCCAGAGGAGCTCCAGCAGACGATCGAGAAGGGCGCCCCGACGATGGACGTGGCGATCGACTCGTTCCGGGTGCAGCGGCCCTTCCTCGCCGACTTCACCGACCTCTCGAGTCGCCTGCGGCCGGCGGCCCGCGAGCTGCCGCGCTCGCTCCCGGCGGTGAGCCGCGCGCTCGCGAAGGGCACTCCGGTACTGCCGCGCACGGTGGGCCTGAACGAGCGGCTCGAGGGCGCGTTCTCCGAGGCGGAGGACCTGTTCGAGAACCCGGTCACCCTGCTCGCGCTGCGCGAGCTCGACACGGCGCTCACGGTCAGCCGCCCGGCTCTCGAGTTCATCGCGCCCTACCAGACCGTCTGCAACTACCTGAACTACTTCATCCACCCGCTCGGCGAGGCGCAGTCGATGGTGCAGGCCGGTCCGACCGGCGGCGGCACCGTCCTGAACCAGAACATCAAGCTGCCAAACCTCCAGCAGCAGAACGGCTACGGCACATCGGAGGGCTCGCGACCGTGGGACATCCTGGCCGGCCAGCGCCCCCAGGGCGCGACCGACGCCCTCGGCCAGCCGCTCATGCGCCTCTACGCGCCGGCGCACCAGCCGGCGATCGACGCCCAGGGCAACGCCGACTGCCAGAACGGGCAGAACGGCTACCCGAACGGAGCGCTGAACGACGCGCGCTACGGGCCTGGGAACCTGCGCGACCTCTCGAACGCCGAGGGGCTGCCGATCCCGAGCGAGATCGGCACGGGCGGCAACGGCGCCATCACCGACAACAACCTGCCGGGGCTCTCGGGCGGCACCTACAAGTCGCGCGAGCTCGGCATCGACAACCTGGCGGACGTGCCATGACGAACTTCCGGGCAGGACTGCTCGCGCTGCTCGTCCTGGTGCTCGGCGCCTACTTCGGCTTCACGAAGGCGAACCCGTTCGCGAACCCGTTCGAGTTCGAGGCCGTCTTCAACGACGTGAACAACCTGAAGCCGAACTCGCCGGTGCGGATCGCGGGCGTCGAGGTCGGCAAGGTCAAGGCGGTCGAGCCCGTGGAGGAGGGCAAGGGCGCCGCGAGCGTGACGATCGAGATGGATGACGAGGGGCTGCCGCTGAAGCGCGACGCCCAGCTCAAGATCCGGCCGCGCATCTTCCTCGAGGGCAACTTCTTCGTCGACCTCCAGCCGGGCACGCCTGGGGCTGAGGAGCTCGACGACGGCGGCACGATCCCGGTGACGCAGACGGCGGCGCCGGTGCAGTTCGGCGATGTGCTCACCGCCCTCCAGCGCGACACGCGCTCGGACCTCCAGACCTTCCTGCGCGAGTACTCGAAGGGGCTGGCCGGCGGCGGCGCCGAGGGCTTCAACGAGTCGATCCGCTGGTGGGAGCCCGCCTACCGCAACGGCGCGCTCGCGAACGACGCGACGCTCGGCGTGGACCGCGACCGCGACCTGCAGCGGGTGCTCTCGGGCCAGCAGGCGACGGCGGCGGCGCTCACGCAGGACGAGCGCGCGCTGCAGGACCTCGTCACGAACCTCAACATCACCGCGGGCGCGCTCGCGCGCGAGGATGCGGCGCTGGCGGCGTCGCTGCCGGCGCTGCGCGACACGCTGCGGACGGGCTACCCCGCCCTCGGCGCGCTCAACGCCGCCCTGCCGACGGTGCGGGCGTTCGCGCGCGACGCGCTGCCCGGCGTGCGGTCATCCGACGAGACGCTCGCTGCGGCGCTGCCGTTCATGCGCCAGGCGCGCCTCCTCATGTCGGAGCGCGAGCTCCGCGGCAGCGCGCGCGTGCTGCGGCGAACGATCCCGGCGGTCGTCGCCTTCAACCGCAGCTCGATCCCGCTGCTCGGTGAGACGCGCGCGCTGTCGGCCTGCACCAACAACGTGCTCGTGCCGTTCATGCAGCTCGAGATCCCCAACCCGGACGAGCCCGAGAACGACGGCCAGCAGGTGCGCCAGCAGTTCCAGCGCGCCTTCCCTGGGCTCGCGGGGGAGAGCCGCCTCTCGGACGGCAACAACCAGTTCTTCCACGCGGGCGCGACGGCCCCGGGAGGCAGGGTGCGCCCGGGCCCGCCGCCCGACGGTGGCAACCAGCCCTTCCCGCATCGGCCCGACGTGCCCTGTGAGACCCAGGAGCTGCCGGACATGCACGCGCCCGGCGGCCCGATCGCGAAGTTCCAGCCGCTCACCCGCACGGCGGGAGCCGAGGTCGAGCGCGGTGCGCCGCGCGTGTCCGAGGGGGCCTTCGCCGCCGCCGCCCGGCGCTTCGCGCGCGAGGGCTGGCCGGCGATCGAGCGGGCGCGCGCCGAGTACCGGCGGCGTGAGCGACGCGCCGCCGCAAGGCAGGAGGGCCCGCGGTGAGCCAGGCCATTCGCAAGCACCTGCCCGACTTCCTGGCGATCGTCGGCGTGGTCGTGCTCGGCCTGGGCGTGGGCGCCTACGTGCTGGCGAACCAGCGGTTGCGCTTTCCGCTGCTGGAGGAGAAGCCGTTCACGGTCCGCGCCGAGCTGTCCGACGCGCAGGCCGTGACGCCCGGCCAGGGCCAGACGGTCGTCGTCGCCGGCGTGCGTGTCGGCGACATCGGCGACGTCGAGCTCGAGGACGGCCACGCGGTCGTCGAGTTACAGCTCGACCGGAAGCACGACGGCCTGCTGCGCGAGGACGCGACGGCGCTCCTGCGCGCCAAGACCGGCACGAAGGACATGTTCGTCGAGGTCGATCCGGGCGAGGGCAGGCCGCTCGAGGACGGCGGGCAGATCCAGCTCTCGAACACGCTCCCCGACATCGACCCGGACGAGTTCCTCGCCGTCCTCGACTCCGACACCCGCAACTACCTGAAGCTCCTGATCACCGGCGCGGGCAAGGGACTCGCCGGCCGCGGCACGGACCTGCGTGAGGCGCTCCGCCGGCTCGGGCCGCTCCACCAAGACCTCGCCCGCGTGACGAAGGCGGTGGCCGACCGTCGCCACAACATGCGCCGGCTCGTGAACCGCTACGGCAAGCTGACGACGGAGCTGGGCGATCGGGACGAGGACATCGTGCGGCTCGTGCGCGCCTCCAACGCAACGCTCGGCGCGTTCGCCTCCGAGGAGGGCAACGTCTCCGCCCTCGTCGAGCGCCTGCCGGGGACGCTGCGCCAGACCGAGACGACGCTCGGCAAGGTGGGCGTGCTCGCGACGCGGATGCGGCCGGCGTTCGAGTCGCTGCGGCCGCCGTTCCGCCGGCTCGACGAGGCGAACGAGGCGCTGCGCCCGTTCGCCGAGTCGGCGACCCCGGTGATCCGCGATGAGATCCGTCCCTTCACCCGCTCGCTACAGCCCTTCCAGCGCGACTTCGGGGCCGCCTCGCGGGAGCTGGCCGGCGCCGCGCCGGACCTGACGAAGTCGTTCCGCGGGCTCAACCGCCTGTTCGACATCGGCGCGTACAACCCGGGCGGCACGGAGGGGATCTCGGAGGGCTGCCAGCTGCAGGGCGACTGCAGCGCGGACGAGCGCGCGCGCAACGAGGGCTACCTCTACTGGCTCGGCTGGCTCGGCCAGAACACGACGTCGCTCTTCTCGACCTCGGACGCGCTCGGCCCGATCCGGCGCGCCTACCTCCTCAACCTCAACTGCAACATCCTCAAGTCCGAGGCGGCGACGCTCGGCATCCCCGGTGGCGAGATCGATTCGCTCGTCGGGCTCCTCGGCGGACTGGGGGCGTGCGCGAACTGATGGTCAAGCGCATGCCCACAACCGCCCGGTTGTTCGCGATGGCGGCCTTCACGCTCTCCGTCTTCGGGATCCTGATATTCCTCTGGCTCGCCTTCGGCGGCTCGATCCCGTTGAAGCCGGAGAGCTACCGCTTCACGGTTCACATCCCCGAGGCGGCCACGCTCGTCGAGGAGGCCGACGTCCGCATGGCCGGCGTGAACATCGGCAAGGTGAAGGGCAAGGAGCTCGACG
The DNA here is from genome assembly GCA_963739095.1 of uncultured Thermoleophilaceae bacterium. GTDB lineage: Bacteria > Actinomycetota > Thermoleophilia > Solirubrobacterales > Thermoleophilaceae > JACVRW01. The sequence goes on from CAVTZF010000030.1 coordinate 257,402, forward strand.
CCGGCGCCGCGCGCACGATCGTCGAGGTCGAGCTCGACGACGCCTACGGCCCGATCGCGAAGGACAGCAAGGCGATCCTGCGCCAGAAGACGCTGCTCGGGGAGACCTACCTCGAGCTGTCGCCGGGACACCGCTCGAGGGGCACGCTCGAGGACGGCGGCCGGCTCGCAAACTCGCGCGTGGAAGAGACGGTCGAGCTCGACGAGATCTTCAGCGCATTCGACCCGGACACGCGCGAGGCGTTCCGCGACTGGGTCAAGGAGCTCGCCGGCGCGATCGAGCGCGGCGGGCCGGAGAACCTGAGCGACGCGCTCGGCAACTTCGAGGGCTTCACCGTCGACGGCGCGGAGCTGCTGACGATCCTCGACGAGCAGGGGCTCGCCCTGCACCGGCTCGTACGCAACACGGGCGAGGTGTTCGGTGCGCTGAACGAGCGCCAGGGCGCGCTGCGCGAGCTGATCGTGAACTCGAAGCGGACCTTCGAGGCGACGGCGGCCCGCGACGAGGCGCTCGCGGACACGATCGCGATCTTCCCGACCTTCCTCGACGAGTCGAGGGTGACCGCCGCGCGCCTCGAGCAGTTCGCGCGTGACACCCATCCGCTCGTGAACGACCTCAAGCGCCCGGCCGACGACCTCGCGCCGACGCTGCGCGACCTCGGCGACCTCGGCCCCGACCTCGAGCGCCTGTTCGCCGACCTCGATCCGCTCGTGCGCGCCGGCCGGGACGGCGTGCCGGCGCTCCAGCGCACGCTGCGTGAGGCCGAGCCGCTCGCCGAGGGGCTGCACGTCTTCCTACCCGAGCTGAACCCGATCCTCTCCTACGCGGGCTACCACCAGCAGACGATCGCCAGCTTCATCTCGAACGCCGCGTCCGACCTCGCCGCCGACTACGGCACGGGTCAGCGCGGCCAGACGCAGATCGCGATCCTCGAGGGCCGATCGCTCCAGCCGTTCCCATGGGGCCAGGAGCCTCCGGATTGGGTACGCGGAAACTCCTACATGGCGCCGAACGGCCTGGAGCGCGCGCTCACGCTGGGCGGGATCGAGAGCTTCGACTGTCCCGGCGGCGAACGTCGCGACCCGGAGGACGCGACCGGGGTCGGCCAGACGGGCGCCGACAAGCGCGTCCCGTGCCTGCTGCAGCCGCCCTCGCTCTACGACGGGCGCCGTTTCCCGTACCCGCGCAGGGGGGAGGCGCCGCTGCGTCAGCCGCCGAGGGGAAACGAGGGATCGCCGCCCGCGAGCGACCCGGATCCCGCTCGTTGACATAACTCTCCTCGACGGGCTGAGATTCGGATTCCCTGCCCCGCTCTGGGAAATCCAGGGCATACTGGACCCGTGGTCCTGCTCACGGAGGAGAGGCGCTGCCGGCGTTACGCCTGCCCGAAAAACCACCATTTGAACGGCTTTTCGGTGCGTATACGCATTTCACGCCCAGTGGCGATGTACCGGCCGCAGCCAGAGCTGGACGAATGTTCGACCTATCCCATCAGGTCCCGCTCAAGCTGTAGCCCAGAAATGCCGAAGTAGTCAAAGTGGTCCCGTTCCATCCCCTGCGCCATGAGGCGCGGGTCCGCGCGGCCCGCGCGCTGGCAAGCGTCGCTACGTTCTGCGTAATTGCAGCGGTGCTGCTCGCTGGAAGCGTTGGCGACGAGGGGACCACAAACGCTTCAGCTGCACCGGGCGAGCCGGTTCTGGCCACTCCGGCGCAGGTCGCCCAGCAGACGGCGCCGCCGCCCGCGGAGGCCCCGCCGACCGAGGAGCCGCTTCCTCCGCCGGTCGAGGAGCCGACGGCCCCGCCGGTCGAGCAGCCGCCTGCCGGCGAGACCCCACCGCCCGTCGAGGAGCCGCCCGCTCCTCCGGTCGAGGAGCCCCAGGCCCCGGCCGAGCCGCCGCCGGGCGGTGGCGGCAAGGACGTGCCCGGCGACCCGGTCGAGCCCGAGACTCCGCCCACCCCCGACCCCGAGCAGCCCGCCCCGGATCCGGGCCCGGCGCCCTCCGGTAACGGCGGGTCCGGTCGGCCGGGCATCGGCGACCCGGGGGAGCCGGCAGCCGAGCGGCGCCGGCAAGGGCAGCGTTCCCGCACCCGATCAGGCGCCTGCCGGCGATGGCGGTCAGGGCGGCAATGCGAACCAGCCTGGCACCAACCCCGACGGGACGACCGGGCCACAGCCCGGGCAGGCACCCGCCACACCGAACAATCCGCCCATCAGGGAGCCCGGCTCCGGATCCCGCGCCCCGCGTGAGGCCGGCAACACGCCGAACGGCGGCAACGGCGGCTCGCCCGACACCAACTTCGGCATCGGCGGCGGTGGCGGCACTGGCGGCACGCTTGGCGTGACCGCCGCCGCTGCGCCCCTGAGCGCCGCGGCGATCGTGCCCGGCGCGACCGACGACGCCGGTGGCGGCAACGCCGACGGCTCCGGCGGCGACCAGGGCGGCGGCGGCAACGACTCGGTCAATGACGTGCCCGAGCAGTTCGGACAGGTCTTCGGCAGCGTGCCCGAGCTGCTCGAGTTCGTGCCCGAGTCCTTCAAGATCGCTCTGGCCGGCCTCGCGGCGCTCACGATCCTCCTCGGCCTCGGCTATCTCCTGTCGGCGCTCCGCAACCGCCGGCTCGAGCGCCAGCGCGGCGAGCTCCTCAAGGAGGTCGGCCTGCTGCAGACCGCGCTGCTGCCGCCGGTTCCAGACCGCATCGGAGCGCTGCGCACCTCGGTCGCCTATCGCCCCGCCGACGGCCCCGGCGCGGGTGGCGACTTCTACGACGTGCTGCCCCTGGTCGGCGGCCGCGTCGGCTTCATCCTCGGCGACGTGTCCGGCCACGGGCGCGGCGCGCTGGCCCGCACGGCGTTCATGCGCTACACGCTGCGCGCCTACCTCGAGGCCGGCCTCGAGCCGCGCGTCGCGCTGCAGGTCGCTGGGCGCGTGATCGACGAGAACCTTGGTGGGGACTTCGCAACCGTGCTCCTGGCCGTGCACGATCCGGAGACGGGCTCGCTGACGTACGCGACCGCCGGGCACCCGGCACCGATCGTTGTAGGCCCGCAGCCCCACGAGCCCGTTACTGCGGGTTCCTCGCCCCCGATTGGCGTGGGCGTGAAGACCGGGCTGCGCCAGACGACGGTGCCACTGGTGCCCGGCGCTGTCGCGCTGCTCTTCACGGACGGCCTGATGGAGGCCCGCGTCGACGGCGGCATCCTCGGCCGCGAGCGGCTCGAGGAGCTGCTTGCCGAGCTCGGCCAGGACGCCACCGCAGCCGGCCTGATCGCGAGCGTGAGCAACGAGGCTCGCGTGCTCTCCGACGACATCGCCGCGGTCCTGATCCAGCCGACGAGCGCCGCAACAGCCGGTCTCTTCCGGACCGAGCAGCTCGAGCTCTCGAGCCGCGAGCTCGACGGCCCGGTGGCCGCCCGCTTCCTCGAGTCCTGCGGCTTCTCGAAGGTCGAGGTCGAGGCGGCCATCTACGACGCCCGCGCGCTGGCCGAGCGCTTCGGGGGCGTCATCCTCCACGTGGTCTTCGGCAACCGCCTGCGCGTCGAGGTGCTGCCGCGCAACGTGGAGTCGATCGAGGCCGCGTCGCGTCGCGCGGCGGCGACCCGCTAGCCCGCCGGCCAGCCCCTCAGCGCCTCGATGACCGCGCCCGGCTCGTCCTCCGGGACGTAGTGCGCCGCGCTCTCCACCCGGACGACCTCGGCCTCCGGGAACAGCTCGATCCACTGCTCCAGGAAGACCGGCTGGAACACCGGGTCGCGCATCCCCCAGACGAGCTTGACGGGCACCTCGAGGCGCTCGAGGCCCTCATGGATAGCCCCCATCAGGCGCGCGCTCCGGTCGCGCTCCGTCAGCGGGATCTCGCGCTGGAAGGCGAGCGTCCCGACGCGCGACCAGTAGTCCGGGAAGGGCGCGCGGTACGCGTCCATCATCGATTGGTCGTGCTTGCGCTTGGCCATCCCCCCCGGGATCGACTCGACGAACAGGTTGCCTCCGAGCGCGAGGATCTCGCCGAGCCCCTCCGCCCGGAACTCGCGCAGGAACGGCGGCAGGAAGCTCGGCAGCTCCCACGCCCAGGTGTTGATGAGCACCACGCCGGCGAGCCGGTCGATGCGCTCGAGCATGGCTCCGAGGCCGATCGGCCCGCCCCAGTCGTGCGCCACGAGCGTCACGTCGCGCAGGTCGAGCTGGTCGATCAGCGCAAGCGCGTTGTGGATGTGGGCCTGGAGCGAGTAGCCGGACAGATAGGGCGGCTTGTCCGAGCGGCCGAAGCCCATGTGATCGAAGGCGATGCAACGCCGCCCCTCTCCCGACAGCTCGCGGATCGCGTGGCGCCAGAGATAGCTCCAGGTCGGGTTCCCGTGCACGAACAGGACGGGCGACGAATCCGCGGGGCCCTCGTCGACGTAATGCAGGCGCACGCGACCGACGCTCGCGTAGCGCGGCTCGAAGGGGAACGTCCCCTGAAAATCGCCGTCGAGTCCGTCCTTCATCGGCTCCTTCGCTTATACCCGATCCAGTAGGCTCGCGACCTCGTGTCGATGGGGACCGAGACAGAGAAAGGCACCGCCCTGCATGGCGGCCGGCTTGTCGCCAAGCGGCTCAAGGCCCATGGCGTGACGAAGCTCTTCACGCTCTCGGGCGGCCATCTCTTCTCGATCTACGACGGCTGCCGCGAGGAGGGCATCGACCTCGTCGACGTGCGCCACGAGCAGTCGGCCGGCTTCGCCGCCGAGGGCTGGGCGAAGGCAACGCGCGAGCCCGGTGTGTGCGCGCTCACCGCCGGCCCCGGTGTGACCAACGGCATGAGCGCGCTCGCCTCGGCGCAGATGAACGGCACGCCGCTGCTTGCGCTCGGCGGCCGCGCCCCGGCGCAGCGCTGGGGCATGGGCTCGCTACAGGAGATCGACCACGTACCGTTCGTCGCGCCGGTCACGAAGCTGGCGCGCACCGCGCAGGAGACGAGCGCAATCCCCTCGCTGGTAGACGAGGCGCTCGCGGTCTCGCTCACGCCGCCGTCGGGGCCGACGTTCATCGACTTCCCGATGGACCAGGTGTTCATGGAGTCCGACGTCGACGCCGACGCGCCCGCCTCGTTTCCCGATCCGATCGGCATGCCCGGGCCGGACGGAGACGCGCTCGAGCGCGCCGCCGCGCTGCTGCGCGACGCGTCGCGGCCGGTCGTGATGGCCGGGACGGGGCTGTACTGGTCGCACGGTGAGCACGCGCTGCGCGCCCTGTGCGAGGAGCTCTCGATCCCCGTGTTCCTCAACGGGCTGGCCCGCGGCTGCGTGGCGGCTGACCACCCGATGTTCTTCTCGCGCGCCCGCGGCGCCGGGCTGAAGGGGGCGGACGTCGCGCTCGTCGTCGGCGTCCCGATGGACTTCCGGCTCGGCTTCGGCGGCTCCTTCGGCGACGACACGCAGATCGTCGTGATCGACTCCGCTCGGCCGGATCGTGAGCCGCCGCGGGCGGTGGCGGCGGAGCTGTACGGGAGCGTCGCGACGGCCCTCGACTCGCTGCGGAGCGCCGCCGGCGGGGGCTCCGTGAACCGCTCCGAATGGGTCAACTCGCTGCGCGAGACCGAGAACGAGAAACGCGCCGCCGAGCAGGACGACCTGACCGACTCACGCGCGCCGCTCCACCCGATGCGCGTGTACGGCGAGCTCGCGCAGGTCCTCGACCGCAACGCGATCGTGATCGGCGACGGCGGCGACTTCGTCTCGTTCGCCGGGCGGATGATCGACACCTACGAGCCGGGCTGCTGGATGGATCCCGGTCCCTACGGCTGCCTCGGCGCAGGGCCGGGCGCGGCGCTGGCGGCGAAGATCGCTCACCCCGAACGGCAGGTCTGCCTGCTGCTCGGCGACGGCGCCTTCGGGTTCGCCGGGATGGAGTTCGACACCTACGTCCGCCACGGCGTCCCCGTGGTCGGGGTGATGGGCAACAACGGCATCTGGGCGCTCGAGAAGCACCCGATGGAGTTCATCTACGGCTACTCGGTGGCGGCCGACCTACAGCCGGGCTGTCGCTACGACGAGGTGGTGCGCGCGCTCGGCGGCCACGGCGAGCTCGTCACGACGCCGGACGAGCTGCGTCCGGCGCTCGAGCGTGCCTTCTCATCGGGCAAACCCGCTCTCGTCAACGTGCTCACCGATCCGGCGGTCGTGTACCCGCGTAAGGCGAATCTGGCGTAGCCAAAACATTCGGGTCCTGACCTTTCCATGGGGGCGCTGGTGGGTTATAGTGTCGAGCGCTGGGTGGAGAGTCCGTGCGGCAAACCCGTCGGCCTTCACTTGGTGCATAGGTTCGGGCGAAGCCGCATCGTATCGGCGCCTCCCGCCGTCCGAACCGCCAGGCCCTTTCATGGCACGTACCCCTGCCCGTCCTGATGGGGCCGATTTGAGAGCCGCCCGCTTGATGCGGGCGGTTCTTCTTCTAGGCGCCGGTTGAGCCGTCCGCCGCCGCCATCGCGGCGCCGTGCAGGATGTCGGCCTCGCTGACCTCGATCTCGTCCAGGCCGAAGCCCCGGATCGACTCGACGAGGATCGTCACCCCCGCGACGATCGTCGGCGCCCGCTCGGGGTGGAGGCCCTTGACTCGGCGGCGTTCCTCGAGCGGCAGCGCCGCGAGCATCGCCTGGATCCGCTCCGCGGTCGCGAGGCTCACGCGATAGCCGTGCACCTTCTCCGGGTCGTAGGGGTCGAGCTCCTGGTCGATCGCGGCGAGCGTCGTCGCCGTCCCGGCCACGGCGATTCCCTCGGTGGTCTCCTCGCGGTAACTCGCCGGCACGTGTTCCTCGACCACCCGCCACACGTCCTCCGCCAGCGCCACCAGCTCCTCGTGCTCGGGCGGGTCCGACTTCAGGAAACGCTCGGTGTAACGCACCGAGCCCATCTGCGTCGACACATAGAACTCCGGGGGGCTGTTCGGCGAGCCGATCACGTACTCCGTGGAGCCGCCGCCGATGTCGATGACGACGGTCTCGGAGGGGCTGTCCGCGGCGGGCGTCCGGCCGCTCGTGGCGCCGAGGAAGGTCAGGCGGGCCTCCTCGTCGCCCGAGATCGTCCGGGCGTCGATGCCGAAGCGCTCGTTCAGCTCGTCGCGGAACGCCGGCCCGTTGGATGCGTCGCGCATGGCGCTCGTGGCGACGGCGATCGTCTCGCTCACGTTCTCGCGGTCCATGATCTCGCGGTACCTCGCGAGCGCGTCGCGGACGCGGTCCATCGCCTCGTCCGCCAGCTCACCGGTCGCGTCGACCCCCTGGCCGAGGCGCGTGATCGTCGTCTGCTTGTCGAGCTCCTTGAACGACCCGTCCTCGACCTCCGCCACCAGCAGGCGGGTGGTGTTCGTTCCGAGATCGACGACCGCGACGCGCATCGGTCGGGACCGTACCGCGCCGGGGCTATTCGAGTGCTTCGCCCCGTGCGATCCGGCCGGCGCAGACGGTGAACGCGTAGTCCGCGTCGTACTCGAGCTCGATGCCGCTGGCGCGACCGCGCAGCCGCGAGCTGATCGTCCCGACCACGCGTCCCTCGTCGTCCTGCTCGAGCTCGACCGGCTCCCGCCGAACCTCGGAGAACGCCTCGAACTCGGCCTCCAGCAGCTCGCGCAGCTCCTCGACGCCGCGCACGACCGAGGGATTCAGGGCGGACTCGGGGACATGCCACTCCACGTCGGGGGTCAGGAACCGGCTGCCCTCGTCCATGGCACGCCGGTTGAACGCCCCGAACGCGGCCCGGACGACCTCCACCGGCTCCATCCGGTCCCGGCTCTCTGTCACCGCCGCCTGCATGACCCCAGGGTGTCAACCAGCGGCGCTTCCCACATCGGGGATGTCCCCTAATCTCGCCCCCTGACTTTCGGCCCCGTTGACGCTCTGCCCCCTGATGGATAAATTCGTACGTTCACGCCGCGGGGTGGAGCAGTCAGGTAGCTCGTCGGGCTCATAACCCGAAGGTCGCGGGTTCGAATCCCGCCCCCGCTACTTCCGAAGCCCCCGCTAACGCGGGGGTTTCGCCGTTCACGGAGCTGTGCGCTTCGGCGCCACCGGGGCCCAATTGGGCCCAATCGGGTCCCGGGGGCTTACGACTGGCTACGCCTCGATCCGGACGTGCATGTGGTCGTCGTGGTCCGGGATCACCTGCACGACGCCGGGCGGGCCGGTGAGGCCGGTGCCCGGACCGACGAACACCTGTGTCGCGCCGGCCAGGACGAAGCGATCGACGAGGTCCTGCGACAGTCGCCTGTCGATGTCGCCCGCGTGTCGGGGCGCCCGGCGCCTCCGGTCTCTGCGCGGGAAGTAGATGTCTGTGTCGAGCCCGTTCTGGTGGCTCGCGTGCCAGACGTAGCCGAACTGCCGGCCGAAGTCGCCGCCGTGCGGGCGGCTGAGGTCGCCGATGAGGAGCGGGCGAGCGCCTGGATGGGCGCCGTGGTACTCGCGCGCGATGGTGAGCAGCAGCCGCACCAGGCGATTGGTTCCCCAGCGACGCCAGGCTCGGTTTGGGCTGCGGCGCAGGTTCGGGTCCCAGGTGACGAAGCCGGCGCCACGCGCGGGGAGCTGGACGCCGCGGACCAAGCGCCCCGCGGTCGGCGAGCCGACCGCGACGGACCGTCGCCAGCGGACCTCAGGGCGCCGGCCCGGCGCTCGATCCGCGTGCGGCCGGTCTGTGGACCGCTCCGGAGCGGCCATGGGCGGGGCGATCCGCGAACCGGTTTCAGCCTCACCGGCGGTCAGCGTGACGGGGAGCGCCGGGGCGGCGGCCACGGCAACCAGAGCCGCGGGCAGAAATGTCGCGAGGCGCATGGCCCCCGGAAGCTATACAAGCGCGATCATGGGACCCTGTCGGCGTCCGTTTGATCGGTCGTCGCTGTCAAGCGAGCGCCAGGCGTTCTTGCGAAGTGGTGGGGAGCCGCCACGGTCCGTCGGGTTCGTCATTCCCGACCGATGAGGTTCCCGATGTCCCGACGTCCCCTGTTCCTCCTGCCCGTGCTGGTTGCCGCAAGTGCCCTGCCGGTCGCGCCCGCGCTCGCCGGTGAAAACGGCGACGACTCCGACTCCGCGAGGCTGCACGCCTCGCAGGGCTGCGTGACTGGAAACCGCACGCAGGTCGCGGTGAGCGGCGACAACATCGACAACGTCGCGTTCTACGTCGACGGCAAGCTCGTCAAGAGGGTGGCCCAGCCGAATGCAGGCGGCCGCTTCAGGATCTCGATGAATTGCGGTCGCCTGAGCGTCGGCGCCCACCCCGCCAGCGCGGTCGTGACCTTCGAGGAAGGCTCGAGCCCCGCGCGCCGGGCGCTGCGCTTCCAGATCACCCGTGCGAGCCAGGTCTCTCCGCGGTTCACAGGTTGATGACGAGGACCCTTGCACCCGCGCTCGCCGCGATCGCTTCGATCGCGGCGGGCGCGCCAGCACATGCCGAGACGCCCCCTCCGGACGCCCCGCCTGGGCCCAAGCGGCTTTCGAACGAGACCACCTTCACGCGCTGGGCGAGCGCAGTCACACGCGCCAAGGCGTACACGCAGCCGTCGGCGGATGCACGCCGGGTCGGCCGGCTGCGCCTGCTGACCGAGGACGGTTTCCCCGAGGTTTACGTCCTGCTCGCCGGGCGCCGGGACGCGCAGGGCGCCAACTGGGTCCGGCTACGGCTCCCGCAACGGCCCAACAACGTGACGGGCTGGGTGCGCCGCCGCACGCTCGGCCAGTTCCATCTCCTCCACACCCGGCTGGTCGTGAGCCGTCGCACTCTGCGCGTCACGTTGTACGACCGCGGCAAGCGGCGCTTCGAGGCCCCGGTTGGAATGGGTGCGCCGAGCACGCCGACGCCGAAGGGGTCGTTCTGGATCCGCGAAAAGTTCCACGTCAGCGGCAATCCGCTGTACGGCACGCGGGCGATGGGGACGGCCGCGTACTCAAACGCGCTGACCGACTGGCCGGGCGGCGGCGTCATCGGCATGCACGGGACCAGCGAGCCCGGCCTGATCCCCGGGCGGCCCTCGCATGGCTGCATCCGGCTGAAGAATCGGGACATCGAGCGGCTCTACGCGCTCACGCCGATCGGCACGCCGCTCCTCGTCAAGTGAGGTCGGCGGCCGGGCTGCAGGGGGCGGCGGCGGCATCGCCGGCGCCCGCCTCTCACCGCGGCAGTGATCGTTCAGGGCTCTCGCGCAACTGGACCGCGCTGTTGATGGAAGGCCTCTGAGCCGGTGTGGTTTGGCCGATGACGGCATCGCGATTTCCCATGGCGCGGCCCTGCCGGTGTGAGCGCCCGCTGCTCGACGATGAGACCTGTCTCGGCTGTGGGCGCGCTCCGGCTCTTCTGCCGGAGCCTCCGGTCACCAGCCCACAAGCGACCCGCAAGATCAGCTGGACGAAGCCGGGGGTCGTCCGGGCGCTCAGGGCCTTTGCCTTCTTCCGCGGTCGCGCTCCGGCGCCCGGGGACTGGAAACAGCGGATGGGCGACGACTGGCCACCCCTTCACACCGTGGAGAGCCTCTTTGGCTCCCTCGACGCGGCTATCCGCGCCGCCGGGATCGGGACGCGCGAGTCGCACGCGGTGGGCGAGTGATCGGCCCATACGCTCGCCTGAATGGCGCTGGCTGTTGAGGAGATTCGCGCGCCCTGTTCCCTCCATGGTGACCAGGTGAACGGCACCACCCAAGGAGCTTCGATGATGATCACCGATAACCACAGTTCAGCCCGTCGCTTTCGTCCCGAGCAACTGTGGGACGCCTGGGCCTTTGCCGCGATGGAGGCGGAGCTGGCTCTCGCGGTGTGGAACAAGGCCAAGCACGATCTGAAGGCTGCCGCCTTCGCCGCCTACCAGGGGGCGCTCGATCGCGAGGAGGCGGCCGCGGCGGTTCTTGCGGCGCGAGTCGCGCCCGCTGCGGGATAGCCGGCCGGACTTCGCCGGGCATCGAAACCGCAGGGCGGTTTCCGCCTCGGTCGCGGTGGACACATCCATCGGCCGGGCCTGTTGTTCCCCGGAGCACTGCTGACAGTGGATGCCTGGGTGCATCGGGCGTGCCGGCCCGCCGGCCTCGAGCTCCTGGTCGTCGCGGTCACGGCTCTGGCCATGGGGGCTGGCCGCGGTCGTGGTATGGCTAGCCCTACCGCGGTCTCCGGATTGCCAACGGCCGATCTCGGGGGCAGGGGTATAGAGCTTTCTCCGCGCAGAGAGGAAGGTTGCCTCCATGCCCGCGACCCTCCTGGTTCCCGCCGCGCCCGGTCCGGACCAAGCGCCCGGTCGCAGGCTCGTCTCCCGGCTGGCGCTTGTGGCCCATGGCCTGAACAACGACGAGATCGCCGAGCAGCTGGCCACATGACTCACGAGAACTCTGTCTCGCGGGAGCTCGAACGCCAGGCGGTCGTCCATATGGAATGCAGCATCCCGCCCGAGATGACCATCGACGACTGGCGGCGGAAGCGCTCGGAGCGGCGTCGATCGCCATCGCAGCGCTCCTCGCGGCTTCGCGCCGCGGCGCGGCGGGTTGTGCCACTCCGGCCCGTTCCCTGCGACCACCTGCACGACCAGACCAGCCGCTACGACCCAGTGCAGAAGCAGCTCAGCTTTCTGCTCGTCTGCGGCGTCTGCGGAACCGAAAAGCTGGTCGAGACGCTCCCCTACGAACCACGCTTCCAGCCGCATCCCGCCAGCGAGCCTGCCGGCGCGACCGTTTACCGGCTACCCGCCCCCAAGAACCCGCTGCCCGCACGCCGGGCCGCGTAACGGAGGAACCCCCACATGGAACTTCGGCACTTCAGGTATTTCGTCGCCGTCGCCGAGGAACTGCACTTCCGCCGCGCGGCGGAGCGCCTGCACGTTGCACAGCCGGCCGTCAGCGAGCAGGTCCGCAAGCTCGAGCAGGAGCTGGGCGTGCGTCTCTTCGACCGCACCCAGAGGAGCGTCTCCCTCACGGACGCCGGCGCTGCCATGCTCGACGAGGCCCGTAGGGTTCTCCAGCAGGCGGACATCGCACGCATGGCCGCGCAGAATGCGCGCGACCGGGCGACCATGCGCCTGCGGATCGGGCACCTGCCCGACTCACTGCCGGGAAGCGTTTCGCGCGCAATGCAGGTCTTCGGCGCGAGCGCTCCGCGCATACAGATATCGCTCGAGACCGGTTGCGCGCTCAGGCTGATCGAAGAGGTCCGTGCTCAGCGACTCGACGCAGCGGTCGTCGGGCTTCCGGCTCCGATAAGCGGACTCCGCGCGACGCCGGCCGGTCAGGAGCGGATCGTGGCGGCGCTGCCGGTTACACATCCCCATGCAGTTGGCCCGGCGATTTCCCTTGAGCGCCTGGCGCCGGACCGGCTCGTCGTGCTTCCGCGGGACACTAACCCCGCCTTTCACAGTGCGGTCGTAGCCGCCTGCCGCGACGCTGGGCTTTCCCCGACCTTTGTAGAGCTCGCCGAGCCGCGGGTCGAGCATGCCCTCTCGGCCGTTGCCACAGCCGGCGATATGGCATTGCTTCCCGAGTCGGCTGCCGACCGCCATGTCGCGCGGGGAGTGCGCTTCGTCCCACTCGAGGCTGCCAACTCGGCGGTTGAGAGCGTTGTTGTGACTCGGCCGGACACGGAGAGCCTCGGCACGGTCGGTTTCCTGCGCGCGCTAGCGCATGGACGGACCTCCACGGCTATCCCCGCTTCCCGGACGCCGCTGTCCGTCGCGGCGTGATCGCCGAGAGCAGCTCGCACGAGAACGCCCTTCCCAGACGACGCTCGGCGCCTTCCGGCTGCTCGAGGGTCGCCACGCGTCCTCCTCGAGAGCGGGCTGATTTGCGCTCGGGATCGCGCAGCCCGCGTCCGTCGGGCTATGAATCCTGCAACGCCTGGATCCGCTGGGCCACGAGCACGGCGCGGCGCCTGTAGCCCGAAGCGTTCGCATGGATGCCGTCACCGCCGAGAAGGTGCTTCCTCGCGGCCGTGAAGTGCCATGGGATCAGGGCGACGTCGTCGGTTGAATCGGCGAAGGCTCGGACAGCGCGATTGAAGGGTCCGACGCCGGGCTTGTTCATGGTGAGGACGATCATCAGGCGCCCACCGGTCAGCTTGCGAGCCCGGGAGAGATTTCTCGCGAGGGTCTGAGGACTCCAGTCGTTGGTGCCGAGGTCGAAGATCACCACCTCGTGCCCTGGACGCAATTTCGCGCGCAGCACCGACAGGCCTTCGGTCGAGGTGCGACCGATCTCCGCATCGACGTCCAGCGTCCTGCCCGCCGGTGTCGAGTGCAGGTACGGGGACGTCCCGACGCCGAGGCTGTCCCCCACGTAAAGGATCGGCTTTGCCGCGCCGGCCGTTGCCGGGCCGGCGAGGAACGCGCCGGATGCTGCAAGCGTGGCGCAGATGGAGGCGAGGCGGCGCATGCAGTCAACTCGAGGAAGGGCGATCTACACCGGCGCGATGCTGGTCGCCGGGGACGTCGCTGGATTCGCCGGTGCCGGCGTCGCCTCGGGGGCGGGAGCGGGCGCAGGCTGCGCGGGAGTCGGAGTGGGAGCAGGCGCCGGGGGCGCAGGGACGCCGGTGGGATTGTCGGCTTCGTCCAGCGGCTCGCCGAGGTCCGTCTGGTCCAGGCCCCCGAGAGCGGTGTCGTCGAGGCCGGCATCGGGGTCGGAGACGGCGCCTGGATCCGGCGCCGCCGGCGGTGGCTCGGGCGGAACGCCGTCCACGAGCCTGCCCTCCGCAGGGCTGAGCGCGTCGGGCGGGACCTCGTCCCGGGGCGGCGGCCGCTGCGGTCGCCGCGGCGGAGGTGGGTCGTCGATCAGACGGCGGAGCTCGCGGTCGAGGTCGCGGTGGTCAGGGCGTCCTGGCTGCTCGGCCTCGTCCGGAGGGTGCGTGCCGGGATGTGGCGGCACCACGCTTCGGCGCGGCGCCGACGGCGGAGAGGAGGCCGTCAAGTCGGTATGTGCTGAGCCAGACGGAGTCCGGGAGCGAGTGCCCGACCCCAGGAGCGGCGCACTACGCGTTGACGCGGTGCCGGCCGGCGAGGAGCGGTCGCCGGGGTGGGCACTGCTCTCCCGCTTGGAGACCGAGGGGAACGGGCTCCCACGAAGACCGAGGCTTGCCGTAGCGGTCGAGTCCGGGCTCGATCCGGTCGACTGACCCTCGTGGACCGAGTATGCCGCCGCTGCCACCACCGCGGCTAGTACCAGGGCTCCTACTTGGGGCAGGTGTTTGGACAGCCGTGACATCGGACGATCGAGCTCCTGTGGTGAACGAGGTCAACGGGGACGTTGCTCGGCTCCCCGAGGGTCTCCCTAGCGCCGGTGAGCGTGCCTCCGCTTGTTCGCGTGCTTGCGCTTCTTCGCGTGCTTGCGCTTCTTCGCGTGCTTGCGCTTGTTCGCGTGCTTGCGCTTGTTCGCGTGCTTGCGCTTCTTCGCGTGCTTGCGCTTCTTCGCGCTCTTCCGCTTGGGCGCGGCCTTGCCACTACCGGTCGAGGGGGCACCAGGTGTGACCCGGTGGCACAGGGGCCGCGGGCGATCCTCCCGTCGGCGCCGGGCTCGCGCCGGGAGCGACCGGCGCGGCAGGCGGTGCGGGATTGTCCGCCGGCGGCTGGTCGGTCTCGTCGATGGGCTGGCCGAGGTCAGTCTGGTCGAGGCCGCCAACAGGCGTGTCATCGAGGCCGGCGTCGGGGTCGGGAGGCACCGGAGCCGGATCGGCTGGTGCGGCCGGACCAGGGGCTGCCGGATCGGCCGGTGCCGTCTGATCGGTCTCGTCCACGGGTGCGCCGAGGTCGGTCTGATCGAGGCCGCCGGCAGTCGTGTCGTCGAGACCCGCCTCAGGGTCCGCGGGCGGCGCGGGGGCCGGATCCGCGGGCGCGGCCGGGTCGCTGGGCGCGGCGGGGTCCGCCGGGCCGGCCGGGTCGGCCTCGTCCACGGGCGTACCGAGGTCGGTCTCGTCAAGGCCGCCGACGGCAGTGTCGTCGGCCTCGGGGTCGGTGGTGCCGGGGATCGCCGGGGCGGGGTCTTCGACGTCGGCGGGGTCTTCGACGTCGGCGGGGTCTTCGACGTCGGCGGGGTCTTCGACGTCGGCCGGATCCTCGACGTCGGCCGGGTCCTCCTCACCAGCCGCGGGCGGTGCCGGGGTCTGAGCGTGCGCGGAGTCGACGCCGGCGAGATTGCCGACGCCGGCAGAGGGCGCGACCCCGATCGCGATGGCGCCAAGCGTCACCGCTATGAGCATTAGAAGCTTGTTGATCACGGGTTTCTCCATTGGATTTGAGCGGCCGCGCCATCCGGCGGGACCGCGGTCGAACGCCTCTTTTTGATGGCAGAATGCGTCCTCAACGTAAGGCTGGTTACGAGCTCGTCCAATCGGCGCCCGCTGTCACCGGATAGCGAGTATTGGGACGCAGGGAATGGGCGGGCCGGCGCCTCGCGCGCGCGCAACCAGCGCCCGCCACTAAGACCAGACCTCAGCCTCAAGTGGAGGGTTATTGACGGCCCCGCGGCGCGTGAGACACACCGTCGTCCCCACTCACCCGCTTGCACGCATGCCTGGGGTACCGGAAAGCTGCGGAACCCTCGGAATTGTTGCCGCCGGCTCGGCCCGCCGTAGCGAAAACCGCGCCGTGGAGCG
>CAVTZF010000031.1:0-9654 GCA_963739095.1 uncultured Thermoleophilaceae bacterium
CTGGAGCCGCCCGCCTATGTCCTCGCCCCCACCCGGGGCGAGCAGCCTTGCCTCGGTCACCCGGCGAGCCTCTCGCGCCGCTCGACCTCCGCCTCGGTCGGCTGGTCGAGCGCGAACGAGCCGATCGGCACGTCGCCGGCGGGCTCGTAGGTGGCGATGATCACGCCCGTGCTCGACGTGGTCGAGTCCGTGAGCTTGAGCCCGGCCGGGACCGTCCCGTCGCCGAACAGCCGCTTCCCCTTGCCGATCACCACAGGGAAGATCCAGACGTTGAACTGGTCCACCAGGCCCTCCTCGAGCAGGGTCTGGATGAGGCCGGCGCTGCCGTGGACCTGCAGCTCGGGCCCGTCCTCCTCCTTGAGCTTGCGGATGCCGGCGGGCACGTCGCCCTCGATGAGGTGCGAGTTCTGCCAGTCGACTTCCTTGAGGGTGGTCGACGCCACGTGCTTGGTCGCGTTGTTCAGCTCCTCGGCCCCGGGCTCGTCGCTATGGGGCCAGTGCGCGGCAAAGATCTCATACGTGCCGCGGCCGAGCACGAGGTCGAAGGGCTTGCCCATGAACTCGCCCATGATCTGACCCATGGTGTCGTCCCAGTAGGTGAAGGACCAGCCGCCCTCGGTGAAGTCGCCGGTCGGGTCCTCCTCCGGGCCGCCGGGCGCCTGCATCACGCCGTCGAGGGTCATGAACGTGTTGACGACGAGCTTTCTCATCCTGAGCTCCTCTTTCGCGATGACTGTGCTGGGGATGTAGACCGTCGCAGACGGCCCGACTCATCGGCCCGGCGGGTCAGTCGTCGTCGAAGTCGTCCGAGCCGTGGCCCGAGCTGTCGCCGCCGCCCGAGTCGTCGCTGCCGGAGTCGTCGCTGCCGCCGGAGCTGCCGCTGCCGGAGTTGTCGTCGGAGCCGCCCGATCGGCCGCGGCCGCGCCCGCTCGAGTCGTCGCCCGGCTCGAGCTCGCCACCGCCGCCGTGGTCGTCGGGCGCGGTGGTGGTCGTCGTTGCAGGCGGCGATGCTGCGGCGCGTTCACGGGCGGCGGCGCGCCTGCGGGCCGCTCGCCTGCGTTTCTCCTGGCGGCGCTGCGCTCGCTCCTGGCGCGCGTCGCGCTGGCGGTCGGCGGCCGGCGGGGCGAGCGTGTCGCCCGCGCTCAGCGGCTTCGCCGACAGGCCGACGCTGTCGCCCGAGATCGTGTTCGCGAGCAGGCCGATGCCCACCGCGGCCACGAGGCCCACGACCACCAGGGCGGCGCCGAGCAGGAAGCGTCTCCAGTTCATCGCATTCGACCCTAGCCCCGCCTCGGTAAGGCTTCGTCGAGCTCTGGGTCAGGGGCGGGTAAGGAGCTGTGCGCCGGCAGCACGATCTCCGCGCGCGCGCCGCCCTCGGGGCGGTTCGTGAGCGAGGCCTCGCCGTCCCAGCGCTTCGCGAGCGCCTCGACCACGTTGAGGCCGAGGCCGGTGCCGTCCTGGCCGCCGCTTGCCGTGCCGCGGTAGAAGCGCTCGAAGACGCGCTCGCTCTCGTCCGCGTCGATTCCAGGTCCCTCGTCGTCGACGCTGATGTGGACGCGCCGGCCATCGCTGCTCCAGCCGATCGTCACGCGACCGCCCGCGGGCGAGTAGCGCAGGGCGTTCTCGATCAGGTTGTCGAGCATGGCGGCGACGTCCTCGGGTGAGGCGCACACCTCGGTCGGCTGCCCCTCGTCGACGATCAGCTCGTGCCCGCTGCGGCGCGCCGGGCGGCGCCAGCGCTCGAAGGCGCCCGCGGCCGCGTCGCCGACGTCGACCGGCTGCGGCTCGGGGCGCTCGCGCTCGCCGGCCAGCGTGAGCAGCTCGGCGAGCAGGCGGGCGAGCCGCTCGGTCTCGTGCTCGGCGGCGGCGAGCTCGTCGCGCACCTGCGGATCATCTGATTTTGCTGCCGCCGCCTCGAGGCGCAACCGCAGCCCGGTCAGCGGCGTGCGCAGCTGATGCGACGCGTTCGCAACGAACTCGCGCTGCGAGCGGAGCGAGCGGCCGAGCCGGCCGGTCATGTCGTTGAAGGCGGTCGCGACCTCCTGCTGCTCGGCCGAGCCTTCGACCTGTGCGCGCGCGTCGAGGTCACCCCGTGCGACGCGGCGCGCGCTCGCCGCGAGCCCGCGCAGGGGCTTGGCGAGCGAGCCCGCGAGCAGCCAGGCCACCGCCAGCCCGAGCAGCAGCGCGACGATGCCGACGCCGATCAGCGCGATGATGTCGTTTCTCACCTCGCGGTCGACCGCGTCAACGCTCTGCGTCACCCGCACCGCTCCCTCGGGCCGGCCGTCGACGACGATCGGTGCGGCGGTAAACAGCAGGTCTTCGCCCAGCTCGTTGCTGTGGCGCTCGCCCTGGGGGGACTGGCCGTCCAGTGCCCGCGCGATCTCGGGCCGGCTCGCGTAGTCGACGCTGTTCCCGCGCGCACCGGGCGCGGCCGAGTCGGCGACCAGCGCGCCGTCCTTGTCGACCACGATCACGCGCCCGCCGAGGTCTTGCTCGGAGCTCTCGACGAGGGCCCGCAGCTGTGCCTCGTCGTCGAGCCGTCCGGACGCGCCTGCCGCCAGCAGCTGCGCCTGGTTCTGGGCCTCGCTCTTGATCTCGGCGTCGACGCGCTTCGACAGGTTCAGCGCAAGCGGCACCTCGAGCGCCACGATCACCAGCACGAGGACGTACGCGAACGCCAGCAGCAGCCGCGCGCGCAGGCTCATAGCTCGTCCGGGGCAGCGAAGCGGAAGCCGACGCCGCGCACGGTGTGGATGTAGCGCGGGTCGGCGGAGTCGTCGCCGAGCTTGCGGCGCAGGCTCGACACGTGGACGTCGAGCGTCTTCGTCGAGCCGAACCAGTTGGTGTCCCAGACCTCGTCGATCAGGCGCTCGCGCGTGATCACGGTGCCGGCCTCGCTCAAGCAGCAGCTGGAGCAGCTCGAACTCCCTGCGCGTGAGGTCGAGCTCGTTGCCGTTCAGGGTGGCGCTGCGCTTGCTCGGGTCGAGCGTGAGCTGGCCGACCTGGAGTGCCTCCTGCGGCTTGGCCTGTTGGGCCGGCTCGTCGGCTCTTCTGAGCACCGCCCGGATGCGCGCCGCCACCTCGCGGGCGCTGAACGGCTTGACGATGTAGTCGTCGGCGCCCAGCTCGAGGCCGACGATGCGGTCGGTCTCGTCGCCGCGCGCGGTCAGCATGATGATCGGGACGCGCGAGCGCTCTCTCAGCGCGCGGCAGACCTCGAAGCCCGAGCCGTCCGGCAGCATCACGTCGAGCAGGACGAGGTCGGGGTTCACGCGTTCGGCCGTTTCGAGCGCCTCGCCGGCCGTGCCCGCGATCTCCGTGGCGAAGCCCTCGCGTTCGAGGGCCTCGCTCAGCGGTTTCGTGATCGATTCCTCGTCCTCGACCATCAGGACGGTGCGCCTGCCGGCGTGCATCTCGTCAAGGGTAGGCACGAAGCGGGCGCCGGAGGCGCGGTCCGGCGCCCGCTTTGCAGTCCCTGCCCGTCGTGGGTCAGTCGTCGTCGCCGCCACCATGGCCGGAGTTGCCGCCGCCGCCGTGGCCGGACGAGTCGTCGTCGAAGTCGCCGCCGCCGCTGCCGTGGCCGCTGGAGTCGTCGTCGCCGAAGTCGTCGCCGCCGCTGTGGCCGGAGCCGCTGTGGTCGTCGCCGAAGTCGTCGCCGCCGCCGGGGCCGGAGTTGCTGCCGCCGCGGTGATCGTCGACGCGGCCGCCGCCGACGCCGGTGCAGCGCGGGTCATTGGCGTGCTCGGCCTCGTCGCAGGGGCCGGAGATGTCGACGCCGCCCGTGGCCGGGGCCTGCGGCTGCGCCGGGACCGGAGTCGGCTGCTGCGGCACGTTCACGCCCGCGCAGCGCGGGTCGTTCGCGTGCTCGGCCTCGTCGCAGGGGCCGGAGATGTCGCCGGGGCCGTCGTCGTCGACGCGGTCGTCGCGCCCGCGATCATCACGGCCGCGCCCGCGGTCGTCGGTGGTCTCGGTGGTGGTCGTGCGGTCCTCGGTCGTGGTGCCGGACGTGGTGGTGCCGGCGGGTGCGGTCGGGCTCTGTCCGACCTGAGCCACCACGACGGCGGCCAGGATGCCGAACAGGGCGACCGCGAGGGTGAGTGTGAGTGCTCTACGCATGGTCTCCCTTTCTTCGATTCAGAGGTCCGGTGGAGCATGCGCGGCGGCCCCCCAGCGGATGGCCAGCGCCGAGTCAGGGTCCGGTTAGGACTTGGTAACGGCCGTGGCGGGCTACAGTGCGTTCATGTTCCCGGCGCGCCCGCAGCCGGCCCCGAATCCCGGCCCTTCGTTCGTCCCACCGGACGAGGCGGCCGGCGTCGCCGGGAGTGTGGGAACCGCGTCGAGCGCTGGTGTCGTCGGCAGCGCGGGCACGATTGCGAGCGCCGGGGTGGTTGGGAGTGCCGGCACGGTGGCGAGCTCGGGCGTTGTTGGCAGCGCGGGGACGGTGGGGAGCGCCGGCGTGATCGGCAGCGCCGGGGTGGTGATCAGCGCGGGGATCGTGGGGTGCGCGGCGATTGTCGCGGGCGTCGGCAACATCGGCTGCGCCGCGTGCGTGGCGTGTGTCGGATGTATCGACTGCGTCGGTTGCGTGGGCTGCGTCGGCTGTGTCGGGTTGCGCGGCGCGGTGGGCGAGGTCGGCGTCAGGCGTGAGCTAGCGCAGCGAGGCGAGCGTGCGCTCGAGGCCCTCGTCCAGATCGACCTTCGCCTCCCAGCCGAATTCCTCACGCGCGCGCGAGGGATCGAGCGCGATGTGCTGGACCTCGCCGGGGCGCTCGGGGGCGTGCTCGGGGGCGAAGCCGTTGTCCGAGTGGCGGGCGAGGGCCTCGACGATGTCGACGACGCTCGTCTGGACGCCGCGGCCGATGTTGACGGGGCCGGTGGCGTCGCTGCCGGCGGCGCGCAGGTTGGCGTCGACGACGTCGCCGACGTAGACGTAGTCGCGCGTCTGCTTGCCGTCGCCGAAGATCTTCGGCGTGCCGCCCTCGAGCAGCTTGCCGCAGAAGATGGCGATCACGCCGGCCTCGCCGAGCGGGTCCTGGCGCGGGCCGTAGACGTTGCCGTAGCGCAGCGAGACGGTCGAGAGGCCGTGCAGGCGCGTGAAGATCTCGCAGTACTGCTCGGCGCAGAACTTCGAGAGGCCGTAGGGGGCCTCGGGGGCGACCGGGTGCGATTCGGGCGCCGGGATCTGGCGGCCCTCGCCGTAGATGGCGCCGCCGGTCGAGGTGTTGACGACCCTGCTTTACGCCATGCGCCTGCGCGGCGCTCAGCACGTTGACGGTCCCCTCGACGTTGGTGCGCGCGTCGAAGGCCGGGTCGGCAACCGACTTGCGCACGTCGATCTGGGCGGCGAGGTGGAAGATCGCGTCGGGCTTCGCCTCTCCGATCGCCTGCGAGACGGCGTCGGCGTCGCGAATGTCGACGTGGACGAGTCGCGCCCCCTGTTGCTCGGCGTTCGCGAGGTTGTCCTTCTTGCCGGTCGAGAGGTCGTCGATCACCGTGACCGTGTCGCCGCGGGCGAGCAGGCCGTCGACCAGGTTCGACCCGATGAAGCCGGCGCCGCCTGTCACTAGGGAGTTCATGCGGCGCCGGACTCTAGCTGTCCTCGATGCTACGTTCGCCCCTCAGATGCGAGGCCTGTTCGTCACCTTCGAGGGCATCGACCGGTCGGGCAAGACGACCCAGGCGCGGCTGCTGTGCGAGGCGCTCGGCGACGACGCGCTCGGTGTCCGCGAGCCCGGCGGCACCGCCGCGGGCGAGCGCGTGCGGGCGATCCTGAAGGACCCGTCGCTGCCGCTCTCGCCGGAGGGCGAGGCGCTGCTGTTCGCGGCCGCGCGGGCGGAGCTCGTCACCGAGGTGATCCTGCCCGCCCTGGCGCTCGGCAGCGTGGTCGTCTCGGACCGTTTCCTCGATTCTTCTTTGGCCTACCAGGGCGGAGCGCGCGGGCTCGGCATCGACGACGTCGAGCGGGTCAACCGCTTCGCGACGCGCGGCCTGCGACCCGACCTGACGGTGCTGTTGGACCTGCCCGTCGAGGAGGCGGCGCGGCGCGGCGGCGAGAGCGACCGCTTCGAGGAGGAGGGGTCGGAGCTGCAGGAGGCGGTGGTGAGCGCCTACGAGGTCCTGATCGAAGCGGACCCGGAGCGCTGGCGACGGGTCGACGCGTCGCGCGCTCCCGAGGACGTGCACGCCGAGGTGCTTGCGCTGGTGGAGCAGGCGCGGGCGGGGGCGTCGGCGTGAGCGCGGCTCCTGCTGTCGAGCTCGCCGGCACGGAGGACCACCCGCAGGCGCGGATCGTGCTGTCGAACGCCTTGGCGGGGTCGCCCTCGCACGCGTATCTGTTCCACGGGCCGGCCGGGGTGGGGAAGCGCACGGTGGCGCGGGCGTTCGCGGCCGAGCTGCTCGCCTCGGGTTCCTCTGATCCGGACGACGTGCGGCTGCGGGTCGCCCACGGCACCCACCCGGATTTGACGTGGGTGCGCCCGAGCGGCGCGCACGTGATGCGGGTCGACGACGTCGACCAGGCCGTCGTGATGGCGGCCACGCGCACGCCCTTCGAGGCGAAGCGACGCGTGTTCGTCCTCGAGCGCGTCGACACCATGAACGACGAGGTCGCGAATCGCCTGTTGAAGACGCTCGAGGAGCCGGCCGCGTTCGTGCATCTGATCCTGCTGACGGACGCCCTGGGCCGCGTGATCGAGACGGTCGTCTCGCGCTGCCAGCTGGTGCGCTTCGAGCCGCTGTCGTCCGAGCGGATCGCGGAGCAGCTCGTCGCCGAGGGCGTGCCGGAGGAGCGCGCGCGCTCGTGCGCGCGGCTTGCGTTGGGCAACGCCGCGCGGGCGCGCTATCTGGCCTCGCCGGAGGGCGAGGAGGTGCGCGGCGAGGTCGAGTCGTTCGTTGCGGCGGCGCTGGCGGGAGGCGCCGACAGCGGCGAGCCGTGGCGGCCGCTGCTGCAGCGCGCCGAGTCGCGCCGCGAGGCGGAGGAGGAGCGTTTGGCTTTGGCCGCCCGGGAGCGTCTCGAGCTGGAGCCGAAGGGCCGCGAGCGCCGGGCGATCGAGCGCGAGCTCGAGGACGCGGCGAAGCGCGACGGCCGCCGGGCGCGCACCGAGTCGCTCGACCTCGCGCTCGCCTTGACGGAGCTGACCTTCCGCGACCTCATCTGCGTGGCCGAGGGAGCTTCCGAGGCCGTGCTGGCGGAGGACCGCACCCCGGCCCTGGCCGAGCGCGCCCGCTCGCGCGACCCGCGCAAGCTGCGCGAGGCGGCCGAGCGCTGCGAGGACCTGCGCCAGGCGCTCGAGCTCAACGTCACGGAGGATCTGGCGCTGTCGGCGCTCGGCTTCCGGCTGGAGCGCCTGGTCGGCGCGGGCTAGAGCGTCGGCTCGGCGACCAGGTAGTAGAAGAGCACGGCGAACACGGCGGTGATGGCGCCCCACATGAGCGCCCAGCCGACCCGCTCGTGCGGCTTCATCTGCGGCCTCGCGACCCCGAAGATCACGGCCAGCTCGAACACCACGCAAGCACCGACGAAGATCCCGACGTTCCACAGGTCGGTCAGCGCCATGACGATGTACAGCGGCACCTGCGTGCCCGCGATGGCCCCGCCGATCGACAGCAGGAGCACGAAGTACTCGTTGTACGTGTCGCGATAGATCGGCTGCCGCGGATTGAGCGCAGCGGCGAACCTGTTCGAGTGCTGCTCTGCCATGGCCTGAATATTCCCAGAGTGACCGGCTTCGGTCTCGACGACCGCAGCGGCGCGCGGCTCGAAGATGACCCGACCCGGCCCGATGTTCCGCGCAACCCGGATCACCCGGCCGCTCGCATCCAGGAACACGACATCGAGCCGGAAGAGCATCCCGAACGTGTGCACCGACCGGCAGCCCGGTATCAGCAGGACGGCACCGGGAGGCGCGCGGCGTCTGAGAGCGAGCCCGAGCAGCCGTGCGCGCCTCGCGCGCGCGACGAGAAGGTCTGGCCCACCGCCGACCGGTGTTCGCTCGAGTCCTCGCAACGTCATGACCGGCTAAGCCGGCGGCTGTGATTTCTCGCCCCCTTGTGTAGCTATCTCTTGGCGGCCGCACTGAATGCGGCGAGTGCGGGCTCCGGGACGAACCTCCGCCCCGTCCACCGGACCAGGCCGGAGTAGTCGAACGGGTTGGAGGTCGAGTAGTCCGAGGCCCACGTGTACCAGTAGGTGCGCTCGAGCCGAAGGCGCTCGTGGTGACGGACGGCGAGCGAGTAGAGGCGGGAGAGCTTGCGCGCCATGCCGGAGCGGGTGGTGTCCCAGTTCGGGAAGAGCGGCGACCCCAAGAGATGCCCGGTGGCGGGCCAGGTCGTTTCGGTCAGCCAGAGCGGCTTAGCGCCGTCGCCGGCCCGCTCGAGCACAGTCCGCACGCGCCGCAGGCCCATGAGGATGTTGCCGGGGCTTGACGTGAAGAGGTTGATTGCGGCGACGTCGAACCGCGGAGGCTCCTTGGATCGGTAGAGCCGCCGGAGGTCGCGCCAGGACTCGTTGGCGAGAGCGCCGAGGACGACCCTGGCGCCTGGATCGGCGCGCTTGATGGCGTCGTAAGAGGCGTTTAGCAGCCGGCCATAGCTACGCGTCCAGCGGCCCGCCTTTCCGGTCCACCAGAAGGGCCAAAGGTTCTGCTCGTTCCAGATCTGCCAGTAGCGAAGCGGCCGCCGCGGCAGGTCGGGCCGGTCGTCCCAGAAGCTGCCGCTTGGGCCGTAGCGGCGGACGAGCTCCTCGACGAAGCGGGCATAATCGCCGATTCGACGCGGCCGAGACGAGAACCCGGCGTAGAAATGAATGCGAGCCCAGAACGGCGTGTAGATGATCACCGGCAGGAGCTCGATGCGGTGCCGCGCGGCGAGCTCGACGAGCCGGTCGGTGGGAGCGAAGTTGGTCGGCTCGTTCTGGCGTGGCTGGGCGTCCTCCCACGAGAAAGTGGTCCGAACGGTCTCGACACCCGAGCGCCGCATGAGGGCGAACTGGGCCTCCTGAAGTGCGGCCGGAGCGATCATGGCGGAGCGATCCCACATGACGCCGTAGAAGCCGTCCGGCGGGGCGGCCTCGTTGCGCGCGACGGCGGCCGGCGCCGCAATGACCGCCACAAGCAGGGCCAACCCGAGCGCTACGAAACACCGAACCTCCACCTCGACTCGACCCTACCCCGACCTTGCGGAATGCGCTGCACGTTGGCGCAGACCTGCCCGATCGGGCCGGGCTACACTCGTGCCGCACGCCGACGTAGCTCAGTTGGCCAGAGCACCGCTCTCGTAAAGCGGGGGTCGAGGGTTCGAATCCCTCCGTCGGCTTCCAGTCGCAGAGCCAAATCCGGGCTCCTCTGATTCGGCCTTCGAGGTCCGCGCGTACAGCACGCGTACATTGGGTCCAAGGATCTCCTCGCGCGCGCGACTGATGGCATCCGCGGCCGGCACGCGGTCGGCCGGGTCGAACTCCTCGAAGGTGTGCGCGTACGTGCGCAGGCACTCCTCGGGCGAGTGGCCGGCCTGGCGGGCGACCTCGACGATCGAGACGCCCTCGTGGATCAGCAGCGACACGAACGAGTGGCGCAGGTCGTAGGGCGCGCCGCGGCGAGGCCGGCGGCCTCGGCCGCCGGCCCGTAGTTGCGCCGGCGCCAGTTCTTGTAGTCG
>CAVTZF010000032.1:0-127103 GCA_963739095.1 uncultured Thermoleophilaceae bacterium
GGGGCATGAAAGTGCGCCTCGGAGGTTGACGTCCGATGTCGGGCCTACGGTCGGCTGACCGGACAGGGGCTTCCGTGGAGAACGCAGGCTGGACAGGCCGTTTACTGCGCGATGGGCCTCGAGCCCGGCTTTTCATTGGCCGTCCCTGCGACCGGCCCGGTTGTGCTTCGAGCACGTATCCGTCGATGTCGTTCGTCCACCGGTTCTCCGATCAGTCGACGACGAACAGGAGGACCTATGAGAGCGATCGGTCTCGACATTCACCGCGACTTCTGCGAGGTCGCGATCGCCGAGGGTGGTGAAGTCCGCTCACCCGGCCGCATCGAGATGACCCCCGAGGCGCTCGAGCTGTTTGCCGGGAGCCTCGCGAGCAGCGACCAGGTCGCGTTGGAGGTCAGCGGCAACGCCTGGGAGGTGGCGAGGATCATCCGCCCCCACGTCGCAAAGCTGGTGGTCGTCTCACCCGCCGACACCGGCATTCGCGCGGCCCGGGCGAAGACCGACCGCCTCGACGCCCGCGCCCTGGCGAAGCTGTTGGCAGCAGGGTCCCTGCAGTCGGTTTGGGTGCCCGACGACCGCACCAGGGCGATGCGCCGGCGCCTTCAGCGCCGCCGCAAGCTGCTGGTGGTGCGCACCAAGGCAAAGAACGAGATCCACGCCGCGCTGATGCGAAGGCTGGTGAGAAAGCCCGCGGTCTCAGACCTCTTCGGCAAGCAGGGCCGGCGCTGGCTCGAGTCGCTCGAGCTGCCCGACGAGGAGCAGGAGACCGTCGAGGGCTGCCTCCGCCAGCTCGACTTCTGCGAGTCGGAGATCGCGGCGATCGAGAAGCGGATCGCGACCGAGGCGCTTCGCTCGCCCGAGATCCGCCGGCTGATGACGGTGCCCGGGGTCAACGTGATCTGCGCGGCCACCTTCATGGCGGCGGTCGGCGACATCCACCGCTTCGGCGATCGCCGCAAGCTGGTCGGCTACCTGGGATTGGACCCGAAGGTGCGCCAGTCGGGTCTTTCCGCGACGGCGCGCGGGCGAATCTCAAAGCAGGGCTCCTCGTCGGGCGACACGCACTGGTCGAGGCGAGCTGGAGCGTCGTCAAGGCACCGGGGCCGATGCGCTCCTACTACCAGCGCATCCGCGCTCGCAGAGGCGGCCAGGTCGCGATCGTCGCCACCTCGCGAAAGCTGGCCTGTCTGTTCTGGTGCCTGCTCACCCGCGAGGAGGACTACGCCTACGCGCAGCCCTCGCTGACCGCGAAGAAGCTGCGCCGCCTGGAGCTGGCGGCCGGCGCTCCCAAGGGAGCGGGCGGTGCCGGTATCTGGTCGACCAACAAGGCGATGCGTGAGGCCGAGCGGGCACTGGCCAGACAGGCCGAGGCGACCTACGAGCGCACCGTCGCCGACTGGCACAGACAGCAGCGACGCAGAGAGGGCGCCGACGCGACAACGGGGCGCGCAATTTGAAGTCACCCATCGAAGGGGACAGGCAGCGCGGCGGGCCCATGCCCCGGGCCTCGCTCTTTAGCTCGTCGTCGCCGACGCCCGAGCTAACTCTCGCAAAATTGGAGGTGATGCGTCCAGCGAACACTTGATGTCATGAATGGGCGGGCCTCCTAGCGAATCGGTGCCCGGAGCGCTATGCCCCTGGGCGCTTGGTGAACCGATCGAAGGAGGCCCAGCAGTGAATTCTGTCGGCATCGATCTGCACAAGAGCCGTTCGCATGTGGCGGTGATCGACGAGCACGGCGAGTTGTCGGTGTCTAGGCGGATCGCCAACGATCCGGACACCTTCGTGGAGCTGCTCGGTGGCCTCGAGGGCGAGACCCAAATCGCCGTCGAAGCGACCTACGGCTGGGAGTGGCTGGCCGAGCTGCTCGAGGACGCCGGCTATGACCTGCACCTCGCGCATCCGTTGCGCACCAAGGCGATCGCCTCGGCGCGGGTGAAGACCGACGCGGTCGACGCCCGCACGCTGGCGCAGCTGTTGCGCGCCGATCTGTTGCCCGAGGCCTATGTCGCTCCGCGTGAGCTGCGCGATCTACGCGACCTGTTGCGCCAGCGCGTGGTGCTGACGCAGATGCGCTCGGCGCTGAAGAACCGGGTGCATGCGCTGCTCGCGCGTCAAGGCATCAGACACGACCATGCCGATCTGTTCGGGCGCGCCGGCCAGGTGACCCTCGAGCAGTTGCCGCTGCGCCCACAACCGCGCCACCGGCTCGAGGTGCTGCTGCGCTTGATTGGCGACTTCGATCGCGAGATCGACGCGCTGGCCACAGAAATCGACCGGCTGGCAAAGCACGACCCGCGCGTCGAGGTGCTGACTCAGCTGCGTGGGATCGGGCGCTACATCGCGATGCTGATCATCGCCGAGGTCGGCGAGGTCGAGCGCTTCCCCAGCGCGCGCCACCTATGCGCCTGGGCCGGGCTCACGCCGACGGTCCGCAGCTCCGACGGCAAGGCCCGGCTCGGCCACATCTCGCGGCTCGGGTCGAGCACGCTGCGCTGGGCGCTCGTCGAAGCCGCCCAACACACCCAGCGCGGCGGCGGGCCGCTGCGCGAAAGCTTCGAGCGGATCGCCAAACGCCGTGGACGCCAGGTCGCCAAAGTCGCGACCGCGCGCAAGCTACTGACGCTCTGCTACTACGGCCTACGCGACGGCGAGATCCGCTGCCTCAACGTTCCGGACCGGCGAGCGCGATGAAAGTCATGGCGCCCTCAACCGAGAGTCGTCGGCCACTTGGGTGCGTCCCGGCCCGGGACGCCCTCCTTTTCAGCTTGCGCACGCTCGGGCGAGCTCGTTCCTATGTCTGGCCTCCACCAACCGGACGGCCGCCAACTTGATTGAGCCCCCGAGCTCCGCACGACACTCTGGTCCGCCCAGCGCGACCGAATGGATGACTGGAGTGCATCCGACATGCTCCCCGCCCAAGTCAAGGACGGGACCAACAACCACCCGCGGTCCGTGACGTCGACCTTGACACCGGCCCGCCCATTCATGGATGACTTTCATCCGTCGCGCAAAGCGCAAGTGACGCGACGCTCGGGAACCGCGCTCGCTCGTCGTCCATTCCGGGCATGAGCCCGGTGAAGGCCCACGGACCTGCTTGCGCAGCGAAAGCAGGTGCTTGTCGTAGACCCCGCCCCAGGGGCGGGGTCTCGCGCTCCTGCTCGCGGTGTTGGGCTGTAGATTCCTGGCGTTGATCCTCGCGAGTGAGAGCTGACATGCTGGAAGTGGTCGAGCGCAGCGGCGACGTGGCCGGCGTCGGCGCGCATTGGCGCGAAGCGCCGGCCGAGGGCCGCCCGCCGATCCTCTACGTTCATGGCGTGCCGACGGCATCCTGGGATTGGATTCCCTATCTGGAGCGGATCGGTGGCGTCGCTCCCGATCTCCCCGGATTTGGGAGCTCGGCCAAGCCCGCCAACTTCGACTACTCGATCGACGGGTACACCGACTGGCTCGAGTCGTTCACTGGCGCGGCGGGCCTCGATCGTTTCTCACTCGTTGTTCACGACTGGGGCGGGTTGGGCCTCGCCCTCGCGCAGCGGTTTCCGGAGCGGATCGAGCGGCTCGTCCTGCATACCTGCGTTACGTTTCTGCCCGGCTACCGCTGGCATTGGATCGCGCGGATCTGGCGCACGCCGGTCGTGGGCGAGCTGTTCATGGCCACGTCGAGCAAGTGGGCGTTCAAGCAAATCTCGCGCCAATCGAATGTGACCAAGGGGCCATTGCCCGACTCGCTCATCGACCGCTTCTGGCCCGACTTCGACCGCGGCACCCGCCGGGCGATCCTTCGGCTATACCGCTCCGCCCCGCCGGAGGTCCTCGCTCGCGCCGGCGGGCAACTCGGTGAGCTGAGTTGCCCGACGCTGATTCTCTGGCCTACCAATGACCCGTACGCGGGTCCCGAATGGGGTCAGCGCTATGCGGATGCCATCGGCGCCAACGCCCGGCTAGAGATGATCGAGCGCGCCGGCCATTGGATGTGGCTTGACCGTCCCGACGTGATCGACAAGGCGGCGGCGTTCCTGGGTTCGACGCCCTGAAATGCACAGCACGGTGGTGCTGGCCCCGAGCTCTCGCTTCGGCAGGATTGGGCTCGTCTACTGATCCCGCGACACACACCCCAGACGGACGAAAAGCGACAGCCGGGCCTCTCGTGCGCGGGTGGCCGAGGGAAGGCAAACTTTCGTGCCCCGAACGAAGTGATGGGGTGCGAAAGGAAACTTCCCCGGACAGGACCCGCGCCCTGGGCGGTGGGCCCGCTGTCGTCAGCCGCTAGGCGGGGACTTCGTCAGCCCGCCGGCCCGACTCGTCCTCGACGGTGCCGTCGGCGGGGTCCGCCTCGGGCGGCAGCTCGCCGCCGCGCTCGGTGCCGGCGATCAGCTCGTCGGGAGCCTTCTCCTTCGGGATGAAGCCGGACTTCATGCCGAAGTAGACGGCCTGCGGGTGGTGGGCGACGATCGCCACCGTGGACTGCTCGGGCATCACCGCGAAGCCGTCCGACAGGTACATGCCGATGTCATTCAGGCCGAGTAGGCGCCACACCTTCTCGTGCTCCGACTGGTCCGGGCAGGCGGGGTAGCCCCACGAGTAGCGGCGGCCCTGGTCGAGGTCGATCCCGAGCCCGCGGCGGGCCTCCGCGTGCAGCCACTCGGCTAGCCCCTCGGCGGACTGGACGCCGAGCCCGTGCGTGAAGAGCTGCTCGGCGAACTCGCCGTCGCGCTCGAGCTGTGCCATCAGCTCGGTGACCTCAGGGCCGACCGTCACGCCCTGGAGCGCCACCACATCGCGCTCGCCGGAGTCGAGCGGGCGGAAGAAGTCGGTGAGGCAGATGCGATCGTGCTTCGGCTGGCGCGGGAAGCTCAGGCGCTCGATCTCGGTGGCCGGGTCGGCCGGGTCGAACACGACCAGCTCGTTGCCGTCGGCGGCGCACGGGAAGTAGCCGAGCTTGGCGCGCGGGCGCAGGTAGTCCTGCTCCGCCCACATGCGCTCGAGCCGGGGCTGGAAGTCGTCGCGGACGAGCCGCTCCCAGTCCTCGCCCTTAACGCCGCGCCCGCCCCAGTGCAGCTTGAAGAGGACGTGGCGGTCGAGGTAGGGGAAGACATCGTCGAGGTCGACCTCGATCTCGCGGGCGCCCCAGAAGGGAGGCTCGGGCACCGGCGCATCTGTGCGCGCCGCGGAACGCACCGAGTCGTCCGTCACGGGCGGCGAGTTGTCGACGACGACCGGCTTCTCACGCAGCGTCTTGGCCTCCGCGCGCATGCGCTCGACGAGCTGCTCGCGCTCGGCGCCGTCCACCAGCTGGTCGATCGTCGCGAGCCCCGCGAACGCGTCCTTGCAGTAGAAGACGCCCGGCTCGTAGACCTCGTCGGACTCCTTGCCGTGCGGGTAGAGGATGCGCCGGCCGAAGTCGCGGTTGATCGCGGCGCCGCCGATCAGCACGGGGAACTCGAGGCCGCGCTGATGCAGCTCCTGCACGCAGGTCGGCATCTGCTTCGAGGTCGACACGAGCAGAGCGGAGAGCCCGATCGCGTCGGCCTCGTTCTCGATCGCGGCGTTGATGATCGTGTCGACCGGGACCTGCTTGCCGAGGTCGATCACCGTGTAGCCGTTGTTGGTGAGGATGGTGTTGACGAGCGACTTGCCGATGTCGTGGACGTCCCCGAACACGGTCGCGATCACGACCTTGCCCTTGGTGTGGCCCTCGATCCTGTCGAGGTAGTTCTCGAGCTGCGCGACGGCGCGCTTCATCACCTCGGCCGACTGGAGCACGAACGGCAGGATCAGCTCGCCCGCGCCGAACTTGTCGCCGACCTCCTTCATCGCGGGCAGCAGCACCTCGTTCAGCGTCGGGACGGCGCCGATCTTCTCGACCGAGCGGTCGATCCAGTCCTCGACGCCCTCCTTCTTGCGCCGCAGGATGTGGAAGTGGAGCGCCTCCTCGGGCTCCATGCCCTCGGTCGGGTCGGCGCCGCCGTCGTCGGCCTCCTCCTCGCCCTTCTGCTCGAAATGGCCGATGAAGCGCTCGAGTGCGTCCTCGCGCCGGTTGAAGACGAGGTCGTTGGTCAGCTCGCGCTCGTTCTCGGCGATCTCGTTGTAGGGCTTGATGTGGTTCGGGTTGACCATCGCGAGGTCGAGCCCGGCCTCGACGCAGTGGTGCAGGAAGACCGAGTTGAGCACCGCGCGGGCGCCCGGCGAGACGCCGAAGGAGACGTTCGAGACGCCGAGCGAGGTCTTGACGCCCGGCAGCTCGGCCTTGATCGCCTTGATGCCCTCGATCGTCGCGATCGCGGAGGGCTTCCACTCGTCGTCGCCCGTCGTGAGCGTGAAGGTGAGCGCGTCGAAGATGAGCGCCTCGCGGTCGAGGCCGTGCTCGTCGCAGGCGAGCTCGACGATCCGCTTGGCCACCTCGAGCTTGCGCTCGGCGGTCTTGGCCATGCCGACCTCGTCGATCGTGAGCGCGATCAGCGCAGCGCCGTGCGCCTTGGCCAGCGGCGCGACGATGTCGAGCTTGGCGCGGCCCGCCTCGAGGTTCACCGAGTTGACGATCGCCCGGCCGGGGATGCGCTCGAGCGCGGCCTGGATCACGTCGGGCTCGGTCGAGTCGACCTGGATCGGCGCGGGCTGGGTCAGCGAGATGCGCTTGACGACCTCGCCCATCTGGACGTCCTCGTCCTGGCGCTCGGTCAGCGCGACGCAGACGTCGAGCACGTGGGCGCCGCCCTCGACCTGGTCCTCGGCGATCCGCACGATGCCGTCGTAGTCGTCGGCGAGCAGCAGCTCCTTGGCCTTGCGCGAGCCCTGCGAGTTGACGCGCTCCCCCACGAGCGTCGGGCGCGGCTCCTGGACGAGCGGGGTCGCGGTCATCATCGAGGACACGAGCGCGGCATGCGTGTCGGGACGCGCCTCGGCGTCGCGGCCGCCGACGCGGTCGACGATCGCGGCGATGTGGTCGGGCGTCGTCCCGCAGCAGCCGCCCACGATCGAGATGCCGTAGCGCTCGACGAACTCCTGCAGCACGTTGGCGAGCGGGTCGGGCTGCTCGGGGAAGATGGTCTCGCCGTCCGGGCCCTGCAGCGGCAGGCCGGCGTTCGGGATGCAGTGCACGGGCACCGGGCTGAACTCGCCGAGGTAGCGGATCGCGTCGCGCATGTCCTCGGGCCCCGTCGAGCAGTTGAGCCCGATCACGTCGACGTCGAGCGCGTTGAGCGTGGTGAGCACCGCCTGGATGTCGGTGCCGAGCAGCATCTTGCCGCCGTTCGGCAGCAGCGAGACGCTCGTCTGAATCGGCAGGGTGCGACCGGTCAGCTTGAAGGCCTCGCGGGCGCCGAACACAGCGGCCTTGACCTCGAGGATGTCCTGCGCGGTCTCGATGATGATCAGGTCGGCGCCGCCCTCGACGAGGCCCTGGGCCTGCTGGGTGAAGACCTCGACGAGCTCGCGGAAGGTGATCTTCCCGAGCGTCGGGTCGTCGGATGCGGGCAGGTGGCCGGTCGGCCCAATCGAGCCGGCGACGAAGCGCTCCTCGCCGGCGGCGGCGCGGGCGATCTCGGCGGCCTTGCGGTTGATCTCGAGCGTGTGCTCGCCGAGCCCCCACTCCTCGAGCTTCAGCCGGCTGCCCTGGAAGGTGTCGGTCTCGACGACGTCGGCGCCGGCGGCCAGCATCGACTCGTGGACGCCCTGGATCACGTCCGGGCGGTTCAGCACGAGCGCCTCGTGACACTTGCCGGGGAGCCCCCCGTAGTCCTCTGAGGTCAGGTCGAACTGCTCGAGCGTGGCGCCCATGCCGCCGTCGAAGACGACGACACGGCTTCGGACGGTGTCGATGTAGTCGCGCGCGGCCAAGAACCCGATGGTACCAACCTTGACATGACTGTGTGAAGGTTGCTCGGGCGTCCGCTCTGCGAGCGGGTCAGCCCGGCGCCACGAGCGTCAGGGTACGCGCCGCGCGCGTCACCCGTCCCTGCGAGTCGACCACGCTCACCTGCACGCGCAGGCGCAGCCGCCGGTTCAGGCGCAGCACCCTCAGGGAGCTCCGCGAGAGCCTGATCCGAAGCGTGACCCGGCCGCTCGCCGGGCTGCGGAAGCGCTTGAAGGCGACGGTCAGGCGGCCGCGCCTGCTGCCCGGCAGGCGAACCCGCGCGCGGGTCCGGATCGCGGCCTCACCGCGCAGCCCCGGAGCCGCCCAGAAGCTGTAGCCAAAGCGTCGCGAGTGCTTCAGCCGGATCCTCCCGGGCGCACCGCTCAGATCGAGAACGCGCGCGGCCGGCGGCGATGGCGGCGGTGTCGCAGCGCCTCCCCCGCCCGCCTGCGGGGTCGGCGGGGTCACCGTGGGAGCGGCAAGCGCCGCCTCGATCGCGCCGAGCGCGTTCGCGCTGCCGCCGCTCGCAACGCGTCCCGCAAGACTTGGGCGCGGCGTCGCGCCCGCCTTGATCGCGCTCACCACCTCGGCCGCCGAGGCGCCCGGGTCGGCGGCGCGCACGAGCGCCGCAATCCCCGCGACGTGCGGCGTCGCCATCGACGTGCCGTTGAAGGGCACGTAGTTGCCGGCGCCCGGGTCGACGTAATGCCCGGGGTCGGTGATGGCGTCGGCGTAGGTCGAGTCACGGCAGAGCACGCGCACCTGGTCGACGTAGACGCCGTCGGCCACGACGCTCCCGTCGCTCGCGAGCCCGAAGAAGGGGCGCACGTCGTTGCGGCCGTCGAGCGCCGAGATGGTCGCCTCGGCCGCCTCGAACTGGCCGCCGCTCGAGCCCGCGAAGAGCTGGCCGTCGGCCAGGTCCGCCCCGGCGGCGAACGCGCCTGCCGCGAACACGTCGGTGTAGCCGCCCGCGTCCGGTGGCTGCACGGAATAGCGGAGGTCGAAGTGCATGCGGCAGCCGCGCCGGCCGCTCAGGTCCAGATTCGAGCCCAGGTGGATCTCCGTGTAGCCGTTCGACGCGTACATGCCGTCAGGACTGTCCGTCGCCGACTTCGAGCCGCCCGAGTGGACGGCGGTCGATATCCCCCAGGGCACTGCGAGGCCGTCCTGCAGCAGGTTCCAGCCGGCCAGGTCGTCCTCGAAGCCCTCGCTCAGTATGGGTGCCCCCCAGTCCGTCTTCGCGCTGAGGATGTTCGTCCCGGGCGCGGCGACGTCGACGGTCACGGCGCCGTAGTTGGAGAACTCCGGCAGCGTCCCGCTGCTGGTGAGCGCCGCGACGCAGATCAGATGGTCGCCCGGGAGCGCGCAGGGAGTGCTCGGGTTGGCGTCGTTGTCGTTGCCCTCGTTACCGGCCGCCGCGACGACGACGGCGTCGAAGTTCCTCGCGACGGAAAGGGCGTCCTTCAGGAACTGGTCGCCGCCGCCGGCCGGCCCACCCAGGCTGAGGTTGATGACGTCCGCGCCCTCCTGGGCCGCATAGACGATCCCCTGGCCGACGTCCGAGCTCGCTCCGCCGCCGTTCCCGTCGAGCACCCGCACCGCCATCAGCGAGGCCTCCGGCGCCACGCCCGCGATGCCGGCGCCGTTGTCCGCCGTCGCCGCGGCGGTGCCCGCCACGTGCGTGCCGTGGAACTGGAAGTCGTCGGGGTCCGGGTCGTCGTCGACGAAGTCGAAGCCGTGCACGTCGTCGACCCGGCCGTTCGCGTCGCCGTCGCCACCGCCGGGCGCCTCACCGGGGTTGTCCCACAGGCGGCCGCTCAGGTCCGGGTGGCTGAGGTCGATCCCCGTGTCCACTATCGCGATCACCTGGCCCGCGCCGCGCGTGCGGTCCCAGGCGGCGAGTGCACCGACTCCAGGATCAGGCCCGAGGCCCCAGAGCTGCCCGAAGAAGCTGTCGTCGGGCGGCGGCGCGAGCGCCTCGTAGCGGTAGTTCGGCTGCGCGTAGGCGACCGCGCCGCGGCGCTCCAAGCGGGCGAGCGCCGCCCGTACCGGGCCGTCGAAGGAGACCACCTGCGCCTGCGGCAGTCGCAGAACCTGCTCGAGCTCCACGCCCGAGGCGTCGCGCGCCGCGGCGCGCTCGGCTGGCGGCGTTCCAGCCTCGAAGCGGACGATCGCCTCGCCGGCCACCGCGCTGCCACCGGGGTCGAGCCTAGGGCTAGCGGTGGCCGTCGCGCATGCGGGCAGCAGCGCAGCTACGAGCGCGAGCAGGGTCAGGCGTGCGGCAAACGTCATCCAGCACCCCTATCGGCGAGCCCCGGGCATGTCTGTAGTGCGTCTCCCCATGCCGCTCATGCTGCTTCAGCACGCGGCCCGCGCGCGCGGCCCTGCGGGTGTCGCCGGCGGGCAGAGGCGGGTCGGCCGCCGGCGCACCGCCAGGCGTGCCCGCGCCAGGTTGTTGCCCACGACCCGTTCGGGCTCGGTCGCGTCGGCCACCGCCAGCAGCCTCAGCCTCGCCAGCTGCTCGCGCGTACTCGCGCGGGCCATCACAGATACCGAGCCGCCCGCCGGAATTCGCTTCGCGTAGCAGAGCCCGAGCCCACGAGCGGCCACGCATGGCGCTGTCGGGTGTTGCATCGACAGCGTCATGGCCCGCGACCGGCTGCCGCCCTGACGAGCGGAAACCACTAGGCGCACACCGGTCGCCGCCACCGAACCACGGTTGCGGACCGTGACCCGGAAGCGGCCCGGCAGGCCCGCCGTCACCCGCCGGCGCTCAGGGGCGGCCCGGACCGTTAGGTCGATCTCACCGTCCCCGCCCGCTTGGGGAGCCTGCGGCGATTGTTCCGGCTCCGAGGGAGGCGCCACCGGATCCGGAGCGCCCCGCGCTACGTTCACGAGTACGCATCGCAGGAGCGATCGCGGTGAGACCGGAAGAGTGACGCTGAGGCCCGGCTCGAAGGCCGCCGCGCGCCTCCGGCGAAGACCCGAGAAGCACTCGATCGCCGAGCTGTAAGCGGAGGCCGACGTGTCGGCGTCCGCTCGCTCCGCGACCGTCACCTGTCCCGCCTCCACAGGCACCGGGCCGGCGACCGTGCCGTTTCCGGCAGACCGCGCCACCACCAGCCCATCGACGAGCAGATCGAATCGGCCGGGCGAATGAGTCGGGTAGAGCACCTTCTCCAGCACCACCGCCGGCACCCGCTCGTTGACGACCGCGCACTCGACGACCCGAGCGCGGTCATAGCTGAGCGTCACCTCGGGCCCGGCCGCCTGAGCCACCAGCTCCCGGGTGGCCTGGTCGACGCACCGGATCGCGCTGACGTAGTCGTCCAGGTCCGTTCCGCCCGCAGCGCGCTCGGACACCTGCACCGTCGACAGAGGTATCGGCAGGGGCCCGGCCGTCCCGCCGTCACCGGCTTCCGATAGGACGACCTGATCGCCGACAAGCAGATCGAACCGGCCGCTGTCCGTGTCCGGCGAGAGCGTCTTGGAGATAGTCAAACGACAATCGATCCGCCCGATAACGACCCCGTCCAGGAAGTTGCCCGAGGCCCCGGAGGACGCGGACGACACCCACCTGAAGGCGAACTCGGTCATTGTCTGCCCGGCAGGCACCGTGTATTGGCCGAGCACCTGTTGCCAGCCTCCGGTGCCGGTGGAGATCGTGCGGGTGAACGTCGGCGGCCCGCCGGGCGGACCGATCCGAAGCTCCATCGTGTCGACGCCGGCCCGGCCCCGGTGCGAGAGCGCGTAGCTGAGAACCGTGCCTGGGACCGTCGCCACGCTCTGGAAGAGCGTGCTCGGGGCGATGTTGGCGGCCAGCTCCGAGAACTGTCGCCCCGCTGCGGCCGGTACGCCGTGAAACCCCGAACGCCACAGCTCTATCTGAGGGGGAATCACGTCCGTGGTCCAGGGCGCCACGCTGGTCTCGGGGAGGATCGCGAAGTTGCCGGAAAGGACCGGTTGTTCGAAGCTGCCGTTGCCGAATCCGACGTCGCTTGCGCAGGTGGACGCCTGCACCTGTCCGGCCGCTCGGGGCACTCCCCACACGGCCGTCATCGTCACCGCGAGCGCTACCGACGCGAGTACACGGCACCACCGCATGGGCGCACGGTACTTGGCCAATCGGTGGGGAGCGTCCCCGGTAAGCTGCCCGCCCCGTGCCAGTCGCACTCGTAACGGGAGCCAACCGTGGTATCGGGCACGAAACCGCTCGTCAGCTCGCCGAGCGTGGCTACGACGTCATCGTCACCGCCCGCGACGAGGAGGCGGCCCGCACCGCCGCTGACGAGATCGGGGCCCGTGCGCTGCAGCTCGACGTCTCCGATCCGGCCTCGATCGAGCGCGCCGCAGCCGCCGTCGCGGACGACCCCGGCAGCCTCGACGTGCTCGTCAACAACGCGGGGATCGGCTCCGACTTCGGCGTGGCCGGCGTCGACCCCGACTTCGACGCCATCCAGCGTGCGCTCGACACCAACTTCTTCGGCTCCTACCGGCTCTCGATAGCGCTGTTGCCGCTGCTGCGCCGCTCCGAGCACCCGCGCATCGTGAACGTGTCGAGCGGAATGGGCGCGATCAACGAGATGGGCGGCTGGTCGCCCGGCTATCGCGTCTCGAAGGCGGCGCTCAATGCCATGACACGCATCCTGTCGACAGAGCTCGAGGGCGACGGCTTCAAGGTCAACTCGGCCTGCCCCGGGCTCGTCGCCACCGACATGGGGAGCCAGTTCGGTGCG
This sequence comes from uncultured Thermoleophilaceae bacterium, assembly GCA_963739095.1. Lineage (GTDB taxonomy): Bacteria > Actinomycetota > Thermoleophilia > Solirubrobacterales > Thermoleophilaceae > JACVRW01. The sequence goes on from CAVTZF010000032.1 coordinate 12,592, forward strand.
ACCAAGACGGTCGAGGACGGCGCGAGCGGCGTGGTCTGGCTTGCGACGCTCCCGGACGACGGGCCGACCGGCGGGTTCTTCCGCGACGGTCGCCAGATCTCGTTCTAGCGCTCAGAAGTAGATGAGCTCGATGTCGCCGCGGCGCATCGCGATCTGGGTGCCGCCGTCGAACACCCGCAGCGTGATCGTGTAGACGCCCGCGTCCGTGTAAGTGTGCTCGACGTCGAGCCCACGTGCCCCGTTGGCGGCGCCGGAGCGCCGATCGCCGAAGTGCCAGCGGTAGTCGAGCGCAGGGTTGCGCGCGGCGGCGGACAGGCGCAGCGGGCCGGGGGGCATCGGGATGCGCGTGCCCGGGCCGGGGTTGAAGAGGGCGATCGTGTCGCTCACCGTCGCCGGGCGCCGGCGGTACAGGGCACGTGCCCCGCGGATGTCGTCGCGGGCCGGCAGCCGCGTACCCCGCGGACAGAGCGACGGGAGCAGCGTGTTCACGTCGCCGGTCGGGTTCATGAGCGCGCAGCGGCGGGTCTCGTGACCGAGCCCGAGCACGTGGCCGAGCTCGTGCACGGCGGTAAGCCTGCGCAGCGCCTGGCTGCGGCAGCTGCGCAGCACCCGCACGTGCATGGCCAGGAACGGCGACGGGTAGCCCGCGCCCGTGCCGCCCGCGATGCCCTCACATCCGTAGCGGCCCGAGCCGCCACGGCGCGTGTAGCCGAAGATCACGCGCGCGCGATCGACCGGTGCGCGCGTGAAGCGCACGCCGACATGCGCCCGGTTCCAGGCGCGGATCGCCGTCCGGACCGCCGAGTGGTAGAGCGGCGCCCTGCTCCCGACCGAGATCGTCTGGTTCGGCCAGCGCTCGCCCGCGAAGCGATAGGCGCTCGCCGGCTCGGCGACCAACGCGACGGCGGCGATCGCCGCGAGGACGGCCAGCCCGGTGCGCACCGACCCGGGCCTACGCCTCAGCCTCGGCCGCTTCGCCGGAGCGGCGCGAGCCGCGCAGCTGCACCGGCGAGGCGTGCAGCGCCCGCACGCGCAGGTCCTTCCAGGTCATGCCCTCGCGCACGAGCGCGGGCATGCCCATCGCGAGCGCCGTCGCGATCTCGACCGCCTGCAGGATGATCCCGTAGGCGAGCGCGTTCGTCTTGCCGACGCCGTAGGCGGACAGGACGGCCACGCAGGCCGCCTGGAAGACGCCGAGGTTCGACGGCGTGGCCGGCAGCGCGGCGGTCACGTTGACCGCGAACAGCACGGCCGCGGCCGCGCCGATGCCGGCGCGGTCGTCGAGCCCGAGCGCGACGAGCAGCAGGTAGCAGGCGAGCCACTGGATCGCCCAGGCGGCGAGCTGGTTCAGGGCCGCCCAGCTGCCGAGCTTCGGCTTGCGGAACACCTGCAGGCCGTTGCGCACCTGGACCATCGCGCGGCGGGCCGCGGCCGCGGCCTGCTGGACGCGCTGGAAGCGAGTGGGCTTGCCGCGCCTCAGGAGCCAGGGCGTGGACAGCACGAGCGCGAGCAGCACGACCGGCGCGGTCGTGACGACGACGAGCGCATCCTCGTTGCCCTTGAACAGCCCGACCGTGGCGAACATGACGCTGCCGAGCACGGCCAGCGCGAAGATGTTGAGCACCGTCTGGGAGACCATCGTTCCCAGCACGACCGGGAAGCGCTGACGCATTCGTCCGATCCGGCGCGACAGGATCAGCGCTCGCGAGGGCTCGCCGAGCCGGGCCGGCAGGGTCGCCGACATCAGAACGCCGATCATCGTGGCGCGTGCCGTGTCGCGGCGCCGGACGCGTACGCCCGGCAAGGCGGCGCGCAGGATCGCGTGCCAGGCCTCCGCGCGCAGCAGCATCGAGGCACACATCAGCGCGAACGCGGCCAGGACCCAGACGGGCGTGGCGGCAAGCAGCGCGCGGCCGACCGATTCGATCCCGATTCGCTGCAGCGCCAGCGCGGTGAGGCCGACACCGGCGGCCACACCGGCGCCGACGACGACGCGACGGGCGACGTGCGCGGCGTGCTTGCGCCCGGGCGCCGGGATGGTCGGCTCGAGCGAGGGCAGGCGCTGCGGCGGCACGCGCGGGCCGGGTTCGGCGGAGCTGATACCGATACGGCGCGCGACCCGCTCAGAGCGCGTGGCGGGCTCGGGCGCCTCGAGGGCCTGCTCGTAGACCTCGGTGATCTCAGACGCAACCCGCGGCCAGGCGAAACGCTGGGCGCTCTCGCGCGCGTTTGCGGACATGCGCATGCGCCGGTCGGGATCGAGGGCGAAGCTGCGCAGCGACTCGCCCAGCTCGACGGCATCTCCGACGGGCACGAGCAGGCCGTCGTGCCCGTGCGTGACCACATCGTTGTAGCCGGCGATCGCGGACGCGACGACCGGCGTGCCGGAGGCGAACGCCTCCGTGAGCACCATGCCGAAGCTCTCACCGCCGAGCGATGGCGCGCACAGCAGGTCGGCCTCACCGAGCAGGCGCCATTTCTCCTCGTCGCTGACGCGCCCGGCGATCTCGACGCCGTCGCGCTCGAGCAGGAGCGGCTCCACCTCCATCTCGGTGGCGCCGGCCACGGTCAGCCGCGCCCTGACACCGGCGTTGCGAAGCGCCTCGAAGGCGCGCAGCAACACGGGCAGGCCCTTGCGGGCCTCGGCACGACCGACGAACAGGATCTGGAGCTCGTCGTGCGGGCGCGCGGAGCTCGGCTGCGCGGCACCGAGGTCGACCCCGTTCGGGACGATCCGGTAGCGGCCGCCGTACCAGCGCTGCGCGGACCAGCGCGCGGCCTCGGAGACCGCGATGCGAGCGCTCAGCTTCGAGTAGAGCCGGCGCGCTCCCGCGATGTTCGCGGTGAAGCGCCCAACCAGCGCGCCGGTCGAGTAGGTGTGGAAGGTCGCGACCGTCGGGACGCGCGCGGCCTCTGTCGCATACCAGGACACGTACGGCGCGTTTGGCTCGTGCACGTGGACGACGTCGTAGCCGCCGGTCCGCAGCTCGCGGCCGACCCTGCCGACCGACTCGGGGAAGACCGCCAGGTTCGATACCGCGCCGTTCATCGCCAGCCCCATCGTGCGCCCCATCGGGACCATGTACTCGGGCATCGGGCGCGCCTGCGGGCGCGCTCCGCGGTGCAGCACACGTGCAAGCCGGTCGTCGGGGTCGTAGGGCGCCAGCAACCGGACCTCGTGTCCCGTCGCGAGAAGCTGCTCCGACAGCGCCTCCACGTGGCGCCCGACACCACCCGGATACGTGTACGAGTAGGGCGAGATCAGGGCTACGCGCACCCGGCCCATCCTATCGGCCACACTTGACGGGTGACCGAGGCACGGAACTACGTCAAGTACACGTTTCTCAAGGTGGATCCAGCCTGGAGGCGGCGTTCCGCCGAGGAACGGGCGGCCGACAAGGCCGAATTCGCCGCTGCCTGCAACGAATTTTCCGGCGGCCACTACCTGCGCGCCTACTCGCTCGTGGGCACGCGCGGCGACTGCGATCTGATGGTGCGCGCGATCGCTCCGTCCCTCGACCCGATCCACGAGCTGCACGTCCTGCTCAACCAGAGCGGGCTGATGCGCTGGGCCGACGTGCCCCACTCCTACCTCGCCATGACGAAGGAATCGCCCTACTCGGACCAGCCCGAGCAGCCGCTCGCGCCGCGCGAGGGAGCCGACTCCAGGTACCTGATCGTCTACCCGATGTGGAAGAAGCGCGAGTGGTACGGGCTGTCTCCCGAGGAGCGGATGGCGGTGATGCGAGACCACATCGCCGTGGCGCGCCGCTTCACGGGCATCGAGACGAACACCGCCTACTCGTTCGGGCTCGACGACCAGGAGTTCGTGGTCGCCTTCGATGCCGACGACCCCTCCGAGTTCCTCGACCTCGTGCAGGAGCTGCGCTCAACCGAGTCGAGCGCCTACACGGCGTCGGAGACGCCGATCTTCACCTGCCTCCGCCTGTCCGTCGAGCGCGCCCTCGACGCGCTGGACGGCGAGCACGTGAGCGTCAGCGCGCCGGCGTAGGGTCCTGAGAAGCCTCGAGCAGGTCTTCGAAGCTGCACAGCTTCACGCGCGGGCGGCCGTGCGGCTCGCCGGCGGACTTCTCGGCGCGGTCGATCGCCTGCCAGCCCGCGTACGACACGGCCTCGGGCTGGCGCTCGGCGATCAGAGCGTCGAGCGAATCCCGGTCGGGATCGGCAGGTGCCGGAATCCGCCCGGCATCGAGGTCCTCGAGCAGCATGTCGACGGTCTCCTGCGCGTCGCGCTTGTTGGTGCCGATGATCCCCGTGGGGCCGCGCTTGATCCAGCCCACGACGTACTGGCCGGGCACCACACCGTCCTCACCGAGGACGCGACCGCCGTCGTTCGGGATGACCGCGCGGCGCTCGTCGAACGGCAGGCCCTCGACCGGGGTCCCGCGGTATCCGATCGAGCGGAAGACGAGCCCGCACTCGATCTCCTCGGTCGTTGGCCCGGCCACCGGCCGCAGCGCACCCTCGTCATCGACCGTCAGCTCGTTGTGGCAGATGCGGATGCCCTCGACCCGCTCCGAGCCGAGGATCTCGACAGGCGAGACGAGGAAGCGGAGCACGATCCGGCGGCGTTTGCCCTCGGGCACGCGCTTCGAGTACTCGTGCAGGATCCGCACGTTCTTCTTGGCCGTGGCGTGCGCCGTCTCCGACTCGATGAACGCGCGCGAGAGCGGATCGAGCTCGGCGTCGCCCGGGTCGACGATCACGTCCGCGTCGGTCATGTCGCCCAGCTCGAGCAGCTCCGGGTTCGTGAAGGCAGCCTGCGCCGGGCCGCGCCGGCCGAGCACGACGATCTCGTGGACGTTCGACTCGGCCAGGACCTCGAGCGCGTGGTCTGCGACGTCCGTGGCGGCGAGTTCCTCGCGCGTGAGTGCGAGCATGCGGGCCACGTCGGCCGCCACGTTCCCGTTGCCCACCACGACCGCCCGCTCGGCGGAGAGGTCGAACTCGAGGTCCTTGTAGTCGGGGTGGCCGTTGTACCAGGCGACGAACTCGGTGGCCGCCCAGCTCCCCGGAAGGTCCTCCCCGGCAATGCCCATGCGCCGGTCGGTCTGCGCACCGACGGCGTACATGACCGCGTGGTAGCGGCTCGTGAGGTCGGCGTGGCTCAGATCGCGGCCGAGCTCGACGTTGCCGTAGAAGCGGAACTCGGGGTGCTCTGCCGTCTTCTCGTAGACGCGCGAGACCGCCTTGATGTTCGGATGGTCCGGCGCAACTCCCCCGCGCACGAGGCCCCAGGGCGTCGGCAGCCGGTCGAAGACGTCCACCTGGACCGCGAGATCGGGGTGCGACTTGCACTTCAGCAGGTGTCCGGCCGCGTAGAAGCCCGACGGCCCGGAGCCGACGATCGCTACGCGAAGCGGATTCTCGGGGGTGCCGATTGCTGCCATGAGTCCTCCAGCCGGGGCCGGGCGGCGAGCCGCCCCGACCTGGCGACTTTAGCGACCGGCGGGTGGCGCGGCGGGAGGCTGCCCGTCGTCCTCGTCGCCCATGACGAGGTCGATGGCGGAGACGGTCTCGACCGAGCGGACCACGATGGGGTCGTCTGCGGGCGCCTCTTCGGCGACCGGCCGCGGCTCCTCGACGGACTGCTCCTCGGCGACGTCGGGCTGCGCGTCCTCGCGCATGATCGGCTGGAAGGGGGTGAGCGGATCGGCGGGAGCGGGCGCCGCGGGCTCGGGCTCCACGACCACCTCGGGCTCGGGCTGCTCGATCACGACGGGTGCCTCGACCACGGGGACCGGCTCGTCGACCACGACGGGCGCTTCGTCCACGACGACCGGCTCGTCGACCACGACGGGCGCTTCATCCACGACGACCGGCTCGTCAACCACGACCGGCTCCTCGACCGCAACGGCCTCCTGGACCTCCGGCAGCGTCACCGTCGGTCCGCTGAGCCCAGCCGGCACGATCGGCGCGCTGGCGACAGGCCTTGGGGTCATCGGCGGCCCCGGCTCGGGCGACGCGTTCGCGTCGACCACGATCGTGCCGCCGGCCATGTCACCGAGGCGCTGGCGGCGCTTGCCGGACGCGACCATCACGACCAGGCCGACCAGGTAGAGGGCGATCCCGTCGACGACCCGCAGGACCGTGCGCACGGCGATCTCGCGCATGCCGGCCTCGCCGCCGTCCGCGCGCACGACGCGCAGCTTCATCACGCGCTTGCCGAGCGTCTGCCCGCCACTCGATTCGCAGGCGAAGTAGTAGTAGAGCGCCCACGCCAGGGTGATCAGGTACAGGCCGGAGCCGACCTCATCCCGAGCAGAGCCGCTCCCGCTCGGAAGCGCGTCGGCCGCGAACAGGATCAGGGCCGCGCCGGCGGCCACGATGACCAGGTCGATGAGGGCGGCGAGCACACGACGGTTGTCGAGCTGCGGGCCGGTGGTGGACAGGGCGGAGGCGTGGGCGATCGCGTTCATTTAGGTCTGAATCGGCATCCCGCGCGCCCGCATTAGGCCTGCACGCAGCGACTTGGACGCCGCCCGAGCCGCGCAGCGGCGATGATGGCGCGCGTGGAACGCCTCGCGGTCGTCGACATGGGCTCGAACTCCTGGCGCCTCGTCGTGTTCGGCTACCAGCCCGGCACGCCCTGGTGGAGCCTCGTCGACGAGATCCGCGAGGCGGTGCGGATCAGTGCAGGGATGGTCGAGCGGAGCGACCCGTTGCGTCCCGAGCGCGTCGAGCTCGCGCTGCACACCGCGGCGGTGTTCTCGGCCTTCTGCCGGGCCCGCGGCATCGACCGCATCGAGGCCGTCGCGACGAGCGCCATCCGCGACGCGGCGAACGGGCCCGAGCTGCTCGACCGCATCCGCGACCAGAAGGGCCTGGCCGCGCGCGTGATCAGCGGCAACGACGAGGCGCGCTACGGCTGGCTCGCGATCGCCAACTCGACCACCATCGAGGACGGCTTCGGCCTCGACATGGGCGGCGGCAGCATCCAGACGCTGGGGCTGGAGGGGCGCCGGCTCCGCACCTCCGCATCCCTGCCGCTCGGCTCGGTGCGGGTGAGCGAAGAGTTCCTGCCCGGTGAGAAGGCAACGCCGAAGGGCATGCGGGCGCTGCGCGAGCGGGCGGCGGCCGACCTCCGGGAGCTTGGCTGGTGGAGCGGCGGCGGGCGCCTCGTGGGGATCGGAGGGACGATCCGCAACCTCGCGGCCGCGGCCATGAAGCGGCTCGACCTCCCGGACATCGACGTCCAGGGCTTCGCGCTCACGCGCGACGCGGTCGAGGAGCTGATCGAGGAGCTGGCCGAGCGGCCCGCCTCGAAGCGCGGCGGCGTCAGGGGCATCAAGCCGGATCGCGGCGACGTCATCCTTGGCGGGGCGCTCGTGCTCGCCGCGACGCTCGAGGCGGGCGGCTTCGACGCGGTCGAGGTCACCGAGGCGGGCCTGCGTGAGGGGATCTTCTTCGAGCGGCTGCTGGGGACGCGCGAGCTGTTCATGGACGTTCGGCAGGAGTCGGTCGAGAACCTCGCCCACCGCTTCGACACCGACCAGGACCACGTGAATCACGTCGCGCGGCTGTCGCTCGCCATGTTCGACGGCCTCGCGGCGGCGGGCCTGCACGACCTCGGCGATGCCGATCGCGAGCTGCTCTGGGCGGCCTGCATCCTCCACGACATCGGCACGGCGATCGACTACGACGACCACCACCGCCACTCGCAGTACCTGATCCTGAATGCGGGCCTGCCGGGCTACAGCCCGCGCGAGCTGGTCCTGATCGGCCTGATCGCCCGCTACCACCGCAAGGGCGAGCCGGACGCCTCGCAGCTGGGCGACCTCGCCGAGCCGGGCGACGTGGAACGGCTCAGGATCCTCTCCGGCGTGATCAGGCTCGCCGAGCAGCTCGAGCGCGGCCGCGATCGCTCGATCCGGGCGGTGAGTGTCGGCACGGCCAACGGCACCGTCGAGCTGCAGGCGTCGACCGCTCCAGACGGCGATCCGAGCGTCCCGATCTGGGCGGCGCGCCAGAGCTCCGGTCTGCTCGCCGAGGCGGTCGGCCGGCCCGTCGAGATCCAGACGCGATGACGGAGCGGGGCTGGACGAGCCTCTCCCCCGTCCGCTTCCTGCTCCGCTCGCGCGACGTGTTCGCTGACCGCATCGCCGTGACGCACGCCGGAGCGAGCGTGACCTACGCGGAGTTCGGCGAGCGGGTGGAGCGCCTCGCGGGCGTCCTCCGCGACCGAGGTGTGCGCGAGGGCGACCGGGTCGCGGCCGTCGCCGAGAACGTCCCCGGCCTGCTCGAGCTGCACTACGCGGCGGCCGGTTCCGGAGCGGTGATCGTGCCGGTCAACTTCCGGCTCGGGCCGACGGAGCTCGGGCTGATCTTCGCGGACAGCGAGCCGGCACTGGTGCTCGCGGACGAGCAGTACCGCGGGGCCCTGCCACAGGCGGCGGAGGTCCTACCGGCGTCGGGCAGCGAATACGAGCAGCTGCTCGCTTCAGCCACCCCGCGTGCGATCGCGGCGCCGGAGGACGAGATGACGCTGCTGTCGATCAATTACACGAGCGGCACGACCGGCAAGCCGAAGGGCGTGATGTACACCCATCGCGGCGCGTACCTGCACTCGCTCGGAGTCGTCGGCGAGGCCCGGCTCGGCAACGCGGCGCGCTACCTCTGGACGCTGCCGATGTTCCACTGCCACGGCTGGGCGTTCATCTGGGCCGTGACGGCGGTGGGCGCGCGGCACGTCTGCCTGCCGCGCCCCGATCCGCAGGCCGCCTGGGAGCTGATCGCCGCCGAGGGGATCTCGCACCTGTGCGGCGCGCCGACAGTGCTGATCGGCCTGCTCGGCCACGAGCTCGCGCACGAACGGCCGATCGAGGTCTTCACCGGCGGCGCGGCGCCGACGCCGGCGATGCTCGAGCGCTGCGAGACGCTCGGCTGGAACGTGACGCACCTGTACGGGCTGACCGAGACCTACGGGCCGCAGGTGATCTGCGAATGGCTCCCCGAGTGGGACGAGCTGCCCGCGCCGCGACGCGCGTCGATCAAGGCCCGCCAGGGCGTGGCGACGATGGTCTCCGAGCTGCTGCGCGTGGTCGACGGGGACATGACCGACCTGCCGCGGGACGGCGAGACGCTCGGCGAGGTCGTGATGCGCGGCAACAACGTCACGACCGGTTACTACCGCGACGAGGAGGCCACGAGCGCTGCGTTCACGGACGGCTGGTTCCACACCGGCGACCTCGCCGTGATGCACCCCGACGGCTACGTGGAGCTGCGCGACCGCGCCAAGGACATCATCGTCTCGGGCGGCGAGAACATCTCGACGATCGAGATCGAGGCGACGCTGACCGCCCACCCGGCCGTCGAGGAGGCCGCCGTGATCGGGATCGCCGACGAGCGCTGGGGCGAGCGCCCGTGCGCGTTCGTGACGCTGCGTCCCGGCGCGGAGGCCGACGCGGGCGCCCTGCGCGACTTCGTGCGCGAGCGCATCGCGGGCTTCAAGGTCCCGGACCGGGTCGAGTTCCGCACCGATTTCCCGCGCACCGCGACCGGCAAGATCCAGAAGTTCGTACTGCGCGACGAGGCCGGTTAGGCGAGCGTCGTCTCGAGCACGCCGAGCCGCTCGGCGCTGATCACGACCTCGTCGCCGGGGGCGAGCCACACGCGCGGGTCGCGCAGGCTGCCTACACCGGCCGGCGTGCCGGTCGAGACGATGTCACCCGGCTCGAGCGTCATCAGCATCGACAGGTAGGCGACGAGAGCCGGGATCGAGTGGACCAGGTCCGCGGTCGTGCCCTCCTGCATCAGCTCGCCGTTCAGGCGCAGGTCGAACTCGATCGCATCAGGCGGGCCGGCCTCGTCGGGCGTCACGAGCGCAGGCCCGCACGGCGCCGAGCCGTCGAAGACCTTGCCCGGCATCCACTGAGGGGTCTTGAACTGGTAGTCGCGCGCCGACAGGTCGTTCAGCAGCGTGTAGCCCGCGATGTGGTCGAGCGCATCCGCCTCGGCGACGTCCTTTGCGCGCCGCCCGATCACGAACGCGACCTCCGCCTCGTAGTCGACGCGGCTCCACTCGGGCAGCTTCACGGTCGCACCGGGTGGCGCGAGCGCGTTCTGGAACTTGGCGAAGAAGGTCGGCACCTCGGGCGCCTCCTTGCCCTGCTCCTCCGCGTGCGCGCGGTAGTTCTGACCGATGCAGACGATCTTGCCGGGGCTCGCGAGCGGGGTCAGCAGCGTCAACGCCTCGACCGGGACCCCGTCCGAGTCCGGGGGCTCGGCGGAGCCGAGCGCCCCTTCCGCCACCAGCGCGTCGAGGCTGCAGTCGAACGCGTAGGCGCGCCCGTCGCGCAGCAGCGCGGCGTTTGGGCCGTCGTCTCCGAGGATGCTCACATAGCGCATTGGCCGGGAGCCTATGCGTACCCTGGAGCGATGCCCAAGGACCTTCCCACCGGCAGGGTGCGCCGAGCAGCGAAGGTCGGAAGGCTGGCGGGCTCGCAGACCGCGAAGGGGTACGCCACCAAGGCCGCGAACCTGACCCGCGGCGAGGAGGGCCGGCGCGACGCGGCGGAGCGCCGTCAGATCGAGGCGGCCGAGCAGATCTTCGACGTGCTCGGGCAGATGAAGGGCGCGGCGATGAAGGTCGGCCAGGTCGCCTCCTTCATCGACACGGGCGCCTTCCCGCCCGAGTTCCAGGAGCGCATCCAAGGGAAGCTGGCGGAGCTGCGTGACGCCGCGCCGCGCGTGCCCTTCGAGAAGATGCGCAAGGTCGTCGAGTCGGACCTCGGCGAGAAGCTCGGCGACGTCTTCGCCGAGTTCGACGAGGACGCCGTCGCCGCAGCGTCGATCGGGCAGGTCTATCGCGCGCGCCTGCACGACGGCCGCGACGTCGCCGTCAAGGTGCAGTACCCGGGCGTTGCAAATGCCGTGCGCGCCGACCTCCAGAATCTCGGGCTGATCATGCGCGTCGCAAAGCGGATCGCGCCCGGCATGGACGCCAAGGCGATGACGGCTGAGATCCGCGAGCGGCTCACCGACGAGCTCGACTACGAGCACGAGGCGCAGCAGCACCGCGCCTTCGCGCGCAGCTGGCGAAACCACCCGTTCATCTACATCCCCGGCGTCGTGACGGAGCTCTGCACGGAGCACGTGCTCGTGACCGAGTGGGTCGACGGCATCGGCTTCGAGGAGGTGAAGGAGCTCGACCGGGCGACGCGCGACCGCTTCGGGGAGATCGTCTTCCGCTTCTTCTTCGGCTCGCTCTACCGCAACGGGCACTTCTCCGGCGACCCGCACCCCGGCAACTACCGGCTCATGCCGGACGGCCGCGTGGCGTTCATCGACTTCGGGATGACGAAGCGCGTCCGGCGTGAGGACCTCGACGCTGAGATCGCCGCCATCGGCGCCGCGATGGACGGCGACGCCGAGGAGCTCCACCGCCGGCTCGCAGGCATGGGCTTCTTCGATCCCGACGACGAGAAGGTCACGCCCGAGGCCGTGTTCGAGCACTTCCACGACGTCACGTCGTGGTACATCGAGGACCGGGAGGTCACGATCGACCGTGCGCTCGTGACCCAGGTGCTGATCGACTTCGGCGATCCGCGCTCGCGCCACTGGCAGCTGATGAAGCGCGAGACGATGCCGCCCCAGGCGATGCTGGCACGGCGCATGGAGGCGCTCACGCTCGGCGTCCTCGGTCAGCTCGGCGCGACCGCGAACTGGCACCGGATCGCGCGCGAGTGGCTCTTCGGCGACCCGCCCTCGACCGAGCTCGGCTCCCTCGAGCACCCCTTCCACGAACGGGCGGCGGCGTAGCGATGCCCCCGCGACCGAGCGCTGGGTCGCGCACGCGACCCGTGGCCGCCACGCCCAAGGCCGTTGCGACGCTGCGCGACGGCGATTCGGTGATGGCGCGCCTGATCGACGAGCACGGCGCGCTCGTCCGGCGTGAGCTGAAGCAGGAGAAGGACGAGCCGCGCGGCGACGCCTACGGCGCCCTGCTCCGCTCGATCGTCGGCCAGCAGCTGTCGACAAAGGCTGCCGCCACGATCTACGGCCGCATGCTCGAGCTGTTCGGCGGGCACGCGCCGACGCCGCGTCAGCTGCTCGAGATCGATCCCGAGCTCATCCGGGCTGCTGGACTGTCATACGCGAAGATCGCCTACCTGCGCGACCTCGCGCTGCACGTCGAGGAGGGCCGCGTCGACCTCGAGCACCTGCCGGAGCTCTCCGACGAGGAGGTCACCGCGCAGCTCACGGACATCAAGGGCCTCGGCCAGTGGACCGCCGACATGTTCCTGATGTTCCACCTGCGCCGGCCGGACATCCTGCCGGTCGGCGACCAGGGCATCAGGCGGGCAGTGCAGGTCGAGTACCGGCTGCGCAAGCTGCCCGACGCGAAGCGACTCGAGAAGATCGCGCGCCCGTGGCGGCCCTACAGGACGCTGGCGTGCCTGTACCTGTGGAGCTCGCTGGACAACAAGCCCGGATGACAGCCGGGGGCTCACGCCCCCGGACCCCCGGCGGCGCACCCTGGCCCCGGCGGGACGAGCCCTGTTAGACGGTGGTGCCGCAGCTCGGCTCTTCGTCCGCAACCCGGAACGAGGAGCCGCAACCGCAGGAGGCCACCACGTTCGGGTTCGAAACCTCGAAGCCCGAGCCCTGGAAGCTCTCCGTGAAGTCGACGGTCGAGCCGTCGACGTAGCGCAGGCTCGCCGGGTCGACCAGCACGCGGATGCCGGAGGCGTCGAAGACGTGGTCGTCGTCGCGGCGCTCGTCGAGGGCCAGCGCGTATTGGAATCCGGAGCAACCGCCTCCGCGAACACCAACCCTCAGGCCGATGTCGCCCGCGGCTCCCTGCCCTTCCATGAACTGGTTGACCTTCTCGGCGGCGATGTCGGTGACCTGGACCATCGAGCATCGATTATATCGGCGAAGCCGTCGATACCCTGGAGGGCGATGCCCAGCGCAGCTGAGCTGAAGGAGAGGATCGAGGAGGCCTTCCCGGGCGCCCAGGTGATGGTCCACGACCTCACCGGCGGCGGCGACCACTTCCGCGCCGAGGTGATCTCGGATCGTTTCAACGGCCTCTCGCGCATCCAGCAGCACAAGCTGATCTACGACGTGTTCGGAGACGACGTGGGTGGTCCCATCCACGCGCTCTCCATCAAGACCCAGACTCCCGGAGACGGAAGATGACGAACGACGAGATCCGCACCTTCATCGAGAACGCGATCAAGGAGAACAAGGTGATGCTCTTCATGAAGGGCACACCGCAGCAGCCGGCGTGCGGGTTCTCCATGCGCGCCTCCGGTTGTCTCAACGAGCTCGGCGTCCAGTACGCGGCGCTCGACATCCTGCCGGACCCGCGAATCCGCGAGGAGCTGTCGGCGGTTTCGGGTTGGCCGACGATCCCGCAGCTGTTCGTGAACGGCGAGCTGGTCGGCGGCTCCGACATCGTGCTCGAGATGTACGAGAACGGCGAGCTGGCCGAGCTGCTCGGCGTGCAGCAGCCCGACCAGCCGGATGTGCCGGCCCCGGAGCCCGAGCCGCGCCAGGCGCCGATCGGGCTCGAGAACCGGCTGACCTAGGATCCGGCCGGTCAGCGCGCGCCCCAGCGGGCGAACGCGCGCGACAGCACAGCCATACCCTCGGAGATCCAGGCGGACGCCAGCAGCAGGACGAGCCCGAGCGGCAGCAGGGCGAGGCCGTCGAGGACGGTGTCTGGTTGCCAGAAGCCGAGCTCGATCCCGTCGAACGGTGCCGCCACCGGGGCGGCGATCAGGTAGAGCGCCGTGGCGTACGCGGACACCGCGACGGTGAAGGTCGCCAGGCCGACGGGGAAGCGGCCGAGCAGGTAGACGATCCCGCGCCAGCTCGCAGAATCGGTCCAGTACGCCTTGGTGCGCCCGATCACGCCCTGCCCGCCGGGGCTGAGCGGCGCCGGCGCGATGCGCGCGTCGAGCAGCGAGTTCGCAAGCCCGCGCTCGAGGCCGAGGAGCGGCCGGATCGTCGCGAGGACGAGCGTCAGGACCGGGATTCCGATCAGCGTCACGACCAGGCCGAGGCCGGTCGCGAGCGAGGTCACGAGCCAGCTGAAGTAGGCGACTCCGAGCGGAAGCCCGAGCAGGTTATGGGTGAGCGCGCGATAACCGCTCGTCGTGATCAGCGGCCGCAGGACGCCACGCCACGCGGGGACCGGCGCCGGAGACTGTGTGATGGTCGTGTCCATGAGCCCAGGATCGCCCGCGAGAGGGCCCGCGGGAATCGAGGCAGCCGGTGTCCGCGCGGGCGGCTAACCGCACCCGCGCCCCGCTCGCGCAGCTCCGCCTGACGGGCCTGCACGGCGGCGAATGTGAGGGAGTTCGTGTTCATGCAGACGAGTCTTCCGCCATGGCAGTCCGCGGGATATTGATTTAGCCTCTGCTAAATGGTCCGCTACGAGTTCGGCATCACAGACCTCGCGCGGCTGCGTTTTGCGATCTCGCCGATGTGGGAGCTCGTGATCTCGCTGCGGGCGCTGCGCGACCCGGCCGGCGCCCCGATGCACCTGCCCTGGGTCCGCGAGGTGCGCGAGCGCGTCCGCGGCCTCGACCTGCTGCCGCTGCTCGGCCTCGTGCCGCTCAGCGGCTACATCCCCGACTTCCTCACGCCTCCCCCGGACACCCCGCTCGCGACCTTCGAGGACGAGGTCGAGGCTGTCCGCCGGACACCGGCCGCACGCGTGCGCACCGAGGTCGGATTGCGACTCGAGGACGGGCTCTCACATGACCTCGGCGAGCCGTTCCTCAAGAACCCGCGGCGTGCCGTCGAGCGCCTCGCCGACTCGCTGGCCTCCTACTGGGAGGTCGCGCTCGAGCCCTACTGGCCACGCGTGCGCGCTCTGCTCGAGGCCGATCTGCTCTATCGCTCGCGCCGCCTCACGGAGGGAGGCCCGGCCGCGCTCTTCGCCGACCTCGACCCGGGCATCGAGTGGCGCAACGACGGGCTCGAGGTCGAGGTGGCCTACGACACGACCGTCGAGCTGCAGGGACGCGGGCTCCTGCTCGTGCCCACGGCCTTCCCGGCGCGGCCGGCGGTCATCACGTCGTCCTTCTGGCAGCCGTCGACGATGTACCCGGCCCGCGGCGTGGCGCTGCTCTGGGAGACCGGCCAGCCGGCACCCACCGAGGCGCTCGCCTCGGTGCTCGGCAGCGGACGGGCCGCCGTCCTGCTTGCCCTCGACGCCCCGCGCAGCACCGGTGAGGTCGCGCGCCGCCTCGAGATCACGCCCGGCGGCGCCTCACAGCACCTCTCCTCCCTGAAGGCGGCCGGCCTCGTCAGCTCGAACCGCCACGGCCGCACCGTGCTCTACGCGCGCAGCCCGTTGGCGGACGAGCTCGTCAGCGCTTCGGAGAGCGGCGACTAGCTTCGGGCTCTGGACTCGTTCAGAGCTAGGAGGAGCCGCCTCAACGCCCGCGCTTTCGCCGCTGCTGGTCAAGTGCCTTGCGGCCGCGCTCGGCGGCCTCCCGCGCCTGGCGCTTGTACTCCTCCTTCTTCTCCGGCGGCAGCGCCTGCCAGCGCTCCCAGGCCATCAGCAGGTACGGCCACATCCGCCTGGCGTTGGTCACGGCCTTCGAGCCGCGTCTCAGTCCTATGCCCTGCGGGTTTCGCTTCGATTTAGCCATTCGAGGTACTCCAGGCCGCGGTACAGGGTGGTCACGTGCGAGAGAGTAGTCAGGGGCGTGCCGAGGTGAGCCTGCGCACGAGGCCGGCCGCTTCCTCCGCGGCGTCGATCGCCAGGCCCGCGAAGCGCCACTGGATCTGCTGTGAGCGGCGGCTGCGCGCGATCCGGGCGTGCTCGCGGTCGAGGTGCCAGGAGACGGTCGCGTCGAGCGTCTCCTCGTGCGGCCGCGCCCGCCAGCCGAGCTCCCGCCGCGCCTTCGTGGAGCGGTAGGTCCAGCTCTGCGAGGCGGCGCGCACCTCGGCGGGCGTCAGCGGCCAGCGCCCGCCCGCGCCCAGCAATGCCGCCGTCCTGGCGGCCGCGCCCTTCGGCAGCTTGACGGGCGGGTGGACGCCGGACAGCCGGCCGAGGTCTGCGAAGAGCCGGTCGAAGGTGAAGTTGCGCCCGCCGAGCAGATAGCGCTCGCCGATCGCGCCGCGCTCGTCGGCGAGCAGGTGACCGGCGGCGGCGTCGCGCACGTCGACGACGTTGATCGCCCCGTCCGTGTACACCGGGATGCGGCCGAGCAGGAAGCTGCGGACGATCCGCGTCGAGCTGAGCAAGTAGTCACCCGCGCCGAAGCACACCGCCGGGTTGACGCAGACCAGCGGTAGCCCCTGCGCGGCAACCCTGAGCGCCTCCACCTCGGCCTCGTGGACCGAGTTGACGTACGGGATACCGAGCCGGGCGGCGGTGAAGAGCTGCGTCTCGTCCGCCGTCTTCCCATCCCGCGCGGGCCCGACGGCCGCCGCGCTCGACGTGTAGACGACCCGCTCGACGCCGGCGCGCAGGCATTCCTGCATGAGCAGCTTCGTGCCGCCCACGTTTACGTCGAAGAGGCGGTCGGCGTCCTGCGGGCGCACCGAGGTGACCCCGCCGCAGTGGAACACGCGCTCGACCCCGGCGAGGGCACGCCGCAGCGAGCGCCGGTCGCGCAGCTCGAGGCGCACGCGCTCCGCGTCGAGGTCCGCTATTGCCGGCTCGGGCGAGTCCTTCTCGACCCCCAGCCGCAGCTCATCGCCGCGCTCGCCGAGCAGGTGCGCGACGTGAGAACCGATGAACCCAGTCGCGCCTGTGACGAGGACCTTGGCCAAGGCGCGAGTGTAGGCCCGATAGGCTGCCGCCCGCGAATGGCCGACGTCGCAGTAGTCACCGACAGCACCTCGTACCTACCGCCGGAGCTCGTCGAGCGCCACGACATCCACGTCGTGCAGCTGTACGTCGTGTTCGGCGCGGAACGGACCGTGCCCGAGGCCGAGATCACCGACTTCCCGGCCTTCTTCGAGGAGCTGCGCCGCGCGGAGCACCTGCCCACTACGTCGCAGCCCTCGGTCGGCGACTTCACGAGCGTCTACGAGCCGCTCCTCGCCGAGGGCAGGGAGATCGTCTCGGTGCACATCTCGGGCGGGCTGTCGGGAACGCCGGAGGCCGCACGGCAGGCCAGGGAGGCGCTCGAGCGCGAGGGCAAGGGCGGCGAGCGCATCGAGGTGATCGACTCGACCACCGCCGCCGGCGGCCTCGGCTTCATGGTGCTGGCCGCGGCGAAGGCGGCCGGCGATGGGAAGAGCGCGGCCGACGTCGCGGAGCACGTCCGCCAGGCACGCAGCGAGCTGAAGCTCTGGTTCGTGATCGACACGCTCGAGTTCCTCAAGCGCGGCGGCAGGATCGGCGCGGCCAGCGCCTGGATCGGCTCGACGCTGAAGGTCAAGCCGATCCTCACCGTCGAGAACGAGATGACCCCCGTCGAGCGCGTTCGCACCAGCAGGCGCGCGATGGAGCGCATGGTCGACTACGCGCGCCAGCGCAAGGACTCGGGTGCGGACGCCTGGAGCGCGCAGCACATCAACGCCCCCGAGGCGTGCCAGGAGCTGATCGAGCGCTGCTCCGAGGTATACGGCCGGCCACCGACGATCGTCAGCGAGATCGGGCCGGTCCTGTCCGCCCACACCGGGCCGGGCCTGCTCGGGATGGGCGGCCTCCCCGCCCACTACGTGCAGTAGATCGTGCACCGGTAGGACCGCTTGGCGGCGGCGCGAATAGCGCCCTGAAGTGGTGCCGACTGCCAGAAGCGTGGTGCGCATAGTGCTGATCGTCGTCTGCGTGGCGATCTGCCTCTATCTGCTCTTTCTGCTGCGCCGGCCGATCGGCTGGATCCTGATCGCCGCCTTCCTGGCAGTCGCGTTGTCTGGCCCGGTCAACTTCCTCGCCACACGGATGCGGCGCGGCTTCGCGGTCACGCTTGTCTTTCTCGCCCTGCTCGCCGTGCCGGCGCTGCTGATCGCGCTGATCGTGCCCCCGCTGATCACGGAGGCGAACAATTTCGCCGGCGACGTCCCGCAGTACGCGCGCGACGTGACCAGGTTCGTTCAGGACAACGACACGCTGCGCTCGCTCAACGAGGACTACAACATCACCGAGGAGCTCGAGAAGCAGGCCGGCAAGCTGCCCGATCAGCTCGGCGGCGCCGCCGGCACGCTGCGCGACGTGGGCCTGGGGATCGTCAACTCGCTGTTCGCGCTCATCACGATCCTCGTGCTCACAGCCGTTCTTGCTCGCAAACGGTAGAACGTGGACGGACGCGGCGCTCGCCTCGCGGCCCCGCGAGCAGCGCGAGCGGCTGCGGCGCGCACTCGACAACATGGCGAAGGCGGTCGCGGGCTATGTGGCGGGCGCGTTGACGATCGCGCTGATCGCAGGCGTGGCGACCTTCATCGTGCTGACGATCCTCGGCGTCCCGTTCGCGGCCCCGCTGGCGGTGATCGCCGGGCTGTTCTCCCTGATCCCGCTGGTCGGCGCCACGATCGCCGCGATCCTGATCGGGATCGTCACCGTGTTCGAGCATTTCCCGACCGTCACGATCATCTGGGCGATCTGGGCGATCGTCTACCAGCAGTTCGAGAACCACGTGATCCAGCCCCAGATCCAGAAGCGCACGGTCAACGTGCAGCCGTTCATCACGATCGTGGCCGTGCTGTTCGGCGCCACGCTGCTCGGCGTTCTGGGCGCGCTGGTGGCGATTCCGGCGGCGGCCTCGATCCAGATCCTGTTCCGCGAGTACGTCGACGTGCGGACGATGTCGATCAAGCCCGAGGAGAACGGCGACGAGCCGCCGCCCGCCGCGCCGCCGCCGGCTCCCGACCCCGCCCCCGCGTAGCCTGTTTCACATGTCGCCGGCTTCGCTCGTCAAGCGAGGGCTGCTCCTCGCGATCACGGGCGTGTCGCTGTACCTACTCGCTCCGGCGCTGCTCGAGGTCTTCGGCGCCTTCGACCAGCTCGACGACATCAGCCCGCTCTGGTTCGTCGCGATGATCGTGCTGCAGGCAGGCAGCTACGCCTGCATGTGGGCGATCCAGAAGATCGCGGTGCGCAGCAAGCACTGGGGACCTGTGATCACCTCCCAGCTCGCCTCGAACGCGTTCGGGCGCGTCGTTCCGGGTGGCGTCGCGGCGGCGGGAGCCATGCAGTACGCGATGCTCGCGCGCGGAGGCGTGCCCGCCGCCGCGGCCGCCTCGGGCATGACCGCGTCCTCGCTGCTCGTCTTCGGGATCCTGCTTGCGATGCCGCTGCTCGCGGTGCCGGCGATCGCCACCGGGGTGGCGGTCGACCCGCGGCTCGCGCGAGCAGCCGAGGCAGGCGCGGTGATCTTCGTGGCGATGATCGCTCTCGGCGTCTGGTGCGTCGTGCGGGACAAGCCGCTCGTGGTGATCGGCAGGGCGGCCCAGGCGGTCCGCAACCGCGTGATGCGCAAGCGCGACCCGATCACGGACCTACCCGAGAAGCTGCTGCGCGAACGCGACACGGTCGTGCAGGTGCTCGGCGACCGCTGGTGGGAGGCGCTGCTGTTCGCATCGGGGCGCTGGGTCCTCGACTACCTGACGCTGCTGGCCGCGCTCTACGCGGTCGGCGCCGAGCCGCGCGCGTCGCTCGTGCTGCTCGCCTTCTTCGCCGCCCAGCTGCTCGGCACGCTGCCGCTCACGCCCGGCGGGCTCGGCTTCGTCGAGGCGGGCCTGACCGGAACGCTCGCGCTCGCGGGCGTCCCCGCCGGCGCCGCCGTGGTCGCCACACTCGCCTACCGGCTCGTCTCGTTCTGGCTGCCGATCCCGGCCGGGGCGATCGCGGCGATCGTCCACAAACGCAGGTACGGCGACATGACGGTGGAGGAGCTCGAGGAGGGCTCCGCACGCGAGGACGTGCGAGCACGCCAACCCTCGGCGGTCCGCGAGCGCGGCTGAGCCGCCACCCAGCGCCGATATAGGGTCACCCCATGCGCGCCCGGTATCTGGTCACGCGGATCGTGCTCGTCGCGCTCGGCCACGAGGCCTACCGGTGACCCGCCGGGTCACCTGGCTCGGACACTCCACCGTGCTGATCGAGCTGGGCGGCGTCCGCCTGTTGACCGATCCGGTCCTGCGCGAGCGGCTGCTGCACATGAAGCGCGTCGCCCCGTCCGTCGACCCCGAGCTGCTCTCGGGCCTCGGCGCGGTGCTGATCTCGCACATGCATCACGACCACTTCGACGTGCCCTCGCTGCGGCGGCTCGAACGCGCGGCGACGCAGCTGGTGGTCCCGGCCGGGAGCGGGCGGCGCGCCACCCGCCGCGGCTTCGCCAAGGTGCTCGAGGTGAGTGAGGGCGACAGGACGGACCTCGGGGCGATCAGCGTCCTGACCGTGCCGGCGATCCACCCCGGCAATCGATACCCGCTGGGAGCGAAGACCGAGGCCCTCGGCTATGTCATCGAGGCGGACGGGCGGCGCGTCTACTTTGCGGGCGACACCGACCTCTTCGACGGGATGGCGGAGCTCGGCGAGCTCGACCTGGCACTGATGCCCGTCTGGGGCTGGGGGCCGCGCCTGGGACCGGGCCACCTGGACCCCGAGCGGGCGGCCGAGGCGCTCGCGCTGCTGGAGCCGCGGCTCGCCGTGCCGATTCACTGGGGGACGCTGTTCCCACGCGTGAGCCGGGACCGCAGCGGGCGGCTCACGGACCCGCCGCACGAGTTCGCTGCCGCGGCGGCGCGGATCGCTCCGGCCGTGGACGTTCGCATCCTCTCGCCGGGCGAAGCGCTCGACTTCTGAGCGCGGGCACGTCCGGCGCCGCGGCGAAAATCGCCGCTGAATGGGCACCGCAGTCCTCTGGGGCGTCGTGGCCGCAAGCTCCCTCGTGCTCGGAGCGCTGCTCGCGATCGCCCGCGACTGGCCGAAGGAGCTCGTCGGGCTCGTGCTGGCCTTCGGCGCAGGCGCGCTGATCAGCGCCGTCTCGTTCGAGCTCGCCGAGGACGGCGTGAGGATCGGCGGCGGAGCGGCCGTCGGGATCGGCCTCGGGGTGGGCGCGCTGACCTACTTCTTCCTCGACCTGCGGCTCGAGAAGGGCGGCTCCAATCCGGCCACCGCGCTGGCGCTCGGCGCCTTCCTCGACGGCGTGCCCGAGCAGCTGGTGCTGGGGCTCGGCATCGCGGTCGGCGGAGAGGTCGGCGTCAGCCTGATCGTGGCGATCTTCGTCTCGAACCTGCCCGAGGCGATCGGCTCCGCGAGCGCGATGCGCGCCCGCGGGCGGGACTCCGCGACGATCCTGCGGCTCTGGTGCGCCGTCGCCGGGGTCTGCGCGCTCGCCACGGTGATCGGCTATGCGGTCGGCGACAGCCTGAGCGGCGAGTTCGAGGGCGGCGTCAACGGCTTCGCGGCCGGCGCCCTGCTCGTGATGCTCAGCGACTCGATGATCCCCGAGGCGCGTAGCAAGGCCGGCCGGGCGGCAGGGCTCGCGACCGTCTTCGGCTTCGCCGTCGCGACCGGGCTCTCGGTGACATGACGGGACCCATCCTGCGCACGGACCTCGTCACGGTGTTCCGCCTGCGCGCGTACGCCCGGAGCGAGGTCGCCGAGCGCCTGCGAGACGACCTGCGTGGCCTGCGCGGCGTCCATCACGTGATGGTCACCAGCGACGCGGGCGCACCGACGGCAGTCGTCACGGCGGACGTCGACCCCGCCGCGGCGGACAGGGTCCTGGAGGACATCCGCGAGATCGGCATCGGCGCCGACGACCTGAGCCTCTCCCGCGACGAGAAGATCACACTCGGCGGCACAACGCCGCTCGGCGAGGCGCGCCTGGCATGGGCCGCCGTGCTCGGCGAGGCACGCGCGAACGCGCGGCCGATCTCGCGCTACCTGCTGCTGATGACCGTTGCGGGGGTGATCGCCGCCTTCGGGGTGATCGACCGCAACGACATCCTGATCGTGGGCGCGATGGCGGTGAGCCCGGACCTGCTGCCGCTGTGCGCCGCGTGCGTCGGCCTCGAGGCACGCCGGCCGTCGCTCATCTGGCGCGCAATGCGGACGCTCCTGCTCGGCCTCGGTATCGCATGCGGGGTCGCGGCGCTGCTGGGCTTCGTGCTTGAGGTGACAGGCTGGCTTCCGGAGAACTTCCACCTGCGCGGCGGCGGGATCGGCACACTGGCCCACGTCGACCTCGCGACGATCGTCGTCGCGAGCGTCGCCGGGATCGCCGCGATCCTCTCGTTCGAGACGCGGGCGAGCGCCGCGGTCGGCGTCGCCATCTCGGTGACGACGATCCCGGCGGCCGCGTTCGCCGGTGTGGGACTCGGGCTGGGCGACATCGACGACGCAACCGGCGGTCTGGCGGTCCTCGGCGTGAACCTCCTTTCGCTCCTCGTAACGGGGACGGCGACGCTCACGCTCCAGCGCCTGCGCAGCGGCCCACCGCCGCAGCTCAGCGCCTCGGACTGACCTCGGCCTCGCTGCCCTCGGCGAACCAGCTGCCTCGCCTCGTTCGCAGGCCCGCGCCCGCCCGCGTCGAAGAGTGCGTCCGTGGAGGGCGCGCGCGCAGGCTCGGAGGGTCATGTTCGCGGGCTTCAACGCGATCGCGGCGTTGCTCGCGATCGGGGCCTACCCCGTGTGGTCGGTGATCATCCTCGTCATCGACGGTCTGATCATTTACGCGCTCACTGTTCACGGCGACGCTCTAAAAGCGTCATGATGGCGGCCGGATGAGCGAGGACCTGCCGTCCTCCGGCCGCGGGCGCCACGGCGCTCCGGACCGGACTCGCAAGGAGCGCGCCCGCGTCGTGGTCGTCGCGGGCGTCAGCGCGCTCGCTGCGCTGTTTGCGGTTCTCAACTTGGACGAGGTCGAGGTCAACTGGATCGTCGGCACCTTCGACACGCCGCTGATCGTCGTGATCGCGGTCTCGATCCTGGTCGGGGCGGCGCTCGGGTACGCGGCGGCGCGACGGCGGACGGGGCGTTAGCGAATGCGACGAGGGCACAAGGTCTGGGCTGGGGTGGCGCTGGCGCTGGCGACGGTCGTCTTGATCCTCGGCATGACAGCGGTCTGGGTGCAGCGCCAGGTGCTCGATCGCGAGGAGTGGGTCGACACGAGCGTCGAGCTGCTCGCGAACGACGACGTCCGGGCTGCGATCGGGCTCTACCTGATCGACGAGCTCTACACCAACGTCGACGTCGCCGGCGAGATCGAGAGCGCCCTCCCGGAGCGGCTCCAGCCGCTCGCGCAGCCGGCCGCCGCCGCGCTACGGCGCGCGGCCGAGCAGAACGCCGGCACGCTACTCGGCACGTCCGTCGCCCAGAACCTCTGGCGACGCGCGAACGAGCGCGCGCACCAGGCGTTCGAGAGGGTGGTCGTCGACGAGGAGTCCGGCGAGGTGACGATCAACCTCCAGCCGCTGATCGAGAAGGCCGCCGAGCGCGGTGGTCTGCTGGCGCGCGCCGCCGACCAGGTGCCCCCGGACGCCGGCCAGCTCGTGGTGCTGCAGTCGGACCAGCTCGACGCCGCGCAGAAGGTCGTCAAGATCCTGCGGCCGCTCGCGATCGTGCTTGTGCTGCTTGCGCTGGCGCTGTACGTCGCAGCCGTGTTCCTCTCCCGCGACCGGCGCAGGACGGTGATCTACGTCGGCGCCTGCCTGCTGTTCGCCGCAGTTGCCGTGCTCGCCGTGCGCCGGCTCGGTGGCCACGCGGTGGTGGACGCGCTCGCGCGTGCAACCGACTCGGAGGCCGCCGTTGCTGCCACCTGGTCGATCGGCACGCGGCTGCTCGTCGACGTCGCCACGGGCACCGCCCTGCTCGGCCTGCTGCTGATACTCGGCGCCTGGCTGCTCGGCCCCGGCCGGGTCGCAGTGCCGGCGCGGCGCCTGATCACGCCGGCGCTGCGCGACCAGCCCTGGCTCGTGCGACTCGGGCTCGGCGCACTGCTGCTCCTGCTCGTCTGGTGGAACCCGGTGCCCTGGACCGGCAAGCCACTCGCGATCCTGATCCTCGCGATCGGAGCGTTCGCGTGGCTCGAGTTCGTTCGCCGTCGCGCGCTCGAGGAGGAGGGCGCGGGCGGCGACACACCGGCGCCCCCCGCCGCGCCCGCACCCCAGCCGTCCTGAGCCATCCTCGACCAAGGCCCGCGAGCTGGCGCGCCGTGATAGGGAGCGTGCTTAGCGAGGACATGGCGGCGCGGGAGCGAACCCGAGAAGCGTGAGACACAGCTACGGCATCGTTTTCGTACTGGTGCTGCTGTCGTTCCTCGTCCAGGCCTCGGCACCCGACGGCGACCTCGTGCGACTGGTGATCATCTGGCTGCAGGCAGCGACGCTCGTCTTCGCGGTGCGGATCGCGCGTGCGCCGCACTGGCCGATTCGTGCGGCCTCGTGGCTCGCCGCCCTAATCGCCATCGCCGCGCCGATCGTGTGGCTCGTCCACGGATCGATCCCGGACAGCGTCTCGGCGATTGCGACGGCGCTACTGGTGGGTGTTGCTCCCCTGGTGATCGCGGGCGGCCTGGTGCGCGACGTGCGCGCGGCGGGCGCGGTGACGCTCGAGGCGCTCACCGGCGTGCTCTCGATCTACGTGCTCCTCGGGATGTTCTTCTCGTTCGTCTACGCCGCCGTGAACACGCTCGGCGACGCGTCCTTCTTCGCGCAGGACGCCGACCCGATTCGCGGAGATTTCCTCTACTACAGCTTCACGACCCTGACCACGACCGGCTTCGGCGACTTCACCGCCGCCAGCGAGCTGGGTCGCACGCTCTCGGTCGTCGAGGCAATGACCGGGGAGATCTACCTGGTCACGGTGGTCGCGTTGATCGTAAGCAACCTCCGGCCGAGACGGCCCTTGGGCTCAGCCGCCTCGGCCGGAGATGAGTCCTAGGCCGAAGCGGCAGCCGGGCCGGCCGGGCGCTTCGCGGCGCCGGATCCTCGAGCTGGCCGTTCTCCTCCCACCAGGCGTTGATCGCCTGGATGGCGGGGGCCATGATGAGGTTCTTCTGGAAGTTCTCGGTGTCGTTGACGTTCGGCACTGGCCCGTCCGGCACGTCCACCTCAAGGAACTCGCAGAGCGGCTCCCAGCCGTCCTTCGGGTACCAGACCAGCAGGCGCTCCGACGGGACCGTGTCGATGACCTCCTGGTTCCAGCGCTCGAACCCGGCGGCCATCTCGGCGCGCGTCGCCGCCGCTCGGCACCATGATGTCCGCCGCGGTCCACATGTCCCGCATGACGTCGAGCCATGAGGCGTAGACCGGGTCAACCTGATACTGGGCCATGGCGAGATGGTGCATGAGGCTGTCGCCGAACCAGATCGAGGCGATCGTGTTGTACATGCTCTCGACCCAGCTCTCGGCCGAGCGGACGCTCAGGAGCACCTTCGCGTCGGGGTAGACGTCCATCAGCTCGCGCCAGTGGTAGGAGCCAGGCCAGTCGACGATCGACTCCTTGCCGGCGAAGAGCTCTTCCCACGGGCCGTCGCCTTCGAGCGCACGGCGCCACTGCGGGACGCTCGTGGTCAGGTCGCCCATCATGTCGCGCATGTGGTACGCGGGCAGCCCGAGCATCTCGAGCGCGATCATCTGGGTAGTGGTCGCAGTGCGGGGCAGGCCCGCTCCGATCAGTTTCATCGGTCTCCTTCGAATCGGGGGTTGTCGGTCCAGCTGTCAGGCCGGCAACGGCTGCAGGCCGAACTCGGTCCGGAACTCGTTCGTGTCGTGCAGGTGGGGGAACGGCTTGTCCGGCACCGGCACTCCGAGCTTCTCGCAGATCGGCTCCCAGCCGTCCACGCCGAGCTCCCAGACGATCAGGCGGTCAGGGTCGACCGTCTTCTTGATCGCCTCGATGCGGGCCCAGTACATCTGCCGCGTCCATTCCTTGTCCTGGAAGTTTCCCTGGAAGTCGCCCTGCCAGATCAGCTTCTCGATCACTCCCCAGAGCTCGGGCGACGGCCCATCGCGGTTCGCGTCCTCCTGCAGCTCGCCCGCCATCGCGGCCTCCTTGACGGCCAGGATGGTGTTCTCACAGCTCCTGTAGAAGCCGTCGAAATCGCGGTAGTTGAGCAGCACGGGCGCATCCGGGAAGGCCTCGATCAGCTGCTCCCAGCGCGAGCAGGCGGGCCAGTCCACGGTCGCCTCCCAGGGCTCGAACACCTCTTCCCAGTCGACCGGCTCGTCGTTCGCGATCTTGATCCAGTACTGGAGATCACGATCGCGGTTCTCACCCATGATCAGGTCGATCATGTGGAACGTGGGGAAGCCGAGCTCCTCCAGAGCTCCCTTCAACGACATCGTGCCGGTGCGGCCGAAACCAACTCCGAGCAACCTCATGGATACAGGTCCTCCGCTTCTTGGGGGTGGGCGCGCGGTGCGCCCCGTCAGGGCCGCGTGCAGCCTATCCGGCCCAGCCGGCGCCCGTGTTCGCGAGGCCTACTTTCGCCCGCTTAGCAGAGAAATCGTCGCCGCCACCCCGCCGCCGACGACAAAGCCGGCGACCGCCGCGCCGATCAGCGCGTTGCGGCGGTTGTTGACGAGCTGGCGGCGCCAGTCCGTGACCTCCGCGACCTTCGCGCGCAGGTCCTCGACGGAGAAGCTGAGCTCGCGCCTCGTCTCCTCGATCGATGCGCGGATCATCTCCGGGCTGCGCGCCGCTCCACCGTTTGCCATCAGCGCGTGACCTCCTCGCCCCTCTCGAGCGATCGCTTGACCTGATCGCGCTCGATCGTCTGCGCCTCCAGCTCCGCGCGCGTCAGCTTGGCCTGCTCGATCGCCATGTCCGGCGTCGGCGGCGCACCCTTCTGGAAGAGCCGGTAGGCGATGAAGCCGGCCAGCGCCGCAAGCAGGAACAGCAGCAGGGCGACGATCCCGAAGCCCGGCCAGATGCTGTTCCAGTCGAACAGGTCGTTGAGGAACCACGCCAGGAAGTGGAAGAACATCGTCACCGCGAAGACCAGGAAGACGCCGGCCGCCGCGGCAATGCCGGCGCCCTTGCCGAGCTTCGTGAGCTTGTCGGTGACCTCGGCCTTGGCGAGCTCGATCTCCTCGCGGACGAGCAGCGAGGCCTTCTCGGAAACCTCGCCGACGATCTCGCCGAGTGACTTCTCGGCGGTGTCCCCGGGCGGGATGCCGTCGCCCGGGCTCATCGCGCCAGGCGCCGAATGACGAGAGCAAGCGCCAAGCCGCCCGCGAAGGCGGCGCCGACGAAGGCCTCGGGACGCTCGGCGAAGGCGTCCTTCTCTGTTGCTTGCGCGCTCAGCGGCGACTCACCAAGCGGTCGGTTACCCGTCGCGCCCTGATTCACACCCTCGGTCGGCCCCGCGCTGGCGGCGCCCGCCGCGCTGGCGCCCTGCACTGCGTCCGGGCTCGGCTCGTCGGCCATCAGTCGACCGGCGGATCCTCGTGGAAGACCCGCATCCAGATCGCCGTGGCAATCCTGGTCGCGATTATCGAGGTGAGCGCGCCAAGCCCCGCGAGCAAGCCGGTCCACATCAGGCGCTTGGACAGATCGTTGTTCACGGCGCCGGATTCAAGCAGACGCCGCCGCACCGCCCGGCCCCGCCGTCTCCAGGCCGCCGCAGATGGCCTCGACCACCAGCCCCTTGGCCTGCTCGTACTCGTCGTCGGTTCGTGGAAGCACCTCGAAGATCCAGCCGGTCAGCAGCTGCTCGATCGCCCCGTAGAAGCACATGGCGGCGAACTCCGACGGGATCCCGGGCTTGAACGAGCCGTCCGCACGCGCCGACTCGACGATCCCGGCGATGCCCGAGTACGCCTCGCGGATCTTTTCGATGTGGAGCGCGCCGAACGAGTTGGCCGCGCGCGTGACCTCGACGATGATCACCTTCATCAGGTCCGGGTCGTGGCGGTAGGACTCGATGATGAAGCTGGCGACCGCGTGCAGCTTCTCGCGCACATCGAGGTCGCTCGCGTCGATCTCCGCGATCGCGTCGAGCATGATCTGCCAGCGCTCGAGGAAGAGCGTGTTGAGGATCTCTTCCTTCGAATCGAAGTAGTGGTAGACGAGCCCGTAGGCGACGCCCGCCTCGTCCGCCACGTCGGACACGCGGCAGTGGTGGAAGCCGCGGCGCGCGAACACGCGCACGCCGGCGTCGAGGATCAGCCTGCGCTTGTCGACGCTGCCGTTCGACTTCGAGGCGGTTGCCATCAGGCGCTCGTCCCCTCTGAGCGGGCGCCGGCGGCGAGAGCGGCACCGCGGGCGTTCGCGCCGACCTCGGACTCGGCGGGCCAGCGGTAGGCGGCGTCCACACGGTTCGCGAGGCTCGGCAGCTTCTCCCTGATCTCGTCCTGGCGCGCCAGGTCGAGCTCGGCGGAGATTGCGACGGCGCCCTCGCCGGGCCCCCGCGCCAGGACCTCGCCCCAGGGGTCGATGATCATCGAGTTGCCGTAGCTGTCGCCCTCTGGGCCGGGACGGTTGCCCTGGCCCGGCGCGATCACGAAGACCTGGTTCTCGATCGCCCTCGCACGCAGCAGGATCTCCCAGTGCGCCTCGCCGGTGATGCGGGTGAAGTTCGCCGGCACCGTGACGATGCGGGCGCCCCGCAGCGCGAGGATCCGGTACAGCTCGGGGAAGCGCAGGTCGTAGCAGACCGACAGCCCGAGGCCGACGCCGCCGGCGGTCTCCGACACCACGATCTCGTCCGCCGGCTCGGAGCTCTCGGACTCGCGGTACTCGACGTCGCCGACCACCACGTCGAACATGTGGATCTTGCGGTAGACGGCCTTGAGCTCCCCGTCGGGGCCGACGTGCACGGACGTGTTGCCCACGCGCTCATGACCCTCGCGGCGCTCCGAGACGGAGCCCGCGACGAGGTCGATCTCGAGCTCGCGGGCAAGCTCGCGCGCCCAGCTCACGGGCCGGCCGTCGAGCGGCTCGGCGCCCGCAAGGTAGTCAGCCGCCGCGCCGCGGATGTCGAGGCGCTCGGGCAGGACCACAAGCTCGGCGCCGTCCGCAGCCGCCTCACGCACGAGCCGCTCGGCCGTCGCCAGATTGCGCTCGGTATCCACGGTCGATTCGAGTTGAACTGCGGCGACCTGCATCGCTCCTCCATTGACTGACCAGTCAATCTGCAGTGTAACCGCTGCCGGTGGGGCGACGTGGCCCGTAGCATCCGCCACGTGCAGTCGCGGGCGACGCCAGACGCTGAGCCGGGACCCGCAGCGGACGCGGGCCGGCGAGCCGGGTCCGCGGCACCCGCCGGGGACGAGCCCGTCCGGGGTCTGCGCGCCCGGGGTCTGCGCGGCCGGGGTCTCCGCGCCCAGGGTCTGGACGCCCGGGGTCTGGGCGCCGGTCTGACTCCCGCGGCCTGCCCGTGCGCGGCGCGGACGTCCACGCGCTCGGCCTGCCTCTGCCGCCGGGCCGGATGCCGCTCGTGCGCGACCGGCGGCCGCTCAAGCGCTGGCGCTACGTCGGCGTCTACACCGCCGAGCTCATGCTCTGCGCCGGCGAGGCGCACGTCGGCGGGCTGCCGCAGCGCTGGTGGGCGCTGGCGCTCCCGGACGGGACCCTGCTCGAGCGCACGACGGTCTCCCGGGGCGGCGTCCGGCTCGGACCGTCACGCGTGAGCGTCGACGCCCGCGCCCGCAGCGGCCCGCGCGTCTCGATCGAGCTCGAGCTCGGCGACACCGCCCCGGTCGAGGTCGTCTCGCCGCACGGACGCTCCTACATCTGGACCGCCAAGCGGGCCCCGGTGCACGTGCGCGGCGAGGTGCGCATCGAGGCCGGCCCGGGCGTACCCGCAGCCCGCATATTCAGTTTTGACGGCGAGCACGGCTTCATCGACGAGTCCGCGGGCTACCACGCGCGGCACACCGCGTGGCGCTGGTCGGCGGGCGTCGGCCGCACGGACGACGGCCGCACGGTGGCCTGGAACCTCGTCGACGGCGTGCACGACGCGCCGGAGGCGAGCGAGCGCACGGTCTGGCTCGACGGCGAGCCGAGTGAGGTGGAGCCCCAGCCGTTTGCCCCTGACCTGTCACGGGTCGGCGACCTCGCCTTCGAGCGCTGGTCGGCGCGCGAGCACGCCATGTCGCTCGGCCTCGTCCGCAGCCGATACGTGCAGCCGTTCGGGACCTTCAGCGGCAAGCTGCCTGCCGCCATCACACTCGCCGAGGGGTACGGGGTGATGGAGGATCACGAGGTGACGTGGTAGGCGTCGGCGCCCGCCGCCGTGGTCGGTGATCGCCGCAGGTGGCGCTTTGAGGCTCATGGCGCGATGATCCCGGGCGCCGTGCGACACGTGGGTAACGAGCGTTACAGGAGTGAGCCGAGATGGTGAAAGTTGGGCTGCTCGCCCTGGCGCTCAGCTTTGCCCAGGGCCAGCCGGTTCAGCCGGCGCCCGAGTCGACCCTCACGGTCGCCGCGTCGGGGGACTTCCTCATCCACACGCCGGTGGCGGCACGCGCGCTCGCCCTCGGCGGCGGGTCGACGTACGACTTCGCGCCCCTCTTCGACCGCGTCAAGCGCCACATCGCGGGCGCCGACCTGGCGCTCTGCCACGTCGAGACGCCGCTCGTGCCCGGACCGGTGATGGGCTACCCGAGCTTCCGCACACCGCCGGCCCTGGCGCGCTCGATCAAGAAGGTCGGCTGGGACGCCTGCAGCACCGCCTCGAACCACACGCTCGACGCGGGGCAGTACGGCATCGGGACGACGCTGGGGGCGCTTGATCGCGCGGGCATCCCGCACTCGGGCAGCTCCCGCTCGCCCGCCGAACGCCGGCGCATCCCCATGCTGGACGTAAAGGGGCACAAGGTCGCGTTCCTCTCCTACACGAGCATCTCGAACGGGCAGGCGGTGCCCCACACGTGGAGCGTGAACTGGGCCGGCCCCGGCCCCATCCTGCGCGACGCTCGCCGCGCGCGGGCCCAGGGCGCCGACATGGTGATCGTGAACCTGCACTGGGGCGCCGAGTATGTGCACGCCGTCACGCCCGAGCAGGCCGAGCTCGCCGACCAGCTCACGAAGTCGCCCGCGATCGACGCGATCGTCGGCCAGCACGTCCACGTCGTGCAGCCGATCCGCAAGGTCAACGGCAAGCCGGTCGTCTTCGGCGAGGGCAACCTCGTGTCGAACCAGACCGCTGCCTGCTGCCCCGCCGCGTCGCAGTACGGGCTGATTGCCCTCATCGATTTCTTCATGCCGCCCGGTGAGCGTCCACGCGTGCGCCGGATCCGCTACGTCCCGACCTGGGTGAGCCAGCCCGACTACACCGTTCTGCCGGCGCAGCCGGGGACGGCGGCCTGGAACAGCACGGTGGGCGTCGCCGGAAGACGGCCGGGCATCCGGCCGTTGCGTCCGTAGCGCGTGTGGCTCGTCGCCGCCGCTGCATTGGCCGGCGGAGTCTGGCTCACCCTGGAAATCTTCTAGAGGCGCTCGACGATCACGACCGGGAGCTCGCGGCTGCGGAGGCTCTTCTGGTGGCCGGCGTACTGCGGCACCTCAGCCGAAGCCGGCGGCCATCAGACGCGCGCGGCGCGCTGGCGCTGCAGCTCGGCGACGAGCGCCTTCTGGTGCAGCGCCGCCATCAGCTCGCCGAGTGGCTCGAGCCCGCGGCCGATCAGGGCGACGGCGCTGTCGGGATCGAGCTCGCCGGCCAGCCGGTCGAGCAGGATCTGGACCTCCTCCTTCACGAGCGCCTCGAGCGCGCGCTTGTAGCGCAGCGTGTCGTAGACCGTGAAGCCGATGCGCTCGTCGTAGCCGCCGGCGCGGAAGCGGCTGATCGCCGCCACGATCTCGACGTCGCTCGGCCCGTAGCCGCGCGAGTTCGGCGCGAGCACCTCGAGCTCGCGGAGCCGGTCGAGCACCGCCTGTGGGATGTCGTAGCGGCGCTTGAGCTCGGCCGCCGACACCCGTGAACGCTCGCCCGCCAGCGCTCGCTCGAGGATGCGGTCCTCGAGCTCGACGAGCGCGCGCGTCCGCTCGGGATCCTCGTCGAGCATCAACTTGATCACCTTGAGCGGCATGAAGCGCTCCTCCTGGAGCTGCTTGATCAGCTTGATGCGGTCGACGTACTCGGGCGGATACCAGGCCATGTTGCGCGAGGTCTTGACGATGTCGGAGCCCTCGCCCAGCAGGCCCTCGCGGAGGTAGTGCTTGATCGTGCCCGCGCTGACGCCGCTCGCCTCGGCGAGCTCCTTCATCTTCAGCAGGCCGTTGCCGCTCACGACATGAAGCTCCCTCGCGACCCTGCGCTCGGACCGGCCACCGCGCCGGTCTCCTCGAGCACGTCGGCCTCCTCTGCGCCGTAGCCGAGCTCCGCGAGCACCTCGCGCGTGTGCTCGCCCAGCTCCGGCCCCGGACCGGCGGGCGCGCCCGGCGTGCGCGAGAGCTTGACCGGCACGCCCAGCAGCTTGACCCCCTCGGTGCCGGGCTGGTCGACCTCGACGACCATCTCCCGCGCCCGCACGAGCTCCGAGTCGAGCGCCTCATCGAGCCCGAGCACGGGCTCGAGGCAGCAGTCGTGCTGCTCCGCGAACTCGTGCCACTCCGCCCGCGTCCGTTCCATGAAGACGCGCTCGATCTCGGCGTGCGCATCCGAGCCCGGGCGCTCGAACTGCTTCTCGATCAGGTCCTCGCGGCCGACACCGCGGCACCACTCCTGCCAGAACTTGGGCTCGAGCGCGCCCAGGGTCACCCAGCCGTCCTTGCACGCGTAGGGGCGGTAACAGACGAGCCCGCCGCTGAGCTCCCCCTCGCCGCGCGCCGGCACGACGCCGTCGCAGAGGTAGCGGGCCGCCACCATGCCGAGCCAGGACAGAGCGCCGTCGAACATCGAGACGTCGACGAGCTGCCCCTCACCGCTGCGCTCGCGCTCGCGCAGCGCGGCGAGGATCCCGAACGCCGCCATCAGCGAACCGCCGCCGATGTCGGCGATCTGGCCCGCGGCCTGGACGGGCGGCCCATCGGGCTCGCCGGTCAGCCCGAGCAGGCCGCCGAGGCCGAGGTAGTTCATGTCGTGGCCGGAGCGCGCGGTGTACGGACCGTCCTGGCCGTAGCCGGAGATCGCGCAGTAGACGAGTCTCGGGTTCTCCTCGCGCAGGCGCTCGTAGCCGACGCCGAGCCGCTCCATCACGCCCGGCCGGAACGACTCGAGCAGCACGTCGTACTCGCGCACGAGCCGCAGCAGCACCTCGCGGCCGCCCTCCTCCTTCAGGTTCAGGCGGATCGAGCGCTTGCCGCGATTCAAAGCAAGGAACAGCGCCGAGCGCGCCGTCTCCTCGGCGCCCGCGTGGTAGGGGGGCGACCAGCGCACGTAGTCGCCCAGGCCCGTGTCCTCGACCTTGAGCACCTCGGCCCCGAAGTCCGCCAGCAGCAGCGAGCAGAAGCCGCCCGGCAGCAGCCGCGACAGGTCGAGCACCCGCACCCCCTCGAGCGCCTGTGCCCCGAGGGGCGTCCGCCCCGACGTGGGTACGCCGCTCATTCCGCCGCCTCGCTCGACTCGATCGGGTGGGCGAGCAGCTCGCGGCGCGTGACCGGCTCGCGCCGCGGCGTGCCGAGCAGCTCGCGCGCCTCGTCGACGCTTGCCGCACGCCGACCGGTGTCCTCGACGATGCGACGGGCCCGCGCGATCAGGTCGCCGTTCGAGCGCGCCATCTCGCCGTCCGGCAGGTAGAAGTTGTCCTCGAGCCCGACGCGCACGTTGCCGCCGAGCGCCGCCGCCGAGGCGACGAGCCTCCACTGGTCGCGGCTGATCCCGATCACCCCCCAGTTGTTCTCGCCTTCGGAGCCGCCCGGGATCTGGTCGGCCATATGGGCGAGGTTGCGCGGCGTCGGCCGGATCCCGCCCGTCACCCCCATCACGCACGAGATCTGAAGCGGCTCCTCGAGCAGGCCCATGTCGAGCAGCGGATCGAGGTTCGCCACATGGCCCGAGTCGAAGCACTCGTGCTCTGGGCGGATGCCGAGCTCGCGCATAGCAGTGAGGAACTCGGTGATGGTGTCGAACGAGTTCTCGAACACGGCCTTGAAGACGAAGTCCTTGCGCGAGCGCGAGTACTTCGCGTAGTTCATCGAGCTCATGTTGAGCGCGGCCACGTCCGGGCGCAGCTCGCGCAGGTACGCGATCCGCTTCTCGATCGGCACGCCGATCGCGCCGGTCGAGTAGTTGACGATCACATCGTCAACCGCGCCGAGGATCGAATCCGTGATCGCCTGGAAGTCCTCGATCTCGTACGAGGGCACGCCCTCGGGCGTGCGCGCGTGTATGTGGATCATCGACGCGCCCTCGCCGACCGCGCGGCGCGCCTCCTCGGCGTACTCCTCGGGGGTGTACGGGATCGCCGGGCACTGCTCGCGGTTCGCGACCGCGCCCGAGATCGAGCAGGTGATGATGCAGGGGTCCTCGAAGCGGCTCAAGCGCACCTCCCTCCCCTCGGCTGTCGAGCTGGCGCGTCTAGCGCCGCTCGAAGTTCCACTGGAACATCAAGTCGATCCCGGTCATCGAGTAGCCGTCGGCCGAGCGCGGCTCTCCCAGCGGTGTGAACGGCCAGTAGCCGACCGCGATTGGCAGTCATACGGGCATCACTCCATGTTTCTTCCAGGGGCGCTCGACGCGCTTGGTCTCGGCCATCTCGAGCGCGCGTATGACGGTCGGACGTGTCTCGCGCGGGTCGATCACGTCATCGATCAGGGCGTTGCCGGCGGCGATGTACGGGTCGATCGTCCTGCGGATGCCCTCGATCATCTCGGCGCGCGTCGCGTCGGGATCCTCAGACGCCTCGATCTGCTTGCGGAAGATGATGTTGACGGCGCCCTCCGGCCCCATCACCGAGATCTCGGCCGAGGGCCAGGCCACGATCAGATCGGGCTCGTAGGCCTTGCCGCACATCACGTAGTAGCCCGCGCCGTAGGCCTTGCGGATCACGACCGTCACCTTCGGCACGGTCGCGCGCGAGACGGCGTAGAGCATCTTCGCGCCGTGGCGGATGATGCCCGCCTGCTCGACCTTCGTGCCGACCATGAAGCCCGGCACGTCCATCAGGAAGAGCAGCGGGATGCCGTAGGCGTCGCAGAGGTTGATGAAGCGCGCCGCCTTGTCCGCCGAGTCGTTCTCGAGGATGCCCCCCAGGTGGCGCGGCTGGTTCGCGACGATGCCGACGGGGCGGCCGCCCATGCGCGCCAGGCACGTGATGATCGTGCGCGCCCAGCGCGGCTTCAGGTCGAACCACTCGCCGTCGTCGACGATCCGCCTGATCACCTCGTACATGTCGTACGGGTGGCGCGGCGAGTCGGGGAGGATGTCGAGCAGGTCGTCCTCCCTGCGATCCACAGGATCGGCGCTGGCACGCCGCGGCGGCGGCTCCTCGCAGTTCTGCGGGAAGTGCGAGAGGTAGCGCTTGATCTGTTCGATGCAGTCCTCATCGGACTCGACCTCGAGGTCCCCGACGCCCGACACGCGCGTGTGGATGCGCGAGCCGCCGAGCTCCTCCTGGGTCACGTCCTCGCCTGTGACGGCCTTCGTCAGGTGTGGCCCGGCGAGCGCCATCGAGCCGCGCCCCTTGACCATCGGCACGAAGTCGGCGAGCCCCGGGATGTAGGCGGTGCCGGCGGCGCACGGGCCCATGAGCGCGGCGACCTGCGGCACCACGCCGCTCATCACGACCTCCTCGCGGAACAGGTGACCCGAGCCCGCGAACAGCGAGCCCGCCGCCTCCTGGATGCGCGCGCCGGCGGAGTCGAGCAGCCAGACCAGCGGGATCCGCTTCTGCAGGGCGAGCTCGCGCAGGCGGCTCACCTTCATCTCGCCGGTCATGCCCATCGAGCCGGCCATCACGGTGAAGTCGTAGGCGGCGACGGCGACGAGCCGGCCGTCGACCTTGCCGTAGCCCGTGATCACTCCGTCGGCGGGCGCGTCCTTCCCCTCCATCGCGCGCTGCGAGAAGTGCGGCCGCGCGTGGATGCCCAGCTCGGTGAAGGTCCCCTCGTCGATCAGCAGGGCGAGCCGCTCGCGCGCCGTCAGCTTGTCCTGCTCGTGCTGACGCGCGATCTTCTCCTCGCCGCCGCCGAGCCGGGCCGTCCGGCGCCGCTCCTCGAGATCCTCGACAAGCGAGCGGAGCGAGGGCCGGGCGACGAGGGTGTCGGCTGCTGCGCGTTCCGTGGTGGCCATAAGTAGGAAGTTCTACTTCCTACTTTGAAGCATCGGCCGCCAGCTGGTCAAGCAACGGCTCGAGCACGTGCATCACGGTCTCCATCGCGGCGATGCGCTCCTGCTCCGGCTCGGGCAGGTCGAAGGCCGAGATCTCGATGCCGGCCAGCTCGCTGTCCTCGAGCACGGAGTCGAGCAGGTCGTAGAGGCGATCCGGATGCAGGCCGCCGGGTGCGGGCACGGCGGCCGGAAGGTGCTCCGGGTCGATCACGTCGAGGTCGAGATGGATGAAGACGGGCGCGCCGTCGAGTGCGTTCTTGACCGCCACCAGCGTCTCCACGGTGCTCGCGCCGATGACCGTCGCCGGGCTCGCCTCGAGCAGCTCGCGCTCGCCCCCGTCGAGGTCGCGGATGCCCGCGAGCACGACGTGCTCGGGCGGCACCGAGTCGCCGAGGCCAGCGTCCCACACGCCGCAGGCGGCCGCCAGGCACATGCCGCCCAGGTAGCCGCTCTCGGTGGTGTCGGGCGTGTTGAAGTCGCCATGCGCGTCGAGCCACAGGAGCCGCGCGTCGGGCCGGTTGCGGACCACCGCGGGAAGGGTCGTGGTGGCGATCGAGCAATCCGCCGCGATCATCAGCGGCACGTTGCCGCCCGCCAGCGCGTCGTCGATCTGGCCGCCCGCCTCCAGCAGGCAGCCACGCGAGTCGCGCAGGTCGTCGTCGAAGCGCGACTCGCGCACCTCGGCGCCGCTGCCGATGTAGCGGGGCTCGATGCCGAGCGCCTCCCCCACCTGCGGCGCGAGCACATCGACGCCGGCGGTCGCGCCGGGAAAGCGGTCGGCGAGCCGGCAGCGCATGGCGATCAGCGAGACGCCCACGGCTCAGCGCCCCTTCCAGACAGGCTCGCGCTTCTCGAAGAACGCCGTGACGCCCTCCTGGATGTCCTCGGTCGTGAAGGCGATCGAGAGCTGGGCGCGCAGGTAGTCGAGTGCGTCCTCGAACGGCATGTCGAGCTGGCGGTACATCGCGTCCTTGCCGAGCTTCATCAATACCGGCGACTTCCCGGCGAGCTTCACGGCCCACTCGTCGACGGCCGCGTCGAAGTCCTCGGCGGGCACGACCTTGTTGACGATGCCGGCCGCAAGTGCCTCCTCCGCCGAGATGCGCTCACCCAGCAGCAGCAGCTCGTTCGTCTTCTTTCGCGGGACGTTGCGGTAGATGAGCGCCATGATCATGAACGGGAAGGCGCCCACGTTGATCTCGGGCGTCCCGAAGCTCGCTCCCTCGCGGGCGATGATCAGGTCGCAGCTCAGCGCCACCCCGAGCGCGCCGGCGAGCACGTGCCCGTTCGCCGCGCAGATCGTCGGCTTGCCGAGCTCCATGATCGTCCGGAACAGGCGCGGGAAGCGCTCGGTGCCGAAGTGCTTGTGCACGACCGCGACGTCCCCGGCGAACTGGTCGAGGCTGCCGCCCGCCGAGAAGACCTTGTCGTGGGTCGAGCTGAGCACCACGCAGCGGACGCGCTCGTCGTCGCGGGCCGACTCGAAGGCGTCGATGGCGTCGCTCAGCAGCTCGTTCGAGAGCGCATTGCGTTTGTCCGGCTGGTTGAGCGCGATGGTCGCGACGCCGTCGGCACGGACGTCGTAGAGGATCGTCTCGTAGGGCACGCGGCCGAGTTCTACTACTCGCCCGAGCGCCGCCGCTTGCCCGGGGCAGCGCGTAGGGCTACCGTGGCGGCTGCAGAACAGTCGAGGAGGCCTGGATGTTCAACACGATCGTCGTCGGCACGGATGGCTCCAGCACGGCCGACATCGCCGTCGCGCGCGGCGCGGAGCTTGCGCGGCTGACCGGCGCGAGCCTGCACATCGTCAGCGCCTACACGCCGACGGCCGCGCGCGTGGTCGGCGAACGGGCCTCGGGCGAGTATTCGGTCGGCCCCGACTACAAGGTCGACTCCGTGCTCGGCGACGCGATCGCCAAGCTGCGCGCGGACGGGCTCGACATCAAGACGCACGGGCCGAAGGGAGACCCGGCCGACGCGATCGTCGACGTGGCCGTGCGTGAGGGCGCGGACCTGATCGTGCTGGGCAGCAAGGGCATGCAGGGGGCGCGCCGGATGCTCGGCAGCATCCCCAACAAGGTCTCGCACCACACTCCCTGCGACCTGCTGATCGTCCAGACGACCTGACCCCTTCGCCGGCCTAGCCGGGCGGGGGCATCCAGGCCGCGCGCATGTCCACGCGCTCGCCCCGGAACGGCACGCCCTCCGCCTCGAGCAGCCGGCGCTGGCGCTCCCCCTGAGCAAGCGTCCCGTCCGCGCGCACCACGCGTTGCCAGGGCACGTCCGGGTCGTGGCAGGAGGCAAGCACGCTGCCCGCGAAGCGGGGCGCCCCCGGCGACAGGTCACCGTAGGTGGTGACGAAGCCCTCGGGGACCGAGCGCAGCCGGCGCAGCACCTCCGCGGCCCTGCGCTCGTTCAAAGGGCCGCCACCGCGTCCTCGATGGGCTTGTCGCCCTCGAGCACGTCGAAGGTCACGCCGATGGTGTTGGGCGCCGCCAGCGCGGCCACGACCGTCGCCGCGACGTCGTCGCGGGTGATCGAGCCGGTGCCGATGTCGTGTCCGGCGCGGACGTGCCCGGTGCCGGGATCGTTCGTCAGCGCGCCGGGGCGGACAATGGTGAAGGCGAGCCCGCTCCCGGCGAGCTGCGTGTCCGCCTCGGCCTTCGCGTCGTAGTAGGGGCGCATCGCGTCCGACGAGCTCTCGGGGTCCGAGGCGCCGATCGCGCTCACCATCACGTAGCGGTCGATGCCGAGCCGTCCGGCGGCGTCGATCAGCTTGACCGCCGCGCCGAGGTCGACCGTGCGCTTGCGCGCCGGGCCGCTGCCCGGGCCCGCTCCCGCGGCGAACACGATCGCGTCGGCTCCCTCGACGAAAGGCGCGAGGTCGTCCTCGGCCTCCATGTCGCAGATCACCGGCTCCGCTCCCCTCGCCTCGAGATCGGCCGCGTGCTCTGGGTTGCGGATCAGCCCGCGGACCCGCTCGCTGCGCGCGCTCAGCTGCTCCTCGAGGCGCAGCGCGATCTGTCCATGCCCTCCTGCGATCACAACGTCCATGGGGCCAGGGTACGGGGTGACACGCGTACGGATCGGCTGCCCGGGTACGGCCCTATGCATCATGTTGCGCGCCGCGACGCTCTCAGCCCTGCTCATCCTCGTCCTGGCGGCTCCGGCAGCCGCCCAGGAGGGACCCGCGCCCGGCGGCCCCGGGCAGAAGGCCGTCTGGACCGAGGCGGACAAGGACGGCTTCGCGACGGCGACGAGCCTGCGCAGCCGGACCTGGCTGACGCTCGACGACGGGCGCCTGACCGAGGTCTACTACCCCGACCTCGGCACCCCGGCGCTGCGCGACCTGCAGCTCGTGGTCTCGGACGGGCGCACCTTCAGTGAGCGCGAGCAGGACTCGACCCGCCAGCGGGTGCGGCTGCTCGACCCCAAGAGCCTGTCCTACCGGCAGGTCAACACCGACCGCGACGGGCTCTACCGGATCGTCAAGACCTACACGACCGACCCGGCGCGCAGCAGCGTGCTGGTGCACGTGGAGTTCCGCGCGCTGACGAAGCGCCCGCTCGACCTGTACGTCCTGCACGACCCCGCGCTGTCGAACAACGGCGACGACGACTCGGGCGGCTCGCGCGCCGGCGGTCTCGTGGCCTGGGATGACTCGGCTGCGAGCGCGCTGCTCACCGACGCTCGCTTCGAGCGCAGCTCGAGCGGCTTCCTCGGAACGAGCGACGGGTGGACCGACCTCGCCGCCGATCACCGCATGGACCGCCATCACGACGTCGCCACCGGCGGCAACGTCGTCCAGATGGCGCGCACGAACCTCGACGGCAAGAACCACCGCGAGATGACGCTCGCGCTCGGCTTCGGCGCCGACCGCGGCGAGGCCGTCGACACCGCCCGCGCGTCGCTCGGGCGCGGCTTCGACAGCGCCGCGCGTGCGTATGCCGGCGGCTGGCACGACTACGTCGGCGAGCTCAAGCCGCGGCCCGCCAGCGCGCGCGCCTACGGCCCCGCCTACTGGGTCTCCGCCATGGTGCTCGCCGCCAGCGAGGACAAGCTGCACCGCGGAGCCTCGATCGCGTCGCCGAGCATGCCCTGGGCCTGGGGCCTGCTCACCATCGAGCAGCCCTCCGCCGCCTACCACCTCGTCTGGCCGCGCGACCTCTACCAGGTGGCGAGCGCGCAGATCGCGCTGGGCGACAGCGAGGCGGCCGAGCGCTCGCTCGACTTCGCCTTCGAGCGCATGCAGAAGCCCGACGGCTCATTCCCGCAGAACACGCGCGTCGACGGCGCCGAGAACTGGACCAACCTGCAGCTGGACGAGGTGGCGCTCCCGATCGTGCTCGCCTGGCAGCTGCGCCGCTTCGACGCTCCGACCTACGGCGAGCACGTCAAGAAGGCCGCCGACTTCATCGCCGCGAACGGGCCCTACACGCCTCAGGAGCGCTGGGAGAACCAGAGCGGCTGGTCGCCCGGCACGATCGCCGCCGAGATCGCCGGGCTCGTCTGTGCGGCCGACATCGCGCGGCGCAACGGTGACCTCGCCTCGGCGCAGCGCTGGGAGACGGTGGCCGACGACTGGCAGTCGCAGGTCGACGCCTGGACCGCCACCTCGAACGGCCCCTACAACCCGAAGCCGTATTACCTGCGCCTGACGAAGCCGCAGCAGGAGGAGCCGCCCGCAAACCCGGACCCGAACGTGGGCACCACCTACTCGATCGGCGACGGCGGCCCGTCGGCGGCGGATCAGCGCGCGGTCGTCGACCCGAGCTTCCTCGAGCTGGTCCGGCTCGGCGTCAAGCCGCACGACCATCAGACGGTCCTGAACACGCTGCAGGTGGTCGACGACCAGCTCGGCGTCGACACCCCGAACGGTCGCTTCTGGCACCGCTTCAACTTCGACGGCTACGGCGAGACCCGCCAGGGCGGGCCCTGGGACCTCTCGGATCCGGACAGCTTCCGCACGATCGGCCGCATCTGGCCGATCTTCGCCGGGCGAGCGCGGCGAGTACGAGCTGCTCGCTGGGAAGCGCGACGCAGCGGCGGGGCGGCTCGCCTCGATGGCCGGTGCTGCCAACGAGGGCTGGATGATCCCCGAGCAGGTCTGGGACGAGAACCCACCCTCAGGACAGGCGGGCTTCGCGCGCGGTGAGGGAACCTTCTCGGCAACTCCGCTCGCCTGGTCGCACGCCCAGTTCATCCGGCTGGCGTGGTCGCTCGACGCGGGCCGGCCGGTGGAGCAGCCCCGCGTCGTGGCCTGCCGCTACGCCGACTGCTGAAAGACCATCGGGTAGCAGGGTCCCGACACGCCGAGCGCCTCGAGCAGGTAGAGCCAGACCTCACTGCGCGTCGGGAAGGCCGGGATCGCGTGGAAGAGGCGCTCGAGCGGCACCTCGCCGATGACGGCGATCGTCGCCGCCTGTAGGAACTCGGCGACCTCGGGGCCGGTGAAGGTCGCGCCGACGATCACGCGTCGATCCTCGTCGACTACCAGGCGAGTGGTCCCGCGCGCGTCGTCACGGCCGTAGAAGGACGCGCCCGCCGCCGACTGGGTCGGCACGTCGACGACGCGGACGTTGAGGCCGGCGCGCTCGGCGGCGGCGTGCGTGTAGCCGACGGCCGCGACCTGGGGATCGGTGAAGATCACGCGCGGCGAGTGCTCGCCGTCCGAGACCAGGCAGGTGCTGTCCTCGCCGAGGATCACGTCCGCGGCCACGCGCGCCTGGTACTTGCCCATGTGGGTGAGCAGCGCGCGGCCGTTGACGTCGCCGACCGCGTAGAGCCAGTCGCTGGCGCGCATCCTGTCGTCCACCTCGATCGGCTTGCCCTCCTCGAGCCCGACCGTCTCGAGCCCGATGCCGGTCGTGTTGAGCCTGCGTCCGGTCGCCACCAGCAGCTGCTCTCCGCGCAGCGGCCCCTCGCCGCCCTCGAGCTCGACCACGACCTCGCCGTTCTCCGCCCGGACCGCGGACGCCCGCACGCCGAGGTGCACCTCCACGCCCTTCTCCTGCAGCGCCTCGCGGACGTCCTCGCTCGCGAACGGCTCCTCACGCCCGATCAGCCGGTCGCCGCCCTCGACGAGGCTCACGTTGCTGCCGAAGCTCGTGTACGCCTGCGCCATCTCGACACCGACCACGCCGCCACCGAGGATCACGAGCCGCTCCGGCACCTCCTTGGCGGTCGTGGCCTCGCGGTTGGTCCAGGGCTTCACGTCATCGAGGCCCGGGATCGGCGGGATCAGCGGCGCCGAGCCGGTCGAAACGATCACGGCGCGCCGCGCGACGAGCACGTCGTCGCCGACGCGCACGCGCCGCTCGCCGTCAAGGCGGCCGGCGCCGCGGACGATCGCGACGCCGCGATCGGCGAGCCACGGCTCCATGTGCGAGTCGTCGAGGCCGTGGATGATCTCGTCGCGCCGGTCGAGCACCGAGCGCACGTCGAGGTCGCCGGTCACCGCCTCGCGCACGCCCGGGATGCGGCGCACCTCGGCCAGCAGCTCGCCGGGGCGCAGCAGCGCCTTCGACGGCATGCAGGCGTAGAACGAGCACTCGCCGCCGATCAGGTGCGGCTCGACGATCGCGACGTCGAGGCCCGCCTCTCCAAGCCGGCCGGCCGCCACCTCACCGGCGGGCCCGGCGCCGAGGATGATCACGTCGAATTCGCGCTCGCTCATGCGGGCACGGTACCGGCACGCCTCATTCCGGATGGGCCAGCCTGCTGAGCGGAAAGTAGGAAGTGCCACTGTTTACTTTTCCGCAAACCGCCGCTAGCGTGCGGGCATGGCCACTCGAGACGCGCTCCTCAAGCCCGACCACGGCGCCCGCCGCGGGCACTTCATCTTCACCGACGAGCACGACCAGCTCCGCGAGTCGATCCGCTCGTTCGCGAAGAAGGAGCTCGCGCCGCACGCCCAGGAGTGGGAGGAGACGACCTTCCCCGACTCCGTCTTCCGCCGCATGGGCGAGCTCGGCTTTCTCGGTCTCTCGTACCCCGAGGAGTACGGCGGCCAGGGCGGCGACTACTTCTGCAACATCGTCCTCGCGGAGGAGATGTCGCACGCGGGGTCGGGCGGTCTCGCGATGGGCGTGGCGGTCCACACCGACATGGCGACGCCGCCCGTCTTCCTGTTCGGCAGCGAGGAGCAGAAGCAGGAGTGGCTCGTCCCGGCCATC
This sequence comes from uncultured Thermoleophilaceae bacterium, assembly GCA_963739095.1. Lineage (GTDB taxonomy): Bacteria > Actinomycetota > Thermoleophilia > Solirubrobacterales > Thermoleophilaceae > JACVRW01. The sequence goes on from CAVTZF010000032.1 coordinate 55,868, forward strand.
CGCGGCGAGAAGATCGCCTGCCTCGGCATCACCGAGCCGGATGCCGGTAGCGACGTCGCCGGCATCAAGACGCGCGCCGTCCGCGACGGCGACGAGTGGGTCATCAACGGGTCGAAGACGTACATCACCAACGGGCACCGCGCCGACTTCATCGTGCTCGTCACGAAGACCGACCCGGACGCCGGCTACGACGGCTTCTCGCTCTTCCTCGTCCCGATGGACACGCCCGGGGTGATCCGCGAGAAGAAGCTCGAGAAGCTCGGCATGCACGCAAGCGACACGGCTCTGCTCGCGTTCCAGGACGTGCGCGTGCCGGAGGACGCGCTGCTCGGCCAGGAGGGCAAGGGCTTCTACCACATCATGTGGGAGCTCCAGGGCGAGCGCCTGATCGGCGCCGCCGGCTGCGTGGCGGGTGCCCAGCGCTGCTTCGACCGCACGCTCGAGTACGCGACCGAGCGCACGGCGTTCGGCCGCCCGATCGGCAAGTTCCAGGCAATCCGGCACAAGTTCGCCGACATGGCGACGAAGATCGAGGCCGGCCGCGCCATGACCTACACGACCGCCTGGCGCTTCGCGAACGGCGAGTACCCCGTGCGCGAGATCTCGATGGCCAAGCTCTACACCGCGCGCATGGCCTGCGAGGTGGTCGACGAGTGCCTGCAGATCCACGGCGGCGCGGGCTACATGAAGGAGTACGGCATCGAGCGCGCCTGGCGCGACATGCGCCTGAACCGGATCGGCGCCGGCACGGACGAGGTGATGCTCGACGTGATCGGGCGCTCGTACGGGCTGTAGCGCGCCGCCCGAAACGCAAAACGCACCCCAGCAATGGGGTGCGCTTGCGTTTCAGGTTGCGTCCAGGCGGCGTGACTACTTGCCGATGATGCTCAGGCTCCGGACGCTGCGGACCTTGTAGACCTTGCCATTGGCCTGGTACTTGGCGGTGATGAACACCCGGTACTCGCCCGCAGACTTGCCACGGAGATCGACCTTGACGGTGCGACCCTTGACGCTCAGACGCTTGCCACCCATCGTGGCCTTGGCGCTGAGGAACTTCATGCCGCTGATCTTGCGGATCTCGCAGATGTCGGATCGAGGCACCGCGAACCGTGACGGTGCTGTTGACGCCATCCTTGCCGTTGACGCCATCCTTGCCGTTGACACCGTTCTTGCCGTCGATGCCATTCTTGCCATCGACACCGTTCGTGCCGTTGGAGCCATTCTGGCCGGCAGCACCGGGCTGACCCTGCGGACCCTGCGGACCAACCGGACCCTGCGGACCATCGGCAGGCGGCGTGGTGCAGGAAGTGGAGCCAGTCGCCTTTGACTCGCTCGTAACGTCATCGAACAGGAAGCCCGAACCGTTGGTGGCCGGGGCAGCCGTGCCGCCGATACGCCACATGAGGCGGTCGCTCGGCTTGACAGTGTTGCCACCGCCAACCTGCTCGGAGTCGTAGCGGTAGTAATTCTCCCACGACTCGCCGCAGACCTTCTGCACACCGTCAACGAAAACGCGGACGACATCGTTGTCCTGACCCGGAACGAAAGTCGTCTCGAAACGGATCTTGTGCCAGTCAGTACGGTCCAGCGTGGCGATCTCCTGAGCGTCGAACGAAACGTGACGCGACGAATCGAGGTAGCCCGTAGGCGTGTCGATGAAAGTCACCTTGATTCCAGCCGTAGTGTCCTCAAGGCGCACGTAGGACATCCGGTTGCCGTTGCCATCGGTCGGGCTAAGGCTCATCGCGAGCCCCGACTGAAGGTTCGGGCTATCGGACGTGACATTGAACTCGTTGACGAGAACCCTGTTGGCCTCGTTCTCGCCCGCCAGATGGACCGGCGCGGAATACGGCATGTCGGCAAAGCTGCCCGCCATAACCGCGTTCGAGATCCGGAGCGCCTTACCCGCCTCCGTACCCTGTCCACGACCTTCTGATCGACGTCGTGCTCGTGGCCTTCCAGCCGTCCTGCCCGTTGACGCTTCCGAGTGTCAAAGCTATCGAAATCGTGACTGGATGGTGTCGGCCTGAGCGGTTCCTGCAAGTGCGAGGGACAGCGCGAGCGCCGTCCCCATGATGGTCTTACGCATTTGGCAATCTCCTTCATGGGTTGGAATTCGGGATTGGTTGATCCCTGGCGAACACCAGGCGGCACGACCCAACCGGCAATCGGTCAGTCGTCCCGTCCGGATTCGTCAGCGGGCGGTCAGCTGGGGCGCTTGCACCGCTCCACTGCGACGGGCCGAAGAAGCCGTGCCGGCAGGCACAGCGGGTCCAGTGGCGGCCTCTTTGTTGACGACATGCTAACAGCGTTCTTGACGAATCGCCAACAACATTTAGGCTGGCCTTATGAGCGCAAGTCGCCCTGCGGACCGCAGCACGCGTGAACGCGGCGATAGCGTGGGCGAATGCCGGTGAGGATCGAGATCGACCGCTCGCAGCGCCTCGACCAGGGCGCCGCGCGCGGACACAACCGCTGGCATCCCGACATCGCCCCGGTCGCCGAGATCGAGCCCGGTGACACTGTCACCTTCGAGATCCGTGACTCGCGCGACCGTGAGATCACGCGCGACTCGACGCACGCCGACCTGCTCGGCGTCCCCTCGCTCGCTCATCCGCTGACCGGGCCGGTCGAGTTGCGCGGCGCGGCGCCCGGAGACGTCCTCGAGCTCGAGGTCCTCGGCTACGAGACCGACGACTTCGCGTGGACGGCGATCTGGCCCGGCTCCGGGTTCCTCGGCGACCTCTTCACGGAGCCCTTCCTCGCCAAGTGGGAGCTCGAGGGCGGGCTGGCGCGCTCCGAGCAGCTGCCGGGCGTGGCCGTGCCCGCGTGCCCCCACGCCGGCACCATCGGCGTGGCGCCGTCGCGCGAGCTCTTCGAGCGCGCGCTCGCGCGCGAGAGCGCGTTGGTGGAACGGGGAGGCCGGGCGCCGCTCCCCGACCCGGATCACGCCTGGCCACCCGAGGCGGCAGACGGGCTGCGCACCTACCCGCCGCGCGAGAACGGCGGCAACATCGACATCCGCGACCTCGGCCCGGGGGCGCGCCTGTGGCTGCCGGTGCACGCCCCCGGCGCGCTGCTGTCGGTGGGCGATCTCCACTTCGCCCAGGGCGACGGCGAGGTCTGCATCGCGGCGATCGAGACCGGCGGCAGCGCGACCTTCCGGGTCTCGCTCGGCAGCCCCGGCGGTTGGCGCCCCCGGTTCCCGTGCTACCAGGCGCCGCCGCGGCCCGAGCGCTCGATGTTCGCCACGACCGGCATCCCGCTCGACGACGACGGCCGCCAGGGCGACCTCGACCTCAACCTCGCGACACGGCGCGCGCTGCTCGAGCTGCATGGCTGGCTCACCGCCACGCGCGAACTGGGTCACGAGGAGGCCTACGTGCTGATGAGCGTCGCGGCTGAGCTGCGGGTGTCCGAGGTCGTCGACGCGCCCAACGCGCTCGTCTCGGCCGCGCTGCCGCTGGACGTCTTCGAGGACTGAGACCCGGCGGTACGATCCCGCGGCTCATGAGCGACTTCGCGGCCACGATCGCCGAGGCGTACGCGACCGAGGGCGCGGCGATCGACCTGGGGCGCGGCGTCCACGACGGAAAGCTCGCAACCGACGCCGTGGTGCGGGTGCCGCTGCGCATGATGAACCGGCACGGCCTCGTCGCCGGCGCGACCGGCACCGGCAAGACGATCACGCTCCAGACGATCGCGGAGCAGCTCTCCGACGCGGGCGTAGCGGTGTTCGCGGCGGACGTGAAGGGCGACGTCTCCGGGATCGGCGCCCCCGGTGAGGCGGGCGGAGCGGCCGAGAAGCGCATGGGCGAGCTCGGGCTCGCGTTCGAGCCGCGCGGCTACCCGGTCGAGTACCTGTCGCTCGGCGGGATCGGCCCAGGCGTGCCCGTGCGCGCCACCGTCTCGGACTTCGGGCCGCAGCTGCTCGCCAAGATCCTCGACGCGAACGAGACGCAGGAGCAGAGCCTCGCGCTCGTCTTCCACTACGCCGATCAGAAGGGCCTCCCCCTTCTCGACCTGTCCGACCTGCGCGCGCTGCTCACCTTCCTCGACTCGGACGCGGGCAAGGAGGAGCTCGAGGGCATCGGCGGGCTCGCGTCGTCGACGGTCGGCGTGCTGCTGCGCAGCCTCGTCGGGCTCGAGACGGGCGGCGGCACCGAGTTCTTCGGCGAGCCGCAGCTCGACATCGCCGACCTGATGCGCACCGCCCCGGACGGCCGCGGCGTCATCTCCTGCCTCGAGCTGCCGGCGGTCCAGGACAAGCCGCGGCTCTTTTCGACGGCGCTCATGTGGCTCGTCGCGGAGCTGTTCGAGCAGCTGCCCGAGGCCGGCGACCTCGACAAGCCGAAGCTCGTGTTCTTCTTCGACGAGGCGCACCTGCTCTTCAACGGCGCCAGCAAGGCGTTCCTCGAGTCGGTGACTCAGACCGTGCGCCTGATCCGCTCGAAGGGCGTCGGCGTCTTCTTCGTGACGCAGGTACCGGACGACGTGCCGTCCGAGGTGCTCGGCCAGCTCGGCAACCGCGTGCAGCACGCGCTGCGCGCGTTCACGCCCGACGACGCAAAGGCGCTCAAGGCGGCCGCGTCCACCTACCCGAGCTCCGACTTCTACGAGGTCGAGGAGCTGCTCACGCAGATGGGCATCGGCGAGGCGGCGGTGACGATCCTGTCCGACGACGGCGTGCCGACCCCGGTCGTGCACACCCGGCTGCGGGCGCCCGCATCGCGCATGGGCCCGGCCGACGATGTCGAGGGAGCTGCCAAGGCGTCGCCCCTCTATGCGAAGTACGGCACCCGCGCCGAGGCGGAGAGCGCGCGCGAGAAGCTGGCCGCGCGCATGGAGAAGCAGGACGAGGCCGAGGCGACGGAGCCGAAGGCGCCGCGCCGGCGCAAGCGCGAGCCGAAGCCCCCCACACCGCAGCCCGGCGGCGCCGATGTCCTCGGCGACTTCCTGACCTCGCGCGAAGGCAAGGCGCTCCAGAACAAGGTGATGCGCGGCGTGTTCGGGATGCTGAAGAAGCGGCTGTGAGCCAGGCCGCGCCACCCCGCCCCGTTCCCCCCTTCACGACGGAGCACGAGGAGCTCCGGCAGGAGATCCGCAGCTTCGTCGCCGAGGAGCTGCGGCCGCACGCAGCCGAGTGGGAGGCCGCGCGCTGGTTTCCTGACGAGGTGTTCGCGCGCATGGGAGAGCGCGGGCTGCTCGGGATCAAGTACCCGGTCGAGTACGGCGGGCGCGGGCTCGGCTATGTCGAGGACGCCGTGCTCGCCCAGGAGCTCGCGCGCTGCGGCTCGGGCGGGCTCGCGGCCGGGATCGGCGCCCACGTCAGCATCGCGACGCCGCCGCTGTGGAGGTTCGGCACCGACGAGCAGAAGCAACGCTTTCTCGCCCCCGCCATCCGCGGCGAGCGGATCGGCGCGCTCGGCATCACCGAGCCGGGTGCCGGCTCGGATGTCGCCGGGATCCGGACCCGCGCCGAGCCCGTCGAGGGCGGCTACGTCGTCAACGGAGCGAAGACGTTCATCACGAACGGCGTGCGCGCCGACTTCGTCGTGACCGCGGTGAAGACGACCGAGGCGGGCGGCCACCACGGGATCTCCTTCCTCCTCCTCGAGCGGGGAATGGGCGGCTTCTCGGTCTCGAAGAAGCTCGAGAAGCTCGGCTGGCACGCTTCGGACACCGCCGAGCTGGCGTTCGACGACGTGTTCGTCCCGGACGAGAACCTGCTCGGTGAGGAGAACCACGGCTTCCAGCTCGTGATGGCGAACTTCCAGTGGGAGCGGCTCGTAATGGCGATCGGGGCCGTCGGCTCGATGGAGGTCGTCCTCGAGCGAGCCGTCGAGGCGGCCGCCGGGCGCGCGGAGTTCCGCCACGCGGTGGCGGAACTGGCGGTCAAGCTCGAGGCCTCGCGCTGCCTCACGAATCACGCGCTCTACCTGTTCGCCGGGGGTCACGACGCGATCCGTGAGGTCACCGAGGCGAAGCTGCTGTCGCAGCGCTCCGCGCTCGAGGTTGCGGAGACCGCGTTCCGGGTCTCGGACGGCGACCTCGAGATCGGCCGCGCCCTGCGCGACACGCGGCTCGGCCCGATCGGCGGCGGCACCGACGAGGTGATGAAGGAGATCCTCGGGAAGCTGATGGGCCTCTAGCGGCGGGGCGGCTTGCGCGCGGCGGACTCAGGCTCGTCCGGCCAGCGACCGTGCTCGTCGAAGAAGCGGCGCGCCTCCTCCTCGCGGTCGCGCGTCTTGTCGCCCTCGACGCCGATCCGGTAGATCACGTTGAGCAGCAGGACTGCGGTGCCGGCGCTGATGAACATGGCCCCGGCGGCGAGCCCTATCCGCCCCGAGGTCCCGGCGATGATCATGCCCGCGACGAACAGCGCCAGCGGGATCCCGTAGCGGACGAAGTTCAGCGTCATCTGGATCCGACCGTAGCGCGGATCGTCATGATGCCTGCCTCGAAAACACCGCAGTGCCGAAAGGAGCCGACAAAGTGGGAGTACTTGATGGGAAGGCGGCGATCGTCACGGGTTCTGCCCGGGGCATCGGTCGTGCAACCGCCGAATTGCTCGCGGAGCACGGCGCCCGCGTCCTGATCAACGACCTCGATGCGGACGTCGCCGAGCAGGCCTCGTCCGAGATCGCGGGCGAGACGGCCGTCTTCGGCGGCGACTTGACCAAGGAGGGCGTGCCGGATCAGCTCGTCCAGAAGGCCGTCGACGACTTCGGGCAGCTCGACATCGTCGTCAACAACGCCGGCTACACGCGAGACGGCGTTGCCCACAAGATGACCGACGAGCAGTTCCAGGCGATGCTCGACATCCACACGGTCGTGCCCTTTCGGATCTGCCGCGCCGCCGCGCCCCACATGCGCGAGCCCGCCAAGCAGGAGCGCGAGGAGGGCCGCGAGGTCTTCCGCAAGATCGTCAACGTGTCCTCGGTCTCGGGGATGCACGGCAACGCCGGCCAGGTCAACTACTCGGCCGGCAAGCTCGGCGTGGTCGGCCTCACGAAGACGCTCGCCAAGGAGTGGGGCCAGTTCAAGATCAACGTGAACGCGGTGGCCTTCGGCTTCGTCGAGACGCGCCTGACCGCCGCCAAGGAGTCGGGCAACACGATGACCAAGGACGGCGAGGAGATCCAGCTCGGCATTCCCGAGCAGATGCGCCAGATGGCGTCGATGCTGATCCCGCTGGGCCGGCCCGCCTCACCCGAGGAGGCCGCCGGGCCGATCTTCTTCCTGTGCTCGCCCTGGGCCGACTACGTGCACGGCCAGGTGCTGAACGTGACCGGCGGGCAGTTCGGGGGGATGTACTTCTGAGCGACCGCTGAAGCGGCGGCCGCCCGGTCCCGTAGTCCCCGCGATCTCGCCGCGGTTGTCGAGACGTTCGCGCCTGACATCGACGACCGCGGCCGCATCGTCGGCATGATCGGTAGCGATCCCGCGTCTCTACCTTTGCTCGCATGAGCGACGCACGGGTTTGGTTCATCACGGGAACGACGAGTGGCTTCGGCCGCGCCATCGCGGAGGCCGCGCTGGAGCGCGGGGACTCGGTCGTGGCGACGGCCCGGCACACGGACGCGCTGGCCGACCTCGGCGACCCTGAGCGCGTCCAGGCAGTCCGGCTCGACGTGACCGACGCGGCGGACCGCGAGGCCGCCGTGGCCGCGGCGCTCGATCGCTTCGGCCGTATCGACGTGCTCGTCAACAACGCCGGGCGCACGCAGGTCGGCGCCGTCGAGGAGACGACGGACGACGAGCTCAGGGCGCTGTTCGATCTCCACTTCTTCGCGCCCGCGGCATTGACGCGCCTCGTGCTGCCGGCGATGCGGGAGCAGGGCGGGGGCGCGATCGTGCAGATGTCGAGCGTCGGCGGCCAGGTCACGGCGCCGGGCTTCAGCGCCTATTGCGCGACGAAGTTCGCGCTCGAGGGCCTGAGCGAGACGCTGCGCGACGAGGTTCAGCCGTTCGGCATTCACACGCTGATCGTCGAGCCGGGGGCGTTCCGGACCGGCCTGTTCCGCGCCGACGCCGCGTACATGTCGGACGAGATGCCCGAGTACGCAGAGACGGTCGGCCCGACGCGCGAGTACGTGCGCGCAGGCCACGGCCAGCAGGCGGGCGACCCGGCCAAGGCGGCCGCCGCGATCATCACCGCGCTCGACGCCGACGAGCCGCCGCTGCGGCTCGTGCTCGGCGCCGACGCCATCGGCAACATCAGCTCCCGCCTCGACGCCGTCGGCGCGGAGCTGCGCGAGTGGGAGCACGTCGGGCGCAACACCGCCCTGGAATAGAAGGGCGCGAAAACCGTCCCTCTCGCGCGGAGAGCTCGACCCACAAGCGGCGCCCCACCCGCGGGTGGCCGAGGGAAGGCAAACTTTCGCGGCCCCGAGCGAAGCGAAGGGGTCCGAAAGGAAACTTCCCCGGACAGGACCCGCGGCCTGGGCAGCCCGGACCTAAGCCCTAGGCCGACGGTCCCGTCACGACGGTGTCCGACTCGGGCACTCCGTCCTGGCTCGGGACCTCGCTCGACCGGTCCGGGTTCCACGAATAGGCGTACTCGGGCTTGTCGACCTCGCTCCAGAGCGTCGACAGCCTGAGCGGCCGGAACGTGTCCCACATGACGGCCAGTTCGTCCGTCGACTTCTTGCCGAGCGACTTCTCCACGGCGCCCGGCTGCGGCCCGTGCGGCAGGCCGGACGGGTGCAGCGTGATCGAGCCGATGTCGACGCCCTTGCGTGCCGCGTAGTCGCCCGCGGCGTAGAACATGACCTCCTCGGACTGGATGTTCGAGTGGTGGTACGGGAGCACCACCGCCTCCGGGTCCCAGTCGAGCATCCGGGGGGCGAACGTGCAGATCACGAAGTTCGGTCCCTGGAAGGTCTGGTGGGCGGGCGGCGGCAGGTGGAAGCGCCCCGCGCGCGGCTCGAAGTCGTCCGCGTTGAACGTGTACGGCCACACGTAGCCGTCCCAGCCGACGACGTCGAACGGATGCCGGTCGAGCACGTAGCTCTGGAAGCCGTCCCGCACGCGCAGGGTGACCGGGTACTCGCCCGGCTCGTCGAACGTCTCGAGCTCCTCGGGCGGATGGAAGTCGCGCTGCGAGTACGGCGAGTGCTCGAGCAGCTGGCCGTAGCGGTTGCGGTAGCGATTCGGGGTCTCGATCTCGCCCGGCGTGTGGAAGCACACCCAGAACTGCTCCTCGCCGTCCGCCAGCTCGAAGCTGTGCGTCGTGCCGCGCGGGATCACGAGGTAGTCGCGCTCGCGGAAGGGGACGCGCCCGAAAACGGTGCGCAGGACGCCCGAGCCGCGGTGCACGTAGATGACCTCGTCGCCCTCGCCGTTGCGGTAGAAGCCGTCGAGCGGCTCCGTGGGCTTGGCGACGGACACCTCGATGTCGCCGTTCCACATCAGCAGCCGGCGGCTCGAGAGCGGGTCGCCGCCGGCGTCGATCGGGTTGGCGTCGGCGAGCCGGTGCACGTGCGCGTCCGGCACCCACTCCTCGCGCTCGATCGAGCGGAAGCCGCCGACCTCATCGAGCCGGCAGGGCGACTGCAGGTGGAGCAGGATCGACTCGTTGCCCGAGAAGCCCTCGTAGCCCATCACCTCCTCGACGAGGAGCGGGGACGAAGCGCCATTCTGGCGCACCTGGACGTGCCGCTTGGGCGGGATCTTTCCGAGGCTTGCGTAGCGCATGGCTCTAGAGGTTTCCTCTCCGGTCCTGCTCGCGCTCGATCGCCTCGAACAGGGCCTTGAAGTTGCCCTCGCCGAAGCCGCGAGCACCGTGTCGCTCGATGATCTCGAAGAACACGGTCGGACGGTCTCCGATGGGCTTCGTGAAGATCTGCAGCAGGTAGCCCTCGTCGTCGCGGTCGACCAGGATCCCGAGCCGCTTCAGGTCCGCGATGTCCTCGTCGATATCGCCGATCCGCTCCGGGACCTCCTCGTAGTACTCCTCGGGGATCGTGAGGAACTCGACGCCGCGCTCCCTCAGGGCGGCGACGCATCCCACGATGTCCCGCGTGGCGACGGCGATGTGCTGCGCGCCGGCGCCCTTGTAGAACTCGATGTACTCGTCGATCTGCGACTTGCGCTTGCCCTCGGCGGGCTCGTTGATCGGGAACTTCAGCCGGCCGCTGCCGTCCGTGACCACCTTCGACATCAGCGCCGAGTACTCGGTTGAGATCGCCTCGTCCGAGAAGTGGATCATTTCGGTCATCCCGAAGACGCGCTCGTAGTAGTGGACCCACTCCTCCATGTGGCCCAGCTCGACGTTGCCGACGATGTGGTCGATCCCCATCAGCAGCAGCTCGTCCGGATCGGTAGGCGCCTCGGCGCGGCGCTCGTAGCCCGGCATGAACGGGCCGCGGTACTCGTCGCGCTGTACGAACAGGTGGAGCGTGTCGCCATACGTCTCGATCGCCGAGACCTGCACGCGCCCGTGCTCGTCCTCCTCCCAGCGCGGCGTCATGACGCCCCGCGCGCCGTGGGCGACCGCGTGCTCGTACGCGGTGGCCGCGTCGGGCACGCTCAGGGCGATCTTGTGGACGCCGTCGCCGTGGCGTGCGTGATGGTCAGCGATCTCGTCACCGCCGCTGAGCGTCCCGGTCAGCACGAGGCGGATCCGCCCCTGCTCGAGCACGTGCGACTTGTGCCCGCGGTGCCCGGTCTCGAGCCCTCGGTAGGCCGTCTCGGTGAACCCGAATGCGTTCACGAAGTAGTAGGTGGCCTGCGCCGCGTTGCCGACGTAGAACTCCACGTGGTCGATCCCGTGGACCGGCATGCGGTCGTTCTCGTCCACCGGCGGGGTGACGATGCCTGGGGCAAGCTGCTCGGTCGCCATCGGGCTCCTATCTCGAAATCAGGGGTACACGTAATGATTCCCATGTTTTCGTCGCTACACAATGCGGATTCGTTGCATGAGTGCGACACTTCGACCGGATATGGACGACACCGACCGGAGAATCGTTGCGCTACTGCGCCAAAACGCTCGCCGCTCCTTCCAGGACATCGGCGAGCACGTCCATCTCTCGGCGCCCGCGGTCAAGCGGCGCATCGACCGGCTCGAGGCCGAAGGGGTCATCCAGGGCTACACGGCGATCGTCGACCCGCGCGCCTTCGGCTGGCACGCGCAGGCGTTCGTCGACCTCTATTGCGAGGGCGGCATGCCGGCCGAGGCAATCAAACACGCTGTGGAGGACGAGCCCGGGGTCGTCTCGGCGCACACCGTCGCCGGCGAGGCAAGCGCGCTGCTGCACGTGCAGGCGCGCGACACGCAGGACCTCGAGCTCTGCCTCGAGCGCATCCGGGCCACGGATGGCATCAGCCGGACCGTGACCGAGGTGGTGCTGTCGACGCTGTTCGAGCGCTGAGGCCCGGAGCAGGCGGCTCGGCCGGCTGCGCAGGGATTGACTGCGCCGGTCAGCCCTCGTCCTCGCCGGTGTCCTCCGGGCCCTCGGTGGTGTCGAGCTCGTCCGGCTCGCCGTAGGCGGCGCCGGACTCGTCCGACTCGACCTCCGGCGTGAACGCGTCCTCGGCGGGGTTGTGGCGGTTCTCACCGTGTGAGGCTGCGTCGATCAACTCCTGCTCGGCCAGCTCGAATCCCTCCGCCTCGCCCTCGCCGGACTCCTCGAGCGCCCGGTGCGCGTCGTCGGTGTCGTAGTCCGGGGGCGCCCCGCCGATCGAAGCGGCCTCCTCTGCGGCGAGCTCCTCCTCGTGCTCGACGAACTTCTCGTCGGGCGGCTCGTTGCTCTCGTTCACGCTCATGGGCTCGGGGTACCCGCGCCGCGTACGCCCGAATCGCCGTCCGCGAGCGGCAGGTCGCTTCCGTATTTCAGCAGGTGGAAGCCTCGCACGTGCACCTCACCCTCGTGGGTCATGCCGAGCTTCTCCGCAACGCGCTGGGAGCGCGAGTTCGACGGCGCGATCAGGCTGATCAGGTGGTGGACACCGAGCTCCGCCTGGGCCCAGCGCGCGGCGGCGCGGGCGGCCTCACCGGCGAAGCCCTGACCCCAGCGCGGCCTGGTGACCGTCCAGCCGACCTCGAGCGCCGGCCAGTCCGGCGGGAAGAAGAGGCCCGCGTTGCCGATCAGGGCTCCGCTCGAGCGCTCCTCGAGCGCCCAGTGGCCGAAGCCCTTGAGCGCCCAGTGGCCGGTGAGCATCGCCATCTCGCGCCACGCCTCGTCCGCAGCGATGCCGCCGTCGCGCCCGAGCGAGCGCATGACCTCGTCGTCGGCGCGGATGGCGGCCCATTGCTCCTGATCGTCGTCGCGAAAGCCGCGCATGACGAGCCGCTCGGTCTCGAGCACCGGAACCATGTTCACTCACTGCGCTCCTCGCGGAGCGGCCGGCCGCCCGCGTCGGCCATCCCGCCGGGCGGCCAGGCGCCGAACCAGTTGTCGCGGGCGCCGTCGAGTGTCAGGACGGCACCCGAGAAGTAGTCGCCCGCCGGCGAGGCGAGGTAGGCGACGAGCCAGGCGAACTCCTCCTCCGTCCCGAGCCGCTGCAGCGGGACGGTCCCGGCCACGCCCTCGACCACCGGCTGCGGGTATTTCGTCATCAGCGTCTCGGTGGCGAAGTGGCCGGCCGCAAGCGCGGTCAGCTTGATTCCGAAGCGCGCCCACTCGATCGAGAGCACGCGCGTGAGGTTCTCGACCGCGGCCCGCGCCGCCGACGAGTGCGCCATCCCGGGCAGGCCGTGATGCGGCGACAGCGTGACGTTGAGGATCTTGCCGCCACGGGGACTCCCGTCCCGCCCGCCCATCATCGCCCGCGTCGCGACGGTGTGCGTCATCAGCCAGGTTCCCTCGACGTTCAGCCGGATCACCGTGCGGAAGCCCTTCGGGGTGATCTCCTCTGCGGGCGTGAGGTACTGGCCGCCGGCGTTGTTGAGCAGCAGGTCGATGCGCCCGTGGCGGGCAAGCACCTGATCGACCAGCCCCGACACCTGATCCTCCTCGCGGATGTCGCAGGCGATCGCCGAGCAGCGCCCGCCGTCGGCGCGTGCGGCGGTCTCCTCGAGCGGCTCGCTGCGCCGCCCGCAGACCACGACCTCGGCGCCCAGCGCCGCCAGCTCGAGCGCCGCGGCGCGGCCGAGGCCCGACCCTCCGCCGCTCACGAGCGCCACCTGCCCGTCGAGCAGGCCGGCCTTGAAGAGCTCCGAGGGCATGGACGCGCCAGCGTAGCCGGGCGCCCTCTGTTAGGGAACCCTAAGGGCGTGCTACGCTGCGGCTCGCGTGCCGGTGAAGTGCTGCCGATCGAATCCCCGCTGCCGCAACTGTCCTGCGCGGAGGATCGACGACGACCGCCTGCTGCGCGCGCTCGGGGTCGAGCCCGGGCCGCCGCTGCCGGCTCACCTGAACGGTCTTCCGGCCAGCCTGCACAAGTACGAGCCGCTGCTCAGGAAGTCGTGGGTCGAGCGCACCGAGAGCGACCGCGTCGAGCGGCTCGAGCTCGAGCTCGTCAGCGCTCGCTGACGTCCTGGCTGAGGACCGGCTTCAGATCCACAACGGGCGTCCCGTCGAGCGCCTCCAGGTTCGACACCCGCAGCCGGTCGCCCTCGATCGCCAGGACCTCGACGCGATGCAGCCCGATCGGGTTGGGGCGCGCCGGTGAGCGCGTGTTGAAGACGCCCTGCTCGGGGCGCGAGAGGTCGCCGCGGGGGTGCACTCGCAGCACGTCGCGGCGCGCGCGGTCGAGCCAGGTGAGGACGATCAGCTCGTCGCCCGCCCGGATGCCCTCCAGCCCTTCGCGGAGCGCCGGCTCCAGCACGATCCAGGCGTCCGGGCCGCCCTCGTCACCCTGGTTCGGCGCCGAGCCGAGGTCGGTCAGTGACGACTCGACGCGACCGATCGGCTTGAGCCCGAGCTCGGCCGTCAGTCTCCGCCCAGGTCGTCCCCGTCGCGGGCGAGGAACTCCTCGAGCATCATCGGGTACTCGCGCACGCGCTCGGCGACCTGCAGGAGGGACTCCATCGTGGCCTCCTCCTCGACCTGCTCGTCGACGAACCACTGCATGAAGCTCTCGCTCGCGTAGTCGTCGGTCTCGCGTGCGATCTCGAACAGCTTGCCGATCTGGACGGTGACCTTCTTCTCGTTCTCGAGCGCGAGCGTGATCGGCTCGACGTGGTCCGCGAACTCGGTGCGCGGCCCCTTGATCTCCCCCAGCCGCAGCGGCGAGTTGGTGTCGCGCAGGTAGTTGACCATCTTCATGGCGTGCCCGCGCTCCTCGTCGGCCTGGTCGTAGAAGAGCTTCGCCAGGCGCGGGAAGGTCTCACGGTCGTAGAACGCCGCCACGGCGGTGTACTGGTGAGCCGCCGCCAGCTCGCGGCCGATCTGCGCGTTCAGCTCGTCGACGAAGCGCTCGGATGGCATGCGCGTAAGCCTACCCGGGCGAGCCGCGGCCCCTCATACAAACCCCAGCCGAGAATCGGCCAGATCGGCCAGAAGTAACCGGCGCCGGTCAGCGCCCAGATCGCGACGAGCAGCGCCGACACGGCGAGGTAGGTCACCGGCAGCTCCGGCCGCGGCGGGGCAGGCGGCGGTGCCGGCAGATCGGCGACGACCCGCTCGAGCTCGCCGAGCGTCGACGCTCCGAGCGCCGTCTCGAGCCTGATCTCGAGCTCGTCCGGGCGCAGGCGCCCCTCGCCGGCTGCGTCGCGCAGGCGCTCGGCGGTCCGCTCTCTGTCGGCATCGGCGGCGCGCATCACGACCTCATGTAGTCACCGTGGAAGCCGAAGGGGATGTGGTGCGGCGCCTCGGCCCGCGCCAGCTCCTCGAAGGAGCCGGCGTCGAGCACGAGCAGGAACGAGCGGCGCGCCGTCGCGTCGAGCACGACCGACAGGATCACGCCGCCATCCTCGGCGTCGCCCGCGGGCTCGCGCACGAAGACAGGCTCGCCGGGGTAGCAGCCGGGCGCGCTCCACTCGCTGCGCGTGCCGTCGCGCACGTTCAGCTTGACGAGCCGGTTGATCCACTCGCCGTCGCCGCCCCAGCCCGCGAAGTAGGCGAACTCGTAGTCGCGCGTGTTGCGACGCCCGTAGTCGATCCGCGGCAGCTCGACGTCGTGGCCACCGGGCAGCGCTTCCCAGCTGACCGAGCCGGCGTCGAGGTCGATCGTGTAACGGCGCAGCTCGGTGCTTCCGAGCGGGCCGCGCGGCCCGTCCTCGTCGAGGTAGAGCGCATCGATCACCGACGGGTCGTCGTAGGCGACGAGGTCGACGACCAGCTCGCCGCTCTCGCGCTCGAAGGCGTTCACGTGGTGGAAGCAGAAGAAGGCATCCGTCTCGTAGGTCCCGCGGTGCGCGCCGGTCTCGCGGTCGAAGACCTGCAGCTTCGTCCCGAGCTCCGGCCGCCAGACGTAGTTCTCGATGAAGGCCTTGCCCGAGAAGGCGAGCCTCAGCGGGTTCACGCGCAGCGGGTACTCGGCCAGGATCAGGTGGCGCCCGCTCATCCCGAACGCGTGCATGTAGGCGGGCTCGCGCACCGGCATGCGGGCGATCACGCGGCGCGTCGAAGAGCCGGCGGGCAGGCCGTAGAGCACGTACTCGCTCGTCCTCGAGAAGTGGGCCACGTAGTTGACGAGCTCGTCGCGCTCGCGGTCGTGGTGCGGGTGCGCGGTGGTGACGTGGCTCTTGATCGAGTCGGCGAACTCGAAGTGCCCGATCGTGTCGAGCGTCTCCGGGTCGAACTCGACCGGGAGCGGAGTCTCCGTCATCGCGATGTAGCGCTCGCCGACCCGCGCCAGGTTGACGTTCGGGTTGTCCGTGAAATCCGGCGAGAAGATCGCCTGCACGCGCTTGAAGAGCGAGCGGCAGGGATCCGTGGCGAAGCCGCCGTGGCGGATCTGGCCCTCCCTGGCGTCGCGGTACGAGCGGCTGTCGAGAAAGCGGCTCTTGTAGGAGACGGCGCCGTCCGAGAAGCCGAAGCGGTTCAGCATTGCGACCCCGTCGAACCAGTGCGACACGCGCCGGTCGCCGATCTCGAGGAGCGCCGGCGTCACCCGCACGAGCGCGCCCGTCAGCCAGGGCGGCAGCTCGCCGCTCACGGGCAGGCGGTCGACCGCAACCTCCTCATCGAGGCTCTGGAAGCCGAGCCGGTGGTCCGTCGCCTGGGTCTGCGAGAGTGCGGTTGCCATGATCCGGACTGTACCGTCTATTCTGGACTAATGCAAGAGGTACGGCTCACACCGCCGTCGTACATCGTGCTGGGCCTGCTCAGCTGGACCGGCGAGGCCACCCCCTACCGGCTGAAGCAGCTCGTGGCGGGCTCGGTCGGCTTCTTCTGGTCGCTCCAGCACGCCCAGCTCTACACCGAGCCCGAGCGGCTCGCGCGCGGCGGCTACGTGAGCGAGCGGCGCGAGGAGGGCGGGCGCAGGCGCAAGCTCTACAGCCTGACCGACAAGGGCCGCGAGGCGCTCGCCGAGTGGCGCGCCGAGCCGACCGCTCAGCTCTCCGAGGTCCGCGACCTCGGCCTGCTGAAGCTCTTCTTCGGCGCCGACCCGGCCGCGCTCGCCGGGGTGCAGCTCGCCGCACATCGCGCCGAGCTCGCCGACTACGAGCGGATTCGCGACGGGCTGGCCGAGGACGTGCCCGACGGGCCGCGGATGGCGCTCGAGCTCGGGATGCGCCAGGCGCGCACCTGGATCGAGTTCTGGGAGGAGCTGGCCGACCGCTCGCCCGGCTAGCTTCTGGCCGAATGGAGACCGCCGCAGAGCCCCGGCCTGCCGAGCTGCCACTGGCGGGCGGTCGCCCCGGCGCGAGCGTCGCGCTCCACCCGCTGCTGACCGGGCGCGTGCGCCTCCCGGCCAGCTGGTTCCTGCGCTCCGGGGAAAAGCTCGCCGCGCGGCGCGCCTTCGGGATCGGCGTGGCCAAGAAGGACCTGATCGACGCGCCGGTGCCGGCGTTCCTCGTCGAGCACCCGGGCGCCGGGTTGATCCTGGTCGACACCGGCTTCCATCCGTCGGTCGCCGTCAACCCGCGCCAGAACCTCGGCCGCGTCGTGCTGCTCACATTCAGGGACGTGCAGATGGATCCCGGGCAGGCGGTCTCGGCGCAGCTGCGCGAGCGCGGCCTCTCCCCCGGCGACGTGCGCGTCGTGGTCATGACCCACCTGCACGCCGACCGGGCGAGCGCGATCGCCGAGTTCCCGGACGCGACCTTCATCGTCTCCAAGCGCGAGTGGGAGGCCGCGACCGACGCCGGTCAGAGGCACGGCTACGTCAAGCGCCAGTTCGACCACGGCTTCGACTACCGGCTGCTCGACTTCGACGGGCCCGACGCCTCCTCGTTCTCCGGCTTCGGGCGCTCGTTCGACCTGTTCGGGGACGGCAGCGTGCGGACCGTCTTCACGCCCGGCCACACGCTCGGGCACATGTCCGTGGTGCTGCGCACGAAGGGGCACGAGGTGTTGGTCGCGGGCGACGCCGCCGAGCTGCGCGAGACGCTCGACACGGCACACCTCCCCTACCGCGTGGAGGACGAGCACCTGTTCCGGCGCTCGCTGCGCGAGATCGCCCAGTACCGCAAGGAGACGCCGGACGCGCTGATCATCCCTGGCCACGACTGGGAGGCCTGGCAGGCGCTCCAGGCCGAGTACTAGCGCTGGATCAGCTCACGCGCCTCGCTCGACACGGTGATGTGGATCGCGCCCGGCTCGCGCACCCAGGCGATCAGGTTGAGCGACTGCAGGCGATCGAGCATGTACTGGAAGGCCACCGCCTGGGCTCGTGAGCGGTACTTGCGCCGTACGTCGAACGCGTAGCCGGTCGTGTGCAGCGAGTACGCGCTCGTCGCCTCCGGGTTGCGTCGTGCGAGCAGCTCCTGGTAGGGGGTCGTGCGCACCGTGCTCGTGACGGTGAGCGCCGCATCGGTGTCGGCGATATCGCGCACGGCGTCGGCCACGTAGAGCGCCAGCGCGAGCGCCTCGGGGCGCAGCCCACGGAGGAGCTCGCGGTCGGTGTCGACGCGCCCGGCGAGCTCGCCCATGCGCGGGTCGCGCCGCAGCCCGTAGCGCGCGGGCTGGTTCGGGAACGGCCGCAGCCGCTCGCCGGCATAGGCGGCCTCGAGGTCCTCGGCCGACTCGAAGATCTCGGTCGAGCCCGGCGGGTGCAGGACCTCCTCGGCGCTCGCCTTGGCGGACTGGAGCTCGTCGAGCCGGGCGAGCTCGGCGCGATCCTCGCGGTACAGCCGCATCACCTCCGCGGACGCGAGCACGCGCCACAGGTAGGTCTTCGAGTCGTCGCCGAGGTCGGTCAGCAGGCGGTAGGTCTCCGGGTGCCGGTCGGGTGTCGCGTCGAAGTAGACCTGCGTGTAGCTCACGTCCTCGTCACCGTAGGCCGCCAGCACGTTCTGCAGGTTGCCGATGCCCATGTGGTACGACGCCACAGCCAGGTCCTCGCGCCCGAACTCGTCCATCGCCGTGCGCAGGTAACGGCCCGTGCCGGCGAGCGCCTTGTCGGGATCGAAGCGCTCGTCCACGCGCCGTCGCCGGGCACGCAGCTTCTCCGAGCGGGCCGAGGCGCCCTCACGGTCGGCGCGCATGATCTTGCGCGTGAGGCGCTGGCTCTCCTCGACGTCGACGCGCATCCCGAGCAGGCTGACGGCCGTCTCCGCGAGGATCTGCGTCAGTCCGACCGCGCCCTCGACGTCGGTGCTCGCCATCACCTCCGGCCGGCCGGCGCTCTCGAGGAAGACCATTCCCTCGACGAGGTCCGGGTCGACGCCCGCCTCGGCCGCGGCCGCCTCGACCTGCGGCCTGTACGCCTCGACCCGCCGCGCGGTGGCGAGCACCCCGTCCGGGCTCTTCTCGTAGATCACGTGGCTGTGGCCCGCCGCGGCGCGCTCCGTGAACTCCGCCTCGCGGTCCGGCTCGTAGGCGAACGGGTCGTCGCTGATCTGGAGCGGCGCCGGCTCAGGCTTGTCCTCACCGCCGCCGAGCAGCGCGAAGGCCGCCAGCGCAGCACCCAGTACGACAAGCCCGATCAGGAAGGGAACCCGGTACATCGATCGGCGCCGCCCGCTCGCTAGGAGCTGACGGCCCGGCGCGCCTGGCGCGCGGCCCGCACCGCGCTGCCGCGTCCCTCGGTGCGGAGCCGCGAGTACAGCTCCTTGACGCGATCGAAGACGATCACAGACGCCGCCTGCGCCTGCTCGCGCGAGGGCGCCTCGACCTGCTCGAAGCGCAGCGGCTCACCGAACTGGACGGTCACCTTCGGGAACTGCAGCCGCTTCCAGTTGCGAACGCGGTCGGTGCCGGCGATGGCGGTCGGGATCACGGGCACGCCCGCCTCGAGGGCGAGGCGGCCGAGGCCGTGGCGCGGCTTGCCGAGCTCTCCACTGCGCGAGCGCCCCGCCTCCGCGTACATCACGACGATCCCCCCGCGCGCGAGGATTGCGTGGGCCGTATTGAACGCCTCCTCGTCGTGGTGCCCGCGCCTGACCGGGAACACGCCGCCGTTGTTGAACACGATCTCGAGCGGCATCTTGAAGAGCTGCGACTTGGCCATGAAGTTGACCTTGCGGCGCAGGTAGACCGCGACGAAGAAGTGGTCGAGGAAGGAGAAGTGGTTGGGGGCGATGATCGCGGGGCCGTCCGCCGGGATGTGCTGCGAATCGATGCAGCGCGCACGGTAGAACAGGACGATGTACGGAGTCAGCACGAGCCGGACGGCCTCGTACATCCAGTTCGGCGGCTTTGCCCGGGTGCGCCGGTGGAAACGGTCGAAGTGCTCGGCCGGCCTCGGGTCCTTGTAGACCTGCTCCTTCATCCCTGCGGGTCTACCCACTCGCGTCCCGTTCGTTACCGCTCGGCATACCGCTATCTTGCCGCCATCGCAAAGCCGACGAGGGGGAAGCCGAGTTGTCGAACGTCGAGGCGCACATCACGGGAACCGTCTGGAAGATCGAGTGCCAGGTCGGGCAGGAGGTCGACGAGGGCGACACGCTCGTGATCCTCGAGTCGATGAAGATGGAGATGCCCGTCGAGGCCGAGGATCCTGGCAAGGTCAAGCAGATCGTCTGCGAGGAGGGGCAGTCGGTCTCCGAGGGTGACACGCTCGTCGTGCTTGAGTGACCGCGAAGCTCGCGCTCGACCAGCCCGCCGACGGCGTCGCCCGGCTCACCATCTCGAACCCGGAGCGCCGTGGAGCACTCGATCACGAGATCCTCGACGCGCTGGCCGGCCACGCACGCACGCTCGAGGCGCGCTGCCTCGTCATCCGCGGCTCCGGCGAGGTCTTCTCAGCCGGCTACGACATCGGCAACCTGGAAGATCAGGGCTTCGAGGAGAACGCCGAGCGGCTCGTGGCCCATCCCTTCCAGGACGCGATCGAGGCACTCGACGCCTATCCCTACCCCGTGCTCGCAGCGCTCAACGGCCACGCCATCGGCGGCGGGCTCGAGCTGGCGCTCACCTGCGACATCCGCGTCGCGGCGCGCGGGATCCGGGTCGGCATGCCGCCCGCCAAGCTCGGCCTGATCTACTCGCACACCGGGCTCGCCCGCTTCATCGACGTCTGCGGCGTCGCGAACACCGCGCAGCTCTTCTATGTCGGCGCGACCGTCGACGCCGAGCGGGCCTGCGCGATGGGGCTCGTCAACGAACTCGTCGACCCATCCGAGCTCGACACGCGCGCGCTCGAGCTCGCCGCCGAGATCGCGGCGAACTCCCCGCTGTCGCTCACCGGCAACAAGCGCATCATCCGGGCGCTGCGCGACCGGCGCCTGCCCGAGGACCTCGAGCGCGAGCTCGTCGAGCTGCGCGAGTCCTGCTTCCGCTCGGAGGACTTCCGCGAGGGTGTGCGCGCCTTCGCCGAGAAGCGGGCGCCGGTCTGGAAGGGGCGTTAGTCCATACGCGCGCCAGCAGTGCCGTCCGGAAGGACGCTTACGGTGGCTCTCCAAGGTGCCGCCCCTCATCTCCCAGGAAGAGGCGCTCCGGCTCGGCGAGATCGAGGATCACGCCGAGATCGAGGCGCTGGTCGAACGAGCCTGGCACGTGCGGCTCGAGCGCTTCGGCGACTCCACCGACATGTGCTCGCTCGTAAACGCCAAGTCGGGCGGCTGCGCCGAGGACTGCGGCTTCTGCTCGCAGTCGCGGTTCGCGGAGGCGGACACGCCGATGCACGCGATGATGACGCCCGAGCAGATCCTCGAGCACGCGCGCGCGGCCGAGGCGGCCGGCGCCCACCGCTTCTGCATGGTCACGCAGGGCCAGGGCCTGTCGAAGCGCGACTTCGAGAACGTGCTCGAGGGCGCCCGGCTCGTGTCCAAGCACACCAACCTGAAGCGCTGCGCGTCGATCGGCCACATGTCGCCCGCTCGCGCCAAGTCGCTCAAGGAAGCCGGCATCCAGCGCGTCCACCACAACGTGGAGACGGCCGAGAGCTACTACCCCGAGGTTTCCACGACGGTCCGCTACGAGGGTCGGCTGCGCACGATCGACGCCGTCCGCGAGGCCGGGCTCGAGACCTGCGTCGGCGGCATCCTCAACCTCGGCGAGACGCGCCAGCAGCGGGTCGAGATGGCCTTCCAGCTCGCGGAGGTGGAGCCGACGTCGGTGCCGATCAACCTGCTGAACCCGCGCCCCGGGACCAAGTTCGGCGACCGCGACCTGATGGACCCCTGGGAGGCCGTCAAGTGGGTCGCGATCTTCCGGCTGATCCTGCCGAACGCGCTCTTCCGCCTCTGCGGCGGGCGTAACGAGAACCTCGGCGCGGGCGAGTTCCAGCGACTCGCCGTCAAGGCGGGCCTGAACGGCGTGATGATGGGCAATTTCCTCACCACGCTCGGCTCCGAGCCCGAGTGGGACCGCGCGATGTTCGAGGAGCTCGGCCTGAACGTGGCGCGCCAGGACGACAACGGCTCGAACCCGCGGCCCGACAACCGCTCGGGCTGGCTCGAGGGCGAGTCGCCGCGGACGCCGCTCGACGAGCTCGTCGACTCCCAGGCCGACGCCAACTTCTGGGATCCGTCGACGCAGCTGCGCCACCGCAGGAAGTCGAGCGTCCCGCCGCGCCCGGACGGCGCGCCCAACGCCTATCCGGAGATCGTGCACGTGAACGGGAGAGGAGCATGAGCACCGACATCGAGGAACGCCTGGCGGAGATCAAGAACCGCGGGCTCTACCGGCGCCTGCGCTCCGTGTCCGGCCCGCAGGGACCACGGGTCCTGCTGGACGGCAAGCCCGTCCTGCTGCTGTGCTCGAACAACTACCTCGGCCTCGCAGACCACCCGCGCGTGCGCGAGGCGGCCGCCGAGGCCGCGATGCGCTACGGCGCCGGCTCGGGCGCGTCGCGGCTCGTGTCGGGCAACATGACGATCCACCGCCGCCTCGAGGAGCAGCTGGCCTCCTTCAAGCGCTCCGAGGCCTGCCTGCTGTTCGGGTCGGGCTACCTGGCCAACGCGGGCGTGGTGTCGACGCTCGCCCGCGAGGGCGACGTGGTGTTCTCGGACGAGCTCAACCACGCCTCGATCATCGACGGCTGCCGCCTCTCGAAGGCCGAGACCTTCGTCTACGACCACTGCGACACGGAGCACCTCGAGTGGGGACTGCGGCAGGCCGAGGGGCGCGGCTCGCTGATCGTGACCGACGGCGTCTTCTCTATGGACGGCGACGTCGCGCCGCTCGAGCGCATCGTCGAGCTCGGCCAGCGCTACGACGCGCGCGTGATGGTGGACGACGCCCACGGCAGCGGCGCAATCGGCCCGGAGGGGCGCGGCGCGGTCGCGGCAGCCGGGCTCGAGGACGAGGTCGACGTCGTGGTCGGGACGCTCGGCAAGTCGCTCGGCTCGTATGGCGCCTACGTCTGCTGCGACAAGCCGATGGCGAAGTACCTGATCAACACCGCGCGCACGCTGATCTTCTCGACGGCGCTGCCGCCGCCCGCCGTGGCCGCGGCCATGGCGGCCCTCGGACTGCTGCGCGAGCAGCCGCGCCGGGTCGAGAAGCTGCAGCGCAACGCGGAGGTCCTGCGCGACGCGCTTGCCGCCGAGGGTCTGCCGACGCCACGCTCGTCGACCCAGATCGTCCCGCTGATCGTCGGCGACGCGGGCGACGCCGTGCGGGCAAGCGAGCGTGCACTCGAGCGGGGCATCTTCGCCCAGGCGATCCGCCCACCCACGGTGCCGGCCGGCACCTCGAGGCTGCGACTGGCCCTGATGGCGTCCCACACGAAGTCGGAGCTGCGCGAGGCCGCCCGGGTGCTGGCCGCGTGCCTTCCGGCGGCGGCGCGCGAGGCGGGGCTGCGCGTTGCCGAGGCGGCGACTCGGCCCGAGCGCGGACGGGTCTTCGACGGGCTCCGCGACGCTGCGTAGTGCGGAGCGGCCGCTTCGTCGTCCGCCGCCCGCCCCCGGGTTCCCGCTGTACCGGCACCCGCATGCGCACGCGCCGGCGCGACTGCTGGGCGGTGCGGCGCTGGCGCATCTCGATGCTGCGCGCCTGAGGCCCGATGCGCGGCCTGTTCGTCACCGGCACCGATACCGGAGTCGGCAAGTCGATCGTCGCCGCTGCGATCTGCGCTGCGCTCGTCGCGCGCGGTGAGCGTGTGGCCGCCTTCAAGCCGGTCGTGACCGGCCTGGCCGAACCGGAGGGCGACTTCCCACCCGACCACGAGCTGCTTGCACGCGCGGCCGGCGGCCGCCAGTCGC
This sequence comes from uncultured Thermoleophilaceae bacterium, assembly GCA_963739095.1. Classification (GTDB taxonomy): domain Bacteria; phylum Actinomycetota; class Thermoleophilia; order Solirubrobacterales; family Thermoleophilaceae; genus JACVRW01. The sequence goes on from CAVTZF010000032.1 coordinate 79,512, forward strand.
CGGCCGACGTGGCGCCCTACGGCTACGACCCGCCGCTGTCGCCGCACCTCGCCGCCGAGCTCGCAGGCGAGACGATCGAACCGGCGCGCCTGGTGGCGACCGCGCGTGCGCTGGCCGCGGACGCCGACGCGCTGGTCGCCGAGGGGGTCGGCGGCCTGCTCGTGCCGATCACACCCGGCTACCTGGTGCGCGACCTCGCGCGTGACCTCAGCCTGCCCGTCGTCGTCGCGGCGCGCACCGGCCTCGGGACGATCAACCACACGCTGCTGACGGTGGAGGCGGCGCGCGCGGTCGGGCTCGAGGTCGCCGGCATCGTGATGACCCCGTGGCCGGCCGATCCGGCGCGAATCGAGCGCTCGAACCGCGCGACCGTCGAGCGGCTGGCGGGCGTCCCGGTCAGCGGGCTGGGGCCGGTCGAGCTCGGGACGCTGGCGGCACGCGGCGCGGAGCTGCCGCTCGGCGACTGGCTCTAGGCCTCTAAGCTCGGTCGGATGGCGACCGAGGAGAGCGCCGCCCGCCCCGACCCGGACGAGCCGCCAGAGCTCCTCGTCAAGCTGCGCGAGCGCAAGGAGCGCCACAAGCAGCGCAACATCTTCCACCGGATCGCGATCGTCCTACTGGGCGTCCTGATCGTCCTGGCCGGGATCGTGATGTCGGGCCCCGGCGTCCCCGGCCCCGGCATCGCGACGATCGTGATCGGGCTCGGCTTCCTCGCGCTCGAGTTCGACTGGGCCGAGCGCATGATGGAGCGGCTGATCATCTGGGGCGACCAGGTGAAGGACCGCGCCGAGGAGACCTCGACGACGCAGCGGATCGTCGTCGCGTTCGTGGCGGTGGTCGCCTTGGCGGCCTTCGTGGTGGCCGCGGTCCTCTGGGACATCCCGCTGGTGCCGGTGCTCTAGGGCTGCGGTCCTGGCCGGCCCGTGCGAGCGGGGTGCCTGAAGTTAGTCAACCAGGAGTTGACAAACCTCATGGACCCCGTGCTCGGCGGCCGCCGGACCGGCGCCAGCTGATGACGAGCTCTATGCTGATAGTCTGATATCTGACTAACTTCTCCGTCGAAGCAAGGGAGCACGATGAGCACCGATCCCCATACACCCGCGACGACCGTCGAGCGTTTTTCGGAGCTGCTCTCGCAGGGGCGGATCGAGGCGCTCCTCGAGCTGTACGAGGACGACGCGGCGTTCCTGCCCGAGCCGGGCCGCGCGGTCGTCGGCACCGCGTCGATCCGCGCGGAGCTCGAGCGCTTCGCGGAGCTGCAACCGCGCATGACCGGCTCGGTCGAGAAGGTGGTCGAGACGCGTGACACGGCGCTCGTCGCCTACCGCTGGCAGCTCGAGGGGACCGCCCCGGATGGCTCGCGGGTCGACATGGCGGGAACGAGCGCGGACGTCCTGCGACGCCGGCCCGATGGGTCCTGGGGTGTCTTGATCGACGACCCCTGGGGCGCCGGGGCGGCCGCGTAGGTGGCCCACGCGACCCGTGAGAACCTCGGGTACCTGCTGGCCAAGGCGTCGCAGCGCTGGAACGAGTTGCTGGCGGAGGGCTTCGCGGCCCACGGCTTCCCCGAGGTGCGCCCGTCCTACGGCTCCGTGCTGATCCCGCTGTTCGAGGAGGACGACCTGCGTATGGGCGAGATCGCGCGCCGCGCCCGGCTCACGAAGCAGACGATCACCACGCTCGTGGGCCTCTGCGAGCGCGATGGCCTCGTTGAGAGGCGGCCGGACCCGGAGGACGGGCGCGCAACGATCGTCAGCCTGACGCCGCACGCGAGACGCTTCGAGCCCGCCGCCGAGCGGGTGCTGGCCAGGATCGACCGTGAGGTCGCCGCGAGCTCGGTCCGCGCCGGCGGGCGACGCTGCAAGGCGCCCTCACGGCGCTGGCGGACCTGTGAGGCCGCTAGCGCTGCGCGCCGCGCTTGGCGCGCTCCTGCTCGCGTAGCTCGACGCGCCGGATCTTGCCGGTGAGCGTCTTCGGCAGATCGTCGACGAACTCGATCTCGCGCGGGTACGCGTACGCCGAGTGGCGCTCTCGCACGTGCTTCTTGATCTCGTCGGCGAGCGCGTCCGAGGCCTCGTGGCCGCCCGTCAGCACGATGAATGCCTTGACGATGTCACCGCGGCGCTCGTCCGGCGAGGCCACCGCGGCGGCCTCCTTGACGGCCGGGTGCTCGACACAGGCCGACTCGACCTCGAACGGCCCGATCCGGTAGCCCGCCGAGATGATCACGTCGTCGGCGCGGCCGGCGTACCAGACGTAGCCGTCCTCGTCGGCCATCGCCGCGTCCTTCGTGTGGAACCACTCGCCGCCGAACTCCTCCTCGGTGTCCTCCGGCCGGTTCCAGTAGCCGATCGGGTAGTGCGGGTTCGAGCGCGCGCGCAGGCAGATCTCGCCGCGCTCGCCGGGCGGCAGCGGCTGCTCGTCCTCGTCGAGTATCTGCACGTCCCAGCCGGGCACGGGCCGCCCCATCGAGCCCTCGCGCACCTCGACGGTCGGGAAGTTGCCGCACAGGGGATAGCTCTCGGTCAGCCCGTAGTAGTCGAGCACGGTGATCCCGTACTGCTCGCGGAACCAGCGGATCACCTCGGGGTTGAGCGGCTCGCCCGCCGAGCAGGTCACGCGCAGCCGCTCCATCGGATAGCGCTTGCCGGCGTCCTCCACGCCGGTCATCGAACGCAGCGCGGTCGGCGTCGTGAACATGTTCTCCACGCCGTGCTTCGAGAGGAAGCGCAGGTGCTCCTCGGGGTCGTAGCCGCCCTTGCGCGCCTGCACCAGCGCGACCGCGCCGTAGCGCCAGGGGCCGAGCAGCGGGCAGATGCCGGCCGCCCAGGCCCACTCGCCCGAGCCGTGGAAGAGCTCGCCGTCGCGCACGTCGTGGCAGTACTCGAACTCCTCGTGCGCGAGCAGATAGCGGTGGGCGTGCAGGATGCCCTTGGCGAGCCCGGTGGTGCCGGACGAGTAGTAGAGCTGGGCCGGATCGTCAGCGGCGGTGTCGGCGACCTCGTAGTCCGCCGAGGCGCGCTCCATGGTGGCGTCGAAGTCGACGTCGTCGTTCGCGCCCTTCCCGCCCATCACGAGGACCTTCTCGACGAGGCCGTCCGGGATCCGATGGCGGTTCGCGCTGTCGGTCACGACGGCGCGCGCACCGGAGTCGCGCAGCCGGTGCTCGATCCCCTCGTCGCCGTAGAGAACCGACATCGACAGCAGGATCGCGCCGCGTTTATAGGTGCCCAGGAACACCGCGGCCGTCTCGGGGAGTGAGGGCAGCAGCGTCGCGACGCGGTCGCCGCGCTCGATGCCGGTCGCCTCGAGAACGTTCGCGAAGCGGTTCGACAGGTCCTGCAGCTCGCCGAAGCTGACACGGCGCTCGTTCCCCTGCCAGTCCTCCCAGACCATCGCGAGCCGGTCGCGCTCGTGCTTGTCGCAGACGTCGCGGGCGATGTTGTAGCGCTCGGGCACGTCCCAGCGGTGCGCCGCGCGCATCTCGTCGTAGTCGCCCAGCTCGTACTTCCTGAAGCTCACGGGGGATCTCCTCTCGCTCGAGGAGGACGCTACCCGCTCAGAGCGTCCGGGTCACCGAGAGCGCGGCGGGGACCTCGGCCCCGTCGCGAATGGCGTCCACTGCGATGCGCGCCGTGGCGGGGCCTGTCGAGATTCCCCAGGGTCCGTGCCCGGCCGCGACCCACAGCCCCTCGATGCCCTCGGCCTCGCCGACGAGCGGGCGCCCGTCGAGCGACTGCGGGCGGGCGCAGGCGCGCACGCCGCGCGGCCGCGCGCGTGACAGCGCCGGCACGAAGGCCGTCGCGCGGCTGCGCACCGTCTCGACCCACGCGTTCGGGTCCGGCTCCTCACCCAGGAAGGTCGAACCGACCGAGGTGATCCCGGCCGCCGTGACGGCGCTGAAAACGGCGCCGGGACCGCCGCCGGCGTCGGCCACCGCCTCGACGCCAACCTCCTCGACCACGTGGCGCGGCGGCGAGCCGAGCTGGAACTCGACGACGACCCCCCACACCGGCGCGATCGGATTCCAGGCGCGCGTCGGGTCGATCACCTCGGGCGTCCAGGGGCCGGCCGCGACGAGGACGGCGCCGGCGGCGCGCCGCACACCGCCGGCGATCACGCCGTTCACATGCCCGGCACCGGCCCAGGGCCAGGCCACCTCGTCGCTGTGGAACGCAACCCCCTGTTCGTACGCGCGCAGCGCGAAGGCGCGCGCGGCCTCGGCGGGCTGGACCGGGTAACCCGTGTGGAGCCGGCACGCCGTGAGGCCTTCCGCGAGTGCCGGCTCGAGCACCTGCAGCTCGCCGCCATGCAGCATCGCCGGTCGCAGCTCGGGAACGTCGCGGCCGATCTCGGCGGCGGCCTGCGTGAGCTCGGACGGGTCGAACCCGAGCAGCAGAACACCCGCGGGGTCGGCGGCCAGCTCGAAGCCCTCGAGCCCGCGGTAGAGCTCGAGCGACTCGTGGTAGAGGTCCGCCATGACGGGGTCGAATGGGTGCTGCAGCACCCCGGAGTTGCGCCCGCTCGCGGCAGCCGCAACGCGATCGCGCTCGAAGACCTCGACCTGCGCGCCCGCCTCGGCCAGCAGCGCCGCAGCGGCGCAACCGACTATCCCCGCGCCGATGATCGCGACGTCGGGATGAGCGTCCAGGCTCAGTCGTCGCTCCCGCTGGCGTAGTCCACGATCGACTTGTCGATCAGCCACTCGACGGGCGCCTTGTCGTCCGTGTAGACGTCGCCGCCCGCGAGTGGCTCCTCCACCCTTCCCGCGGCGCCGAGCGCCGTCGTGCGGAGGCCGGGCGGCAGCTCGGGCACGGCCTCCCGCAGGCGGGCGGCGGAGAGCGGCTCCTCGCTCGCGACGATCAGCGTGTTCGTGTCCTCGATCGGATCGCGCATGACGTAGGGGAAGACCTCCCCCATCGTGGCGGTCAGCACCTTCTCGAGCTCGTCCTGGCCCTCCGGGTGCCCGGCGTTCACGATCAGCACACCGCCCGCGGCGAGCCGGTCGCGCACGGTCTCGAAGAACTCCACCGTGGTCAGGTAGAACGGGATGTAGGGCTGGCGGTAGGCGTCCACCGAGATCACGTCGTAGGACGCGTCGATGCGGCGCAGGAAGGGGCGCGCGTCCTCGTGGTAGAGGTGCAGACGCGGGTTGTTCATGTCGAAGTACTCGCGCCCGATGTCGGACAGCTCGCCGTCGATCTCCACGCCGTCCACGCGCGTGCGCGGGAAGAAGTACTCGTACGCGCGCGAGGTGGTCCCGGCGGCGTTGCCGAGGATCGCGACGCGCCGCGGCGGCTCGGACCGCCGCAGGAAGGGCAGCACGAGGTGGCCGTCCCAGACGTCACCGGTGAGCACGGACGAGGGGCTGCGCGGTCCCCCCGGCCCCGGCTCGCACTCCGCCGGGCAGATCGAGTGCTGCGCCTGGCCCTCGTTCAGCTCGAGCGAGCGCTCGCCGTCCGGGTACTCGATCACGCGCGCGTACTGGTACTCGGTCTCCGCTTCGTGGATCACGCGCCCGCCGTCCTCGGTCTTGGCCTTGAGCGTCCCAATCGGCAGCGCGATCAGCAACGCGATCGCCGCCGGCGCGAGCGCCCAGCGGCGCACCGGGCGCAGCCCGGCGACAGCAACCAGCGCGATCGCGAGCGCGAAGATGAGGAAGGTGCGGCGCGTGCCGACGAGCGGGATCAGGAGCAGCGCCGAGACGAGCGTGCCGACGAGCGAGCCGGCCGTCGAGAGCGCGTAGAGGCGGCCCGCGACGGTGCCTGCCTCCTCGACCGACGTCACCGCCAGCCGGATCGCCCAGGGCGACACCGTGCCGAGCAGCAGCACCGGGATCGCCACCAGCACCAGCACGCCGACGAGCGAGCCGATGAAGGCGCCCGCGGAGATCTCGTCGAGCGCGTCGACCGCGATGTCGAGCATCGGATCGGCCACGAACGGGACGATCGCGAGCAGCCCCGCCGCGATCAGCGCGACCAGGCACAGGCCGCGCATGTGCGGGTGCCGGTCCGCCAGCCGCCCGCCCAGCCAGTACCCAACCGACAGTGCGACCAGCACGATCCCGATCGTGTTCGCCCACACGATGGTGGACGCGCCGAAGTACGGGGCGAGCAGGCGCACAGCGGCGATCTCCGCGCCGAGCGAACCCGTCCCCACCACGAAGACGAGGACTGGCAGAGGAGGCATTGCGCCGCGGAGGGTAGCTACGGCGCCCCGGTCCAACCCCTCGCGTAGCACGGCTTCGAGCCACAGACCTCGACGATCCGTCCGCGCAGCTTGAGGAACTCGGACTTCTGCACCCGTGCGCTGACCTCGCCGCGCGGCGCACCGTGCGGGTCGCGGCCCGCCCGCGGCGGCACGTTCGCGGTCGGCGGAGCCGGCGTGCCCTCGGTCGCGGTGCCGACCGTGCGCTCCGGCCCGACGTCCCACCAAACCATGCCCGACCCTGTGGAGGGCAGCTTCAGCGTCTTCAGCCCGTACCACGGGTTCCTCAGCGCTGAGCGGCCGGCGTCGAGCACCGGGCGGCGGACGGGAGCACCGAAGGTGCGAGCCATGTTCGCCGCCGTGAAGTCGGCGACCTGGTGATCGCCGAAGGCCACGTGCAACAGCACCGTGTGCTTGGGCGTGTTCGGCAGCGGCCGGCCCGTGACGTGGTGCGCGTAGCCGTTCGACTCACCGCGGTCCCAGAGCAGCTGCACCTGAGCGAGCCAGAGCTGGCGCTCGAGCTGGTTCGGGTAGCCGCCGTAGATGATCGGGGCGAAGTCGTCGAAGTCGACGCTGCGCTGCAGCAGCGTCGAGTAGTTCATGCCGGGCACGCCGAGCACGGCGCGGTCGTAGTCGGGCGCAAGCGCAGTCAGCGCGCCGCCCATGATCCCGCCCTGGGAGTTGCCGTCGAAGAACAGCCGGCGCGTGTCGATCACGCCCTGCCCGTTCTTCTGGAAGGCGGCGTTCGTCGACAGGCCCTGCGGGTGGATCAGCGCCCGGCCCAGGAACATCTGGTTCACGAAGCCCTGCTGCATGCGGTCGGCAACCGTGTTGAACTTCGAGAAGTCGGACATCACGGTCACGATGTGGCCGAGGTCCTGCTCGGCGAAGCCCGCCCAGTCGGTCGCGCAGAACACGAAGTTGTGCTCGTTCGCCATCGCCTCGACGTTGCCCGCGTCGATCTCCTCGGCGCTGCCGAGCAGGCCGTGGCCGTAGAGCGAGGGGCGCGCCTTCGCCGGGGCGGCCGGGTCGAGCGCGACGCGCGGGATCTCGCAGACGTAGTTGAAGCTGTAGCTGCCGTGGCGCTGCGGCAGGCCCTTGCGGTCGAACGTGAAGCGACCGCCGGGGGCGCAACCGTTCGTAAGGAAGCAGGGGACGCTGACCGTGCCCCGGACGCGCCGCGCGATCTCAGCGTCCTCGGCCGCGCTCAGGTCCTGAACGGAGTCGACCGTGAAGGCCGGTGAGCGCCCGCTCACCTTGAGGTCCTTCAGGTTGCGGTCGCCGAGCGAGCGGAAGGCCTCGTCGCGGATGTGGAGCGCGCGCCCCGTGAGGCTCTGGCGGCTCGCGACCGTGAAGTCCCAGGCCAGGTAGAGGCTCTGACGCTTGACACCGGCCTTGCCGAGCTTCCTGAAGAGCGCGTTGAAGTGAGCACGGCGGCTCTCGACAAGCCGCTGCTTGGTCTTCTTCCCGTCGCGGTACAGGCGGAAGTTCTTGCTCGCCCGCAGCGTCGCGCCGCTCGCGTTCTTGAGGTTGCGGAGCGCCACGATGTAGCGCTCGCCCTCGGCGAAGTTGCGCACCGGGCGGATGATGAGCACCCGGTCTGCGTCCGTCTGGGGGTTCGAGTCGATCTCCGCGAACACGGGGTGACGCTTGCCGGTACGCGCGTTGATCACCACGACCGGCGACTTCTTCGCGAGGCTCTTGGAGGAGTCGCTCAGCCCCGGCAGCCTGCTCCGCCGCGCGGCCGCGAGCGAGTCGAGGCCGGGCACCTTCGTGATCAGCATCGAACCCGGGCTGAAGCCGTCGGCGCGGTTCATGTCGGTCGGGTCGATCGGCGCGCCGTCCTTGTTCCTCGGCATCGACGAGCGACTGAGCGCGAGGCGCCGGCCGGTCGGCGTGGAGGCGTCGGCCTTCGTGTAGTAGTTGTTCGGCCAGGGGTAGAGGCAGACGGACGGATCCGTGAAATCGCAGGCTCGAGAGGGCTTCGAGTCCTGTGCCTCGGCGGCGGCCGGAATGAGCATGAACGTGAGCGCGGCGGCGGCCGCGTAGCGGAGTCCCTTTCGCATGGCGGCCGGGCATAGTAGCTACTGCCGTTCCGACCACCCGGCGGCGTAGCCTCGCGCGCCATGGATCTCGTCGCTGCCGATCGCGCTCATCTCTGGCATCCGTTCACACAGCAACGAGGCTGGGACGGCGAGCCGCAGCTGATCGTCGAGCGCGCGCAGGGAACCGATCTGATCGACGTCGAGGGCCGCCGCTACATCGATGGCGTGTCGTCGCTCTGGTGCAACGTCCACGGCCACGCGCACCCGCGAATCGACGCCGCGGTGAGGGACCAGCTCGGCCGCGTCGCCCACTCGACGATGCTCGGCCTCTCACACCGCCCGGCGATCGAGCTGGCACAACGCCTGGTCGAGATCGCGCCGCCGGGGCTCACCCGCGTCTTCTATTCGGACTCAGGCTCGACGGCCACCGAGATCGCCCTGAAGATGGCGTTCCAGTACTGGCAGCAGCGGGGCGAGCGGCGGCCCCGGTTCGCCGCCCTGAAGATGGCGTACCACGGCGACACGATCGGCTCGGTGTCGGTCGGCGGGATCGACCTCTTCCACTCGATGTACCGGCCGCTGCTGTTCGACACGCTCAAGGCCGAGCCGGGCGACCCCGACGACCTGGAACGCCTGCTGAGCGCCCACCCGGGCGAGGTCGCTGCGGTGATCATGGAGCCGCTCGTGCAGGGCGCCGCCGGCATGGTCGTCCACCCCGAGGGTTACCTGCGCAGCGTGCGCGAGCTGTGCGACCGCCACGACGTCCTGCTGATCGTCGACGAGGTCGCCACCGGCTTCGGCCGCACGGGACGCATGTTCGCGTGCGAGCACGAGGGCGTGACGCCGGACCTGCTCTGCCTCGCCAAGGGCATCACGGGTGGCTACCTGCCGCTGGCCGCGACGCTCGCGAGCGAGCGAGTCTACGAGGGCTTCCTCGGCGAGTTCGAGGAGTTCCGCACCTTCTTCCACGGGCACACGTACACCGGCAACCCGCTCGCCTGCGCGGCGGCGATCGCCTCGCTCGACGTCTTCCGGGATGAGGACACGCTCGGCGCGCTCGCAGGCAAGATCGACCTGCTCGCCGAGCTGCTCGAGCCGGTGGCGGAGCACCCGGCGGTCCGCGAGGTGCGGCGCGTCGGCTTCATGGTCGGAATCGAGCTCGAGGAGTTCCCGCTGCCGCTGCGGATGGGGCACCGGGTGACGCTCGAGGCGCGTGCGCGTGGCGCGATCATCCGGCCGCTCGGCGACGTCGTCGTACTGATGCCGCCGTTGTCGATCTCCGCCGCAGACCTGACGCGCCTTGTGGGGATCACGGCCGCGGCGATCGACGCGGCGACCGGCGCGGCGACTTGCGCGCGGCGGCCTAGCGGCCTGCGATGCGCCGGCTCGATCTCGCGCTTGGGCTGGGGAAGGGGAACGGCCTGAGGCGATTCGTCCTGACTTGTAGGGCCTATGGCCACACAAGTCAGGACTAACTGCCCGGGTACCCAATGGGTGAAGCCGGCGCGGCCGCCTAGCCCTCGTAGAGCTCGAAGTCCCGCTTGCGCGCCCCGCAGACGGGACAGAACCAGTCATCAGGGATGTCCGAGAACGCGGTGCCGGGCGGGATTCCGCCGTCCGGGTCGCCCTCCTCGGGGTCGTAGATGAAGCCGCAGGAGGTGCAGATCCACTGCTGAGTCTCCGCCATCGGCGGGACAGCCTAGCGACCGCGCGGAGGTAGGCTGGCGCGGTGCGCGTCAACCGCCCGCCTCCCGGTGAGGAGCTCAATTTCGGCAAGGCGGTCAAACCGCGCCCGGCGGCGTCGCTGATCCTGCTGCGCGACGGGTCGAAGGGCGCCGAGGTGCTGCTCGTGCAGCGCAACCCCGAGCAGAGGTTCATGGGCGGCGCCTGGGTCTTCCCCGGCGGCGGCACGCACGCGGATGACGACGGCCCCGCGGCCACGGCCATCCGCGAGCTCGAGGAGGAGGCGGGCCTCAAGCTTCCGCCCGACGCCGAGCTCGTCCCGTTCGCGCGCTGGATCGCGCCGGAGCAGGTGACGGTCCGCTTCGACACCTGGTTCTTCGTCGCCGCCGCACCGCCCGAGGCCGAGCCGAGCGTCGACGGCCGCGAGTGCGTCGACGCCCGCTGGATCCGTCCCGCCGACGCCCTTGCGGCGCACAAGCGCGACGAGCTGCTGCTCGTCTTCCCCACGATCAAGAACCTCGAGCGGCTCGGCGAGACCGGCTCCGTCGCGGAGACGCTGGCCGCGGCACGCGAGCGGCCTGTCGTAGCGGTCCAGCCGCGGGTCGTCGTCCGTGACAACGACGCGTCGGTGCTGCTGCCCGGCGAGCCGGGATACGACGATCCTTGACCGCAACCCTCCCGGTACGGGCTTGTTCATAAAGCGATGAGGCGCACCACCTGGACTCTCCTCATCGCGGCCGCACTCGCTCTGACGCTGGCCGCGGTGGCAACCGCAAGCACGTTGATCGGCACCGACGGTGACGATCAACTCAGCGGTGGCGACACGCCCGACCAGATATACGGCGAGGGCGGCAACGACACCCTCATCGGCGCCGGCTCGGGCGACTACCTCGAGGCCGGCGCGGGCGACGATGTCGTCGACGCCGGGGACGGAGTGGACCTGCTGCTCGGCGGAACGGGCGACGATCGCCTCGACGCCGGCACCGGAAGCGACGTCGTCTACGCGGGCGCCGGGGAGGACCTCGTGGTCGGCGGCCAGGGAAACGACACGCTGTTCGGCCAGTCCGAGGCCGACCGCCTGTTCGGCGGCGCCGGCCGCGACCGCATCTACGCGAGCTTCGGCGGCGACTTCGTCGACGCCGGCTCGGGGGCGGATCGCATCAGCGCCGACGGCGGCGCCGCGACGATCCTGGCGGGCGGGGGCGACGACACGGTCACGGGCAGCGGCGGCGTGATCGACGTGCAGGGAGGCGCCGGGAGCGACCGCATCCGGACGGGCGAGGCGAACGACCGCATCTCGGGCGGCGGCGGCAGCGACTCGATCGATGGCGGCGCCGGCGACGACACCGTCAACGCCCTCGACGGCCGCCGCGACCGCGTGAACTGCGGCGACGGCGAGGACAGCGCGGCGGTCGACTCGTTCGACGTGGTCCTCGGCTGCGAGACGACGACCCACAGGCGCCCGGCCCGGCGCGCACGCACGCGGATGCGCTAGAACCCGGGCCATGGCGGCGACCGGCCTGACCGTTGCCGTGACGGGCCCGACCGGCGATCTCGGCATTGGGGTCGTGAGCGCCCTGCAGCGCTCGCGCGCCGTCAAGCGCATCGTCGGGATGGCGCGGCGCCCCTTCGACCCGGCCGAGCACGGCTGGAAGAAGGCCGAGTACCGGCAGGGCGACGTGACCGACGCGGCGAGCGTGCGCGACCTCGTCAAGGGGGCGGACGTCGTCGTCCACCTCGCGTTCGCGGTGCTGAGCGCGAGCGACGCGACGCGCCGCCTGAACGTGGAGGGCTCGCGGCTCGTCTTCGAGGAGGCCGCGAACGCCGGCGCCGAGCGCATCGTCTACGCGTCGAGCGTCGCCGCCTACGGCTTCCACGACGACAACCCGGACTGGCTGACCGAGGACATCCCGCCGCGCGGCTCGCCTGAGCACCCCTACTCGCAGCAGAAGGCCGAGGTCGAGCAGGTGCTCGCGGAGGTGCTGCTGCGGCGCCGGGGCACCGTCGCCTACGCGCTACGTCCGTGCATCGTGGCCGGGCCGCATGCGCGCACCTTCGTGCAGGAGATCCCCTACTTCCGGCTCGCCGAGGCGATGCCCGACGCGGTCCGCCGGCTGGTGCAGTCGATGCCCGTGCTGAAGCCCGTGATCCCCGACCCGGGGGCGCGCTTCCAGCTGGTGCACGAGGACGACGTGGCGAGCGCCTTCGCGGCCGCCGTGCGCGGACGCGGCGAGCCCGGCCCCTACAACCTCGCGGCGGGCGGCACGCTCACCCTGACCGACGTCGCCCGGGCGCTCGACTGGTACAGCGTGCCGGTGCCCAAGCCGCTCGCGGACGCAACCGCCGGCGTGGTCACGCGGCTGCCGCTCCTGCCCGACTCGGTCGCCTGGATCCACTCCGTCAAGAAGCCGGTGCTGATGAAGACCGACCGCGCCCGGCGCGAGCTCGGCTGGCGGCCGAAGCACACGGCCAAGGCGGTGCTCAGGGAGACGATCGACGCCGAGCGCGCCGAGACGGCGGCGCGCTGAGCTACAGCGCGCGCCGGTAGAGCTCGGCGTAGTCCTCCTCGCCCGCCTCACGGGGGTTCAGAAGCGTCGTGCCGTCGCCCATCGCCCCCTCCACGAGCGCCGGGATCCCGGACTCGGGGACGCCCGCCTGCGAGAGCCGGGTGGGGAGCCCGAGCCGGTCGACGAGGGTGCTGATGTGGCCGGCCAGCGCGTCCGCAGCGTCGGTCGGGGCGCCGCCCGTCTCCAGCCCGAAGAGCTCGCCGACGTCGCGGTAGCGATCGGCGATCGTGTCGCCGCCGCGGGCGTTGAAGCGGATCACGTGCGGCAGGTGGATGGCGTTCGCGATGCCGTGCGGCACGCCGAACTGCGCGCCGGCCGGGTGCGACATCGCGTGCACCGAGCCGAGCGAGAGCGTGATCGCGAGGTTGGCGGCGATCAGCATGTTGCCGCGCGCCTCCTCGTCGCGCTCGCCGCCCTGGACCGCGCGCTCGAGGTTGTCGCGGATCATGCGCAGCGCCTCCAGCGAGCGCGCGTCCTGGTGCGGGCTCCAGTCCTGCGAGACGTAGCCCTCGATCGCATGCGTCATGGCGTCCATACCCGTCGCCGCGGCAATCGCGGGCGGCAGCGTGCGCGTCGTGTCGGGATCGAGGATCGCGAGCCGTGGGAACAGCGGGAAGTCCGCGATCTCGAGCTTGATGCGCTCCTCCGGCTCCTTGATGACCGCGGCCATCGACACCTCGCTGCCGGTTCCCGCGGTCGTCGGGATGCAGGCGAGCGGCGCGATATCGAGCGGCCGGCCCATTCCGTCGTCGTCACGGGGCATCAGGAAGAAGCCCTCCTGCTCGCGGGCCGTCCCGCCGTGCGTGAAGACCGCGTCCGCCACCTTCGCGGTGTCCATCACCGAGCCACCGCCGAGCGCGAGGAAGGAGTCGGCGCCGACCTCGTGGGCGGCCTCCGCGCAGCGGTCGCAGACCCCGGTCGACGAGTCCTGCGGAACCTCGTCGAAGATCCCGGCCAGCTCGACGCCGCCGTCCACGAGCCCGGCCTCGACCTTCTCGACGAGCCCGGTGGCGCGGATCACCTGGTCGGTCACGAGCAGGACGCGGTGCGCGCCCTCCTTGAGGAACTCGAAGCCCGTCGACTCGAGCAGGCTCCGCCCCACGATCACTCGCGTCGGCGAGGTGTACTGGTAGAAGTCCTTGAAGCCCTCGAGCGGAGTCGGCTCGAGGGCGGAGCCCGCCTCCTCCATCAAGCGGCCTCGAGCAGATCCTCCCGGTCTGCCTGCTCGAGAATGCTGCGGTAGCGCGGGAAGACCGGCTTGACGAGCGGGACCAGCTTGAGGATCTTCGCCACCGGACCCTTCGCCTTCATCTGGCCGCGGGCGAGCGCCACCGTCACGTTGATCTTGCCGAGCCAGAAGCGGTGCGCGGTGTCCGCGTCCATCGTCATCACGACCTCGGGCTCGAGATTCGTCGCGCCGCAGTCCACCTGGCCGTCCTCGCCCTCTACGAGCTTGACGGTGATCTGCGACTCGGGCTCGCGGTACTGGTACTGGACGATCGTGTTCGCCTTCCGGAACTTGGGCGCGAGCTCGTCGTCGTCGGCGAGCTCCTCGAACAGCCTGCCGATGTACGCGTACACCTCGTCCGCGTCCTTGAAATACGCCAACTTGCAGTCTCCTCTCTGAACCGGCCCCGGGAGTGTAGGGAGGGGCTCCCTCAGTGAGCGACGGCCAGGCCGGCGGCGAGCGCCATCAGCAGCACGCCCACGAGCCCGTTCACGACCCGCGAAGCGAGCGGCCGTGCCAGCGCCGCACGGAGGCGGCCGGCCACCACTGCGAAGGCGCCCATGCCGGCGAACGCGAGCAGCGCCATGGTCAGCACCATCGCCGCCGCGGGCAGGACGCCGGCGCCCGGCACGAGGAACTGCGGCACGAGCGCGGTCCAGAAGAGCCCGACCTTGACGTTCGCCAGATCGCTCGCGAGGCCACGCCGGAACGCGCGCCCGGCGGAGGGAGCCGGCTCGGCGGGATCGGGGTCGGCCAGCAGGTCGCCCCGCCGTGCGGCGCGGAGCGCCTGAACGGCCAGCCACGCGAGGTAGGCGGCGCCGCCGAGCTTGAGCGCGCCGAAGGCGGCCGGAGAGGCGGCGAGCACGGCCGTCACGCCGAGCACCGTGGCAGTGCCCCAGAGGAGGTTGCCCGTCCCCGATCCGAGCGCGGCCCAGACGCCGCTGCGTGTACCGGCGGCGAGTGCCGTGCGCAGCACGACCAGCATGTCCGGCCCGGGCAGCAGCACCGTTCCGGCGGCGACTCCGACGAATGCGAGATAACTGGTCATGCGGGCAGGATCGCCCCGCACGCTGTGAAGAACAACTCGTATATCTACGTGTTGTCTATTAGGCTTTCTACACGATGCTGAACGCCGGCCGGCTCAGCCTGCTAGTCGAGCTGCAGGACCGCGGGAGCCTCACCGCCGTTGCCGACGCACTCGGCTACACGCCCTCCGCCGTCTCGCAGCAGCTCGCGAAGCTGGAGGCCGAGACCGGCCGCGCGCTGCTGGAACCGGTCGGGCGCGGAGTGGTGCTCACGGCCGCCGGCCGCACGCTCGCCCTACACGCCCGCCAGGTGCTGGAGCGGCTCGAGGCGGCCTCGGCGGCGCTAGAGGATCCGGAGGCGATCTCTGGCACCGTGCGGGTGGCCGCGTTCCAGACCGCGGCCCGCGGGCTGCTCGTCCCCGTCCTCGAGCAGCTCGCACGCACACATCCCAGACTCGTCTGCGAGCTCGTCGACCAGGAGGCCGAGGCAGCCCTGCCCCGGCTGCGCTCCGGCGAGCTCGACCTGGTCGTGGCGGAGGAGTACCCGCAGGCGCTGCGGGCGCGTGACCCGCGCCTGATCCGCCACGAGCTCGGCGCCGACGAGCTGTGGGTCGCCCTGCCCGCCCGGCACCCGGTGGCGCGCAGCGGCGGCCCCGTCGCACTCGCCGACCTGGCGGACGAGCCCTGGGCCACCCCGTGGGAGGGCAGCCACTACGCGAGCATGGTCGAGGGCGCCTGTCGCGCGGCCGGTTTCGAGCCCCTGATCCGCCATCGCGTGACGGACCTCGGCA
Organism: uncultured Thermoleophilaceae bacterium; assembly: GCA_963739095.1. GTDB lineage: Bacteria > Actinomycetota > Thermoleophilia > Solirubrobacterales > Thermoleophilaceae > JACVRW01. The sequence continues at coordinate 95,058 of CAVTZF010000032.1, forward strand.
CGCTCCTCGACATGGCGCGCTCGGGGCTCGCCGTCGCCCTCGTTCCAACGCTGGGCGGGCTCAGCGAGGGGCGTGGCCTCGCGCTGAGACCCGTCGCCGGCGGCGGCCTGGAGCGCAAGCTGTTCGCGGCGGCGCGCCGCGGGGCCGCCGCCCGGCCGGCGCTCGACGTGCTGGTCGAGGCGCTCCGCGCGCGGGTCAGCGCGACCTGACGAGCAGGGTCTGCACCGCTCGGCCGACGCGGCCGCGCTCGTCGTAGAGGGCGCTGTCCGCCATCCCAAGCCCGTCCACGTGCGTGACGGCGTCCAGGCAGACCCACTCGCCCACCGGCTCGCGCAGCAGGTGGACCGTGAGGTCGGTGTTGATGAAGATCGTGCTGCGCCAGTCGAGCGCGGCACTCACGCCGTTGCCCGAGTCGGCGGCGATGAAGACGCGCTCCAGCGGGCTCGTCTCCTCGCCCGCGACGAGCGGCACGCGCGGCCGCATCCAGACGGTCGCCGGCCCCTGCTCGACGAAGCCGCCGGTGACGAAGCGGTACTCCATCGCCGTGTGGTAGCCGACCTCCTCGCCGGTGGCGAAGAACTCGCCCTCCGCTGCGGTCTCGGGGCCGGGCGGCGGCGGCTCGTGCTCGTCGAGGCGGAGCTCGCTCGCCTGCAGACGCCACGCCCGCGCGCGGATCAGCTCGCCGTCGGGCCCGGAGAGCGTCGCCTCGAGCAGCTCGACGCTGCGCCCGGGCCGCGCCAGCTCGACGCCCAGGGACAGCGGCTCGAGCGGCACCGGCCGCAGTATCTCGAGCGTGATGCGGCCGACGCGCATGCCCGGGCGCGGCTCGAAGCGCTCGATGGCGCGCGCCACGAGCGCCGACGGCGGTCCGGCGTGCTGCGCGCCCGGGTCCCACGGGCCGCGCGTGAGCTCGCTCGGTACGAGCAGGTCCCCGTCCTGCTCGAAGAAGGCTTCCGCCACGGCGGCTATGCGCCGATCGAGAACATCGCCTCGATGTCGTGGCGGGAGAACATCTCGAAGGCGACCATCGTGTAGGTGTCGGCGATGCCCTCGACCTTGGAAATCCGGCCTGTGACCAGCTCGGCGAGATCCTCCGGAGCCTTGACGCGCAGGATCGCGACGAAGTCCCATTCGCCCGTCACCGTGTAGACCTCGGAGACCCCCTCGACCTCGGCCAGCTCGCCCCCGAGCGTCGCCATCGCCTCGCGCTCGGCCTTGATCAGCACCACGGCGTTCGTCATGGCGCCGACCCTATAGCGTGCCGCTCCCATGCAGGCCGTGACCTTCCAGGCGCCCGGCGAGGTCCGGGTCGAGGAGCGCCCCGAGCCGGAGCTGCTGGAGCGCGACGACGCCGTCGTCCGGGTCGAGGCGACCGGCGTCTGCGGCTCCGATCTGCACATCTACCACGGGCGGGTCGTGATCGAGCCCGGCTTCACGCTCGGGCACGAGTTCGTCGGCACGGTCGTCGCTGCGGGCGACGGGGTGACCGATGTGGCCGAGGGTGACCGCGTGCTGGGCTGCTACTGCTCGGCCTGCGGCAACTGCTTCTTCTGCCGCCGCGGCGACTTCCACAAGTGCGACGAGGGCCGGGTGTTCGGACACGGCAAGACACTCGGCTCGCTGCAGGGAGCGCAGGCCGAGCGGGTGCTCGTGCCGCACGCGAACCTGACCCTGCGGCGCGTACCGCCCGGCATGAGCGACGACGTCGCGCTGTTCGCCGGGGACGTGATGGGCACCGGCTGGCACGCGGTCGACCAGGCCGGCGTGCGGCCCGGTGACAGCACCGCCGTGCTCGGGCTCGGACCGGTCGGCCTGTGCGCGGTCCAGGCGGCGAAGGCGGCGGGCGCGGCGCGCGTGATCGCAGTCGACACGGTCGCGGAGCGGCTCGAGCTGGCGCGCTCCTTCGGGGCCGAGCCCGTGCATCTGACCGAGGACGACCCGCGCGCCGCCGTCAAGGAGGCGACCGGCGGGCGCGGCGTCGACTCCGCAATCGACGCAGTCGGGCACCCGGACGCGCTCGAGCTCGCCTGCCGCGTGACCCGCAAGGCCGGCACCGTGTCGGTGATCGGCGTGTACGCCGAGCGGATCCAGGTGCACATGGGAATCGTGTGGATCAAGGCGCTGACCCTGAAGACCGGGCACGCGAACGTGATCGGCCATGTCGACCGCGTGCTCGCAATGCTGGAGGCCGGTGTGCTCGACCCGTCCCCGCTCGTGACGCATCACATGCGCCTCGAGGAGGCCGCCGAGGCCTACGCCGTCTACGACCGCCGCGAGGCGCTCAAGATCGTGATGACGCCGTGAGCGCCGAGCGGGGCATGGCGGCACAGCTCGTGCGCCGGCGCGAGATCCTCGCGCAGGGCGCCCTGCCGATCGGCTGGAAGATCGGCTTCAACGTCCCGGAGATCCAGCAGAAGCTCGGCATCGACCGGCCACTCGCCGGCTTCCTGACCAGCGACGCGCTGCTCGAGGACGGCGCCACCTGGTCGCTCGGCGACAACGGAGAGGTGTTGGTCGAGTCCGAGGTCGCTGTCGAGCTCGGCGACGACCGCCGCTCGATCGTCGCGTTGCTGCCCGCGCTCGAGCTGACCGACCCGCCCGACCTCTCGATCGAGCTCGAGCAGATCCTCGCCGGCGACATCTTCAACCGCGCCGTGGCGTTCGGGCCGCGCGTCGAAACGACAGAGCCCGGCGATGCGCGCATTCTCGTCAACGGCGAGCTGCAGCACGAGATCGACGCCGCCAGGGCCGGGGCACAGCTCGACGAGATGGTGGGTGCGGTCGCCGACCGGCTCGCCGCGGCCGGGGAGGAGCTGCAGGCCGGCGACCGGATCATCACGGGCGTGCTCGCGCCCCCGCACAAGGCCGCACCAGGCGACCGCGTGCGGCTCGAGCTCGACGGAATCGGCGCCGTCGAGCTCGCGTTCTCCGAGTAGCGTCGCGCGCGCGTAGGGTTGAGCCAATGACGACCGCCCAAGCGCTTCCCGACGCCCTCTCCGATCCGGCCCGCTCCTTCGCGGCCGGCCCGCACCGCCTGGTGATCGGCGGGGAGCGGCTGGAGGCAGCGGACGGGCGTACCTTCGAGACGCTCGATCCCGCCACCGGACGGGTGATCGCAGCCGTCCCATACGCGGGCGCGGAGGATGTCGACCGCGCCGTGCGCGCCGCACGCGAGGCGTTCGAGGACGGGCGCTGGACCGGGATCGCGGCGGCCGCGCGCACGAGCGCGATGCTCGCTTTCGCGGACGCGATCGACTCGAACGCCGACGAGCTGGCCGAGCTCGAGTCGCTCGACAACGGCAAGCCGCTGAAGCTCGCCAAGCGTGTCGACGTGCGGCTGGCGGCGGAGCACATCCGCTACTTCGCAAGCTGGCCGACGCACATCACCGGCGAGGTGCTGCCGGTCGCCCAGCGCGGGATGCACTGCTACACGCGCAAGGAACCGGTCGGTGTGGCCGGCCAGATCATCCCCTGGAACTTCCCGCTGCTGATGGCGGCCTGGAAGATCGCCCCCGCGCTCGCGGCCGGCTGTACGGTCGTGCTGAAGCCGGCCGAGCAGACGCCGCTCACGGCGCTGCGGCTCGGCGAGCTGGCGCTCGAGGCCGGCCTGCCGGAGGGCGTCCTCAACGTGATCACGGGCGACGGCGATACCGGCGCGGCGCTCGTCGACCACCCCGGCGTCGACAAGATCGCCTTCACGGGCTCGACGGTCGTCGGGCGCGAGATCGGCGGCAAGGCCGGGAAGGCGCTCAAGCGCGTGACGCTCGAGCTCGGCGGCAAGTCGCCCAACATCATCCTGCCCGACGCCGACCTCGAGCAGGCCGTGAAGGGGGCCTATCAGGCGATCTACTACAACGCCGGCCAGGCCTGCAACGCGGGATCGCGCCTGTTCGTGCACTCAGACCAGTACGACGACGTCATGAGCGGGCTGATCGAGGCGGCCGGGAAGGCCCGAATCGGCCCCGGGCTCGATCCGAGCACGCAGATCGGGCCGCTCATCTCGGCCGAGCAGGAGGAGCGCGTCCGCGGCTACATCGAGAGCGGTAAGGACGAGGGTGCCGAGCTGCTCACCGGGGGCCAGAGCCTCGACGGCGACGGCTGGTTCGTCGAGCCGACGCTCTTCAGCGCGACGAACGACGACCTCAGGATCGCGCGCGAGGAGATCTTCGGGCCGGTGCTGGTCGCGCTCCCCTACGACTCGATCGAGGAGGTCGCGCGCCGCGCCAACGACACCGAGTACGGCCTCGCCGCGGGCGTCTGGACGCGCGACATCGCCAAGGCGCACCAGCTCGCAGCGCTGCTGCGCGCGGGCGACATCTGGGTCAACACCTGGAGCGCCGGCGACCCGTCGGCGCCGTTCGGCGGCTTCAAGGCCTCCGGCGTGGGGCGTGAGCACGGCCGCGAGGGGCTCGAGGCCTACCTCGAGAACAAGACGGTCTGGATCAACCTAGGCGGCTGAGGCCGCCCTGCGATAGGGCTCGAGCAAGCCCGCCCAGCCGCGGCGGTTGCGCTCGCGGCGCTCCTCGGCGGCCGCGCCGAGCCGCTCCCAGCCGCGGTGCACGATCGCGACCTCCGTGCCGGCGGCGGCGGGTCTGAAGGTCACCTCGACGCTTCGAGATGCGCGAGAGCTTCCGAGCAGTACGGGGCTGGCCTCAAGACCCTCGCCGAGAGCCGAACCGGTCCGGGCTGAACGGCGCCAGGTCGAGCGCCGTCGGCTCGCCGCAGAGAGCCTGGGCGACGAGCCGGCCCGTGATCGGCCCGTGGGCCACGCCCGCGCCCTCGTGGCCGGTCGCGACCCAGAGCCCGTCGGCAGCCGCCGACCGCCCGATCGCGGGCAGGCCCCCGGGGAGCCAGGGCCGCAGGCCCGCCCACTGGCCGTCCAGCGCGAGCGCGCGGATCCCCGGAGCGATGCGCGCCGCGCTGTCGAGCAGCGCCTCGCTCACGGCCGGGTCGACCGACACGTCGAAGCCGCGTCGCTCGCGGCTCGAGCCGACGAGCACGTGACCGCCGAGCGTGGTCTCGACGACCGTGCTGACCGCGAGCCCGGCGTCCTCGCTCTCGACGGCGGCCATGTAGGAGCCGTCGATCACCTTGTGCTCCAGGAAGTCAGGGCGCCGCTCGAGCCGGACGAGCTGGCCCTTGCGCGGCTCGAGCGGCAGCTCGAGGCCGGCGCTGCGCGCGAGCGGCGCGCTCCACGCCCCCGCGGCCAGCACCACGGCGTCGGCGGCGATCCCGGCCACACCCGTCACGCGCCCACCCGCCACGCCGATCGAATCGGCCGCGCGCCGCCGTCTCGACCCGCGCGCCGAGCCGCTCGGCCTCGCGCGCCAGCGCGCGGGCGATCTCGCGCGGCGCGCACTGGAGGTCGCGCGGGAAGGACGAGCAGCCGAGCAGCTCGCCGCTCAGCTCGGGCTCGGCCGCCTGGACCTGAGCGGGGTCGAGCAGCTCGCACTCGACCCCGGTCGCCTGCAGCGCCGCGATGCGAGCCGGCTCGGCGTCCCACGAGGCGGCCCCGCTGTGCACGACGAGCGCACCCTTGCGCCTGATTCCGGCCTCGGCGCCGAGCAGCTCCTCGAGCTCGTCATAGAGCGCCAGCCCGAGCTGCGCGAGACCGAGCTCCGGCCCGGGGCGCTTGTCGCAGCAGAGCACGTTGCCCTCGCCAAGGCCGGTCGTCCCGCCGGAGACCTCGCCGCGATCGATGAGATGGACGCTCACGTCCCGGCGCGCGAGCTCGTACGCGGTCGCGCAGCCGACGATCCCCGCTCCGACGATCGCGACCTCGGTCTTGCTCAGAGTGCGAATCCGGCCGGGAACGGATCCTCGGGGTCGAGCATGTACTGGCTCATCCCGGTGATCCAGGCGCGCCCGCTGATCTCGGGGACGACGGCGGGCAGCCCGCCGACCGCGGTTGTTCCGACGATCCGGGCACCGAAGCGCGTGCCGATCACGGAGCGGTTCACGAACTCCTCGCCCACGCGCAGCTCACCGCGCGCGTGCAGCTGGGCGAGCTTGGCGGAGGTGCCGGTGCCGCAGGGGGAGCGGTCGAGCCAGCCCGGGTGGATCGAGGTGGCGCTCCGCTGCGAGCGCGGCCCGTCCTCGCCGGGCGCCGTGAAGACGACATGCCGGCAGCCCGCGATGCGCTCGTCCTCCGGATGCACGGGCCGCTCGCTCTCGTTGATCGCCGCCATGATCTCGAGCCCGCGCTCGATCAACTCGGGCGCGCGCGCCGGGTCTACCTCGAGCCCGGCGTCCGCGGCCGGCAGCAGCGCATAGAAGTTGCCGCCGAAGGCCATGTCGTAGGTCAGGCTGTCACCGTTTACCGCCACGCTGCGGTCGCGCGCGAGCAGGAACGAGGGGACATTGCGCAGGCTGACCGAGCGGGCCCGGCCACCCTCGACTGCGACGCGCGCCTCGACGAGGCCGGCGGGCGTGTCGAGCCGCACGAGCGTCTCGGGCTCGCTCACCTCGACCATGCCTGTCTCGACGAGCACCGTCGCGACCCCGATCGTGCCGTGCCCGCACATCGGCAGGCAGCCGGACACCTCGATGAAGACGACGCCCCAGTCGGCGTCGTCCCGGAGCGGCGGCTGGAGGATCGCGCCCGACATCGCCCCGTGCCCGCGCGGCTCGCGCATGAGCAGCAGGCGCAGGTCGTCCATGTGCTCCTCGAAGTGGAGCTTGCGGTCGAGCATCGACGCGCCGGGGATCGGGCCGACGCCGCCCGTGATCACGCGCGTCGGCATCCCCTCGGTGTGGGAGTCGACGGCCGCGAAGACCCGGCCTGCCCTCATCCGGCCACCCCGGCGCCGAGCGCCCGGACCGCCTCCTCGACCTCGCGCCGCTCCTCAGCCGTCAGCTCGAGCCGCGGCGGCCGTGACGGCCCGCCCTCGCGGCCGACGATGTCCATCGCCGCCTTGAAGTACTGGACGAGCTTGGGCTTCATGTCGAGCCGGCCGAGCGGCAGCAGGCGTCCGTGCAGCTCGCGCGCAGCCTCGAGGCTGCCCTCGGAGCAGAGCCGATGAAGGTCGGCGCACTCGCGCGGCGCGACGTTCGCGACGCCCGAGATCCAGCCGCTGGCCCCGGCGGCGAACCCCTCGAGCGCCCAGTCGTCGCCGCCGACGAGCACCTCGAAGTCGTCGGTCGCGTTCAGGATCTCCGCGATCCGGCGGGCGTCGCCGGAGCATTCCTTGACCGCGACGACGCCGGCCAGCTCCGCCAGCCGGGCGACCAGGCCGGGCCGCATGTCGGTGCCGCTCGCCTTCGGGTTGTTGTACGCCATGATCGGCAGGCCGCTCGCCTCCGCGACGGTGCGATAGAAGGCCTCGATCTCGCGCTCGTCGCCGTGATAGCCGAGCGGCGGCAGCAGCATGAGCGCACCGGCGCCGGCGGCCGCCGCGTCGGAAGCGAAGGCGAGTGAGCTCGCCGGCGTCTCACTCGAGGCCCCGGCCGTGACTGTCACGCGCCCGTCGGCCGCCTCGACGAGCGTCTCGATCACGAGCCGCCGCTCGGCGGCGCTCATGCTCTGCGCTTCGCCCATCGTGCCCGTGCCGACGAGCCCGGTCGCGCCGTTGTCGAGCAACCACTCGGCGTGCCTGGCGAGCGCGCCGGCGTCGACGGCGTCGTCCTCGCCGAACGGAGTCACGAGCGCGGGGATGACCCCCTCGAAGTACATGCGGCCTCTCCTCGTTCCGGGTCGCCGGAGTGTCGCACGCGGCGTATTGGCGAGGGCGCCGGCTCGGCCGGCGCCGGAGCGATCCAGTCTCAGGGCGAGGGCGCCGGCTCGGCCGGCGCCGGAGCGATCCAGTCTCAGCGGCGGCCGATGCGGTACACCGGCCCGTTCAGCGAGACGGCGTAGATGCGGCCGCTTCCGTCCTCCCCGAACGAGACGAGCCCGGGCACGCGCAGGGCGGTGCCGCGCGACGGGGCGCTGCCGCGCCGCAGCCGGGCAAGGCGCACCCTGGCGTTGCAGTAGTCGCCGTAGACGTAGCGCCCGTTCCAGCCACGGCCGAGCGCGCGGTCGCGGATGACGTAGCCGCCGATGATCGAGCAGAAGCCGTCGTCCTGGGAGTGCGCGATAACGGGCGGCACGTGGCCTCGCGCGGTGCCGCTCTCGTAGCGGTCGCGACCCTCGAAGACGTCCCAGCCGAAGTTGTAGCCGCCGCGCGGCGGCCGCCCGGAGCGGCCCGGCACGTAGTCGATCTCCTCGACCGCGTCCTGGCCGACGTCGCCGATCGTCAGGTCGCCCGTGCGGCGGTCGAAGGAGAAGCGGTATGGGTTGCGCAGCCCGTAGGCGTAGATCTCGCCGCGCGCACCCGAGCGATTCACGAACGGGTTGTCGTCCGGCACCGTGTAGCCGCCGCCCTCCAGCGGCGCGATGCGGACCATCTTGCCGAGGATGCGGCTGAGGTTCTGGGCGTTCTCGTCAGGGTCGCCGCCGCCCCCGCCGTCGCCGAAGGCCGCGTAGAGCCGGCCGTCCGGGCCGAACTGGATCTGACCGCCCTTGTGGTTGAAGCGGTGGTGGGGCACGCGCATCGTCGTGCGCCGCGAGTTCGGGTCGGCCTGGTCCGGATTGCCCTCGGAACGCCGGTACTGCGCGATTGTCGGGTAGCCCTGCTGGTCCGTGTAGTAGACGTAGAAGAGCCCGCTGCTCCGATAGTCGGGCGCAAAAGCCATCGACAGCAGGCCGCTCTCGCCGCCTGTGGTCACCAGCCCGGAGATGTCGAGGAAGGGCTGCGCGAGCGTACGCCCGCCCTTGACGACGAGGATCCGGCCGCCGCGCTCGACCACGAAGCGGCGCGAGTCGCCGCGCGGGGCCGCCAGGTAGGTCGGCTCGTCGAAGTTGCCGAGACGGAGCAGCCGCACGGGCCGCGCGCTCGCCCCGGCCTCGTCACCACCGCCGCCCGCGGCCGGCATCTCCGTCGAGGCGGACCTGGTCATCGCCGATCGCTCGGCGGCCTGATCGTCGTCCGAGCACGCCGCGAGCACGCCAAGCACGCACAAGAGCGCCGCAACTGGGTACCGGCGAAGCCTCACGCAACCGCAGTATGGCAATGGCCGGCCGGCGCCCGCCGAGGGGCGCTAGGCTAGGCCCCTCGGGCTGTAGCGCAGCTTGGTAGCGCGCTCCGTTCGGGTCGGAGAGGTCGCTGGTTCAAATCCAGTCAGCCCGACTCCCGGCAGGACCGCGAATAGCGGCGCACAGCGGCGAACACCGACCACAGAGTGCCATGGCTCGCACCTGTGCTCCGATTTTCGTCCCGGGCAGTCTGGCGGCAGCGACCGCGCTTCCACGGTCGCTCCCGTCAATCAGCCGCCTCCGGCCACGCGCTCGCGCAGCCGAATCAGGCCAACGTAGGCTCCCGCCTTCGTGTCGGACGACTCAGCGTCGTAGTAGCGCAGGCGTCCGGTTTCCTCGATGCGCAGGCGCATGTCCGCCAGTCGCAGGACGACATCGCCGCGCACGCTCACGTCCTCGAGCTCACCGATCTCCTCGAGCTTGGCGAGCATCTTCTGCTGCGGCTTGTTCGGCTCCATCGTCTTCTTCGCTTCGTTGGTTGACACAGTCGGTCGACTGGCGGCAACGACCAGGTCTCCCTGGTCGCTCCCGTCAATCAGCCGGCCTTGGTCGGCTTACTACTTGCTCTGGTTGGAGTTGATCGGCATCCCGATGCACGAGTGAGCCGCATCGTCGCCGCCGCCCATGGCCTTGACGTACTGGCCGTGGTTCTTGTAGTTGCTCGTGTTGGTGGTCGTCTTCGGCGAGATCCGGAACTCGATCTCGTTGGCCGTCCACGTCGTCTCGACGTCATGCACCGTGGTGTTGTCCATCGGCGCATTCGTCACCTTGAACGTCGCGCCGCCGCCGATGGGACGGTGTCGAAGCTGACGGTGCCGTTACCGAACGTGCCGGTGACGTTCTCGGTCCACGTAGGCGACGTGGCACCGTTGTCATACGTCGGGGCGGTGCCGGTGAACGTGCTGTCGCACGGGTTGACCGTGACCTTGAACTCGTGCCGCCACACGTTGCCGAACTGACCCGTCGCGTCCTTGGGCTGCTTGACCGTGAACGTCGCGGTGTGCTCCTGATAACGCTCCACGTCCGCCGAAGCGACGGCCGGAACGGCGAGCATGGCGAGCGCCATGCCGGTGATAAGGAACTTCTTCATGCATGTCTCCTTGGAAAGAAACGACGTTGTTGACGCCATGCTAATACGGTTCTTGACAGATCGCCAACAACATTTAGAATCGTTTTATGAGCACGACGCCGAAGTACAGCCGCCACGCTCCCGCCCAGCGGAGCGACGAGATCCTCGACGCGGCCAACGAGCTGTTCGCCGAGCGCGGCTACGACGAGGTCTCGGTCGAGGACATCGCGAACTCCGCCGGCGTCACCAGGGGGCTCGTGCACCACTACTTCGGCGGCCGCAAAGAGGTCTACATCGCGCTGCTCGAGCGGATCGGCGCCCAGCGCGAGGAACAAATACCGCCGCCCGTCGGCCGCAGCGCCCGCGCCCGCCTCGCGGATACCGTGTCGCGCTGGCTCGACTGGACCGAGCAGAACCGCACGGTCTGGCTCGCCACGCTCGGCCGCGGCGAAGACATCGCCGACCCCGACATCAGGCGCGTCGTCACCGACCTCGTCAGCCGCGCCGTCGCGCTACTCGCCGCCCACCACGCCGACATCGCCGACGACTCACCACGGCTGCGCTACGCGCTCGAATGCTGGACCGGACTCAACCGCGCCGCCACACGCCGCTGGCTACAAGGCGAAGCCACCCGCGAACAGACCCACGAACTGATCGCCTCAACCCTCGAACACGTCCTACGCACCTTCGGCACCCCACCCAAACCAAACCGGCGCACACCTCGCATCGAGGGCTGAAGGGGCTGCTTCGGCGCCTACTCGTGCAGCGCACAGCTACTCGAGATGAGCTTGGGGCGTCAACGTCTCATCGTCTGCCCGCTCCTGGAAGCTGCGCTCCAGTTCTTCCGGAGACGCCGAGGCTGTGCCCCATGGACGCCGAGCGACCCGGACGACCTGGCGAGTACCTCCGCAGCGACAGTGAGTTGCAGAAGACGTATTGCGGGAGGCCAAGCTTTCGCTCTGAGCGCCGCAGCTTTGACAGATCATGTGTGCGATCGCTGGCATGGGGCGCTTAGGCACCCGTTTCCCGGCTCGCAGGAGCGCACTCCCGGCTAGACGCCGAGACCCAACGGAATTTGCAGCCTTCCCAGCGAAGTGCATCTGGCCAATGGGGGGAACGTCGTCGGTGATCTCTTTTAAGTCCGCCCGAAGGTCGAAACGCCTCCGCCCCGATGAAACGACGTCTTGCGACCGAAGTCTCCTATCTGAAGCCAGTGACAGCCGCTTAGCGGGCGGGTTGCCGCTAGCCCGGGATCTCGCGGGGGTCGTTGCCGTGCGAGTCCTTCTGGCGTATCGAGCCGTCTTCGCCGTGGATGACCAGCTCGCCGCCCTCGCCGTTAGCCACACCTCGTCCCCGGATGATCGCTTCCTCCTGGGTGTCGTAGGTGCCGCGCTTCTGGCCGTCGACCTCGAGCGCCCAACCTTGTCCGCTTGGCACTACGTGAACGTCGCTCATGCTCGCCCCCGTTCCCCGCGGCTGACCGTCGAAACGACCGGTGGCGCTTCCGAATGCGGTCCTGAACCTCTCGCGGGCGGCCGACGCTGGCAACGCAGAGGGGGGCCGCGATGACGATGCCCCCGCCCCGCCGACGCCGGACGAGTTCGACCGGGTGCTCGACGCCTGCTCCGTACTTGGCGACTACGGGCCGCAGATGCGGGCGCTGATGATCGTGGGCGCCTACACCGGCATGCGCCCGGGCGAGTTGTTCGCGCTCCAGTGGGGCGACATCGACCTCGCCGCGCACCGCATCCACGTGCGGCGTCGCCTGTACCGCGGTCAGTTGGATCTGCCGAAGTCGAACCGCGAGAGGGTTATCGCGCTGCCACCCCCGGCGAGGGACGTGCTGCTCAGGCAGCCGACGAGGCACTGGGACCTCGTGTTCGCGTCGAAGACCGGCACGCGGCTCTCGCAGCCGACCCTCACCGGCTACTGGGCGCAGGTCAGGGCGAAGGCCGGCCTCGATTTCGCCTTCTACGTCGTGACCAAGCACCTGGCCGTCCACCGCCTCTACGGGCTGGGGCTATCCACCCGCGCCATCGCCACGCAGATGGGCTGGTCCGAGGGCCAGGTCGACAAGCTGCTGGCCGTCTACGGCCACAAGGAGCTGGTGGCGCTGTCGGGGGTATGACCCCGGACCCGCCGCGCAGGTTGGTCACATGCGAACAACCAGCGTCCGATCCGGCCATCGGGCTTCGCGGCCTGGGCTTGGTCAGTCCGTTATGTCGGCTCGGCTGATTGCGAAGGTGGGCACCGGCTGCCCGTCCTCGTCCAGCCGCCACGCGGCAGGACGCGCGAGCTGGACCTTGAGCGAAACGCTGTCAGCGCCTGCCAACGCGGTCGTAGCCGCGTCGCCGGTCAGCTGCTGGCCTCCGGCGTCGAACACCGTTGTCGCGGCGCTGATGAGCGCGACTCCGTCGCCGCCGATGAGCTGGGCGGCCTCGCTCGCCAGCCCCTCGGGGACGTCGCACACCTCCTCGATCGAGATGGGGAGCTCATCGCCGGTCAACCCATCCGCCGAAGCGTTGATGGAGATCGTGATCGCGTAGAACGGATCGCTGAAGGTCGGCGGCTCTTCCTCCTGCGCAGCCCGCGCCCGGCCGCTGGCTGCAAACCTGGCGTCCTCCGGGGGGGTGGCGCAGATCAGGGCGCCGCCGGGACCGCCGGCGCCGGGTCCGGGGGCAACGGGTCCGGGGGCGCCGGGACCGCCGCTGCCGGGACCGCCGCCAGCGCCGGGACCGCGGCCACTCGCGATCTTCACGGTCTCGCAGCCCTTGGTGTTGGCGCGATCGGTCGGGTCGACCCTGCAGACGTCCTTGCCCGGTCCGCCTCTGACGAGACGGTCCCGCAGGCCATCGACGGCGTTCAAGCGGTCGGCGCCGCGCCCTCCCAAGAGTCGGTCCTTGCCACGACCGCCCTTGACTCGGTCGTTGCCGCCGCGAGCTTTGATGACGTCTGCCTTCGCGGTGCCCACGATCCTGTCAGACCCCTTCGTGCCGACCATCCGCTTCGCCTGCGCGGGCCCCGCCAACGTGAGGATCAACGACGCAAGGACGGCGACCACCAAAGCCGCTCGGTGAATTTGCATGCCTCCGCCTCCGTTCGTTCCGCTCATCTCGCGTCGAATGATCAGCCACGGTCACGCCTCCCTCGATCCCGTCCCGCTATCGCGCGATCGCGCTCCACGCTCAGCCCTTCCGGTGGATGCTGCGCGGCCGCTTATGAGTCGACGTTGGGGGCGGTCAGGCGTCCGTCGCGGGGCGGTTCTGCCGCTTCGACCAGAGGAGACGGGTTGGTTGAGCTACTCCGGCAGCCCCACGGCTTCGAAGGCGCGGTGCTCGTCGCGGTAGATCTCGACACGCACGACGCGACCAGCCCGGAGTCTGTAGAGCTGCCACAAGGGAGGCATCTCCACGTCAGCGCCGCTTTCCTTCCCGCGCCCCCCCTGCCTCAATCGTACGAGCACGCCTTCGCTGCCGAGCCTGAAGTCCTCCGCATGCGCGTAGTAGTCGTGGAAGGGTGCCATCCACTCGCGGAAGAATTGCCGCACCCCCTCGTGTCCTCGAAAGACGCCCATGTCTGGGATCTCTGACTCGGACATGTCCCACTCAATGGCAGGGTCATAGAAGTCGAACACGGCCTGCATGTCTCCGCGCTCCCACGCGTCCCACGCTTTACGCACGACCTCCAAACTGTCGTCCGACATCGCTGCTCCCGCTTGGGATCGGCCGTGGGCCTGTAGCTCGCGCTTGAGTGTCTCCACGTTCTTCTGCGACATCGCTTCACCCAGTATCCCGCGCCGACGGCGGGGGGAGGGTCGCCAGCGAGCCTCCGCGATCTACGGCGCAGCCGCCGCAGGGCGCAGGGAGCCCCCGTCGCCTCCGGCATACCGAGCGTCGTCGAGGATCGGCGAGGGCCTGAAGCCCTTGACGATCAGATAGATCGCAAACGCGGCCTCGAAGGCGGCCTCGGGCACCGAGAAGAGGGCGTGCAGGCCGTCCTGCTCGTAGGCGCCGAACAGGACCGCAATCGACGACACGAAGATCAGCGGACCGCCGATGACGCCCAGCATCGCCAGCCGTGGCGGCATCAATCCAGTGCGGTACATCAGCCAGCCGAGCAGGATGCCGTTGACGCCGACGCAGAATCCCGGCCCGAGCAGGAACGTCCAGTCGTGGATCGCGACCAGGGTCCGCCCCGCGATGTCGAGCGAGGTTCCGTCCGCGCCGATGGACGCGGCCAGGTCGTCGCGCAGGGTGACGACGGAGAGCAGGCTGATCGCGCCGACCCCGATGATCGTCGCCTCGATTGTGCGCGAGGCGACGTAGCTAAGCGAGAGGGTTTCGCTGTATCGCCTGAGGATCGGAAACATCACGACCGCCGTGCCGACGTTGCCGATCATCAGGAAGATCTCGAGGAGGGCGCCCAGCGTGACGCGGGTGTCGTCGCCGGCGCCGAGGATGTAGTCGGTGTCGTTGAGCACCGGGTCGTAGAGAATGAGCGCGGCGGGGATGGACGTGAGAAACGTCAATGCCATGAGCCAGCCGGCGATACGAGCGGTCCTTCTCTGCTGCGGCGACTGCTCTGGCAGGGAAATCGTCATATCCCCTCGTACGCCGACAGCAGTTGGATCCCTCCCCGATGGCACGGTGGCGTTACGGGCACCCGGTCAGCACCGTCAATCTTCACGATCCCGGATCAGGGTTTCGAGCGGGTCGCCGTGCTTCGGAACCGCACGTTCTTCGCCTCGAGTGTCCCCGAGCAGCCGCGGCGGCGTTCGCGTGCGCAGCGCCTGTCGGTGCGCAGCACCCGTAGGTTGAAGCGTCGCTCGAAGCCGGTTCGCGTGCGGGCGGTGAAGATCCGGACTCCGCCGCGGTACCGATAGCGCCGGTCATGCCAGCGAACGCGGCACAGGACGCTCGTCCGGCTTACCCTTCGGCATGCCTGGCGAACTTGCCTGGGGCGCCCGTGGAATCGCTGGGTCAGTGCCCTGACCACGTAGCGTCGCGCGAGAGCCTCACGGAGCGTCGGTGCGGAGGCCACTGCGGGGACCGAGCCCGTCGGGGAGGGTCTCGGCGGTGTGCTCCCCGGCGGGACTTGCCCGCCCTCGCCTCCGACCGGAGTAATGGCGAGTTCGGTGGGCTTCTTCTGCACCAGGTCGGGCGGGCCCCAGCCCGGGTTCGGGTCAAGGACGCAGGCGTCGTCAGGTGGACCCGTGTCGCTGTAGAGCGGTTCGAACGGCTCACGTTCCTCCCCCACTGTGAAATACGGAGCCACGCCGTAACCGTTAGGCCACAGCGCGATCCTGACCGCCGCGGTGTTGTTCTTGTAGTCGCTCTCGCAGATCTCCTTGGCGGAGTTCACCCAGTGGACGAGCCAGTAATCGCCCGGCGGCACGTCGGCAACGTCGATCCACTGCCCCTCGAGGTTCGGGTTGTAGTAGTCGCTCGTGTCCCGGCCAAGACCCTCTTTGACGGTGAGCGCCTCCGGCTTCATGGAGCCGCAGAAGTCCAGCGCGTATACCGGGTCAGACAAACAGAAGCCTGCCTTGTTGTCCGGGCGAACGAGCGACAGGTCCGACGTGGCGCGGAGCTGGTAGCGGACGAAGCCCTTGTAGTGCCAGTGCCGGTGGCTCACCGACCCCGGGTATTCCTCGTATAGGAGCTGTCCCATGTTCGCACGAGTCGTGCTGCTGTTTGGGTAGTACTCGACGATTTGGTCGGCCATCATCGGCTCGTCGGTGCTCGAGCGGTGACCCTGGATGATCAGCGGGCCACCGTCCGAAGCGGCCACGACTGTGGACGCGAAGGCCAGCTTGTAGCCCTGTGCGGCCGACGCCGCGCCCGCGCCGGCCGATCCCAGTCCACACGCCGCGAGCACAGCGGCCAGGAGCACGCTACCTCTTCCCCTTAACCTGGCTCGCATCCTCGCGCTCCCTTCATAGCTCGTGGCTAGAAATCGGCTCGTCGGCTGCCTTATAGCCCGAAGTGCATCGCTTGGCGAGCAGTCTCTGCCCGCTGCGCGGAAACTTGCAGAGCGGCTCGAGCGTGTGTCCCGGCCAACCAGTCCTCAGGCTCGCGGTCCCGAACGCCTATTCCCTGAGCGCCGACGCGCCCCCGCAGAGCCGCGGGCGGGCCTGACGCGTTCGACCCGCGGCAGCTTCTCGGCGCCAAAGAGCTGGGTCAGGAACCCTCTTATCCGCCCCGAGCGGGGGAACCCTCTAGAGCCCGGGGCGGATAGTCCGTTAGAGGGGAACAAGGCACGCTTAATGCCCGTCCTGGTGTCCGCCCGTGCCCGGAGACCCGACCGGGCAAACGCACCGCCACCGCTTCCGAATGCGGTGCGTTTGGGCCATCCTCGTATTAGCCTTGCGCTGGGGGGACCCATGGACTACGCATCGGGCTGCGCATGACCGAGGCCAACGGGCGACTCGCCACAGCAATTGTCCAGCGCTACCGCGACCGGTTCGGGCGCGGCCCGACCCTGGCAAAGGCGCACATCGGAACCGACTTCGCGGTGGTCGTGCTCGGCGACGTGCAAACCGAAGTTGAGCAGTCGCTCGTTGCCGAAGGGGAAGTGGAGTCGGTGGAACTGCTGCGTCGCCGGATACGCCAGCTGGCCACCGACGAATTCTGCGCAACGACCGAAGAGGTCCTCGGCAGGAAGGTCCTCGCCATGCTCGGCGACCACAACGCTGGGGCGAACTCGTCCGTGCTGGTCTTCCTGCTCGAACCCGAGCGGCCGTAGCCCCTGCGCCTAAGGCGGCGCAGAGGGGGCCGCGCTGGACGTGGCCCCCCTCGCCCTCAGGCTGGCCCCCTCTGCGAGTGCGGCCCGAGAACAGCGAGAGCCGCCCCCAAGAGGACGGCTCCGCGCCGGAAAATCTCAGGTCGCGGCCATCGGAGATGCCGCTTGTGACGTGACTCACGCTATGCCACCGCTCTAGGCCGTTCAAGGGGTTCTTCGAGCCGAACCGAGAGTCTCCCCGCTCTTTGCGGCTTGGTCCGCCGAGGTGGACCTGCTGAGCGAGGCTTTCCTGGCCGTTTGGCCGCCGCCGCGTTGCGCGGCGGCGGCCGTGACGCCTACTCGCAGCGCTGGATCGTGTCGACGTCCGGCGCGTCGAGGTCGGGGTCGTTCGCGCCCAGGCACTCGGCGTCGAAGCCGGGCCCGCCGTCGAGGAGGTCGTCACCCTCGCCGCCGCGCAGGCTCAGGTCGTCGCCCCTGCCGGCCTCGAGGCGATCGTTGTCCTCGTCCCCGAACAGCGAATCGTTCCCGCCGCGCCCGGCGAGCTGGTCCACCTCCTGGCCGCCGTGCAGCAGGTCCCTGCCCGAGCCGCCGATGAGGACGTCTGCCTCGTCGCCGCCGAACAGGTCGTTCTGGCCGGGGCCGCCGTAGACGCGGTCCTCGTCGTTGTCGCCGTGCAGCGCGATGTCGTCGCCGCCACCGCCGCGCACGACGTCGTCGCCGAGCCCACCGTGGACGATGTCGTCGCCGCGACCGGCGCGCACGACGTCGTTGTCATCGCCGCCGAAGATCGTGTCCTTGTCGCCGCCGCCGAGGACCACGTCCTCGTCCTCGTCGGCGCAGATCGTGTCCTCGCCGCTCAGGCCGATGATCAGGTCATTGCCGGCCTTGCCCTTGATCACGTCGGCAACACCTGCGTTGCCGACGAGGACCTCGGACGCGTCGGTCCCGGGGATCGTGACCACGAGGTCGTTGCAGAACTCGACCGGGACCGCGATCGGCCCGCCCGGGAGCTCGATCTCGGGATCCAGCTCGACGCCCGGGTCGGGAATGGCGAACGCCGTCGCCGGGACCATCGCCGTCGCCGCGATCACCGCGAGTGTGCCAACCAGCTTGTTGCTGCGCATGATGCTTCCCCTTTCTTGGGGTGGGTTGCTTGTCGGCGGGTATGACCCCGGACCCACCACGCAGGTTGGTCACATGCGTGACAAGCGCCTACGCCAGGCGGCGAGTGGGATGACGAGTGGCGGGACGGACGGCGAAACCTGGACTAGTGCGGACCTGAACCAGTCAGCCCGATTTCACGCCCGCCCTGCAGAGAGGCGTACTTGCCGGCGACCTTCGGCCGGGCTCGACTCAGCGCGTGTCCGGCAGCGCCTCGGACGCAGCCTGTTCGATCAGCTCAACCACTGCTGCCGGTTGCGACAGGAAGATCGAGTGGCTGCCCGCAACCTCGACCACGGTCGCACCCGCCCGCTCCGCCATCAAGCGCTGAGCCGGCGGCGGGATCATCCGGTCGTCGGTTGCGACGAGGTACCAGCTCGGCTTGCTGCGCCACGCCGCCTCGCTGATCGTGCCACCCAGAGCGTCGACGCCCCACGGCACCTGTGAGTCGGCCTGGAACTCGGCCAGCTCGGCCGGGATGTCGGCCGCGAACGATGCATGGAACTTGTCCCGGTCGAGGAACAGGAAACCCTCCTGGGGCGGCAGGATCGGCGGCACAGGCGCTCCCGGCGGCGGATCGGCGATCAGCGTGTTGACGGACTCGCCGGTGTCCGGCGCGAACGCCGCGATGTACACCAGCGCCGCCACATTCGGATTGTTGCCCGCCGCGGTGATCACTGCTCCGCCATAGGAGTGGCCGACGAGGACGACGGGTTCGCCCTGCACGTCGATGATGCGCTTGGTGGCGGCGGCGTCACCCTCGAGCGACAGCGTCGGGTTCTGGACGACGCTGACGCTGTAGCCGTCGTTCTTCAGCAGGCGGTAGACCGGCTGCCAGCCGGAGCCGTCGACGAAACCCCCGTGGACGAGAACGACAGTGCCTGATCCGGCCATGGATGCGCCTCCTTCGAGGTGGGACAGATGGCGGCGAGCCTAGATTGCGCGCAAGACGGGGTCAATCGGGCCGTGGTTGCCGGCGCATCTCACTGGGGCTGACTGCTAGGGGCGAAGCAGGCCCGGCCTGACTGGATGCGCCAGGCCGGGCTGGGCGTGGAGGGCTACTGGATCTCGAAGCCCTCGTGGCAAAGGATCATGTTCAGGGGGGCGGGCTGGCGGGAGTGCGTCAGTCCCTTGTCGGACGCCTCGACGCGGCGCAGGCGCTCGATGCTGGGCTCGCGTCCGAGGCTCGCGTTCGCGGCCTGCGATCGCGAGGTCGCAGATCAAAATCGCCGACGATGGGGGAAATGAGGGGGCCGCAGACTTGTATTACGCCAACGCCTTGGCGTACGGCTGCGGCGAATGGTCGCTGGTCTGACGGTCCCGGCGCGGACAAGGCTCCGTTGGCCCATCTAGCACGGCGCGTTCCCGCTGGCCGCGACCGTCGTGCCGTTGGGCGCCTGGCCGCTGACGCTGGCGGCACTCACGTTTCCGCACACCATCGCCAGCCGCGTGGGATCCAGGTTGCCGTTCCGGTCCGTTGGAAAGGTGTTGATGGGCTGTGAGATGCCGTCGATGAACGAGTTGACCTCGGTGCCGCCCGCCAGGCCCGACGCGGAGACGGTCCCGAAGCACGTGAGACCGGCTGGATCATTCGGGCAGCCGTAGGTGTTCATCTGGAGTTGTATCGAGGGGCCGTCGGTCGTCTGCGGAGCGCCGACGATCGACAGCGACGCGGCACCGAACATGCGCGGGGCCCCGGCCGCCCCGGCTTTGCGACTGGGCAGGCGGCCCTTCATTCGCTTGACCGCGTAGCTCACCGTGCCGCGCGCGGCGTTGTAGCGCGGCCGGCTCAGCCTGAGCGTCAGCTCCTCGCCGCCGCGGTGGCCCGCCACGTGCAGCGTGCCGGTGGCCGGCTTGCCTCTGGAGAACAGAAGCCGATGCATCCGCGTGACCGCCATCACCGCGGAGCGGCCGCTGTTCTGGGCCCAGGTCACCCGTGGGCCTCCGCCCTTGAGCATCAGCCGGCCGCCACCGAGCTGGCCGCATACGACCCACCGGCACCGCATCGCTGTCCCTCGACTCCCCGAACACGACCTATCCGACTACTGGCGTCGCGCTATCGCGTCGGCTTGGCCGGAGCTTCAAGTTCGGCGGCCTTGTCGCGGGCGCCGGCCGAGTAGGCGAGCCGGAAGAGCACGGCATCGCGCACGTACTGCGCGACGCTCACGCCTTCGCGTGTCGCCTCGCGCTCGAGCTCTGCCCAGAGCTCGGGGGTGAACCGGATCGTCGTCGCCCGCATCTACCTCAACCAACGCGCTGCGGGCGCCAAGGTTGGACTGTTTGGTGACCCTAAATTGCATACGACACGCGGCTTACGGCTGCGGTCACGCGCGGCGCGCCATCAGGTCCTGCGTCGCAGTCGATGTCGTAACGGGCACGACATCGACGTCGGTGAGGTCGCCCCACTGGGCGATCCACTCCTGCAGGAGACCAGCGTCGTCGCACTCCATCAGCTGGAAACAGCCACGCAGGTCGGCCCGCACCCAGCTGTCGACATAGCCCAGGCCCTCGGGAAGCGAGCGGCCGCCCTCGCGCACGCGCGCGTAGACGTCGGCCGCTGCGCCGGGCCTAAAGTGCTCGACGACCATGAACAGCACGTCTCGCTCGTTCGCCCGCTCGGGCGAAAACCCTGCCGGCCGCCATCTCGACTGGGACGGCTGCTTCAACGCGCGGGACCTCGGCGGCATCCCGCTCGCCGGCGGCGGGGAGACGCGCCGTGGCGCGGTCATCCGGGCGGACAACATCGACGGCCTCTCCAGCGCAGGCTGGTCAGCGTTGCAG
Organism: uncultured Thermoleophilaceae bacterium; assembly: GCA_963739095.1. Classification (GTDB taxonomy): domain Bacteria; phylum Actinomycetota; class Thermoleophilia; order Solirubrobacterales; family Thermoleophilaceae; genus JACVRW01. The sequence continues at coordinate 115,883 of CAVTZF010000032.1, forward strand.
GAGCACGGCGTGTGCACGGTGATCGATCTGCGCAACGACGACGAGCGCGAGCTCGATAACTCGGAGCGACCCGAGGGGATCGAGACGCTCCACCTCCCGCTGGACGGCATCGACAACAGCGACTTCTGGGACGACTGGATGCACGGTCCGCAGTTCGCGACGCCGCTCTATTACCCGGCCCACCTCGAGCGCTTTCCGGAGCGGAGCGCGCGGGTGCTCGCCGCGGTCGCGCGGGCAGAACCGGGCGGGGTGCTCGTCCACTGCGTCAGTGGACGCGACCGCACCGGCCAGGTCTCGATGCTGCTGCTCGCGCTCGCCGGTGTCGCACCGGAGGACATCGCCGCCGACTACGGGCTGAGTGCGGCGCGGCTGCGGTCGCGCTACGAGTCGCTCGGCGAGCCCGACCAGGGCCCGCTGCTCGACGAATTCCTGACAGCACGCGGGACCTCCGCGCGCGAGTTGATCGTCTCGATGGTCGGCGCGAACGACCTCGAGGCGACGCTGCGGGGCGGCGGCCTCTCGAGCGCCGACATCGGCGCGTTGCGCGACCGGCTCGCTGCCTAGGAAATCGCTGGGTCGGTCGAGATCGCCGCCAGGCGGCGCGCCAGCGTCCGCATCACCTTGCTCTCGACGGCGGGGTGCTCGTTGACCAGGTGCTGAAACGCGGGACGGGTGAGCACGAAGACGTGCAGCGGTGTCTTCGCCGTGACCGTGGCGGTGCGCTGAATGTCCTCGAGCAGCGCGATCTCGCCGATGAAGTCGCCGGGTCCGCGCGTGCCGAGCTTCCTGCCCTTGCGCTTCACGTCGACCTCGCCTTCGAGGATCACGAAGAACTCCTGCCCGACGTCGCCCTCGCGGCAGAGGACCGTCCCGGCATCGAGTTCCATGTCCTCGCTTCTGCGCGCCAGCTCCGTCAGCTCCTTCTTCGACAGACCCTCGAAGAGGGGCGCCTGACGCAGCGACTTGACCTTCGTGTCCTGGGTGAACAGCGCCATGGGGTGCTTACCCTAATCGGGCGCGCTCTGAGAGTCGAGTCGCAAACAACCGCCACTCACCGGGGACACCCTTGAGCTCGTGGACGCCGCGCTCCTCGAACTCGATTCCGGAGCCGCCTGCAAGGTCGCGCACAACGCTCGAGACGAGCACCTCCCGCGGCCTGGCCTCGGCGGCGATGCGTGCGCCGATGTGCACCGCGATGCCCTCGACGCGGCCGCCCACGAGCTCGACCTCGCCTGTGTGGATGCCCGCGCGGATGTCGAGGCCTAGGTCGCGCACAGCCCTACGCATCCCATGCGCGCAGGTGATCGCCCGTGCCGGGCCGTCGAACGTCGCGCAAACGCCGTCGCCGGTGGTCCGCACGAGGTTGCCGCCGTAGCGGGCGAGCTGTGCCCGCACGGTCGCGTTGTGTGCCTCGAGCAGCTCTCGCCAGCGGGCATCGCCCAGCTCAGCCGCGCGCGAGGTCGAGTCGACGATGTCCGTGAACAGCACCGTGGTCAGGACGCGCTCGGGCGCGACATCGACATGACCCTCGGCGAGAAAGCGCTCCACCGCGACGGGGACCTGAGCATCGCCGTAGATGCTGAGGTCTGGGGCGGTGAGCTCGAGGAGCTTCGCGTTCGGGATCCGCTCTGCCATGTAGATGCAGCCCTCGCGCCACCTCGCGTTGAACATGATCATGGTCGGCACCGAGATGGTCGGCAGGACCTCCCTGATGTCTGTCTCCATGAGCGCCCGCATGAACCAGGCCGCGGAGCCCGGGCTCGCGGCGAGCCGCTCGTGCATCACGTGCCACTGCTCGAATTCCGGGTCGTCCGCGCGGGTCGGGAAGTACCTGCGCAGCTCGTTGCGCTGGTACTCGCGGTCGCCCCAGCGGAGCCGCGTCTCGCGCACCCGCCGGTGCCACTCCTCGACCGGCGCGCCGGCCGGGAAGTCGGGCGCCTCGACGACGCGCGGCCATGTGTTCTGCAGGATGAGCGCAACCACACGCTCGGGGTAGGTGGCCGCGAAGAGTGCCGAGAGCTGGCCACCGGGCGAGCCGGCGCCGAGCAGGGCGGCGCGCTCGGACCCGACGTCATCCATTACTGCGCGGATGTCGTCCATGCGCGTCTCGAGCGTGGGCAGGTCGCGCGGCCGGTCGGACAGCCCGGTGCCGCGCTTGTCGAACAGGATGAGGCGCGAGAACGCTTTCATGCGGTCGACGAAGTCGACGAAGATCGGCTGCTCCCAGGCCCAGATCAGGTTGATCAGGAAGGGGACGAAGAGCAGGTCGACGGGACCGTTCCCCACGACCTGGTAGCCGATGCTCACGTCGCCGCTGCGCGCGTAGCGGATATCCGGGGTGTCCATGTTCACCGCGCCGGCACCAGCCCCTCGGGCTCGCGCTCCCCGCACGCGGCTGCGGCGAGCATGCGGCCGAGCCAGGGGGCGAACTTGAACAGGTTGTCGCCGGCGAGCGCGAGCAGCGAGCCGCTGGTCCACACCTCGAAGCGGTCGGGGCTGTCCGGCAGCTCCGTCGGCACGCACAGCCGCACCCCGACCGGCTCCGGGTCGAGGCCGGGAAGCGCCTCGCGGACGTAGGCGCCGATCCGGTCGACCAGTGGGCGGGTGGGGGCGCCGAGCGGGACCTCCGCCCCCTCGCCGGCGATCCCGACCGCGTAGAGGGGCTCGTCCGGAAAGGCCGCCGCGTAGACGGTCTCGCCGTAGGCGCCGCTCTGCTCCTGAAGCGCAGCGAGCCGCCCGGCGAGCCCGGGGTCGCGCGCGCGGAAGGTCACACGCGCATGACAGGAGAGCGCGACGGGGATGCCGAGCTCGGGTGCGAGCGAGCCGATCCCGGCGCCGGCGCAGAGCACCGCCCGGCCTGCCTCCCAGATCCCCTCCGATGTCTCGACGACCGCCGGCTCGCCCGGGTCGACGGCGAAGACCTCGGCGAGCACGAGCCGGTCGCCCAGCGCGCCCGTCAGCAGCCGGATCGCCGCGGCGACGTCGGTCGAGCCGCCGAGCTCGTCGAGGACCGCGGGACCGCCCGGCGGCGACAGGATCGGCAGCGCCGCCGCCTGCTCACGCTCGTCCAGCACCCGTGAGGGCGTGCCCGCCTCATCCAGCAGCGCCGCCACCTCCGGCGCAGAAGGCCCCGTGAGCAGCATTCCCTCGCGACCGAGGAGCCTGGCGCCGAGCTCCGCCTCCCACTGCTCCCAGAGGGCGCGCGACTCGACTGCGCGCTCGACGAGCTCGAGCCGGCGGTGAGCGTGGCGGAAGATGCGCGTGCGCCCGGCCGACTGCCCGGCGCCGGGACGAGCCGCCTCGAAGACGCGCACGTCGACGCCACGGCGGACGAGCTCGTACGCGGTGGCGAGGCCGGTGATCCCGGCCCCTACTACGGCCACCTCGGCCGTGCGCCGCATCTCAGGCGGCGACCGCGTTGTAGTAGCGCACCGCGAGGCCGGTGAGCAGCGTCTCGAAGCAGGCCTCGATCGTCATGTCGTGCTCGTCGGCATAGCCGCGCAGGCCCGCCTCCTCGATCGCCTCGCTCTGCGCGATCACCTCGTCCACGAGGTCAGGGTGCTGATCGCTGAAGTAGGCGCCCATCGAGTAGAGGCTCGTGTCCATGAGCGACTCGAGGAACTCGTCGCCCTCCGTCGCCGCCCGGCTGCGTTTCGCGGCCATCGGCGGGCAGATTACCCGCGCGCGTGACCGTCAGGGAAGCGCGCCCTGGACGGTGCCTGTCACACCGTCCAGCGTGCGGTTCACGCCGTCCACGAGCCCGGAGCCGGGCGAACCGGGCGGCGGTGCCGGCAGCTGCACCTGGGGAACCTGGACCTCCGGCAGCGGCAGGCTCTCCACGGCCTCGCGAACCGGCGCCGGTGCCTCCGGGAGCTTGGGGGCGGGGGCCGGTGACGGGGCGGGCGCCGACGAGTCGGGAGCGCCGCCACTGGAAGGCTGGGCCGGGGCGGCCGGCTGGGTGGGCGCCGTCGGCGCCTGCGGCTCGAGTCGCTCCGCCGGAGCGACTTCGCCACGGCTGCTGCGCTGACGGTGCGCCCGGTGTGCCGCCTTCGGCTCGGCCCGCCTGGGCACCGGTCGCGCCGAGCGCCGCGGCGCCCGCTTGGCGGGCGGCTCGGCGCGCCGCTCGACGGCCCGGTCGGCGCCGCGCGCGGGCCGGTCGCTGCCGGCGCTGATCTTCTCGACGCCCACGGCCGCCCCACCCGCGCCGATCGCCGCGATCGCCGCAAGGGCGGCTGCGCGCTCGCTGAGCAGGCCGGCGAAGGGGCCGCCACCCTGAAGCCACGGCAGCGGCAGCAGCGCCGCGACCTTGGAGCGCACGCGCGCGAGCGTGGAGAGCGGCTCGACACCCATCTCGCGGGCGCGCCGCCGGCAGAGGCTGCAGCGGCGCGCGTGGCGCGCGAGCCGGCCCTCGTCCGCGGACGTTGCCACGCCCTCGGCGAGCCGCGCGATCGTCGTGCGCATGCCCGCGCAGCGGCGCCCCTCGGAGAGCTGCGCGTACTCGCTCTCGAGCCGCCGCCGGGCACGGAACAACGCGCTCTCGACGGCCGCCCGCGTGATGTCGAGCTGCTCGGCGATCTCGCGGTAGGAGCGCCCCTCGAGCTCGCGCATCACGATCACGCGCGCCTGGACGTCGGAGAGCTCGTCAAAAGCGCCGCAGAGGTGGTCGAGCCGCTCCTTGGCCACCAGCGCCCGGTCCGGCGCGACCGAATCGACGAGCCGCGCGTGATCGGACGGCCGCAGACCGCGCTCGGCGTCCATCGAGATCTCCTCGGCGCGGCTCGTGCGGCGGTGGAGGTCGATCGCCTGGTTGCGCGCGATCCGGTAGATCCACGGCTTGAAGTCGATTTCCGTGGCCGTTTCGCGCAGCCGGCGCAGGGCGGACAGGAAGACCTCCTGCGTCACGTCCTCGGAGCGGCCGTCGTCGCGCACCATGCCGCGCACGTACGAGGCGATCCGCGGGCGATAGCGCGCGTACAGCTCCTCGAAGGCAGCGTCGTGTCCGTCGCGAGTCGCCGCGACGAGCTCGCAGTCCGTGCTCTCGGTACGTGTGGCGATCATCCCTGCTTCCCTGCAGTCGCTCCTTGAGTGCGCGGAATGTACCCCTGCCGCGACGGTTTGAAAATCGCCCTACCCCCTCCCCCCGAGGGGGTCACCCGCTCCTCACCCTGCCTTCTGGGAGGCTTCCGCGGGTGGCCTCGCGCGACGAGATCATCGCTTACCTCGACGAGCTGCTCGACATCGGCTCGTTCGACGACCTGGGCCCGAACGGGCTGCAGGTGCCGGGCTCCGAGCAGGTCGAGCTGGTCGTGACGGGCGTGTCCGCCCACCGCGAGCTCTTCGAGCAGGCCGCAGCCCTGGGTGCCGACCTCGTGGTCGCCCATCACGGCCTGTTCTGGGACTTCCTGCCCCGCACCGTCGGAATGGCGATGAAGGAGCGCCTGCGCATCCTGTTCGACGCCGACATCTCGGTCGCGGGCTACCACCTGCCGCTCGACGCGCATCCCGACGTCGGCAACAACGCGCTCATCTGCGCCCAGCTCGGACTGGAGCTTGCGGAGCCCTTCGGCGAGTACCGCGGGCGGAAGGTCGGCTTCGTGGGCCGCTCGGCCGAGGGCGTGCCCTTCGAGGAGCTGCGCCGGCGCTGTGAGAGCGCGTTTGGCCAGGAGCCGTTCGCCTGGGACAGCGGGCCCGAACTGGTGCGGAGCGCCGGCATCATCTCGGGCGGCGCCGCCTCGATCTTGGGCGAGGCGATCGCCCTCGGACTCGACGCGTTCGTGACCGGCGAGCCCGCCGAGCACGTGATGGCCGACGCCCGCGAGAACGGCATCCACTTCGTCGCGTGCGGCCACTACGCGACCGAGACCTTGGGCGTGCGCCGCCTCGGCGAGCTGCTCGAGGAGCGCTTCGGCGTCGAGCATCGTTTCGTCGACACGCCGAACCCGATTTGAGTCCATCTTGGGTTGAATTTCGGCTTGCGCCGACCGACGCAGCCGATACTCTCCTTAATACGCCCGTAACGCGACGAGGAGGCAGCAGTACATGGCGATCCACCTGACGCCCACCGAACTCGGACGAGAGGCGGGCATGCACCGCCGCGAGGTCATCGCTAAGTGCATGGAAATGGGCGTCCCGATCTTCCAGGGTCGGATCGACAAGACTCTCTTCACGACCAGCCTGAGGACAGCCCAGGAGAAGAGGCAGCTGGCGAAGGCCTAGCAACCTCGCGGGCTCGGGCCCGCTCCTGAAAGTCTGGCGCGGGGCCACAGTCGTGGCCCCGCGGCGTTTCTCCCCATAGAATCGGCGCGGTCGGGACTCGAGACGCGAGAGGGAGAGACGATGGAAGCAGTCACCGCGGGCGCGGACGTCGCCGCAGGCACGGGATCCAAGACGATCGCCGACCTGCTGCCGCTGGCGGCCAAGAAGTTCGCCGACAGCCCCGCGCAGCGCTACAAGGTGGGCGACGAGTGGGTCGACACCTCGTACGCCGAGCTCGGCGAGGCCGTCAAGGAGGTCGCGCTCGGGCTCGTCGACCTCGGCATCGAGCAGGGCGACAAGGTCTCGATCCTCGCCCACACGCGTCCCGAGTGGAGCCACGCCTGCTTCGGCATCCTCAGCGCGGGCGGCGCGCTCGTCACGATCTACCAGACGAACTCGCCCGCGGAGTGCCAGTACGTCCTCGCCCACTCCGACTCGCGCGCGGTGTTCGTCGAGGACGCCGAGCAGCTCGCCAAGATCCGCGCGGTGCGCTCCGACTGCCCGGAGCTCGAGCACGTCATCGTCATGGATCCCTCCGGCGCCGATCTCGGAGACGACGCGATCTCGCTCGACGACCTGCGCGAGCGGGGCCGTGGCCGCGACGACTCCGAGTGGGAGGCGCGCTACGAGGCCGTCACGCCTGACGACATCTGCCTGTACATCTACACGTCGGGCACGACCGGCCCGCCCAAGGGCTGCCTGCTGACGCACGCGAACTACCGCGCGATCACCGACTCGGTCGTGAAGCAGAGCGTCCTCGAGGGCGGCGACGTGAGCTACCTCTTCCTGCCGCTCGCGCACGCCTTCGCGATCCTGATCCAGTTCGGCTCGTTCGACCTCGGCGTGACGCTCGCCTACTGGTCGCGCGATCCGAAGATGATCATCGCCGACATCGCGCAGCTCTCGCCGACCTACTTCCCGTCGGTTCCGCGCATGTTCGAGAAGATCTACACGCTCGCCACGAGCTCCGTGGAGGACCAGGAGCAGCTGCGCCAGGCCGTCGCGGTGGGCGTGAAGGTGCGCACGATGCAGCTCGAGGGCAAGGAGGTGCCGCCTCAGCTGCAGGCCGGCTTCGACCAGGCCGAGGAGAAGCTCTTCAAGAACGTCCGAGGCCTGTTCGGGCAGAAGATCCGCGAGTGCGTGACCGGCGCGGCCCCGATCGCTCCCGAGATCCTCGAGTTCTTCTTCGCCTGCGGCGTGCCGGTGATGGAGGGCTACGGGATGACCGAGACGTCGACGAGCGCGACGGTCAACCGCCCGGAGGCGAACGGCTTCCGCTTCGGCTCGGTCGGCAAGCCGATGGACGGCGTCGAGGTGAAGATCGCCGACGACGGCGAGGTGCTGATCAAGGGCCCGAACATCTTCCAGGGCTACTACAAGAACGAAGAGGCGACGGCCCAGGCGCTCGAGGGCGAGTGGCTCCACACCGGCGACCTCGGCCGCCTCGAGGACGGCTTCCTGTTCATCACCGGCCGCAAGAAGGACATCATCATCACCGCGGGCGGCAAGAACATCACCCCGGCCAACCTCGAGAACGGGCTCAAGCAGAACCGCTGGATCTCGCACGCCGTCGTGGTCGGTGACCGGCGCCCGTACCTGATCGCGCTGCTCACGATCGACCCCGAGGAGGCGCCCGCGCTGGCGCAGTCGCTCGGGCTCGAGGACGACTCGATCGAGGCGCTGAGGACGAATGAGAAGGTGCTCGCCGAGATCCAGAAGGTCGTCGACGAGGTCAACTCGCATGTCGGGCCCGTCGAGCAGATCAAGCGCTTCGAGCTCCTCGACCACGACCTCTCCCAGGAGACCGGCGAGCTGACGCCGACGCTCAAGGTCAAGCGCAACGTCGTGAACGACAAGTTCGCCGGCGCGATCGACGAGGTCTACGACCGGCAGCGCTGAGGCAGAGCGCTCTCTAGTCTCCGGGAGAGGGCGCGCAACATGGCCAGCAACGATCCAACCGATACGGGCGGCCTTTTCGTCGGCCGCCGCCCGGGCACCGCGCCCGTGCGTTACCGCGACGTCGAGCCGTCGTCGGAGCGACGCCGGCGCATGGACGAGTGGCTCGCCGCCGGTCTGCTCGCCGTCGAGTTCGTGCTCTGCCTGTCGCTGTTCGGGCCGCAGCCGCTGGCGTGGCTCTGGATCGGCTCCCAGGTCGACTACCTGACCGGCTACGTCACCGCCGGCATCGCGACGATCATGCTCGGCTGCCTCGCCTCCCTGCTGCTGACGATGGCGGCCGCCAAGCGGGTGGACCACGCCTGGAAGCTCGTCCGCCGGGCCGCCGGCCACCGCCAGGACCGCGGCGCACTGGAGCGCATCTTCGCCTCCTGCGTGGGGATCGCCGTGGTCGTATTCGCGATCTGGTTCCTGCTCATCCAGGGGCCTGGTCCGAGCATGGCACCCGGCAGCTGAGCCCCCGTGGGCTTCCGGGACTACTACCGGCAGTTCGACGACCTCGACGAGGAGCTCCTGAACCGCGAGCGCCGCGAGCGGCGCCACCGCGAACGCCGGCTCGCACTCGAGCGCGTGCCGGACCTCGACATCTCCGGAACCGAGTGGCCGGACATGCCGCACTCGGAGATCGTCAACGCGGCGATCGCCCGCGCGCGCGGGCGCGTGAACGGATATCCCGACCGGCACGCGTCGGGCGTGCGGCGCCTGCTCGCCGACCGCCACGGGATCGCGCCCGAGAAGATCGTGCTCGGCAACGGCGCCGCGGAGCTGCTGCAGTCGGCCGCGATGGCGCTGCTCTCGCAGGGCGACGAGCTGCTGATGCCGTGGCCCTCGTACCCGCTCTACCCGCTGATGGCGGCGCACGCGTACGCGCGCCCTCACCCCTGCGAGCGCGCGAGCCTGCTCGACGAGGTGAGCGAGCGCACGCGCGCGGTCGTCATCTGCAACCCGAACGACCCGACCGGCGACCACCTGCGCGCCGAGGAGCTGGGGGCGCTGCTGTCCGCGCTGCCCGAGCACGTGCACGTACTGCTCGACGAGGCGCTCGTCCACTTTCAGGACGTGGAGGACATCGACGCCTGCCTGCGGCTGGTCGAGGCGTTCCCGCGGCTGCTGGTCGTGCGCACCTTCTCGAAGGCCTATGGGCTATCGGGCCTGCGAGTCGGCTACGCCGTGTCGGGCGACGCCTCGCTGCTGGCGGCGGTCGCGCCGGTGCTCGGCGTGAACGCGCTAAGCCAGGCGGCGGTCGAGCACGCGCTGCGCAGCGGCGACGCGGAGATCGACCGGCGCCGGCAGGCCGTCTCGCGCGAGCGCGCGCGCCTGCTCGACGGGCTGGCCCGGCTGCCCGTCGACGTGTCGCCCTCGCAGGCCAACTTCGTCTGGCTCGCCGCCCGCGGCATGAGCGGCAACCAGCTCGCCCACAGCCTGCGGCGCCAGGGCGTGATCGTGGCCGCCGGCGGCCCGCTCGGCGCTGACGACCACATCCGCGCGACGGTCCGCGACGCGACGGCTACGGACCGGCTGCTGCGTGCGCTCGAGGTTGCGACGGCGAGTTAGCGGCGGTTCGAATTCGGGCTAGGGCTGGGGAAGGGGCGGAAGTGGCCGGCGTACGGGGTGCGGAGCCACATTCCTGACTTGGGACCAATAGGTGCTTAAGTCTGTAAGGCTCGCGCAAATCACGCCCAGCCGAGCCAAGCCCCTTCCCCAGCCCAAGCGCGCGACCGGCCCGGCGACCACGCCGAGGCAACTACCTAATCCAGCCCCTCGTCCCAGTCCCGCACGTACCACCTCGCCACAACGCCGTTCAGCACGAACGGGTCGCCCTTCGCGCACCCCTCGGCCGCGGCGCGGCTCGTGAAGATCGACATCGCGCCCTCTTCCTGCGGGTTGCCGAACGGCCCCGTCATCAGGAGGTCGCCGCGCGCCTGGACCTCGCGCATGTAGCGGCCGTGCTCGGCCTGGTGCAGGGGCGCCTTCTCGAGGACGTCCGGGGCGGACTCGTAGAAGAGGACGTACTTCACGCCTGATCGGTCTGGCGCAGCAGCGCGCCAGTCGTCTGCTCGAGGATGCGCCGCCAGCCGGCCGACTTCTCACGCTCCTCGGCGAACTTGCGGACCACCTTGCGGACGCGGTTCGCGGAGATCTCGATCCCGTGCTTGGCGCAGATCGCCTTGATCTCGTCGTAGTCCGAGGCGAGCCTGAGCGTCACCGACTCGAAGCCGTGGCGGGCGATCTCGACCCTGCGCGTGAAGTTCAGGATGTTCGTCTCGAACATCAGCTCGTCGTTCGGGTCGGGCTCGATCAGGATGATGTCGACGCCCGGGTAGCGCTCCTTCCAGCGCGCCACCGCCTCGTGCAGGCGCTGGTGGGCGATCAGCTTGAACGCCTGGTAGCCCACCTGGGGGAAGCCCATGTCGCGGACGCGCCGCACGCGGCTGCCCCACATCGTCGGGATGACCTTCTGGAAGTCGTTGACGTACGGCACGAGCGGGTTGACGACGACCACGAACTTGGCACCGGCCTCGACCGCGATGTCGACGTTGGTGGTCGAGCGCAGGCCGCCGTCGACGAGATGGCGACCCTTGATCTCGACGGGCTTGTAGACCATCGGCAGCGCCGTCGAGGCGGCGACCGCCTGCGAGATCGGCACGTCGTCCCAGTCCTGGCCGCCCAGGATGATCCGCTCGCAGGTGTCGAGATCGGTGGCGGTGAGGAAGAGCTCGTTCTGGAGCAGCCGGAAGTCGTTCACGCGGTCCGGGTCGGAGAGCACGGCGTCCAGGTATTCCTGGATGCCGCTGCCGTCGTAGAGGCCGGACGGCAGGGCCTCCGCCAGCCCGACCGCGAGATCGATCAGCGAGGTGCTGCGCGCCTGGGTCACGAAGGTGCGCGCCAGGCCGAGCACGCGCAACGGCAGCAGGGCGGCGCTCTGGGCGAACTCGAGCGCGTTCGGGCGCATCAGCGTGCCGCGGTCAACGTCCTTGAAGGGCTCGGGACCTGCTGGTTGACCACCCGC
>CAVTZF010000033.1:0-99721 GCA_963739095.1 uncultured Thermoleophilaceae bacterium
GGCGACTTCGTTCTCACGCAGGAGGACCGCGACCAGCTGCGCGGCCTCGCCGCCAGCGGCGCGATCGTGCGCGTGCTGGACGTCAACGGCCGCCTGGTCTACGCCACGAGTCTGCGGGAGCTCGGCCCGCCGATCGACGGCGTCACGGACGCGGGCGACTTCCGCGTCGTCTCCGAGCAGCTGGTCGTTCCCGACGTGGAGACCCAGGGCACCTTCGACCCCATCCCCCTCCCCGTCGCGCGCGAGATCGGCTGGGTCCAGTACGCGGAGACCGAGGCAAGCGTGCAGACGACGATCAACCGCGTGCGCCTGTTCCTCGCCTTCGGCGTGCTCGGCGGCACGGCGCTCGCCTTCCTCGGCGGCCTGCTGGTGGCGCGGCGGGCCATGCGTCCCGTCTCGGGGCTCACGAGAGCTGCGCGCGAGGTCGCGCGCACGCGCGACCCGGACATCCGGCTGCCGAAGCCGCTCGCAAACGACGAGGTCTCGGAGCTCGCCTTCACGCTCGAGGACATGTTGCGCGAGCTCGGGGCCGCACGCACCGAGTCGGAGGCCACGCTCGATCGCCAGCGCGCCTTCGTCGCCGACGCGTCACACGAGCTGCGCACGCCGCTGACCAGCATCCTCGCGAACCTCGAGCTGCTCGAGTCGGACCTCGACGGCGAGCAGCGCGAGATGGCCGCCTCCGCATTGCGCTCGTCGCGGCGCATGCGCCGCCTCGTGGCCGACCTGCTGCTGCTCGCGCGCGCCGATGCCGGGCGCGAGGTCCCAAAGGCGCCGGTGGACCTGGCGGCGGTGGCGCATGAGGCCGCGGCCGAGGCGGCCGCCCTGTCCACGCAGCACTCGGTCGACGTCGACGCGCCGGGGCCGGTCGTGATCGAGGGCGTGGCCGACGACCTGCACCGGCTGGCCGGCAACCTCGTCGAGAACGCCCTCATCCACACCCCGGGCGGAACGCCGGTCACCGTGTCGGTGCGCCGCGAGGGCGATTCGGCGGTGGTCGAGGTCTCCGACCGCGGCCCGGGAGTGCCGCCGGCGCTGCGTGAGCGCGTCTTCGAGCGCTTCGCTCGCGGCGGCGGCGACGCCGCCCCGAGCGGCGGCAGCGGCCTCGGCCTCGCGATCGTCCGCGCCGTGGCCGATGCGCACGGGGGCACGGTCGAGGTGGACGACGCCGAGGGCGGCGGCGCGCGCTTCACCGTCAGGTTGCCGGCCGAGTCGCGCTCCGATTCCGGCGCTAGCGTGTTGACCCCTGAAGAGCCCGATCCCGGATTCCTGAAGGAGCCGCACCCGTGAAGTCGTTCCTGAGCCGGCGCCCCTCGCCCGCCCTGGTCATCTCGCTGATCGCGCTGTTCGTCTCGCTGTCAGGCGTCTCCTACGGCGTCGCCACCGGTTTCATCGACAGCCGCGAGCTCAAGAACAACCAGGTCCGCAGCGTCGACCTGCGCAACAACGACGTGCGCACGCGCGACCTGCGCAACAACGAGGTGCGCGGGATCGACATCCGCAACAGCACCGTCCAGGGCGGCGACGTCGCGCTCAACACGCTCACGGGCGACGACATCAACGAATCGCGGCTCGGCAAGGTGCCGAGTGCGGCCGCGGCCGACACGGCCACCACTGCGGGCTCCGCGCAGAACGTCCGGACGATCGCTCCGACCAGCCTGGCCCGGGGCGCCACGCCGGTCACGCTGGCGACGCACGGGCCGCTGACGGTCGCCCTGCGCTGCTTCGCCGACATGGGCGGCACCAGCGCGTGGATCACGGTGACCAGCTCCGCCGACAACTCCTCGGCCCTGGGTAGCGAGGGCAGTGCCGATCTCGACGCGGCGGATCCGGCCACGCCCGTGATCCCTGTGACCGATGCTGCCGGCCTGGGCCCCAGCGGCTTCGCGGCCGGGTTGGTGGCGTCGGCGGCGAACGGGCAGACGCTCAGCGGGCAGCTATCCGTGCTCGCCGACCTGGACGCCGCCACCTGCAGCGCGCAGGGGCACCTCGTGCTGGCCGGCTAGACCTCGACGACAACCGGCAGGACCATCGGGCGCCTGCGCAGGCGCTCGTAGACGAACGCAGCGATGTCGTCGTGGAGGTGGTCCTGGAGCAGGTCGATCTCGCGGATCTCCTCCTCGGCGCTGCGCACGAGCGACCCGTCGACGGCCTCGCGCAGCTCGGCGACGAAGCCGTCGTCGTCATCCAGGAACGGCACGCCGCGGAAGATGACCTCGGGCGGGACGACTGAGCGGCCGTCCTGCTCTGAGATCGTGGCCACGACGATGAAGATGCCGTCCGCCGACAGCATGCGCCGGTCACGCAGCGCGACGTCCTCGATATCCCCTACGTCGACGCCGTCGACGAAGATCATGCCCGCCTGCTCGCGGTCGCCGAAGCGCGCGCCCGACGAGTCGATCTCGAGCGGCAGCCCGTTCTCGCCCCGGAAGATCGACCTCGGCGGCACCCCGACCGCCTCTGCCAGCTCCCCGTGCAGGCGCAGCCGCTTGTGATCCCCGTGCACCGGCATCACATACTCGGGCTTCGTCAGGTTCAGCATCAGCTTCAGCTCCTCGGCATAGCCATGGCCGGAAGCGTGCACCGGCACGTCGGCGGCCGTGAAGACCGTGGCGCCCAGGCGGTAGATGCGGTCGATCGTCTCGTTGACCGCTCGCTCGTTGCCGGGGATCGGCGTAGCCGAGAAGATGACGGTGTCCCCCTCGTGGAGTGCCACCTGGGGATGGTCGCCGTGGGCCATGCGGCGCAGGGCCGAGAGCGGCTCACCCTGGCTCCCGGTGGAGATCACGACGAGCTTGTGGTCCGGGAAGTCCTCGATCTCCCTGGCCCCCACCAGCATGCCCTCGGGCACGTCGATGTGGCCGAGCATGCGCCCGATGTTCACGTTCTTGCGCATGGAGCGGCCGAGGAGCGAGACCTTGCGCCCGAGCTGAGCCGCCGCGTCGACCACCTGTTGCACGCGGTGGATGTTGGAGGCGAAGCAGGTGACGACGATGCGCCCCTGGCAGCGACCGAAGACCTCGGCCAGCCGCGGGCCCACCGCGGACTCGGACAGCGAGACCCCCGGGCGGTCGGCGTTGGTCGAGTCGCCACACAGGAGCAGCAGGCCCTCGCGGCCGAGCTCGGCGAGCCGCGCCACGTCCGCCGGGACGCCGTCCACCGGCGTCTGGTCGAACTTGTAGTCGCCCGTGACGAGCGTCGTGCCGAGCTCGCATGTGAGCGCGACCGCGAACGAGTCCGGGATCGAGTGCGCCATCTTGACCATCTCGATCGAGAACGGCCCGGCGTCGAAGGTCTGGGCGGCGAGCACGTCCTCGACCTCTATGTTCTTCAGCCGGTGCTCGTCCAGCTTCGAGCGCACCATCGCCGCGGTCAGCGGCCCGCCGTAGACGACCGGCGCGCGCTCGAGCTCGCGCAGCACGAACGGAAGCGCGCCCACGTGGTCCTCGTGACCGTGAGTGAGCACGATCGCCTCGATGTCATCGGCGCGCTCGCGCAGGTAGGTGAAGTCGGGCAGGACGAGGTCGATGCCGAGTTGGTCGGGCGCCGGGAACATCAGCCCCGTGTCGACGACAACGATGCGGCCGTCGTACTCGACGACCATCATGTTCTTCCCGATCTCACCGAGCCCGCCCAGCGGCAGGACACGCAGCGTCGCTGGGCTCAAACTGCCGCCAGCAGGTTGTGGCGTTCGAGCGCGGCCCGGATCGGCGCCTCTTCCTGCTCGTCCGCCTCGACGAGCGGCAGCCGCAACCCGCCGACGGAGTGGCCGGCGAGGTTGAGCGCCGCCTTGATCGGGATCGGGTTGGTGGTGACCGTGAGCGCCTCGTAGATGTCCTGCAACGATTCGTGCAGGTCGGCGCGCGCGTCGGGCTCGTCGATCATCCGCCGCATCTCGCGCCCGACCAGGTGTGAGGCGACGAGGATCCCGCCGGTCCCACCGATGTCGAGGACCCGGGCGAGCACGTCGTCGTTGCCGGCCAGCAGGTCGAGGCCCTCGATCGGCGCGAGGTCCTCGTAGCGCGCCTGCTTGACCGCCTGGACGTTGTCGATCTCCGCCAGCTCGGCGAGCAGGTCGTTCGGCATGTCGAGCGCCGTCCGGCTCGGGATGTTGTAGAGGATGATCGGCCTGTCGGTGGCGGCGGCGGCGGCCTCGTAATGGGCGTGCAGGCCACGCCGGTTGGGCTTCACGTAGTACGGCGTGACGACGAGCATCGCGTCCACCCCGGCCTCGTGCGCGCGCTCGGTCAGCTCGACGGTGTGGCGTGTGTCGTAGGTGCCCGTGCCGGCCACGATGAACGCGTCACCCGGGGTCTCGCTGACCGCGAGCTCCCATAGCTGCGCCTTTTCCTCGTCCGTGAGCGTGGCGGCCTCGCCGGTGCTCCCGGCGACGACGAGACCGTCGGAGCCGTTCTCGAGGAGGTGCCGCATGAGCCGGACGGTCGCGTCCTCGTCGACGTCGCCGTTCGCGTCGAACGGCGTGACCATCGCGGTGAGGATGCCGCCGATGCTCATACGACGTCCTACTACTGGAGCGGCTTGAACGGATCGGGGTTGGTGTTCGCGTCCCCCGCCGGGGTGGGCGGCGCCGGCGGCTCGGGGGACGCCTCCGCGGTCGGCTCGGCGGGAGCGGGAGGAGGTGCTGCCGCGGCGGGTGCCTCGTCCTGGATCGGGCGGCCGTGCTCGTCGTAGCGGACGCCGCCCTGGTCAGGCGTGTGCTGCGGAGCGGCATTCTGGTTGAAGCTGTCCTGAGCCTCGTCGAGCTTCTGCTGCGCCTGCTCGGCGAGCTTCTTCGCCTTGTCCATGAAACCCACTCGGCACTCCTCGATTCGCGTCGAAGCACCTTAGCGCTCCGGCAGGTGACCGTGTCGGTGCGCACCCGGCCGAGCCGGGTGCTTCCGCAAGACCTTCCGGAACCTCCGCTGCAAATGGCAGAATTCCACCGGACTCAGATGGCAGAGGAACGCGATTACAGCCACCGGACCACGGTCCAGAAGCTTGGCGTGCAGCCCGACCAGCGCATCGAGGTCGCCGGTGACGTCGGCGTCGGGCTGCGCCGCGACGTCAAGGATGCGCTCGGCCGCGGGCTCGTGCGCTCGGGCGAGCTGGACGGGGCGATCGTGCTGGTCGAGAGCGAGGAGGGCGCCAAAGAGGCGCTCGTCCGCTACCGCGCGCGGCTGCGCGACACCGGTTACCTGTGGTTCATAACCCGTAAACGGGGACACGAGAACTACCTCAACCAGATGACGCTCGTGCCCCACGCAAAGCGCCTCGGCCTGATCGACAACAAGACCTGCTCGATCGACGAGGAGCGCTCGGGCATACGCTTCGTGGTCCCGCGGGCGCTGCGCCGCGGCGGCGGCAAGACCGCGGCTTAGCGCGCCGCCGGCTCAGGCGAGCGTAGGAGCCGCAAGCTCGTCGCGATTGCCAGGATCGTCATCAGCACCGCGCTCGCAACGCACCACTGGCAGATCGCGTCGATCTCGAACAGCTCGGCCCATGTGAGGTAGGCGCTGAAGCCGAACCCGACGAGCGCGAGCAGCGTGCCCGCCAGTCTGCCGCTCTCGCCTGGGACCCAGAGCGACGCGAGGATCAGCGCGTACCCGATCAGGCCGAGCACGGCCACCGGGATGCCGGCCAGCTCGGCGTAGCTCGAGTTCTGCACCTTCTCGCAGCCGCCGCCACCGCCTGCGCAGATCGGCTCGAGCTCGGCGTAGTGCACGTAGGTGAGGTACGCCGCCACGCCGAGGCCGATCAGCGCGACCAGCGCGATCAGCCGGCGCAGCCGGCGCTCGCTCATTGCTCGCCGAGTGCGGAGTCGATCGCCGCGGTCACGCTGTCCGCGTCGAGCGAGCTGAGCTGCAGCTGCTGCGGGGCGCCGTTCCCCTTCTGGATGAAGAACGTCGGCGTGCCGCTCACGCCGAGCTGGTTCGCCTGGCGCTCCGCCTGCCGGATGAGCCGTTGTGCGGGCGGCGTGCCGAGATCGGAGTCGACCTGGTCGACGTCAAGCCCCGGCGTCTCGCGCGCGAGCCGCTCGAGGAACGCGTCGGTCGCGTAGCCGGAGTTCTCCTGCCCCTGGTTGCGGAAGAAGAGGTCGCTGTAGTCCCAGCCCTTGTCCTGGAGCGTCGCCGCGGCCGCGACCTCGGCACCGCGCTCGGAGTCAGGGCCGATGAAGCGCAGCAGGCGCAGCTGCATCTTCAGGCGGCCGCTGCGCACGTAGTCCTGGATCACGGTCGGCAGGGCGCCGGTCGTGTACTGGGCGCAGAACGGGCACTGCAGGTCGGCGAACTCGATCAGCGTCGCCGGGGCATCCGGCTCGCCGAGCGTCACGCCCTGCTGCGGGATGCCGCCGAAGAGCTCCTTGACGTCGGCGGACTGGCTCTGCTGAGCCTGCCCGCCGGAGGCGGCCGGGGCAGCGCCGCCATCGTCCGAGCCACCCTGGCTCACGACGATCGCAACCACGACGACGATGACCGCCGCGAGGATCGCGCCGCCGAGCAGCAGCAGGCGCCGGTTTCGATCGGTGGTCACCTGGCTTCAGGCTAGAGAAGATGCTCGAGCCCGATGGTGGGCGAGCGCTCGAGCGACTCCACCTTGCGCACCGCGAGCAGCAGGCCCGGCATGAACGACTCTCGCGCGATCGAGTCGTGGCGGATCGAGAGCGTCTGACCGAGGCCGCCGAAGAGGACCTCCTGGTGGGCGACGAGGCCCGGCAGCCGCACCGAATGGATCGGCTCGTGGACGTTGCCTCCGGCGGCGCGGACCAGGTCGGCCGTGCGGGCGGCCGTGCCCGAGGGGGCGTCGACCTTGCGGTCGTGGTGCAGCTCGATGATCTCGCACTCGGGCATGTGCTTTGCCGCCTGCTGGGCGAACTGCATCATCAGCACCGCGCCGATCGCGAAGTTGGGCGCCACGAAGAGGTTGCCCGGCCCGACGCCGTCGAGCTCCGAGAAGTCGGCACCCGTCGTGCCCATCACGCAGTGCACGCCCGCCTCGATGCAGGTACGCGCGTTGTGCAGCGCGCTGTCCGGCGTCGAGAAGTCGATGACGACGTCGGCGTCGCCGAGCACGTCGGGAATTGCCACATCGAGCAGCGGGTCGGCGCGTCCCACGAGCGCCATGTCCTCTGCGCCCTCGACCGCGGCGCAGGCCGTCTGTCCCATGCGCCCGGCGGCGCCGGAGACGGCTACGTTGATCACGCCGCCTGCGCCAGCCCCGGACTCACGGGCTCGAGCGCGGCGCGGAACTTGTCCTCGCTGCCGCCGACGCCGGCGGCCGACAGCCGACCCGGTGCCCAGAGCTCGCCGGCGAGCGTGTTCACGTCCTCGAGCGTGACCGCGTCGAGCGCGGCGAGCACCTCGTCCACGGTCAGGAGCGGCACGTCCATGAGCAGCGAGCTGCCGAGCCGGTTCATGCGGGTCAGCGTCGACTCCATGGAAAGCACCGTGCGGCCCTTGACGTTCTCGCGGGCGCGCTCGAGCTCCTCCTCGCTCACGCCCTCGGCCGCGATCCGCTCGAGCTCGGTGCCGATCACCTCTACGGCGGCGGCGACGTTGTCGGGGCGGGTGCCCACGTACACCGCCACCTGGCCGCTGTCGTAGTAGTGGCTCGCGTAGGAGTAGACGGCGTATGCGAGCCCGCGCTTCTCGCGCACCTCCTGGAAGAGGCGCGACGAGGTCGAGCCGCCGAAGATCGTGTCGAGGATGCGCAGGGCGAAGCGGCGATCGTCACCGCGCGCGATGCCGGATCCGCCGAGACAGACGTGGTACTGCTCAGTCTCCTTCTCGTGGAAGCGCAGCTGCGGCCCGCGCTCGCGTGGCGGGCCGGGCGCCACGGGCAGCGGCGCGGCATCGCCGACGGCGCCCTCGACGAGCGACACGATGCGCTCGTGCTCGAGGTTGCCGGCGGCAGCGACCACGATGTTGCCTGGCACGTAGCGCCCGTCGTGCCACGCGGCGATCGTCGGGACCGGCACCGAGCCGATCACGTCCGCCCGGCCGATGATCGGCCGGCCCAGCGGGTGGTCGCCGAAGACGGCGCCGGCGAGCACGTCGTGGACCTTGTCCGAGGGCTCGTCCTCGTACATCGCGATCTCCTCGATCACGACCTGCCGCTCGGAGTCGATGTCCGGGTAGGCCGGCCGCAGGAACATGTCCTGGAGCACGTCGAACGCGCGCTCGAGGTGGCCGTCGAGGAAGCGCGAGAAGACCGAGGTCGTCTCCTTGCCGGTGCCGGCGTTGACCTCGGCCCCCATCGCGTCGAACAGCTCGTCGATCTCGCGCGACGAGAAGCGCTCGGTGCCCTTGAAGAGCAGGTGCTCGAGGAAGTGCGAGATCCCCGCCTGCTCGTTGCCCTCGTCACGGGAGCCGGCCCGCACCCAGAACCCGAGCGCTATCGAGCGGACCGAGGGCATCGCCTCGGTCACGACTCGGAGGCCCGAGTCGAGGGTGGTCAGCTGGGCCGGCGCCGTGCTCAAGCGGCTACTCGGAGCGATCCCGGTCGCGGTAGCGCGAGCCGCCACGGTCACGGTCGCGGTCGCGTCCGCCGCGGCCGCCGCCGTTGTCGCGGTCGCGCCGGCCACGGCCGCCGCGGTCGCCGCGGCCGCCCTTGTCGCCGGTGCCCATCGAGGCGAGCTCCTCGGGCGACTTCCCGGCGATCTCCGGGTCGTCGGCGAGGCGCAGGCCGATGCGGCCGCGCTCGCGGTCCACCTCGACCACCTTGACCGCCAGCTCGTCGCCCCGGTTCACGACCTCCTCGACCGTGCTGGGGCGCTGGCCGGGCGCGATGTTCGAGATGTGCAGCAGGCCGTCGGTGCCCTTGGCGAGCTCGACGAAGGCGCCGAACGTGGTCGTCTTCACGACCTTGCCGGTGAACTCGTCGCCGACCTCGACCTCCTTGGTCATCGAGCGGATGCGGTCGGTCAGGGCGTCGCCCTGCTCGCCCGTCTGCGCGTAGATGCGCACCGTGCCGTCGTCGTCGATGTCGATCTGGGCGTCGAACTCCTCGGACAGCGCCCGGATCGTCTCGCCGCCCTTGCCGATGACCGCGCCGATCTTCTCGGTGTCGATCTGGATCTGGGAGATCCGCGGCGCGTACGGGGACAGCTCGGCGCGCGGCTCGGCGATCACGTCGGCCATCTTGCCGAGGATCGTCATGCGGGCGTCCTTGGCCTGGGACAGCGCGTCGCGCAGGATGTCGAACGTCACGCCGGTGATCTTGATGTCCATCTGCAGGGCGGTGATGCCCTCGGAGGTGCCGGCGACCTTGAAGTCCATGTCGCCCAGGTGGTCCTCCACACCCGCGATGTCTGTCAGGACGACGTAGTCGTCGCCCTCCTTGATCAGGCCCATCGCCACGCCGGCCACCGGCGCCTTGATCGGCACACCGGCGTCCATCAGCGAAAGCGTCGAGCCGCAGACCGAGGCCATCGAGCTCGAGCCGTTCGACTCGAGGATGTCCGAGACCACGCGGATCGTGTACGGGAACTCGTCGATCTTCGGCACCACCGGCACCAGCGCGCGCTCGGCGAGGGCGCCGTGACCGATGTCGCGGCGCTTCGGACCGCGCATGAAGCCGGCCTCGCCCACCGAGAACGGCGGGAAGTTGTAGTGGTGGAAGTAGTGCTTGGTCTCCTGCAGGCCGAGCGTGTCGAGGCGCATCTCGTCACGCGTCGTGCCGAGCGCGGCGACCGAGAAGGCCTGCGTCTGGCCGCGGGTGAAGATCGCGGAGCCGTGCAGGCGCGGGGCCGCCGGCACCTCGATCCAGATCTCGCGGATCTCCTCGGCGGCGCGGCCGTCGGGGCGCTTCTTGTCCACCGCGATTCGGCGGCGGATGATGTCCTTCTCGAGCTTGTCGAACGCGCGCTGGACCTCGGCCCGGCGGGCGATCACGCCGTCCTCGTCGAGCTCGACGGAGGTGCCGAGCGCCTCGAGGACCTCCTCCTCGACGGCCTTCGTGGCGTCCTGGCGCTCGAGCTTGTCGACGACCTGGGTCGCGGCGTCGAGCGCGGCGCCGAAGCGGTCGCGGACCTCGCCGAGGATCGACTCGTCCACCTGCGGCGGGGTGAGCTCGATCTTCTCCTTGCCGGCCTTGCGGCGCAGCTCGTGCTGGGCCTCGCAGAGGCGCTTGATCTCGGCGTGGGCGATGTCCAGCGCATCGAGGATCTCGGCCTCGGTGATCTCGCTGGCGCCGGCCTCGACCATCAGGATGGCCTCCTCGGTGCCCGCGACCACGAGGTCGAGCGGGGACTCGAGCAGCCACTCCTCGTCCGGGTTGACGAGGAAGTTGCCCTCGCCGTCCTGGCCGATGCGAACGGCGCCCACGGGCGCCGGGAAGGGGATGTCGGAGACCATCAGCGCTGCGCTCGCGCCGTTCATGGCGAGCACGTCATAGGGGTGGTGATGGTCGATCGACATGGGGATCGAGACCAGCTGGGTCTCGCGGTTCCAGCCCTTCGGGAAGAGCGGGCGCAGTGGCCGGTCGATCATGCGCGCGGTCAGCGTGGCCTTCTCGCCCGCGCGGCCCTCGCGGCGGAAGAAGCTGCCGGGGATCTTGCCCGCGGCGTACATGCGCTCCTCCACGTCGACGGTCAGCGGGAGGAAGTCGACGTCGCGGGGATTACCAGCGGTCGCCGTGCAGAGAACCTTCGTCTCGCCGGCGGTAACGACGACGGAGCCGCTCGCCTGCCTGGCGAGCTTGCCGGTCTCGAACTCGATCGAGCTCCCGCCCATCTCGAGCGAGACCTGGCTCACATCAACAGTCATTCCTGTCCTTTCAGCCGCCTCCGGTTGGCGGCATGGCTTTCTTCATACGTCCAGTTGCGAACCCGAGCAAGGCTAGCAACGCCGCACCGAGGCCGGCCGACCGGAGACCCTGAAAGAGCCGCTCGCTAGGCGGGATTCTGCGCCGCCGCCCCCTGCTCGACGCCCTCCTCGGAGCGCACGGCGGTGGCCACGACCCGGTCGTCGCCCCCGCGGCCAGCGATTCCCGGTGGCGGTCCCGGCGAATCAAGCAGAACGCAGTGCGGCGATGAAGTCCGCGCCCGGGATTCCCGGATGCGCGCGGCCCGCGAGGAACTGCGTGGGCGTCGTCGACACGCCCGCCCTGATGCCGCCGTTGAAATCGCGCTCGACCTGCGCCTGGGCCTCCTCTGAGCGGCGATCGGCCTCGAAGCGCTCGAGGTCGAGCCCGAAGCGCTCGGCGCGCTCCCACAGGTGCGGGTCGTCGAGGTGGCCCTGGTCCTCGAGTAGCGAGTCGTGCATCTCCCAGAACCGTCCCTGCAGGCCCGCGGCGTGCGCCGCCGCCGCGAGCACCCGCGCGCGCGGGTGCTTGGACGTCACCGGGAAGTGCCGGAAGACGCGCGTGACCGGCAGCCGCTTCAGGACCAGGTGCGCGGCCGCGCAGTAGGGGCACTCGAGGTCCGCGTACTCGATCACCACCGGGCCGCTGCCACGGACGTGATCGTCCGGGCCCGGCTCAGGCGGGGGAGCGCTGCTCCAGGGCGTCGAAGATGAGGTTGGCACCCGGGATCTCGAGCGGCGGGGACTGGTGGGACCAGCTGACGATGCCCTCGGGGTCGACCATCACGAGCGCCCGGCCCGCGACACCGTGCTCCTCCACGTAAACCCCGTACGCCTTGGCGACCGCTCCCTTCGGGTGGAAGTCGGAGAGCAGCGGCATCGAGACGCCGAGGTGCTGCTGGAACGCCTTGTGGGAGAAGGCGCCGTCGACCGAGATGCCGACGAGCGTGGCGCCGCGCTCCTCGATCTGCGGAAGTACCTCTTGGTAGACGCCCAGCTGGTCGGTGCAGACGGGGCTGAAGTCGGCCGGGTAGAAGACGAGCACTGCCGTGCGCCCGCGGAAGTCCGCCAGCGAGACCTTGTTCCCATCCTGGTCCGGCAGCGTGAAGTCCGGCGCCGCAGAGCCGGGCTCGATCATCGCCGGAGGCCGAGCTCCTGGATGAGCGACCGGTAGCGGTCGATGTCCGACTTCTGGAGGTACTTGAGCAGCCGGCGGCGCTTGCCGACCAGCATGAGCAGCCCGCGGCGCGAGTGGTGGTCCTTCCTGTGCTCGCGCAGGTGCTCGGTGAGCTCGTTGATGCGCGCGGTGAGCAGCGCCACCTGGACCTCGGTGGAGCCGGTGTCGGCCTCCCCGCGCCCGTGCTTGGCGACGATCTCGCGCTTTGCGTCTGTGGTCAGGGACATTCGGCGGGAAACCGTAGCAGCCGTCAGCCGCTCGCAATCAGGCACGCGAGCTCCGTCTGCCACTTGGACCAGTCGGGTTCTCGCGAGGCATCGGTCAGGTAGTGCTCGACGTTGGCCTCGAACGCCGTGCCGCGCGCCGTGGCCGAGCTCTCGAGGTCGATGCCCTCCCCTTCCGCCCAGTCGCTGAGCAGCGAGTGTGCGTCGGCCAGATCGGCGACCTCGGCGTGGGTATAGGGCCCGACGTGGAGGTAGGTCGCGTAACGACCGCCCGGCAGCGTGCCCGCATGCACGGGGCCGTCAGCGGCCGGCGACTCGCGCGTGGGCGCGCCGAGCTCGAAGCGCAGCGGCTGCCCGTCGTGCGACAGCTCCAGGTAGCGAATGAAGGGCGGCCCGGCGGGCGCGATGCCGTGGCTGCCGAGCCAGCCGAACAGCTCCGGGAACGACCGGTCCACGGCCTGCCGGAACTCGGCCTCGTTCTCGACCTCGGCGGTGATGCCGGCGTAGGGCTGCTGCGGGCGCTGCTCGATCTTGGGTTCGCGATCCATGTAGGTGAGACGGGCGCGGCCGGCCGAATTAACCGTCGCGCTCCACGATCCCGCGCGCCTGCTCCACATCCGCGTTCATCTGCACCACCAGTGCCTCCACGGACTCGAAGCGCTTCTCGCCGCGCAGGCGCTCGAGGAAGGCGAGCCGCAGCGTCTCTCCGTAGATGTCCTCGTCGAAGCCGATCAGGTGCGCCTCCACGAGCAGGCCGCGCCCGGTGTCGAAGGTGGGTCGCACGCCCACGTTGACCGCGGCCCCGATCCCCTCGGTGGAGCCGGCGACGTAGGCGGTGGCGGCGTAGACGCCGTGGCCCGGGCACACGTAGGCGTCGTCCGGCACGAGGTTGGCCGTCGGCATGCCGAGCTCGCGGCCGCGCTTGTCGCCGTGCACGACCTCGCCCTCGAACAGGAACGGGCCGCCCAGGAACTCGGCGGCCTCCCTCACCTCCCCCGCCGCCACCAGGCCGCGGATGCGGCTGGAGGAGATCGTCTCGCCCTCGGCCTCGACGAGCGGGACGATCCGCGTCTCGAACTCGTCGTGCTGCGCGAGGAACTCGGCGGTGCCCTTGGCGCCCCTGCCGAAGCGGAAGTTCTCCCCCACCGACACGCGCTGCGCGCCGAGCCGCTCCAGCAGCACGTCCTGGACGAACTCCTCGGCGCTCTGCTCCGAGAAGCCGCGATCGAACGGGATGATCACGAGCTCGTCGACCCCGAGCCCGGCGATCACGTCGCGCTTGACCGGGAAGGGGCTGATCAGCTTCGGCGTCGCCTCGGGATGGATCACCGACAGCGGATGGGGATCGAAGGTGAGCACGGTGCCGGACCCACGGATCACCTCGCGATGGCCGCGGTGCACGCCGTCGAACGTCCCGATCGCGACGCTGCGCGGTCCGGAGCCGGGCTCCACCTTCGTTAGGTCGACGACCTTCATGCGGGCGCGAACACTATGACGGGCTGCAGCTCCCCCGCACGCGGCTCGCCGATTGCGATCAGCTCCCCGTCGTGGGTGAGCCGCAGGTGCGCCGGCCCGCCGGCGTCGGCGCCCAGGCGGCGCCCGTGGCGCACCGCGTCGGCCTCTTCGCGAGACAGCTCGCGCTCCGGCAGGAACGCGAGCGCCTCCGCCAGCGGCAGCAGGCGCTCGCCCGCGTCCGCCAGGCTGAAGGGCCCGACGGCGGTGCGCTCGAGCTCCTCGCAGTATGCGTCGCCGAGGTCCGAGATCAGCACGCGCACATATGTGCCCGACGAGCACTCGATTTCGAAGGCGGCCCGCTCACCCTCGTGCGACAGCAGCTCCGCTCGGTGGACGTCGATCGGCCGCGGCTGGAGCTCCACGTGCTCGCCGCGGCGCGCCAGCTCGTACGCGCGCCGCCCTCCAACGCGCACGGCCGAGTGCGCCGGCGGGCGCTGGAGCTGCTCCCCGACCGGGATCTCGAGCCGCTGGGGGATGCGGCCGGTCTGGGTGAGCTCGCCGTCGCGGTCACCCGTGTCGGAGCTCCAGCCAAGCCTGGCCACGGCTCGGTAGGTCTTCGGCAGCTCCATCAGGAAGCGCTGGGCGCGTGTCGCGCGGCCGACGAGCACGAGCAGGAGTCCCGTCGCGAACGGGTCGAGGGTGCCGGCGTGGCCTACCTTCGTGCCGCGCGGCTGCGCGCGGCGCACGCGCGCGACGACGTCGTGCGAGGTCACCCCCGCGGGCTTGTCGACCAGCAGGACGCCGTCAGTCGGCGGCGTGGTCAAGCATCCGAGGCCGCGAGCTGCTCGCGGACCTGCTCCCGGAGCCGCTCGATGAGCTCCGGATAGGGCACGGCCGTCGAGAAGCCGGCGGCCTGCGGGTGCCCGCCGCCGCCGAATACTCGAGCCAGGCGCGAGACGTCGACACTGCCGTCGGTGGCGCGCAGGCTCACCTTGCGCATGCCCTCGCGGTCCTCGGACAGAAGCTCGCGCACGAGCACGGCCACGCGCGTGCCCTCGACGGCGCGCATGTGGTCGACGACTCCCTCGGAGTCCGTCTCGAGCGCGCCGGTCGCCTCGTAGTCCTGCTTCGTCAGGTGGGCGATCGTCATAGCGCCGTTGTCATGGCGCTCGACGCTCGCGAGCGCACGCTGCAGGAGCTGCAGGCGGCGGAACGGCAGGTCCTCCCACAGTCGCCTGTAGACCTGGTGCGGCTGGACGCCCACCTCGATCAGCTCGGCGGCCATGCGGTGCGCCTCGGCCGAGGTGTTCTCGTACATGAAGCGCCCTGTGTCGGTCACCAGCCCCACGTAGAGCGCGTCCGCGATGCCGGGCGTGATCACGGCCTCGAGCTCCTTCGAAAGTCGCCACACGATCTCCGCAGTGCAGGAGGCCTCCGGGGACACCAGATTCACGGTCCCGAAGCGCGTGTTGTCGTGGTGGTGATCGATGTTGAGGATGTGGAGCCCGTCCTCCTGGAGGAAGTCGACGGGCATGCGGTCGATGTTGCCGCAGTCGAGGAAGACGATCGTGCGCTCGGTGACGTCGGCGGGCGGCGCCCCGACGAGGCCCTCAAAGGAGAAGCCGCGGTACTCCCATGGCAGCGGGAACTCGTCCGGCGACATGTACATCAACGAGTCCTTGCCGAGCTGCTCGAGGATCCGGTGCATCGCCAGCAGCGAGCCGAGCGCGTCGCCGTCCGGGTTCTCGTGGGTCGTGAGGAGCAGCTTGTCCGCCTGGCGCAGCTCCTCGACCACCTGCTCCTGCTCGAGGACGACGGTCATGCCTCGTCGTCCAGCAGCTCAGTGATGCGCATACCCCTGTCTATCGACTCGTCGAAGACGAACTGGAGCGTGGGCGTCCGCTTCATGCGCAGCTCGCTGGCCACCGCCTGCTGAATCACGCCGTGGGCCGACTCGAGGCCTTCCAGGGTGGCGCTGCGCTCGTCGTCCGAGCCGAGCACGCTTACGTATACGCGCGCTTGACGCAGGTCGGGGCTTGTTTCAACGGCGGTCACGGTGACAAATCCTATGCGCGGGTCCCGAAGGCCTCCGGCTATCCGTGCCGAGACGACCTCTCGGACCGCCTCGTTGACCCTGCGCATGCGGTCGGCCATGCTACCTACCGCTCCAACAGATCCTGGGCGGACAAGACGAAGCTTTCCATCGCGGCCTGTTCGGGAAACATGGATTCCACAAAGCGCCGGACGCTCGCCGCGCGCTCGCGCACGCTGCCCGCATCGCGGCCGACGAGCGCCACGGTCAGCGTGGCGCGCTGCCAGAGCTCATGATGATCCGTTTCGGCGACGGATGCCCCGAAGCGACGCTGCAGCTGCGCCTTAAGCGAGCTGAGCTCCCTGCGCTTCCCCTTGAGGCTGCCGTTGTCCGGGAAATGCAGATGAATCTCGATCAGGCAGACGAAGCTCACGGCCTGGGTCGCCGCGGAGCGACGGGCATCAGGACAGCGTCTGCTCGACCTGCTTGGTCTCGAACACCTCGATCACGTCACCCTCCTTCGGATCGGGGTAGTTCTCGAGCACGATGCCGCACTCCATGCCGGCCGTGACCTCGCGGACATCGTCCTTGAAGCGCCGCAATGAGCCGATCCGGCCCGTATAGACGACGGTGCCGTCGCGCACGAGCCGGCACTGGGCACCGCGCCGCACGGTCCCGTCGGTCACGTAGCAGCCTGCGATCGTGCCGACGCGCGAGGCCTTGAAGGTCGCGCGCACCTCGACGGTCGCCACCTGCTCCTCGACCTCGAGGGCCTCGAGCAGGCCCTCCATGGCGCCGCGCAGGTCCTCGACGATCTTGTAGATCACCGAGTAGGTGCGGATCTCGACGCCCTCCTGGTCCGCCACCTGGGCGGCGTTGCCGACCGGGCGCACGTTGAAGCCGATGATCACGCCGTCGGACGCCGAGGCGAGCATCACGTCGGACTCGGCGATACCGCCGACGCCCTCGCGGATGATGTTGACCTGGACCATCTCCTGCGGCAGCCGCGCGATCTCGTCTGCGAGCGCCTCGAGTGAGCCGGCCACGTCGGCCTTCAGCACCAGGTTGAGCTCCTTCTCGCCGCGCTCGGCGCGCGCGAGCACGTCCTCGAGCGAGACGCGCCGGCGTGCCTGGCGGGCAAGCGCCTGCTGCTTCATGCGGATCGCGCGCTCGTTGGCGACGCGCTTCGCCTCGCGGTCGTTCTCGACGACCCGGAACTGCTCGCCCGCATCGGGAACGCCGTCGAACCCGAGGATCTCGACCGGCATGCCCGGTGTGGCCTCCTCGAGCCGCTGGCCGCGGAAGTCCTGCATGGCGCGCACGCGCCCCCAGGTCTCGCCCGCCACCACTGAGTCGCCGACCTTCATGCGGCCGCGGTGGATCAGGAGCGTGACGACGGCGCCTCGGCCCGGGTCGAGCCGCGACTCGATCACGAAGCCCGACGCGTCGGTGTCCGGGTTCGCCTTCAACTCCTGGATCTCGGCGAGCGTGACGAGCGTCTCGAGCAGGTCGTCGAGGTTCTGATGCGTCTTGGCCGACACGTCCACGAACTCGGTGTCGCCGCCCCAGTCGGCGGGCGTCAGGCCCTGCTGAGCGAGCTCGCCGCGTACCCGGTTCGGGTCCGCGCCGTCCTTGTCGATCTTGTTGACCGCGACCATCATGGGCACGCCGGCGGCCTTGGCGTGGTCAATCGCCTCAACCGTCTGCGGCATCACGCCGTCGTCGGCCGCGACCACGATCACCGCGATGTCGGTGACCTTCGCGCCGCGCGCACGCATGGCGGTGAATGCCTCGTGACCGGGCGTGTCGAGGAAGGTGATCGTGTGGTCGTCGCGGTGGACCTGATAGGCGCCGATGTGCTGGGTGATCCCGCCGGCCTCACCGGCCGCGACCTCGGTCTCGCGAATCGCGTCGAGGAGCGAGGTCTTGCCGTGGTCGACGTGGCCCATGATGGTGATCACCGGCGGGCGGTCGATGAGGTCGTCGTCGGCGTCCGTGAAGTCGGGCTCCGGCTCGACGTCCTCCTCGGCCCTGACGATGTCGACCTTCTTGTCGAAGCTCTCCCCGAGGACCTCGATCGCCTCATCCGAGAGGGTCTGCGTGAGCGTCGCCATCTCACCGAGCTCCATCAGCTTCTTGATGACCTCGGGAGAGGTCAGCTGGAGTGACTCGGCAACCTCCTTGACCGTCGAGCCCGACCTGACCTGGACAGCGGGATCCTCCGCCTGCTCGGCCTCGAGCTTCGCCTGCGCCTCGGCCTCGAGATCGGGCTCGACCCATTGCGGGCGTCGCCTGCGTCCGCGGCCGCGGCGCGGCGGCTGGGACTGCTGCGGCGGACCGGGCCGGTCGCGCCGCGAAGCCTGTGAGTCGATGACGACCCGCCGGCGCCGGCCTCCGCCGCCACCGCCATCGCCGCCGCCCTCGCCTGCACGGCCGCCGCGCGTCGGCCTGCCGCCGCGACCACCCGGCGCCTGACCGCCGCCGTCAGCCTGGCTGGAACCGCCCGCGCCTCCGGGGCCGCGGCCGCCGCCCGGCGGGCGTCCGCCCTGCTGGCCGCGCGGGCCGGGGCGGTCACCTGTGCGGCCGCCGCGCTGTCCGCCCTGGGACGAGCGCTGCTCCGGCGGTGGAGCGTCCTGAAGGATCCTGGGACCGCGTCCTTCCGGGCCGGCGCGGCGCACCTCGCCCTGAGGGGCGGGCGGACGCTGAATCGGCGCGCGCGGCGGCGCCGCGGAGCGCTTCTGGCCGCCACCCTGGGGACGCTGTCCGCCTCCCTTGGGGCGCTGACGCTGCCCGCCATCGGGCTGGCGCGCGGGGGCCTGGCCGTCCGCGGCGGGACGCTGCTCGGCGGCAGGCGGCGCGGACTCAGCCGTGGCCGCGGGAGCGGCCGGCTGTTCGGGCGCGGGCGCGGCGGGTGCCTCGGCCGGGGCGGCGGGTGCGGAAGCGGCGCCGTTGTCGAAGGCGCGAGCGGCGTCGGATTCCTCGACGCTCGACGAGTGGGACTTCACCTCGAGGCCGGCCTTCTGCAGGATGGCCACGGCCTCCTTCGAGGTGATCCCCCTCTCCTTCGCTATTTCGTGGACGCGCTTCTTTGCCATTCGTGAATTAAGTCTATGGTCTCCGGTTCTACGGTCACGGGCGCCCTCAGCGAGCGCGCGAACGACCGTCCCCCGGCGAGACTAGCGGCGCAGCGCGGATCCGAGCAGACGTAGGCGCCGCGGCCCTCGGCCCGCGCCGAGGGGTCCGCCACGATCCGTGCGTCGGCG
Organism: uncultured Thermoleophilaceae bacterium; assembly: GCA_963739095.1. Taxonomy (GTDB): domain Bacteria; phylum Actinomycetota; class Thermoleophilia; order Solirubrobacterales; family Thermoleophilaceae; genus JACVRW01. The sequence goes on from CAVTZF010000033.1 coordinate 18,951, forward strand.
GCGCGCACCAGCCTCAGGAGCTCGCTCTTGGGAAGCGAGCGCCTGCAGGCGATGCAGCTGCGCCGCGGCTCTACGACTCCTCAGTCCCCTCGGCCTCGGCCTCGGCCGGCGCCTCGCCGACCTCGACATCGGCCTCTACGGCCACCTCGTCGCCAACCGCACCGTCGGGGGCGGGCAGGTCCGCAGCGAGGTCCTCGTCGACGAGCTCCTCCGCGATGGCGCTCTCGGCGGCCGCCTCGTCGGCGACCTGCTCCTCGGCCTCGAGCGGCTCCTCGGCCTCAAGCGCCTCCTCGGCCTCAAGCGGCTCCTCCGCTTCGAGCGCCTCCTCAGCCTCGAGCGGCTCGTCCGCCTCGGCCGGCTCCCCGTCTCCGCCGTCCTCCGGCGGCACGAGGTAGTCGGTGCCCTTCTCGGCGAGCTCCTGGTGCGCGGGCAGGCCGCAGTAACGCGAGCCCGGCAGCGAGGCGTTCGGGCAGCGCTTGCCGTTCGCGAGGATCGCGGCGCAGCGGCCGGACACCTCCTCCTCCTGGAAGCCCATCGTCGCCTCTTCCTCGGCGAACTCGGTCTCCGAGCGGATGTCGACGCGCCAGCCCGTCAGCCGCGCCGCGAGCCGCGCGTTCAGGCCGTCCTTGCCGATCGCGAGCGAGAGCTGGTCGTCCGGCACGATGACCGTCGCCTGCTTGGCGTCGTCGTCCACGAGCACCTCGCGCACACGCGCGGGCGAGAGCGCCTTGGCGACGAAGCGGGCCGGCTCCTCGTTGAAGGGGATGATGTCGATCTTCTCGCCGCGCAGCTCCGAGACGACCATGCGCACGCGCGAGCCGCGCGGGCCCACGCAGGCGCCGACCGGGTCGACCCCGGACGCGTGCGATACGACGGCGATCTTCGAGCGGTAGCCGGGCTCGCGCGCGACGTTCTGGATCTCGACCAGCCCGTCGGCGATCTCCGGCACCTCGAGCTCGAACAGCGCACGGATCAGCTCCGGCGAGCGCCGCGACACGATGATCGACGGGCCCTTCGCCTGGTTCGAGACGTCGGTGATGATCGCCTTGATGCGCTGACCGTGGTCGTAGCGCTCGCCGTGCACCTGCTCGCCGCGCGGCAGCAGCGCCTCGACCCGCTCGCGCAGCTGCACGAGCGTGTAGCGCGAGTCGGACTGCTGGACGATGCCCGTGATCAGCTCGCCGAGCCGGTCCTCGTACTCCTCGAAGACATTGTCGCGCTCCGCCTCGCGGATCCGCTGCAGGATCACCTGCTTCGCGGTCTGGGCGGCGATGCGGCCGAAGTCGTCGGGCGTGACGTCGCGCTCGTCGATCTGGTCGCGGTATTGCATGAGCCGCTCCTGATCGATCTCGGGCGCCTCGGGATAGACCATCTCGCCGGTCTCCGGGTCGACGGTCGGCTCGCCCGCCTCCTCCTCGACCTCGTCGAGCAGCTGCTCCTCGAGGTCCGGCGGCAGGATCAGCTCGTACACACGGAAGTCACCGCTCCCGCGGTCCACCTCCACGCGCGCGTACTGCGCGGCACCCTGCGTCTTCTTGTAGGCGGAGAGAAGCGCGTCTTCGAGCGCTCCCATCAGGCGGTCGGCCGAAATGCCCTTCTCGCGCTCGAGGACCCCGACGGCCTCGACGATCTCCTTGGTCATCGCTCCCCCTTACTCCATCCCTACGCGGCCGGCCGAGCCGGCCGCTCCGGGCAGCAAATTGCTGCGGTTGATGTCCGAGTACGGGATCGACACGACCCCGTCATCGGCGGCGACGGTCACCTCGTCGTCGCTCGCGCCGACGAGCTCTCCGGTGAAGCTCTTGTGGCCGTCCCTCGGCTCGCGCAGGCGCACACGTGCGCGCCGGCCGAGGAAACGGCGGAAGTGGTCCGGCTTCGTGAGCGGCCGCTCGGGGCCCGGCGAGGAGACCTCGAGGGAGTAGTCGAGGAGCAGCTCACGGAGGTGGTTCGTAACGCGCTCGCAGAGCTCGAGCGAGACGCCGTCCGGATGGTCGATGAACAGGCGCAGGCGATCCGGCCCGACCTTCTCGCATGCGAGCAGCTCGACGTCCGGCTCGACGCTGGCGAGTCGCTGTTCGATGTCGCTGCTGAGGGGGTCGGTCCGCATTGCTCTGTCCTGGTTTCGGGCGAAAAAAAGGTGGGCTGCGAAGCCCACCTTCAGACGCGGAACCCCGCGGGGCCGCGTACATCTGAAAGTCCTAACGGCCCACGAGTATAGAGCGCTTTTGCGATCCCATCCGGGGGCTCACGCCCCCCCGGCGCCAACTGGTCGGATCGCGCTCCTGATCAGAGCTGCAAAGACTTCGCCGTCAGAAACTCCTCGATGCCGTAGCGGCCGAGCTCGCGGCCGTGTCCGGACTGCTTGTAACCGCCGAACGGCGCCATCGGGTTGAAGGCCCCGCCGTTGATCTCGACCTGACCGGTGCGGATGCGCCCGGCCACGCGCTTTGCGCGCTCCTCGTCGGCCGACCAGACGCCGCCGGCGAGGCCGTAGATCGTGTCGTTGGCGATCCGGACGGCGTCGTCCTCGTCCTCGTAGGGCATGATCGCCAGCACCGGCCCGAAGATCTCCTCCTGCGCGATCGTCATGTCGGTGGTGACGTCCGAGAAGACGGTCGGCCGCACGAAGTAGCCCTCGTCGAGGCCCTCCGGCGGCTCGGCGCCGCCCGTGACGAGCCGGGCGCCCTCCGCCTGGCCCTTCTCGATGTAGCCGCGCACGCGCTCGAGCTGCGTCTCCGAGACGAGCGGGCCGAGCATCGTGCCCTCGGTGAACGGATCGCCGGGCGTGAACGACTCAGCCACGACTGCGGCGATGCGCTCGGCCTGCTCGAGCTTGTCGCGCGGGACGAGCATGCGCGTCAGCGCGCTGCAGGTCTGGCCGGAGTTGAGGTAGCACTTCGCGACGCCGTCCGTGACCGCCTGCTCGAGGTCGGCGTCGTCGAGGATCACGTTGGGCGACTTGCCGCCGAGCTCGAGCGAGACCGCCTTGACCCCCTGGGCGGCGAGCTCCGAGACGCGCCGGCCGGCCCGCGTCGATCCCGTGAACGAGATCAGGTCCGTCTCGGGATGCGACACGAGGGCCTCCCCCACCACCGGTCCGGTACCCGTGACGAGGTTGAAGACGCCCGCCGGCAGACCCACCTCGTCGCATACCTCGGCGAGCACGAACGCGTTCAGCGGCACGACCTCGCTCGGCTTGAGCGCGACCGTGCAGCCGGCGGTCAGCGCCGGCGCCACCTTGTTGGCGATCTGGTGGAGCGGATAGTTCCAGGGCGTGATCGCCGCCACGACACCGGCCGGCTCGCGCACGATCAGCGAGTTGCCGACCTCCTCCTCCCAGGCGATCTCCTCGACGAGCTCCGCCTGCGACGCGAACGTCACCGACGGCAGGCCCGCCTGGATCATGCGCGAGAGCGTGATCGGCATGCCGAGCTCGGTGGTGATCAGCGCCGCCAGCTCATCGCCGCGCTCGGCGAGCTTGGCGCCGATCGCGACGCACAGCTGCGCACGCTCGAAGGGCGAGACCGCGGCCCAGGAGTCGAAGGCCGCGCGCGCTGCCCGGACCGCGCGGTCCGCGTCCTCGGGCGTGCCCTCCGGGATGCGGGCGACGGCGGCGCCCGTCGCCGGATTCAGCACCTCGATCGTGCCGTCGCCGGCGGGCTCGACCCATTCGCCGCCGATGTAGAGGCGGTCGCGGACGATCGGTTCGGTGGCGGTGGCCATGTGTTCTCCTAGGCGGTTGCGGTAGCGGTGGCGGCGGGGCTCGCCGCCACGATCGCCTCGCCCGTACGGTGAGCGAGGGCCATGATCGTGATCATCGGGTTGGTGCCTGACGAGGTCGGGAACGCGCTCGCGTCGCCGATCCAGACGCCCGGCGTGTCGTGCAGCTCGCCCCACGGGCCGGCGACGCTCGTCTGCGCGTCGGTGCCCATGCGGCAGGTGCCCATCTGGTGCGCCGCGAACAGCTTGAAGCCCCCGGCGCGCAGCGGCACTCGCTCGAGCCGCTCCAGGTAGCGCTCGACGTCGTCGCCGACGCGCCACTGCGGCAAGCCGGCGGCGAGCGCGGCGATCTCGCGCGCACCCGCTGCCACGTGCAGGCGCACCTGCGCGGCGAGGGCGCGGTGGGTGTTTGCGACGTCGAGCGGGTCGTCGAGCGAGTACGAGGGCAGCGCCTGACCGTCCGCGTCGATCGTCACGCGCCCGCTGCCGTGGTCGCGCACGAGGCCGATGAAGGTGGCCCCGTAGCGCAGCTGCTGCATCAGCCGCTTGTGCGTCTCGCCGCCCGCGAACGGCGTGGCCGAGGCGGCCGTGCCGGGCGCGTACTGCGTCGCCTCGATCAGGAAGCCGTGGCCGTCCTCGACGTTGGCGAACTCGTCGACGAGCGCGGCCTGCGGCGCGCCCCACCAGGCGCGCTGGTCGTCCAGGTAGCTGCCGGTCGTCGCCGTGCACGGATGCAGGCGCAGGTTGTGGCCGACCGCCGGGCCGCCGATCCCCGAGCGCAGCAGCAGCGCTGGGGATTCGAGCGCGCCGCAGGCGACCACGACGCGCGGAGCACGGACAGTCACGCGGGACGTGCGCCCGCTCTCCGGGTCGGCGTAGACCGCCTCCACCCCGGCCGCGCGCCCGCCCTCGACGATGATCCGCTCGGCGAAGCAGCGCACGATCACCTCGGCCCCGGCCACGACCGCGTCGGTCAGATAGGTCTTGGCCGTCGACTGCTTCGCGCCCGTCTGGTCGCCGAAGCCGATGTAGCCCGCCGTCTCGGGCGCGTAGCGGGACTCGTCGATGTTGCGGGTGATCGTCTTGAAGGACCAGCCGAGCGCCTCGGCGCCGCGCTCCATCGTCTGGTGGGTGCCGTTCAGGTGCGAGCAGCGGTCGTTCACGCCGAGCCGCTCCCAGACGGCGTCCAGGTGGCGGTCGAACTCCCCCGTGTCGAGCCCCTCGAGCCCGTGCTCGCGTGCCCACTGCTCGCGCACCCAGGGCTTCGTGCGCAGGCAGTTGGTCCAGTTGATCGTGGTGCCGCCGCCGAAGCTCGAGCCCGCGTAGAGCGACACGTTCAGGTCGGCCGTCGGGTTGGGGCCGCCGCGCCAGTACAGGTTCTGGTAGGCCCAGAGCTCGTACTGGTTGAAGTCGGACTCGTCGAAGAGGCCGCCCATGTCGAGCAGCAGCACGCGCTGGCCCGCCTGGGCGAGCGCCGCCGCGATCACGCCGCCGCCGGCGCCCGTGCCGACGATCACGGCGTCCGCCTCGAGCTGCGCCTCGTCTCCCTCGGGGACGAGCGGGGTCACGGCGCGCGGCCCCGGCTGCGGCAGCCCGCTCGGGCCGGGGTAGCCGAACGTGTCCCAGAAGGCGTTGCGGCCGGTCCGCGGGTCGGGCATGCCGTAGGAGAGGAAGAGCCCGAGCGTCATGAGCGCCGCGCCGCCCACGGCCGCGTCCGGCCCGAGTGCCTGCAGGTTGCGCAGGAGCTGCTCGCGCGAGCGCCGCGAGGCGGCGAGGAAGCCCATCCGCGCCAGCCCGTCGAGCAGCTGCTCGAGCCCCTCGCGCTGCGCCGGCGGCAGCCCCGCGATCGCGTCGGCGAGCGCCTCCGGCGCCCCGACGTCGCTCCCGGAGCGGGCCCAGAAGCCGTCCGGATCGTCGGCGCGCTCGAGGGGCGGGCAGACCGTGTCGCAGATCGCGCGCATCACATCGCGCCGGACGTCGTTCATCTTGAGTGCCTCCTCCGGGACGGCCACGGCTCGGGCGAGCCTATTGTCGCTCCGGAGGCCGGTCAACACCACGTTGATTTTTCTCGGCACCACGTCTAGGTTGGCGGCAGATGGACGGCGCGCTCGGCATGACGTCGCTGGGGGGTGTGTGACTGTCGAGCGCGCCGCTCTGTCCTCTCCGCGCCGGCGCGGCCCGGCCAAGGGCGACCTCAAGGAACAGGCGATTCTGGAGACGTGCGAGCGGCTCCTTGGCGAGCGGCCGCTACGTGACATCACGGTCGACGAGCTCGCCGCCGGTGCCGGCATCTCCCGCCCCTCGTTCTACTTCTACTTCGAGTCCAAGGACGCTGTCCTGCGCGAGCTCGTCGAGGGCATCGCGGACCAGATGTACAGGGAGTCCGAGCGCTGGCTCGAGCGCAGCGACGACTCTCCGGCCGAGATCGCGATGCGCTCGATCGAGGCGAGCGCGCGGCTCTGGCAGGAGCACGGCCCCGTGCTGCGAGCCGCGAACCAGGCGTGGGGAGCAGTCCCCGAGATGCGGACCTTCTGGGAAGACACGATCGGGCGCTTCGTGGAGCAGTCGGCGCGCACCATCAGCGACGAGCGCAGAGCAGGCGACGCCCCCGCCGGCCCCGACCCAAAGGCGCTCGCCAAGGCGCTGATCTGGATGAACGAGCGCTGCTTCTACACGAGCTCGCTCGGGCTCGGCCCGGCGCTCTCGGAGGAGGAGCTCGTCCCCACCCTGACGGCGATCTGGCTGCGCGCGATCTACGGCGACGTCACGCTTCCAGGAGAAGCGTGACGGGTCCATCGCCAATCAATGAAACCTGCATGCGCGCGCCGAACACGCCACCGGCGGCGCCCAGCGCCTCCCGCACGCGCTCGTAGAGCGGCTCCGCCTCCTCGGGAGGCGCCGCATCGACGAAGCTCGGCCGGTTGCCCCTGCGGGCATCGCCGTACAGCGTGAACTGACTGACGCACAGGATCTCGCCGCCGGCCTGCCCGACGTCGAGGTTCATCTTGCCCTCGGCGTCCTCGAAGATCCGCAGCGCGAGCAGCTTGCGCGCGATGCGCTCGGCCTGCTCGGGGCCGTCGCCGCGGCGCACCCCCAGCAGCACGAGCAGGCCCGGCCCGATGCGCGCGTGCTCGCGACCATCGACGCTGACGGCCGCCTCGCTCACGCGCTGCACGAGCGCGCGCACTCTCAGCCGAGCTGGGCTTCGAGGATGCGGCGCTGGGTCGGGAGCGCCTCGTCGCGGCGCGCGCGGCCGGCGTCGGTCAGGCAGGCGAAGATGCCGCGCCGGTCGTTCGAGCAGATCGCGCGCGAGACGAGCCCCTCCGCCTCGAGCCGGCCGATCAGCCGCGACAGCGCGCTCTGGCTCAGGTGCACGGAGTCGGCGAGCTCCTGCATCCGGCGCTGGTCCTTGTCGGCAGCGGCGAGCCGGTCGAGCACCTCGAATTCGGTCACGCCGAGGCCGTGCTCGCTCTGGAGCGCGCGCTCGAGCGCGCCGCTTACGCGCGCGTGACTGTCGAGCAGCTCGTGCCAGCGCTCGCTGTAGGTGCCCTCGCTGGTGACGGACATGACCCCATGAGGGTACCGCACTTTGTGAAATATTGCTCTTAACAAAGGATGTACAAACATTAGATGCACATGCATGTAGTCTTCCCCGATGGCTTCTTCCCCCATCACCGAAAGAGGACCCGCCGCCCCCTCCGCCCCCCAAGCGGGCCAGGAATGGGACGCCCGCCTGTGGGGCGCGCTGGTGGTGCTCTGCGGGGTGCTGTTCCTCGACGGGCTCGACGTCTCGATGGTCGGCGTCGCACTCCCCTCGATAGGCGCGGATCTCGACCTGTCGACGTCGGCCCTTCAGTGGGTCGTGTCGGGCTACGTGCTCGGCTACGGCGGCCTGCTGCTGCTCGGCGGGCGCTTCGCGGACCTGCTCGGACGGCGGCGCGTGCTGCTCGCCGCGCTTGCCGTGTTCACCGGGGCGTCGATCGTAGGCGGGCTCGTCGACGACGGCACGCTCCTCGTACTCACACGTTTCCTGAAGGGCGCGGCGGCAGCCTTCACGGCGCCGGCCAGCCTCTCGATAATCACGACCACCTTCGCGGAGGGGCCGGCCCGGAACCGGGCGCTCGCGATCTACACGGCCTGCGGGGCCAGCGGCTTCTCGCTCGGCCTCGTCTTCGGCGGTCTGCTGACAGAGCTCGGCTGGCGCTGGACCTTCCTGCTGCCGGTCCCGATCGCGATCGCGTTGTTGATGGTGGCGCCGCGCGTGCTCGCCAAGGACGAGCCTGCGGAGGGGCCGCGGCGTGGCTTCGACTTCGCCGGCGCGGCGACGATCACGGCGGCGATGCTGCTGCTCGTGCGGACCGTCGTTGAGGCACCCGAGGCGGGCTGGAGCGCTCCCGAGACGCTCGGCGGGCTGATCCTGGCGGCGCTGCTGCTCACGGCCTTCGTCGCGATTGAGCAGCGCTCGGCCCACCCGCTCGTGCGGCTCGGCATCCTGCGCTCGGGCTCGCTCGTCAGGGCCAACCTGGGCATGGCAGCGGTGTTCGGGGCGTACGTGGCCTTCCAGTTCGTGGGCACGCTGTACCTGCAGCAGATGCTCGGTTGGTCTCCGATCGAGACCGCGCTCGCGTTCCTGCCGGGTGGCCTGCTCGTCGCGTTCGGCGCACCGCGGATCGGCCCGCTGGTGGATCGCTACGGAACCGCCAGGATCATCCTGGCCGGGGCGATCTCGTTCGTGATCGGCTACGCGCTGTTCCTGCGGATCGGCGAGACGCTGACGTATACGGCGGTCTTCCTGCCCAGCATGATCCTGATCGGTATCGGTTTCGCGCTCTGCTTCCCGACGCTGAACATCCAGGCCACGGCGGGCGTCGCCGACCACGAGCAGGGCCTCGCGTCCGGGCTCGTCAACACGTCATTCCAGGTAGGCGGCGCGATCGGCCTGGCGATCGTCTCCGCCGTGGTGAGCTCGAACACGACCGGCACCAGCGGCGCCTCGATGCTCGACGGGTTCCGTCCAGGTATCGCGGTGGTCACGGCCATCGCCGTGCTCGGCCTGGCCGTGGCGGTTGCGGGCGTCCTGCGGGAATCCCGTGACCGCACGCTGACCGGCGTCGAGGCGCTGCCGGAGCGCGAGGCCGCGTAGGACCTCGGCTGGACGGCGGCCACTGGCATCATCACGCCGGTGGCCGCCGTCGACGCCGTCGAGAGCTACCTGGAGGATCTGCCAGCGCTGAGGGCGCGGCGGCTGGCCCACGGCGAATGGGGCCTCACCATCCCCGGCGAGGAGCTCGGCGGTGAGGCGCTGGACGTGGGGCTGCGGATCGCCGACGGCCTGCTGCGCGTCCAGGCGGTGCCGCTACACGGCGCAGACGCGCTCGACCCCTGGATGCTGCTCTGGTGGAACCGCCAGACGCGCATGGTGCGCTTCGGCTCCAGCCGCGCCCGTGACATCTGGATCCACGCGGATGTCCCCGCGGCGGCGGTGGACGAGCGGGCGGTCGACCGGCTGCTGGGACTGGTCGCAGAGGCGGCCGTCGCGGTCCGCTCCCACGCGGCCGCTCAACCGCTGGCTACGCCGCCTGCAGACGCTCCCTGAAAGCCTGGTAGTCCTTGCGGTCCGGGCGCATGTGCGCCGCGAGCGCCGCGTGGCGGCTTGCCTCGGCGCGGCGGCCGGTCTTCTCGAGCGAGCGCCCCAGGCAGAAGTGGGCGTAGTCGTTGACCGGATAGCGCTCGACCAGCGCCGCGAACTCCTCCGCCGCCTGCTCGAAGCGCGACGAGCGGAAATAGGCGCGCCCGAGCGCCTCGCGGATGGAGCCCTTGTCGGGCTCCAGCTCGCGCGCCCGCTCGAGTGGCACGGCGGCTGCCATGAAGTCACCGCGCTCCAGCAGGTCGCTGCCCTTCCTGAACAGGTCGTATGCGCTCTCGCTCATGGCCTGCCCTCTACGGTACTCCGCCCACCGGCGCTCGTCCTCAGCTCCTGGACGGCATCGAGGATTGCGCCGGCGATCTCCGCCTTCGGAGCGCGCGCGACGCGCCGATCGCCGTCCGCCAGCACGATCGTGACCTCGTTCTCGTCGGTGTCGAAGCCGATGTCGGAACGCGAGATGTCGTTGACGACGACCGCGTCGAGGCCCTTGCGCGCGAGCTTCTCGCGGCCGCGCTCGACGGCGCCCTCGCCGTGCTCCGCCGCGAAGCCGACGAGCGTCTGGTCCGCGCGCCGCTCGGACGCCAGCGTGGCCAGGATGTCGGTCGTCGGCTCGAGCTCGATCACGAGGCCGTCGCGGTCCTTCTTCGCGATCTTGCCGGGGTCCGGGCTCGCCGGGCGAAAGTCCGCCGGCGCGGCCGCCATCACGAGCACATCCGCCGCCCCGAACTCCGCGCGCAGCGCGGCCTCCAGCTCCGCCGCCGTGGCAACCGCGACCGCGCGCACGCCGGCCGGGACCGGCAGCGACACGTTCGCGCACACCAGTGTGACCTCGGCGCCGCGCCGGGCCGCCTCGTGCGCCAGCGCGAGGCCCATCCGGCCCGAGGAGCGGTTGCCGACATAGCGCACGGAGTCGATCGGCTCGCGCGTGCCACCCGCCGACACGAGCACGCGCAGCCCGTCGAGCGGGCCGCCGACGGCGAGCGTGGACTCGAGCGCCTCGAGGATCTCGGCGGGCTCCGCGAGCCTCCCCACCCCCCACTCGCCGCGCGACGCGAGGCTGCCCGTGCCCGGCGCCACGATGCGCGCGCCGCGCTCGGCGAGCAGCTCGAGATTGCGCTGGGTGGCCGGATGCTCGTACATGCGGTTGTTCATCGCGGGGGCCACCACGAGTGGCGCGCCGCCCGCGAGCGCGGAGCTCGTGAGCAGATTGTCGGCGAGCCCGTGGGCAAGCTTTGCGATCGTGTTCGCCGACGCAGGCGCGACGCAGAGGACGTCGGCGCGGGTGGCCAGCTCGAGGTGCGAGATCGGCTCGCGATCCGGGAGCGGGTCGCCTGGGTAGGTGCCGCGCGCCGGGTCGGGCTCGAACTCGTCGACGAGCACGGGCGCGCCCGCCACGGCCTCGAAGGTGGCACGGCCCACGAACTCGAGGCTCGTGCGCGTCTGCACGACGCGCACAGCGTGCCCGGCCTTGGTGGCCAGGCGCACCAACTCGACCGCCTTGTAGGCGGCGATCCCGCCGGTCACGCCGAGCAGGATGCGCGCCAACGTATACCGCCTACCGGTAGCGGTATTTGATCTTGCCGGCGGCGATCTCCTCGAGGGAGATCTTGAGGTAGTTCTTCGAGCCCGTCTCGACCATCGGCGGCGGGTACTCGTCGAACGTTCCCTCGCCGAGGTTGTGGTAGTACGAGTTGATCTGGCGCGCGCGCTTCGCGGACACCAGGACGCAGGCGTAGTGGGAGTCGACCTGCTCGAGCAGCTTGTCCAGTCTGGGCTTGATCACGGCCTAGACATGGTAGCGACCAGCTCCGCGAGCTCCTGGGAGGCGCGGTTCAGGTCGTCGTTCACGATGCGGTGATCGAACTCGGACGCGGCCACAAGCTCGGAGCGCGCGGCGTCGAGCCGGCGCTCGATCTGCTCGGGCGTATCGGCCGCGCGCCGGCGCAGCCGCTCCTCCAGCGCCTCGAAGGACGGTGGCTCGATGAAGATGCGCACCGCGTCCGGCAGCGTCTCACGCACCTGGCGCGCGCCCTGCAGGTCGATCTCGAGCACGATCCCGCGGGCCGGCCGCGCGAGCTCGGTGCGCAGCGTTCCGTAGCGGTTTCCGGCGTATACGGCGTGCTCTACGAACTCCCCCGCGGCGACCCTGCGATCGAAGTCCTCCTCACTGAGAAAGTGGTAGTCGATCCCGTTGCGCTCACTTTCGCGGGGGCTGCGGGTGGTGGCCGAAACCGCCAGCTCAAGGCCCGGAATCCGCTCCAGGAGCGCCTTGATCAGGGTGCCCTTGCCGACCCCCGAAGGGCCGGTGACCACCAGGATCGGGGTGCTCTGCTCGGCTATCGCCGCAGGTACGAGACGAGCTCGTTGCGCTGCCGCTCGGAGAGGCCGCCGATCGTCTTGCTGGGTGAGATGCGGCAGTGGGTGAGAATGCGATTGACCTTCACTCGGCCGTACTTCGGGACCGCGAGGAGCAGGTCGAAGACCTTGGCCGTGGCCACGTATTCAGGGGGATCCAGGAGCAGCCCGTGGATCTGCGTGCGACCCGCTTTGAGGTCGCGCTTCAGGCGCGCTCGCCGCGTGCGGATCTCGTTCGCACGCTTGAGCGCGTCCATCCGCTGGGTCAGCGAGCGCTCGGGGGCCAGGCCCGCGGACTGAGTCTTCGCGGGCGAGTGAGGAGCGGCCGGCATGGGCGGCGATAGTACACGCAATCCCGGGAGTAGCGGGCCGCAAGTCGCAAAAAATCGGCGAATTTGGCTGGACCTCGACCTGAGCTTTAGGCGGCTTTGGGGTGGTTAAGCGTTTTCCCAATGTTTGCAGGGCTTTTCACTTGGGTTTCTCGATGGCCATTCGGGCAACTGTGAACATCCCGCTATCTCCGGAAAAATGTCGGTGGGCTTTCACCCGTTTGGGTCATGCCGGTCGGGGGAGCTGGGGCAGCCTCCCGATTCGACGTCTCGCGAGCCCGTAGCTCGGCGAGCTCGGAGGCGATTCGGCGGCCGGCGGCCGGATCTCGGAAGCTCTCGGTGCCGACCGCGACCGCGGCGGCCCCCGCTCGGAGGAAATCGAGCGCGTCGCGGCCGCTCGAGATGCCTCCCATGCCGATCACCGGGATGGCGACCCGCCCCGCCACGGCGTGCACCTGCTGCAAGGCGATGGCGCGCACGGCCGGGCCCGAGACGCCGCCCGTGCGCCCGCCGAGCCAGTGGCCGCCCTCGTCCGGGTCGAACGCGAGCCCCTTCAGCGTGTTGATCAGCGAGACGGCGTCGGCGCCGGCCTCCTGCGCCGCCGCCGCCACCGCCTCGGGCTCACTCGCATTGGGCGTCAGCTTCACGATCAGCGGGCGCTCGGAGAGCGGCCGCACGCGCTCCACCGCCCTGGCGGTCTCGGCCGGGTCGGCTCCCATCACGAGCCCGGTCTCCACGTTCGGGCAGGACACGTTCAGCTCGATCATGGCCACCTCGGGCCGCTCCCCGACCGCCGCCACGAGCGTGGCGAGCTCGTCCCGGGAGAAGCCCATCACGGAGACGACGAGCGGCACCGGCAGCTGGGCGAGCTGCGGCAGGTCCTGGGCGAGAAAGCCCTCGAGGCCCTTGTTCGGCAGCCCGATCGAGTTGATCATGCCCGCCGGCGTCTCCCACAGGCGCGGCGGCGGGTTGCCCTGGCGCGGCGCCAGCGTGATCGTCTTCGAGACGAAGGCGTCGAACGGGAAGGGCTCGAGCAGCGCGTTTCCGAAGGCGCGCCGCGCGGCGATCGCATCGAATGTGCCCGAGCCGTTCAGGATCGGCCCCCGCAGCGCGACCCCGCAGAGCTCCATCAGTGCCCCGCCCCCGGGAAGAGCGCGCTCTCTAGCCGCGCGGCGTCCAGCACCGGGCCGTCGACGCACAGCCGCAGGTAGCCCTCGCGGGTCGGCACGACGCAGCCGAAGCAGGCCCCGAAGCCGCACGCCATCCCGGATTCGAGCGCGAGCTGGGCCGCCGTCTCGCGCTCGGCGCAGAGCGCGCGGACCGCCTCGAGCATCGGCGGCGGCCCGCAGGCGAAGACGCGCGCCGCCGGATCGGCGTCGAGCTCCTCGCGGAGCAGCTCCGTCACGAGCGCCTGGCGGCCGACCGAGCCGTCGTCGGTGGCGACCGCGGGCTCGCCGGCGAACAGCGCCGCCGCCTGGGCATACGCCGCCGTGCGGAAGCCGACCAGGACGCGTGCCTCATCTCCGGCGCGCAGGAGCTGCTCCTCCAGGCAGAGGAGCGGCGCCACGCCGATCCCGCCGCCGACGAGCAGCGGCGGGCCGTCCCGCTCCTCGAGATCGAAGCCGATCCCAAGCGGCCCCACCAGGCACAGACCGTCAGCGGGCGCCAGCCCCGCGAGCCGGGCCGTGCCCGGGCCGATCGCCTCCAGCAGGAAATCGAGCGCGACGCCGCCGTCGCTCTCGCGTGCGCGCGCGTATGAGAAGGCCCGCGGCAAATAGGGCCGCTCGTCCTCCTGCCCGCCCCAGCCGCGCTCCGCGCTCAGCATGTAGAACTGCCCCGGCTGGGGCTCGGGGCCGGTCGCGTCCTCGGCGCCGATCACGTGGTAGGCGCCGAGCCGCTCGACCCCGGATACGCGCGCGACGCGCCGTTCCGGCGGCGCGAGCGTGCGCTCCATCAGGCGCTCCGGGGCGTCTCGGCCGAGACCTCGCCGGGGGCGCCGGCCCGCTCGCCGTGCAGCTCCTGCAGCGAGATCACTGACGTCTCGCCCGCGCGCAGGGCGCGAATCGCGCGCTGGGCGGCGCTCGCTCCCGACATCGTCGTGATGCACGGGATGCCCCTCCCCACGGCCGCACGGCGGATCTCGTAGCCGTCCGCGCGGGCCCCGGAGCCGGTGGGCGTGTTGACGACGAGGTCGACCTCGCCCGCCTCGATCCGCTCGACGACGTTCGGCGAGCCCTCGGACAGCTTGCTGATGCGCTCGGCGGGCACCCCCATGCGCCGGATCGCAGTCGCGGTGCCACCGGTGGCCAGCACGCGGAAGCCCATGTCGTGGAAGGCAGCGGCGATCTGCGTGGCGGCGGGCTTGTCGCCGTCCGTGACGGAGATGAAGACCGTGCCGGAGCCCGGCAGCTCGGCGCCCGCAGCCGCCTGCGCCTTGCCGAAGGCGGCTGGATAGTCGGAGGCCACCCCCATCACCTCGCCCGTCGACTTCATCTCGGGTCCCAGCAGCGCGTCCGCCCGCGGGAAGCGCCCGAACGGCAGCACGGCCTCCTTGACCGACACGTGGCGCGGGTTGCGCGGGATGTCGAGCTCGAGCTGCGCGAGCCGCTCGCCCAGCATCAGCCGGCAGGCGATCTTCGCGAGCGGCACGCCAATCGCCTTCGACACGAACGGCACCGTGCGCGAGGCGCGCGGGTTGGCCTCGATGACGTACAGCTCCTCGTCGCCGTACACGGCGAACTGGATGTTGATCAGGCCGATGACCCCGAGCCGCAGCGCGACCTGAGCCGTCGCCTCCTCCACCTGGTGCAGCATCTCCGGGCCGAGCGACATCGCCGGGATCACGCAGGCCGAGTCGCCCGAGTGGACGCCCGCCTCCTCGACGTGCTGCATGATCGCGCCGATCTGGACGGTCTCGCCGTCGCAGAGCGCGTCGACGTCGACCTCGATCGCGTTCTCGAGGAAGCGGTCCAGGAAGATCGTGCGCTTTTCCCCACTCCCGTTCGTGCGCTCCAGGTAGCCCGCCAGCGCGTCGCGCGAGTAACAGATCTCCATCGCGCGGCCGCCGAGCACGTAGCTCGGACGCACGAGCAGCGGGTAGCCGACATCCGCAGCGACCTCGAGGGCCTCTGCAGGCGAGCCGGCGGTCGCGTACGGCGGGCTCTTCAGGCCGAGCTCGGCCAAGAGCGCGCCGAAGCTCGGCCGGTCCTCGGCGAGGTGGATCGACTCGACGGGCGTGCCGAGCAGCGGGACGCCCGCCTCGGCGAGCCCGGCCGCCAGCTTGAGCGGGGTCTGGCCGCCGAACTGCACGATCACGCCCTCCGGGTCCTCCATCTCGATCACGCCGAGCACGTCCTCGAGCGTGAGCGGCTCGAAGTAGAGCCGGTCCGAGGTGTCGTAGTCGGTCGAGACCGTCTCGGGGTTGCAGTTGATCATCACGGCGTCGCGGCCCGACTCGCGCACCGTCATGGCGGCGTGCACGCAGCAGTAGTCGAACTCGATCCCCTGCCCGATGCGGTTCGGGCCGCTGCCCAGGATCACGACCGACGCTGCGCTGCCGCGGCGCACCTCGTGCACTGGGCGGCGCTCCCAGCCCGAGTAGTAGTAGGGCGTCTCGGCCTCGAACTCGGCCGCGCAGGTGTCCACGGACTTGAACGAGCGCGCCAGACCGGCCTGCGGGTCCTCCCCGCGGGCGAGCGCGGCGAGCTCCGCGATGAACCAGGGGTCGATGCCGGTGGCCTCGGACAGCTCGGCCTCGCCATGACCGCGCCGGGTCGCCTCGAAGAGCAGCTCGTAGCGGTCATGCGAGGGCGTCCGCAGCGCGGCCATCAGGTCGTCCGGGAAGCCCGGCGTCACGTCCAGCTCGCGCGAGCGCATCGCCTTCACGAACGCCTGCTTGAAGGTGCGCCCGATCGACATCGCCTCGCCCACCGACTGCATCGAAGTGTGCAGGTGGCCGTCGGCACCGGGGAACTTCTCGAACGCGAAGCGCGGCCACTTGACGACCACGTAGTCGATCGTCGGCTCGAAGCTGGCGGGCGTCTTGCGCGTGATGTCGTTGTCGATCTCCTCGAGCGCGTAGCCGACGGCCAGGCGCGCGGCGATCTTGGCGATCGGGAAGCCGGTGGCCTTCGAGGCGAGCGCCGACGAGCGGGACACGCGCGGGTTCATCTCGATCACGACGATCTCGCCGCTCTGCGGGTTGACCGCGAACTGGATGTTCGAGCCGCCGGTCTCCACGCCGACCGCGCGGATCACAGCGATCGCCTGGTCGCGAAGCGTCTGGTAGAGCGGGTCGCTGAGCGTCTGCTGCGGCGCGACCGTGACGCTGTCGCCCGTGTGCACGCCCATCGGGTCGACGTTCTCGATCGAGCAGACGATCACGACGTTGTCACGCGCGTCGCGCATCACCTCGAGCTCGAACTCACCCCAGCCGATCACCGACTCCTCGACGAGGACCTGGCCGATCGGGCTCGCGGCCAGGCCCTCGGCCACGACCCCGCGGTACTCGGTCTCCGTGTGGGCGATGCCGCCGCCCGCGCCGCCCATCGTGAAGCCCGGGCGGACGATCGCCGGGAGGCCGACCTGAGGCAGCGCGCGCTCGGCCTCGCGCATCGAGCGCACGGCGGCGCTCCGCGGCACGCGCAGCCCGGCGCGCTCCATCGTCGCGCGGAACAGCTCGCGATCCTCGGCGCGCCGGATCGCGTCGTAGTCCGCCCCGATCAGCTCCACGCGGTGCTTGGCGAGCGTGCCGTCCTCGGAGAGCTGGCGGGCGAGGTCGAGCGCGGTGCCGCCGCCGAGCGTCGGCAGCAGCGCATCGGGGCGCTCGCGCTCGATCACCCTCGCCACCGAGCCGGGCAGGAGCGGCTCGATGTAGGTGGCTGTGGCGAACTCGGGGTCGGTCATGATCGTCGCCGGGTTGGAGTTGACGAGCACGACCTCGTAGCCCTCCTCGAGCAGGACCTTGCAGGCCTGCGCGCCCGAGTAGTCGAACTCGGCCGCCTGCCCGATCACGATCGGCCCGGAGCCGAGCACGAGGATCTTCTTGATGTCGTCGCGCCTAGGCACGGGCCGCCTCCAGTGCGTCCTCGTAGGAGCGGAACGCCTCCCCGCGCGCAAGCCTGCCGTCGCGGCACCAGTAGACGAGCGAGACGTCCTCCTCGACGCTGGCCCCGCTCGCGCGCCCCCGCGCGGTGGAGCGCGCCTGCACGACGACGGCGTCGCCCAGCGACTCGAGTGAGCGGATGTGCACCTCACCGCCGCCGAACACCTCGGCGCGGTCGCGGTAGTAGCGCTCGACGCCCTCGCGCCCGCGGTAGGTGACCCGCTGAGCGCCGGCCGTCCCGACGATGATCGGCCTCCACTCGACATCCGCGGCGAAGAAGTCGTCGAACGCGTCGAGGAGCGCGTCGACGTTTTCGTTGTGGGTTTCGAGCATCCGTCGCACCAGATCTTCCGCGTCGCTCACGCCACCAGGCGCTCCATGAAGCGGTCGAAGAGATGCACCGCGTCGTGCGGGCCGGGCCCGGCCTCCGGGTGGTACTGGACGGTCGAGCCTGGCACGTCGCGCAGGACCAGCCCCTCGACCGTGCGGTCGTAGAGGTTCAGCTGCTGCAGCTCCGCGGTGCCGAAGTCGGTCTCCCAGCGAACCGGCTCGTCGCCCTCGATCGTGCGCTCGCCGCCGGGGCCGAGCACCGCGAAGCCGTGGTTCTGCGAGGTGATCTCGATCCGGCCGGTCTCGAGGTCCTTGACCGGGTGGTTCGCGCCGCGGTGGCCGAAGGGCAATTTGAAGGTCTCGAGCCCGACCGCCCGGCAGAGCAGCTGGTGGCCGAGGCATATGCCCCAGACCGGCACCTTGCCGACGACGTCGCGCACGGTGTGGACGACGTACTCGAGCGCCGCCGGGTCGCCGGGGCCGTTGGCGAGGAAGATCGCGTCGGGCTCCCGCGCGAGCAGCTCCGCCGCCGGCGTCGTGCAGGGGTGGAGCTCGAGGTGGACGCCGCGCTCGCGCAGGTTGCGCACGATCGAGCTCTTGATGCCGGTGTCGATGCCGATCACGCGCGGGCCGTCGCCCTCGAGGATCTGCGCCTCGGCCGGCGTGACCTCGCGGGCGAGGTCGCGGCCCGCCATCGCCGGCTCGGCGAACACCCGCTCGCGCGCCTCCGACTCCGGCACGCGCGCGTCGAAGACGCCGCCCCGCATCGCCCCCTGGTCGCGGATGTGCCGGACGAGCGCACGCGTGTCGACTCCGCTCAGCGCCGGGATGCCGCAGTCGGCGAGCCAGGTGAGCCAGCCACCCTCCGCGTAGGGAGCGTCCTCACGGTCGACCCCCTCGCGCATGATCACCGCGCGCGCGTGGATGCGGTCCGACTCCATGTGCTGAGCCGCCACGCCGTAGTTGCCGATCAAGGGGTAGGTGAAGACGATGATCTGGCCGGCGTAGCTCGGGTCGGTCACCGCCTCCTGATAGCCGGACATCGCGGTGTTGAAGACCACCTCCCCGGTAGCCAGGCCCGACGCTCCGACCGCCTCGCCGTCGAAGCGCGTGCCGTCCTCGAGCAGCAGGTACGCGGCCGCCACCGTCACACCACCGCCCCGAGTGCGAACGAGCGCTCCCGGTAGGCGACCGCGCCGTCGGCAATCGTCATCCGCACGCGGCCCGTGAGCCGGCGGCCGGCGAAGGCGCAGTTCTCCGAGCGGCTCTCGTAGCCCGCCTCCCCCACCTCCCACTCGGCATCGAGGTCGGCGAGGCAGACGTTCGCGGCCGAGCCCGGGGCGAGCGACGGCGTGACCAGCCCGAACGGCTCGCCGCCGGCGGTCATCCGCTCGACGAGCAGGCCGAGCTCGACGAGGCCGGGCAGCACCAGGCCGGTGTGTAGCGCCGCGAACGCCGTCTCGAGTCCGGTGACGCCCAGCGGTGCGAGCTCGAAGGGCTGCTCCTTCTCCTCGCGCGCGTGCGGGGCGTGGTCGGTGGCGACGAAGTCGATCGCGCCGGAGCGCAGCGCCTCGATCAGCGCCTCGCGGTCGGCGGGCGCGCGCAGCGGCGGGTTCATCTTCATGTTCGTATCGAGGCCGCGGACGTCCTCGTCGGTGAGCAGCAGGTGGTGCGGCGTGGCCTCGCAGGTGACCTGGATGCCGGCTGCCTTGGCGCCGACGATCGCCTCGACGGTCTCGCGTGCGGAGACGTGCTGCACGTGGATGCGCCCTTCCTCGTAAGCGGCCAACGCGCAGTCGCGGGCGACCATCGTCGACTCGGACACCGACGGCATCCCCGCCACGCCGAGCAGTGCCGACACCTCGCCCTCGTGCATCGCGCCGCCCGCCGAGAGCGACGGGTCCTCCTCGTGCAGGGCCAGCAGCCGGCCCGCGAGCCGCTGGTACTGGAGGGCCTGGCGCATGACGCCGGCGGAGCGCACCGGAAGGCCGTCGTCGGTGAAGGCGACCGCGCCGACCTCGGCAAGCTCCGCCATCTCGGTCAGCTCCTCACCCCGCTGCCCGACCGTGATCGCCGCCAGGAAGCCGGTCGGGATGCGCGCCTCGGCGCGCGCCCGTTCGCGCAGCGAGCGCAGCACGGGCGCCGAGTCCACCACCGGCTCGGTGTTGGGCTGGGCGAGGATCGCGCAGAAGCCGCCGGCCGCCGCCGCGCGGGTGCCGGAGTCGATGTCCTCCTCGTCCTCGCGCCCGGGCGTGCGCAGGTGGACGTGGGGATCGACGAAGGCCGGCAGCGCGTGGAGGCCCTCGGCGTCGACGACCTCCGCGCCCTCCGGCGCGGGGAGCCCCTCGCCGAGCTCCGCGACGCGGCCGTCCCGGATGAGCAGATCGGCGGCGCCGTCGAGGCCGGCGCGCGGGTCCAGCAGGCGAGCGCCGCGCAGCAGAACCGTCGCCGGCGGCGAGCCCGCGCGGTCGAGCTCCACGGCCGGGCGGCCGCCACTCGGAGCGGGAGCCGGGTTCATGCGGGCTGGGGCTCCGACTCGAGCTGCGCGCGGGCGCCGCTGGGCGCTCCGCGGCCTGCCAGCAGCTCGTACAGCACCGCCATGCGGACGACGACGCCGGACTCGACCTGCTCGGTGATAAGTGCCTGCGGCGAGTCGATCACCTCAGCGGACAGCTCGACGCCGCGGTTGACCGGGCCGGGATGCATCAGCAGCTGGTTCGGGCCCAGCCGCCGGCCGTCGATCTGGTAGCGCGCCGCGTACTCGCGCAGCGAGGGGACGAAGCTCCCCTGCATGCGCTCGCGCTGCATCCGCAGCGCGTAGACGACGTCGGCCCCCGGCAGCTCGTCGAGCGTGTAGCGCACCTCGCAGCCGAGCGACTCGATCCCGCGCGGGATCAGCGTCGGCGGCCCGCAGACGGTCACCTGACAGCCCATGCGCGTGAAGGCCAGCACGTTCGAGCGCGCCACGCGGCTGTGCAGGACGTCGCCGACGATCCAGACGCCGAGGCCCTCGAGCGAGCCGACGCGGCGCTTGAGCGTGTAGAGGTCGAGCAACGCCTGGGTCGGGTGCTCGTGCTTGCCGTCGCCGGCGTTGATGACCGACGCGCGCGTCCAGCGCGCCACGAGCCCGGCGGCCCCCGCGTGCGGGGTGCGGACGATGATCGCGGCGGGGTCGTAGGCGGAGAGCGTCTGAACCGTGTCCTTCAGGGACTCGCCCTTCTCGACCGCCGAGCCGCTCGCCTTGACCGTCACGAGGTCGGCCGAGAGCCGCTTGGCGGCCAGCTCGAAGCTCGACTGGGTGCGAGTCGACGCCTCGTAGAAGAGATTGATGACGGTGCGGCCGCGCAGCGTCGGGACCTTCTTGATCTCACGCCCCGAGACCTCCGCGAAGCTCTCCGCCCGCCCGAGGAGACGCTCGATGTCCTCGCGCGAGAGATCGTCCACCGTCAGGAGATGCCTATGCATGCTGTGCCTCCGCGATTCCCACTTCGTCCACCCCGTCGAGCTCCTCAACCCTCACGTTGACGCGCTCCTCGCGCGACGTGGGCAGGTTCTTGCCCACGTAGTCCGGCCGGATCGGCAGCTCGCGGTGGCCGCGGTCGGCGAGCACAGCCAGCTGTACGCGGCTCGGCCGGCCGTAGTCGAACAGGGCGTCGATCGCCGCGCGCACGGTGCGGCCCGTGTAGAGGACGTCGTCGACCAGCACGATCGTCGTGTCCTCGACGGGGAAGTCGATATGCGAGGCGTGCACGACGGGCTGGTAACTGGGGCCGCGGATGCCCACGTCGTCGCGGTAGAAGCTGATGTCGATGTCCCCGAGCGGGACCGGCTCGCCCACCAGCTCGGCGACGAGGTCGCGCAGGCGCGCGCCCAGCACGGCGCCGCGACGGTGAATCCCAACGACCGCGAGCCGGGTGGGAATAGGCGACCGACCCGTGTTCTCGACGATTTCGTGTGCGATCCGCACCAGCGTGCGCCGCACGTCCTCGCGGTCGAGGACCGTCTTCTCCTGCACTCCGAACCGCCCCTTCTGGCCTCTCAGGACCTGGTTAAAGGAACCTGCGAGCGAGAGTACCAGCGGTCGCCGACGACCATGGTTCGCACGCCTCCGTGGTTGCAGCTAATCTCGCAATAGATGAATTCCGATCGAGCGAAGGCATACGGCCGCCTCATGGAGGTCGCCTCGGCCGAGGGTCCCGAGGCCCTCGAGCCCGACGAGCGCACCATTCTGCGCGAGGCCGCCGACGCCCTCTTCTTCTGCGAGGACATCTCGCTCGACGAGGAGGCGCGCGAGGCGCTCGCCCAGATCGGCGACCTCACCGGCACGCTCGTGGGCTCCGAGCGCTGGGAGGCCCCGCACGCCGAGCGGGTCCTGCAGGACCTCGAGGCCTGCGGCCCGGCGCAGCTGGTGCGCCTCGGCGACTAGCTGTCCTCGGCAGACACCGAGACCAACCGCGCACTGTCACTCAGCCATGGCGGGCGAGCTCGACCCGCGAGCGGACGCCGAGCTTGGCGTAGATGTTGCGCAGGTGCGCCTCGATCGTCCTGGTGCTGAGCACGAGCTGCTCGGCGATCTCGCGGTTCGTGTTACCGGCAGCGACCAGATCGGCGATCTGTCGCTCGCGAACGGTGAGCGGGCCGTCGCCCGCTTCACGGGCAGGAGCCTGGACGCGGTGGCCGAGCCGGCGCAACTCGCGAACTGCCTCTTGGCGGCGTCGCTGCGCCCCGAAACGATCGAATGCCGCCTGCGCTTCGACGAGCACCGGGATGGCGCGGGGGCGGTCACCGGCGGCGGCGTACGCTCTTCCCTCGGCCAGCATCGCGCACGCCGATAGGAGCGGTGCGCCGGCAGCGGCCTCGCGCGCTGCGGCCGCGGCTCCGGCGGCCCCGGCCGCGTCGGCGCCCGCCGCCAAGATCGCAGCGCGCGCAATGCCGGCGATCGCTCGCGCTGGCCCGGTGCCGGCGCGCGCGGCAGCGTTCTCCGCCTGCCGCAGGGTGGCCTGCGCGGCGCCGATCTCCCCCAGTGCGAGCTGCGCGTCGACGAGGGCCGCCGCGGCGGCGGGCCGGTCGGCCGGCGGCACACGTGCGAACTCGGGACCGAACCCTTCGAGCATCACGGGCACGGCGCGATCCGGTCGGCCGGCGGCGGTCAGCGCAGCGCCGAGGCACCAGCCAGGCTGTCCGGCGGCGTGTAGATCTGGCCGGGTTCCCTCCTGAGCGGCATCCTCGCCGTGGCGGAGCGCAAGCGCGATGTCGCCGGCGGCAAGCCAGGCTCCCGAGAGTGCGCTCTGGGCCCACAGGAGCATGCGGGGGCTGCCCGCGAGGCGTGCGCGCTCCAGGCCCTCCTCCGCCGCCGCACATGCCTCGGCCAGGCGGCCCAGCTCGACCAGCGTGGCCACCGACTCAACGGTGAGGATCAGCAGCACCCGCTCGCGTCCCGTCTCCGCGGCCATCGCGGAGCCGCGCGTGAGGTCGGCGAGTGACGCTTCGAACTGTCCGAGCACACGGCGCGCGCGTCCGTGCATCCAGAACGCCGGTAGGCGTGTCGCCACCTGTGTGTCCGTCAGCCGCTCCAGCGCGGCGGCGGACTCCTCGAGGCGACGAACAGCATCGGGTCCATCGGCGGCTGAGGCGCTCGCGAGCGCGTCACCGGCGAGGGCCGCCAGCTCGAACACCGGATCGCCGAGGGCGCGGGCATCCGCGATCGCGTCGCTGGCCTGGGCCTTCGCGTCCTCCAAGTCGCCGGCAAGCAGCGCCATCAGCGTAAGCGCGAGCCGAAGGCGAAAACGGTTCGGGGAGGCCTCTGCCGGAAGCTCGCCGAGGACGACGTGCAGCCGCCGCCGAGCCTCCTCATGCCCGCCGAGCCACCACTCCTGGTTGGCGAGCGCGACCGTCAGCTCGAGCCGGTCGCCTGCCTCGGCGCCCCGGAGCCCGTCGACGAGCGTCTGGCGGGCCGCCTTCGGATCGCCGGCAGCGGCCTGTGCGTCGGCCAGCAACCGCTGCAGGCGGCTGCGGCGGCTTCGCTGAGCCGGGTCGTCAGGCAACAGTCGCAGCGCGGCGGCATAGCACCGCGCCGCGGTCCTCGGCGCCGGGGACTGCAGCTCCGCGGCTGCGGAGCTGAGCAGGGTGATGGCCTTCTCGTCGCCGAGGCGGCCGGCGTGCTCGACGTGGTGGGCGCGCTGGACCGCGCCCGCGCCGCGGCGCTCGAGCTCCTCGGCCGCGCGAGGCGTGCGCACCGATCCGCCACCCGGGCGGCGATGCCGTGTAGACGGCGTGGCGCACCACCGGGTGGCGAAATGCGAACCGGCGCGCCGTCCCGGCCGGCCTGACCAGGGCACGGACGAGTAGCTCGTCGAGTGCATGCAACGCTGTCCGTTCGTCCATCTCGGCCACCGCGGCGGCCAGCCCGGGCTCGAACGGGTCGCCGGCCACGGCGGCCGCGTCGAGCACCCTTCGCGCATCCGGCGTCAGTGCCGACAGCTCGGCACCAAGAGCGGCGGCGACCGCGGGCGGCACGGATTCGTCAGCAGCGTCGGCGGCGAGCGCCGGTGTCGCGCTCACGCGCGCGAGCTGCTCGAGGTAGAAAGGGTTGCCGCCGGTCTGCGGGTAGATCGCCGCGGCCGCATCGCCGACCAGCTCGGCCGCCTCCGTCTCGCTCAGGGGGGCGAGCTTCAGCGAGAGCACGCGGTCCTCTCGCTGTGCGCCGGCGAGCGCAAGGCCCAATTGGTCGGGTACCTGGCCCTCGCGCGCGGCCACCGCAAACAGCACGGGCGCCGCGGGCGGCCGGCTCACCAGCGCCGCCAGAGCGTCAAGCGACGCCGGGTCGGCCCAGTGGACGTCGTCCAGCCAGACGATCAGCGGGCGGACCGCCGCCAATCGCTCGAGCAGATCCCGCAGCGCCCGGTGCGTGCGATGACGATCGCCCGACGCTGCTCCGGCCGCAGCATCCGCGAGAGCGGGCAACAGAGGCCCAAGCTCCAAGGGCTCGGCAAGGCCCAGCTGCGACACCCGGCGCTGACCCAGTTCCGCGAGGTGACCGTCCAGCGCCTCGGTCCAGAGCACATAGGGCAGATCACTCTCGAATTCCGAGGCGCGCGCACCGAGCACGGTTGCGCCGTCCGCTGCAGCGGTCGTCGCCAGATGTGCAACCAGCCGCGACTTGCCGATGCCGGGCTCGCCCTCGATCTCGACCACGGCCCCTCCCTGCTCGGACAGATCGCGCAGCGCGCCGGCGATCGCCTCGCGCTCGCGTGTCCGGCCGACCATCTCCGATCGAGCAGAGTCGCCCACTCCCCCAGATTCTCGCGTAGCCGCTACCGCCGGCTGATTCTCCGGCGGCCCCGTAGCACGGTTAGGTGGTTACACCGATGCCCAGGCGTGTGAGTGGCGGGACACTGCTCCCATGCACAAGGACGCCATTCACCCCGCCGTGCGCCCCGGCCACGTCCACCTCCGCGTCGCCGACCTCGACCGCGCACTCGCCTTTTACCGCGACGCGCTCGGCTTCGGGGTGACGGCGGACGCGCGCCGGGCCGGTCTCGACATGGTGCTGCTGGCCGCGGCGACTACCACCACCACATCGGCCTGAACACCTGGGGCAGCGAGGGCGCAACGCCTCCCCCGCCCGGCCACACGGGCCTCTACCACGTCGCATTCCTGTACCCCGACCAGCGCGAGCTCGGCCGGGCGGTGCGCCGGCTGCTCGACCACGGCTATCCGATCGGCCACGCCACGGATCACGGCGGAACCGTCTCGGTCTACCTCGAGGACCCCGATGGCAACGGCGTCGAGCTCTATTACGACCGCCCGCGCGCCTACTGGTTCGACTCGGACGGCAACCCGATCCTCAAGAACGAGCGCATCGACCCCAACGACCTTCTTTCGCCCCTGAGCAACGGACCCTGAACCACGCGCGCGCATAGGCGCCGCGGCTGGACCGACTCACCCAACTCCCCGAATCAAGCGCGGCCACGCCGTGGCCGCGACCACAACCCATGCCCAAGGAGGCAACCATGCAACCCCTCAAGTCCCTTCGCCGCGCTCTCGCTCTCGCCGTACTCGCGGTGCTCAGCCTCGCGCTCGTCGCGGCCGCCGCGGGCGCCCACGATGACTCGCGGCCGTCGAAGCATCGCGTCAGCGAGCGGCTGGTCGTCCGTGGCGACTCCACCGTGACGGACGGCAACTGCGACGCGAACGGGTGCGAGCTCCAGCTCGTCGACGGACGGTTCCGCGGCACGCCGGTCGGCACCGGCAGCTACACGGGAGACACGAAGCTCCGGCTGGCCGAGATGTTTCCCAACGGCGAGGGCGGCGCCTGCGCCCCGATTCAGGGACGCATCGAGCTCGGCACTGGCACGCCCGATCGCCTCGTGCTCGCGATCTCGGGCGACTCCTGTCAGGACGGCGCGGGCGACCCCACCACCACGTCGTTCACCGGCCTCGCCCGCTTCCTGGTCGTCCACGGGACCGGCAGCTACTCGAAGGCATCGGGTAGCGGCACGGCCACATTCCTCGAGGACGCCGCCGACCACGACCGCATGACCCTGATTGGGCGCATCTCGCGCTGAAAGCCAACGCCAGGCCCGCCAGCACGGCGGGCCTGGCGTTCAGCACCGCGCACATAGACCGCCCCTGACGGAGATACGGAGACAACGTGAGTAACAAGACCATTGTCATCGGCGCGGGCCCGGCCGGCCTGGCCGCCGCGGCGGAGCTTGGTCGCGCCGGCATCCCCGCGGTCGTGCTCGAGCGCGCCGACGCCATCGGCGCGGCCTGGCGCGGCCGCTATGACCGCCTACGCCTGAACACGAGTCGTCTGACCTCCAAGCTCCCTGCGATGCGCTACCGGCGCGGGACGAGCCTCTTCCCCACACGCGATGAGTTCGTGCGCTACCTGGAGGACTACTCCGAGCGCAATGAGCTCGACGTGCGCCTCGGCACCCAGGCGGCGCGGATCGACCGCGATGGCCGCTCCTGGCTTCTGCGCACCTCGGCGGGCGAGATGGCCGCGGCCCAGGTAGTCGTCGCCACCGGCTACGAGCACACGGCCCACGTCCCTGACTGGCCCGGCCGCCACCGCTACCCGCGACCGCTCGTCCACGCGGCCGAGTACCGCAATGCGGAGCCGTACCGCGACCTCGATGTGCTTGTCGTCGGCCCGGGATCCTCCGGCATCGAAATCGCCTATGACCTCGCCACCGGCGGAGCACGCGGCGTCCGGCTTGCAGTGCGCACGCCGCCCAACATCCTGCTGCGCTCCCAGGCCGGGCTTCCCGGCGACCTGCCGGCGCTGGCCATGCTGCGCCTACCGACGACGATCGCCGACGCCCAGATCAAGCTGGTCCGGCGCTTCGCCATCGGCAACCTGGACGGGCACGGACTCACCCAGCCGGCCGAAGGCGTCTTCGCTCGGCTGGCGCGCGACGCCAAGACCCCGGCGATCGTCGATCGCCCGATGGTCGACGCGATCAAGGACGGCCGCATCGAGATCACCGCCGCAGTCGACGCCCTCGACGGCACAGGGGTGCAGCTGGCCGATGGAACGCGAGTCGAGCCCCATGCGATCGTCGCCGCGACCGGCTATCGCCGCGGGCTCGAGCCGCTCGTCGGGCATCTCGGCGTGCTCGACGACCGCGGTCTGCCCATTGTTCATGGCGGGGGTGCGGCGGCGCCCGGCCTCCGCTTCATCGGCTATCTGCCTCGTCCCGGGCAGATCCGCAGCCTCGGCCGCGAGGCGAGGCGGGCAGCCAGGGCGGTCGCGCGAGAGAACGCCATCCCCGCTGCCAGGCCCGTCACCTAGCCCGCCGGCTCCGCCACCGGCTCCGGCGGGCTCTCCGACGCCCGCACCAGCACCGGCGCGCCGCGCTCCGGGAACGGGATCTCGATGCGGTCGAAGTCGCGCGGCACCACCACGTTGTCGAACGCGCCGCGTGCCTCCTCGCGCACCTGGCCGCCCGAATAGCGCGGCGAGATGTGCGTGAGGGCCAGCATCTCGACCCCAGCCGCGGCCGCGAGCGCGGCCGCGCCCGCCGCCGTCGAGTGGCGCGTCTCGCGCGCCCGCTCGGCGTCCTCCTCCATGAACGTGGCCTCATGGACGAGCAGGTCGGCCTCCCAGGCGACGAGCCGGGTCATGTCGCAGGGCGCGGTGTCGCCGGTCAGCACGACCTTGCGCCCCCGCCGCGCCTCGCCCATCACCTGGTCCGGCCGCACCCCGCCGACCGTCTCGCCGCGCTGGAGGCGCCCGAAGTCGGGGCCTGGCGCGACACCGAGCTCGCGCGCGCGATCAGGGTCGAACACCCCCGGGCGCGGGTCCTCGACGAACGCGTAGCCGAGGCCGGTGACGGCATGGTCTACCTCGAAGGCGCAGATCCGGTAGCCGTCGCGTTCGAGCTCGTCGTTGGGCTCGAGCTCGACGAGCGCAAGCGGGAACGTCAGCCGCCCCACGACCGGCCGCAGCTGCTCGAACAGCCGTCGCAGGCCGCGCGGGCCGTAGACGGTCAGCTCGCGCTCGCGCTGGCGCAGCGCGAACGTCTTCAGCATCCCGGGCAGCCCCAGCACGTGGTCGGCGTGGAAGTGCGTGAGCAGGAGCTCCTCGAGCTCGACCAGCCCGACCGAGCGCATCAGCTGGCGCTGGGTGCCCTCGCCGCAGTCCACGAGCAGGCGGTCGCCACCGCGCCGGACGAGCGTGGCCGGCAGGCCGCGGCGCGAGCTCGGTGACGAGCCGGCCGTGCCGAGGAAGAGCACGTCGAGGTCCATGGGCTGTCCTATGTTGCCGGGTCAGAGCTCTATGAGCTCGAAACGGACCTCGCCGTCCTCCACGCGCGCGATGCCCATCGTGTGCCGCGGGGCCCGCCGCCTCTCGGTCGGGCTGCCGGGATTGAAGATCTGGAAGCCGTCGTCGCCGCGCTCGTGCAGCGGCATGTGCGAGTGCCCGAAGACGAGCGCCTGCGCGCGGCCACCGAAGCGGTCTCGCATGCGCGCGAGCCGGCCGGGGCGCGCGCCCGCGTCGTGCAGCATCGCGATGTGCACGCCGGCAGCCTCGACCACCCGCTCGGCCGGCAGCAGCCCGCGCAGCTCGGCGCTGTCCACGTTGCCGTGCACACCCACGAGCGGCGGGCCGATCGTCTCGAGCGCGTGCAGCACCGGCGCCGTCGAGAAGTCGCCCGCGTGCAGGAGCAGGTCGGCCGCGGCGATGCGGCGCACGCACTCGTCCGGGAGCGTGCGAGGACCCCGCGGCAGGTGGGTGTCGGAGATGACCGCGATCAGCATCGGGCTGGCCAGATCATGGCGCGGGCTTGCCCGCCCGGGTTCGGCGCGCTTAGGCTAGCCGCCGCATGCGAGCGCTTACGGTGGTGCCGCTCAAGCCGGGCTCGGCCGCCGTCGTCGACATCGAGGAGCCCACGCCCGGCCCTGGCGAACTCCTCGTCGACGGCATCGCGCTGGGCGTCTGCGGCACGGACCGCGAGATCGCGGCGGGCAGCTACGGCTGGGCGCCCCCGGGCCGTGAGCGGCTCGTGCTCGGCCACGAGTCGCTCGGGCGCGTGCGCGAGGCGCCCGAGGGAAGCGGGTTCGAGGAGGGCGACCTGGTCGTCGGCGTTGTCCGGCGGCCGGATCCGGTCCCCTGCGGCGCCTGCGCGCGCGGCGAGTTCGACATGTGCCGCAACGGCGAGTACACCGAGCGCGGCATCAAGCAGATCGACGGCTTCGGCTCGGAACGCTGGACCGTCGAGGCCGACTACGCCATGAAGCTCGAGCCAGGGCTCGACCAGGTCGGCGTCCTGATGGAGCCGACCACGATCGTCGCCAAGGCCTGGGACCACATCGACCGGATCGGCTCCCGCGCCTACTTCGCCCCGGAGCGCGCCCTAATCACCGGCGCGGGGACGATCGGCCTGCTGGCAGCGCTGCTCGGCGTCCAGCGCGGGCTCGACGTGCACGTCCTGGATCGGGTGGAGGAGGGCATCAAGCCGGAGCTGGTGGAGGCACTCGGCGCCACCTACCACACGACCGATGCGGAGACGATCGAGGAGGTCGCTCCTCCTGACGTCGTCGTCGAGGCAACCGGCGTGCCACAGCTGGTCTTCGACGTCATGCAGCACAACGCCAGCGCCGCCGTCGTGTGCCTGACGGGCGTCTCCCCCGTCGGTCGTGACATCAGCATCGACGCGGGCCAGCTCGGGCGAGACATCGTGCTAGCGAACGACGTGATCTTCGGCTCCGTCAATGCCAACCTGGGTCACTACGAGCTCGCCGCCCGCTCGCTCGCGAGCGCGGAGCGCGGCTGGCTCGAGCGGATGATCACTCGGCGTGTTCCGCTGGGGCAGTTCGAGGAGGCCCTCGACTCGCGCCCGGAGGACGTCAAGGTCGTCCTCGACCTGCAGGCATGACGGGCTCGGCCTGGCGTGCGGCAAGGAGCTCGAGGCGATGTAGCCTTGCCCTCCCGGCGCCCGTAGCTCAGTGGATAGAGCGCTCGCCTCCGGAGCGAGAGGTCGCAGGTTCAAATCCTGCCGGGCGCGTAGAACCGCAGGTCGTGCCAGCAAGGTTCACGCGGGTTCACGAAGGGCCACGATCCCGCCCCACGACCGGCATCGAGGGTGATCGGTGCCACCCGATCGCCGATCCCGAGCGGGCCCGCCGGAGGGCCGATTTCGGGGCCGTTGTGTCACGGATCTGTGTCACGAAACGGCCGTGACACACAATCCGGCCGACCTGCCACCCTCGGCGCCGCGCTGGCCGCCTAACTGTGGCGGCCGGCGAGATTCAGTTCTCCTGCGGCCGGTTTAACCGGGGCGGCGGTCCGAATCCGCCGTCAGCGGCCACTCGGGCGGCGCTGGCGGAGGCTGTCGGCCGTTGTCCGGCGGCCGGTCCGGGGACGGCAAATGCGAAGCATGCTTCGCATTTGTGGCGCGTTCGCGGGCGAGGTCGGCCTTGACGGTGGCTGGCGAGATCCCGCGGGTGGCCGCGATCCGGTTGAGCGAGTCGCCTTGGTCGCGCAGCCGGGTTGCTTCGCGCTGTCTGAGCCTGACGCCTACCGGCATCCCGGTCGGGACGCCGGTCTGTGTCTCGAGTGCCGGGGTCGACCGTAGCCGACCCCGGCGCACCTGCTACCTGCGGATGCGAGTGTTGACCGTCTTGATGACGGTCGCGCCCGTGGTCGGCTTGAAGGCCAGCTTGAGCTTGACCTTGACCTTGGGCTTGCTCTTGAGCAGGCGCTTGCCCGCCTTGGTCGGCTTGATCACGAGCGTGACTGCGCCCGCCTGGGTCGCCGTCATGCTGCCCTTGGCGAGCAGCTTCTTGCCCTTGTACGCCTTGCCGGTCACGAGGCCGGGGCCGTTGACCCTGGCGGCGACGAGAAGCTTGCCTCGGTGAGGACTAAGCACCGGACCGAGGACCAGCTTCGGCGCGGGCGTTATGGGTGTTGCGACCGGAGGCGTGGTGCTTCACCGCCACCGCCGGCCGCCGCCACCGGAGCCACCGCCGCCACCGCACCGTCGTTGCAGGCGTTGTCCCGGGCGCCGGCCAAGAACACCGTGTCGAACGCATCCGTGATGGCCGTGTCCATGCCGGGTCCGCACGAAATGGTTGTCGAGTCGAGCCGTTCGCGCGTGTCAGCGCAGTCGTTGCCGTAGTGCAGCGCGACATGGACCGTCTCGTCAGCCCCGTGCGGCCCGACCGTCACCCGGTCGTCGCCGAAGTTGGTGTAGACGGACGAGATTGACGCGGCTCCGTGCGCGTGCAGGTCACCTGATTGGAACCTTCCTGCACACAGGTCACGTCGGCGCTGTTCTGCACCGCTAGGAACACCCCGGCGGGATCGCTGATCCTGGTCTGATTCGGCGCTGGCTCGGTGACGTTGACGATGTTGTCAGCCGTCTCCCCCGACTCGGTGACACCGATGTCGGTGAACTCTACGTTGACTTGCGTGGCAGCCTGCGCCATCGGCGCAGCCATCGCCACCGCGCAAGCGGCGACCACCACCCCCAGAATTGTCCTTCGCATTGCAGTCCTCTCAGAAGGGAAAGCCGAACAGAGGACCAACTCGCCTCCGCCCGGCTATTTCCGAAGACGGCCCGTTCTTAGCTCTCGTCCCGCCCCCGTCGCCGCTTCCCCCCTACTTGCGGATGCGAGCGCTGACCATCTTTGCGACAGGGCCTCCCGTCAATCAGCGCTAGTGGTTCAGCGGCGGGAGGCGGATGGTCAGCGCGTTCTTGTGGTCACTGATCCCCCCGCCGAGGGCACTGTGGTAATCAGAGCTCAGCCGTGCTGTCTGTCCCGGCCTGGCGACCGGGGCTGGCTCGCCGACCTTGGTCCCAGAGACGAGCTGGGGCAGACCGATCGTGGCCGGCTCGCCGCACCGGGGCATTCCCACCTGCTTGTCACGAATGAGGCCGATCTGTCCGGCAATCCGCCAACGGTTCTTGTAGCGGCCCGTCGTCGGGCCGAAGAAGGTGATGCGTGAATCCACATCCCATTTGGCGCCCTTCAGCGAGAACGTCTCGGTGAAGCTAATGGGGCCTATGCAACTGGGAGACTGTTCGATGGCTCCGAGTCACGGTCCCGTCCGCGATCCTGTAGACGACCTGGATCTGGTTGCCGAGGACCTTGACCCGCTCGCGCTTCAGCTTGAGATCGGGAATCCGCCAGCGATCGGTGAAGCTGCTACTTTCGCTGGCCGGCGTGGGCACCGGGAGGCAGCCACCGCAAGGGCTGGCCTGCCCGGCCGGTGACCCCGCGTAGAAGTCATAGCGGGAGCCCGTCACGCTCCCCTTGAGAGACGCAGGCCACTTGTAATTCGCAGAGTGAGCGGCGTTTGCGGAAGCGGGGATGGCGAGCACCGCGCAAGCGGCCACCACCCCCAGAATTGTCCTTCGCATTGCAGTCCTCTCAGAAGGGAAAGCCGAACGGAGGACCAACTCGCCACGGCCCGGCTATTTCCGAGAACGGCCCGTTCTTAGCTCTCGTCCCGCCCCCGTCGCCGCTTCGGCGGGGGCGCGGGTACGGCCGCAGCCGCCCCGCTCGGAGCCGCCACGGCAAGGGTGAGCCGCTGCCGGGGTGAAGCCGCCGGCCCCGGAGAGTTCGTCCCCCTCGGGTACGCTGACGACAGCACGAGGCCCGGCGTCCCCCTGGGTTCCACCGCCGTAGTCACGACCCCCCGATATGCAGGGAATACGTACTATCGGGCGCGCCTCATGGCTGTCCGACGCATCATGCCCTACTACGAGTCACCGGACCTCGAGGCCACGCGCGTCTTCTATACGCGGGTGCTCGGTCTCGAGGAGGGCACCTTCGGCGGCGGCTACGTCGGCTTTGGATCCGGCCAGGCGCAGGTCGTCTTCGCGCCCTCCGGCGTGGAGCCGGTCCTACCGGACATGGGCGTGGACGTCGATTCGCGTGAGGCCGTCGATGCGGCCCACGCTGAAGCAGTGCGGGCCGGGCACGAGGTGATCTACGGTCCGGTTGACGAGCCCTGGGGCGTCCGTCGCTTCTTCGTTCGCGATCCGCAGGGTGTCGTCATCAGCGTGCTGGCCCACGGGTAGTCACCGGCTCGCCGATCAGCGCCGGCAGACGGCGAGGATTTCCAGAGTCACCGGGTTGTCCTGGTCTGCAGCTTCTGCCACAGTCCTCGAACGCGTACGAGGAGCCCAGAAGCGTGAGCGAGCACACGCCGGCGATCGACTTCGAGAACCTCCCCGCCCCGAGCGAGGGCTTCGTCATGACCCAGTTCATCACCGTACGCGACGTTGCTCGGTCCCGTGCGTTCTACTCCGAGGTCCTCGGCGGCCAGGTCGTACTGGAGGAGAACCCATGCATGATCAAGCTCGCCAACTCGTGGCTGATCATGAACCCAGGCGGTGGCCCCACCCCGGATAAGCCCAACATCTCGGTCGTCAACTACGAGCCCGGGGACACGGTGTCCAGCTTCATGAATCTGCGCGTCGCCGACATCCAGGCGTGCTATGAGCAATGGAGCTCAAGAGGGGCCGAGTTCGTGACGCCGCCGATCGATCGCGGCGCCGAGATCCGCTGCTACATGCGCGACCCCGACGGCTACCTGA
Organism: uncultured Thermoleophilaceae bacterium; assembly: GCA_963739095.1. Lineage (GTDB taxonomy): Bacteria > Actinomycetota > Thermoleophilia > Solirubrobacterales > Thermoleophilaceae > JACVRW01. The sequence continues at coordinate 52,491 of CAVTZF010000033.1, forward strand.
TCGAAGTCGGCCAGTCCACCGGACTGCTCAAAGGAAAACTCGCCAAGAAGCGGCCTGAAGATCTGCCCGGCTAAGGGCGACTCACCTGCTTCAAGATCTGCCTCGACAGGTTGAGCAGCTCCGCGTTCTGCTTGTGCTCCTGCTGAACCATCGTCCACTGCTCGTCGGCGACCACCTGCCGCTTCGCGTCGGCGCGGTTCTGGCTGATCATCACGAAGGTCGAGAGGAAGATCGCCTCCAGCGAGACGATCATCGTGAGCAGCCCGAAGGGGTAATCCTCGACGCCGAAGCCAATCCAGCAGGCGAACCAGAGGATGTGGATGTAGACGAACAGCATCGAGCCTGAGAACGCCGTGATCCTGTCGGCGACCCTGTTCTGCGCTGCCTCGGCCCGTTCCTTTTCGTGCTCGAGCAGCGCCGGATCGATCGGGTCCTTCAGCTTGGGCACCGGAACCAGGACCTTGTGCAACCGGCGCCCGAGCTTGCGGTGGTCCGGCCCCCCGTTGGGAGCTCCGCGTGTCGTCGCGTGAGGTGCGTGGTCGTTTGACATCTTGGTTCCCCTCGAATCGGTTGTCAGGCCGTTGCGGCTGAGTCAGAACGCTCGGACAGAGACCTGCTGGCTGCCCCGTTTGAGGTGCGCCCGGCGTACGCCTTGTCCACCTGGTTCGGCAGATCCCTGAGCTGGAACGCGAGCACGATGCGAGTCGCGCCGATCGCGACGGCCCAGATCCCGCCGACGGTGATGAGGGCGGCGAGCGTCGCGCCGGGGTCCGCCAGCGCGAGGACACCAAGGGGCACCTCGACCAGGCCGAGCAGCAGCAGCAACCACCAGTCGTCGAGGACCTTGCGGGCGGCAAACGCCCCTGAGATGCCGAGTGTGCCCATGACGATCAGCCACGAGCCGAGGAAGATCCCGAGCACGGTGAGGCTCGGGGACGGCCAGGCGATGATGACGATGCCCGCGGCCACCGAGAGCAACCCGGTGACGACCTTGGCGGCCTGGCTGTCGATCCCGGTGGTCAGCAACGCTCCGAAGCCTCGAACATGAACAGGGCTCCGATGAAGATGGCGAGGCTGCTGACGCTCCAGTCGATGCTGAAGATCAGGACGCCGGCGAGGATCAGCAGCAGGCCGCCGCGAGCAGCCCGGGCCAGTTGCGGGAAAGGCGCTCGGCAGCGGCGTGGGTGAGCTCGCGGCCGAACGAGTCGAATGATGCGGGTGTGACGAACATCTGGTCTCCTCCTTCTCAGGTCGTCCCGGTGCCGGCGGGATGGTCGATGTGGAGCTTCGACTTGAGCTCGGCGATCTTCTGCTGGACCTGTTCCGTGCGCTGCTCGCGCCGCTGCTCGTGGAGCCGCTTGCGCGCTTCCTGCTTCGCGGCGCGCTGCGCGTCCTCGGCCACGGCGATCTCGGCCTCGACGTCATCGAGGGGCCGGCGGACGACGGTGCCACCAAGCCGCTCCATTGCGGAGTCGACGACCTCGGGGCTCTGCTCGTTCAGCTCGGCCAGGACTGTGTCGTGGCCGACCCGGATCGAGCGCGACATCTCGCCGAGCACCGACTCGGTGTCGTCGAGATCGTCCAGGTCGAACAGGGAGCCGATCAGGACCCCGGTCGCTCCGCCCAGCAGAACGCCGAAGGGGCCGCCGAGGATTCCGACGATCAGGCCGACGATGCCGCCAGTCGCGGTGCCCTCGTAGCCGGTGTCGCCGACCTCATCCTTGATGTCGATGCCGCCGTCTTCATTTCGCAGCACGACAGCGGCTCCCTCCAGGGCGACCTGGCCCTGACCGTCCAGCTCCTTGAGGGTCGTCAGGGCCTCGTAGGCGTTGGGGTCTTGTGCGAAGTTGATTGCGAGGACGCTTTCCATTCCGCTTCCTTTCACCGGGTGGTTGGGATGGATGCACCGTAGGAGCGACTGCGGGTTTCGTCAGGGCCTGCCGTCACAAGGTTCTGGGCCTGCGCTGTGGGCAGACCACAAGCGCGGGAGTACGATCGGCTGGGGCAGAGATGGCTGCAGCGGCCCACCAGGCCAGGACGAGCTCCGCGGTGCAGCAGACCGCGGCCGAGCTGCTGCCCACCGACCCCGGAGCTGGGCCGCGGTATGGCGGAGCACCTTGCCGCGGCGATTCCGGAGATCGCCGCGATCGACGACGACGACCTGCGCGCGGAGCTGCTCGCCAGCGCAGAGGCGAACGTGAGTCAGGTGCTGCGGATGCTGGCCCACGGCGCGAGTGCCGACGACGTCACGACCCCGCATGAGGCGCTCGACTTTCTGCGGGGGAACGTCGCCGCGGCTTCCCGCTCTCCGTGCTCCTGCGCTCCTACCGGCTCGGCCATGCCTGGCTCTGGGAGCGCTGGTCGGAAGCGCTCCAGGAGCGCGTCGTCGACTCCGGCGAGCTCGGCGCCGGCTCAGGACGAGAGCTCGGCGTTCATGTTCGCGTACGTCGACAAGGTCTCTGATGTCCTCGTCGAGGAGTTCGGCAGCGAGCGCGAGCGCATGCTGCGTAGCGCGGCCCAGATACGCGCGGAGACTGTCCGCGGGATCCTGGGCGGCGCTGAGCCCGTCGACGCGGAACTGGCGTACCGCCGCCTGGGCTACGAGCTGCATCGCCACCATGTGGCACTGCGAGTGTCGAGCGGTGCAAGCGCGGTGGATGGCCTCGAGCGGGCGGTCGGCGAGGCAGCCGAGGCGCTGGGCGCCGGTGAGCCGCTCGTCATCCCATCCGGCGCCGCGCGCTACGACGTCTGGTGTGGTTCGTTCGAGGCTCCGGCGACCGACGAGCTGGAGCGCTACGAGCCACCGCCGCGGGTGGTCGTGGCACTCGGCAAGCCGACCGCGGGCGTGGAGGGCTTTCGCAGCTCACACCTGGAGGCGGTGCAGGCGGCGCGCATCGGGGCTCTGATGCGCGACGCAACGCCCTCGGTGACGAGCTACTCGCGGGTCGAACTCGTCTCGCTGCTGGCGAGCGACCTGCCGCGGGCGCGCGCCTTCGTCGCGGCCGAACTCGGTCCGCTCGGCTCGGCGACGGAGGCGGCGGAACGGCTGCGAGAGACAGTGCTCGCGATGCTCGTCTCGGGCGGAAGCGCCACGGGGGTCGCGAGAGACCTGTTCGTTCACAAGAACACCGTCGCGTACCGGGTCAGGCAGGCGGAGGAGCTGCTCGGGCACGGGATCAACGATCGCCCGGTGGAGCTCAGCTGCGCCCTCACCCTCGCCGCAGTCCTCGGTCCGGCCGTGCTGGTGGACGAGGGAAGCGCGGCCCCGGCCACCTGACGGCCGGGCCTCTCCTTAGCCGGCCTCGAAGGCCGAGTCCGTCTGGCTCCCGAGGTCCTTGTTCTCGGGCACGAACTGGCTCGCGATGAAGGTCGCGCCCTGCGGGTCGCCGATGATGGTCATCCGGACCCAGGGGGCATCGAAGGGCGGGACGATCACCTTTGCGCCGAGCTCGGTGGCCTTCGCGGCGGTGGCGTCGGCGTCGTCGACGGCGAAGGTCACGCTCCAATGCGCCGGTGTGTCTGGTTGGTCCTCCGCGATCGGGTTGATGCTGGCGACCACGTCCTCGAACCCTTCGGGTGCGCCCGCTTCCGCCATCTGCTTGCGGAGGTTTGGACTGTCGAGCTCGAGAAAGTCGCCGAAGCCGGGCAGCGTCCACATCTCGGGCCCGCCGTCCAGGGCGAGCGTCCCCCAGCCGAACAGCGAGCCGTAGAACGACTTCGCGCCTTTCACGTCGCGGGTGTTGAGCCCGTTCAAGTTCAATGAGCCCGGCTCGTTGACGAGTTGCGCGCCCTTGTTCTCCTTGGCCTGCCAGATGCGGAACTCCGCTCCCTCGGGATCGGTCAAGACCGCCATCCGGCCGGCCTCCGGCTCGACGTCGAACGGTTCCATCACGACGCTGCCGCCGACATCGCCGACCTTCGACGCGGTCTCGTCGGCGCTGTCAACCCAAAAGTAGGTTCTCCACATCGCCGCCTGCGGCGCACCTGCGGGGATCGACCCGACCGCGGCCACATCCCTGCCGCGCAGCCGGGCGACGAAGTACTTCGTCTCCGATTCCGCCGGCATCACGTCCTCGAACTCCCAGCCGAAAAGGTCGCTGTAGAAACCGACCGCCGCCTCCGGGTCGGGCTGACTCGTATCAACAGCGCAAGGGACGCCGGGGATGTATCCGTCGCGTTCGGGTCGGAGACCCGGCATGTGGCGATCCTCGGGCATCGGTGCTCTCCCTCCCGGTTGTTGACAGGTCGGCGCACCTTTAAACGCTCTTGGTGCTTTCAGATCACGTGGCGAGACGTCCTGCCGGACGCGCTGCAGCCAGCCCCTGCGCGAACGGCCAGCGCCGTCCGATCGCCACGTGCAGGATGATCGAGACGCCCAGGGCGTTGAGACCGACGTGCGCGACCCATTCGTCCGCGCTCGCGCGCGTGAAGTGCAAGCCCTCCGCGAGCGCATGCAGCGTGAACGCGAGGAGCGCGGCGAGCGCAAGCGCGGCCACCAGGGTCGCAACCCGTTCGAGCCACCCCTCGAACAGCATGCCGACGAGCAGGCCGGCGGCGACGAAGCACGCCGCGAACGCTGTGAGGGGTTCGGGACTGACCCCGGCGATTTCGTGCACGACGAGATAGGTGAGGATCCCGCTCGCGATGACGACGACGTTCGCGCACGTCAATCGCAGCGGCCGCTTCGCGATCGCCGAGAACGGCCAGCCGCGCCAGGCGACGTAGAAGAGCACCTGCCAGGCGCCGATCAGGACCAGCACCGTGCCGAGCTCGCTGCGGACGTCCGCGAGCGCGAAGTAGAGGACGAGCGCCACGGCCCATGCGATCAGGAGTGCCATGAGTCCCCCGGCCAACCTCGGCAGTCGCCGCAGTGGCCAGCCCTCGCCGACGAGTGTCAGCTGCAGCATCGCCACGAACGCGGCGGCGCCAAGCGGGAGGGTTGCCGGGAACGTCGGCACGTGCCCCGGCCCCGGCGACGGGTCGAACATGCTGCGCAGATCGAGGTCGGCGACCACGATCTGGCCGAGCCCGGTCAGCAGCACCGCCCCGGCGACGATCAGCGCCGTGTCCGCCCAGCCCGACCAGCTCGACCGCAGCATCGTGCCGGGCCAGTCCTCCCACCAGAACGCCACCATCGCGATCAGCGGCAGGGCATAGGTGACGATGGGACCGAGCACCAGGGCAGAGCTGTCGGCGCCGCCGGCTCCGACCGCGAGCAGCGCCGCGATCGGCACAACGAGCAGGAGTCCCAGCAGCCCGAGCCGCGGCTGGCCTGCAACTGCGGGCGACGACGCGCCTGGGCGGTCCGGCGCGGAGATCGGCGGCCGCTCCGGTAGAGCGGCTTCGGACGCGCTCATCCCGCGGCGGGCGGGTCCATCACCAGCTCCGGAGCCATCGGGAGCTCGCGGATCCGGCGGCCGGTGGCGTGGAACACCGCGTTCGCGATCGCTGCGGCAGTCCCGACCTGCCCGATCTCGCCGACACCCTTCGCGCCGAGCGGGCCGACCAGATCGTCCTGTACGTCGACGAACTCGATGGTCACATCCGGCGCGTCGGCGTTGACGGACACGAGGTACTCGGCCAGGTTGCTCGCGGCCCAGCGCCCGTGACGCGCGTCCATGTGGTTGCCCTCGAGCAGGGCCTGCCCCATGCCCCAGAGCATCCCGCCCATCAGCTGGCTGCGGGCGAGCAGCGGGTTGAGGACGCGACCGGGCGCGAAGGCCCCGACCAGCCGGCGAACACGCACGAGCCCGAGCTCCGGATCGACCGCGACCTCGGCGAACTGGGCGCCGAACGTCAGCAGCCCGTGCGGCGTATCGGGCGGCGGCGGTCGCCAGGAGCCCATCGCCTCGGCGTCGGCCATGTGGTTGCGGGCGAGCAGCTCGCCGTAGGTCTCGCCCGCGTCGGGCCGTTCGGAGGAGGTCATGCGGCCGCCGGCGACACTGACGGAGTCGGCGCTGACGCCCTGCAGCGGCGAGCCGGCGTCGCCGATCGCCATCTCGACGAGCTGCCGGCGAAGCGCGCGCCCCGCCTCGTGCACGACCGAGCCGACCATGGCGGAGCCCGCCGAGCCGACCGCCGCCGTGCTGTTCGGCAGGTCGGAGTCGCCCGCCTGGAACTCCATCGCGGACACGTCGACACCCAGGGCGTCCGCCGCGACCTGCGTCGCCATCGTGAGCACGCCGGTGCCGAACTCCTGGGTCGCGGTCTGCACGACAGCGCTGCCATCGGCGTGGATGCGCGCGCGTGCGCGCTGCTCGGGCATGAAGAACGCGATCGGGTAGCCGGCGGCCGCCATGCCGGTGCCGATCAGCCAGTCGCCGTCGCGGGTGCTGCGCGGCACCGGGTCGCGGCCGGCCCAGCCGAAGCTCTCGGCGCCGAGGCGCAGGCACTCCGGTAGGCCGTCGCTCGACCAGGCGTTGCCGCGCGGGTCGACGGGCGTGTGGTTGCGCAGGCGCAGCTCGACGGGGTCGATCCCGAGGTCGTAGGCGAGCTCGTCCATGGCGATCTCGAGCATCGACACCCCGAGCGACTCGCCGGGGCCGCGGGTGAAGGTAGGGGTCATCGTGTTGCCCCGGATCAGGCGATGGACCCCTTCGTAGTTCTCGCACGCGTACAGCTGGGCGGACACGCCCGTAGCGGGCTCGGCCCAGTCGTCGAACGGCGAGGTGATCGAGAGCTTCTCGTGCCGGATCGCCCTCAGATGCCCCTCACGCGTGGCCCCGAGCGTGATGCGCTGCTCCTGCTCCTCGCGGTGCCCGTTCGAGGTGAACATCTGCGGGCGCGTGAGCATCAGCTTGACCGGCCGGCCGACGTGGCGCGCGGCCATCGCCGTCAGCGTCACGCTCGGCCACACCATCGCCTTCATCCCGAACGAGCCGCCGACGAAGGGCGCGAGCACCCGCACGCGGGTCAGGGGCAGCCCGAGCAGGTGGGCGACCGTCAGCTGCGTCGCGCGGACGCCCATGGTCGACTCGTGGATGGTGAGCTTCCCGTCCTCCCAGGCGGCCAGCGTCGACGGTGCCTCCATTGGGTTGTGGTGGTTGGCGGCCATCCGCATGGCGACCTCCACGCGCGCCTCCGCCTCGCCGAGCGCCGCCTCCACGTCGCCGCGCTCGTTGCGGCCGGGCATCAGCCCGCCGAACAGGCGCTGCGCCTCGTATGCGTCGTCACGGCCCTGGTCGATGGTGGTCTGCGCATCCGTGGCCTCGTAGCTGACCTTCACGAGTGAGGCGGCGTGCTGTGCACGCTCGTGTGAGTCGGCCACGACGAGCGCCACCGGCTGGCCCGCGTACTGGACGACGTCGTCCTGCATGGGGAAGAAGCTCTCGCCCGGCGCTGCCTGGCCGACCAGCGACGGCAGCAGCTGCGGCGGCGCGGCGACCTTCGGCAGGTTCTCGTGCGTGAGGACCGCCAACACGCCATCGGCGGCGAGGGCGTCGTCTGCGTCGATCGCTCCGATGCGGCCGCTCGCGACGGTCGCGCCCACGATCGCCATGTGGGTCATCTCGGGCAACGGGATCTCGGCCGTGTAGCGCGCGGCCCCCGTGACCTTCGCCGGTCCGTCGACCCTGGTGAGAGGTGTGCCGACCGCGCTCATCGCAAGGCCTCCGTGAGGCCGCGCACGGCGGCCCTCGTTGCGAGCTCGACCTTGAACGCGTTGTGCTCCCGCACCTCCGCCGGCTCGAGCTCCAGCGCGGCCGCGAGCCGGAACGAGGTCTCGTCCGCGGGGCCTCCGATCAGCGCCCGCTCGGCCCGGCGGGCGCGCCAGGGCTTCGTGCCGATCCCGCCGAACGCGAGCCGGGCGTCGGTTACGACGCCGTCGCTCACCTCGAGCGCAGCCGCGACGGACACGAGCGCAAACTCGTAGGACTGCCGGTCGCGGAACTTCAGGTAGAGCGATCGGCGCGCGATCGCCGAACCCGGCACGTCGATCGCCACGATCAGCTCACCGTGCGCGAGCGGATGCTCGACCTCCGGCGTCCTCCCCGGGAGCAGGAAGAAGTCGTCGAACGGGATCGACCGCTCGCCGTCGGGCCCGACCGTGTGGACGACGGCGTCGAACGCAACAAGCGCAACGGCGACGTCCGATGGGTGCGTGGCGATGCAGTGCTCGCTGGTGCCGAGGATGGCGTGGCCACGGTTGAGCCCCTCGAGCGCCGCGCAGCCCGAGCCGGGCTCACGCTTGTTGCAGGGCGAGACACCGTCCCGCAGGTAGGCGCAGCGAGTGCGCTGGCGCAGGTTGCCGCCCAGCGAGGCCATGTTGCGCAACTGCTCGGAGGCGCCCAGCAGCAGCGCCTGCGAGATGGCGGGATAGCGCTCGACCACCGCGGGCGTGCGGGCCACGTCGCTCATACGCGCGAGCGCCCCGATCCGCAGCCCGCCGTCCGGGAGGTCGTCCACCGCCGTCAGCGGCAGTTGGTTGATGTCGACCAGATGGTCTGCCTGCTCGATGCCGGCACGGATGAGATCGACCTCGGTGGTCCCGCCTGCCAGGAACGCGCTGCCGGGCTCGCGGAGCGCGATCGCCACCGCCTCCTCGACCGCCCCGGCGCGGCTGTAGCTAAGCGGACGCATCGCGGACCTCCCGGATCGCGGCGCGGATGTTCGGGTAGGCGGCGCAGCGGCAGATGTTGCCGCTCATGAACTCGGCGATGTCCTCGTCGCTGGCGGCGTTGCCCTCCTCGATCAGCTTGACGGCCGACATGATCTGCCCGGGCGTGCAGTAGCCGCACTGGAATGCGTCGTGCTCGATGAAGGCCTGCTGCATCGGATGCAGCTCGCCGTCGCTTGCGAGCCCCTCGATCGTCGTCACCTCCCGCCCTTCGCAGGCAATCGCAAGCGTCAGACAGGCGAGCACGCGGCGGCCGTCGACCCACACGGTGCAGGCGCCGCACGTGCCCTGGTCGCAGCCCTTCTTCGAGCCGGTGAGGCCCAGGTGCTCGCGGAGCGCATCGAGCAGGCTGACGCGCGGCTCGAGCTCGACGATCTGGGGCTCGCCGTTGACGGCCAGCGCGACAGGCGTGCTGGACGGCCCCCGTGACGCGGACGGCGGGCGCCCGTCCCTGATTTGAACCGACGACTCCAGATCCATTCGCTGCACCTTGCGACCCCGGCAGATCCCCGCAATCGCGTTTCACTCGCGAGCGATAGGCGCTCCCTATCAATCAGCCGTCGATGAACTCCTGGCCGGCGTCCTCGTTGCACTCGATGCTCGGCGGTTCCTCGCCGGGGAAGGCGAGAAACTGGTAGCGGGGGCGGCTGAAGCCACGGATGTCGAGCGCCAGGCCGGGGCGGCGAGCCCGGTCCGCTGAGCCGTACATGTATCCGAGCGAGCCGTCGGCGCTGCCGTACTCGGTCACGCCGATCAGGTACATGCACTCGTCGAACAGCTCGAACTCCGCGACCGGCTCCTGGAGGTCCTCCACCTCCTCGGTAAGGGAGTCGAGTTCCTCCTGCAGGTCCTCCACGCGGTCGCGGATCGTGGCCGGTGCATCGCTCCCGCCGCCCCCGGCGAGGACCGGCGGAGCAGCCGCCAGCGCGACCGTGCACAGCAACGTGAGCATGAGCAGCCGGCACATGTCAGTCGACTGCCTCTCCTGGCTCGTCCTGACACGTCCGGCCGGGACGATCGCCGCCGACGAGCGCAAGGAACATGTAGTCAGGGTCGTCCCAATCGCTGCGGTCGATGGTCAGCGCCGGTTTGTACGCGGGCGGGCTCCCGTCCCGGCCGCCGAAGACGTAACCGAACCTGCCGTCCGGATCGCCGTACTCGGTCACCGGGACCCACGAGACACACGACTCCCACTCGTCGAAGCGCTCCGAGGCCGCCAGCAGGCGTCGTCCGGCCCGCTTCAACGTGATCACGCGCCGCTCGAGCCCGCGGACGGTGCTCTGAAGCGACCGTCCCGCCGCGACCGCACGGGGCGGGCCCACCGAGGCTGGGTCCGCGGTCCCGCCCGGCAGAGGCGCCGCGCTCCTACAGCCTCCCCTGCGCGAGAGATTGAGGAAGAGATAGTCCTCCTTGCGCGGGCGGCTCTTCCGGTCGACGGCCAGCGCGGGCCTGAAGTCGGGGCCGGTGCCGTCGCGTTCGTCGTACAGGTAGCCGAACTGGCGATCCGGGTCTCCGTACTCACTCACGGGGACCCCGCGGATGCAGGCCCGCCAATCCGCGTAGCGGGTGGCCGACAGCTGCATCTGCTCGACCTTCCGCTCCAGGTCCGTCACGACCGAGCGGACCGCGCGGACGTTCGCCGGGACGGAGCTCGTGCCCGGCCAGGGCGAGTCCTCACCGGCGCTGGCGATGCCCGCCAGCGCGGCCAGAATCGCCGCGGTCAGGGCGGCGGCCAGGAGCCGGCGCGCGGATCTCATCTCCCCACCTCGACGGCGCCGATGTCACAGCCCCCGCCCTGCGGGCGGTCCACTCCGCGCTGATCCTTCGCGATGAGAGCCAGGCGGTTGGCAACGAGTCCCTCCAGATGCTGCTCTCCCTCGAGCACCTCACCGAAGGGCGCGAACCGGCAGTGCCCGGGCGGGATGCGGTCGAGCGCTGCGCTCCCCGGTCCGGGCAGGCGCGTCTCGCCGAGCCCGCCGTTGGCGGCGAGCGGCCCCAGATCGGACGGCGAGCCGATCGCGTCGCCGGGCCCGTTCAGGCCGCAGGATCCGTCGGTGACGAGGTTGTAGCCGTAGGAAACCGCCGCGGAGACTTGGCAGTTCACGTCGGTCGGCTGCACCTGGCCGCCCAGCGGGTCCGTCTTGGCCGGGCCGATGATCGAGCCGAACGCCTCCAGCCGCTCCCCCGCCCCGACGTTCGCGGCGACCGGGGCGATGTTGTCGGCGACGGTGGAGTTGACGAGGCCGAGGGTTCCCGCGGCCAGCATGCCGCCGCCCTGCCCCTCGGCGTAGTTGTTGCTCACCGTCGAATTGGCGACGTAGAGGTTGCCGCGCGCCCAGATCCCCCCGCCGACGTGTGCAACCGCGGCGTTGCGAGCGACGGTGGAGTTGATGACCGTCACGTCGGCCTCGCCGGAGATCGCGCCACCGCGGTCGTCCGCGCGGTTGCCGTTCAGCGTCGAGCCGATAACCGTTACGTCGCCGTCGAGCGTGAAGATCGCGCCGCCGGGGCCGTCGGCGGTGCTGCCGTTGACGGTGGAGTCGATCACGGTGACGTCACCGTCCTCGTCGGCGTAGATGGCGCCGCCGTCGCCGTCGGTCGTGTTGCCGTCGATGTGCGAGCGGACGACGAGGATGTCGCCGGTCGAGCCGAGCGCGCCGCCGGAGCCGTCGACGAGGTTGCTGCTGACGACCGAGTCGTAGACCTGGATGCCGCCGCGGCGCGCGTACACGCCGCCGCCGTCGTCGTTGGCCAGGTTGCCGGTAATGACCGAGCGGATGATCGTCGCCCGCCGCTGCGACATGATCCCGCCGCCCGGCTCCTCGGCGAGGTTCTGCTGCACCTTGGAGTCGATCACGGTGATCTCCCCCCGGCTCGTGATCGCGGCTCCGGGGCCGTCGCTGCCGCCGCGCGTGAGCTTCACCCTCCTGAGCTCGACGTAGCCGGTGCCGTCCTGGCGCAGCAGCCGCTTCTCGAAACAGGCCTGGCGGAGCGTATGGCCCTTGCCGTCGAGTACGACCGGGCTGGACGACTCTCGGATCGGATCCCCGAGCCGGCAGGCGTGCAGCACGATGTTGTTCGCCACGTCGATCGACGCGAGGCGAGGGTTCGCCCATGCGGCGCGCAGCTCCGACTCACTCCGTACGACGACCGAGTCGCTCGGGAACAGGGTGTAGCCGTGATCGATCCGCCGGCGGCCCTTGACGCAGGTGACGTTGGCGTCGTAGCGGCCGTCGATCGGATATAGGCGCCGCTCGGTGCACCTGTAGCCGAGCACGCTGCGGCGGTAGTAGCGGTCGTACGTCCGGCAGCGGCCGAGGAATACGGGCTGGATGCAGCGGCGGTCGACCCGGCTGTAGCAGCCGCTCGTCTCGCCGCGCTGAAGGCAGCTTTGGTAGGCGCGCACGAGGCGTATCCCAGACCCGCAGCCTCCACCGCCCACGTACAGGCCGAGCACCCGCCCGCTGCCGGCGTCCCGCACGCGCCGCGTCGCGCAGCGGGTGGTTCCCGGGCGCTTGTAGGGCACGACGTCGCCCGAGGGCCCCTCCCAGGGGCCGGGGGGGCCGGCGCTCGGCGGCGCCTGCTTTTCCTCGTCACCGCCTCCGAGCGCCAGCGGCGGGGCCGCCAGCACGCCCACGACCACCAGTACCGCGAGGCTCAATGGCACCACGTGGGCGCGTCGGAGCAAGCGCGACCGGCTGTCGACATTCATGAGACCCCCTTGGACGGCATTCAGACAACCCGAAGCTAAGTCACCCCAGGACTCGTCTGAGAGGCGTTCGAACGCGACTGATAGGCGCTCGCTCTTGGTGGCCGAGTCCGTCTGGCTCCCGAGGTCCTTGTTCTCGGGCACGAACTGGCTCGCGATGAAAGTCGCGCCCTGCGGGTCGCCGATGATGGTCATCCGGACCCAGGGGGCGTCGAAGGGCGGGACGATCACCTTTGCGCCGAGCTCGGTGGCCTTCGCGGCGGTGGCGTCGGCGTCGTCGACGGCGAAGGTCACGCTCCAATGCGCCGGTGTGTCTGGTTGGTCCTCCGCGATCGGGTTGATGCTGGCGACCACGTCCTCGAACCCTTCGGGTGCGCCCGCTTCCGCCATCTGCTTGCGGAGGTTTGGACTGTCGAGCTCGAGAAAGTCGCCGAAGCCGGGCAGCGTCCACATCTCGGGCCCGCCGTCCAGGGCGAGCGTCCCCCAGCCGAACAGCGAGCCGTAGAACGACTTCGCGCCTTTCACGTCGCGGGTGTTGAGCCCGTTCAAGTTCAATGAGCCCGGCTCGTTGACGAGTTGCGCGCCCTTGTTCTCCTTGGCCTGCCAGATGCGGAACTCCGCTCCCTCGGGATCGGTCAAGACCGCCATCCGGCCGGCCTCCGGCTCGACGTCGAACGGTTCCATCACGACGCTGCCGCCGACATCGCCGACCTTCGACGCGGTCTCGTCGGCGCTGTCAACCCAAAAGTAGGTTCTCCACATCGCCGCCTGCGGCGCACCTGCGGGGATCGACCCGACCGCGGCCACATCCCTGCCGCGCAGCCGGGCGACGAAGTACTTCGTCTCCGATTCCGCCGGCATCACGTCCTCGAACTCCCAGCCGAAAAGGTCGCTGTAGAAACCGACCGCCGCCTCCGGGTCGGGCTGACTCGTATCAACAGCGCAAGGGACGCCGGGGATGTATCCGTCGCGTTCGGGTCGGAGACCCGGCATGTGGCGATCCTCGGGCATCGGTGCTCTCCCTCCCGGTTGTTGACAGGTCGGCGCACCTTTAAACGCTCTTGGTGCTTCCAGATCACGTGGCGAGACGTCCTGCCGGACGCGCTGCAGCCAGCCCCTGCGCGAACGGCCAGCGCCGTCCGATCGCCACGTGCAGGATGATCGAGACGCCCAGGGCGTTGAGACCGACGTGCGCGACCCATTCGTCCGCGCTCGCGCGCGTGAAGTGCAAGCCCTCCGCGAGCGCATGCAGGGTGAACGCGAGGAGCGCGGCGAGCGCAAGCGCGGCCACCAGGGTCGGAACCCGTTGGAGCCACCCCTCGAACAGCATGCCGACGAGCAGGCCGGCGGCGACGAAGCACGCCGCGAACGCTGTGAGGGGTTCGGGACTGACCCCGGCGATTTCGTGCACGACGAGATAGGTGAGGATCCCGCTCGCGATGACGACGACGTTCGCGCACGTCAATCGCAGCGGCCGCTTCGCGATCGCCGAGAACGGCCAGCCGCGCCAGGCGACGTAGAAGAGCACCTGCCAGGCGCCGATCAGGACCAGCACCGTGCCGAGCTCGCTGCGGACGTCCGCGAGCGCGAAGTAGAGGACGAGCGCCACGGCCCAGGCGATCAGGAGTGCCATGAGTCCCCCGGCCAACCTCGGCAGTCGCCGCAGTGGCCAGCCCTCGCCGACGAGTGTCAGCTGCAGCATCGCCACGAACGCGGCGGCGCCAAGCGGGAGGGTTGCCGGGAACGTCGGCACGTGCCCCGGCCCCGGCGACGGGTCGAACATGCTGCGCAGATCGAGGTCGGCGACCACGATCTGGCCGAGCCCGGTCAGCAGCACCGCCCCGGCGACGATCAGCGCCGTGTCCGCCCAGCCCGACCAGCTCGACCGCAGCATCGTGCCGGGCCAGTCCTCCCACCAGAACGCCACCATCGCGATCAGCGGCAGGGCATAGGTGACGATGGGACCGAGCACCAGGGCAGAGCTGTCGGCGCCGCCGGCTCCGACCGCGAGCAGCGCCGCGATCGGCACAACGAGCAGGAGTCCCAGCAGCCCGAGCCGCGGCTGGCCTGCAACTGCGGGCGACGACGCGCCTGGGCGGTCCGGCGCGGAGATCGGCGGCCGCTCCGGTAGAGCGGCTTCGGACGCGCTCATCCCGCGGCGGGCGGGTCCATCACCAGCTCCGGAGCCATCGGGAGCTCGCGGATCCGGCGGCCGGTGGCGTGGAACACCGCGTTCGCGATCGCCGCGGCAGTCCCGACCTGCCCGATCTCGCCGACACCCTTCGCGCCGAGCGGGCCGACCAGATCGTCCTGTACGTCGACGAACTCGATGGTCACATCCGGCGCGTCGGCGTTGACGGACACGAGGTACTCGGCCAGGTTGCTCGCGGCCCAGCGCCCGTGACGCGCGTCCATGTGGTTGCCCTCGAGCAGGGCCTGCCCCATGCCCCAGAGCATCCCGCCCATCAGCTGGCTGCGGGCGAGCAGCGGGTTGAGGACGCGACCGGGCGCGAAGGCCCCGACCAGCCGGCGAACACGCACGAGCCCGAGCTCCGGATCGACCGCGACCTCGGCGAACTGGGCGCCGAACGTCAGCAGCCCGTGCGGCGTATCGGGCGGCGGCGGTCGCCAGGAGCCCATCGCCTCGGCGTCGGCCATGTGGTTGCGGGCGAGCAGCTCGCCGTAGGTCTCGCCCGCGTCGGGCCGTTCGGAGGAGGTCATGCGGCCGCCGGCGACACTGACGGAGTCGGCGCTGACGCCCTGCAGCGGCGAGCCGGCGTCGCCGATCGCCATCTCGACGAGCTGCCGGCGAAGCGCGCGCCCCGCCTCGTGCACGACCGAGCCGACCATGGCGGAGCCCGCCGAGCCGACCGCCGCCGTGCTGTTCGGCAGGTCGGAGTCGCCGGCCTGGAACTCCATCGCGGACACGTCGACACCCAGGGCGTCCGCCGCGACCTGCGTCGCCATCGTGAGCACGCCGGTGCCGAACTCCTGGGTCGCGGTCTGCACGACAGCGCTGCCATCGGCGTGGATGCGCGCGCGTGCGCGCTGCTCGGGCATGAAGAACGCGATCGGGTAGCCGGCGGCCGCCATGCCGGTGCCGATCAGCCAGTCGCCGTCGCGCGTGCTGCGCGGCACCGGGTCGCGGCCGGCCCAGCCGAAGCTCTCGGCGCCGAGGCGCAGGCACTCCGGTAGGCCGTCGCTCGACCAGGCGTTGCCGCGCGGGTCGACGGGCGTGTGGTTGCGCAGGCGCAGCTCGACGGGGTCGATCCCGAGGTCGTAGGCGAGCTCGTCCATGGCGATTTCGAGCATCGACACCCCGAGCGACTCGCCGGGGCCGCGGGTGAAGGTAGGGGTCATCGTGTTGCCCCGGATCAGGCGATGGACCCCTTCGTAGTTCTCGCACGCGTACAGCTGGGCGGACACGCCCGTAGCGGGCTCGGCCCAGTCGTCGAACGGCGAGGTGATCGAGAGCTTCTCGTGCCGGATCGCCCTCAGATGCCCCTCACGCGTGGCCCCGAGCGTGATGCGCTGCTCCTGCTCCTCGCGGTGCCCGTTCGAGGTGAACATCTGCGGGCGCGTGAGCATCAGCTTGACCGGCCGGCCGACGTGGCGCGCGGCCATCGCCGTCAGCGTCACGCTCGGCCACACCATCGCCTTCATCCCGAACGAGCCGCCGACGAAGGGCGCGAGCACCCGCACGCGGGTCAGGGGCAGCCCGAGCAGGTGGGCGACCGTCAGCTGCGTCGCGCGGACGCCCATGGTCGACTCGTGGATGGTGAGCTTCCCGTCCTCCCAGGCGGCCAGCGTCGACGGTGCCTCCATTGGGTTGTGGTGGTTGGCGGCCATCCGCATGGCGACCTCCACGCGCGCCTCCGCCTCGCCGAGCGCCGCCTCCACGTCGCCGCGCTCGTTGCGGCCGGGCATCAGCCCGCCGAACAGGCGCTGCGCCTCGTACGCGTCGTCACGGCCCTGGTCGATGGTGGTCTGCGCATCCGTGGCCTCGTAGCTGACCTTCACGAGTGAGGCGGCGTGCTGTGCACGCTCGTGTGAGTCGGCCACGACGAGCGCCACCGGCTGGCCCGCGTACTGGACGACGTCGTCCTGCATGGGGAAGAAGCTCTCGCCCGGCGCTGCCTGGCCGACCAGCGACGGCAGCAGCTGCGGCGGCGCGGCGACCTTCGGCAGGTTCTCGTGCGTGAGGACCGCCAACACGCCATCGGCGGCGAGGGCGTCGTCTGCGTCGATCGCTCCGATGCGGCCGCTCGCGACGGTCGCGCCCACGATCGCCATGTGGGTCATCTCGGGCAACGGGATCTCGGCCGTGTAGCGCGCGGCCCCCGTGACCTTCGCGGGTCCGTCGACCCTGGTGAGAGGTGTGCCGACCGCGCTCATCGCAAGGCCTCCGTGAGGCCGCGCACGGCGGCCCTCGTTGCGAGCTCGACCTTGAACGCGTTGTGCTCCCGCACCTCCGCCGGCTCGAGCTCCAGCGCGGCCGCGAGCCGGAACGAGGTCTCGTCCGCGGGGCCTCCGATCAGCGCCCGCTCGGCCCGGCGGGCGCGCCAGGGCTTCGTGCCGATCCCGCCGAACGCGAGCCGCGCGTCGGTTACGACGCCGTCGCTCACCTCGAGCGCAGCCGCGACGGACACGAGCGCAAACTCGTAGGACTGCCGGTCGCGGAACTTCAGGTAGAGCGATCGGCGCGCGATCGCCGAACCCGGCACGTCGATCGCCACGATCAGCTCACCGTGCGCGAGCGGATGCTCGACCTCCGGCGTCCTGCCCGGGAGCAGGAAGAAGTCGTCGAACGGGATCGACCGCTCGCCGTCGGGCCCGACCGTGTGGACGACGGCGTCGAACGCAACAAGCGCAACGGCGACGTCCGATGGGTGCGTGGCGATGCAGTGCTCGCTGGTGCCGAGGATGGCGTGGCCACGGTTGAGCCCCTCGAGCGCCGCGCAGCCCGAGCCGGGCTCGCGCTTGTTGCAGGGCGAGACACCGTCGCGCAGGTAGGCGCAGCGAGTGCGCTGGCGCAGGTTGCCGCCCAGCGAGGCCATGTTGCGCAACTGCTCGGAGGCGCCCAGCAGCAGCGCCTGCGAGATGGCGGGATAGCGCTCGACCACCGCGGGCGTGCGGGCCACGTCGCTCATACGCGCGAGCGCCCCGATCCGCAGCCCCCCGTCCGGGAGGTCGTCCACCGCCGTCAGCGGCAGTTGGTTGATGTCGACCAGATGGTCTGCCTGCTCGATGCCGGCACGGATGAGATCGACCTCGGTGGTCCCGCCTGCCAGGAACGCGCTGCCGGGCTCGCGGAGCGCGATCGCCACCGCCTCCTCGACCGCCCCGGCGCGGCTGTAGCTAAGCGGACGCATCGCGGACCTCCCGGATCGCGGCGCGGATGTTCGGGTAGGCGGCGCAGCGGCAGATGTTGCCGCTCATGAACTCGGCGATGTCCTCGTCGCTGGCGGCGTTGCCCTCCTCGATCAGCTTGACGGCCGACATGATCTGCCCGGGCGTGCAGTAGCCGCACTGGAATGCGTCGTGCTCGATGAAGGCCTGCTGCATCGGATGCAGCTCGCCGTCGCTTGCGAGCCCCTCGATCGTCGTCACCTCCCGCCCTTCGCAGGCCATCGCAAGCGTCAGACAGGCGAGCACGCGGCGGCCGTCGACCCACACGGTGCAGGCGCCGCACGTGCCCTGGTCGCAGCCCTTCTTCGAGCCGGTGAGGCCCAGGTGCTCGCGGAGCGCATCGAGCAGGCTGACGCGCGGCTCGAGCTCGACGATGTGGGGCTCGCCGTTGACGGCCAGCGCGACAGGCGTGCTGGACGGCCCCCGTGACGCGGACGGCGGGCGCCCGTCCCTGATTTGAACTGACGACTCCAGGTCCATTCGCTGCACCTTGCGACCCCGGCAGATCCCCGCAATCGCGCTTCACTCGCGAGCGATAGGCGCTCCCTATCAATCAGCCGTCGATGAACTCCTGGCCGGCGTCCTCGTTGCACTCGATGCTCGGCGGTTCCTCGCCGGGGAAGGCGAGAAACTGGTAGCGGGGGCGGCTGAAGCCACGGATGTCGAGCGCCAGGCCGGGGCGGCGAGCCCGGTCCGCTGAGCCGTACATGTATCCGAGCGAGCCGTCGGCGCTGCCGTACTCGGTCACGCCGATCAGGTACATGCACTCGTCGAACAGCTCGAACTCCGCGACCGGCTCCTGGAGGTCCTCCACCTCCTCGGTAAGGGAGTCGAGTTCCTCCTGCAGGTCCTCCACGCGGTCGCGGATCGTGGCCGGTGCATCGCTCCCACCGCCCCCGGCGAGGACCGGCGGAGCAGCCGCCAGCGCGACCGTGCACAGCAACGTGAGCATGAGCAGCCGGCACACGTCAGTCGACTGCCTCTCCTGGCTCGTCCTGACACGTCCGGCCGGGACGATCGCCGCCGACGAGCGCAAGGAACATGTAGTCAGGGTCGTCCCAATCGCTGCGGTCGATGGTCAGCGCCGGTTTGTACGCGGGCGGGCTCCCGTCCCGGCCGCCGAAGACGTAACCGAACCTGCCGTCCGGATCGCCGTACTCGGTCACCGGGACCCACGAGACACACGACTCCCACTCGTCGAAGCGCTCCGAGGCCGCCAGCAGGCGTCGTCCGGCCCGCTTCAACGTGATCACGCGCCGCTCGAGCCCGCGGACGGTGCTCTGAAGCGACCGTCCCGCCGCGACCGCACGGGGCGGGCCCACCGAGGCTGGGTCCGCGGTCCCGCCCGGCAGAGGCGCCGCGCTCCTACAGCCTCCCCTGCGCGAGAGATTGAGGAAGAGATAGTCCTCCTTGCGCGGGCGGCTCTTCCGGTCGACGGCCAGCGCGGGCCTGAAGTCGGGGCCGGTGCCGTCGCGTTCGTCGTACAGGTAGCCGAACTGGCGATCCGGGTCTCCGTACTCACTCACGGGGACCCCGCGGATGCAGGCCCGCCAATCCGCGTAGCGGGTGGCCGACAGCTGCATCTGCTCGACCTTCCGCTCCAGGTCCGTCACGACCGACCGGACCGCGCGGACGTTCGCCGGGACGGAGCTCGTGCCCGGCCAGGGCGAGTCCTCACCGGCGCTGGCGATGCCCGCCAGCGCGGCCAGAATCGCCGCGGCCAGGGCGGCGGCCAGGAGCCGGCGCGCGGATCTCATCTCCCCACCTCGACGGCGCCGATGTCACAGCCCCCGCCCTGCGGGCGGTCCACTCCGCGCTGATCCTTCGCGATGAGAGCCAGGCGGTTGGCAACGAGTCCCTCCAGATGCTGCTCTCCCTCGAGCACCTCACCGAAGGGCGCGAACCGGCAGTGCTCGGGCGGGATGCGGTCGAGCGCTGCGCTCCCCGGTCCGGGCAGGCGCGTCTCGCCGAGCCCGCCGTTGGCGGCGAGCGGCCCCAGATCGGACGGCGAGCCGATCGCGTCGCCGGGCCCGTTCAGGCCGCAGGATCCGTCGGTGACGAGGTTGTAGCCGTAGGAAACCGCCGCGGAGACTTGGCAGTTCACGTCGGTCGGCTGCACCTGGCCGCCCAGCGGGTCCGTCTTGGCCGGGCCGATGATCGAGCCGAACGCCTCCAGCCGCTCCCCCGCCCCGACGTTCGCGGCGACCGGGGCGATGTTGTCGGCGACGGTGGAGTTGACGAGGCCGAGGGTTCCCGCGGCCAGCATGCCGCCGCCCTGCCCCTCGGCGTAGTTGTTGCTCACCGTCGAATTGGCGACGTAGAGGTTGCCGCGCGCCCAGATCCCCCCGCCGACGTGTGCAACCGCGGCGTTGCGAGCGACGGTGGAGTTGATGACCGTCACGTCGGCCTCGCCGGAGATCGCGCCACCGCGGTCGTCCGCGCGGTTGCCGTTCAGCGTCGAGCCGATCACCGTTACGTCGCCGTCGAGCGTGAAGATCGCGCCGCCGGGGCCGTCGGCGGTGCTGCCGTTGACGGTGGAGTCGATCACGGTGACGTCACCGTCCTCGTCGGCGTAGATGGCGCCGCCGTCGCCGTCGGTCGTGTTGCCGTCGATGTGCGAGCGGACGACGAGGATGTCGCCGGTCGAGCCGAGCGCGCCGCCGGAGCCGTCGACGAGGTTGCTGCTGACGACCGAGTCGTAGACCTGGATGCCGCCGCGGCGCGCGTACACGCCGCCGCCGTCGTCGTTGGCCAGGTTGCCGGTAATGACCGAGCGGATGATCGTCGCCCGCCGCTGCGACATGATCCCGCCGCCCGGCTCCTCGGCGAGGTTCTGCTGCACCTTGGAGTCGATCACGGTGATCTCCCCCCGGCTCGTGATCGCGGCTCCGGGGCCGTCGCTGCCGCCGCGCGTGAGCTTCACCCTCCTGAGCTCGACGTAGCCGGTGCCGTCCTGGCGCAGCAGCCGCTTCTCGAAACAGGCCTGGCGGAGCGTATGGCCCTTGCCGTCGAGTACGACCGGGCTGGACGACTCTCGGATCGGATCCCCGAGCCGGCAGGCGTGCAGCACGATGTTGTTCGCCACGTCGATCGACGCGAGGCGAGGGTTCGCCCATGCGGCGCGCAGCTCCGACTCACTCCGGACGACGACTGAGTCGCTCGGGAACAGGGTGTAGCCGTGATCGATCCGCCGGCGGCCCTTGACGCAGGTGACGTTGGCGTCGTAGCGGCCGTCGATCGGATAAAGGCGCCGCTCGGTGCACCTGTAGCCGAGCACGCTGCGGCGGTAGTAGCGGTCGTACGTCCGGCAGCGGCCGAGGAATACGGGCTGGATGCAGCGGCGGTCGACCCGGCTGTAGCAGCCGCTCGTCTCGCCGCGCTGAAGGCAGCTTTGGTAGGCGCGCACGAGGCGTATCCCAGACCCGCAGCCTCCACCGCCCACGTACAGGCCGAGCACCCGCCCGCTGCCGGCGTCCCGCACGCGCCGCGTCGCGCAGCGGGTGGTTCCCGGGCGCTTGTAGGGCACGACGTCGCCCGAGGGCCCCTCCCAGGGGCCGGGGGGGCCGGCGCTCGGCGGCGCCTGCTTTTCCTCGTCACCGCCTCCGAGCGCCAGCGGCGGGGCCGCCAGCACGCCCACGACCACCAGTACCGCGAGGCTCAACGGCACCACGTGGGCGCGTCGGAGCAAGCGCGACCGGCTGTCGACATTCATGAGACCCCCTTGGACGGCATTCAGACAACCCGAAGCTAAGTCACCCCAGGACTCGTCTGAGAGGCGTTCGAACGCGACTGATAGGCGCTCGCTCTTGGTGGCGGCGCGCGCATGGGACAATCGCCGCTCGCGAGGTGCGCGACGAAGCAGGTCGACCTCAACGGACTCGCTGTGGCCTACGAGCAGGCGGGCAACGGACCGCCACTCGTGCTTCTGCACGGCTACGTCGGGGGCGGGCGGGCGACCTGGCGGTACCAGCTCGACGAACTCTCGGACGAGTTCACGGTGGTGGCCTGGGACGGCCCGGGCATGGGCTCATCGGCGGACCCGCCCCCAGAGTTCCGGCTCGCGGACTACGCGGACCGTCTCGCTGACTTCGTGGACGTGCTCGACCTGGGGCGGCCGCATGTAGCCGGCATCTCGTTCGGCGGCGCGTTGGCGCTCGAGCTGTACCGCCGTCACCCGGACGTTCCGAGAACGCTGGTCCTGGCATCGGCGTATGCCGGCTGGGCCGGTTCGCTACCCCCTGCCGAGACGGAGCTGCGCCTGCGCCAGGTGCTCGAGCTAGCCGACCTGCCGCCCGCCGAGTTCATTCAGGCGATCCGGCCCACACTCTTCTCCGACTCCACGCCCGTGGAGACGATCGACGCGTTCGTCGCGAACGCATCGGAGTTCCACCCGGCGGGTCTACGGGCAATGGCCCGCTCGGTGGCCGAGGCGGACCTGCGCGACATGCTCCCGCGCATCGCCGTGCCGACGCTGCTCCTCTACGGCGACCGCGACGTGCGCGCGCCGCTTACGGTCGCCGAGCAGCTCCACGCGGCGATTCCCGGCTCCAAGCTGGTCGTGCTCCCCGGCGTCGGGCACGTCGTCAACCTCGAGGCGCCCGAGCGCTTCAACGCCGAGGTCAGGAGATTCCTCGGGTCGGCCGGGCTGTGTCAGCGTCGGCGCCACGAGCCGTCGGAGCCGAGAGGAGGCTGACGTGGTGGGCGCGTTGACGGGCAGCCGAGTTCCGTCCGGATCGCGATTGACGAGGGTGCTCAGGCCCCGCCGGCGACCGCTGGGAGGATCGTCACCTCGTCGCCGTCCTCGACACCCGTCTCGAGGCCCTCCAGGAAGCGGATGTCCTCGCCGCCCACGTAGACGTTGACGAAGCGGCGCAGGTCGCCGTCCTCCGCGATCCGCTCACGCAGGCCGTCGTAGCGCTCGTAGAGCCCGTCGAGCACCTCGCCGACCGTTGTGGCGCCCTCGACCGAGGTCTCCGAGTCGCCGCTCGTGACGCTCCGCAGCTGGGTTGGGATCTTGACCGTGACCGACATCGGGGATCGGGCAGATTACACCGCGGCGGCAGCGGTTCCGGCAAGGGCCTCCTCAAACGCGTCGACTGACGCGTCGATCTCGTGCTTCTCGAAGGTGCCGCGCACGGCGTCGAGCGTCTTGAGGCCGTCTCCGGTGATCACCGCGACAACTCGCTCGCCGGGCGCGATGTCCCCGCGCTCGGCGAGCTTCCTGAGCGTGGCGGTGGTGACCCCGCCGGCAGTCTCCGTGAAGATCCCGGTCGTCTGGGCGAGCAGCAGTATGCCCTCACGGATCTCGTCGTCGGTGACGGAGTCGACCGAGCCACCCGAGCGCCGCGCCAGGTCGAGCGCGTACGGCCCATCGGCGGGATTCCCGATCGCGAGCGACTTGGCGATCGTGTCCGGCTTGACGGGCCGGCAGAAGTCCTGGCCCGCCTCGAATGCCTGCGCTACGGGCGAGCAGCCGGCCGCCTGGGCGCCGTTGAAGGTCGGCAGCTCACCCTCGATGAGCCCCACCTCGCGCCACTCGTCGAAGCCGCGCGCGATCTTCGTGAACAGCGAGCCGGACGCGATCGGCGCGACAACGCGGTCGGGCAGCTCGAAGCCGAGCTGCTCGGCGATCTCGAACGCGATCGTCTTCGAGCCCTCCGCGTAGTAGGGCCGCACGTTGACGTTCACGAACGCCCAATCGCGCTCGGCCGACAGCTCGGTGCAGAGGCGGTTGACGTCGTCATAGGTGCCGCGCACCGCCACCAGGTGGGTGCCGTAGACCCCGGTCGCGAGCACCTTCTGCTCCTCGAGGTCGGCCGGGATGAACACGTACGAGTCAAGCCCCGCGGCGGCGGAGTGCGCCGCGACGGCGTTGGCGAGGTTGCCCGTCGACGGGCACGCGACGACGTCGTAGCCGAGCTCTTGCGCCTTTGCGACGGCCACGGCCACGACCCGGTCCTTGAACGAGTGGGTCGGGTTCGCGGTGTCGTTCTTGATGTAGAGCTCGCCGATCCCGAGCGCCTCGGCGAGCCGCGGCGCGCGCTGGAGCGGGGTCAGGCCGACCGGGAGACCGGGCGCCGGCGGGCCCTCGAACGGCAGGAAGTCCGAGTAGCGCCAGATCGTCGGCGGACCTGCCTGGATCCGCCGCTTGACCGACGCGGCGTCGAGCCCGGACAAGTCGTAGGCCACCTCGAGCGGGCCGAAGCAGTGCTCACACACGTAGCGAGCTTCGAGCGGGTAGGTCTCACGACATTCCTTGCATTGGAGCGCTTGAACGGGCATAGCTGTCCTTTCCTGTGAAAAGCCTCCGCCGCTGCTGTGACGACGGAGGCTCGAGAAAGCGCTCCTGTCACATCTGCCGGATCCACGATCCGATGGACTTGGCACCTTTCCTCCGGTCCTCACGGACCGGCGGCGGTTGCCGGGGCTTCACAGGGCCATGTCCCTCCACCCCTCTCGATGCAACGGCTATGTCTGACGGCGGAGGATACCAGTGCCCCGAAGTAGAATGAAGCCTGTGAACGTGCTGGACGACCCGCTCAGACCCGATGCCGAGCCTCCCGAAGCCCCGTCTCAGGCGTTCCGCTCGCGCGCGGGCTGATTCCGCGCTCTCCACAGCGCCGACCGAGCCCAGCGTCGAGGTCGTCGAGGGCCATGGCCTGCGCTGGCTCAACATCGAGCGCCCGCGGCCGATCGACCGCGCCTGGCTCGAGGAGCACTTCGACTTCCATCCCCTCGACTACGAGGACGTCCTCTCGCGCAACCAGCGCCCGAAGATCGACGAGTACGAGGACTACCTGTTCATCGTCCTGTACTTCCCGGTCTTCGACAAGACGGTGGGGCGGCTCAACGCGGCCGAGCTCGACATCTTCATCGGCCCCGACTACCTGATCACGCTCCCGAACGAGCCGATCCCGCCGGTCGAGTACCTGTTCGAGCGCTGCCGCTCCAACGAGGACCTGCGCGACGCGCTCTTCTCGAAGGGCTCGGGCTACCTGCTCTACAAGATCGTCGACGACTCGTTCGACTACTGCTTCCCGATGCTGCGCAAGATCGGCAACAAGCTCGAGCGGCTCGAGGAGGACATCTTCGAGGGGCGCTCCGAGGAGGTCGTGCGCGACATCTCCAACTCGAAGCAGGAGATCATCAACTTCCGCAAGATCATCCGCCCGCAGCGTGCCGTCCTGCGCGACCTCGAGCGGACGAAGCAGCGCTATCTCGCCGAGGACCTCGAGGTCTACTTCGACGACATCGTCGACGCCTCCGAGCGCATCTGGGACATGCTCGAGAACTACAAGGAGGTCGTTGAGGCGCTCGAGGTCACAAACGAGTCGGTGCTCTCGCACCGGGTCAACGAGGTGCTGCGCTTCCTGACGGCGATCAGCGTCGTGGTGCTTCCGCTGACCTTCATCGCGAGCATCTGGGGCATGAACGTGCACGTGCCCGGTGAGGGCGAGTCGGCGCCGTTCTGGATGATCATGGGCGGGATGGTGGTCCTGCTGCTCGGGATGGTCGGCTACTTCCGAAAGCGCGGCTGGCTGTAGCTCTCACGTGAGCGGGCGCTCGCCGGGACGGCGGACGCGCAGCCACAGGTAGCCGTAGCCCTCCAGCTCGACGTCGAGTGTGCCGTCCGCGTTCGGGCTGTGCTCTCGCTGCTCGAGCAGATCGTCGATCGCCACCCGTTCGCCCTTCGGGACGCCGAGGTCGAGGGTGGCCCGCGCCTTCGCCCGTGACAGGTTGTGCACCGCTGCGACCTTCGAGCCCTGCCAGTCACAGCGATGCGCGAACAGCTGGCCCGCCGTCGTCTCGATCAGCGTGCTTGACCCCCAGCCGAACTCCGGGGTCTCCTTGCGGCGCCGGATCAACCGCTCCAGGAAGTTCAGCAGCGAGTCGTCGTCGCGCCGCTGGGCCGCCACGTTCACGTGCTTGGGGCCGAAGCGGCCGCTCCGCATCGGCCGCACCAGCTCCCGCGCGGCCGCGCTCGAGAAGCCCCCGTTCTTGGCGTCTGACCATTGCATCGGGACCCGGACGCTCATGCGATCGGGGATCGAGAGGTTCTCGCCCATGCCGATCTCGTCGCCCATGAAGATGACGGGGGTGCCCGGCAGCGAGAGCATCAGGCTCCAGGCCATGCGCAGGCGAGGTCCGTCGCCGCCGAGCATCGTGGCGGTGCGCCGGCGAAGGCCGTGCCCGTACAGCTGCATCTCCGTACGCGGCCCGAACGCCTTGAAGACCTCCTTGCGCTGCGACTCGGTGAGCTTGTCGAGGCTGAGCTCGTCGTGGTTGCGCAGGAACGTCGCCCAGCAGTTGTCGGGCGGGGCGGTCGGGAGCGTGCGGATCATCGCCTCGAGCGGCTCGGCATCCTCACGGGCGAGCGACAGCCACAGGTTCTGGTTGAGGAGGAAGGCGAACTGGGCATTGAGCTGGTCACCGTCCTCGTCGCCGAAGAAGCGCGCGAGCGTCTTCAGCTCCACGTTCACCTCGCCGAGCAGCATCGTCTCACCGCGGCGGCGGGTGGCGAAGGAACGCAGGCTGCGGAGGAAGCCGTGCGGGTCGTCCTCCACCCGCTCCTGAATCCCCTCGGTCTCGAGCAGGAACGGCACCGCGTCCATCCGGAAGCCGGCGACCCCGAGCTGAAGCCAAAAGCCCACGATCCGGTGGATCTCGTCCTGGACGTCGGGGTTCGCGACATTCAGGTCCGGCTGAAAGCGGTAGAAGCGGTGCAGGTAATACTGGCCCGACTCCGGGTCGAGCTCCCAGTTGCTGGTCTCCTTGTCGGGGAAGGCGATTCCGATCGGCTCCTCGGCGGGCTCGTCGCGCCAGACGTAGTAGGAGCGAAGGCGCGAGCGGGGATCAGCGCGGGCGGCCTCGAACCACGGGTGCTCGTCCGAGGTGTGATTTACGACGAGGTCGACGATCACCTTGATGCCGCGGTCGTTTGCCGTGCGCACGAGCTCGACGAACTGGCCCAGGTTGCCGAGCCGCGGATCGACCCCGTAGTAGTCCGTGATGTCGTATCCGTCGTCGCGGTTCGGCGACGGGTAGAACGGCATGAGCCAGAGACAGCTGATGCCCAGCCCGGCCAGGTAGTCGATCTGGCGGATCAGGCCCTCGAAGTCGCCGATGCCGTCGCCGTTCGTGTCGAGGAACGTCTCGACGTCGACGCAGTAGACGACCGCGTTCTTCCACCAAAGGTCGCTCGTGTGGTCGAGGCGCATGTCAGCCCCGCAGCTCCGGCAGCACACGCTCGCCGAACACGTCGATAAAGCGCTCCTGCTCGCGGCCGACGTGGTGGAGGTAGATCTCGTCGAAGCCGAGCTCCGCGAGCTCACGCAGCACTTCGACGTGACGCGCCGGATCGGCCGACACCAGCACGGTGTCGCGCATGGCCTCGGGGGTCACGTGCTGAGCGGCGATGTCGAACTGCTCGACCGTTGCGAGATCCCAGCACAGGGGCGGCGCGAACACGTTCGTGCGCCACTGATCGTGGGCGATCTCGAGCGCGCTGTCCTCGTCTGCCGCCCAGGCCAGGTGGACCTGCACGGCGAGCCGCTTGCCCGCGCCGCCGTTCTCCCTGAAGGCGGCGATCATGCGCTCGAGCTTGTCGGGCGGCTGGTTGACCGTGACGAGCCCGTCGGCCCACTCGCCCACCCAGGCGGCTGTCTCGACGCTCACCGCCGGGCCGATCAGCGCGGGCGGCTCGGGCGGCAGGGTCCACAGCCGGGCGCGGTCGACCACAACGCGGCCGTGGTGGTTGACGACCTCGCCGGCGAACAAGGCCCGGATGACGTCGACGCACTCGCGCAGGCGTGCGTTGCGCTCCGCCTTGGAGGGCCAGCGGTCGCCCGTGATGTGCTCGTTTGACGCTTCTCCGCTGCCCAGCGCCACCCACAGGCGGCCGGGGTACATCTGGCTCAGGGAAGCGGCCGCCTGGGCGATGATCGCCGGGTGGTAGCGCTGCCCGGGCGCGTTTACGACTCCGAACGACAGGCTTGTGGCCTCCAGCGCGGCGCCCAGGAAGGACCAGGCAAAGCCGGATTCCCCCTGGCGCTCGCTCCAGGGCGAGAAGTGATCGGAGGACATCGCCGCCGAGAAGCCCGCCTCCTCGGCGTGGCGCACCGCACTCAGCAGCTCACGCGGCGGGATCTGCTCGTGCGAGCAGTGAAAGCCGATTCGGGTCATGCGGCGGTCTCTTACCCGCGTGACCCGCGCGCTATCCCGGCGATCAGTTCCAGGCGTCGCCGAGCGTGTCCGCCAGCCGGTCGCGAGCGCGGTAGAGCCGGCTCATCACCGAGCCGACGGGGATCCCGAGCCTGCTCGCCGCCTCGTCGTAGGTCATGCCGGCCACGTCCACGGCGGCAACGACGTCGCGATGGTGGTCGGGCAGCCCCGCGACCGCGCCGTAGACCTCGCCGGCGAGCGCCGCCAGAACGGGGTCGCCGGTCACGCGGTGGTCGGGCGGATCGAGCTCGTCGGCCGGCAGTCGGCTGCGCTCGCGCGACGACTCGGAGCGGCGATGGTCGGTCGTGACGTTGCGCAGCGTGCGCGCCATGTAGGCGAAGCTGTCGCTGTTGCGTACGCGCCGGGGCCGGGCGAGCACGCGCAGGTAGGTCTCCTGCACGAGATCCTCGGCGACGTGAGGCGACCCGCACAGCGACCAGGCGAGCCGGTAGAGGCGGGTCAGATGTGACGCTGCCTCGTCGGGGTGGAGGGTGCGCGCAGGGGCAAACGCGCGCGGCGGAGCCAGGGTGGCGCCGCCGCTCATCGGGCCAGGGGGAGCGGGGGCATGTTGTCTTCCTTGGAGCGCTGGGGGGAGTCCGTGTCTCTCCCAACAGGGTCCCCCGGAATACCCCATTCGGCAAGCGAAGTCGTTGATGGCGCTGATAACTTGGTTCGATGCTCGATGTCGCTCGGTTGCGGGTGTTTCGCGAAGTAGCGGCACGGGGCTCCTTCACGGCGGCCGCAAACGCGCTCCACTACAGCCAGCCCGCCGTCTCGCATCACATCGCGCGGCTCGAGGAGGAACTGGGGGTTCAGCTGCTGGTTCGTCAGCCGCGCGGGCTCTCCGTCACCCCTGCGGGTGAGCAGGTCCTACGCCACGCCGACGCCGTGCTCGACCGGCTCGACGAGGCCGAGCGCGAGCTCGGCGACCTGGCCGCCGCTGCCACGGCGACGGTGCGGCTCGCGGCCTTCCCGAGCGCGGCGACGACGCTCGTCCCGGAGACCGTCGCCGCACTCGCCCGGCGCTACCCGGAGATCACCCTCGACGTGGTCCAGGCGGACCCGGACGAGTCGCTGCCCGCGCTGCGCGACGGCGTCCACGACATCGCGCTCACCTACGACTACCCGATGATGGATCGGGAGGCCGAGCCGGAGCTCGAGTACGAGTTGCTGTTCGAGGATCACCTGCTTGTCGCCCTGCCCGTGGATCACCCGCAGGCCGAGGAGGAGAGCGCCGACCTGGCCGCGCTCGCCGACGAGCCCTGGGTCACCCCCAACCCCTGCCTCTGCAGGGACGCGCTCGAGGGCGCCTGCGAGCTGCGCGGCTTCAACCCGAACGTCGTCTCGCAGACGAACGACTACCTGGCCATGCAGGGCCTCGTGGCGCTCGGCGTCGGGGTGGCGCTGATCCCGCGGCTCGCGCTGAGCGCCGGCGTCCGGGACGGCGTCGTGCTGCGCCCGCTGGAGGATCCTCCGCTCGTGCGGACCACCTCGATCGTGCGGCGCTCGAACGGGCACCAGCCGCTCGCGGCCGAGCCGCTGCGGGGAATCCTGCGCGACATCGTGCCCACGCTCGGAGCGTCGGGCCTGCGGCTGCGCCGCGCCGAGCCGGTTTAGGGCTGAGGCGAGCCGCGGCGCGGGCCTCGTCCGGTTAGGGTCCCGGGCGGGATGGACGAGACGATCTTCAAGGCCTACGACGTCCGCGGCCTCTACCCGGACCAGATGGACGAGGAGCTCGCGTACCGGATCGGGCGCGGCTTCGCGCAGGTGCTCTCGCAGCTCCAGGACGTCCCGGTCGGCGACCTGCGCGTCGCGCTCGCGCGGGACATGCGGCTCTCGGCGCCCTCGATGGCCGAGGCGTACGCGCGCGGGATCGCCGACGAGGGCGCGGACGTGCTCGACATCGGGATGGCCGGCACGGAGATGCTCTATTGGACGGTCGGCTCACGCGAGCTCGACGGCGGGCTGATGTGCACGGCCTCGCACAACCCGCCCGCCTACACCGGGGCCAAGCTGGTCAAGCGCGGCGCGATCGCGCTGTCGGGCGACTCGGGCATCCGCGAGGTCAGGGAGATCGTCAGCGCAGGCGATCCCGGTCCCCCGGCCGACCCGCCGGGACCGATCTCGCAGGAGGAAGTCGGCGAGGCGTTCCGCGAGGCCGCGCTCGGCTACATCGACCCTTCCGCCATCAAGCCGCTCAAGGTCGTCGTCGACGGCGGCAACGGCATGGCCGGGCCGATGGTCGGCCCGCTGCTCGACTCCTTCCCGATCGAGCAGGAGCGGAACTACTGGGTGCCCGACGGCACCTTCCCCGACCACGAGCCGAACCCGATGCTCGAGGAGAACCGCCGCTTCATCATCGACCGGGTCCACGCGACGGGTGCCGACCTCGGGATCGCCTGGGACGGCGACGCCGACCGCTGCTTCTTCATCGACGACACCGGCGAGTTCGTCGCGGGCGACTTCCTCACGACGCTGCTCGCCCAGTCGATCCTCCGCAAGGAGCCGGGCGCGACGATCCTCTACGACGTGCGCGCCTCCCGCGCCGTCCGCGACGTCGTCGAGCGCGCGGGCGGCACCGCCCTCATCAACCGCGTCGGGCACGCCTTCTTCAAGACGCGCATGCGCGACACGGGCGCCGCTTTCGGCGGCGAGGTGTCCGGGCACTACTACTTCCGCGA
Source organism: uncultured Thermoleophilaceae bacterium (assembly GCA_963739095.1). Taxonomy (GTDB): domain Bacteria; phylum Actinomycetota; class Thermoleophilia; order Solirubrobacterales; family Thermoleophilaceae; genus JACVRW01. Next base: position 83,125 of record CAVTZF010000033.1, read on the forward strand.
CTTCTACTGCGCCGACTCCGGGACGCTGCCGGCGCTCCTCATGCTCGAGCTGTTGTCGGCCGAGGGCAGCCGGCTCAGCGAGCTGCTGGAGCCGCTGCGCTCCAAGTACTTCATCTCCGGCGAGATCAACTCCGAGGTCGACGACCAGGAGGGGAAGATGAACGAGCTCGCCGAGCGCTACTCGGACGGAGAGGTGAGCTGGCTCGACGGGGTCTCGGTCGACCACGACGACTGGCACTTCAACGTGCGGCCCTCGAACACCGAGCCGCTGCTGCGCCTCAACCTGGAGTCGGTGAGGTCGGAGGAGCACATGCGTGAGAAGCGGGACGAGGTCCTTGCCCTGATCCGCTCCTGATCCCGTTCCGGATCAGCATGAGAGCGACGCCGATCGCGAGCCCGGCCAGGGCGCCGAGCGCCCCCCACCCCACCGGCCCCAGCTCCGGCTGAGCGCTGCCTGCTCCGCGCCCGCGCACGGGCAGGCCGCGATCGTCCGGGATCGCGCGCCGGAACGCCTTGGCGTAGCCGGTGGCCAGCGCCGCTGCCGTGTCCGCGCCGGGAGCCTCGACCGTGAAGGCGAGGTCCAGGCGCGAGGTGATCTCGGCGCGCGAGTGCTCGCGCAGCCAGTCGGTGGTCGTGCCCGCGACGCCGGAGAGCTCGATCGCGTGGTCTAGGACGCGATCGCTGCGGGCGAGCTCGAGTCCGCCCTCGCCGCCCATGTCCGACGGCACCTGGATCACGAACGCGCGGGCGCGGTAGTCGCGCTCCTGGGTCGCGGCGAAGCCCGCGGCGGCGAGCGCGCCGATCAGCGTGCAGGCGATGATCAGCCTCACGGCTCTGATCTTGACGGAACCGGCGCACGCGCGATCCGATCGGGGTACCTTGGCTCGACCTGAACTGGGAGGTCAGGTCCGCATGCAGGGAGCGTTGAAGGTCTCCATAGCCGTCATGGTGGTCGCGGGAGTGGTTCCCGCGACCGCGTCTGCGCAGGTCCTCGACGTCCCGCCTGTGCGGGTGCCATCGGTTTCAGTGCCGCCCGTGGCCCTGCCCGCACCGCTGCCGCAGGTCTCGACCCCCCAGGTGTCCACGCCCCCGGCCACGGTCCCCGGAGTGCGAGTCGACGCGCCGCTGCCGTCGGTGCCGCAGGTGAAGGCGCCACTGCCACCCTCGCCCCGGTCGGCCGCGCCGGTGGTCGACTCGCTTCCCTCGCCAGTGGGTCCCGGCGGAACGGCCGGTACCCCGACCTCCCGCACCCCCGCAGCTTCCTCTGGCCAGGCACCCTCCGGGGCCGTTGCCGCGGCCGGCACGCCGAGCGCTCCCCCGGCGCGTGGCGGACGTGTCGCGCGCGCGGCGGCGGTCCCCGGCGGGCGCGGCGTGCTCGGCACGAGCTACCGCTCGCCCCGTCGGCTCGTGCGGGCACTCAGCGCCTGCGTTCCCGGTCTTCCGGCGCGGCAGGAGCACCTGCTCGTGATGCGCTACGGCGTCGGCGCAGCGGCCGCGCAGCCCGACCGTTCCGTGGCGAGGACGCTGGGGCTGTCGCGCGGCGACTACATGACGGTGCGCCGGAGGGCGCTGCGCGGGCTCGTGCGCGACGCCCGGGCGGGCGGCTGCCGCGCTGCCGGCGCGACCTCGGCCGTACCGGCGATCGCATTCGGCGACGGCGGTGAGGTTCGCAGCGTGGCGGCGGGGTCGCGCGCCGGAGGCCAGGCGCCGGGCGACGCCGAGATAGCCGTTCGCGGCGAGCGGGCGTCAGGCGGCTCCGTCCCCGCGGACGATGACGGCGGCGAGCTCGCCACGCCGCTTGCCGTCGACGCGCCCGAGCCGAGCGGGTCGCTGCTCGGGGCGCTGATGCTGGCGGCCGCGCTGGGCCTGCTCGCCGCGATCGGCGTGCGCGCGCTGCGCGCGCGGGTCAGGCGCTGAGCGGTTCTGCGGCGCCGCGCTCGACGGCCGCCTCGCGCTCGACGACCAGCCGGCTGGCCTCGCGGTAGCCGGAACGGTCACGGGCCTTCGCGGCAGAGGCCAGGTCCCCGTAGGCGCCCGCCGCCTCGCGCAGAGATTCCGCCAGGGCAGCGGCCTGGCCCGCGATTGCCGGTGAGCTCTCGATGCTGTCGGCGGCGTCCTGATAGCTCGCCTCCAAGCCTCGGGCCGCGCTCGCCTGGTCGGGTGAGTGCTCGGCCTTGGCGAGCGCGCGACGTCCGGCGCGGCGCTCGCTCCGGAGCTTGTCCATCACGTCACTCACCGCCCGCTCGCCCTCCCCCACGCTCGCCAGCGCCGCGGGGCGGCCGGCGCGCAGGGCGATCGTGGCCGCGATCGCCTCGCACTCGTGCAGCCGCTGTGCCGCGACCGCCCGGCGCGCGTGACAGATCACGAGCACTGAGCCGTCGCTCGTCGGCGCGAGGTACGCCACGGCCGCGAGCCCCCTCTCGGGCGTGAGCCCCGAGTAGCGCCAGGCGTGCAGCCTGCCGAGCGTGACCTCGGTGCGCCGCGCGGCCTCAGCGCTCAGCCGCTTGTCGAGCTCGGCGGGATCCTCGACCCGGCCCGCCACCAGTCCCGTGCCACTCTCCCCGAGCGGCGCGGCCGCGAGCGGCGCGGAGAGCGCTATCGACGGCTCGCGGTCGACCCGCGTGCCGTCCCAGCCCTCGGGGAGCTGGACGGACAGGGCCGAGCTCGCGATCTGCGTGCTGCCGTCCTTGTCCCCCACCAGCTTCGCGAGCAGGAGGCCGCCGATCACGCAGACCGCCAGCGCGACCGCGATGCCGAGCGCGCGGACGCTCGGCCGCGAGCGCACGCGCGGACCGGGTACGGCGGGCATGCGCATCTGCGGCCAGCGCAGCTTCGGCAGCCGCGGCCGTGGGATCGACGGGAGGTGCAGGTTGGGCCGCGGCAGGCTGGGCCTGGGCAGGGTCGGCTTGGGCACCTTCGGGAGCGCGAGCGCCGGCTTGCGGGAGCGGGGAGGTTCCGGCGCCGGCTCGGGGCGCGGCGGGCCCGGCGCGGCGGGCGCGCGCGGCGGCTTCTTCGGCTGCGCCGGCTTCTCGGCCTGCGGCGACTTGGCCGGCGGCGGCGGCTTGGGCGGCGCGGCAACCGGCGGCTGCGCGGGCGCCTCGGACGTGACCCGGACGAGCTCCGCGCCGCCGCCCGGGCGCTGGCGGATCCGCAGGCCGAGCGCCCTCACCGCGGCCACGATGAACTCCTTTGGCCCGGCGAAGCGCTGAGCCGGGTCGGCGGCCGTCGCCTGCGCGATCACCCTTTCAACCTGCTTGGGAAGTCCCGAGCTGACGGGCCCGTCGAGCACGGCACGCAGCAGGACACCGAGCGAGTACACGTTGCTGCGCGCGCCGATCGGCTTCCCGTCACGCTCCTCGGGCGACCGGAAAGCCCCCTCGGCATCGCCGTCGCGGCGGGTGCGCGGCATCAGCTCGAGCGGAATGCCGGTGTCGGCGAGGATCGCCCCGTGCTCCGGGCTGACGAGGATGCGGCCGGGCCTGAGGTCGCGCGCAACGAGTCCAGCGCGGCGCAGTGCCTCTACGGCCGAGGCGACGCTGTACAGGAGAAGAACGCCGTCCTTTCGCGAGATCTGGCCGGCCGACAGCAGCTCGGCGAGTGTCGGCGCGTCGAGACGCTGCAGCTGGATGCGCAGGCGACCGCCGTCATCCTTCACAACCCGGGCCGGCAGCAGCCCGGGGTGGCGAATCGCCACCCGCACTCGCACGGCGCGAGCGAGCTTCTCCCCGCGAGCGTCCGCCATCAGCCGGAGTCGTCGAAGTAGACAGGCGGCGGCGGATCGGTCTGCGGGGGCGGCGCGGCCGGCGGCGGCTGGGGGGTCGGCTGCGCCGGGGTCACGGGCACCGGCGGAGGCGTGTAGGCCGGCTCGGCGCGCAGCGGGCGGTGCGGCGGGAGCGGGTGCAGGGCGCGGCGCGGGCGCAGGGGCCTCGGCTGCCGCCGGCTTGCGCTTGGCCGGCTTGGGCCGCTCACGGGCGAGCGGGGGCAGCTCGTGGGCCGGGCCAAGCAGCGACGTCGTCTTTACAGCGGCCGGCTTCGTCGTCGGGATCACGGGGACGACCGCGTCGTCCGCCTGCGGCTCGCCGCCTGCGCGCGAGACCACGAAGGAAAGCGTCAGCGCCAGGACGCAGGCGCCGCCGACTGCGGGCTTCGCCGCTCGCCTCAGGCGCCCGGGCATCTCACCCCCGCAGACGTGCCTGGGAAGAGGCAGCCGTCGGTGCGCTTGGGCACGCGCCCACGCCGGATCCGGAAGCTCGTGTACTTGCCGACCAGGTCCCCACGCCGCACGAGGACAACCAGCTTGGTTCCGGCCGGCAGGAAGCGCTCGAGCGAGCGGAAGCGCACCGGCTTGCGCCCGCTCAGCTTCGTGATACGCGCGCCGGGGCAACGATCGCCGCGGCACTGCACGACGACCTGCGCGCCCGCCGGGGCCCGCACGCTCAGCGTCTGGATGCGCGCCCCGGTGCCGACGACCTCACCGGCGAGCCGCACCACCGGGAACGGCGTCATGAGCCTCAGGAACGGCGCCGACGGCGTCGCGACCGGATCCCCGCCGGCCACGGTGCTCGGCGAGTCCGGGGCCCGCACCGTCACGGCTCTCACTTGGGTGCTGCTCGCGCCGTCCGCGTCCGTCACCCGCAGGGCCACCGAGTGACGGCCCGCGCTCATGAACATCCCACTGACCGACGCGCCCGAGGCGTCGTTGAAGTCCCCGTCGCCGTCGAGATCCCAGGCCTGCTCGACGAGCGGACCCTCGGAGTCGTCGGAGGTCGAGGTCAGCGTGACCTGTTGCCCGGCCACCGGCTGGCCCGGTGAGACGGTGAAGGAGACGTCGGGCGGCGCGTTCACCGTGATGCGCCGCATCAGCTCCGCGCTGACGCCGCTGCTGTCGAGCACGCGCAGGCGGACCAGGTGCTCTCCGCCGGAAGGGAAGGTGTGCTGCACGTTGGCGCCGTTCGCGTCGAGGTTCCCGTCCGAGTCGAAGTCCCAGTCGATCGAGGTGATCGAGTGCCCGGGCACCGCGATCGCCGTCGACGCGAAGCTCGTCGGGCGCCCGGCGACAGGGGGCACGGGCGTGAAGATGAACGAGGCGACGGGCGCGGCAGCGGCGGCAGCACCGTCACCTGCTTGCTGACGCTCGCTGGAACCGTGCCGTCGGTGACCGTCAGCGTGACGGTCACGGTGCCGGGCGATCCGAAGGCGTGCTCGACGGTGGGGCCGCTGCCAAGCGGCGTCCCGTCCTCCAACGACCACTCGCTGGCGGTGATGTCGTGCTGTGGGGTCGGCTGAGACGTCGAGGTGAAGGTGGCGGGCGCGCCCGCGACCACAGGGCTGGAGACAGTGAAATCGGCGGTCGGTTGCGCCGCTGCGGGCGCAGCTACGACGAGCGCCAGCAGAAACGCCAACAGCCCTGAAATCCGCCCAGCTCTGAAGAACCCGTGGACCACGTCCGTATGAAGAACGGATGAAAGGTGGCCCAGCTTGCGCGCTAGGGTCGATCACTTCGATGGACGCTCGCACCACACCGGACGACCCGTTCGCGCCAGCCGCCGAGACGGGGATACATCGGCTCGCGATCCCCACTCCGTTCGCAGTCGGCAGGGTCAACGTGTACCTGATCGAGGACGACCCGTTGACCCTGATCGACGCGGGGCCCAATTCGGGCACCTCGTTCGACGTCCTGCAGCGCGGCGTCGCCGATCTCGGCCACCGGCTGGAGGACATCGAGCTCGTGGTCCTCACCCACCCCCACATCGATCATCTCGGGCTGGTCTCGCTCGTTGCAAAGTACGCCGGCGCCGACGTAGCGGCGCTCGACGTCGCCGTCCCCTACGTCGAGAACTACTCTGCGGAGGCCCAGGCGAACGACGACTTCGCCTACGACCTCATGCTGCGGCACGGCATCCCGCCGGACGTCGCGACGGCGCTGCGCTCGGTGACCCGCGCGTTCCACGCATGGGGCGCCCGCGCGGACGTCACGCGAGCGCTCAGCGACGGCTCGGAGCTGCGCCTCCGCGACCGGACCTTTCACGTGCATCACCGGCCCGGGCACAGCCCGGCGGACACCGTCTTCCACGATCGCGACCGAGGGCAGCTCATCGCGGGCGACCACCTGATCCGTCACATCTCGTCGAACCCCGTCGTGACGCGGCCGCGGGCCGGCGCGGACGAGCGTCCCCAGTCGCTCGTCATCTACCTCGAGTCGCTGCGGGCGACCCGCGAGATGGACCTCGACCTCGTACTGCCCGGCCACGGCGATCCGATCACGGACCACCGCACCCTCATCGACGAGCGCTTCTCGATGCACGACCGCCGCGCCCGCAAGCTCGAGCGCCTGATCCGGGAACGGCCCAGCACCGCCCACGAGCTTGCGCAGGCGCTATGGGGAAACATCGCCGTCACACAGGCCTACCTGACCCTCTCCGAGGTGCTCGGCCACGTCGACGTGCTGCTGAACGCAGGCAAGGTGCGCGAGCTGGAGCGCGACGGCGTGAGCGTGTTCGAGCCGGCCTGAGGCCGGGTCAGCTCGCCGGCTGGACGCGCATCTTGTCGTTCCCGCGCGGATCGAAGCTCGGCCGGTACTCGAGCCTCGTCGCCTCCTCGAGGCGGGTTCCGCAGCTCTCACAGCGCCAGTAGTAGACGAGCACACCGCGGCGGAGGTCGTAGCTCGACTCGAACGAGCGATAGCTGTCGTGAGAGCAGGCCATCTGCCCTAACAACGCCGCCGGCCGGGCCCATTTACGCGGCTGGTACGAAAGCAGTCCCGGTGGAGGCGCTAGTGGTCGTAGCGCGGCTTCTTGGGGCAGTCCTTGCGACTGCCGAAGTACGAGCGGTCGTCGCCGCCGTGGCCCTTCTTGCAGGCCGGCTTCGGGCCGTACTGGTGCTGGCCGGAGTCCCCGCCCGAATGACCGCCCCCGGCGGCGGCGCTCAGCGCCACCCCGCCTGCCAGGACGAGTGCGCACGCGCAGACTGCGCCGATCTTGGAAATCGGTCCCACGCCTCGAGCGTATCTCCCGGATGCCTCGCAATCCATGCGTTTCAGCCCTTTTCCCGACCCTCAGCGGTCTCCGGGCTCGGGCATCGTCAGCTCGACCCTGCGGGCCGCGCGGCGCCAGCTGCGCGGCGTCCTACCGGAAAGCCCGTCGCTGGTGGCGATCGCCACGTCGCCGAGCGGATTGAGCGACATCATGCGCCGGGTGTCGATGCGGGGATCGCGGCCCGCCGATGCAAGCGCCACCGCCCGGGCCTGCACGAGCGCCCAGTTGTCGGGATCGTTGCGGAGCCCGCGTGTGAGCTCGTCGTCGGCGGCCGCGTACCGGCCGGCCCGGACGTCGCACCAGGCGATCACGTGGTGGGGCGCCGCACGCGAGTCGAGCGCCTCGAGCGCGGCGCCGGCCTCTGAGCGCGCGCTCGTGCAGTCGCCGGCCCGGAGGCTCTCGACGGACCGGTCGTAGTGCGCCTCCGATATCGCCAGCCGCGCGGGCAGGATGGCGACCACCACGCAGACGGCGACGCCGGCGACGCGCAGCAGGACGTGGCCGGCCCGGAGCGCGGGGGTCGGGGACTGCCGGGACACATCGGGCTCGGGATCGCGCGGCTCGCGGGCGAGCGCGGCGCCGGCGAGCGCAAAGAGCCAGATCGTGACGGCTGGCATCTCCCAATCCCAGTCGACGGCCGCCGCGAGCGCCCACGCGACTCCCGCGGCGAGCAGCGCCGCGAAGAGCGCGCGGTCGCTTCCGCGCGCGCGCGCAGCGAAGCCGCCGAGTACGACGAGCAGGCAGAGCCCGAGCGCGGCGAACCCTATGAGGCCGAGCTCGCCCAGGGTCTCGATGTAGAGCGAATGGCCGTCGTGCGCCTCCTGCGGCGCTTCGCGCTCGCGGATCCAGTCGAGCTCGTAGGTGCCCGCGCCGTCGCCCTGCACGGGATGGCGCTTGATGGCCGCGACCGAGACCTCCCAGTGGTTGCGGCGGCCGTTGTCGTCCCCGCTGACCAGGCGGCTCGAGCCGGAATCGGCCACGCTGGGCTCGTCGGAGTCGGAGTTGAAGTCCCGGTACTTGTCGGCCACGACGTCCGGGACGTGGAGCGCGGCAGATGCGGTAAGCGCAACAATCACCGTGGCGACGCCCGCCCCGATCAGCACGGGCCGGCGGAGGTGCGGAGCAAGCCGAAGGGACTCGAGCCGCGAGTCGACCCGCAGGAGGAGCGCTCGGATGAGCGCCGCCGCGGCCATGGAGCCGAGCACGACGAGCGCGGTCCGGTGACCCGCCGCGATCGTGTCGGGCGCGAAGCGCGGCCGGGAGGTGAGCTCTTCCGCGGGATTCACGACCATCAGGGCGACGACCGTCGGCGGCACCGTCGACAGCGCGCCCGCCAGCAGCCCGCGCGGCCTGCCGACCACCACGTAGAGCGCCACGCCCGCTATCGACGCCCAAGTCGCCCCGCGCGAGAAGGTGTAGTAGAGGACCGCCGTTAGCAGCGGGACCGCCGCTGCGCCCGCCACGCGGATCGTCCATGGCTCGCGCGACGCGCAGGCCAGGTGGCCACATAGGATGACCCCGAGGCCCGCCAGCAGCCCGAGCGAGTTCCAGTAGTCGAGCGGGTAGGAGAGCCTGTACGGCTGGAGCGCGCCGATGCCGTCCACGAGGTCGGGCGCCGTCCGCGAGACGAACGCGATTACGCACACCGCGACGATCGCGGCGGCAAGCCCGTAGACCATCCAGCGCAGCCTCCGGACCGAGAAGGGCAGGATCCCGAAGAGCACCAACGCGAGCAGGTACGCGAGCGCACGCGTGTACTCGGGAACCGCCCTTGCGGGCGAGCCGGACCAGCCGCTCGACAGGAGGATCCAAGCCGTGAAGACCGCGAGCGCCGCGGCCGCCACGAGCAGCGCAGGGCTAGCGCCCTCGAGCGGGCGCCGGGCCAGCGCGAGCCGCAGGCCGATCAGGCTCGCGAGCTGAGCCGCCACGAGCGCAGGGGCGCCCGGGAAGTAGCCGCCGCTCTGGAACGAGAAGTAGACAGTGAGGAGCCCCGGCACGAGCGCAACGGCGATCAGCGCAGCGGTGGCGGGCCCGCTGCGCGCGGTCTTCGGCTCGTTCTCCATCCCCAGACCAACGCATGCGCGGGCACGGGATGCGCGCGGCCCGTTGTCAACCGTTCAAAAGGATGAAAAAGAAATGAGCCGTCCCGCCCGTTGGTCGAGTGCGTCGGGAATCAGCTCGGCGCGCGCTCCGTGCTCACCAAGAGGGGATTTCTTGCCATGAACAGCGTCGTGATCGTCGCTGACAGCTCATTTGTCGTCGAGACCATCCGGATGGCGCTCAAGAACGCCGCCCGCCTGAAGCTGCTCGGCAAGGTCGACGGCCGCGGATCGATCCGGCGGCCGATCGAGCAGTCCCAGCCCGACATCGTCATCGTCGACGAGATGCAGAACTCCGAGGACGCCCTGGAGCGCATCCGCGAGTGCCGTGAGGAGGCCCCCGCGGCCACGATCCTCCTGCTCACGATGCGGATGGACGACGACTGGGTCGGACAGGCGCTCGGCGCCGGTGTGGACGCGTGCATCTCGAAGTCCGCGCACCTGCCGAGCCTCGGCACCCTGATGAGGGAGATCGTGAGCGGGAACATCGTCTGCGCGTTGCCGCCGGCCGTGGCCGAGGGAACGCAGCCCCTGGCTGGGAACGAGGACCTGACGGCGCGCGAGCGCGAGATCCTCACGCTGGTGGCTGACGGCCTGACCAACGCAGTGATCGGCAAGCAGCTGTGGGTCACCGAGCAGACGGTGAAGTTCCACCTGTCGAACATCTACCGCAAGCTCGGCGTCTCGAACCGCACCGAGGCGAGCCGCTTTGTGCACGTGAATACGCCAGTCAGGCGTTCCGCTGGCCCGCGCCTCGTGCCCGCGCCGGAGACGACGCTCGCGGCGGCACCGCTCACCGCGATCTCCGCCTAAGGGCGGTCAGCCGGCGAGCGCGCAGAGCAGCCGGTCCGCCGCGTCTGCGGCGGCGTCCCACTCGCGTGGGCGCCTGAGCTCGACCATCGGCAGCGCGCTCAGCTCTGCGAGCGCGTGCGGATGGCTCGGTGCGAGCCTGACCGCGCGGCTCGCGGCGAGCGCCGCGGGGCGCCAGGCCGGCGGCACGCGCACCACGGTGGGCGCGTCGCCCCATGCCAGGCGGATGAAGCCGCGCAGCGGCACCACCGGCGGCACACCGCCGACGAGCATCCGGTACCGCTCCTCCTCGCGTGCGGGAATCGGCTCGCCCACGCCGAGGCGGTGAGCCGCCGCTTCACGCAGATCGATCGCCCGCGGGCCGGCGATGGCCGCGCCCTGCTCGTCGACCACGAGCAGGTCGTCCGTGAGCACCGGGTAGCCGCTCAGGGCGAGCCAGGCGAGCAGCGAGCTCTTGCCGGCGCCGCGGGCGCCGATGACGCCCCAGGCGCCGTCGGAGAGCACGACAGCGCCCGCACGGAAGCTCTCGCGCCCGCGGCGGCGCGAACCCAGCGCCGCGACGGGGACCAGAGTCGGGTGGACGAGCTCGGCCGCGGCGGCCCGCCGGCGCAGGGTGAACACGACGCGTCCCGGACGCCCAGTCGACCTCCGCGACGCCGCCCGAGCGCAGCCGCAGCCGCGCCTCGTCGCCATCAATCTGATCGGAGTCGACCGAGTCGAAGCCGAGCCGCGCGCTCAGCCTGAGCGTGGGCCAATCGTCCGCGGCGGGGATGAGGAGCGGGTGCGCGGCGTCGACCCCGTCGAGCCGGAATCCGTAAGCGCCGCGGCCGTCCGTCGTCATCCCGGCCTCAGAGCCGGACGAGGTTGGGCACTCCGCTGCCGGGGGTCACGCCGCGGAAGTCGACCACGAGGGGCGCCCGCTCGAGCACGAGGTCGAGGTCGAGGCCGGGATGGGCCGTGACGACCACCGCGACATCGCACTCGTCGAGCGTCTCCTCGAGCGTCTGCGACTCAAGGCCGAACTCGGCGAGCTCGGGCACGTGGTCGTCGTGGTAGACGACCTCTCCCCCGGCCTCGCCGAGCAGCTGGATGATCTTGAGCGCGGGCGACTCGCGCAGGTCCCCGACGCCCGCCTTGTAGGAGACGCCGAGGATCGCGATGCGCGAGCCGCGCACCGGCTTGGCGTGCTCGTTGAGCGCGCGGGCGACCTTCTCGGCGCAGAAGCGCGGCATCGCCTGGTTGACCTCGCCGGCCAGCTCGATGAAGTCGGTCGGAGAGCCGAACTCACGTGCGCGCCAGGACAGGTAGAAGGGATCGACGGGCAGGCAGTGCCCGCCCATGCCCGGGCCCGGCTCGAAGCGCATGAAGCCGTAGGGCTTGGTGGAGGCCGCGTTGACGACCTCCCAGATGTCGATCTCCATACGGTCGCAGAGCATCGCGAGCTCGTTGACGAGCGCGATGTTGACCGAGCGGAAGACGTTCTCGAGCAGCTTCGTCAGCTCGGCGACCTCGGGGGTCGAGACCGGGACGACCTGCGTCGCACACCTCGGAGTAGAGGGCGACGGCGCGCTCCTGGCAGGCGTCGGTCAGGCCGCCGACCACCTTGGGCGTGTTGCGCATCGTGTAGTCGGTCCGGCCCGGGTCGATCCGCTCGGGCGAGAACGCGAGGTTGAACTCGGTCCCGGCGGCGAGGCCCGAGTCCTCGAGCAGCGGCACGAGCCGCTCGCGGGTCGTGCCGGGATAGGTGGTCGACTCGAGCACGACGAGCTGGCCGCGCTGCAGCACCCCGGCAATCGCCTTGGTGGCCGCGACCAGCGGGCCCAGATCGGGCTCGCGGTTGCGGGTGAGCGGCGTCGGCACGGCGACGATCACGGCGTCGCAGCGTGAGAGCTCGGCGACCCGGAGCGTCGGGAAGAACCGCTCGGAGATGCTCGCGAGCGTCTCCGAAGGCACGTCCTCGATGTAGCTCTCGCCGGGCGTTCAGCGCGCCGATCTTGCGCGGGTCGACATCGACCCCCACCACGTTGTGGCCCGCCTCGCAGAATGAGACCGCGAGCGGGAGGCCGACGTAACCGAGTCCGACGATGCCTACGTTCATGGATCGAGCCTAAGCGGGGCGGGCGGCCTCGGAACCGCCCGTTCGGTTAGGTCTAGCGGCGCGGCCTGGCCGTGTGTCGGGTGAGCCCCGTGTAGAGCGGGGAGGCACCGGGATTGCGGATGCGGCCGATGGTCGCGCGCTTGCCGGCGGGGCGGCCTCGGCGGATGGCCCGCCCTGCGGTGCGCCTTGCGGCGAGTCTGTGCGCGGGCGGTGGCGGCGGACGGAGAGCGCGCGCTGCGGGCGGCCGCGGCGAGGCCGGCGCCGGAGATGGGGGCGGTCATGTCGGCCTGGAGCTCGGTCTGGGTGAGCGCGCGGTCGTAGACGCGGATTTCGTCGAGGCGGCCTGCGAACCACTCCGGCCAGACGCCGTTGCCGCCAAACCGCAACGGCCCGGCGCTGTTCGCGATCGTGCCCGACAACGCCCGCGTCGCCACCTGCGTCCCATTCAGATACAGCCGCTGCGTCGACCCGTCCCACGTCATCGCCAAATGCGACCACGCATTCAACGGCACCTGCGACGACCCGCTCGAATACAGATCACCCGTCGTGAACACATGCCCGACGGCCGGCCGAAATCGTTGTTCGCATACAACGCATACACCAACTGGCCCGGCTGCTCCTTCAACAACGCAGTCCGCCACGACAAACCCAACGCCGACGGATTGACCCACGCCTCCAACGTCGCCCGCGTCGACAAATCCAACGACGCACTATCCGCCACCGTCACCCAATCGTTGATCCCATCGAACGTGAGGGCCGATCCGAACCTGCCCGAGGTGGTGCGCGTCGCACCGGCGATGGTGCCGTTGTTACCGCGTCCGGAGCCGTCGGTGACTGTCGTCCCGCTCGTCTCGTCAAACCCCCACGCACCGACGGGCGCCGTACCCGGCGGCGGCGGACTGTTGACCGTGAAGGTCACTGCGACCGTCTTCGGCGAACCCGACGCACCGGCCGCGGTAATGGTGAGCGTGCCCGTGTAGGTGCCCGCGGCGAGGCCGGCGACGTTGACTCCCACGGATAGGACTCCCGGGGCACTTCCGCTCGCTGGAGCGACGCTCAGCCACGACTGGTCATCGGTCGCCGTGAAGTTCAGCGCCCCTCCGCCGGTGTTCGTGACATTGACCGTCTGTGCGGAGGGACTGGCGCCACCTTGGGTGGCGGTGAACGGCAGCGCAGTTGGCGCCACGGCCAGGACGGGGGTGGAGGAGGCAACGGTGAGGGTGACGTCGACCGTCTTGGGAGAGACCGCCGCGCCCGGCGCGGTGATGGTGATCTGGGTCGTGTAGCTGCCCGGGCGCCAGACCAGCGATCGAAGGCGTAGCCGTGACTGTGCCCGGCGCGGTCCCGCTGGCCGGACTGAGGGCGAGCCAGCTGGCCGACTCTGCCGCGTTCCAGTTCAGGGTTCCGCCCCCGACGTTCGTCACGTCGAAGCTCTGTGCCGGCGGGTTGGCACCACCCTGGGTGGCGGTGAAGGACATGCTGGTCCGCGACACGGCGAGTGAAGGAGGCGCCGGATTGACCGTGAGCACGACGTCGACGGTCTTCGGCGAACCCATCGCCCCGGCTGAGGTAACCGTGATCGGGGTCGTGTAGGTGCCGGGCGCCAGACCGGAGATGGAAGGCGTGACCGTGACCGTGCCAGGCGCGCTGCCGCTCTGCGGGCTCACGGTCAGCCAGGGTGACGACTCAGCGGCGCTCCAGTCGAGAGTGCCCCCACCCGTGTTCGTAACGTCGAACGTCTGAGCGGGCGGGTCGACTCCACCCTGGGTGGCACTGAAGGAGATCGTGTTGCGGGAGACAGCCAGAGCGGGCTGCGCGGGCGGATTGCCGCTGCACGTGACAGGTGTATTCATGTCGGCCTGGAGCTCGGTTTGGGTGAGCGCGCGGTCGTAGACGCGGATTTCGTCGAGGCGGCCTGCGAACCACTCCGGCCAGACGCCGTTGCCGCCAAACCGCAACGGCCCGGCGCTGTTCACGATCGTGCCCGACAACGCCCGCGTCGCCACCTGCGTCCCATTCAGATACAGCCGCTGCGTCGAGCCATCCCACGTCATCGCCAAATGCGACCACGCATTCAACGGCACCTGCGACGACCCGCTCGAATACAGATCACCCGTCGTGAACACATGCCCGACGGCCGGCCCAAATCGTTGTTCGCATACAACGCATACACCAACTGGCCCGGCTGCTCCTTCAACAACGCAGTCCGCCACGACAAACCCAACGCCGACGGATTGACCCACGCCTCCAACGTCGCCCGCGTCGACAAATCCAACGACGCACTATCCGCCACCGTCACCCAATCGTTTACACCATCAAACGACAACGCAGACCCGTGGCGGCCCGACACCGTACGCGTCGCCCCAGTGATCGTCCCAGTGTTCCCACGACTCGAGCCGTCGGTAGCCGTCGTCCCGCTCGTCTCGTCAAACCCCCACGCACCGACAAGATTGGCGGCGGGTGGCGCGCAGGTGGTCTCGGCGTAGGTCGCACGATAGGTGGCCGGGGTCGTTCCGGCCGTGACCCTGTGCTCAGCCGCACCGCCGTCCGACCACGACGTGAAGTTGTAGGTACTGCCGCCCAAGGTCTGCTCCGGAGGCGCGATCAGCGAGACCGAGGAGCCTTGGATGACCGTGCGGGTGAAGGGCGCAGTCTGCTCCTCGCTTCCTACGGACAGCTGCAGGCCGGCCGGATTGGTCTCGAACGTGAGATTCACCGTCTTCGGATCGAGCCGCCGGCTGACGGTGCTGCTGAGGCCACCGTCGGTGGCCGTCAGCTCGAGCGACAGGTACGACGGGTACTCGTGGTCAGGCGCGGTGAATCTGCCCGACGCGCCGGAGAACGTCTGAATCTCGTGCTCGTGGCAGTTCGTCGGCACGAGGGCCGAGCAGTGGTGCATGATGAGCGTCCAGCTCAGCCCGCTCGGCGGGACGCTGCCGCCGCCGCTGCGCGTGGCAGAGCCCGAGAAGTCGAAGACGTCGCCGACGGCCCACGTCGTGCCCGCGGTCGGTGTCGCGATCGTCGGGGTGGGCGGCGCGCCGACCGTGATCGTGACCGAGTCGGTGCCGGTCAGTCCGCTCGGGTCGCGCACCCGCAGCCGGGCCTCGTAGCTGCCGGTCTGCGTGTAGGTGAAGCTCGGTTGAACAGCCGTCGAGTCGTCAAAGTCACCGTCGGAGTCGAGATCCCAGGCGTAGCTGAGCGTGTCGCCGTCCGGATCGGTCGAGCCGTTGCCGTTGAAGTTCACCGTCAGCGGCACGGCGCCGCTCGTCGGCGTGGCGCTCGCGTTGGCGGTCGGGGCGTGATTGCCGGCGAGCGCACGGACGCGCTGGATCGTGCCCCCGTCGAAGTCCGCGTAGTAGATGTCACCGGCCGGGCCGACCTGAATGTCCACCGGGTTGGCGGCGCCGTTGATGAAGGGCTGCCTGGTCGCCGGATCCGGCAGGCCGTTCGCGCCGGCGAACATCACCCAGATGCAGTCGCGGGTGTTGTCGGCGAAGAAGAGCGCGTGGTTGTACGCGGCCGGGAACGTGCCGCCGTCGTAGAACTCCAGGCCTGCGATGGCGGACCCGCCCGTCGGGCAGGTCTCCGTCGAGACCTTCGCCGAGTGGTTGTAGGTGTAGATCGGCGCGGTCACGGCGCTCGGCCCCGCGCTGTAGAGGTTCTCGCAGATATTCAGGTTGAGGTTGTCGTAGGACGACATCCGGGCGGCGCCCTCGTAGCAGGGCCAGCCGAAGTTCTCGACCGGCCCGGCCGGGTTCTCAACGCGGTTGATCTCCTCCCAGGTGTTCCACCCCACGTCGCCGAGCCACAGGTCGTTCGTCCCCGGCCGCATCGTGAACCGGAACGGATTGCGCAGGCCGTTGGCGATGATGCGGCGCATATTCTGATCGGAGCTGCCGGCGTTGGGGTTGTCGGGCATCGCGGCACCCGTGTCCGGGTTGACGCGCAGGATGGTGCCGTCGAGGCTCGTGGGGTCGCCCGTCGTGCGGATGTCCTGGCTCCGAAGCGCGCCGCCCTCGGCCGTCGGCGGCGAGAGGCTCGCCCCCACACCGCCGGGCGGATCGCCGCACGGGTTGAGCGGGCTCCCGTCCTGGCCGTAATCGGCGAAGTTGAAGCTCGCGCCATCACCCGAGCTCACGTAGAGAGCGCCATCGGCGCCGAACGCAATCGTCCCCAACGAGTGGCTCGGGTACTGCTGGCACCAGTCCTCGATGAGAACCTGCTCGACGCCTCCCGCGCTCAGCTTCGACAGCCGGCCGCTGATCACGCAGCCGTCAGCGGTGGGACCGGGCGGAGTTGCGCAGCCGTCCCCCCAGCGCGGAGCCGTGCCGCCGATAGCCGCATCGTGCGCGTACAGCGCGTACACGAACGGGCGGCCGTTCGTGAACTGCGGATCGAGCGCCATCCCGAGCAGGCCGCGGTCCCAGAAGTTGTGCACCTTGCTGCTCAGGTCCGCGTAGACCGTCGGCGTCAGGTCGTTCACGTTGTCGTACGTCTTGATGACCCCCGACTTCTCGGCGATGAAGACGCGCCCGTCGTCCGCGAAGCGGATGGCC
>CAVTZF010000034.1:0-56598 GCA_963739095.1 uncultured Thermoleophilaceae bacterium
GGTCTCCCAACGCTTCTGTTCACAACGTCGTTTCAGGCCGGGCGCGAACGGGTCTATAGGGTCGGGTTCCCCACGAAAGGACGTGACTCATGGCCGCATCACCGAACATCGTCCTTGTCCACGGAGCCTGGGCGGACGGCTCTTGCTGGAGCGAAGTGATCGAGCGCCTGCAGGCCGACGGCTACAAGGTCACCGCCCCGCAGCTTCCGGAGACCTCGCTTGCGGATGACGTCGCGAGGGTCCGCCACGTGCTCACCCGCCAGAGCGGCCCGACCATTCTCGCGGCCCACTCCTACGGAGGCCAGGTCATCACCTCTCTCGGCACCGACGCACCGAACGTCGTCGGCCTCGTGTACATCGCGGGCTTCGGGCTTGACGAGGGTGAGTCGATCGGCGCGCTGCTACAGCAGGGTCCTCCGACCCCGGGGGTGGCGAACGTCGACATCGACTCGAAGGGCTTCGGCTGGATCCCCGAGGACGATTTCCTGAATCACTTCGCCGCCGATATCGACCCGGTCAAGGCGAAGGTCATGTACGCCGTGCAGCAGCCTCTGCACCTGTCCACGTTCGACGACGTGATGGGCACCCCGGCGTGGAAGTCACTGCCCTCGTGGTATCTGGTCGCCCAGAACGACGAGGTGATTCCCCCCGATGCCGAGAGGCAGTTCGCACAGCGGATGGGCGCCGACACGATCGAGGTCGCGAGCGGACACTGCGCGATGGTCTCCCACCCGGAGGAGACGCATGAGCGGATAGTGACCGCGGCGAAAGCTGCCGGCGCGCCCGGGTAGGGACATTGCGCAGGTCGACGACGCTGCGAAGCCGACGCGGTCGACTACCGGCCACGCGGCCCGGACGACGTCGAGGCTCCGCTGGGAGATCTAGCGCGCGAAGCCGCCGCGCGCGGAGCGCTGGAGCGCACGCGCCCGGTCGGTGCCGCGGCGGCCGCGCCACGGGTGCGGCCCCTTCGCCCACGGGTGCCAGCCGAGCGTGCCGTAGAGCTCGCGCACCATCGCCTTCAGCTCACCGCGGTGCTCGCCGCAGCCGTACAGGGTCCGCCCGTAGAGGCCGCGCCCGTGCCACACGAGCCAGCGCTCCGGCTCGGCGTCGACGTACTCCCCGTGCCGCAGATCGAGAAGCTGGCGCTCCAGGCTCGCCTGCGTCTCGGCACCGGGCCTGGACCCGCAGATCTCGCAGCGGAACACGACCGCGACCGGCATCGCCTCCGAGTCTACGACGCGGCGTGAGAGGCGGTCGGCGACGCGGCTTCCCAGTGCACGCCGACCATGTCGTCCGGCGGCGGGCCGGTCAGCAGCCAGCTGCCGTCCGCGCGACGCTGGAGGTGCCCGCTTCCGTAGATGTGCTGGAGCGCGGTCGTGACGGAGGAGCGCTGGCAGCCGACCAGCTGGCCGAGCAGCGCATGAGAGAGCCGTAGACGCAGCGCGATGCCGCCGGGCGTCACGTTGCCCCAGCGCTCGGCCAGGTGCCAGAACAGCACGAGCAGGCGCGTCTCGACCGGCGTCAGCTGGAGGAGCGCCTCGTGAATCGACATGCGATGGGTTCGCCGGATGGCGCGCTCGAGCAGGGCGCTCATCACCTGCGGCCAGTCCGTGAGCGCGCGGCCGAGGCGGTCGTCGAGGATCGCCAGCCGCACGGGCATCAGCACGTGCCACGAGGCCCGGTAGCGGACGAGGCCGTCCTCGCGGCGCGAGACCCACGGCTGCAGGACGTCTCCCTCTCCGACCAGCTCGGTCGCGGTCGAGCCCGCGAGCGTGATGTCACGCGCGAGCAGGCCCTCGAGCACGAGGAAGCCGAGCCAGCCGTGCTCGACCTCGCGCGGGGTCTCCCAGTGGCCGGTCTCCAGCGTCCACACCCTGGCCACGAGCTCCCTGCGAGCCCGGGAGATGTCGGCCACCGGCACGCGCAGTCCGAGCTCCGGGTCCAGTTCGAGAACCCGAGCCGTGCCCTCACGCAGCTGCTGCTCGGTGGTACTAACCGGTCTCCTCCTCCTGCGCAGACCCTACCCCGGGGGTGTTGGAAAGCAACGTTGGATTCCAACACGCTCGCTTTCTCAGCTCAAGCCCTGGTCGTAGGGTCGGGCCATGTGCCTGGCCATACCCGGCCAGATCGTTGACGTGATCGATCAGGGGAATCGCCTGGCGATGGTTGACGTCGCCGGCGTACAGCGCACGATCAACATCGGGCTGCTCGACGACGAGGGCGACGGCGGCGCCGGTCCCGGCGACTGGGTGCTGATCCACGTGGGCTTCGCGATGTCGCGCGTCGACGAGGACGAGGCGCTTGCCACCCGCCGGCAGCTCGAGCGGATGGGCCAGGACTACGAGGCGGAGCTCGAGGAGCTCAAGGCGAGCGTCATCGAGTGATGAGCGACTGTGGTGACCACTGCATCACGTGCTCCGACGAGGGCATCGCGATGCAGGTCGAACGCGTGGACGAGCGGCGCGGCCTGGCGCTGTGTCTCGCCCCGGACGGCTCCAAGAGCACGGTCGAGATCACGCTTGTGGAGCCGCTCGCGCCGGGTGACCGCGTGCTCGTCCATGCGGGCGTCGCGCTGACGGAGCTGACCTCGTGAAGTACGTCGACGAGTTCCGCGACCCCGAGCTCGGACGCGTGCTCGCGACCGAGATCCTCGGGGCCGTGGAGCCGGGCCGCCACTACAAGTTCATGGAGGTCTGCGGCGGCCACACGCACTCGATCTACAAGTACGGCGTCGACGACCTGCTGCCGGCGAACGTCGAGCTCGTGCACGGGCCGGGCTGCCCCGTCTGCGTCATACCGATGGGCCGCGTCGACGACGGCATCGCCCTCGCCCGGCAGGAGGGCGTGATCTTCACCTGCTTCGGCGACATGATGCGCGTGCCCGGGTCCGAGGGCAGTCTGCTCGAGGCGAAGGCCGGCGGCGCGGACATCCGGATGGTCTACTCGCCGCTCGACGCGCTCCGGATCGCGAAGCAGAACCCCGAGCGCGAGGTTGTCTTCTTCGCGATCGGCTTCGAGACCACCGCCCCCTCCACGGCGCTCACGCTGAAGCGCGCCAAGGCAGAGCGCGTGCCCAACTTCAGCTGCATGTGCAGCCACGTGACGATCGTCCCGCCTCTGCGCGCGCTGCTCGACTCGCCCGACCTCAGGCTGGACGGGTTCATCGGCCCCGGGCACGTATCCACGGTGGTCGGCGCACGCCCGTTCGAGTTCATCCCGGCCAACTACGGCAAGCCGATCGTGGTGGCCGGCTTCGAGCCGCTCGACATCCTCCAGGCGATCCGGATGATCCTGGCGCAGCTCGCCGAGGGTCGCTGCGAGGTCGAGAACCAGTACAAGCGCGTCGTCCCCTACGACGGCAACCGGCGCGCGCTCGAGGTGATGGCGGAGGTGTTCGAGCTGCGCCCGCACTTCGAGTGGCGCGGGCTCGGCTTCATCTCCCAGAGCGGGCTGAAGCTCTCGGACGCGTATGCCGAGCTCGACGCCGAGCTCCGCTTCAGCGTGCCGGGGGTGCGCGTGGCCGATCCCAAGGCGTGCCAGTGCGGCGAGGTTCTCAAGGGCGTGATCAAGCCCTGGGAATGCAAGGTGTTCGGGACCGCCTGCACCCCGGAGCGGCCGATCGGCACCTGCATGGTGTCCTCGGAAGGGGCCTGTGCGGCGTACTACAACTTCGGGCGCTTCGCCCGCGAGCGCGAGGTCGTCTAGTGGAGGTAACGCGCCCGCGAAGAGCGCATCCTCGGCATCATCGAGACCGCTCGCTCCAAGCGCGGGAAGTTCCGTGACGAGCGCGTCAACATGGCGCACGGCGCGGGGGGCAAGGCGACCCAGAGCATGATCGAGGGCCTGTTCGCGCCGGCCTTCGGAGGGGAGTCGCAGGAGGACGCCGCCACCGTCGAGGTCGACGGGGTCGAGCTCGCCGTGACGACCGACTCGTTCGTGGTCAAGCCGATCCGCTTCCCGGGCGGCTCGATCGGCGACCTGGCGGTGAACGGCACGGTCAACGACCTGGCCGTGTCGGGTGCGCAGCCGCTCGCCCTGAGCCTGTCCCTGATCCTCGAGGAGGGTCTCGGGGCCGACGACCTGAAGGCCGAGGTCGAGGCGATCGCGGCTGCCGCCGAGGCGGCCGGCGTCCGGGTCGTGACGGGTGACACGAAGGTCGTCGAGCGCGGCCACGCGGACCAGATGTACGTCTGCACGACCGGGGTCGGCCGGCGCGACCCACGCGCCCGGCTGTCGGCGGAGGCGATCAGGCCCGGAGATCGCATCCTGCTGTCCGGGACGATCGGCGAGCACGGCACGGCGATCATGCTCGCGCGCGGAGAGTTCGAGCTGGCGGCGGCGATCGAATCGGACACACGCTCGCTCTGGCCGGTGGCCGATGCGCTGCTCGAGGCGGCCGGGCCGTCGCTGCGCTGCATGCGCGACGCCACCCGTGGGGGCGTCGCCTCCGTGCTGAACGAGCTCGCGCGCGCGTCGAAGGTGGCGATGCTCGTGAGCGAGGCGGCGGTGCCGATCGATCCCGCGGTGGCCGGCGCGTCGGAGATCCTCGGGATCGACCCGATGTACGTCGCGAACGAGGGCAAGCTCGTGGCCTTCGTCGCGCAGGAGGCCGCCGAGGGGGCGCTCGCCGCGCTGCGGTCGGTGCCCGGCTGTGAGCGCGCGGCGGAGATCGGCGAGGTGCGCACCGAGCCGCCCGGGATGGTGCTGGTGGAGACGAGCTTTGGCGGCAAGCGGGTCATGGACCAGCTGGTCGGGGACCCGCTGCCGCGGATCTGTTGAGCGAGAAGGGAGCGTCGATGGCGACGACCGAGGCATACGCGGAGAAGAGGAAGACCGAGGAGGTCACCGCGCACGTCTTGTGGATGACCACGGGCCTGTCCTGCGAGGGCGACTCGGTCGCCATGACCTCGGCTACCAATCCGAGCCTCGAGGACATCATCACCCAGGCCATCCCGGGCATGCCGAAGGTCGTCGTGCACAACCAGGTGATCGCCTACGAGGTGGGCGACGAGTTCATCCAGGCCTGGTTCGACGCGGAGCAGGGCAAGCTCGACCCGTTCGTGCTCGTGATCGAGGGCTCGATCGGGAACGAGCGCATCAACGGCGAGGGGCACTGGACCGGCTTCGGCGTGAACCCGGCGAACGGCCAGCCGTTCACGACCAACGACTGGGTCGACAAGCTGGCGCCGAAGGCCGCGGCCGTGGTGGCCGTCGGGACCTGCGCCACGTACGGCGGCATTCCCGCGATGAAGAACAACCCGACGGGCGCGATGGGCCTGCCCGACTACCTCGGCTGGAAGTGGAAGTCGACGGCCGGCCTGCCGGTGGTGTGCATCCCCGGCTGCCCCGCCCAGCCGGACAACATGACTGAGACGCTGCTCTATCTGGCCCTCCACCTCGCCGGGCTCGCCCCGGCGCCCGAGCTCGACGAGCAGCTGCGGCCCAAGTGGCTCTTCGGCCGCACCGTACGCGAAGGCTGCAACCGGGCGGGGTTCGCGGAGGAGGGGGACTTCGCGACCGAGTACGGCTCGGACCCGCGCTGCCTCGTCAAGCTCGGCTGCAAGGGCCCGGTGGTCAAGTGCAACGTCCCGATCCGAGGCTGGGTGAACGGGATCGGCGGCTGCCCCAACGTCGGCGGCATCTGCATGGCCTGCACGATGCCGGGCTTCCCCGACAAGTACATGCCGTTCATGGACGAGGACCGCTGGGGCGGCGCGGCCGCGAACGTCATGCGGTTCAGCTATGGCCCGATCGTGCGCCGCTTCCGCAAGCGGCACATCAAGAAGCACTTCGACGCGGAGCCCGAGTGGAGACACAACAAGCCCGAGCTCACGACCGGCTACGTCAAGCGCTGGTAGGGGGAGGCACGAATGTCAACAGTTGAGACACCCAGGGATCAGAAGGTCGTCGTCAAGGAGATGTCGTGGGACCCGATCACCCGCATCGTCGGGTCGCTCGGGATCCACACGGAGATCGACTTCTCCAACCAGCAGGTCCTGAAGTGCTACTCGACCTCGATGGTGTTCCGCGGGTTCGACATCTTCATGAAGGGGATCGACCCGCGTGACGCGCACTTCATCACGAGCCGCATCTGCGGGATCTGCGGCGACAACCACTGCACCTGCTCCTGCCTGAACCAGAACATGGCCTACGGGGTCAAGCCGCCGCCGCTCGGCGACATGGCGTTCAACCTGGCGGAGTCCGCGGACTACATCTTCGACCACGCGATCTTCAACGACTGCATGGCGAACGTGGACTTCTGCGAGCAGATGGTCAAGGAGACGAACCCGTCGCTGCTCGCCAAGGCCGAGAGCACCGCGGCGCCCGGCCAGGACATCCACGGCTACAAGACGATCGCGGACATCATGCGGGCGCTCAACCCGTTCACGGGCGAGTTCTACCTGGAGACCCTGCACGTCGCCCGCTACACGCGCGAGATGTACTGCCTCTTCGGCGGGCGTCACACGCACCCGTCGACGATCATGCCCGGCGGCTGCAGCGCCGACATCACGCACCAGACGTGCACGGAGTACTACGTGCGGCTCATGAAGTACTTCGACTACGTGAAGAGAAGCGTGCCGATGCACGACGACCTCTACGACTTCTTCCTCACGGAGCTCCCCGGCTACGACATGGTCGGCTACAGGGAGACGAACCTCGTCAACTGGGGCTCGTTCGACGACCCGGACTACGTCGACTACTCGTACAGGAACATGACCGAGTGGGGGCGCCGGCGCTACGTCACCCCGGGCATCGCGATCGGCGGCGAGCTGATCACGACCGACCTGGTCGAGATCAACCTCGCGATCCGGATCCTGCTGGGCAGCTCGTACTTCGACAGCTGGGAGAACGAGCGCACCTTCGTGAGGAACGACCCGCTCGGGAACCCGGTCGACAGGAACCACCCGTGGAACAAGGTCACGCTGCCCAAGCCGCAGAAGCGCGACTTCACCGACAAGTACACGTGGGTGGTGTCGCCCCGCATCTACGACAAGCGCACGGACACGCACGTCTGCTGTGACACCGGCGGCGGGCCGTTCGCGCGCCAATGGTGCACGGCGAAGGCGGGCCTCGTCGACTTCGGCTACGCGAAGGCCACCGGCGACAGCATCCAGATGGCGCTGCCGCGCTCGGCCAACTTCCCCGAGGTCGAGATGGAATGGCGCGTGCCGGAGAAGTCGAACGCCATCGAGCGCGATCGCGCCCGGACCTACCACCAGGCGTACTCGGCACTCATCGCGCTGCACAACCTCGAGCGGGCGATGAAGGAGGTGCAGGCCGGCCGCACCAAGAGCTGGAACGACTTCAAGGTTCCCGACACCGCCGTCAGCGTGGGCTTCCACGAGGCGGCACGCGGGGTGCTCTCCCACCACATGGTGATCGAGGACGGGAAGATCGCGAACTACCAGCCCTACCCGCCGACCCCCTGGAACGCGAGCCCGCGGGACGTCTACGGGACTCCGGGCCCCTACGAGGACGCGGTGCAGAACACGCCGATCTTCGAGGAGAACGGGCCGGAGAACTTCAAGGGAGTCGACATCATGCGGGCGGTCCGCTCGTTCGACCCGTGCCTGCCATGCGGCGTCCACATGTACGGCGGCAAGGGATCGGTCCGCAAGGTCGTCCACACACCCACGGCCCTCTGCTGAGCATGGAGGCCGAGCAGCTGATGGCCCGTGTCGAGGAGCTCACGGGGCGGCTTGAGCACCTCGAGGACGCGGCGGGGCGCGAGCTGGCCGAGGAGCTCACCTCGGCCGTGGTGCAGATGTACGGGGCCGGGCTCGAGCGGATCGTCGAGCTGACCGACGCGGATACGCGCGCCGCGTTCGCGGACGACCAGCTCGTCGCCAGCCTGCTGATGATCCACGACCTCTATCCGGTGCCGATCGAGGAGCGCGTGCAGGAGGCGCTCGAGAGCGTGCGCCCCTACATGGAGTCGCACGGCGGCAACGTCGAGCTGCTCGGCATCGAGGACGGGATTGCGAGGCTGCGCCTGGAGGGCAGCTGCAAGTCGTGCAGGGCGTCGTCCTCGACGCTCGAGCTGGCGGTGCGGCGGGCGCTGGAGAACGCCGCCCCTGACCTCGAGGGCATGGACGTCGAGGGGGTGGCCGAGGAGCCGCCGCCGATGCCGGGCACCCCGCTTCCGCTCGTCCAGGTGGCACCGGGCTGGCACAGCCTCGCCATCCCGGCGCCGGAGGTGCTCGCGGCCACCGACGTCGACGGCGTCGCACTCGTGGTCGCGAACGTCGACGGGACGCTGCTCGCGTACCGCAACGCCTGCGCGCACTGCGGCGGCACGCTGGACGGGGGAGCCCTCGACGGCGGGGCGCTCAGCTGCCCGGGCTGCGGTCGCAGGTTCTCGCTGCCGCAGGCGGGCCGCTCGCTCGACGGCGAGAGCCTGCAGCTCCAGCCCGTGCCGCTGCTGCGCGAGCAGGAGGAGATCAAGGTCGCGCTGTGAGCCGCGCACAGCTCGTGTCCGGCCTGCGTGGTCTCACCAAGCCGAAGCCGGCGCCCCCACCCGTGACCGCGCCGGCCTCGGCGGCCGACGCCGTCGAGCGCTGTGACCTGTGCGGGACAAGCGTGCCGGGCGACCACCGCCACATGCTCAACCTCTACGAGCGCCAGATCGTGTGCGTGTGCGAGAGCTGCTGGGCCCTGCGCTCCGGCGACCCGGAGTTCCGGCCCACCGGAATGCGCACGCTATGGCTCGAGGACTTCCGGCTGCCCGAGGAGATCTGGGCGCAGTTCCGGATCCCGATCGGGCTCGCCTTCTTCATGCACTCGAGCGTCACCGACTGCGTCGTCGCGCTCTACCCAAGCCCGGCCGGGGCGACCGAGAGCGAGCTCCACTTCGAGACCTGGAGCCGGCTGACCGAGATGAACCCCGTCCTGCACGAGCTCGAGCCGGATGCGGAGGCGCTGATCGTCAACCGCACCGCAGACCCTCCGGCCTACGCGATCGCCCCGATCGACCGCTGCTACATGCTCGTCGGGCTCGTCAAGGCCTCCTGGGAGGGGATCTCGGGGGGCGCCGGGGTCGAGCGCGCGATCGAGGCGTACTTCGACGAGCTCAAGGCGGTGGCGGCATGAGCGCGCCCGAGCCGGAGTTCCAGGTGCTCTCCGCCGGCGGGCGCCGCCACGCCGCCGTGCCTGCGATCGACTTCGCCGTGCAGGTGACCGAGCCGGGCGGCCGCCAGGTCTACGCGATCGCGCTGACCGCCCAGGTCATGATCGAGCCGGCGCGGCGCAGCTACGACGCCGACACGCACGCCAAGCTGGTCGAGCTGTTCGGCGCGCCGGAGCGCTGGGCGACGACCACGCGCAGCCTCGTGTGGCACCAAGCCGATGCGCTCGTGCCGGCCTTCACGGGCGCCACCACCTTCCACGTGTCCGTCCCGGCCGGGCTCGACATGGAGGTCGCTTCCTCGAAGTACCTCTACGGCTTGGCGGACGGGGAGGTGCCGCTCGCCTTCAACTTCAACGGCACCGTGCACTACCGCGGCGACGACGGCCGGCTGCAGCTGTCGCTCGTGCCGTGGTCGTGCTCGGCGGAGTTCCGGCTGCCGGTCGCCACCTGGCGCGACCAGATCGACCACTACTACCCGCACACCGGCTGGATCCCGTTGCAGGAGACGACCCTCGAGGCGCTGCAGGCAGAGAAGGTCCGGCGCGGGTCGCCGACGCTCGACGCCTGCGTCGCGGAGCTTCTGGCCGGGCGCGAGGGCGCGGGCTCGGCCCGCGCCGGAGCGATTGCTTCCCCATGAACGAGCTCGTCGACACGCTGCTGTACGAGGGCTACGCGCTCTATCCGTACACACCCGGCGCGACCAAGAACGCGACTCCGACGCCGTTCGGGATCGTCTACCCGCCCGCCTATGCGGAGACGCTGCCGAGCGCGTACGACCACCTCGAGCTGCGCTGCGTCGTCGAGGGCGAGGACCCGGAGATCGAGTGCGAGGTGCGCTTCCTCGCGCCGAGCGGCGAACGCCATCGCGCCGAGCCGCAGCGCGCGGCCGGAACGGGCGACTTCCGCTTCGGCGAGCTGCGTGTGCACGTCGAGCTCAGCCGGGCCGAGCTGGGGGAGGGGCGCGAGGAGATCTCCCTGCGCGTGGAGAACCGCACCGCGGCGCCGCCCGGCCTCGAGCGCGGCGAGGCGCTGCGCCTGTCGCTGATCTCGACCCACCCGCTGCTGACTGTGAAGCGCGGGCGCTTCCTGTCCCAGCTCGAGGCGCCCTGCCAGAGCGTCAACACCTGGGCCGTGCTGGCCTCACCCGGGGACGACGCGATGCTCGGCGCCGCGATCATCCTGCCCGACCACCCGCAGATCGCGCCCGAGAGCCGCGGCAACCTCTTCGACAACACCGAGATCGAGGAGGCGCTCGTCCTCCACGTGCAGGCACTCAGCGACGCCGAGCGCGCCGAGATCGAGCGGCAGGACCCCGCGGTGCGCGAGATGATCGAGCGCGCCGGGGCCGTCACGCCTGACGAGCTCCTGAAGCTGCACGGGCGCATGACGCTCGAGCCGCCGCAGCCGTCGGCGGCCGTCCGCGACCCCACGCGCGGCCTGCCCGAGGTCGAGGTGGACGGGGTCGTCTTCAGGCGCGGCGACCGCGCCATCGTCAGGCCAGGGCTCGACGCCGACCTGCACGCCCGCATGCTCGAGGGGCGCACGGTGACGGTCGAGCGGATCTACCGCGACTACGACGGCCGGATCCACCTGGGCGTGGCCCTCGACGAGCCCGGCCAGGAGATCCTGCGCGACACCGGGCGCTTCCTGTGGTTCTTCCCACCCGAGCTGGAGGTGAGCGGATGAAGCGGATCCTGGTGGCAGGCATCGGCAACGCGTGGCTGAGGGACGACGGCTTCGGCGGCGAGGTCGTCAAGCGGCTCGAGGCACGCGAGCTGCCGCCGGAGGCCGCCGTCTTCGACTTCGCCACCGGCGGCCTCGACCTCGCCTACGAGCTGATGCGCGGCTACGACGCGCTCGTGCTCGTCGACGTCAGCCGCCAGGGCGGCGAGCCCGGGACGCTCTACGTGATGGAGGCGCGCGAGGAGGATGTCGAGGCCGGCATCGAGGACGGTCAGCTGATCAACCCGCATGCCATGGACCCGCAGACGGTCCTGCGCTTCGTCAAGACGGTGGGGGCGTGGCCCGGCAAGGTCCTCGTGATCGCGTGCGAGCCGGCGGAGGTCGAGGACATGGGGATCGGCCTGAGCGAGCAGGTGGAGCGGGCCGTCGACGGCGCCGTCGCGCTCGTGGCCGAGACGATCGAAGAGCTGCGCACGGACGCCGCCTACGCGGCCGACTAGCCCATGCACGAGCTGTCGCTCTCCAGCGCGATCGTCAACACCGTCGTCAAGCACGCCGACGGGCGCCGCGTGAGCGTGGTGAACCTGCGCGTCGGGGCGCTGCGCCAGGTGGTGCCCGACACGCTCCAGTTCTACTTCGGCTTTGTCGCCGAGCACACCGTCTGCGAAGGGGCGCGACTCGAGCAGGAGCTGATTCCGGCGCGGCTGCGCTGCGGCACGTGCGACGACGAATGGGAGATCGACCTGCCGGTCTTCATGTGCCGGCGCTGTGGGCCGGCCGCGAACGTCGAGGTGGCGACCGGAAACGAATTCGAGGTTGAGTCGATCGAGATCGAGGAGGCCGAATGCATCGCACCAAGGTGAAGATCGTCGAAGAGGCGCTCGACGCGAACAACACGATCGCGCGGGCCAACCGCGACGACTTCGAGCGTGCCGGGGTGAAGGTCGTCAATTTCATGAGCGCGCCGGGAGCGGGCAAGACCGCCCTGCTCGAGCGCGTCGTGACCGACCTCCCCGGCGTTCGCGTCGGGGTGCTCGAGGGTGACGTCCAGGGCTCGATGGACGCCGATCGGCTCGCCGCGCTGCACGTGCCGGTCACACAGCTCAACACCGATCCGAGCTTCGGCGGGGAATGCCACCTCGACGCCAACATGGTGCGCACGGCGCTGCCGAACCTGCCGCTCGATGAGATCGACCTGCTCGTGATCGAGAACGTGGGGAACCTCGTCTGCCCCGCCGAGTTCAAGGTGGGTGAGGACGCCCGGATCATGGTCTCGGCGATCACCGAAGGCGAGGAGAAGCCGCTCAAGTACCCGCTCATGTTCAGGGCCTGCGAGCTGGTGCTGATCAACAAGATCGACCTGCTGCCGCACCTCGACTTCGACCTCGACCGGTTCCTGCACAACCTCGATGCGGTTCACCCCGGTGTCGAGCGCATGCTCGTCAGCGCGCGCACGGGGGAGGGGGTCGAGCAGTGGCGCGACTGGCTGGCCGCGCTCGGATCGGGCGTGCAGGTGGCCGTGTGAACCAGGCGCTCGCCGCCGACGTCCTCGAACGGGCCCTCTCCGGCCGCACCGAAGCGAACCGCCGGTTCTTCGAGGCCGAGGCGGATCGTCTCGCGCGGCTCTGTCACCGGATGGCGGAGCGCTTCGCCCGCGGCGGCCGCCTGATCGCCCTCGGCCGGTCGCCGGCCGCCCGCTCGGACGCCCGCCACGTCGCGGTTGAGTTCGTCCACCCGGTGATCGTCGGCAAGCGGGCGCTGCCCGCGCTCGCGCTGACAGCCGAGGGCGGCCGGCTCGAGACGCAGGTCGAGCTGGCGGTCGAGCCCGACGACATGGCGATCGCATTCGGGGACTGCGCCGCGGCGCTGGCGCTCGCCCGCGAGCGCGGCTGCCTGACCGTCGCCTTCGAGCGCACCGGGGCCGAGTGGGAGTTCGAGCCACCGTCCGCGGACGGTTCGATCCGCCAGGAGCTCGTGGAGACGCTCTACCACGTGCTGTGGGAGCTCGTGCACGTGTTCTTCGACCACCGCGGGCTGCTGGAGGGCCGGTCGGCGGGGCAGGTCCACGACTCGGGCGCTTCGAGCTTCCTCTATCCGTTCCTCGGCGAGCAGGAGCACGACCTCGAGGCGGTCGTGGAGGACGTGCGCAGCTCGGTGCTCGCGAAGGCGCGCGACGTGGGCGAGCTGCGGGCGCAGACGCTCGGTGACAACGGCGCCGTCCTCCAGGCCGCGGCGGAGGAGCTGCGGGCCGACCTGGACGGCGGCGGGCGCCTGCTCGCGCTCGGCAACGGCGGCTCGGCCACCGACGCGATGGACGTGGTCGCGGACTTCCGCCATCCGCCCGACCCGCGCTGGTCGCCGCGGCGCGCCATCGACCTGACCGAGGACACCGCGATCCTCACGGCGCTCGCGAACGACATCGGGACGGACGCCCTGTTCTCCCGTCAGGTGATCGCGCACGGGCGCCCGGGAGACGTGCTCCTTGCGATCTCGACGAGCGGCAACTCCGCGAACGTGATCGCCGCGCTGGAGGAGGCCCGCCGGCGCGGGCTGGGCACGATCGCGATGGTGGGCTACGACGGCGGGCGCGTGCACGCGGAGGGCCTCGCGGAGCACGTGGTCGTGACCCGTTCCGAGCACATCCCGCGCATCCAGGAGGCGCAGGCGAGCGCGTATCACGTGCTGAGGGAGCTCGTCGGGTGAGTCGCGTCCGCGCCCGCGTCGAGGGAACGGTGCAGGGCGTCGGCTTCCGCCCGTACGTGTACCGGCTGGCCGGCGAGCTTGGCGTCGCGGGCCACGTGCTGAACGACTCGCGCGGCGTCGTGGTCGAGGTGGAGGCGCCGGCCGAGACCGTCAACCGCTTCCTCGCTCGCCTGGTCGCGGACGCGCCGCCGCTCGCGCGCGTCGAGCGGGTCGTGCCGGAGGCGCTCGAGGAGACGGGGGAGACCGGCTTCGCCATCCGCGAGAGCCCGCCGGGCGGCGAACCCGATGCCGCCGTCACGCCCGACTCGGCCACCTGTCCCGACTGCCTCGCCGAGCTCTTCGATCCCGCGGACCGGCGCTTTCGCTACCCGTTCATCAACTGCACGAACTGCGGGCCGCGCTTCACGATCGTGCGCACCGTCCCGTACGACCGGCCGAACACGACGATGGCCGGGTTCACGATGTGCGAAGCGTGCCGCCGCGAGTACGAGGACCCAGCCGATCGCCGCTTCCACGCCCAGCCGAACGCGTGCCCGGAGTGCGGCCCGTCCGTGCGCCTGCTGCCGGCCGCCGCCGACCCGCTGGCCGCCACCGTCGAGGCGCTGCTCGAGGGGGCGATCGTCGCCGTGAAGGGCGTGGGGGGCTTCCACCTCGCCTGCCTTGCGAGCGACGAGCAGGCCGTGGCGCGACTGCGCGCCCGCAAGCACCGTGAGGACAAGCCGTTCGCGCTCATGGCGCCCAACCTGGTGGCCGCACGCAGCCTCGTCGAGCTGGACGAGCAGGCCGCGACGCTGATGCTGTCCGGCGAGCGGCCGATCGTGCTCGCTCCGCGGCGGGCTGAGGCGGCGGTCGCCGCCGCGGTGGCGCCTGCCGCCCGCGAACTGGGCGTGATGCTGCCCTACTCGCCGCTCCACCACCTCCTGGTCGCCGACGTCGCCCGGCCGCTCGTGATGACGAGCGGCAACGTCTCCGACGAGCCGATCGCGTACGGCGACGCGGATGCCGTCGAGCGGCTCTCCGGGATCGCGGACGTCTTCCTGCTGCACGACCGGCCCATCGAGACACGCACCGACGACTCGGTCGTGCGTGTGGCCGCGGGGCGCCCGCAGCTCCTGCGCCGCTCGCGCGGCTACGTGCCGGCGTCCATCCCGCTGCCGATCGAGGCGCCCGAGCCGCTGCTCGCCTGCGGCGCGGAGCTGAAGAACACGTTCGGCGTCGCCAAGGGCGGCCGCGCGTGGGTCGGCCACCACATCGGCGACCTCGAGAACTACGAGACGCTGCGCTCGTTCACGGAGGGCATCGAGCATTTCGAGCGGCTGTTCGCGGTCGAGCCGTCCGTCGTCGCCCACGACCTGCACCCCGAGTACATGTCGACCAAGTACGCCACCGATCTCGAGGACGTGCGGCTTGTCGGGGTGCAGCACCACCACGCCCACCTGGCTGCGTGCCTCGCGGAGCACGGCGAGACCGGGCGGGCGCTGGGCGCGATCTTCGACGGCACTGGGTACGGCGCCGACGGCACCGTCTGGGGCGGCGAGCTGCTGCTCGGGGACCTGAGCGCCTTCGAGCGCGTCGGCCTGCTCTCGCCGGTGCGGTTGCCGGGCGGGGAAGCCGCGATCAGGCAGCCCTGGCGGATGGCGTGCTCGTGGCTTCACGAGGCCTTCGATGAGCTGCCGGGCCTACCCGAGCGCCTGTTTGGTCTGGTCGAGCCGTCCGCCTGGGAGCAGGTCGGGAAGCTGGCGCGCACGGGGGTGGCGTCGCCGCTGACAACGAGCATGGGCAGGCTGTTCGATGCTGTCGCCGCGCTGTGCGGGGTGCGCGCCGAGGTCAACTACGAGGGACAGGCGGCCGTCGAGCTCGAGGCCTGCTGCGATCCCGGGGAGCAGGGCGCGTACACGCTGCCGCTGGCCGGTGAGCGGCCCGGGCCGCTGGTGATGGACGCCAGACCCGCGGTCGCCGAGCTCACGCGCGACCTCGACTCGGGCACGGATGTCCCGGCCGTGGCCGCCCGCTTCCACAACGCCGTCGCCGCGGCCACGGCGGGCGCGTGCGCGCAGCTGGCGGCACGGGAGGGCACGGAGACCGTCGTCCTGTCGGGCGGCGTCTTCCAGAACAGGCGGCTGCTCGAGCGCACGTCCGGGCTCCTCGCCGAGGCGGGCCTGCGGGTGCTGACGCCCGAGAAGCTGCCGCCTAACGACGGCGGCATCGCCTACGGCCAGCTCGCGGTGACGGCCGCGCGGCTGGCAAGGGAGGGAGGACATGCCTGACACCGCGGCGATCCTCGCCGAGCAGGTCTTTGCCGGCGGTCGCTCGAAGCCCTTCGGGGAGCTGACCCGAGCCGAGGTCGAGGAGCGCGCGGCAGAGCTGCGCAGCGCGACGGGCTGGGGCCCCACCGCCCGGGTGGGATCGGTGGCGACGGCGTGGCGCGAGCTGGCGATTCTGATGGCCGAGCGCGGCGTCGAGACGGTCGGCGAGCTTCCGGGCGAGGAGCTCGAGGCCCGTGCGGGGAAGCTCTGGGTCGTGCCGCCCGGCGGAACCCTGCTGCGCTAGACGGCCCGGGGGCGGTGCCTCAGCTCGACTGGTGGATCGGCCGGATCAGGAGCTCGTTCACGTCCACGTGCGGGGGCTGCGTGAGCGCGAACATCACCGCGCGCGCGATGTCGTCGGGCTCGAGCGCGTTCGACACCGGGTTGTCGAAGAACGGCGTGTCGACCGCACCGGGCTCGATCAGCGTGACCTTGATGTCGGTCTCCGTCAGCTCGGCGCGCAGCGCCTCGCCCATCGCCGTCACGGCGTGCTTGGTCGCCGAGTAGAGCGAGCCCGGCAGCGTGCGCCGGCCCGCGACGGAGCTGGTGAGCATCAGGTGGCCGCTGTTCTGCTTCCGGAAGTGGCCCAGCGAGGCCCTGATCGACAGGGCGGCGCCGAAGACGTTCGTGTCGATCATCGACTTCCAGTGCTCCACCGACTCCTCGAGGAAGCCGCGCTTGGCGCCAAAGCCGGCGTTCGCGAAGTACGCGTCCATGCGGCCGAACTCCTCGAGCGTGCGGGCGACGACCGCCTGCTGGTCGTCCCAGCTCGTGACGTCGCAGCCGAGCGCGAGCGCCCTGTCCTGCCCGCCGAGCTCCTCGCTCAGCGACTGCAGCTTGTCCTGGGAGCGAGCGGCGAGCGCCACGCGGTAGCCGAACTCGGCGGCGCGCCTGGCGGTGGCGGCGCCGATACCGCTGCTGGCGCCGGTGATCACGAGCACGGGGTCTTCAGACATGTGGCGGTTCTAGCATGCCGCCCCGTGACGGCGGTCGATCCCATCGCGGCGCGCTTTGTCGACGTGCCCGACAAGGCCGGGCACTACGAGAGCTTCTACCTCAAGCTCTGTCATCCCTCGCAGCCGCTCGGCGCCTGGATCCGCTACACCGTCCACAAGCGCCCGAAGGCCCCTCCGACCGGCTCGCTCTGGTTCACGCTCTTCGAGCCGGGCGGGCCGCGCGCCGCGAAGCTGACCGTCGCCGCGCCGGAGGCGCAGGGCGAGGACTGGCTCAGCGTGGGGGAGGCGCGTATCGGCGCGGGCGACGCGGTCGGTTCGATCGGGGGCGAGGTCGCCTGGGCGCTTCGCTTCATGGGCGGAGAGGAGCCGCTCTTCCACCTTCCGAGGGAATGGATGTACGGGGCGCGGCTGCCGCGCACGAAGCTGCTCTCACCGCTGCCGGCCGCGAGCTTCGACGGTTTGCTGACGGTCGACGGCCGCGAGCTGCCCGTCGAGGGCTGGCGCGGGATGATCGGCCACAACTGGGGCCGGGAGCACGCCGAGCGCTGGATCTGGCTGCACGGGATCACCGAGGACGGGGACTGGCTCGACGCCGCCATCGGCCGCGTCAAGCTGGGCCCGCTGACCACGCCCTGGCTCGCGAACGGCGTCCTGAGCCTGGCGGGCGAGCGCCACCGGCTCGGCGGGCCCGGACACCGCAGCGAGGTCGACGAGGCGCCGGACAGCTGCGCATTCCAGCTCACGGGGAAGGGGCTGCGCGTGCGCGGGTCGGTCTCGGCCCCACGCGAGCGCTTCGTCGGCTGGGTCTACGCCGACCCGGACGGCGGCGAGCACAACACCGTCAACTGCTCGATCGCGGACATGCGGCTGGTGGTCGAGCGGCCGGCCGACGGGCGCCGCTGGGAGCTCACGGTCCCGGGCGGCGCCGCCTACGAGCTCGGCATGCGCGAGCGCGACCACGGCATCGAGATCCAGCCCTATCCGGACGGGTGAGGGCCGCAGCCGAGATCGTCGTCGACAGGCCGCTCGACGTGGTGTGGCGCTGGGCGGCGGACCCGCGCAACTGGGAGAACTGGCAGGAGGGCGTGCGCGACGTGCGCGTGGAGGGGCGGCTCGTCGAGGGCGGGCGGATCTCGAGCCGCTACGAGTACGGCGGCAGCCTGCACGACTTCGAGTACGAGCTCGTCCTGCGTGACCCACCCAGACGCCAGCTCGTGCGCTCGCTCGACGGCCCCTTCAGCTTCGAATCCGAGCTCTTGCTGAGCGAGCACGCGCGCGGCACGCTCGTCCGCCAGGCGGTCGACGCCGGGGCGGACGGCCGCTTCACCGCGTTCCTGTATGCCGTCGGCGCCCCCTTCCTGCGCCACGGCCTCCGGCGCCGGATCAAGGCTCAGCTGCGCCGCCTGAAGGAGGCGATCGAGCTCACCGGCGTGCGCTGAGGCTCAGGGGCCGAGCCGCTCGCTCGTCCAGCCGCCGCGGCCGTCGGGCTCGAAGCGGAAGCGGTCGTGGAGCCGGTCGGGGCGGTGCTGCCAGAACTCCCAGGCGGCCGGCACGAGCCGGTAGCCGCCCCAGTCGTCGCGCACCGGCACCTCGGCGCCCTCGTGCTCCTCGGTTAGCTCCGCGACGCGGCGCTCGAGCCACGCGCGGTCGGGCACGGGACGGCTCTGCGGCGAGGCGAGCGCGCTCAGCTGGCTCGCCCGCGAGCGGCTGCGCGCGTACGCGACCGACTCTTCGCGCCCGACCTCCTCCACGTCTCCCTCGATGCGCACCTGCCTGCCGAGCTCGGGCCAGTGGAAGAGCAGCGCGGCGCGCGGGTTCTCGTCCAGCTCGGCGGCCTTCCGGCTTCCGTGGTTCGTGAAGAACGTCAGCCCGCCGTCGTCGTAGGACTTCATCAGCACCATGCGCGCGGACGGGACACCCTCGGCGCTCGCCGTCGCGAGCGCGACGGCGTTCGGCTCGAAGGCGCCCTCGGCGGTCGCCTCCTCGAACCAGCGCCCGAACAGCACGAGCGGGTCGGGATCGAGGTCGCCCTCGTCGAAGGGACGGTCGCGCAGCTCCGGCATGGCGCGGGGGACGCTACCGCGCTCAGCGGCCGCCGCACACGCGCGGCACGGTCACGGCCTGGCGCGCCTGCAGGCTGCCCTCGCCGGCGCGGCCGGCGACGCGGCAGAGCGCGTAGCGACCGCTATCGAAGTCGATCCGCACACGGTACGGGTGACCGACCACGCCGGCCTCGCTCTGGGCGTAGGCACCCTCGTCGCCGCCACCCTGGGAGCCCGAGAAGCGGGCGGTCACGGCGATGCACGAGTAGTTCCCGGCGGACTCGGAGAGATCCTGGTCGGCGCCCCGGCCCGAGACGGTGCGCGGATACTCCTCGCAGGTGACGTCGCGGATCGGGCCGTCGAACTCACCGGCCGCGGCGCGCTTGCGCGCGTCCGCGAGCACGGACGCGCCGGCCGCCTCTACGAGCCGCTCCCGGCCCGGAACGCTGTCGGGCGCCGGGGCCGCGCTTGCGAAGCGCGGCTGTTGCTGCTCGCGCATGCGAGCCTCGCGGGCGGCCCGTTCGCGCTCGATGCGCTGCTCCTCGGAGCGGGCGCGCTCCTGCTTGGACTCCTGGATGCCGGGCCTCAGGGCGAGGCCGATGGCGATCAGGACGAAGGGGAGCAGGATGACGGCGGCCTTGCCGGGCCCGTTCAGGCGGCGCCAGATCCAGGCGGGCAGGTCGACGATGCCGGGGAGCGGCTCGTAGCGGTCGGTGGGGGAGGGTTTGCCCACCCGCTGTACGATACATGCATGAGTCATGCATACGTCGAGGCGCCTCGTGAGGCGAACATGCTTGGCGCGATCTCACTTGCCGTTGCCGAGCGGGTCGACGATGCGGTCCGGCTCGCCACGGCGCACGGGGGAGCCGCGCCGGCGGCGCTCGTCGCGCTCGCGACCTTCCTCGACGGCTCGTCGCTCGACGTGATGCGGCGGCCGCTCGGCCTGAGCCACTCGGCTGCGGTGCGGTTGGCCGACCGGCTCGCGCGCGCCGGCCTGGTGCGGCGCGAGCCCGGCGCGGACGGGCGCTCCGTCTCGATCAGGCTGACCCCGGCAGGCGTGGCGCTTGCGATGGAGATCCGTAACGCGCGTGAGGCGGCGCTCGAAGCGGTGCTGGCGCCGCTGTCGGCGGGCGAGCGAGCCGAGCTGACGGCGCTGCACGAGAAGCTCCTCGCCGGGATCACCGGGGGCCGCGCGGACGCCGGCCATATCTGCCGCCTCTGCGACGCGGACGCCTGCGGCCACGAGCTCGGGCGCTGCCCGGTCACGATTGCGGCCGACCGCGCTGAAGAGGCCGCCGAGGTCGCCGTGGCCTGAGCGCCGTCGCGGCGCCGTATCGGCGATCCTTTCGGTTCAACCGCGAACAGGGAGGACACGTCATGCCGAAGAGGACCGCGAACGCCGTCTGGGAGGGCTCGCTGACCGAGGGCAGCGGCACGATGCGGATGGCGAGCGGCGCCTACGAGGGGCCGTACTCGTTCCAGTCGCGCTTCGAGGAGGGCGACGGCACGAACCCCGAGGAGCTGATCGCGGCCGCGCACGCGGGCTGCTTCTCGATGGCGCTCTCGGCTGAGCTCGGGACGGCGGGCCACGACCCGGAGAGCGTCGAGACCGAGGCGATCGTCCACCTGGAGAAGGACGGTGACGGCTTCGCCATCAAGCGCATCGAGCTGCGCACGCGCGCACGCGTGTCCGGGATCTCGGACGACGAGTTCCAGCAGCTTGCCGAGGGCGCGAAGAAGGGCTGCCCGGTCTCGCAGGCGCTGGCGGGGGTCGAGTCGATCGAGCTCGACGCGCAGCTCGCCGGCTAGGCGGGGCTAGGCTGCCGCCGAGCTCGCCCGGCGCGCGACCTCCTCGCGCACGAGCGGCGCGACGCGCGTCCCAAACAGCTCCATCGAGCGCAGGACGTCGGCGTGGGCGACCGCGCCGAGGCTCATCTGCCCGATGTAGCGGCTGTTCCCGAAGAGCTCGTGCTCGAGCAGGATCTTCTCGGCCACCTGCTCGGGACTGCCGACGGCGAGCGCGCCGCGCGCTGAGCGCAGGCCCTCGTACTCGCGCCGGCCCGACGGCGGCCAGCCGCGCTCGCGGCCGATGCGGTTCATCATGCGGAGGTACGGCGCGGCGAAGGCCTCGTCGGCCTGCTCGACTGGCTCGCCGACGAAGGCGTGCGTGTTTATGGCAACCCCGAGCGCGTCCGGGTCATGCCCAGCCTCGCGCGCCGACTCGCGGTAGAGGTTCACGAGCGGGACGAAGCGGTCGAGCGTCCCGCCGATGATCGCGATCGTCAGCGGCAGCCCGAGCGTCCCGGCGCGTATGAC
This sequence comes from uncultured Thermoleophilaceae bacterium, assembly GCA_963739095.1. Lineage (GTDB taxonomy): Bacteria > Actinomycetota > Thermoleophilia > Solirubrobacterales > Thermoleophilaceae > JACVRW01. The sequence continues at coordinate 21,134 of CAVTZF010000034.1, forward strand.
CGATGCCGGCGTGCCGCCGACCGCGACCCAGATGGGCAGCGGGTCCTGCACGGGCCGCGGCCAGACGACGGCCTCGTCGAGCGGCGCGCGATGGCGCCCGGACCAGCTGACCACCGGGTTGTCGCGGATCTTCAGCAGCAGCTCGAGCTTCTCGGCGAAGAGCTCGTCGTAGTCGTCGAGGTCGTATCCGAACAGCGGGAACGACTCGACGAAGGAGCCGCGGCCGGCCATGATCTCCGCGCGCCCGTTCGAGATCAGGTCGACCTCGGCGAACGCCTGGAAGACGCGCACGGGGTCGTCCGAGCTCAGCACCGTGACCGCGCTCGACAGCCGGACGCGCTCGGTGCGTGCAGCGACTGCCGCCAGCGCCACGGCCGGAGCCGAGATCAGGAAGTCCGGCCGGTGGTGCTCGCCGATCGCGAACACGTCGAGCCCGAGTTGATCCGCCAGCTCGGCCTCCTCGAGCAGCTGGCGCATGCGCTCCTGCGGCGAGACACCCGAGGACAGATCGGCGAAGGTGGCGACTCCGAGCTCCATCGGAGCGAGAGTAGCAGGTGGTTGCACGTGCAAGTTGTTTCGCCGGCGCCCGGCGAAGGCTGTAACGCTCGGGTTTACGTAATCCCCGTTATCGAGCATTGAGTGCACGGATGCCCCCGGGATGCTCGGTCGCCCGACGCGAGGGGCATACTCCACGACATGGCGGATTCGGATACCGGCGATCTAGACGTCCAGCAAGCCCCGGAGGAGCACTTCCACCGCAATGCGGCCGAGCGCATCAGGGAGCACTCGTTCCCGCTAGCGGTGCGCGGCTATGACCGCCAGGCGGTCGACGACTTCGTGGAGCAGGTCGCCGATCTGGTGGCTGAGCTCGAGGGCCGGCAGACGCGCGAGACCGTCGTTCAGCGCGCGCTCGATCAGGTCGGCGAAGAGACGGCCGGCATCCTGCAGCGCGCCCACCAGGCGGCGGACGAGCTGGCGGCGCGCTCGCGCTCGCAGGCCGAGGGGCGCATCCAGCGGGCCGACCGCGAGTCCGAGCTCCTGCGCCAGCAGGCCGACGAATACGCGGAGAAGGTCATCGTCGACACACAGCTGCTCTGGGACGAGCGCCAGCGGCTGCTGGACGACCTGCGCCAGCTCGCCGACGAGGTCCTCGCGACCGCGGACGACGCCTCCGAGCGCGTGACCCTCCCCGAGCAGCTCGGGCCGCCCGAGGAGGAGCCAACCGCGCTGACCGACCAGCCGACCACCGAGGTCGAGCTGGACGTGCTGCCGGGCGGTGCAGGCCTCGAGGATCCGAATCAGCCTTCGCTCGCGGACGAGACACTGCCGGGACCGGCCCTCTACGAGCAGCCGCTCGACGAGCCCGCCGCGCCGGGCGAGGACACGGTCGAGCACGAAGCGGTCGAGGAATCGGCGGAGCTTCCCGCCGAGCTGCCGGAGGACGAGCAGCCCGGCGACGAGCACCGCCCGCGCGCGGGCAACGACGAGTAGAGGGGCGTTCCGCCCCGCCGGCGTTCAGGCGAACCGCGGAGCCGTTACCGCCTGCTCAGCTGCAGTCGGCGAACCGTCCCGGCGCGTTCGGGAGAGTAAGGGTGTGAGCCTTCTGCACGCGGCAAGTCGGCCCCGCCGGCGCACGGATGCCGCGGCGATCGCTGCCTCGCTCGAGTCGCCTGCCGCGTTCGCCGATGTATTCGAGCGTCATCATGGGCCCGTTCACCGCTACCTCGCGCGGCGGCTGGGTACCGATCTCGCCGACGAACTGGCTGCCGAGACGTTCGCCGTGGCTTTCGCCAAGCGCGGCCGCTACAACGGCTCCTTCCCGGACGCCCGGCCCTGGCTGTTCGGTATCGCCACCAAGCTGGCGCATCGTCATTGGCGTCGCGAGGAGCGGGAGCTGCGCGCGTATGCGCGCACCGGCGTGGACGCGGCCGCGCCGTCCTCTGAGGAGGGGGTAGCCGCCCGCGCCGACGGCGCTGTCGCCGGCCCGGCGCTCGCAGCTGCGCTTGCCGCCCTGACCGCGGATGAGCGCGACGTATTGCTGCTGTACGCGTGGGAGCAGTTGGACCAGCCCGAGATCGCGGCCGCCCTGTCGATCGCGCCGGGCACGGTCAAGTCGCGGCTACATCGCGCTCGCGCGCGTGTTCGTCACTCGCTTGCCGCTACCGGTGAGCTCGATCCAATGAGGCCCGAAAACCATGAATGAGCTCGATCTGATCCGTTCCTTCCGGGTCGACGTCCCCGGCCCGAGCGCCGCGGCGACGGCACGCGCCGACCGGGCGTGGCGAGGCGTGCCTTCGCGCCGCCGCTGGCGCTGGGCTCCGCGTATCGCGGCCGCCACCGCTGCCGTCGCTGTTGCGGCAGCGGTTGCGCTGATCGTCCCGTCGGCTCATGACGGCCGCCTCGGCGCCCAATCGGCCAAGGCCGCCGAGATCCTCCGGCATGCCGCCGCCGAGGTGGGTGGCCTGCCCCGCGCCCTGAAGCCTGGTGAGTACTGGTACGTGGCTCGCAAGACGATGTGGACGACGGGCGTCGAGGGCCAGAGCACCGGCGCCTACACGGTGATGGGGCTGGAGCTGCGCGAAGAGTGGAGCGCGGCGGATGGCACGCGCCGCTGGACCACCCGGCAGATCGGACCGCTCCGCTTTCCCAGCGACCAAGACCGCGAGCGGTGGGAGGCCGACGGCCGCCCCGCCCTCATGCCGCCGCCGTCCGAGGATCGGACGCGGACCGGCTTCCAGGTCGGCGTGACGGAGCACAGCTATCGGCAGCTCCTCGACCTTCCGCGCGACCCGCAGCTCCTGTACCAGCGCTTCCGCGACGCCGCGGTTGAATGTCAGTGCGGCAACGGCGTCGATGACCAGACCTTCGTGACGGCCGTCGAGCTCCTGTTCAGCGCGCCGCTTCCCACCGAATTGCGCGCGGCGACCCTGCGTGCGATCGCGCTCATCCCTGGCATCGAACAACGACCGGAGCGCGACATCCTGGGCCGCCCCGGTGTCGGCGTGGCCTACAACGGAAGCCAGGGACGCCAGGCTCTGATTTTCGACCCTTCGACGTACGCGCTGCTCGGGGAACGGAGCGGCGCGGGCGGCAGCGCTGACCTTGAGTCGGGCATCGTCGACTCGATGAATGCCCGCCCGTAGGGGTGTTCAGCCGCTAGAGCGGCATCTTGCCGCGACCCTTGCGACCCGTCTCGGCGCTCTTGTTGGTCGCGCGCCGGGACATCCCGAATGACTTCGAGAACAGCCGTCCGATCGGCCCGGGCGCCTTGCCACCGGCCTGCTGGCCGACTCCGAGCGTGCGGTCCACCCCACGCTGGGGATGGCGTGAAAGACGCGGCACCAGGAAGGCCAGGATCAGCAGGATGATGCAGACAGCGATGATGATTCCGATGGTCATGCGGCCCCTGATACCCCCCTGCGGCCGTTAGGCAAACCGGTCTGCGAGACTCATCGCCCGGTGGCGAAACAGAAGCAGATGAAGATGCAGATGCAGGTCGGTGCGCTGGCCGCGATCCCGCAGCTGGAGTCGCGCACCGACGAGCAGCTCATGAGCGAGTCCAAGCACCGCGTGGCCGCCAGGGCCATCCTCGGTGCGCGGGCCGCGGAGCGCTACGACGTCAAGGCGGCGCGTGCCTACTTCAACGAGGCGCTCGCCGGCTGCCACCCGCAGGAGCGCCCGGCTCTGCGCCAGATGATGAAGGCGTCGATGGCGCTCGCCGAGCGCAAGCCGGATGAGCTCAAGGAAGCGATGGAGAAGCTCGGCCAGGAGGCCCCGTCGGGCCGCCAGCTCTTCCTGCTGCGGATGATGGGCCTTCTGATCCCGCCGCAGACCGCGGGCATCTTTGCCCGCATCCGGGGCATCCTGCTGCTGATCGCGCTGGTGATCGTCCTGCTGGCGGTCGGCTTCGGAATCGTGAAGCTGCTCTCGCTGCCGTTCGGCGGGCTCGGCACCGGCAGCTCCATCTTCTTCGGCTTCCTGCTGGTCGTGATCGTGATCGGCGTGCTCGTCTTCTTCGGGCGCCGCCGGCAGGCAAGAGCCAGAGCCGCGCGCCGGCTCTGAGCTGACCGGTTCGTACGAGCGGTTAGTTCAGCGCCGCGGACAGGCGGCGGCGATACTCCCGCGCGAGCGGGTGGTCGGCCCCGAGCTCGGTGAAGATCGCGACCATCACGCGCCGGACCAGGTCGCGGCGCTCCGGATCGGCGAGCGCATCCTGGAGCCGCTCGAGCGCCGGCTCCGGATCGCCCCCATCCCAGGCCTCGAAGGCCGCCTGCAGCTCCGGGTCGCCCTGGAGCTGCGCCCGCGCGACCAGCCCGTCGGCCACGAAGTCGCCCGGCAGCGCCTCGAGCAGCTTGAGCGCCTCATCGGTCTCGCCGCGCTGGACCAGGAGCTTGCCGAGCTCGCGGCGCGCGGTCACATGGTTCGGGTCGACCTCGAGCGCGCGCCGCAGAGACTCCTCGTCGCCACCAGCGGCTAGCGCGTCCGCCTCCGAGGGAACCAGCGAGTCGAAGAAGCGCTCGACCTCGGCGGGCGGCAGCGCCCCCGTGAACTCCGAGGCGACGCGACCGTCTCGGAACGCCTTGACCGCCGGAATCCCCTGGATACGGAAGGCCGCTTGGAGCTGAGGATTGCGGTCCACGTCGACCTTGGCCAGCTCGACCTTGCCATCGCGGGCGGCCACTGCACGCTCCAGCACGGGCGTCAGCTGCTTGCACGGCCCGCACCAGTCGGCCCAGAAGTCGACGACCACCGGCAGCTGCGAGGAGCGCGCGATCACGCGCTCCTCGAAATCCGCCTCGTCGACGTCGTAGACGGCGCTGATCTGCTCCTGCTCAGGACTCATTTGAGCGTCGCCTTCTCCAGTAGGACGGTTTGGAGCGGTGTCCCGGCACCGCCGCTCGCGGGATCGCCGAGCTGGTCGATCGCGAGCGCAACGTCGAGGCCCTCCACGACCTCGCCGAGTACCGCGTAATCCGGTGGCAGACCGGCGTCAGCGCCGGTCACGATGTAGAACTGACTACCCGAGGTCCCGGCGGGCTCCACCTGGGTCTTCGCCATCGCGACGACCCCCTGCGAGTAGACCGTGTCCGCCGGCGGCTTGTCGCGTACCGAGTACCCCGGGCCTCCCGAGCCCTGACCTGTCGGGTCGCCGCCCTGGATCACGAAGCCCGGCACGATGCGGTGGAAGACCGTGCCGTCATAGAAGCCCTGCTTGACGAGCGAGGCGAACGACGCGGCCGTCTTCGGGGACGTCTTCTGGTCGAGGCGCACCGTGATGTCGCCGCAGCTCGTCTTCAGAACAACGCGGTAGGTCTTGCCGGGATCGAGCCTGCCGGTGGGCTTCTTCGCGCCGCCATCGGGCTTGGGGTTCGGCATCGGGACCTCGCGGCAGGGCGCCTCCTGCTGCGCCTGCCCCTCCCCCTCGGTCTGCGCCGCCGCGTCGCCCCCGGACTGGCCGTTGCCGCCGTCGTCGTCATCGTCTCCGCAGGCGGAGACGAGCAGCAGCGCGAGGCAGAGCAACAGCACGAGCGGGCGGGCCACGGAGCCGTAGGCTAGCGAGGTGGCCCTCTCCCCCCTCGCACTGCGCTACGACCAGTTCATCTTCGATCTGGACGGCTGTGTCTGGATCGGCGACGAGCCCACGCCCGGGGTCCTGGACGCCCTCGAGCAGCTGCGCGAGGCCGGCAAGCGGGTGGCCTACGCGACCAACGATCCGCGCAGCGCCACCGAGGACTACGTCACGCGCCTGTGGCGGATCGGCATCAGGGCATCGCTGCGCGACGTCGTGACCGTCGGCGGGGCCACGCAGCACCTGCTCGCCGAGACGCGCACCGGCCGCACGGCCTTCGTGATCGGCACCGACGCGCTGCGGAAGCACGTCGCCGACGCCGGCTGCCGTGTGCTGAACGGCACCGATCTGGCCTCGCGTGCGGAGGTCGTAGTGGTCGGCGGCACCGAGCAGCTCGTCTACGACGATCTGCGCAACGCTGCGCTCGCGGTGCGGCGCGGAGCCGACTTCCTGGCCACGGCGCGCGACCCGACCTACCCGCAGCCCGACGGTCTCTGGCCGGGGACGGGCGCGATCCTCGCCGCCGTCGAGGTCGCGAGCGGCCGCGAGGCCACGCTCATCGGCAAGCCGCGGCCACAGCTGCTGCTCACGGCGCTCGACCGGCTCGGCGAGGGCCGGACTCTCGTAGTCGGTGACAGGATCGACACGGACCTCGGCGCGGCCGCCGCAGCCGGTCTCGACTCGGCGCTCGTGCTCTCGGGCGGCGCCAGGCGCGAGGACGTCGACGGCGTTGAGCCGGCGCCCGTCGCCGTCGGCGACACGCTCGCGCAGCTGCTCGTGGGCTGAGCGCGGTCCGCGCGCCGATCCGCTACGCCGCGACGCGCAGCATCGCATCCACCTCCCCCAGCTCGACTCCCACGAGCGCGCAGGCCTCCGCGGTGATCGTCAGGCCGGCCCGTGAGGCCCGGGCCAGCCCCTCCGCGACCGGCACGTCGCGCAGCTCGTGGAGGTGGGCGGCGCACACGGCCGCGACGAAGTCGGTCCAGCGGTTCCCGTGCAGCGCCACCGCCCCCGGCCGTCGCGTCTCCGCGCGCAGCAGGCCGACGAGCTCGTCGAGCGCCGCCGCGCCGTCCTCCGTTGTCGCCACGGGCACGTGGTGCCACGCGAGGCCGGCCTCCTCGTAGGCCTCGAGGTTGTGGCGAGTCGGGCTCGTCGAGACAAGCAGCCGCACCCGGCGCGCCCTCAGGTAGGCGATCTCCGCGTCACGGCGCTCGGCGCGGTGGCTGCGCCCGCCGCCACCGGGTCGCTCGAGGCCGCAGAGCTTGCGCGGCCGCGCCCACCAGATCCGTTTCGGCTCCTGCTCGATGGCGTCCATACGGGGCTAAGTGCGCCTGCGCGAGAACTAATCCCCCCGGTAACCTCCGGGCGGTCATGTGCCGCGTGTTCGGCTGCGTCGCAGCGGAGCCGGTGTCGATCAGGCACGAGCTCCTCCAGGCGGGAAACCCGCTCATCCGCCAGTCCGAGGACCACGACTCGGGCTGGGGAATGGCCGTCTACGAGCGCGCCGACGGTGGCGAGCCGCAGCTCGTCCGCTTCCCGGAGGCTGCCTACGCGGACGGTGAGTTCCTCGCGGCGACGTCACTGCGCGGGCGCATCTTCAACGTCCACGTCCGGCGCGCCACGATGGGCGACCTGTGCCTCGAGAACACGCATCCGTTCGCGCTCTCGAGCTACACGCTCGGCCACAACGGCACGATCCTGCAATACCCGCGCCTGCTCGAGCCCGGGATGCGCACGCCACGAGGCGACACCGACTCCGAGTACCTGTTCAACCTGCTCATGAGCGACTACGACCCGGCGGCGCCGGCGGCGAGCCTGCGCAAGGCGATCGGGAAGACGGTCGAGCGCTCGGCGTTCTCGGGCGTGAACGTGCTGTTCTCGGACGGCGAGCGGCTGTACGCGTACCGGCTCGGCCTCTTCGACCTGCACTGGCTGGCGCGGCCGGGCCAGCTGCTCGTCAGCTCGGAGGAGCTGACCGACGAGCCGTGGCACAGCGTGCAGCAGGACGTGCTGCTCACGCTTGACCCTGACGACCTCGAGGAGCCCCACGCCGAGCGCCTGCTCGGCGACGAGCTGCTCGCCCGGGCGGAGATCCGCAAGATCGACCACGCGCCGCACCTGCGCGGGGCCGAGCGCGGCGCCGTCGCCGCGGAGCGGGCGCGGACGGCAGCGGCGGCGGCGGCCGAGTGAGCCGGCGCTTTGCGCTGCTGGTCAACCCGGCCTCCGCCGGCGGGAAGGCCCTCGACGCGCTGCCCACGGTGCACGAGACCCTCGACGCGCTCGGCGCGCCGCACCGCACCGTCCTCACGCGCAGCATCGAGCACGCCGAGCAGGAGGCCACCGCGGCCGCCGCCGCCGGCGAGACGGTCGTGGCGGTGAGCGGGGACGGCCTGCTGCGGCCGATCGCGGCTGCACTGAAGAACACCGAGTCGGCCGTGGCGCTGATCCCGTGCGGGCGCGGGAACGACTTCGCGCGCGTGCTGGGCGTTCCCTCGGAGCCCGGCGCGGCGGCGCGCGTCGCGGTTGAGGGCGCCGAGCGCTTGGTCGACGTGGCGAGCGTCGACGGCACCCCCTTCGTCAGCATCGCGAGCTTCGGGTTCGACTCCGACGCCAACCGGATCGCCAACAACACGAAGCGCATCAAGGGCGACGCCGTCTACCTCTACGCCGCGCTGCGCGCGCTCGCGGCCTGGAAGCCGGCGGCGTTCAGCGTGACCGTCGACGGCACTCTCCACCAGGCGACCGGCTTCTCAGTCGTCGTCGGCAACTCGAAGGCGTACGGCGGCGGCATGTACATCCTCCCCCAGGCGGAGCTCGATGACGGCCGCCTCGACGTGCTGATCGCCAAGGAAACGTCCAAGCTGACCTTCCTGCGCGAGCTCCCGAAGATCTTCAAGGGCACACACGTGAACTCGCCGCACGCCGAGTTCATGCGCGGCGAGGTGATCGAGGTCGCCACCGACCGCCCCTTCGTCATCTACGCCGACGGCGACCCGATCGCCGCCACCCCCGCCACCCTGCGAGTCGAGCCGCGCTGCCTGCGCGTGATCGCGCCGGCCTGATGTACCGCGTCGCGCGCAGCCTCGCCCGCCTGGTGCGGGCCGCGAGCCGCCGCCTCGGGCGAACGGGCGGCACAACCGCCCCGGGCCGGCTGCTGCTGCGCCTGTCTCCGGGTGCGCTCAGGCGCATGTCCGGCGAGCTCGACGAGGGCTCGGTGCTGGTGTCCGCGACGAACGGCAAGACCACCACCGCCTCCATGATCGCCGCGGGGCTCGAGCGCAGGGGTCGCCGGGTCGTGCACAACCGGGCCGGCTCGAACATGGCCTGGGGCGTGGCGACCGCGCTGCTCGACGCCCACAGGAGCCGCGGACAGATCGGGCTCTTCGAGGTCGACGAGGCCTGGCTCGGCTCCGTCGCAGCCGATGTCGACCCGCGTCTCGTGCTGCTTGCCAACCTGTTCCGCGACCAGCTCGACCGCTACGGCGAGCTCGAGCTGCTCGCCGACCGCTGGGCGGAGATCGTCGCGGGCCTCGACGGGCGCGCCGGCTTCGTTCTGAACGCCGACGATCCGCTGGTCGCCGACCTCGGCCGCGGACGCCAGGACGTGACCTACTTCGGCCTCGCCGACGACTCGCAGACGCTGCCGGCGATGCAGCACGCCGCCGACTCGAAGCACTGCCGAAACTGCGGGCACCCATACGAGTACGACGCGATCTACCTGGGCCATCTGGGCCGCTACCACTGCCCGAACTGCGGCCGCCGCCGGCCCGATCCGGGCGTGGTCGCCAGGCGTGTGGAGCTCGAGGGCATGAGCGGCTCGCGCCTGCAGCTCGAGGCACCCGAGGGGGCGCTCGAGCTCCACCTCCCCCTTCCCGGGCTCTACAACGTCTACAACGCGATCGCGGCAGCGGCCACGCTGCTGCGGCTCGGCGTCCCGCTCGCGGACGTCGGGGCGGCGCTCGAAGGCTTCCGCGGTGCGTTCGGACGCGTCGAGACGATCCCGGTCGGCGGCCGCCAGGTGTCGATCCTGCTGATCAAGAACCCGGCCGGCGCGAACGAGGTCCTGCGCACACTCACGATCGAGGAGGGCGAGCTCGACCTGTGGTTCGCGCTCAACGACCGGATCGCCGACGGACGCGACATCTCCTGGATCTGGGACGCGGACTTCGAGGTGCTGGCCGGGCGCGTGCGGCGAGCCACCTGCTCGGGGACGCGAGCGGAGGAGATGGCGCTACGCCTGAAGTACGCGGGCATCGACGCGCCGATCGAGGTCGAGCGGGACCTGGGCGCGTCGCTCGACCGGGCCGTCGCCACAGCCGCGGGCGAGCGGCTGTTCGCGCTTCCCACCTACACGGCGCTGCTCGAGCTGCGCGACCTGCTGACGCGCCGCGGGCTCGCCAAGCGGTGGTCCGAGTGACGCATCGCGAGGTCATATGGCACGACGTCGAGAACGGCTCCTACGCGGCGGACCTCGAGCTGTGGCGCGAGCTCGCGGCGCAGGCCGGCGGCCCGATCCTCGACCTCGGAGCCGGCACCGGTCGCGTCGCGCGCGACCTGCACGCGGCCGGCCACGAGATCCACGCCCTCGACTCCGAGCCGGAGCTGCTCGCCGCCCTGCGTGAGCGCGCACCAGGCGTGACCACCATCAGCGCCGATGCGCGCACGTTCTCGGCCGCCGAGCGCTTCGCGCTCATCCTCGCCCCCATGCAGCTCGTGCAGATCCTGGGCGGGCCGGACGCGCGGCGTGCCATGCTCGAGCGCGTGCACGAGCACCTGCTTCCGGGCGGCCGCTTCGCCGCCGCGATCGCCAACCCCTACGACGCGCTCGCCGAGGAGGACCGCTCGCCGCCGTATCCGGACATGATCGAGCACGACGGCTGGGTCTACTCCAGCCAGCCGGTCATGGTCAGGGAGCAGGACGGCCAGCTGATCGTCGAGCGCCACCGCCAGGCCGTAGCGCCGGACGGGACCCTCGACGAGCAGACGGCGCCGTTCGCGCTCGACGTGATCGACCCCGGCGAACTCGAGGCCGAGGCGCGCGCCGCGGGGCTCGTACCGGTCACCCGCCACCTGATCCCGGAGACCGACGACCACATCGGGAGCGTGGTGATCGAGTGCCGGCGCTGAGGGTCTGCTCGCTCTACCCCGACCTGATGAACATCTACGCCGACCGCGGCAACATCGCGGTTCTGCGCGCGCGCTGCGAGTGGCGCGGCCTCGGCTTCGAGCACGCCGCCGCGGGCACCGGCGACACCCTCGACCCGAACGCGCACGACCTCTTCTACATCGGCGGCGGGCAGGACCGCGACCAGGTGGCGATCGCGCCCGACATGGCCGAGACGAAGCGCGCGGGGCTGCACGAGGCGGCCGATCGCGGCGCAGTCGTGCTGGCCGTGTGCGGCGGCTACCAGCTGCTCGGCCATTCCTACGAGCTCGGCGGCGAAGAGCTGCCGGGCGTCGGCCTCGTCGATCTCAGGACGGTGCGCGAGCCCGGTCCGCGGCTGATCGGCAACTGCGCCATCGAGGCCGACCTCGGTGGCGGGCCGCGCGTGATCGCCGGCTTTGAGAACCACGGCGGGCGCACCTATCTCGGGAGCGGCGAGCGCCCGCTGGGCCGGGTGCTGAAGGGGCACGGCAACAACGGTCGCGACGGCTTCGAGGGGGTCCACTCGCGCAACGTGATCGGCACCTACCTGCACGGCCCGCTCTTGCCCAAGAACATCTGGCTCGCAGATCGGCTGATCGAGCTGGCACTCGGAATCGAGCTCGATCCGCTGGCGGACGACGAGCTCGAAAGCGCCGCGCACCTCAGCGCGCGGCGGGCAGCGGGGGTCTAGGCGAGCCCCACGACGCGCAGGACCTCCTCGACCGAGGTCGTCCCGCGCCTGATCTTCTGGAGCCCGTCCTCGCGGAGCGTTCGCATGCCGTCGGCTCGCGCGGCCTCCCGCAGCTCGTCGGCGGGGCACTTCTCGAGTATGAGCCGGCGCAGCTCGTCGGTCAGCGGCATCACCTCGTAGAGGCCGATGCGGCCGCGGTAGCCCGTCTGGCCGCAGCGCACGCAGCCACCGGGCTCGAAGCCCCCGAAGCCGCGCTCGACCACGAAGCCGTTCTCGGCGAGCACGGCCTTCGACAGCTTCACCGCCTGCTTGCAGTCGCACAGCCGGCGCACCAGCCGCTGTGCCACCACGCACTCGATCCCGGCAGCGACCAGGAAGGGCTCGATGCCCATGTCGATCAGGCGCGCCGCGGCGAGCGGCGCGTCGTTCGTGTGGAGCGTCGTGAGGACGAGATGACCCGTGAGGGCGGCCTCGATGGCGAGCCCCGCCGTCTCGGCGTCGCGCACCTCGCCGACCATGATCACGTCCGGGTCGGCACGCACCAGCGAGCGCAGCCCGGTCGCGAAGGTGAGCCCGCTCTTCTGATGCACCTGCACCTGCTTGACGCCCTCGAGCTCATACTCGACCGGGTCCTCAACCGTGATCAGCGTCTTCTCCGGCGAGTTGACCTCGTTCATCGCCGCATAGAGCGTCGTCGTCTTGCCGGAGCCGGTCGGGCCTGTCACGAGCACGGCGCCGTGGGTCGCGCCGATCGCGTGCCGGAAGCGCTCGCGCTCGGGCTCCTCCATGCCGAGCCGATCAAGCTCGACGACCACCTGCGTCTTGTCCAGGATCCGCATCACCACGGACTCGCCGCGCACCACCGGCAGCGTGGCCACCCGCAGGTCGACGTAGTGGCCGTCGACCGACAGGCCGATGCGGCCGTCCTGGGGCAGCCGCTTCTCGGCGATGTCGAGCTCGGCCATGATCTTGATCCGCGACACGAGCCCCAAGACGAGCCTGCGCGGGACCGTCGTCGAGTCGAACACGACGCCGTCGACGCGGAAGCGCACGCGCATGTCGGACGCGCGCGGCTCGAAGTGGACGTCGGAGGCGCCGCGCCGCACGGCGTCGGCGATGATCGAGTGGACGAGCTTGACGACGGGTGCCTCGTCCGCCGACTCGCGCAGCTCGATCACCTGCGCCGTGGTGTCGTCCTCGGTCTCCTCGTGGATCTCCTGGACCGACTCCTCGAGTGTCGACAGACCGGCGATCAGCGCCTCGATGTCCTCGGGCGAGGCGACCGCGCGCCTGACGTCGTAGCCGGTCGCCATCGTGATGTCGTCGAGCGCAAGCAGGTTGGCGGGGTCGGCCGTCGCGACGAGCAGCCCACCGTCGCCGAGGAACGCGATCGGGATGGTCTTGTAGCGCTTCGCCTTGGCAGCGTCGATGAGCGCGGCCGCACCCTTGTCGACGTCGAAGACGTTCAGGTCGACGTGGTGGAGCCCGTTGCGCTCGGCCAGCGCCTGCGCGAGCTGCTGGGCGTCGACGAGGCCGGCCTCTATGAGGCTCTGGCCGAGCGCGATGCCGCGCGCCCTGCCCTCGTCCACGACGCGCTCGACCGCGCCGCGCTCAGCGAAGCCGAGCTGCACGATGACGTCCCCGATTCGCCTCATGGCACCCGGCCGCGTGGTGGGCGGGGTCAGTCCGGGCACGGGGAACGGCCCTGCCGAGGCAGCCTGGGCTTCCATACCTCCCAAATATCGGCATTCGATGGGCGGGGTTGAGATGGCGATCCGGCTCGGGGGGTAGCTTCTGTCGTGATGAACCTCTCCGACTATCAGCACCGCTCGCGCGCGACCGCCGTCTACCCCGACGCGGGCGCGAACCTCACCTATCCCGCCCTCGGGCTCTGCGGAGAGGCCGGCGAGGCAGCCGAGAAGGTCAAGAAGGCGATTCGCGACGACGGCGGGGTGCTCACCGATGAGCGGCGCGAGGCGCTCGCCGCGGAGCTCGGCGACGTGCTCTGGTACGTGGCGCAGCTCGCGACCGAGGCGGGGCTCGACCTGGACGAGATCGCCGAGAGCAACCTCGAGAAGCTGCTCTCGCGCCGCGAGCGCGCCGTGCTGCACGGCAGCGGCGACTTTCGCTAGCGATTAATCGGGCGCCCCGGCGGCGTCTGTATGCAGTGATGATCGTGCTGTTCGACCAGATCGACGACGCCGGCGTGGCGCTTGGCGCGGCGGGCGGCCAGGTGCCCGTCCCGGTCACCGACATCGACCGCGCCAAGGCGTTCTACGTCGGCGAGCTCGGCTTCGAGGAGGAGGGCGAGCTGCGCCCAGGTCAGGGTGTACGTCTGGTGCGGCTGACGCCGCCGGGGACGGGCGGCTCGCTCCTGCTTGCGGCGCGGGATAGCGCTGAGGCTACGGGCGCAGCGTCGAGCTTGAGGGTCTTCGAGCTGGTGTGGCCAGCTGGGTCCCTCGCGGTCACCTTAACCGTGAGCGTCACCCGTTGTGCCGCTTCAGCGTGGTCAGCTGCTTGCGCTTCAGCTTGAAGGACACGCGTCACTTGGCGCGCCGGGCCTCGCCCTGAAGGTCTTGGAGAGCTTGAGCTTCGGCCTCGTCACGGTGACCTTGCCGGTCACGTCCTCTGAGAACGTCCCCAGCCGGATGCGCAATGTCGACCCGTGCAGCGACGACTTCGCCTTGCCGCTGAGGATTGGCTTCGTCTCGTCGGGCGGGTAGGCGTCGGGGCAGCCGCTCGGGGTCTGTCCAGGGCGCCCCGGACAGTCGTCGACGTTGTCTGGCTTGCCGTCGCCGTCGCTGTCGAGGGGCGGGGGCGGTGGCGGTGGCTGGGCAGCGCCGACCTCAGCGAAGCGGATCGGTGTCCGGGCTAGGGTTGCGCCAGCGAGCCGTTGCTCGACTGGAAGCGCTCGAAGCGCGAGGCGACCGCAATCGGTACGCGCGCGCGGATGCGGACGCCCTCCGCCGTGTCCTCGCGCTCGAGCTCACCGGCGACGTCGTGCAGCTCGGACAGGCTCGTGCCCTCGTCGTACGGGACGAGCAGCTCCATCGGTCGCAGCGAGGCGAGGAAGCGCCCCTCGATCGCCTCGCGCAGCTCGGCGAGGCCGCTGCCGTCGGCGGCGGAGACCTGGACCGCCTGCGGGAAGCGGAAGGAGAGCGCGCGGCGGCGCTCGTCGTCGAGCAGGTCGACCTTGTTGAGCGCCAGCAGGCGCGGGCGCTCGCCGGCGCCGGTCTCGGCCAGCACCTCGTCGACCGCCGCCAGCATCTCGTGCAACTCGTGCTCCGGCACCGAGGCATCGGCGACGTGCACGATCAGGTCGGCGCCGAGCGCCTCCTCGAGCGTGGCCGAGAACGCGTCCACGAGCGCGTGCGGGAGCTTGCGGATGAAGCCGACGGTGTCCGTGACCAGGTAGGTGCGCCCGCTGATCTCGAACGAGCGCGTGGTCGGATCGAGCGTGTGGAAGAGCCGGTCCCGCACGCTCACGTCGGCGCCCGTGAGCGCGTTCAGGAGCGTCGACTTGCCGGCGTTCGTGTAGCCCGTCAGCGCGACGGTCGGCAGGCCCGCGCGCTCTCGCTCGGCACGCATCGTCGAGCGCGTCGCCTTCGTGTGCTGCAGGCGGCGGCGCAGGGCCGCGATGCGGTCGCGCGCCAGCCGGCGGTCGGTCTCGATCTGCGTCTCGCCCGGGCCCCTGGTGCCGATACCGCCGTCCATGCGGCCGGCGCCGAGGCGCTCGAGGTGCGTCCAGAGCCCGCGCATGCGCGCGAGGTTGTACTCCAGCTGCGCAAGCTCGACCTGGAGCTTGCCCTCGGCCGAGTGCGCGTGGTCGGCGAAGATGTCGAGGATGATCGCCGTCCGGTCGATGACCGGGACGCCGAGCGCCTCCTCGATGTTGCGCTCCTGGCGCGGCAGCAGCTCGTCGTCGCAGGCGACCAGGTTCGCGTCCGCGTCCTTGACGGCGCGTTTCAGCTCCTCGAGCTTGCCGCGCCCGAAGTAACGGTCGGGGTCGGGCTGCTCGCGCCGCTGGACGAGCTCGCCCACAGCCGCGACGCCGGCCGTGCGAAGCAGCTCGCGCAGCTCCGAGAGGTCCGGCTCCGCCGGGCTGACCCCGATGCACAGCGCGCGCTGTCGCGCCCGGGACGTCGAAGGGGTCAGGTCTTGCATTCAAGCAACGTTACAGGGCAACTCGAGCGTTGCGGGAATGCAAGACCTGACCCCTCTCAGGGGAGCTGCAGGCGCTCGACGGGCGGCATCACGCCGCGCGTCTCGAACTCGGCCGGGATCGAGCTCCCGGGCAGCACGACGACGGCCTCGTCCGCCTCGCCGAGCCAGGACGCGTGACCGACCGCGTAGCGGTGTGCCGCCAGCGCGCAAGCGGCGGCGTCGATCTCCTCGATGCGGCGGTGCCATAGGTCGCCGCCCTCGTCGATCACGTGATCGCCCGTCAGCTCCTCGATGCGCATCTGGATGCCGAACGGGTGGCGCTTGGCCGGCAGCCGGCGGCCCTGAAGCGCGCAGAAGACGGCGTCCGCATTGGTCTCGAAGAGCGGGAACTCGTTGTAGGAGCCCTCGGCGACCGGGCCGTCGTGGTCATCCGCGCCGTCGCGGGGCGTGTAGCGCGGCATGTCGAGCAGCTGGTCCGCCAGCTTGCGCGACTCCGGGTCGCGCGGCTGCGGCACGACTCCCAGCTTGCGCAGGAAGTCATCGACGCCGCGCTCCTCGCGGCCCTGGCGCGGCGAGCTGAGCGGCGCCCCGAGCGCGAACACGACATCCCCGAGCGAGCGCAACTCAGAAGCCACCTGCTCGGCGGAGCCCGGCTCGAAGAAGATCGCGCTCAGCCGGATCGGCGGCTCGGGTGCGCGCACCTCCTCCAGCATCGCCAGCTGGAGCCTGCCCTGCATCGGGACCGCGCCGCAGTAGTGCATCAGCCGCCGAGGCTACCCCTAAGCCGCTCGACGGCCTCGCTCAGCCGCGCGTCGTCGATCGTCAGGGAGATGCGGAAGAAGCCCTCGCCATTCGGTCCGTAGGCGCCGCCCGGCGACACGACGACGCCCGACTCCTCGAGCACCAGCTCGCAGTACGAGGCCGAGCTGTGGCCGTCGGGCACGGGCGCCCACACGTAGATCGTCCCCTTCGGCGGCGTCACGTCGACGCCGATCTCGCGCAGGGCGTCGCAGACGAGGTCGCGGCGGCGCTGGTAGATCGCCGGCATCTCGGCCGGCGGGCCGTCGTCGAGCGCGCGCACGGTGGCCAGCTGCACCGCCTCGAACTGACCTGAGTCGATGTTCGTCTTGAGCTTCCAGTAGGTGCCCACCGCGTCGGCGTTGCCGACGATCGCGGCCGTGCGCCAGCCAGTCATGTTCCAGCCCTTCGAGAGCGAGAACACCTCCACGCCGACCTCCTTGGCGCCGGGCGTCTCGAGGAAGCTGGGCGCGACGTAGCCGTCGAAGGTCGTCTCCGTGTATGAGGCGTCGTGAACGATCAGGACGTCGTGCTGGCGGCCGAACTCGACCGCCCGCTCGAACAGACCCTCGGGCACGACCGCGCCGGTGGGGTTGTTCGGGTAGTTGAGGTAGAGCAGGCGGGCGCGCTGGGCGACGTCGACGCCGATCGCATCGAGGTCGGGCGCGAAGCCGAGCTCCGGCACGAGCGGCATCAGCACCGCCTCGGCCCCCGCCAGCAGCGGTCCGCCCGTGTAGACCGGGTAGCCCGGGTCCGCCGCGAGCGCGACCGAGTCCGGGTCGAGGAAGGCGAGGTTGAGGTTGAAGACGCACTCCTTCGCGCCGAGCGCCGGGATGATCTCCGTGTCGGGATCGAGCTCGACGCCGAAGCGGCGCGAATAGAAGCGCGCGAACGCCTCGCGCAGCTCCGGCCGGCCGCGGTTCGACGGGTACTGGTGCGTGCCGGGATCGGCGGCGGCGCTCGCGAGCGCGTCGATCACCGGTGCCGGCGTCGGCGTGTCGGGATCGCCGATGCCCAGGCTGATCACGTCGACTCCCGCCGCCTTCTTCTCGGCGATCTTGCGCTCGAGCTCGGCGAACAGGTACGGCGGCAGGCGGTCCAGACGGCTACTCGGCTTCATGCAGCTCCTTGACGAATTCATCACTCAGGACACCGGCGTAGACGGGCCGCGCCCAGCCGGTCAGGTCGACGTGCATGTCCTCCCCCACGTCGACGACCAGCTCGCCCCCGTCGAGCTCCACCGTCACCGGGCTGTCGACGCCGCCCAGCACCGCGGCGACCGCCGCGCCGGTGGCGCCGGTACCCGACGACATCGTCTCCCCCACGCCGCGCTCGAAGATGCGCGCGCGGATCGAGGCGTCGCCGCTGCGGCGCCAGAACGACACGTTGGTGCGACGCGGGAACAGCTCGTGGCGCTCGATGCCCGGCCCGTAGCGTGCGAGCTCGAGCTCCTCGAGGCCGTCCTCGACCTGGATCGAGCATTGCGGATTGCCGACCTGCACGAACTGGAACGCGAACTCGCGGCCACCCGAGCTGAGCGTCCCGGTCCCGTCCTCTCCCCCGCTCGGGAAGTCATCGGGCGCGCGCAGGCGCACGCGGCCGATGTCGAGCGTGCAGAGCTCGCCGTCGATCCGCGGCCTGACCTCGCCGGCGAGCGTGCGCACCGAGAAAGTGTCGTGCTCGGTCCAGCCGCTGCGGCGCAGGTACATCACGGCCTCGCGAACGCCGTTGCCGGACAGCTCGGCCTCCGAGCCGTCGGGGTTGTAGATGCGGATCTCGGCCACGAAGCCGCGCTCGTCGCTCTCGCGCACGAGCAGGATCCCGTCCGAGCCGACGCCGGTGTGCGGAGCGCAGAAGCGGCGGATGCGCTCAGGCGTCAGCTCGAACGGGAGCTCCCTCTCCTCCAAGATCGCGTAGTCGTTCCCCAGGGCCTGCCACTTCTGAAAGCGCACAGACAGCCAGGCTATCTGTGGCCGTTGAACTCCATCAGCTGCTGGAGGGTCGGCCGGTTCGTCCAGCGCATCGTCTGGCCGAGCACGCCCGGTCGGAAGTCGATGCGCTCCTCGGTGGCATCTGAGCGCCAGGCCGCCGGGTCGGGGCCCTGCGCCGCCGCGAGCGCGTCCGCGCCCTGCTGCATCACGGCCCAGAGCGAGGCCCGGCACGCCGCCAGGTCGCCGGCGCCGCAGTAGACACGGCTGTAGCGGCCGCGCACCGGCTTGCCGAGCAGCGTGCGCAGGTCCTTGTCGACGTAGCCGTACCAGCCGCCGCCATACGAGCTGCCGTTCGAGGTGCGCGGGCTGTTGTCGCGCCCGACCAGCTGGCCGAGCAGGCCGCCGCGGGCGGCGAGGTCGCCCAGCACCGGGCGCAGAACCGCCTCGGAGAGCCCGTCCCAGGTCTGGTCGAGCACGGCCGCACCAGCGTCGTCGATCTTGCCGTCGAGATCGCGGTCGATGCGGCTCGCGCCGCGCGTCCGCCAGGCGTCGACCAGCGCGGCCGCCTGCTCGCTGCGCGCGTCCGGCGCCGGACCGCTCGAAAGCACCTGGCGGATCAGCGGCCACACGTCCAGCGTGCGCAGGTCCTGTGTGGCGGCCCGGTTCACGACGCTCAGCACGTCGTGGAGCCTGCTCTTGCGCTTGAAGCCCTTGAACAGCTCGTTGCGATGGACGGACTGGTAGGACCAGTTGTTGTCCGCCGCGCCGAAGCCCGCCGCGGGCTTGTTGTTCCAGTTGTGGATCAGCCCGCTCTTCGGGTTGATGGCCTGCGGGTGGTCCTTCGTCTTCAGGAAGCCGCGCCACTCGTACCGCCCCGTGCCGAGCGTCGGGAGGCTCGGGTTCGTGCCGGGCGCGCGAATCGGAAGGCGACCCGCAGAGAAGAACGCGATGTCCTTGTGGTCGACGTAGAACAGGTTGAAGGTGAAGCCGAAGCGGCTCGCAACCTTCGGCAGGTCCTTCGCCGAGTGGATCGCGCCCTCGTTGAGGCCGGCGCCGATGTAGGCGGACGTGACCTCGCGGCCGCGCGTCGAGCGCATCGTCGACACCGCGTACGGGCGTCCGCCCACGGTGACCGTCCCGCTGACCGGCCCATGCACGGTTTGGCGGAAGGTCACCTGCTCGTCCGGCTGCCCGCCGGCGCCCTTGAGCAGACCGGCGTTGAAGGTCGTCATCGGCCGGCAGCGGCCCTTGAAGCGGTAGTGGGTGGATTCGCGCGTCGCCGGGCTGCCGTCGGGGTTGCAGAGCTGCTCGAGGAACTGGTCGGTGTTGTCGTTCGAGGCCGAGGTTGCGCTCCAGGCGTAGTCGCGCGTGCGGCCGATCAGCACGTATGGGATGCCCGGCAGCACGCCGCCGCGAACGTGAATGCCGCCTCCGTGGGCGTCGACCTCCATGAACAGCTCGGGGTAGTAGTAGCCGAGCTGCGGCCCCATCACGGCGAGCGGGTGGCCGGTGGCCGAGCGCTTGCTGCCGACCAGCACTGCGTTCGACGCCCGTGCGCGGGCGCCCATCGCGACCTTCGCCGCGGACGCCGCCGCCGGGCTCATCGAGCCGGGGTCGACAACGAGCGAACCGGGCGTGCGACCGCCGCGCTCGGTCACGTACGGGAACCTGCGCGTGGTCGTGACCGACGTTTCGGGATCCTGCGAGGAACGTAGGTCGCTCCAGACATCCGTGCCGGCCGGGCCGAGCCGGTTGCGGAGCGTGCCAAGCAGCTCGGAGCTGCGCACTTCGTCGCCGCCACCGGCCCCGAACACCTGCCCGAGCAGACCGGTCACGGAGGCCACGTCCACGTAGGTCCAGGGCTTGATCCCGTTGTCCTGGGCCCGGTTGTACGCGTTGATGCCGGCGAGGTACGCGCGCACGTCGGCAAGCAGCCGCCGCCCGCGGCGACCGTCGCGCTCCAGCAGCCGGCGCTGACCGGCGATGTAGCGCTCCGTCTGCCGGCTCGGGATGAACTGGCGCAGGCTGGTGGCGAGGCTGAGCGCGTCCTTGCCGGGCGCGTCGAGGATTGAGAAGCGCGACGGGTAACGGATCGTCTCCATGAAGAGGCCGCGGTCCTGCGCGGTGGCCCAGCCGATCGCCCAGTACACGTCCGAGCGGGTGCGGGCCTGGATGTGCGGGACGCCCCACTTCGCGTCACGGCGGATCGTCACGCCGCGCTTCGGGCGCGTGACCGAGCCGCCCTTGGGCATGAAGAAGCGCGCCGACTTGAAGTAGCGCGGGATGGTGCCGGCGTTGATGTTGCCCCCAAGTGGGGTGAGCGCGTCGTAGATCCGGAGCTGGTCGACGCTGTGCTCGTCAGTCGGCAGCGCTCCGGACTGCCCCGGGGGCAGCACGTTCCAGGTCTGCTTGCCGAAGTCAAGCCGGGCGGCACTCGCCGCCGGAACCAGCATCACGAAAGCCGACAGGGACAGCACCACGACGCGCTTCAACGGCTCCTCCTCCTCGCTAAGGGCGCGAGAAGACTAGCTGGCCGGCCAGCTCAGGCGGGGAAAAGGCGCCGGCATCGAGGATCTGCACGCCCTCGAGCCGGCGCATCCAGGTGAGCTGGCGGCGCGCGTAGTTGCGGGTGCGGCGCTTCATTCCGTCCACGTCTCCGCGCAGCAGCTCCTCGAATCCCAGCGCCTTGCGGGCGGTGGCCGACGCGCCCGCCGCGTCGGCGCGCCGCACCTCCTCGACGGCGCCAGCCGCTCGACCATCGCATCCACGCGCGCGTCTATGCGGCGGTAGAGCTCCGCGCGCTCCATCACGAGCCCGCACAGGAGTGTCGGGTGACGCAGCTCCGCTGTCCAGAGCCGCGACTCGGCCCCGGCAGGGGCCGGCGTCTCCCCCATCTCGAGCAGCTCGAGCGAGCGGATGATCCGGGTGCGGTCGCCCGGGTCGATCGCGGCGGCCGCGGCGGGCTCACGCGCAGCCAGCTCGGCGTGCATCGCCGCCGGCCCGCGCGCGTCGAGCTCGGCCGCGAGCCGCTCGCGCAGCTCGGGTGCAGGCGGCGGGCGCAGCTCGAGGTCGGTGAGTGCGGCCTGTAGGTAGAGGCCAGTCCCCCCCACGACGACGGGCCGGCGGCCGGCGGCGAGGGAGCCGTCGATCTCGCCGCGAGCAAGCGCGGCGAAGCGACCGGCCGAGAACGTCTCCGTGACCGGCACGAACGAGACCAGCCGGTGCTCGAGCGCCCTGCGCTCTTCAGGCGACGCGGCCCCGGTCAGGATCTCGAGCCCCTCGTACACCTGGAGCGCGTCCGCCGAGATCGCCACCGGGTCCTCGCCCTGCGCGCGCAGCCGCTCCGCCAGGGCGATCGCAACGGCCGTCTTGCCGATCCCGGTCGGCCCGAACAGGGCGACCACGTGGTGATTGGCGGGCACCATCGCTAGTAGTACCTCTTGCCTACGCTGTAGGACGTGGACACGCTGCGCCCTCGGCTCGACTTTCTGGCCTTCGCCCTCGCCCTTGCCCTGGTGGCTTGGCCGGCGATCAGCTTTGTGTCTGAGCGAAACGGCGCCGCGGCGATCATGGGCGCGATGTGCCTCGCCGGGCTCGTCGCCGGACGGATCGTCGGCGTCCCCGGAAGGGTGCTGCTGCCCGTCGCCTTTGGGCTCACCGTGATCCTGTCGATGATCTGGATCGCTTCTCCTATCGGCCCGCACAAGACGAGCGCGCTCGCACACGCAGTCGGCGGCGTGCTCGCCGGGTGGGCGCTCGTCGAGGCGCTGCGCCACCGGATCCGCGACCCGCTCTCCGTGGCGCTCCTGGCCCTTTCGGCGGTGATCGCCCTCACCATCGTCTGGGAGCTCGGCGAGTACGCGGGCGATCGGCTGTTCGACACGTCGCTCAGACCGAACAATCGCGACTCGGCCGAAGACATCCTCTTCGGCAGCGCCGGGGGCCTGGTCGGGATCGCGTTCGCGAGCGTCGTCGCGTCATGGCGGCGCGGCGGTTGATGTCGCAGGAGAACGTGGAGATCGTGCGCAGGTTCCTCGTGCTCGACGACTTCGACGAGGCGCTGACGTACGCCGATCCCGGCATCGTTTGGAACCCGGTGGAGGAGTCGTCGGCGCAGGGGCATGATGCGGTTCGCGCCAGCACGGCGCGCTGGAAGAGCGAATGGGACGACTACGTGTTGATTCCCGAGGAGTTCGCCGACGTGGGCGACCGCGTTGTCGTGACCGTCCGCTTCCGGGCGCGCGGCCGCGGAAGCGGGATCGAGGTCGACGCCCGCCTCTACGACGTCTTCACGCTCCGCGACGGCAAGATCGTCCGCATGGATCAGTTCGCGGAGCAGTCCGAAGCTCTCGAAGCCGCGGGGCTGCGGGAGTAGGCGTGCGGACACGATCGCTAGTAATACCGGGCGTGCCGGGACGATTGACGCTGTCTGCCGCGGCCTGCCTCGCGGCGGCGATGCTCGCCCTCGGCTGTCAGGAGTCGGGCTTCGACGAGTCCAAGGAGACGGCCCGGCCGCTGAAGGTGCAGCACATCGACGCCGACCTGGCGGGGACGAAGGTCCCAGGCCAGGCCGAGCGACCGGCCACGCTCACTCCCGACGCGCTGAGCGACACGCTGGCGCTCGGCGTGCGCCCGGTCGCCGCCGCCCTGCCCGGCGCTCGCGTCCCCGCCTACATGCGCGATGAGGCCGCCGGTATCGAGATCCTTCCGGCCGCCACGCGACAGGACCTGGGCGCCCTCCGATCGGCCGAGCCGGACGTGATCCTCGGCAGCCACGAGCTTCAGGGCCCGCTCTACCCCGAGCTCAGCAAGATCGCGCCGACGGTGATGAGCGACGGCGGCGGCGCCTCCTGGGAGCTGTCGGTGCGGCTGCACGGCGAGGCACTCGGCCGCACCAACGACGCCGAGCGGCTCCTGACCGATTGGGACCGCCGTGTCGGGAAGCTGCGCGCAAGAATCGGCGACGACGCACCCGACACCGCGGTGTCGGTGGTGCTGGTCGGCCGCAACGGGATCCTGATGGCGGGCGCGGATTCGTTCCCGGGCCGGGTCCTCAGCGACGTCGGGCTCGGGCGCCCGCCCTCGCAGGACGGGACGCGCGAGTCGGAGACCGTCGCGCCCGATCAGATCCCTGCGCTCGACGGCCGCGTGATCCTCCTGTCGGTCGCTCCAGGCGCCGAGCAGCGGCTCGCCGAGCTGGAGCGCAACCCACGCTGGAAGCGCCTGGGCGCGGTGCGCTCCGGGGCGGTCGAGCGCGTCGACGCGGGCACCTGGTGGTCCGGCGGCGGCATCCTCGCCGCGCGCGCCGCGCTCGCGGATCTGGACCGCGTCCTCGTGGGCAGCTGACACAGGTCTACTGAACCCCCCTCGATCTGCCGATCAGGAGGGGAAGGATGACCCTCGAACCCCTCGACGCCCTGTCGCGGTTGGCTGCCCGACGCTTTGCGAGCTTCGCCGACGCTGCGAACGCCGTGCTCGACCTGCTCGCCGGCGCGGTGCCCGGTGGCTGCGTGCTGCTGGGTCAGGTCGACTGGGACGCCGGCGAGTGCAGGGTGCTCGACGCCCGCGGGGGCGCCGTCGAGCGCGGCTCCGCGCTGCCGCTGTCGGGCAGCGGTGACGGCGCAGGCCTCATCGGTCCGGATGCGCTCGCCGAGGTCTGTCCGGGCGCTTGGGTCACGGCGCCGCTCGACGCCGCCGACGGCAGCGTCGTCGCGCTGCTCGTAGCGAGCCCGGGCGCGGACGTGGCGCCGCCCCGCTACCTCGCCCAGCTGCTGCTCGTGGCGGCGCGCATCCTCTCCTACGAGTGGGAGAGCATCTCGACGCGCGCGGAGCTCCACCGGCTCGCCGAACTGGTCCGTGACCGCGAGCACACCGAGCCGGTCACCGGTCTCCCCAATCGCGAGGCGCTGGTCGAAGCGCTCGAGCGCGAGTGGGAGTTGAGCCGGCGCGGCAGCGTCGAGACGCATGTGGTCGTCGCTCACCTGCACGACCACGATGCCGTGACCGAGCAGCACGGCGAGGCACTCGCAAACCTGATCTTGAAGGACGTTGCAGAGGTGTTCACCGGGGCAGTGCGTCGCGCGGACCACCTCGCCCAGATCGCGGGAGACGCCCTGGCGATCGCGCTCGTCGGCTGCAAGGGCGACGAGGGCGCGCGCGCGTTCGTCGGCCGGGTCGAGCGCTCGCTCGAGCGTGTCGCGTCTGCGCGCCCGGCGCCCGCACGCCTCTCCTACGGGATCGAAGCGCTCGCCGACGCCGGCTCGGCAGCCGAGGCGGTCGAGCTCGCGGAGGTGGCCGCGCGTGCCGCCGAGCCGTTCTCGGCCGAGTCTCCCGAGGGGGTCGCGTGAGCGTCGAGCCCGCCGCCGGTCCTGTCGTCGCCGCCGGGGGCCTTTCCGGCCCCGGCGTGAGCCCGCCCTCGCTGAACGGCGCCGGCCGCCGCTTCCTCAGCGACATCCTGGTCGAGCTCGGCTTCGTGGACCAGTCGACGGCCGACCAGGCCGTCGAGGCCGCGCGGCGCCCCGGGATGACGCCGGAGAAGGTGCTGCTCGAGCACGGCACGATCACTCCGGACCAGCTCGCGCGGGCCCTCGCCGAGCGCTACGGGCTCGACCACATCGACCTCGACGAGTACCCGGTCGACCGTGCCGCCGCCGGCGTCCTCAGGGAGACCGCAGCGCGTCGCTATCTCTCGGTCCCGATCGGCTTCACCGACGACGGCGCGCTCGTTGTCGCCATCGCCGACCCCACGGACTCGCTCGGCCTGAGCGACATCGCGGTCATGACGAAGCTCGCCGTGCGCCCGGCGGTCGCCGCGCGGGCGCAGATCGACAAGCTCGTCGAGGAGCTCGACTTCATGGACGAGCCCGAGGCCACGTTGAGCCAGGCGGGCGGAACGCTGATCCAGCCACCCGAGGACGACGCCGCCGCCAGTCCCGTGGCGGTCGTCGACACGTCATCGGGCCGCGTCGACGAGCTCGAGGGCGAGCTCGCGAGCCGCGAGAGGACTCACGCGGCCGAGCTCGCCGAGCTGCGTGAGACGGCCGACAGGGACGTTGCAGCCGCGCACGTCCAGCGCGAGCGCGCCCTCGCCACCGCCCAGGCCGAGCTCGAGAAGGCGCTCGCGATCGCCGCCGCGGAACGCGAGAAGGCGCTCGCCGAGGCCCAGGCGGACCACGGACGGGTGCTCCGCGGCGAACGCGCGGCGCTGGCGCAGCTGGAGCAGCAGCTCGAGGCGGAGCGCAGCAAGGCAGCCAAGGCGATCAAGGAGGCGCGTGAGGCGGAGTCGGCCAAGGGCGCCAAGGCACTCGAGGAGGCCCTCGTCGCCGAGCGCGCTGCGGCCGCGAAGGCGCGGGAGCGCGCGGTCGAGAAGACACTTGACGAAGAGCGCGCCCAGGCCGCCAAGAACATGCGCAAGGCGCTCGAGGCGGAGCGTGCCGCCGCCTCCGAGGCGCTCGAGCGCGAGCGCGCCGAGGCACGCAAGCGGCTGGCAGAGGCGCACGGGGCGCTCGAGGCAGAGCGGGCGGCCGCCGCCGAGGCACTTGCCGCCGCCGAGGAGAAGGGCGCCGCGGCGCGCACCAAGGCTGATGAGGCTGTCGAGAAGGAGCGCGCCCGCGCCGCCGAGGCGCTCGCCAGCGCCGAGGGCGAGCGCACCAAGGCGGCTCAGGCGATGGCCGCAGCCGACAAGACGGCGGAGCGCGCCCGTGCCAAGGCCGCCGAGGCTCTCGCCGCGGCGGAGCAGGCGCGCGAGACGGACCGGGCCAAGGCCGCCGAGGCTGTCGCCGCGGCGGAGAAGGCCGCGGAGCGCGAGCGGGCCAGGGCCGCCGAGGCAGTCGCGGTCGCGGAGAAGGGACGCGAGACGGACAGGGCCAAGGCCGCGGAGGCAGTCGCGGCCGCGGAGCAGGGACGCGAGGCCGATCAGGCGAAGGCCGCCGAGGCCATCGCCGCGGCGCAGAAGGCCGCCGAGCGCGAGCAGGCCAAGGCCGCGGAGGCAGTCGCGGTCGCGGAGAAGGGACGCGAGGCCGATCGGGCCAAGGCCGCCGAGGCTGTCGCCGCAGCGGAGAAGGCCGCCGAGCGCGAGCGCGCGAAGGCCGCCGAGGCCGTATCCGCCGGCGAGAAGGCCCTGGCGCGCGAGCGCGCCAAGAGCGCCGAGGCGCTCGCCGGCGCTCAGGCGGCACTCGAGGCGGAGCAGGCGAGGGCGGCCGAGGCGCTCGAGGCGGCCGAGCAGGGGCTGCAGGAGGAACGCGACAAGGCCGAGATCGGCGCGGCGGCAGCCGCGGAGGCCCTCGAGGCGCTCCGCGCGAAGCTCGAGCAGGAGCTCGAGGCGGAGCGCGCGCGCCGGGCGGAGGAGCTCGACGCGGAGCGCGCTCGCACGGGCAGCGCAATCGACGCTGAGCGCAGCCGCCACCAGAAGGAGCTGGATGCACACCTGGCGCGCTCGGAGGAGACCGTCGAGGCCGAGCGCGCAACCGCCGCCAAGGAGCTCGAGCGAGAGCGCGAGCGCCTCGAGGAGGTGCTTGCCGCCGAGCGGGCGCGCAGCGAGGCCAAGCTCAGGATCCAGGTGGAGCGCCAGGAGAGCGAGCTCGAGGCCGTCCAGGCCAAGCACGCCGCCGAGATCGAGGCGGAGCGCGCGCGGCACGAGCTGCAGCTCGCCGCTGAGCGGACCCAGCATTTGCAGGAGCTCGAGGAGGCGCGCGCGGCGGGCGTCGACGCCGCCAAGCTCGCCGAGATCGAGAAGCAGCATGCCGACCGGCTCGAGGCCGAGCGCAGTCGCCACAGGCAGGAGGCCGAGGCGCTGCGCACCGAGCTCGACACCCAGCGCGATCAGAGCGAGGAGTCATTCGCCGAGGCCGCGGCGCGCCACCGCGAGGAGCTCGAGGAGGAGCGCCGCTCCCATTCCGAGCGCCTCGGCGAGGTGCGCGACCAACTCGTGGCGGAGCAGGCGCGCCGCGAGGAGCTCGAGGCGGGCGCGAGCGGCTCGGAGAAGGACCGTCAGCAGCTCGAGAAGCTCGAGAAGCGGCTGCAGAAGGTGCAGGCGAAGCTCGAGGAGGAGCGCGTCGCGGCGGAGTCCGAGATCGACCGGCTGCGCGAGCAGATCGAGCTCCTGGCCGACGCCGACCGGCGGGCGGAGCAGGCGCGCATGGAGTGCGCGCACCTGCGCGGCGAGAACGAGCGCCAGGCCGAGATCCACGCGATGGGCGAGCGCGACCTTCAGGGCGAGCTCGCGCACGCGCGCGAGGAGTCCGATCAGCTGCGCAGCAAGCTCGACGACCTTCAGCTGAAGGTGGCGGACGCCGCCAGAGCCTTCGAGGCGATGGGCTCCGCCGAGCGGCGACTCAGCGAGATCGCGGCGGCCGAGCCGGCCGACGAAGCCGCCTAGGCGATCCGCGCAAGCAGCGCCTCCTCGCCCGCGAGCGTCGTGCTCGTGGCGGAGGCAATCTCGACGTCGGTCAGCTCGCCAGGGGCCGCGACGCCGCTGAAGTTGACCGTCTTGTTGTGCCGGATCCGGCCGCGAAGCTTCGAGGGGTCGGTCCGCGACGGGCCCTCCACGAGGACGTCCATGGTCCGCCCCACGAAGCGCTGCGCCCGCTCGGTGGCATGGTGCTGGACGAGCTCGACGAGCCTCCCCATGCGCTCGCTCGCCACGCTGTGCGGAATCTGGCCGGGCAGCTCCGCCGCCACGGTCTCGCGCCGGGGCGAGTAGATGAAGGTGAACGCCGAGTCGTAGCCGACCGCGTCGACGACCTCCATCGTCTCCTCGAAGTCCGCCTCGGTCTCGCCCGGAAAGCCGACGATGATGTCCGTGGTCAGGGCGCAATCGGGGACGAGCTCGCGGATCATCGCCACTCGGTCGAGGTAGCGCTCGCGGTTGTAGGTGCGCCGCATCGCCTTGAGGATGCGACTGGAGCCCGACTGGAGCGGCAGGTGGATGTGCTCGCAGACGCTCGGCAGCTCGGCGTGCGCGGAGATCACGTCGGCGCGGATGTCCTTCGGGTGCGGACTCGTGTAGCGGATGCGCTCGATGCCGTCGATGGCGTCGACCGTGGCGAGCAGCTCGGCGAAGGTCGACTTCGCGCCCTTGGGCAGGTCACGCCCGTAGCTGCAGACGTTCTGGCCAAGCAGCGTGACCTCGCGCACCCCGTCGGCGGCCACCCGCTCCACCTCGCGCACGATCTCGTCGGCCGGCCGCGACACCTCGCGCCCGCGCGTCGACGGCACGATGCAGTACGAACAGGCGCAGTTGCAGCCGACCGAGATCTGGACCCACGCCTGGAACTCGCGCGCCCGCTTCATCGGCAGATGGCCGGTGAAGCCCTCGAACTCGAAGAAGCCCTGCGCGGTGATGCTGTCGCTCGTCAGGAACTCGGCGAGCTTGTGCACCTGGCCGGGGCCGAACGCCACATCCACGAACGGGAACAGATCGAACACGCGCTCCTTCATCGACTGCGACCAGCAGCCGCCGATCCCGATCACGCGCTCCGGGTCGCCCGCCTTGAGGCGCTTCGCCTCGCCGAGGTGGCCGACCAGGCGGTTGTCCGCCTTCTCGCGGATCGAGCAGGTGTTGAACAGGATCAGATCCGCCTGCTCGCGGCTGTCCACCTCGCTGTAGCCGAGTGACTCGAGCATGCCCTTCATGCGCTCGGAGTCGTGCTCGTTCATCTGGCAGCCGAAGGTTGTGAGGTGGTACGACTTCACGCCGAGCCGAGGATAGCCTTGGGCACGTGGCGACGGTGCGTGAGCGATTGACGAAGCTCTGCACCAGCCTGCCGGAGGCCGAGGTCGAGACGGGCGGCGAGCGAGCACCTCGGCTTCACGGTGCGCGGACGCCGGTTCGCCTGGTTCCTCGACGATCACCACGGCGACGGCCGGCTTGCGCTCAACTGCAAGGGCGCGCAGGGCGAGGCCTCTCGCCTCGCGGAGGAGCGCCCAGATCGCTTCTTCGTTCCCGCCTATCTCGGCTCGCGCGGCTGGATCGGGCTATGGCTCGACTCCCCCAAGCCGGACTGGGACGAGGTCGAAGGGCTCGTCGTCGAGGCCTACCGGTTGGTGGCCCCGAAACGGCTCGTCGCCGAGCTCGGCTGACTCACTTCGCGTAGTCGGTGGCGCGGCTCTCGCGGATCACCGTGACCTTGATCTGGCCGGGGTACTCGAGCTCCTTCTCGACGTCCCGGGCGATCTGATGCGAGAGCAGCGCCGCGGCGTCGTCGTCGATCTCCGCCGGGTGGACGATCACGCGCACCTCGCGGCCCGCGTGCATCGCGTAGACCTTGTCGACGCCCTCGTGGCGGGTCGCGATCGCCTCGAGCTCGTGGAGGCGCTTGACGTACTGCTCGAGCGACTCGCCGCGCGCACCCGGCCGCGCGCCCGACAGCGCGTCGACGATCTGGACGATCACCGCCTCCACCGTCTGCAGCTCGACCTCGTTGTGATGGGCCTCCATCGCGTGCGCCACGGCCTCGGACTCCTTGTAGCGCCGCGCCAGCTCACCGCCGACGAGCGCGTGCGGGCCCTCGGTCTCATGCGACACGCTCTTGCCGATGTCGTGCAGGAGCGCCGCCCGCGCGGCCACACGCGGGTCGGCACCGAGCTCGTCGGCGAGCATCGAGGCGAGCCGCGCGCACTCGATCGAGTGGTGGAGCACGTTCTGGCCATAGCTCGTGCGGAAGCGGAGCTTGCCGAGCAGCTTGACGAGCTCCGGGTGGATGGAGCCGACGTTCGCCTCGAACACGGCCTGCTCCCCCACCTCGACGATGTGCTGGTCGATCTCCGACTTCGCCTGGTGGTATGACTCCTCGATCCGGGCCGGGTGGATGCGGCCGTCCTGCAGGAGCCGCTCGAGCGTCAGCCGCGCGATCTCGCGGCGGACGCCGTCGAAGCCGGACAGGAGCACGGCTCCGGGCGTGTCGTCGATGATGAAGTCGATCCCGGTGAGCGTCTCGAGGGTGCGGATGTTGCGGCCCTCACGGCCGATGATGCGGCCCTTGAGCTCGTCCGACTTGAGCTCCACGACCGACACCGTGGTCTCGACCGCGTGGCCCGATGCCACGCGCTGCATCACGGCCGCGAGGATGCTGCGCGCGCGCCGGTCGGCGTCGCGGCGCGTCTCCTCCTCGACCTGGCGGATGAGTCGCGCGCTCTCGTGGCGCAGGTCGTCCTCGAGCGCGCGCATCAGCATCTGCTTGGCCTGGCCCGCGCTCAGGCCCGCGACACGCTCGAGCTCACGCAGCTGACGGCCCTTCGCGTCCTTCAGCTCCTCGCGCGCGTGGTCGATGTTGCGGGAGCGGTCCTCGAGCGAGCGTTCACGCTCCGCCAGCTGCTGCACCTTGACGTCGAGCGAGCTCTCCTTCGCGTGCAGGCGCTCCTCGACGCGCGCGATCTCGCTGCGACGCGCGACCAGCTCCTCCTCGAGTCCGTCGCTGCGCGCCCGCGACCCCGCGTCGGCCACGGTGCCGCGCTCCGGCGCGGCAACAGCTCCGGCCCCGGCTTGCACCGCGCGCGGCCGCTGCACGAGCAGGACGACCGCCACCGCGACCCCCGCCGCGACCAGTGCCGCCAACACGATCTCCATTCCGGTCTCCTCGTTCCGGCGCAGAGCGCCGGTCTCATCCAAGTTGGGTGAGCGGTGCGGCTCGGGGCCGCAAGACACCAGACGTCGCCGGGGAGCGAAGCACGCGCCTCCCTATGGCGCGCGCTGACTGCGGCCTAGGGACCCTCTCGAACGCTCCTTCCGAGGGGCCTATGTGCGTTTATCCGTACCACGATCACTGAAGAATCAGGCGATTTGCTCGTCTTTTGTCTCACGGCGGCCGTGCCGGCCGCGTTCACAGGAGGGTAACCCTCCGGGGGGTCACTCGCAACCAGCGAACCAAGGCTGTCGGCGGCAGGGGGACGCGCCATGGCATCCGCTTTCTCAGGCTGCGCGAGGCCGTCGCCCGAGCGCCCTGACGGCCTCGTAGGCGACCTCCGGCGCATAGCCCCGCCGGACCAGCAGCCGCCAGGCGCGGTCGCGCTCGCGGTCGTCCGCCGGCGGGGCCGGGAAGCGCTGTTCCAGCAGGGTGAGCGCCGTGCCGAGCTCGGCCTGCTCGGTGCGGTCGCAGAGCGCCGCCTCGATCAGCTCCGGCGCGACGCCGCGCCGGGTCAGCTCGCGGGCGATGCGCTCCGAGCCCCACTGGGCGAGCTCGCGCTTGTCCTCGGCGAAGCGCACGGCGTAGCGCGCGTCGTCGAGGAAGCCGGACGCGCTCAGCTCCTCGACCGCCACCTCGATCGCGTCGGGCTCGACGCGCCTGCGCTCGAGCGCGGTGCGGAGCTCCGCGACGGTCCGCTCGCGCCGCGCCACCGCCTTGTAGGCGAGGTCGATCGCCCGCTCCGACTCGGACCGGCGCGGCGGCGCGCCCGGCCCATCCGGCTCAGCGCCGAGGCCCTGGTCGAGGTCGTCGTCCATGACTACCTCGATCGTCCGGGGACCGCGCTCAGGCCGCCTCGCGATCCTCGGCGGCGGGCGCCGCCGCCTCCTCGGGCTCGCCGGGCTCGCCGGCCTCGTCCGCGTCCTGGTCGACCGCCGCCAGCGGCGCCGTGGCCGGCTCGACCCCGAGCGCGTCGTAGATCTTGCGCTCGATCTCGCCCGCCACGGCCGGGTTCTCGCGCAGGTAGCCCTTGACGTTGTTGCGACCCTGGCCGAGCCGTTCGTCCCCGTAGGAGAAGAACGAGCCCGACTTCTGGACGATCCCGTGCTCGATCCCGAGGTCGAGGATGCAGCCCTCGCTCGAGATCCCCTGGCCGTACTCGATGTCGAACTCGGCCTGGCGGAAGGGCGCCGCGACCTTGTTCTTGACGACCTTGACGCGCACGCGGTTGCCGACCGCCTCGGTGCCCTCCTTGAGGGTCTCGATGCGCCGGATGTCGAGGCGCTGCGACGAGTAGAACTTGAGCGCGCGCCCGCCCGGCTGCGTCTCCGGCGAGCCGAACATCACGCCGACCTTCTCGCGGATCTGGTTGGTGAAGACGCACAGCGTGTTGGCGCGGTTCAGGTTGCCGGCGAGCTTGCGCATCGCCTGGGACATCATGCGCGCCTGCAGGCCGACGGTCTGGTCGCCCATCTGGCCCTCGAGCTCGGCCTTCGGCGTGAGCGCCGCCACCGAGTCGATCGCCACGATGTCGACGGCGCCCGAGCGGATCAGCAGGTCCGCGATCTCGAGCGCCTGCTCGCCGTGGTCGGGCTGCGAGACGAGCAGCTCGTCGACGTCGACCCCGATGCGCTTGGCGTACGCCGGGTCCATCGCGTGCTCGGCGTCGATGAACGCGCAGATGCCGCCCATCTTCTGGGCGTTGGCGAGCACGTGGTAGAGCAGCGTCGTCTTTCCGGAGGACTCCGGGCCGAATATCTCCACGATCCTCCCGCGCGGCAGCCCGCCGACGCCGAGCGCCAGGTCGAGTGACATGGCGCCCGTCGGGACGGCGGCCACCCGCACCTGGTAGGCGTCGTCCCCCATCTTCATGATCGATCCCTGGCCGAACTGGCGCTCGATCTGCGTGAGTGCGCCCTTCAGCGCAGCCTCGCGCGCCTGCGCGGCCTTTTGCTGCTCCTTGTCCATGCTGTGTTCTCCTCGAAGCTCTTGAGGTCACAACGTAGGAGTCGGATCGGACAGACGTTCGCCCCCGTGCAAGCGCTATGGGCTCCAGCGGCGTCAGCCGCGCCGGTCGCAGATGAGGACCTCCGTCCGGTACGGGACGGTCACTGGGCCGTCCGCGGCGAGCTCGCGCGCGGCGGCGACGACCCGCGAACGCTCGTCCGCGGGCAGCGACGAGATGAAGCTGATCGAGGCGACGCGATCGGCAAGGCCGTCGGCGTCCTGGACGTGCTCGTTCGTGAACCGGCGCTCCTCGAGTGGACCGAACAGCGTGGTTCGCTCGAAGGCGGCACGCCAATCGCCCCGATGCGTGGGGGTGCTCGCGCGGTGAGGCGCCACGAGCTGCTCGATCGCCTGGTTGACCGGATCCTCGAGAACCCGCTTGTTCCACATGAGGGCGAGCCCTCCGCCCGGGCGCAGGACGCGGTGGATCTCGGCGAGCGCTGCGTCGCCGTCGAACCAGTGGAAGGCCTGGGCGACGGTCACGGCGTCGGCGGCGCCGTCGCGCAGCGGCATCCGCTCCGCCGTCCCGTCCAGCGCGTGCGCCCCGGCAGGCAGCTCGGCTCGCATCTCGGCCACGGGCTCCACCGCGATGACCTCGCAGCCCAGCTCCAGCAGCGGTCGCGTCAGGGCGCCGGTCCCCGCGGCGAGGTCGACAACGGTGCGGCCCGGCCCCAGCGCGAGCCGCTCCGCGAGGTACTCGATCGCAAGCCGCGGATAGCCCGGTCGCCCGCGCCGGTACTCCCCGGCCGCCCGCGCGAAGCCCTGCTCCGCCGCCGGGTGCAGGCGCATCACAGGTCCTCGGGCAGCAGCGAGAACATCACGAGGTCCTCGCGCGCGCCGTGCCGGGTTCGATAGCGGCGCAGCAGTCCCTCGCGCGTGAAGCCGGCGCGCTCGGCCAGCCGCTGCGACGCGTCGTTCGCGGGGTTCGCGAGCAACTCGACGCGCTCGAGCGCCAGCGCGTCGATCGCCCAGCGCGAGACCAGGCGCACCGCGCGCGTGCCGAGCCCGTGTCCGCGAGCCTCACGCGCCATCCAGTAGCCGATCTCACCCCTGTGGTCGTGCCAGTCGAAGTTCGACATCCCGATCGCTCCGAGCAGGGCGTCGCCGGGGTCCACGACCGCCAGCGCGAGCTCCCGCCCGGCCAGGCGGTCCGACTCACGCGTGGCGATGAACTCGGTCGCATGCTGATCGGTGTAGTCGTGCGGGACCACGGTCCAGCGCGAGATCTCCGGGTCCTGGCAGGCGGCGGTCACGGCGGGCACATCCCCAAGCGACCACGGCCGCAGACGCAGCTCGGCGTCGGACAGCGGAGGGTCGGGCAACGGAATCGAGGGCATTACGCCGCGTCCACGCCGACGACGTCCGCCACCCGCTTCGCCCCGTCGCGCTCGAGCAGCGCCGTCA
This sequence comes from uncultured Thermoleophilaceae bacterium, assembly GCA_963739095.1. GTDB lineage: Bacteria > Actinomycetota > Thermoleophilia > Solirubrobacterales > Thermoleophilaceae > JACVRW01. The sequence goes on from CAVTZF010000034.1 coordinate 55,464, forward strand.
GGCCGCCCAGGATCTCCTTCACGATCCCCGGGCCCCGATAGACGAGCGCGGTGTAGAGCTGCACGAGCGACGCGCCCAGGCGGATCTTCCGGTACGCGTCCTCCGCCGTGAAGACCCCGCCCGCGGCGATCAGGCCGTAGCGCCCGCCGCCGCCCGTGATCCCGTAGAGCAGCCGCAGGACGTCGTTGACGAAGGCCTCGACCGGCCGCCCGCCGACGGCGCCCGGCATCCCCTCGAGCCGCGTCGCGCGGCGCGCTCAGCCGCAGCACGTCGGGCTTTCCGGCGGGCAGGTTGATCGCGAAACCCGCCACGAACGGGAAGTCGTCGGCGATCGCCACGGTCTCGCGCAGCACGCCCGCGTCGGTCGTCGGCTTGAGCTTGAGAATCACCGGCAGGCGCGGCTTTTGCTCCGCGAGCGCCGTCAGCAGCAGCGCGATGCGCGGCAGGTCGTCGAAGAAATCTCGGTCGCCCGCCGAGTTGGGGCAGCTCATGTTGAGCGCCACGTAGTCGGCGCGGCGCTGCAGCAGCGCGAATGAGCGCGCGTAGTCCTCGTAGACGCCGGGCTCTGCGGCCGGCAGCCGGGGATCGTTCGTCTTCACGAGGTTCACGCCGAGCGGGACGGGCAGCCGCTGTCGGTCGAGGCGCGCCGCAACGGCCTCGGCACCCTCGTTCGGGACCCCGTAGCTCACGACGATGGCGTCGTCCTCCGGCAGCCTGAAGAGCCGCGGGCGCGGGTTGCCGTCGGAGGGCTGCGCAGACACCGAGCCCATCTCCAGGTGCCCGAAGCCCAGCTCGGCGAGCAGCGGGAGCGCGCGCCCGTTCTTGTCGAAGCCGGCCGCCAGGCCGAGCGGGTTCTTGAACGACAGCCCGCCGAGCTCCACCCCCAGCCCCGCGTCGGCGCCGGCGAACGCGCGGTGCGCGAGCCCGCGGACGGGAGCGGCACGCCCGGCGAGCGCGGAGCTCCTGAGCGCGAGCTCGTGCGCCCGCTCCGGATCGAGCCGGAACAGCAGAGGCCGCACGGCCGTCTCGTACAGCGGGCTCACTGCCGCTGGACGCTAGCGGCCGGTGCCCTGGCGAGCGGCTCGTAGAGGGCGCCCTGCGGGCGCAGCGTCGAGCGGTAGAGCGTGAGCTCAGC
>CAVTZF010000035.1:0-132085 GCA_963739095.1 uncultured Thermoleophilaceae bacterium
TTGATCGATCCCCACCGGCGAGCCTGCAGTGGTTGGCAAGCTCACGTGGCTGGTTGGACTTATCGCGTGGCGATCTGGCGGGCGACGATGGCGGCGTCTTCGCCTACCCCGTTTAAGAGCGCTGACTTGCGCTTGCGGAGGAAGTGGACGCCGACGAAGTAGAGCCCCGGGGCGACCGTGCTGGCCCCTTCCTCGTGGACCGGGAAGCCGAGCTCGTCGAACGCTCCCGGGACGCGGACCCAGGACTCGTAGTCGGGCCGAAAGCCTCCCGCGAATACGCCCGCACCGAAGCCGCTCAGGTTCAGTTCCTCGGGCGCTTCGCTGTTGAACGGTTCCGGCTCTGGGATCTCCGGCAGCGGCAGGCCGCGTTTGGTGACCAGCTTTCGGACCAGATCCATGAGTTGCGCATTCCGCTCATCGCCCCAGGCGACGCTCTCGCCGAGGTCCGGCGCGAAGCGGGCGTGGCGGCCGTCGGCGCCGAGGAAGTGACCGAGCAGGGTGACGCCCAGCTTCCGCAGCGTCCGGTAGTGGAGGTCGTGGCCGCCGCCGGCCCCCGTCGCCTGCACGTTGGCGGCGAGCCGAGCGGCCGGGCTTTGCAGCGAGCTGAGCGGCGCGTCGAGGAAACCCGTCTCGAGCGCCCACCAAGCGAGGTCTCGGTCGCCCAGTCTGCGGGGAAACCACGAAGCCCGCCCACAGGCCAGGAACACGTCGCGGCCGGCCTCGTGGAGCTCCTCGGCGATCTGGCAGCCGGACTGGCCGCTCCCGACCACCAGCACCGCGCCGGCAGGGAGGTCCGCCGGGTTGCGGTACTCCTCGATATCGATCTGAAGCAGGTCAGTAGGCAGCGTCGACGCTGCGGCCGGTCGGTGGGGCCGCTGGTAGGCGCCGGTGCTGAGGACCACCGTCCGCGCCGCGATCTGCCCGGCCGAGGTCTCCAGGAGGAAACCGCCGTCGGGCCCCGGCCGCAGCGAGATCACCTCGATGCCTGTTCGCACCGGCGCTTCGAACCCTGCCGCGTAGCGCTCGAGGTACGACACGACCTCATCGCGGGGCATAAAGCCGTCGGGGTCGCCGCCGTCGTAGGGATAGCCGGGGAGCCCCAGGAACCAGTTCGGAGTGACCAGACAGAAGCTGTCCCAGCGCCCTCGCCAGCTTTGCCCCACCTGGCCCCTCTCGAGCACGACGTGGGCAGTGCCCGCACGCGTGAGCTCGTGGCTGACCGCGAGGCCGGCTTGGCCGGCGCCAACGATCACGACATCGATCCTGTTGGTCATCCCACCCGGCTCCAGCACTGCAGCAGCGGTGAACGTTGTCTTGGCGCGGGCCCGGTCAGGCTCGACCGTTCGGATCGAGGTTCTGGTTGAGCCTGAACAGGTTGTCCGGGTCGTAGCGCCGCTTGAGCTCGAGGAGCCGTTCGTAGTTGGGGCCGTAGGCGTGGCGGACGCGGTCGTGCGAGTCGGCCGACAGGTAGTTCGTATAGGAGCGATCCGCCAAGTACGGGGACAGCGCGTCGAAGGACTCGCGCGCCCAGGCGATTCCTGTCTCTGCGTCGGCGGGGTCGGTCCATTGGGAGATCAGCAGGAGGTTGTAGCCAGGCTCCCTGTGCGGGTAGGCGGTGGCCGTGGGGGCGACCCGCGTGACCGCGCCGTGGAAGTCCTCGAGGGCGAGCACGCAGAGCTCGCTGGGCGCCCGCTCGAACGCCCTGACCAGCACCTCGACGGCCCGATCTGAGAGCTCGGAGAAGAAGGCCGACTTCCAATAGTTGAATGCGCCCGGAAACAGCCAGTCGACCCCTGTGTTCACGACGGGGTACGGCATGCGCTGGAGCATGTCCACGACCGGCGAGCCGAACTCGCGCAGCGCGCGAACGTCGGCCTCGGCTCGGTCGGCGTCGTCGCCCGCGTGACAGACGGCGACTCCGCAGAGCTTGGTCCCCGATCCATCGGGCGCATGCACGAAGACGGCCTGGGTCGACAGCTCGTCCGGGAGCTCGGCGGCGAAGTCGCGGTAGAACGAGAAGAGTTGCGGGGCGGCCTCGAGGGGATGCAGCACCACACCGCCGAGGACGCTCGCGACCGGGTGCGCCCGGAACTCGAATGAGGTAACGACGCCGAAGTTGCCGCCGCCCCCGCGAAGCGCCCAGAACAGGTCGGGATCGCTGTCCTCGCTCGCGGTGACAACCTCGCCGGACGCGAGCACGACTTCGGCGGAGAGAAGGTTGTCGACGGCCATCCCGTACTTGCCCATCAGCCAGGCGATACCCCCGCCGAGGGTGAGGCCCGCGATCCCGGTGAGCGAGATGACGCCGCTCGGGGACGCTAGCCCAAAGGCGGCGGCGGCACGGTCGAGCTCACCGACCCTGACGCCGGCCTGCGCGCGGACAGTCCGTCGCGCCGGGTCGACGTGGATGCCTTTCATGAGCGAGAGGTCGATCATCAGCCCCCCGTCCGTGACCGCCTTGCCGGCAACGTTGTGGCCGCCGCCGCGCACCGAGACCTCGAGGCCCTCCTCCCTGCCGAGGTTCACAGCGTCCACGACGTCCGCCGTGTGCAGGCATCGCGCGATCACCGCCGGACGATTGTCGATCAAGCGGTTGTGAATGCGCCGGGCCTCGTCGTAACCGGGATCGCCCGGAACGAGGACAGTCCCAGAGAACGCCTCCCCGAGCAACTGGACGGAGTCAGCTGTAGTCGCGCTAGACATCATTGATTCTCCTGGCCGCGGGCGAGACGGCGACCGCGGGGACAATGCGGTCGAAGGCCACGCCTGCGCGCCGGTTCGCCTCGGCAACCGCCGCTTGCGACGGCGCCTCGAATTCGCAGAAGCACGCCTCGTCGTCGGGCACGATGGTCGACCCCAGATAGCGAACCGGGGTCCCCTCGCCGCGCATCTCCCGAGTCGTTCGTCTCAGCACCACGAGAGCGCGTTGCAGCTCGGAGCTGGAGACACCCGGCAGGTAGCGCTCGACGACGTAGACCATGGGCCAACGCTACGCCCAACCGGCCGGCGGGGAAATCCTGGAAAGCCCCACACTTTGGGCCCGCTACTCCTCCACCATCCGCTCTCCCGATGCCGCGAGCCGCCCGGCCAGTGCCGTGCGCGAGCGGACGCCGAGCTTCCGGTAGGTACGCGACAGGTGCGCCTCGACCGTGTGCACGCTCATATGCAGGGCTGAGGCGATCTCCTTGTTCGCGAGCCCCTGTGCCGCGAGCGAGGCGACCCGCTGCTTCGGTCGCGGTCAGCTGTCCCGAGCCGGGCCGCCGGCCGCTTATGCGCTCGAGCTCTTCGCCTGCCCGCTGCGCCCACAGGCTCGCCCCAAGCTCGTCGAAGATCCCGAGCGCCTGCTCGAGCGCCTCGCGCGCGGCGCGCTTCTGTCGCGCCCGGCGCCGGACCGAGCCGAGGACGAGCAGGGAGCGGCCGCGCTCGAACGGACAGCGCATACGTTCGTGCTCGGTGACGGCGCGGTCGAGCGCGGCCAAGGCGAGGTCGAGATCCCCCTCCACGGAGGCCAGGAGGCCACGGTCACGGGCGGCTGTGGCGAGCGCCCAGGGGCTCGCGGAGCGCTCCGCTCGCTCCTCGTACTGCTCGAGGTAGGAGCGTGCGCGGTCGAGCGCCCCGATGCCGATCGCCGCTTCGATCGCGTTCGTCCAGGCAAAGTCCGTGGGCTCGTTCCAACCGTGTGCGACGAGCCAGACGGGGAGCTCGCGCAGGCACCGGTCCGCCGCGTCGAAATCGCCAAGCGAGAGCTCGAGGAAACCCAGCACGGTGCGGGTCTGAACGCCAAACAATGCGTCCGAGATCGCCTCCGAGATCGACAGCGCCTCCTGGGCCGCGGCACGCGCGGGCGCGACCTGCCCGAGGTGGGCCCCGAGCAGCGCCTGCGCGTAGAGGGCGATCCCTCGAAACTGCTCGTCGCGCAGCTGGTCGGCGAGTTCGAGCGCGGCCGAGGCGTGACGGCCGGCCGCCTCCCACCGCCCCGTGAACCAGTCCACCTGGAACAGGTGGAAGAGCACGTGCCCGCGCGTGCCTTCGTCCCCGCGCGCCATCGCCTTGCCCTCGGCAGCCTCGAGGATCGGATGCGCGGCGTCGAACTGGGCGAGGCACATGAGCCGCCGTGCGAGCGTCACGCTCGGGCTCTCGTGAAACTCGAGCGGCCGCTCGAGACGCTCCTCGACAGCCACGCCGCGCTCGAGTAGGCCCGGTGTGACGTCGAGGGTCCAGGTCTCCGCCATCGCGACCCTCGCGATCGCCCGCGCGAGCAGCTCCGGGTCATCTAGCTGCTCCGCGTGCTCGAGCGCAGCGCGGGCGTGAGCGAGGGCGGCCCGGACCCGTCCCTCGAGCAGGCGTGTCCAGCTGAGGAAAGCGAGGATCTCCGCGGCACGTGTGTGGTCGTCCCCGACCTCTCGTAACGCCTCCTCGCACCGCTCGGCGATGGTGGGCAGGTCGGCCCGGCGCCCGCGCGCGAGTGCGAAGAGGACGTCGGCGCGCTCCGCACCGGGGAGCACGTCGGGCAGGAGTTCCTCGAGGATCGCGCCGGCCCGCTCGCGATCGCCCGCCAGCCGATGCGCTTCGGCCGCCGCGAGACGTCGCGCACGTCGCGCCTGGCTGTCCTCGGGCGGGGTCAGCTCCGAGGCGAGCTCGGAGAGCTCGGCTCCCGCCGCCGGTGCCCCGCGAGCGATGGCGCCGGCGACGGCGGCATCGAGCGCAGAGGCGACGCCCGCATCGGGGTGCTCGGCGGCGAGCGCGAGGTGCCGCGCTCGCTCCTCCTCTTCGTCGACGGCCGCGGCGAGCCGCCCGTGCGCGGCGCGGCGCCTCCAAGGCGGCGCCTGCTCGTAGCACACGGAGGCGAGCAGCGGATGGACGAAACGCACTCGCGCGTCCTCGACCTCGAGGACCCCGGCGCGGGCAGCCCGTTCGAGCGCGTCGGTGACCTGCTCGGTGTCGCCGTGGGCTGCCGCGAGCACCGCCACGGTCGGCCGGGCGAGTGCCGCCGCTGTCAGGAGTACCTCGCGCGTCTCGGCGGGCAATCCATCAAGACGCTCGCCGAGGAGCTGCCTCAGCGTGCCGGGGACCCGAAGAGGTCGACCGGAGGCGGGTCTCGTGGTCGCCAGGTCGCGGCCAAGCTCGAGCGCGAAGAAGGCGTTTCCACCCGTCACGTCGCGCAGTTGCACGAGCTCCGGTCGGGACAGCTCAAGCCCGAGTCGGCCCCTGAGCAGCTTGAAGAGCGCGCCGAGGCTGAGCGGACCGACAGAGAGCCGCTCGACCGCACCCTCCGGGAACCAGCGATCGACCTCTACCAGAATGTCGCTCGCGGGCCAGGGCCGAGCGGTCGCCAGGAAGCCGACCGGCTCGCCGCGCAGTCGCCGAAGCGCGATCTGGAGCACCGCCGCTGAGGACCGATCGAACCACTGGAGGTCGTCAACCGCGACGACCACTGGGCCGCCCGCGGCGAGCGCCCGCAGGCTGTCGAGGACAGCGAGTCCGATGGCGCGCGGGTCAGGGATATCGCGGCCCGGCTCGGCCAAGAGGAGCGCCACCTGGAGCGCCCGCCGCCGCGGGGCGGTGAGCGAGGGCAGCACCTCGTCGACCACTCCCGCGAGCAGGTCGGAGAGCCCTAGGAACGAGAGCGCGGCCTCGGCCTCAACGGCGCGTGCAGAGAGCACCCTGGCCCGGCGCTCCCGAGCGCGCTCCACCCCCATCCGCCATAGCGCTGTCTTGCCGATCCCAGCCTCGCCCACGAGCACCAGCGCGGAAGGGGCCTGCTCGGACCGCTCGAGGAAGGCCTCGATCGAGGCAAGCTCGTCCTCCCGCCCGATGAATTCGGCAGACATAGCCCCAAGACATTCTGAACGCGCACCCCGGGCTTCGAGAGCGACGTGGGCGGTCCGCAACCCCTAGGCGTGCGTTTGAGTGGCCGCAAGCGGGTCGCTGTCGCTCTGATGCGATGGCGAGCGTCTCCGCGCACCTGGCTGCAACGCTCGCTCCGGACGAATAGCACTAGGGCACAGCGCGCGGTATGGATCGCAGCCAGGCAGGACGGGCCGGTCGGGCAGCCTGGGCTGTTCGACCGCCGTGTGCCCTATCCGTTGCCCATCTGCGCACCTCGGTGCGCGGCGGGCGGGCGCAATCCTGCTCTGGACCCAGTGGCGAGGGCCAGAATCGAACTGGCGACACCACGATTTTCAGTCGTGTGCTCTACCAACTGAGCTACCTCGCCGTAACAGCCCGACGATGGTAGCGGCAGGCTCGCGGCGTCCGTGGACGCCTATTGGTCGAGGCGGTCGCGCTCGGGTGGCTCGGCCGGGTCGGCCTCGATGTCCTGTGACGGATGCGGTTCGCTCGTGCTCGGCCCGCCCGGCCCTGGCTCGCCGCGCGGATCCGGGCGCTTCTCGTACGGGTCGGGCCATTCGGTCTCGTCGGGGTCGTCAATCGGGTTGTTCAGGGCGTGGTGAGGATCGCGGGCCGGCCGCTCCTCCTCGTGTTCCGCGAAGGTCATGCTCCTTTGGTGCCCGGGACGGCGTCAGCGCAACCGGCGGAAGAACTGGCGGATGTCGTCGAGCAGCAGGTCGGGCGCGTCGTGCGCCGCCCAATGGCTGCCGCGGTCGTACTCGTTCCAGGAGACGATGTTCGCGTGGTCGCGCTCGGCGAAGCGGCGCAACGGCTTGAAGTCGAACGCGAAGCTCGCCAGGCCGGTGGGGGCGGTGGTCGGCTCGGCCGGATGCTCGGCGTGGGCGTCCTCGTAGTAGAAGCGGCCCGACGACGCACCCGTGTTGGTGAACCAGTAGATGGCGGCGTTCGTGACAAGGACGTCGCGGCTCACCGCCGTCCCGAGCAGCTGGCCGATCCAGGCGAGCTGTCCGGCGGGCGAGTCGGCCAGGGCATGGGCGAGGTTCTGCGGCTTGCTTGCCTGCAGCTTCGCGAAGGCCGACATCTCCTCGTCGAACTTCTGAAGGAAGCCGAGGTGCCGGAGCTCGTCCTCGGTCATCCCCTCGAACTCGGCGGGGTCGCCTGAGGGGAACGAGAAGATCTGGTTGACGTGAACGCCGACGACCGCGTCCGGCGCGATGCGGGCGACCTCGGGAGCCACGTAGGCGCCGGCGTCGTTGCCGTGGGTCCCGTAGCGGTCATAGCCGAGCCGCTCCATCAGCTCGGCCCACGCCCGGGCGGTGCGGTAGCGGTTCCACCCGGGCTCGCGCGTCGGGCCTGAGAACGCGAACCCGGGGATCGAGGGGATCACCGCGTGAAAGGCGTCGGCCGGATCGCCTCCATGGCTGCGCGGGTCTGTGAGCGGGCCGACCAGCTCCAGGTACTCGACGAAGGAGTTTGGCCAGCCGTGGGTGAGGACCAGCGGCAGCGCGTCCGGCTCCGGCGAGCGCACGTGCACGAAGTGGATGTCCTGCCCGTCGATCGTCGTCGTGTACTGCGGGTAGCCGTTGAGCCTCTGCTCCCACTCGCGCCAGTCGTAGCCGTCGCGCCAGTAGTCGACCCGGTCCTTCACGTACTCGAGCGGAACGCCGTACTCCCAGCCCGGCGCCACCGGTCCGGTCTGGGTGGCCGCCGCGAACGTGTCGGCCGGCAGCTCCTCGGCCCAGCGGGTCCGGTCCAGGCGGTCCTGCAGGTCGTCGAGGTCGGCCTGCGGGATGTCGATCTGGAACGGCCGGATCTCTCGCTCGGTGCCCTCAGCAACGTCGGTCATTCGCTCTCCTGTTGTGGAACGGATAGTTCTGTTCCAATTCTATCAGAACGGAACAGTTTGTTCCGTCGCTACCGTGTGAAGCATGGATGCGAGCGAGTCCGCGCCGCTGAGCGGCCGACGCGCCCAGGCGGCGCGCAACGACGTGCGGATCCTCGAGGCCGCGCGCGCGGTGTTCGTTGCCGACCCGGACGCGCCGATCTCGGCCGTCGCCGAGCAGGCCGGCGTCGGTATCAGCGCCGTCTACCGGCGCTACGAGAACAAGGAGGAGCTGCTGCGGCTGCTGTGCGCGGACGGCCTCGCGCGCTATGTCGCCGCGGCCGAGGCGGCCGTGGCCGACCGCGGCGACCCCTGGACCGCCTTCGCCGAGTTCATGCGCCGCGTCGTGGACGCGGACACGCACGCCCTGACGATCCGGCTGGCCGGCACGTTCGAGCCGACCGACGAGCTTCGCCGCGAAGCGCAGAGGGCTCACGAGCTCACCGTCCAGGTGGTCGAGCGAGCGAGGGCGGCCGGTGCCCTCCGACCGGACGTCGCAACGGAGGACCTCTCGTGCGTCTTCGAGCAACTCTCCGCCCTCCGCCTCGGTGACGAGGAGCGCACGAGTGAGCTGCGCCGGCGCTACCTGACGCTCCAGCTCGACGCCCTCCATGGATCGCGTACAGGCGATCTGCCCGGGCGGGCGCCGAGCTGGCAGGAGATCAGCCAGCGCTGGGAGCGCTGAACCGGCTCAGAAGATCCGGACCGCCACCTCCGCGGGCGCGTCGAAGAGCCTGTTGAGCTCATCGTCGAGCTTGACCAGGGTGAGCGAGGCACCCGCCATGTCGAGCGACGTGCAGTACTCGCCGACGTAGCTGCGGGTGACGTTGACCCCGCGGTCGGCGAGCTGCTGGTGCGCCCGTCCGTAGACGATGTAGAGCTCGGATATCGGCGTGCCGCCGAGCCCGTTGATCATCAGGGCGACCTCGTCGCCCGACTCGTAGGGCAGGTCCGTCACGACCGCGTCGAGCAGCTCGTCGGTGATCGCGTTGGCGTCGGCGAGCTTCTCGCGCCGGCGCCCGGGCTCGCCGTGGATGCCGACGCCCATCTCCATCTCGTCGTCGCCGAGCTCGAACAGCGGAGCGCCCTTGGCCGGCGGCGTGCACGAGGTGAGCGCCATGCCCATCGTGCGCGTGACCGAGTTGACGCGGTTGCCCAGCTCGACCAGCTCCTCGAGCTCGGCGCCGTCCTCGGACGCCGCACCGACCGCCTTGATCACGAAGAAGTTGCCAGCCACCCCGCGGCGCCCGACCGTGTAGGTCGAGTCCTTCACCGCCACGTCGTCGTCGACGATGATCGTCGCGATCTTGATGTCCTCGGCCTCGGCGAGCTCGCGGCCCATGTCGAAGGACATGCGGTCGCCCGTGTAGTTGTTGATGATGTGGAGCACGCCCTTCGGGCTCGCCATCAGCTTGGTCGTCTCGTAGACGTAGTCCGACGGCGGCGCCGCGAAGACGTCTCCCGGGCAGGCCGCGTCGAGCATTCCCTTTCCGACCGCCATCACGTGGGCGGGCTCATGACCCGAGCCCGAGCCCTGCACGATCGACACCTTGTCGTCGCGCGGCGCGTCGGCGCGCATGATCAGGTTGTACTCCGGCACGTAACGAAGCGTGTCGGGGTTGGCCAGCTCGACGCCTTTCAGCATCTCGGGAACGAACTGCTGAGCGTCGTTGACGAACTTCTTCACCGCGTCTCCTCTCTGATGTTCTCCCCGCCCCAACGGGCGGAGCGGTCAGGCCCGCTCGAGTCCAGCCTCCTGCCAGGCCTTGCTCACTTCCTCGAGCATCACCGCCACGCCGATCGCTCCCGCGTCGACGGAGTCGCGGCTGCGCTCGCCCGTGTAGCTCGCGCGCCCGCGCTGGGCGAGCATGCCCTTGGTTGCCTCGGCGGCCTCCCTCCCCGTGGCCGCCGCGCGGGCGAGCGCGTCCGGCGCCCCCTCCGCCATCGCCTTCTCGAGCTCGTCCACCGCGGGCACGAGCGCGTCGAGCAGCGTCTTGTCGCCGAGGTCGGTCTGCCCGCGTTGCTTGACGCCCTCGATCGCGGCGCGCAGCGCGGCGATCACGTCCTCCCCGCTCGGCTCGGCGTTGTCGCCGAGCGTCGCTCCCGCGCGCAGGAAGGCGGTCCCCCAGATCGGCCCGGAGGTACCGCCGATGCGCTTGGTCAGGATCAGCGCGGTCTTCTTGAGCAGGCCCCCGGGATTGTCGTACTCGATCTCGTCCCAGTCGCTGAGGACGATCTCGAAGCCGCGCGCGAGCGAGTAGCCGAAGTCGCCGTCGCCGACGACGGCGTCGAGCTCGCAGAAGTAGGTCTCGTTGTCGACCGAGGTCTGGGCGATCGTCCGGACGACGAGCTCTGTTCGGCCCAACGCGCTATCGCTCATACAGCCTCCTCCTGGGGCAGTGATTCACTCAGACAGTCCTGCAGGTCGTTCAGGGTCACGAGCTCGCCGGGGGTGGCGTCGCTGCGGTTGGCGAGGACCTGCGCCGGCGTACCGGGGTCGCCGAGGCTCGTGACGACGAGGGTCGCCTCGCTCATGTCCTCGTCAGCGGTGTAGCTGCTGACGGTCACGACGCAGCGCAGGCCGGCGCCCACCGCTGCGAGCAGGCCGTTGCGGGAGTCCTCGATCACGAGCGTCTCCGCGGGCTGCACGCCGAGCTCCTCGAGGGCGAGCAGGTAGATCGCCGGGTCGGGCTTCTTGGCGGGCACGATGTCGCCGGCGAAGACGGCGAAGCGGGACGCGTCCTCCTCGCCCACGACGTGCTCGAGCACCGCGCGCACCGACTCCTCGGCCGATGTCGAGGCGACCGCCAGCGTCCAACCTGCGTTCAGGGCCTCGCCCACGATGCGCGCGACGCCGGGACGGCCGGGGAGCTTCCCGGCGCGCACCATCTCCTTGTAGAGCTCGGTCTTGCGACGGTGCCAGCCCGCGAGCAGCTCACGCTGGCCGTCGGGGTCGGAGGGCAGGTCGTTCGCGCGCACGAACTCGTCCGTGAGCAGGGAGGCCATGCGCTCCTTGCCGCCCCCGATGCGCAGCTTCTCGCCGTACTCCGCCTCGGACCAGCGCACGTCGAGCCCGGACTCCTCGAAGGTCTGGTTGAACGCCGGGCGATGGCCGTCGCGCTCGGTGTCGGCGAGCACGCCGTCGCAGTCGAAGATCAGCGCGGGCACGCGCTCACACGCCCGCGGCGGTGGCCGCCGGGGCCTTCCCGGCCGAGCCGAACGTCCGGATGTGGCGTTCGGCCATCTCCTTGACGGCGGCCCGGACGTGCTTGAGAAGCGAGGGCGGGTCGTGCTTGTCCGGGTTCGCCTCGAGGTACTCCCTGTGCGATTCGATGAAGGCGATCTTCAGCGCGGTCGAGATGTTGACCTTGGCGCAGCCACGCGAGATGAGGTCGCTGAACTGCTCGTCCGAGAGCCCGGTCCCGCCGTGCAGGACCATCGGGATCGGATGCAGCGCGACGAGCTCGCTCACGCGCTCCGGCATCAGGTGCGGCGCGGCCTTGTAGAGGCCGTGCGCCGTGCCGATGGCGGGCGCGAACGAATAGACGCCGGTGGCGGCGATGAACTCCGCCGACACCTCGACCGGGTGGACCTCGCCGCCCTCCTCGGAACCGACGTCGTCCTCAACCCCGACCACGCTTTCGATCTCGCCCTCGACCTGCGCGCCGTAGCCGTCGGCCTCAGCGACGACCTCGACCGTCTGGCGCGTGTTCTCGGCGACGTCGAGCTCCGAACCGTCGAACAGCACCGAGTTCCAGCCCGTCTGAAGACAGGTCGAGATCCACTCGCGGTCGGGGCAGTGGTCGAGGTGCAGGGTCACGGGCACTGGCGCCGCGTCGGCACGCGCCCGCCACATGGCGTAGAAGGCGTCGGCGCCGATCGATTTGACCGTCTTCAGCGACGTCTGAACGATCAGCGGCGCTTCCAGATCGGTGGCCGCCGCGAGCACGGCCTCGAGCGTCAGGTCGTCGACGACGTTGATCGCGGCGACCCCGTATCGCTCGGCAAAAGCGCGGTCCAGAATGTCACGTGCGGGAACGACCGGCATCGCACCAGCTCTCCTCTTCGACTGGGCGGAAGTCTAGGCCGTTGCCAGTGCAACGACGCTTCGTCCGACGCTATCCGGCGGGGTCCCCGCAGGTCAAGCACCGTGAGCGGCGCGCGGCAGATATAACGCAGTGATGGGACCGACGGGATCCGACGCCATCCTGACTCCGATCAGTGAGGCGGCGATGTTTCTCACCGTGACGGTGGATGCGGGTGGTGAGCCCACGGTCCGGGATCTGCTCGCGGATGTGACGGGGCTCAGGCGGTCCGTCGGCTTCCGGATCCCGGAGGGCTCCCTGACCTGCGTGGTCGGTGTCGGCGCATCGCTCTGGGATCGGCTCTTCGGTGGGCCGCGTCCGGCCGAGCTGCATCCGTTCGGGGAGGTCTCGGGCGCGAGGCACACTGCGCCCGCCACGCCCGGCGATCTGCTGTTCCACATCCGTGCGCATCGGCTCGACCTCTGCTTCGAGCTCGCGCAGCGGGTGATGGGCCGGCTGGCCGGCAGCGCGCGCGTCGTCGACGAGGTGCACGGGTTCAGGTCGTTCGACGAGCGCGATCTGCTCGGCTTCGTGGACGGCACGGAGAACCCGGAGGGAGGGGATGCGCTCGAGGCTGTCCTGATCGGTGACGAGGATCCGCAGTTCGCCGGCGGGAGCTACGTCCTCGTTCAGAAGTACCTCCACGATCTCGACGCTTGGGATGCGCTGCCTGTCGAGGAACAGGAGCGGGCGATGGGCCGGACGAAGCTCAGCGACATCGAGTTGCCCGACGAGCTGAAGCCGGCGAACTCGCACGTGGCGCTGAACACGATCGTCGACGAGGACGGCGAGGAGCGGCAGATCGTGCGCTTCAACATGCCGTTCGGGCGCGTCGGAGCAGGGGAGTTCGGCACCTACTTCATCGGCTACGCGCGCAGCCCGGACGTGATCGAGCAGATGCTGACGAACATGTTCATCGGGAAGCCGCCCGGCACCTATGACCGGATCCTTGACTTCTCGACGGCGGTCACAGGCAATCTCTTCTTCGCTCCGACCGCGGAATTTCTCGACGACCCACCAAGCGCCGCCGCCGCCCCAGCCGAGGCGGACGCGCCGCCGGCCGATGCGGCCGATGTGCCCGGCGACGGTTCGCTTGCAATTGGAAGCCTCCGGGAGGACCCGTCATGAACCACCTGCTTCGCGAGCACGCTCCGATCACCGAATCGACCTGGGAGCAGCTCGACCAGGAGGCGCGCGACCGCCTCAAGCCGGCGCTCGCCACGCGCAGGCTGGTCGACTTCTCCGGCCCACACGGATGGCAGCACTCCGCGACCAACCTGGGGCGCACGGAGCCGCTCGGATCGCCGCCGTCCGAAGAGGTGTCAGGACTCAGGCGGCGCGTACTGCCGCTCGTCGAGCTGCGCGCTGACTTCGAGCTGTCGAGAGCGGAGCTGCGCGACGCTGACCGGGGTGCCGACGACACCGATCTCGCCCCGCTCGACGACGCTGCGCATCAGGTCGCCGTGGCCGAGAACATCGCGGTATTCCATGGCTGGCAGGGCGCCATCAAGGGCATCGCCGAGAGCTCGCCGCACGCCCCGATCCCGCTCCCCGGGTCCGCCGAGCAGTACCCGCACGCGATCGCCGCCGCAGTCGAGCTCCTCCTGGAGAGCGGAATCGCGAGTCCCTACGCGCTTGCGCTCGGCAGGGAGTACCACCGCAAGGTGATCGAGACGGCCGAGGGCGGCGGCTATCCGTTGCTGGAGCACCTGCGCACGATCACCGACGGTCCGGTCGTCTGGGCGCCGGGCGTGACCGGAGCTGTCCTCTTGAGCATGCGAGGTGGCGACTTCGTCCTCGACTGCGGCCAGGACGTCTCGATCGGTTACGACTCGCACGACGGCGAGGTGGTGCGGCTGTATCTCGAGGAGAGCTTCAGCTTCCACGTCGCCACGCCGGAGGCGGCGGTTGCGCTGACGGGGTAGCGCGGAGGGGGAGCGCCGGGGCAGGGGGTCCCCGGCGCTCCCATCCGAACTCAGGCCGCGACGGGGGTGGCCGGGGTCTCGCCCGCCCGGGCGGCCTCGGCGTGCTCGCGGCTGTCCTTGGACGAGATCAGCACCGCGGCAAGGAGCGCGCCCAGCAGCGCCATGCCGGCGCCCACCAGGAACGCATCCTGGAAGCCCTCGGTCAGCGAGATCAGCGGGTTGCGCTCACCCGAGGCGATCGCGTCCTTGGTGGTGGCGGTCGCCACCGCTGCCAGGACGGCCAGGCCGAGCGCACCGCCGACCTGCTGCGAGGTGTTGATGAGGCCCGACGCGAGCCCCGCCTCGTCCGGCTTGATCCCGGTCACGGCTGCGATCGTCGTCGGGACGAACGCCAGCCCGAGCCCGATCGCCGCGAGCAGCGACGGGAACAGGATGTCGCCGACATAGCTGCCGCCGGGCGCGCTGACCTGCGCGAACCAGACGAGCCCGCCCGCGATGAACAGCATGCCCGCGATCAGCGTCGGCTTGAAGCCGATGCGCGTGACCAGGGCCGATGCGGCGCCGGCGGACACGATGATCGTGAGGGCCAGCGGCAGGTACGCGAGCCCGGCCTTGAGCGGCTCGTAGCCCAGCACCTGCTGCATGTAGAGCGAGATGAAGAAGAACATCGAGAACAGCGACATGCCGAGCAATAGCCCGACGACGTTCGCACCGCGCAGCGTCCGCTGCCTGAAGATCGAGAACGGCACCAGCGGGTAGCGGGTGCGCCGCTCGATCCCGACGAACAGGGCCAGCAGCGCGAGCGACACGGCGCCCAGCGCGAGCGTCTGGGTCGATCCCCAGCCGGCGTCGTTCGCGTCGACGAGCGTGTAGACGAGCAGCGCCAGGCCGGCCGTGACCGACACGGCGCCGGCGATGTCGAACGAGCCACGCGAGCGGTCGAGGCTCTCGCCGAGCAGGCGCGGCGCGAGCAGCGCGGCCGCGATGCCGATCGGCGTGTTCACGAACAGCACCCACTCCCAGCCGAGGCTCTCGGTCAGGATGCCGCCGAGCAGCACGCCGGCGGCGCCGCCGGAGCCCGCCACGGCGCCCCAGACGCCGAGCGCCTTGTTGCGCTCGGAGCCCTCGGCGAAGGTGGTGGTGACGATCGCGAGCGCCGCCGGGGAGATCAGCGCGGCGCCGAGGCCCTGGACCGCGCGCGCGACGATCAGCCAGATGTCGCTCTGGGCCAGCCCGCCCGCGAGCGACGCGAGCGCGAACAGCCACATGCCGTAGATGAACATGCGGCGCCGGCCGAGCAGGTCGGCAAGACGACCGCCGAGCAGCAGGAAGCCGCCGAAGAAGAGGGTGTAGGAGTTGACGACCCAGGACAGGTCGCCCTGCGCGAAATCGAGGTCGCGCCCGATCGACGGCAGCGCCACGTTGACGATCGAGGCATCGAGCACGACCACGAACTGCGCCATCGCGAGGAGGGCGAGGGCGAGGTTCTTGTCGCGGGGGGAATCTGAGGGACTCACGGACTTCTCCATTACGGGGGCGTATCTAAACGGAACCGGAATTCCTATTCCGTGTAAGATACGGAACGATGGTTCCGTTTGTCAACCCCAGCAGTTAGGATCTCGCCATGGCCACGAGGGAAGCGGTCGAGCCGGTAGTCGCTCGCATGCGCGCGGACGCGCGCCGCAACCGCGAGCGCATCCTGACCGCCGCCCGCGAGACGTTCGGAGAGCACGGCGTCGACGCGCAGATGGACGAGATCGCCCGTCGTGCCGGTCTTGGCGTGGGCACGCTGTACCGCCACTTCCCCACCAAGGACGAGCTCATCGGCGAGCTGATCCGCATCAAGCTGACCGACTTCGCCGTGCGGGCGCGCGCCAAGTTCGAGCAGGACGAGCGGCCCTGGGAGTCGTTCGCCGAGCTTCTGCGCGAGCAGGCCGAGATCGCCGCGCGCGACGCGTCGCAGCAGCGCATGATCTTCGCGATGACGCAGCAGGCGCTCGAGCGCGCGCTGCCCACGATCGCTGAGCTGAGCGCGGCGATGCAGGCGCTGATCGACCGCGCCAAGGCCGCCGGAAAGGTGCGCGAGGACCTCGAGGTGGACGACGTCCGCACGCTCATGTGCGGGCTCGGAAGCATCATGGCCGCGGACGCGCTCGGGGTGCTGCCATACGACTGGCGCCGCCAGCTCGAGTTCACGCTCTCGGGCATGCAAGCCGGCTGTTCGGACACCCCCGCGTAGCTACAGTCCCGCCGGTGCGCCGCCTCCTCGCAGTCCTGGCTCTGTTCGCGTGCCTGGCGGTCACGGCGCTGGCGGCCTGCGGGGGCGACGAGGAGCAGACAGGCGCGCTCGGCAGCGCCCTTGCCTACCTCCCAAAGGAGACGCCGTTCGCCGTCGCGATCGACACGAATCTCGACGACGACCAGTACAAGGCGCTCGACTCCATCCTCGGCAAGTTCCCGATCGACGCACCCTCGGTGAGGGACCTGCTGCGCGACGAGCTCGGGGGCGATGGCTCGAGCGTCGACTTCGAGGAGGACGTGGAGCCGCTCCTCGGCAACCCGTTCGTGGTCGGCGCCACGGACGTGACGAGCTTCCTCGACAGCAGCGAGACACAGGACTTCGTGGCCGCCCTCAAGGTCAAGGACCAGGAAGCCCTCGACAACCTGATCGAGAAGACGGGGCCGCGCGAGGTCGGCGAGGTGGCGGGCGCCACCAAGTACGAGGACGGCGGCACGTCGTTCGCCGTCAAGGACGACATGGTCATCTTCGCCGGCTCGAGCGAGCGCCTGGACCAGGCGCTCGAGCGGGCAGACGGCGACGACCACCTCGACGAGCAGACATTCGACGCCGCCCTCGACGACCTCCCGGACGACGCCGCGGCGCGCGTCTACTCCGACCTCCAGCTGCTGATCGGCTCAGATCCGGGTGGCGAGCGGGCGCGCAAGGTCCAGTGGGTCGGCGCCCTGCGCACGCTCGGGCTGACGGCGAGCGCGCGCGAGGATCAGCTCGAGGTGCAGGTCAGGGTGCGCACCGATCCCGAGGGGCTGAGCGACGATGACCTGCCGATCGCCGCGGGGGACGAGGCGCCGCCGATCCTCTCACGCGAGGGCGAGGTCGGCCTCGGCATCCGCAACCCGGCCCAGATCGTCCGGTTCGCGGAGGCCGCCGCGCAGGCCGTCAACCCGAGCGGCTTTGGCGACTACGCGCAGGCCAAGCAGACGCTCGACTCCCGGCTCGGCATCTCGATCGACGACGACCTGATCGGCCAGCTCACGGGCGATCTCGCCGCGAGCATCGCGCCCGACGGTGGCTTCGGCGTGCGTGCCGAGGTGGAGCGCCCCGCGGCGCTCTCCCGCACGCTCGCCAAGGTGGCCGACGTATTGCCGAGCTTCGCCGAGGGTGCGGGCTTCGGCGCGGTGACGATCGAGAAGGCCAGCGGCGGCGGGGACCTCTACAAGCTCACCCAGGCCGACGGCGACGACATCGCCTTCGGCGTCGTCGACGGCGTGCTCGTGGTGGCGGATGACGCAGCCGAGGCCGAGGAGCTGGCGGCCGAGCAGCCCGAGCCCGTGGACGACGCGCAGGGCGCCGTGGTGATGCGCTCGGACGCACAGCACCTGGCCAACGCCGTCATCGACAAGTACGGGCCGGCGCTCGGCTTGAGCGGCTTCAACGCGCTCGGCGCGCAGCTCTTCACGGACAACTTCGGCGAGCTGGGCGGCTCGCTGTCGGCGAGCACCGACGGCCTGCGCGGGCACCTGCGGCTGACCTTCAACTAGATCAGGATGGGCCGCGGCGCCGGCGGCGCGCCCGGCGACGACCCGAGCTCCGTCGTGCTCGAGCTCTTCGTCAAGCCGTGACGGCGGCCCACTGCTCGAGCAGCGGCAGCGGGTCGATCGGCTTGCCGCCGTCGAACCAGCCGCCCACCCAGATCTCGAAGTGCAGATGGGGGCCGCTCGAGCGGCCGGTGGTGCCGACCTGCGCGAGTGGCTGCCCGGCGGTCACGTGCTGACCGGGAGCGACCAGGATCGAGTCCTTGCGGAGGTGCATGAAAACGTAGTCGCGGTCCTCGTCGTCGCCGTCGAGCACGACGTACCAGCCCGCGCCGCTCTTCTGGAAGCGCACGAACTCGACGAGCCCGGCCCAGGGCGCCACCACAGGCGTGCCCTCGGCCGCGATCACGTCCTGGCCCTGGTGGCGGTGGCCCTCGCGGCCCGCGCCGAAGCGCGCGTCGGGGCCGCCCAGCGAATAGCTGCCGCTGACCGGGAAGTGGTGAGCCGACTCGCCCGCCGGCGCCGGTGCGCCGGCCGCCGGCGGGGCCGGCACGCGCCTGCGCCTCGGCTTCGCCTTCCGTTTCGGAGCCGCCTTGCGCCGCGCGGCCTTGCGTTTCACCAGCGGGCGTGAGCCGACGGCGGCGCCGCCGCTCGGGGCGGCGATGCTGTTCGCGCTCGGCGCGACCGCTCCGCCACTCTCCGAGGCGTTCGTCGCGGGCACGGCGAGCAGGCCAAGGGCGAGCGCCGCGAGGCTGGCCAGGAGGGTGAGGCGAACGCGCACCGTGACCATCGCATCGGGATAGTGCGGCCCCCCTTTAGATCTGGGAAGGAATTCCTGCTCGCTGCAACGGAACCTGCAGCGCCGCCGGTCAGCTCGACGCCATGCGCGAGAGCATCTCGATCGCCCCGCGCTTGTTCAGCGGCTCGTTCAGGTTTCCGCACTTCGGCGACTGCACGCACGATGGGCAGCCCGACTGGCAGGGGCACTCCGAGATCAGCCGTAGCGCGTCGCCCACGAGCGCCTCGAAGCGCTCGTAGCCCGCGCGCGTGATGCCCACGCCGCCGGGGTGGCCGTCATAGATGAAGATCGTCGGGCGGCCGGTCTGATGGTGGAAGGCGGTCGACAGGCCGCCGATGTCCCAGCGGTCGCACATGGCGAGCAGAGGCAGCACCGCGATCTGGCCGTGCTCGGCCGCGTGCAGCGAGCCCTGCAGGACGTCCAGCGGGAACTCGTCGCGCAGCAGCGGATCGGGTAGCTCGTACCAGAGCGCCTGCGTCACGAAGTTCTGTTCGGGCAGATCGAGCGCCAGCAGGTCGAGGACCGACTGATCCGCGACGCGCTTCTTCTGGTAGGCGACCACCTGCTCTGTCACCGACACGATCCCGAACGAGAGCTCGACGCCGCAGGTCTCGCGGTGCTCGCGCACCTGCTCGATGTAGGTCTCCGACTCCTTCTTCGGCTGCGTGTACCAGTCGCCCTGGAAGGGGTGCACGACCGCGCGTCGCTGGGCCAGGTCGAGGTCCTCGACCTCGTAGGCGGAGCCCATGTGCAGGTAGACCGCGCCGGCGTGGACCGACGACGGTGCCCGTGAGGTCTCGACGTTGCCGATCACCTCCCCGGCGCTCGCCTCCACGATCGCCACCGAGTCGGGCGACGCGGAGCGCAGGGCGATGCGCGCGGCCGGGTAGCCCTCGCCGCGCGGCAGGTAGCGACCGCCGCGCTCGCGCAACCGGCCCTGCTTGACGAGCCGCTGCGCGTGCTCCTCCCAGCGCGGGCCGAAGACGTCGGCGTCCTCGGGCGTCAGGGGAAGCTCGTAGGCCGCCGCCTCGAGGTGGGCGAGGTGGATCTCCTCGGACTCGTGATCGAGGATCGCCTGCTCGACCGGCCGACCGAGGAACTCGTCCGGGTGGCGGCAGAAGAACTGGTCGAGGGCGTCCTCGCCGGCGATGTACATCGCGAGCCCTGAGTTGCGGCGCCCGGCGCGCCCCCACATCTGGCGCAGGCTTGCGACCGTGCCCGGGAAGGTCACGCACAGGGCGGCGTCCAGGTCGCCGATGTCGATGCCGAGCTCGAGCGCGTTGGTCGCCACCACGGCGAGCAGGTCGCCGTCGGAGAGCCGCTGTTCGATCTCGCGCCTCTGGGCCGGCGTGTAGCCGGCCCGGTAGGGCGCGATTCGCTCGGCCAGGTCGCTGCGGCCCGCCTCCTCGAGCCGCGCCCGCGCGAAGCGCAGGATCAGCTCGACGCCGCGGCGCGACCTGAGGAAGCAGATCGTCCGCACCTCGCGCTCGACGAGCTCGGCGAGCAGCGTGGCCGCCTCGGACAGGGAGGAGGCGCGCCGGCCCAGCCGCTCGTCCACGAGCGGCGGGTTCCACATCGCGATCTCGCGCTCGGCGCGCGGGGCGCCGTCGCGGTCGACGAGCTCGAGCTCGAGCCCGGTCAGGCGCTCGGCAAGCTCGAGCGGGTTGGCGATCGTCGCGCTCGTGAGCACGAAGCGCGGCTCGGCGCCATACGCGCGCGCGAGCCGGCGCAGCCGGCGCAGCACGTTGGCCACGTGCGACCCGAAGACGCCGCGGTAGACGTGCGCCTCGTCGACCACGACCCAGGCGAGGTTGGCGAGCACGTCGCCCCACGAGCGGTGGTTCGGCAGGACGCCCACGTGCAGCATGTCGGGATTGGTGAGCACGAGGTTCGAGCGCTGGCGGATCTGGCGGCGCTCCTCGCGCGGCGTGTCGCCGTCGTAGATGGCGTGGCGGAGGTAGCGGCCGCCGAGGCGCGCAAGTGCGCGCGCCTGGTCCTGGGCGAGCGCCTTCGTCGGATAGAGGTAGAAGGCCCGCGCGGCCAGGTCGGTCGCGAGCGTGTCGAGCACCGGCAGGTTGAAGGCGAGCGACTTGCCGCTCGCCGTGCCGGTCGTGACGATCGCGTGCCCTGTGCGGGTCGCCTCCCACGCGTCCGCCTGGTGGGCCCAGATGGCCTCGATCCCGAGCTGGGCGAGGCCCTCGCGCACGGCCGGATGGAGGTCGTCGGGCACCGGCTCCGCGAGGCCCGTCTGCGCGCGCTCGCTGGACGTCGCGACCAGCTCCTCGTCGCGTCCGGCCTCGAGAACTGCCTCCCACGGGTACGACGTCCGGACTCGGGCCACGGACTGCCATAGTACGCACCGTCCCCCGCCGGCCCAGTGGGCAGCACCCCCCCGATGAGCGTCCACCACACAGACTGGAACAGACGGCGGTCGTTCGACTCTGGGGACTTCTCGCGTGCCGATCTGATGCGCCGCAGCAGCCGCGTGTCGGTCTGCGTTCCGACGCTCAACGAGGCCGAGTCGATCGCGCGCACGCTCGCGCCGCTCCTCGAGCTACGCAACCTGGATCTCGTCGATCAGGTGGCGGTCGTCGACAGCGGCTCGAGCGACGGGACCCAGGCGATCGTCGAGCAGCACGGCGCCGAGCTGTACGACGCGCGCACGCTCGTGCCCGGCACCGGCCCACTGCTCGGGAAGGGCGACGCACTCTGGCGAGCCCAGGCGGTCCTCAGCGGCGACATCATCTGCTTCGTCGACGCCGACTCGGAGGACTTCGGCGAGCATTTCGTGACCGGGCTCGTCGGACCGCTGCTGCGGATCCCCGAGGTGCATTTCGTGAAGGCTCTCTACCGCCGCCCCTTCAAGGTGGGCGACGTCGAGATGCCGACCGGTGGCGGCCGCGTGACCGAGCTCAGCGCACGTCCGCTTCTGAACGCGTTCTATCCGGAGCTCGCCGTGTTCGGCCAGCCGCTCGCCGGCGAGATCGCGGCCCGCCGATCGCTGCTCCTGCGGCTGCCGTTCGACACGCGCTACGCGATCGAGACGGGCATGCTGATCGACGCCTGGTGGCAGGTGGGCCTCGAGGGCATGGCGCAGGTCAACCTCGGCACGCGCCAGAACCGCCACCGGGCGCTGACCGAGCTCACCCCCATGGCGGCGACGGTGCTGCAGTCGGTGCTCATGCGGCTGCGCCGGGACGGCCGGCTCACCGGCACGACCTCGGCCCGCCTGCTCACGGATCCGCGGGCGGGCTACGACGGCACCGACGTCCGCATCGTCCAGCGCCCGCCGTTCGCCTCACTGCCGGCGAACGAAGCTGAGCTGCGGGTGAGCGCCGCCGAGTAGATGCCGATCCGCTGCGTCTACACGGACCTCGATGGGACCATGCTGGGAAGCGGCGGCTCGCTGTTCCGAACCGCGGACGGTGAGTTCACGCTGCTGGTCGGGCGCGCGCTCGAGGCCTGCCATCGCGCGGGCGCCGAGGTCGTGATCACATCCGGCCGGCGCCGGCTGCAGGTCATGGAGGACGCTCGCCTGATCGGCCAGAGCTCGTACATCTTCGAGGTGGGCACGGGGATGGTGATCGACGGCGAGCTCACCTTCCTCACCGGTGACCTGCAGCCCCGTGAGGGCGCCAGCATCCACGCGCAGATCGCCGAGTCCGGTGCGCCCGACCTGCTCCTGCGCCACTACGGGAACCGTCTCGACCCGCACCTGCCCTTTGCGCTCGACCGCGAGGTCTCGCATCTCTTCCGGGGCGACGTCGACGCCGACGAGGCGAACCGCCTGCTCGCCGAGGCGGGCTACGACAACCTGCGGCTCGTCGACAACGGCTGGATCGCGCCGGACACGCACGGCTTCCACCTGATTCCGGCGGGCTCCTCCAAGTCGAACGCCGTTGCGGCGCACATGCGCGCGCGCGGCTACGCGCCCGAGCAGTCCATCGGGGTGGGCGACTCGCTCGAAGATCTCGATCTGGCCGCGGTCGTCGGCCGCATGTTCCTGGTCGGCAACTCCGCGGCCGACGGCTCGGCGCACGCGAACGTCGAGCGCACCGAGGGGGCGATGAGCGAGGGCTTCTACGAGGCCGTGATACGCGCGCTGGCCGAGTCGCGCTGACTTCGGCCGAAGGGTGGCGGCGGCTCGTAACAGAGATTACAATCGCGGTGTGTCCAGGGCTCAGAGGAACGGCACTCATATCAGCCGGGGTTGGGACCGATTGAGCGGATGGTCGGTCCGGACCCGGCGAGGCCTGGGCTGAGTCCCAGCACCGCGGCCGGCCGATAGGCCGGTCGCACGGGTGAGGCAGCACGGGCGCCCCCCAGTGGGGCGCCCGTCGCTATCTGGTGGAGAATGGTGCGGTGAGCGCGACCGACGGCTACTTCCCCCGCGGCACGTCGATGCTGCGACGCGTTCACGAGCAGCGCGCGGTCGGGCTGATGTACGGCCAGCGCGCGCTCGGCATCGGGGCGATCGCGCCGCTCAACTTCGTCGGAACGCGCCTGCACAGCCGCTCGCTCGACAAGCCGTTCCACCGGCTCGCCCACACCGGCAAGGCGTTCGAGACGATCTTCTTCGGCAGCCGCGCCGAGGCCGATCGCGTGCTCGGCTTCGTCGAGCGGCTGCACGAGGACGTGAGGGGCGAGCTGCCCGCGGCCGCCGGGCCCGTGCCGGCCGGCACGCCGTACTCGGCCTTCGATCCCGAGCTGATGCTGTGGACGGTGGCCGTGATGGCCGACTCCGCACAGCACTTCTACGAGCTCTTCGTCGCCCGCCTGACACCTGCCGAGCGCGACGCTCTCTGGCGCGACTACATCCGCTTCGGCGAGCTGTTCGGGATGCCGCGCGAGGCCGCCCCGCCGGACTACGCGGAGTTCCGCGACTGGTGGAACGCCGAGCTCGCGAGCGACCGTGTCCACCTCACCGACGAGGCGCGCCACGTGGGCTCCGCGATCATGTTCCGGATCCCGGTGCCTGCCTCGCGGCGGCTGGCGATGCAGGTTCACAACCTCGTGATGCTCGGCTCGCTGCCGGCGCGCGTGCGCGAGCTGTACGGCCTGCGCTGGACACGCGCGCAGGCGGCCTCGTTCCGCGCGGTGGTGGCGGGCCTCAAGGCGACCAGACCGCTGTCGCCGGAGGCGGCGCGGGTCGGGCGCAACACGCGCTCCTTCGATCTCGTCGCGGACACGGAGCGCGAGCGCATCGCGCGCGGCGAGACCGTGCCGGGCGCGCTCTGATCAGACCAGCGCGCGGGCGGCCGCCTTCATCTCGTCGATGTTCGTCGCCTCCGTCACGGAGGCGAGGTCGATGATGCGCTGGTCGAACGAGTCGAGTGAGTTGCTGCCGACGATCGCGTGGCAGGTGATGCCGGCCTGGCGGCAGCGCGTCGCGACCTCGCCGACGATCTTGCCGGCGAGGGTCTGCGAGTCGAGCCGGCCTTCACCGGTCACCACGAACGCCGACTCCCTCATCAGCGCGTCGAAGCCGATCGCGTCGAGCACATAGGGCGCGCCGGCCACGAGCCGCGCGCGGCGACCGCCCCACAGTCCTCCCGAGAGCCCGCCCGCCGCGCCGGTCATCGGCTCGCCACGCGGGTCGCGCTCGAGCTTTCCGGCGAGCTCGTCGAGTCGCCCCTCGAGCCGCTTGACGAGCTCCGGGTCGGCGCCCTTCTGCGGTCCGAACACGCTCGGCGCCTTCTCGAACGGGGTGCGCACGTCGCAGAGCACCTCGAGCTCAGGGTTCACCCCCGCCTCCTCGAGCGCCTCGAGCGCGCCCGCTCCGCCGTCCGTCGTGGCCGAGCCGCCCACGGTCACGAGCACGTGCGTGGCACCCGCCTCGGCGGCCGCCACGATCAACTCGCCGGTGCCCCGCGTGGAGGCTGCCCAGGCGTCGCGCTCGTCCTCGGCCACGAGCCCCAGGCCGCTCGCCTGGGCCGTCTCGACGACCGCGCTGCCGTCGGGCAGGAGCCCGAAGCGCGCCTCGATCGGGCGCCCGAGTGGATCGCTCACCGTCGCAGTGCGACGTTCGCCGCCGAGCGCGTCGACGAGCACGTCCATGGTGCCCTCGCCGCCGTCGGCGACCGGGAGCTCGACGGCCTCGCGCTCGCCGGCGCGCAGGCCCGCGGCGATCGCCGCGGCCACCTCGGGCGCCGCGAAGGTCCCCTTGAACGAGTCAGGGGCGACCAGGGCGGGCAGCGTCACAGCGCCTCGTTGAAGGCGCGCTCGGCGGCGTCGCCGTGCACGGCGAACACGATCCGCTCGAGCGATCCCTCGTGCTCGCGCGCCGCTCCGACCATGATCCGGGCGGCGTCCTCGAGCGGGAAGCCGCCGACGCCGGTGCCGAACGCGACCAGCGCGAGCGAGCTGCAACCGAGCTCCTCGGCCTTCTCGAGCGTCGAGCGTGTGGCGCGCTCGATGATCTCGGCGGAGGTGGGCCCGCCGAGCTCCATGGTGGCGGCGTGGATCACCCAGCGGGCGGGCAGGTCGCCCGCGGTCGTCTCGACCGCGGCGCCCAGCTCGACCGGCGCGCATTCGTCCGACTCGCGCTGGATCTCCGGCCCGCCCGCGCGCGAGATCGCGCCCGCGACGCCGCCGCCGTGCATCAGCTGCGTGTTGGCGGCGTTGGCGATCGCGTCGATGTCGAGCTTCGTCACGTCGGCCTGGAGCACTTCCAGCTTCGCCATGACTCGTATCCTGCCCGAATGTCGATCCAGGCCCAGCCCGTTCGTCATCAGATCGAACGCGGCCAGCGGGGTCGCGCGAGACGAGAGGAGTTCACATGCGGTACATGCTGCTGCTGATAGGCGACGAGGGTCAGTGGGAGAACCTCAGCGAGGAAGAGGTCGGCGAGGTGATGCAGGCCTACGAGGACTACAGCCGCCAGGTGACCGAGTCGGGCGCATTCGTGTCCGGCGAGCCGCTACAGCCCTCGAGCACATCGACCCAGCTGCGCCTGGTGGACGGCGAACGGGTTCTCACCGACGGGCCGTTCGCGGAGACCAAGGAGCAGCTCGGCGGCTTCTACGTGCTCGAGTGCAAGGACCTCGACGAGGCCCTCGACTGGGCGGAGAAGTGCCCGGCGGCGGCTTCCGGCGGGACGATCGAGGTCCGCCCGGTTATGGCCTACGACGAGGCCGGCCACGACGAACCGCGCGACTCGACGGAGGTGTCCGGGTGAGGTTCCTGCTCACGATCTACGACGAGGAGCGGCGCTGGGCCTCGATGGGCGAGGAGGAGTCGAAGGCCGAGATCGACGCCTACTGGGCGCTCGACAACGAGGCCAGCGCCGCCGGCGTGTACGTGGACAGTGGCGGCCTGCATCCGACCGAGACGGCACGGACCGTGAGGGTCAGGGACGGCGAGCAGAGCGTCACCGACGGCCCGTTCGCCGAGACCAAAGAGCAGCTCGGCGGCTACTACCTGCTCGACTGCGACAGCGTCGACGATGCACTCACGTGGGCCGCCAAGATCCCCGCGGCCCGCACGGGCTCGGTCGAGGTGCGCCAGCTCATGGACTACGCGGCCGCCGGCTTTCCGAACCCCGCAGAGGAGGCGGCGCGGCCGGCGTAGGGCGGACGCAGGCGGTTGTCGACCGCCTGTTCCGGCGCGAGTCGGGGCGGGCGGTCGCGACGCTGATCCGGATCCTCGGCGACATCGACCTCGCCGAGGAGGCCGTGCAGGACGCGTGGGCGGTCGCGCTCGAGCGCTGGCCGCGCGACGGCCTGCCCGACAACCCCGGCGCATGGATCGTCCGCACCGCCCGCAACGGTGCGATCGACCGCCTCCGGCGCGCGCGCCGCTACCAGGACAAGCTGCGTGAGCTCGAGGCGCTCGACAGGGCGGACTCCGCCGACGGGGAGGGCGACGTGAGCTCGATTCCCGACGACCGGCTGAGTCTGTTCTTCACCTGCTGCCATCCGGCGCTGGCGCCCGAGACGCGCGTGGCGCTGACGCTGCGGCTGCTCGGCGGGCTGTCGACGCCCGAGGTAGCCCGAGCATTTCTCGCTCGTGAGACAGCGATGCAGCAGCGGATCGTCCGCGCCAAGCGCAAGATCCGGGACGCCGGGATCCCGTACGAGGTGCCCGAGGATCACGACCTGCCCGAGCGCCTGCGATCGGTGCTCGCGGCTCTCTACCTCATCTTCAACGAGGGCTACCTCGCCACGAGCGCCGACACGCTCGTCCGCCGCGAGCTGTGCGACGAGGCCATCCGGCTGGCGCGGGTTCTGAGGCAGCTGATGCCCGACGAGGCCGAGGTCGCGGGTCTGCTCGCGCTGATGCTGCTGCACCACTCGCGCCGCGACGCCCGCGTCGACGCGAACGGCGGGCTCGTGCTGCTCGAGGACCAGGATCGCTCGCTCTGGCATCTCGACGAGATCGAGGAGGGTCTCGGGCTGGCGGCGCGCTCCGGCGCCATCGGCCCGTACGGGCTGCAGGCGGCGATCGCGGCAGAGCACGGCCGAGCGCTCACACCAGGTACGACCGATTGGGCACGGATCGCCTCCCTCTACGAAGAGCTCCTGCAACTGACGCCCTCGGCCGTGATCTCGCTGAACCACGCCGTGGCGGTCGCGATGGCGTACGGCCCCGAGGCCGGTCTCGCACTGATCGCGGAGATCGAGGCGGACGGGAAGCTCGACGGCTACCTCCACCTGCACTCCGCGCGCGCCGACCTGCTCGCCCGCCTCGGCCGCCCCGGCGAGGCGGCGGACGCCTACCGGCGCGCGGTCGAGCTCGCCTCGAACCCCGTCGAGCGGGCGTTCCTCGAGCGGCGGCTGGCGGAGCTGGAGGCGAGCTAGGCCTGGGCCGGCTCGACGCTGTGCACGACCTCGTAGTGCTTGACCGTGTGCTCGCGCTCGACCAGGAAGCGGTCGTCCTCGGGGTAGAAGACCGCCTTCTCGATGTCCTCCCCGGCGAAGCCCTCGATCGACTCGCGCGAGTCCCAGAGGCTGAAGGTGATGAACTCGGTGCGGCCATCCTCGTCTCGGCGCAGCATGTGGGCGCCGCGGTTCCCCGGCGTCTCGGCGTACTCGATGAAGCCCGTGCCGCGGATGTACTCGGCGTACTCCTCGGCGTCGTCGGTGCGCACGACGCCTCTCCAGATGCGGGCGATCATGATCTGCTCCTCTCGCGAGTGGTCAGTTCCGTCCGTATAGCTGACGGAATTCGCCACTCGCATTCATCGGCGCGTGACTCGAATCGTGTTGCGGGCTTTCCGCGAGCGGTTGCCGGCGGCGTCGGTCGCGCGCAGCGTGAGGCGCACCGTGGGGTGGCGGCCACGCCGGAGCGCGCGCCGCAGCACACGCACCTGCTTGCGCCGCAGCTTGACCTTGAGCCGGGTGGTGCGCCGGGCCTGCCGCGAAGCCTGGGCCGCGCGCCGCACGCCGATCATCTTCAGCCGTCGCTTCCCAATCCTGAGCACCGCGGTCGCCCGAACCGTGCAGCGCTCGTTGCAGCCGACGTAGGCGATCGCGCCCCGTAGCTTGAGCACGCGCTGGCGCCGCGGCACGCGTGCGCGCAGTCGCGGCGCGCGGGTGTCGGTCGGGGCTGCCGGCGGGGGAGGCGGCGGAGCTCCAGAGGGGTTGGGGTTGATGCGGATGATCTTCCCGAGCAGCGAGCCGAGGCTTTGCGCGTCGCCCTCGGGATCTCCCTGTGTGCCCCCGTCGCCGATCGATAGGTAGAGGTAGCCGTCGGGCCCGAACAGCAGCTGGCCGCCGTTGTGATTGTCGGCCTGCCGGTGCGGGATCGTGATCACGTTGCGGCGTGACGCCGGGTCGGCCGTATTCGGGTCGGAGGCCGAGCGGCGCAGCTCGTCGACGGCGAGGTCGCCGGCGTTGTCCACGTAGAAGACGAACACGCGGCCCGAGCTGGCGTAGTCCGGCGCGACCGCGACCGACAGCAGGCCCTGCTCGCCACCCGTCGAGACGATCGGGTTCAGCCCGATGAACAGGTGGTTCTGCCCACCCGTGTGCAGGTAGAGGCCGCCGCCGAGCTCGGCGATGAAGAGGCGGTCCGGGTCGCCGTAGGGGGCGGCCACGGCTGATGGCTGCGCCGAAGTCACCCGAGATCGGCTCGGCTGTGAGCTGCTCCGCCTGTGTAGACGAGGCGGGCGACGTAGTTGCCCATGCCCGGTCACATAGAGCCGGCCGACGCCGTCCTCGCCGAACGAGGTGAGACCCTGCACCTCGAGTGCGGTCGCCTCGGACCGGCCCGCCGCCCGCGTTCAACACGTAGATCGGGTGCGGCGCGCCCGAGAAGCGCCCGAACAGATAGCGGCCCTCGAGCGGGCCGAGGCTCGAATGGCGCGCGACATAGCCGCCCACGACGGGCTCGCTCGTCGGTGAATAGACGTGCACCGGCGGCTTGTAGTTGGGCGGGGTGCAGTCCTGCGGCCCGTCGACGTTCCCCTCGAAGCAGGGCCAGCCGAAGTTGGCGCCGGCGCTCTGCGCCCGCGGCACGAACGTGACCTCCTCGAGCACGCCCCCGCCGACATCCCCCACGTACATGTCGCCCGTCAGCCGGTCGAACGACCAGCGGAACGGGTTGCGGAGGCCATAGGCATAGACCTCGCCGCGCGCCCCCGGAGTCCCCACGAACGGGTTGTCGGGCGGGACCTGGTAGGCGAGCTGGGCCTGCGCCGCCGGGGCGAGGGCGGCGACCAGTGCCGCCGCGAGCGCCCCGATAGTCAGTCGCGCAGCTGGGAGAGAAGGCACTCCTTGGGCTCCTTGTCCTCGCGCCAGCGGAGCAGCTTGGCGCCGTGGCGAATCCGGTTGCCGGTGATGTGGTCGAAGGCAACCTCCACCACGAGCTCGGGGCGCAGGCCTTCCCAGACGAGATCCTCCTCGGACTTCCAGCGGCTCGGCCCGCCGCTGCCGCTCTCGCCGGTGCGGTAGGGCTCGAGCTGCTCGAGGAACTCGCGCTTCTCCTTGGCGCGGAAGCTCGAGGTGTGCCCGACCACGTGGAGCTCGCCGTCGTCGTCGTACAGCCCGAGGATGAAGGAGCCGACGGTGCCCTCCTCCTTGCCGAAGCGGAACGCGAACGACCACCGCGTCGAGGGTGCGGACCCGCTTGATCTTGACCATCCCGACTCGCTCCCCGGGCCGGTAGGGGGCGTCGCCCTGCTTCGCGATCACTCCCTCGCCCGTGCCCGCCAGCCACTTGCCGGCCTCGTCGAGCGAGGGGGTCGACTCGGTCAGCTCGACCGGATCGGCGATCACCTGCGCGAGCCGCTCGCGGCGCTCGTCGTAGGGCAGCTCGAGCAGCGTCTCGTCATCCTCGGCCAGCAGGTCGAAGGCGACCAGCTGCGCCGGCGTCTCCTTGGCGAGCATCTCGACGCGCGAGGCGGCCGGATGGATGCGCTGCGAGAGCAGGTCGAACTCCTGCGATCCCGTCGACCGTCACGACCATCTCGCCGTCGAGCACGAGCCGCTTCGAGGGCAGCGCGAGCACGAGCTCGACGACGTCCGGGAAGTAGCGGTTCATCGGCCGGCCGTTGCGGCTCTGGAGCTGCACGTCGTCGCCGTCGCGGAAGATGATCGTGCGGAAACCGTCCCATTTGGGCTCGTAGCGCCAGGCTCACCCTCGGGCAGGTCGCGCGAGGACTTGGCGAGCTGGGGCTTGATGGGTGGCGACAGCGGCAGGGCCAAGGACGGGCACGTTAGCGTGAGGCCATGCGGATCGCGGAGGCCCGCGGGCTCTGGCAGCCCGAGACCACCTACCTGAACACGGCGAGCTACGGGCTCCCGCCGCGCCCCGCCTGGGAGGCGCTGCAGGCCGCCCTCGGCGACTGGCGCGCCGGCCGTACGAGCTGGGAGCACTGGGGCGACTCCGCCGAGGCCGCCCGGGCGGCGTTCGCCCGCATGTGCTCCGTTCCGGTCGACTGGGTGGCGATCGGGGCGAACGCCTCGACGATGGTCGGCCTCGTGGCGGCGGCGCTCCCGGACGGCGCCCGCGTGCTGTCCGCCGAGGGCGAGTTCACCTCGGCGCTCTGGCCCTTCATGGCCCAGGGGCGCGGCGTCGAGGTCCGGACCGTGCCGCTCGGCGAGCTCGCCGAGGCGGTCGATGCAGGCACGGACGCGGTGGCGTTCAGCGCCGTGCAGTCCTCCGACGGCCGGCTGGCCGACCTCGACGCGATCGTCGCGGCGGCCGCGAATCACGGGGCGCTGACGGTCGTCGACGCGACCCAGGCGTGCGGATGGCTGCCGCTCGACGCCTCCCGATTCGACGTGGTCGTCTGCTCGGCCTACAAGTGGCTGCTGTCGCCGCGCGGGAGCGCGTTCATGACGCTGCGGCCCGAGGTCGCGGCGCGCCTCACGCCGCACGGTGCGGGCTGGTACGCGGGCGACGATCCGTACACGTCGTTCTACGGCGAACCGCTCCGGCTGGCGCGCGAGGCCCGCCGCTTCGACGTGAGCCCCGCGTGGTTCTCCTGGGTGGGGACGGCGCCGGCGGTCGAGCTGCTCGTTGAGATCGGCGTCGAGCAGATCCACGAGCACGCCCTGCGACTTGCCAACGACTTCCGCCGCGGCCTCGGCCTCGAGCCGGGCGATTCCGCCATCGTCGCCGCCGAGGTCGAGGGCGTGGAGGAGCTCCTGCGCGGCTCCGGGGTGATGGCGGCCGCCCGGGCGGGACGGCTGCGCACCTCGTGGCACGTCTACAACGGCGACGAGGACGTGGAGCGCGCGCTCGAGGTGCTCAGCGCCGGCGCGGCGCGGCAGCGCGCCCGAGGATCCGCCTCAGCATGACGTCGCCGAGCGCCGGCGAGATCCCGTTGACCACCCGCAGCAGGCGCACGATCGGGGGGTGGAACAGCTCGCGCCGGTCCTTCTCGACAGCCTCGACCACAGCGTCGCCGAGCGGGCCCGCCGGCGAGCGCCGGTCGCGGTGGTACCAGGCGGGCATCCGGTCCCACTCGTGGTCGTGGAGCGACGTCTCGATCTCGCCGGGATACACGGTCGTGACGGAGACGCCGCTTCCGTGCAGCTCGTGCCGGAGCGCCTCCGCGAAGCCCCGCTGGGCGGCCTTGGTGCCGTTGTAGACGGCCGCGCCCGGGAAGCCGCGCACGCCGCCTCCCGAGGACATGATCACGAGCTGGCCGCGGCGGCGCTCGAGCATGCCGGGCAGGGCGGCCCAAACGGTGTTCAGCGTGCCCACCCAGTTGACCGAGTTCATCTGCTCCGCCTTGTCGGCCGGGAGCTCGGCGAACGGCATGTAGTGGGTGAGGCCCGCGTTGACGACGAGAACGTCGACCGCGCCGAACTTCGCGGACGGCGGCAGCGATCGATGCGGCGTCGGCCACGTCGGCCGAGCAGCGCGACGTGACCGGAGCCCGGCAGCTCCGCCGCCAGCGCCTCGAGCGGCTCGCGCCTGCGCGCCACGAGGCCGAGCGTGCAGCCGCGCGCCGCGAAGGCGCGAGCGATCGCTTCGCCGATTCCACGCGAGGCGCCGGTCACCAGTACGCGCGTTCCGGGTCCGACCTGCATCGGGCCGGGAGCATCCCAGAATGGGCTCAGGGGCCCAAGAGCCGCGCCGGTTAGGATGGCCGCTATGTCGCACGACCAGGTCACGGTCGCCGAGGAGGAGTACCTCCAGATCATCTACTGGCTCCAGGAGGCCGGGCTCCCGATCACGGCCGCGAACATCGCGCGCGCGATGCAGGTCTCGGCCCCGACGGTGCACGAGATGATCGGCCGGCTCGAGGCCGACGGCTACGTCACGCGCGCGGCCGACAAGTCGCTCAGCTTCACCGAGTCGGGGCACGAGCAGGCGAGCCAGATCGTCCGCCGCCACCGGCTGATCGAGCGCTTCCTGACCGACGTGTTCGACATCCCCTGGGACCAGGTTCACGAGGAGGCGGAGCGGCTCGAGCACTGGATGTCGCCGATGGTCGAGGAGCGCATGCTGCGCGCGATCGGCGACGCGAAGACGTGCCCGCACGGGCACCCGATCTTCGAGGGCGAGCGCGAGCTCGGTGTGCCGCTCGCGGATGTCGAGGAGGGTGCCAAGGTGCGCGTCCTTCGCTTCGAGAACGAGGCCGAGGACCTGCTCCACTACCTGAAGGACACGGGTCTGCACCCGGGTCTCGAGGCCACGCTCACGAGCTCGGGCGACGATGAGGTCGTGCTCGACGCGGGCGACGAGAAGCATTCGGTCACGCGCAGCGTGGCGGAGACCGTCTCGGTCGTCGCCGACCCGTCGCCACCGGTCCGCACCGCCCTGCCCGACCAGCTCGTGCTGGGCAAGGACCGCTACGGCCGCTGAGCGGCCTCAGTACGGCGCCGGCGCGGCCCGCGAGCGCAGGTCGTAGTAGAGGAAGGTCGAGAAGAGCGCCACGAACGGCGTGGTGATCGCCTCCGCGCAGATCGTGCCGGCGAGCGCCCAGACGGCGTCACCGGTGTCGTCGGCAACACCGGTGAATGGCGCGGTGATCACGAGCGCCGGGAGGGCGGCCGCGAGGTTGATCAACACGACGAGGCCGAAGGTCCGCCACCAGAAGCCCCGCACCATGTCGCTCGATTGGCGCAGGGCGTCGAGCCTGCGCGCGCCTTCGATCACCACGGTCTGAGGCACGAAGTACAGCTTCACGGCCAGGTAGATGCCCGGGATGATCAACAGAACGAAGCCCGCGGCGATGCCGATCGCGGCGATCAGCACGGCGACGAACAGCGGGGTGAACGCCTCGAAGCCGGAGACGAGCGTCTGGCCCGCGCTCGGGCGCTCGCCCGCCTCGATCGCGCGCAGCGCGTAGATGCAGATGGCCGTGATGATCGGCACCACGACGAGGAAGCGGACCACCGTGGGCACGGCGGTCTGCGCGACCGTGGGGGTGCTGTCGTAGCGGCCGGTGAGCATTTCGTTCCCGATCCCCTCGACCACCAGGTCCACGGGCACAACCACGGCTGCCGACAACAGGATGAAGAGCCCGGCGTGGCGGACGTAGACCCGCAGCGAGTCGCGGAACAGTGCCGTGACGTCGCGCGGCTGCGCGAGCCTCAGCGGGTTCACGCAGCGGCCCCGGCCAGCTCTCGGTAGGCATCCGCCACACGCGCGATGCCCTCCTCGATCTGGTCGGGTGGCACGGCGGAGTAGGCGAGCCGGAAGGAGCTCTCGCCGCCGTCGAGCAGGAAGTCGGTTCCCTTGACGAAGATGACGCCGCGTTCCATCGCGCCTTCGAAGAGGGCGTTGCCGTCGGTTCCCTCGGGCAGGTCGACCCAGAGGAAGTAGCCGCCCTCGGGCACCACGAAGCGGGCGTCCGGGAGGTGACGGGAGAGGGCGTCGCAGGTGGCGTCCCGGCGTTCGCGGAGTGCGGCCTTGACCGTCGCGATCGAGCTGTCGATCGCGCCCGAGTCACAGAACTCGGCGACGATCGCCTGCGCGACCATGTTCGGCGAGATGTAGGTCTCGGTCGCCTCCCTGCGGATGGCAGCGATCGTGTCCTTCGGCCCGACCAGGTAGCCGACCCGGATGCCCGGGCAGACCGTCTTCGAGAACGAGGAGGCGTAGACGACGTTGGCGTCGTCGCCGCCGAGCTCGAGCATCGTCGGCTGCTGCTCGCCCTCGAAGCGCAGCTCGACGTACGGGTCATCCTCGAAGATCGTGAATCCGTACTCGCGCGACAGCTCGAGGAGGCGGCTGCGCTTCGCGAGCGAGAGCGTGCAGCCGGCCGGGTTCTGGAAGTTCGGGATGATGTGGGCGAGCTTCGGCCGCTTGCCGCCCTCGAGCTCCGCGGCGAGGGCCTCCACGTCGATCCCGTCCTCCTCGAGCGGGACCGCGAGGATCTCGGCTCCGAGCTTGCGCAGCGCGAGCAGCGTGCGGTCGTAGGTCGGCGCCTCGACCACGACGAGATCGCCGGGCTCGATGACCGTGTCGAAGAGGAAGGCGTCCGCCTGCATCGAGCCGTTGGTGGCGATCAGCCGATCGGGCGCCACCCCGTGTTTCTTCGCGAGCCACTCGAGCAGACGGGGGTAGCCGGGTGAGGTCCCGTAGGCGCACATCCCGCCCGGGTCGCGCTCGAAGGCGCGGTCGGCGGCAGCCCGCAGGTCGTCCACCGCGACGATGTCGAGCGAGGGGGCGCCGCGCGCGAGCGAGATGTTGGTCAGATCGGCCACCGATGCGCCACGATACCGGTGGATTCGAAAGTAGGGTGGCCCCAAGATGAAGCGCAGTCAGCTGCTCATCCTGATCCTGGCCGTGATCGCCGTGGGTGGTGTGGCGCTGTTGTCCGCGGGTGGTGGAGGCGATGACTCGGGTGACAGTGAGGCGACCACCGAGGCGGCTCCCGAGGGCGCCGTCCCGGTCTCGTTCGCATACTCGCCTGAGAAGGAGAAGCTGCTCGTTCCGCTGATCAAGCGCTTCAACTCCGAGCGCGTCGAGGTGGGCGGCAGGCCGGTGTTCGTCGAGGGCTCGGTCGTCTCGAGCGGTGAGGCCCAGTCCGACATCGCCGACGGCGATCTGCAGCCGGTGGTCTGGTCGCCGGCGTCGTCGCTCTGGGGCCGGCTGCTCAACTTCGAGGCCGATCGCGTGCTCGCACCGGACGAGAGCCCGTCGATCGTGCGCACGCCGCTCGTGATCGCCATGTGGGAGCCGTTCGCGGAGGCGCTCGGCTGGCCCGAGCGCGACATCGGCTTCAAGGAGATCATCCGGCTGGCGCGCTCGAACCAGGGCTTCGCCGCGTACGGGCATCCGGAGTTCGGGCGCTTCAAGCTCGTCCACACGAACCCGGACTTCTCGACCTCCGGGCTCGAGGCGGTGGTCGCGGAGTACTACGCCGCGACCGGCAAGAAGGAGGGCCTGACCGTTCAAGATGTGGAGAGCTCGAAGGCGCGCGCCATCGTCCGCGACATCGAGCGCTCGATCGTCCACTACGGCGACACCACGCTCTTCATCGCCGACCAGATGCGCAAGGAGGGGCCGGGCTACGCCTCCGCGGTCGCGATGGAGGAGGTGACGCTGCTCGACTTCAACCGCAACCGCGGCCCGCAGCCGAAGCTGGTGGCGCTCTATCCGCCCGAGGGCACGTTCTACTCGGACAACCCGTTCATCGCCCTCGACGGGGAGTGGGTGCGGCCCGCTCAACGCCGGGCGGCCGAGCGCTTTCAGGAGTTCCTCGCCGAGGAGATCACGCCCGAGCTGGCGGCGCGCTCCGGCTTCCGGCCCGCCGACATCGACACCGAAGCGGTCGCGCCCGTATCGAAGGAGAATGGCGTCGACCCCGCGCAGCCGAAGCGCGTGCTCGGCCTCCCCGAGCCGCGGACGCTCGACCGCATCCGGCGCGCGTGGCGCGAGGACCGCAAGCCCGCCAACGTGCTGCTCGTGGTCGACACGTCGGGCTCGATGGCCGACGAGAACCGGCTCGTGCGCGCCAAGCAGGGGCTCGACGCGTTCTTCGAGCAGGTGGGCCAGCAGGACAGCGTCGGCCTCAACATCTTCTCCGACCAGCTCCAGGAGCTGCTGCCGATAGCTCCCTTCCGTGACAACGAGCGCGAGCTGCGCCGGACCGTCTCCAACCTGATCGCCGACGGCGGCACCGCCGTCTACGACGCGACGATCGACGGCTTCGAGACGGTGCGCGCCAAGGCCACCCCGGAGCGGATCAACGCCGTCGTGGTGCTCACCGACGGCGAGGACACCGACTCGTCGGCGAGCGCTCACGACGTCGTGGAGGCGGTGCGCGCCCAGGGCGACTCTGACGACCAGGTGCGCGTCTTCACGATCGCCTACAGCGCCGGCGCGGTCGGCGCAGCGGAAGCGCTGGCCGAGATCGCGGAGGCCTCCGGCGGGCAGACCTACGAGGGCGACACCGAGGACATCGAGGCCGTTTACCGAAGCATTTCGAGCTTCTTCTGATGCCCGGCGAAATGCGTCCCTACAGCAGGTCGGAGTACAACCGCGCGCTGGTCGTCAACGCGCTCACGCAGCCGTTCAACGTATGCCTGCTCGCGGGCATCGTGATCGCCGGGCTGCTGCTCGACCTGCTGTTGCCGCTGGTCATCGTCGGAATCGTCGTCTACGGGATCGCCGCCGCGCGTACCTACTTCGACGAGGACGAGGCGAACAAGGTGCTGGAGCGCGAGCGCAAGGAGCGGCGCGAGCGGCTCGAGCAGGGACGGCTCGACATCGGCGGGCTGGCGCCCCCGATCGCCGGGCTGCTGAGCGAAGGGCGCCGGCGCGAAGAGCGCATCCGCGACGCGATCGACAGAGCCGAGCTGCCCTACGAGGAGGTCACGCAGGAGGTCGACCGCTTCATCCCTGCGATGGAGGACGGTGCCCGGCGCGCGCAGCTGCTCTACGAGGCGCTCGCCGAGAGCCCGCCCGCCGCGGTCGAGCAGCGGCTCGGCGAGGTGCGCGGCGACGAGTCCAAGGCCGAGCTGACAGGCGCGCTCGAGAGCCAGCTCGCCGTCCTGCGCCGGATGGAGGGCCAGCTGCAGCGCTTCTACGACGAGATGGAGCGCATCCTCGTCGAGCTCGACACGGTGCGCGGCAACCTGGTCTCGGTGTCGGCGTCGACCGAGCGCGCCAACCAAGAGCAACTCGCGGGCGACGTGCGCGCCCTGCGCGAGGAGGTCGGCGCGGTCGCCGCGGGCATGAGCGAGGCGTACGAGAGCGGCTAGAAGCGGCGCCGGCGCCAGCCGGATCGCGGCGCATGCGGAGGCGGCGGGGAGCGCCGCCTGCGCCGCGCGCGCTCCTCGCGCTCCCGCTCGTGGTCCTCGCTCAGGCCCACCTCGAAGAACACGAGCAGCAGCGCACCACCGAGCCCAAGGCTGATCAAGGCGATGGCGAGCACCTGCCCCGCCAAGCCGTCAATGAGCACGCCGCACAGCACGCCGGCGACCGTCAGTGCGCCGGCCGATCCGAACGCGGCGATGCGCGTGCGGCGGGGCATGACTGCGACGGTAGCGCCGGAGGGCTAGACGCGCGCGCCGAGGATCTCGACGGCGATCTCGGCGACCTGCGTGGGGTTGCGACCGACGCGCACCCCGTGGCTCTCGAGCGCCTCAGCCTTCGCGGCCGCGGTGCCCTTCGAGCCCGAGACGATCGCGCCGGCGTGGCCCATCGTCTTGCCGGGCGGTGCGGTGAAGCCCGCGATGTATGCGAGCACCGGCTTCGAGACGTGCTCGCCGATGTACTCGGCCGCTTCCTCCTCCGCCGAGCCGCCGATCTCGCCGCACATCACGATCAGCTGGGTCTCGGGGTCGGCCTCGAAGAGCTCGATGATGTCGATGAAGCTCGAGCCGGGCACGGGGTCGCCGCCGATGCCGACGATCGACGAGTTGCCGAAGCCGTTCTGGGCCAGCTCGTTGCCGATCTGGTACGTGAGCGTGCCCGAGCGCGACACGAGCCCGACGTTGCCCTCCTTGAAGAACTGCGCCGGGATGATCCCGACGTTGGCCTTGCCGGGCGAGAGGATGCCCGGGCAGTTTGGGCCGATCAGGCGCGTGTCGCCACGCCGCAGGTGGTTGTAGACGCGCAGCTCGTCGTGGGCGGGGATGCCCTCGGTGATCGCGATCACGAGCTCGATGCCGGCGTCCTCGGCCTCGAGGATCGAGTCGGCGGCGAAGCGCGGCGGCACGAAGATCATCGCCGTGTTGGCTCCGGCCTCGGCGACCGCGTCGTGGAAGGTGTTGAAGACGGGGATGCCGTCGACGTCCTGGCCGCCCTTGCCGGGCGTCACCCCGGCCACGACCTGGGTGCCGTAGTCGCGGTTGCGCAGCGAGTGGAAGGTGCCCTCGCGCCCGGTGATGCCGGAGACGCAGAGCTTCGTCGAGTGGTCGACGAGGATCGCCATCAGCGAGCCAGTTCCACGACCTTCTCGGCGGCGCCGAGCATGGTCGACTCTGTGTGGACGTTCGGCAGGTTTGCCTCGGCAAGCAGGGCGCGGCCCTCCTTGTCGTTCGTTCCGTCGAGGCGCACCACGAAGGGTACGTCCGGCTCGATCTGGCGGAAGGCCTCGATCAGGCCGCGCGCGACCTCGTCGCAGCGGGTGATGCCGCCGAAGATGTTGAACAGCACGGCGCTCACCTTGTCGTCGGAGAGGATCACCTCGACCGCGCTCGTGATCGCCTCGGCCTTGGAGCCGCCGCCCGCGTCGAGGAAGTTGGCGGGCTTCCCGCCGGCGGCCGCGACCACGTCGAGGGTCGACATGACGAGCCCGGCGCCGTTGCCGAGGATGCCGACGTTGCCGTCGAGCTTCACATAGGTCAGCCCGCGCTCCTTCGCCATGCGCTCCTGCGGGTCCTCGGCCGACACGTCGCGCAGCTCGGCGATGTCCGGATGGCGGAAGAGGGCGTTGGCGTCGATCGTGACCTTCGCGTCGAGCGCCACGACCTCGCGCTTCTTCGTGATCAGCAACGGGTTGACCTCGACGAGCGTCGCGTCCTCGCGGACGAACACGTCATAGAGCTTCGCGAGCATCGCGCCCACCGGCCGGATCACGTCCTGGGCGATGCCGGAGTCGAAGGCCAGCCGGCGGCCCTGGAAGTCCTGGAAGCCGAGCAGCGGGTCGACGTGCAGCATGCGCATCGCCTCGGGGTCCTTGTCGGCGACCTCCTCGACGTCCATGCCGCCCATACGCGAGAGCATCACCATCGGCTTCTTCGCAGAGCGGTCGAAGACGACAGCCGCGTAGTACTCCTCGTCGATCTCGCTCGCGCTCTCCACGTAGAGCTCGTGCACCGTGAAGCCGCGGATGTCCATGCCGAGGATCGCGTTCGCGTGCTCCTCGGCCTCGTTACGGTCGTTGGCCAGCTTGATGCCGCCCGCCTTGCCGCGCCCGCCGATCTGGACCTGGGCCTTGATGACGACCGGGAAGCCGAGCTCCTCGGCGGCCTCGACCGCCTCACGCACCGATGCGGCATGCGCTCCGTCCGGGACGGGTACCTCGTGCTTCTTGAAGAGCTGCTTTCCCTGGTATTCGAGAAGGTCCATGCGTTCGATAGATAGGATGCTCGGCCGCCGCTGCGGCGGCGCATGACCCTATCGAAAGGTCAGATGGCTCTACCGAAAGACGTCAAGTTCGTCACGTTCGACTGTTACGGAACGCTCATCGACTGGGAGACCGGCGTATACGACGCATTCCAGAAGGAGGCCGACCGTGACGGCTTCACGATCGATCGCGATGCCCTGATCCCCCGTTTCATCGAGGTCCAGCGCGAGATCCAGCGTGGCTCCTACGAGCTCTACGCCGAGGTGCTGCGCCGCACCGCCGTGCGCGTGGCGGGTGAGCTCGGCTGGGAGCTCGAGCCCTCGCGCTCGAACTTCCTGCCGAACAGCGTGCCGGCCTGGCCGCCGTTCCGCGAGACCAACGCCCAGCTCGAGCGCTTCGCGAAGAAGTACGAGACCGGCATCCTCTCGAACATCGACGACAAGCTGCTCGGCGCCACCCGCCGGCACCTGCGGGTCGACTTCGACCTCGTCGTGACCGCCCAGCAGGTCCGCTCCTACAAGCCGGACCCCGCTCACTTCAAGGAGTGCGCGCGCCGGATCGGCTCTATGAAGAAGAACTGGGTGCACATCGCGTCCGGCTATCCCACGGACGTCGTGCCCTGCCTGCAGTCGAAGGTGCCCGTGATCTGGGTCAACCGGCACGGCGAGGAGGCGGAGGGCAAGAAGCCGGACGCCGAGGTCCGCACCTTCCGCGACGCGGGCAAGCTGCTCAAGGCCGCCTAGGCCTTGCGGGCGGTCTCACTCACCGAGGACGCCCTGCTGATCACGAGCGCCTTCTGGCAGACCAATGCCGTGGCGCTGCGTGCGG
Source organism: uncultured Thermoleophilaceae bacterium (assembly GCA_963739095.1). Lineage (GTDB taxonomy): Bacteria > Actinomycetota > Thermoleophilia > Solirubrobacterales > Thermoleophilaceae > JACVRW01. The sequence continues at coordinate 40,064 of CAVTZF010000035.1, forward strand.
GCGGCGAGGCGATCCTCGTCGACTCGCCCTACCTGCCGGACGAGCTCGACGCGCTGCCGGGGCTGCTGGCAGGCGCGGGCTACGAGCCGGACGGCCTGATCGCCACGCACGGCGACTTCGACCACCTGCTCGGGAGGATCGCCTACCCGGGCATGGCGCTCGGGGTGGCGCAGTCGACGGCCGATCGCTTCCGGGGCGCCCCGGGAGAGCCGCAGCGGCACCTGCGCCACTACGACCAGGACTTCTACATCGAACGCCCGGCGCCGCTCTCGCTCGGGCAGGTGCAGGCGCTGCCCGTGCCCGGCAAGCTCGACCTGGGCAACGGTCCCGACGCGATCGAGATCGAGCTGCACCCGGCCGAGGGTCACACCGCCGACGGCATGGCGCTGTTCGCGCGCCCGCTCGGCGTCCTCCTGGTGGGCGACTACGTCTCGTCGGTGGAGATTCCCTGGATCCACGGCACGCTCAGCGACTACCGCTCGACCCTCAAGGGGCTGCGCCCGCTCGCCGAGGCGACCGAGGTGGTCGTGCCGGGCCACGGCCCAGCGCACACGAGCGCGACCGCGCTGCGGCTGATCGACGAGGACGAGGCCTACCTGGAGGCGCTCGAACGCGGCGAGGAGAAGCCCTCGTTGCCCGCCGGGCGCGACTCGCACGCCCAGCGCAACATCCACCGCGAGAACCTCGAGAAGCTCGGCGCGGCCTAGCTGCGCTCGACGACGAGCTTCCGCTCCGGCGCCTGTACCGCCTCGGGAGCCTCCTCCCAGCCCACCACTCGGCTCGTCACGAGATCGGGATGGAGCCTGCCCTCGAGCACGAGCTCGAGGATCGCCGGGATCGTCGGCCGCGCCTGCGCGCGCCCGATGTGGAAGTTCACTCCGTTCGTGTACATCTCGAGCAGCGGCAACGGCGTCTCCGCCTCGTAGATGATCCCGACGCTCGTGCAGTCGCCGCCGGGCTCGGTCGAGCGCAGCGCGCAGACGAGGCTCTCGCGCGTGGCGCCGGCGTCGACCGTGATCGCGTAGGAGCCGAGCTTGTCGGGGATGCCCTCGTGCACGTGCGCGCCGAGCTCTTCGGCGACGCGCAGGCGCGCCTCGTCCGTGTCGAGATAGGTCACGCGGCTGGCGCCCAGGGCGTGCGCGGCGTCGACCGCGTAGAGGCCGATGCTGGGCGCGCCACCGCCGACGATGAGGACGTCGGCGCCGGGCCGACGCTCGAGTGGGTGGGCGACCGTGCGCCAGCCGTCGGGAACGTTGTCGCTGACGCTCGCGACTGTCGCGGGGGCGAGCGAGTCCGGGATCGGCACGAGCATGTGGTCGGCGAACGGCACCCGCACCAGGTCCGAGAGCGCGCCGCCCCATTCGCCGCCGAAGCGGCCGAAGCCGAACATCGAGCGCTCCGGCACGGTCAGGCAGTCGCCGGTCTGGCCGCGCAGGCAGCGCTCGCACGCGCCGCACGAGATCTGGAACGGCACGACGGCGCGCGTCCCGACCTCGAGCTCGGTCATGTCGCCGGTCTGGATGATCTCGGCGACGAACTCGTGTCCAAGTGCGATCGGCCCCGGGATGGGCGCGCGGCCGCTGACGATCGGATAGTCGAGATCGCAGAGCGCCACGGCGAGCGGCCGCACGATCGCGTCGTTCGCATCGCGCATCAGCGGGTCGGGGGTCTCCTGCCACTCGACCCGGCGGTCCTCGGTCACTGTCAGCTGCCTCATGGGGCGGCATCCTCGCGCATGCCGGGGTTTCACTGTTCGCGGCCCGGGGACACCCACGTTGAGGAGCCTTGCTGCGCAGACTGCTCATCGCCTCATCCGCAGCCGTTCTGCTACTCGCCTCCGCGGCGAGCGCGGCTCCGACTGAGCTCTCGATCACTGACCGGCTGGACGACCGTCGCTACGTCGCCTCCGGTACGCGCGGCTACCTCGTAGGAGTCGAGAGCGGCGACTTCCCCGCTATGGGCTGGCACACCCGCGGCGAGATGGGCGGGATCTGGTCGCCGCCGCTCAAGCTGCTCGACGGCGTCTGGTTCGCACTCGACGGCCAGTGGCTGCCGCCCGCGAGCCGCTTCACGAGCGGGCAGGGCTACGTGCGCATGGACTATCCGAACACGGCCGGCCTGCGCGTCAGCCGCCGCGACTTCGTGCCCGACGGAAGGCGTGCCGCTCTGATCGAGCTGACCCTGCGCTCGACGGGGGGCGACCGGAGCGTGGACGTCTGGGTCGACGCGCACTCCGAGCTGATGAGCATCTATCCCTGGGGCGAGACGAACCCGTCGCAGCTCGACTTCAACGGGCAGGACGCCGCCTCGTTCGACGCGGGCGAGCTCACGTTCAGGGAGACCGGCAAGCCGTGGACCGCCGTGGTCTCCTCGGACCCGCCGCCCGCGGGGGGCGAGACGGGTCCCGGGTTCCGCGGGCCGCACGCGAACCCGGTCGTCTGCGGGGCCTCCGGGCCCGGGCAGCCGCCGCCGCCCCAGCGCTGCCAGGACTCCGCGTACGGCAAGGGCGCCGGCGGTCGCCTCCGCTACGAGCTAAACGTGCCCGCCGGCCGCGAGCGGCGCCTGCTGATCGCGGTCGCGGGCTCCGATCGCAGCCCGGCGGATGCTCGCCGCGAGCTCGGGGTCGCGCTCGACGGCGCGGACGCCTCGTTCCGGGCGAAGGTCGAGAGCCGCCGCAAGCTCGAGCGCTACACGCAGCTCTCGCTGCCGGGTGACCCGCTGCTGGCGCAGGGCATCGACTGGAGCAAGCAGAACCTCGCCGACTCCGTCCAGGTCGCGGAGGACCTGCAGGTCCGCGAGGTGCACGCGGGCAGGGATTACCCAGCGCCGTCCGGCGGCGTGCAGCACGTGCGCTTCGTCGGCGCCGGCTGGCCCGACTACCCGTGGCTGTTCGCGACCGACGGCGAGTACACCGCCTTCGCGAACGTCGCGGTCGGCCAGTTCGAGCCGATCATGGACCACCTGCGCGCACTGCGCGACGTGAGCCGCGTCGCCAACGGCGACACCGGCAAGGTCGTCCACGAGGTCATGACCGACGGCAGCGTCTACTTCGGCGCCAACGAGGACGCGGGCAACACCGACGAGACGGTCAAGCTCCCGAGCGCCGTGGCGCTCGTGTGGCGCTGGACGGGCGACGACGGCTTCCGCGACGAGATGTACGACTTCACGGTCGACGGTATGCGCTGGGCGCTCTCGACCCTCGACGAGGACGGCGACGGCTGGCTCGAGGGGCCGGGCAACGTCGAGCGGCCGGGCATGGGCGAGGAGAAGCTCGACGTGGCCGTCTACACGATCCGCGGGCTGCGCGATCTCGCCGACCTGGCGCGCTCGCGCGGCGACCGTGCGACTGCAGCCTGGGCGCTCGAGCGGGCGCGCGGCCTCGAGCAGCGCTTCGAGGCGGAGTGGTGGATGCCCGAGGTGCCCCAGCACGCCGACTCGCTCGACGATCCGGGCAACGTGAAGCTTCAGCAGCGCCACTGGATCGGCGCGGTGCCGATGGAGGCGGAGCTCGCGCGCGGCGGTCGCATCGTCCCCGGCCTCGCGACCTTCCCGCACGGCGAGGCGGCGCTCGCTCTGCGCGAGGAGGACTGCTACAGCGGCGACTTCGGCCTCTTCCACACAGGCGTGGCGGGTTGCGACGACGCGCCAGACGGGCCCGGCGAGCGCAAGGTCTTCACGCTCAACACGGCGATCATGGCGGTCGGCGAGGGCAACTACGGGCGCCTCGGTCCCGATCAGCAAGGCCGCTACACGGGCGGCAACCGCAGCCTGCAGCTGCCGCAGCCGGACGAGCAGCCGGGCGCGATGCCCGAGATCGCGCCGTCGCCCGACTACGTGCGCTCGATCGACCAGCGGCTCGTCGACCGCGCGATGGTCCTGCAGGCGTGGGGCGCCTACGGCACGGCGTGGCCGGTGGTGCGCCAGCAGCTCGGCGTCCGGCCCGACCTGGGTCGCGACCGCCTCGAGGTGGTGCCGCAGGTGCCCGACGGCCAGAGCCGCGTGGCCGGCTCGAACATCAGACTGGGCATGGCCGGCTCGGCCGACGTGAGCGCGCGGGTGTCGGGCTCACGCCACGTGACCGAGGTCCGCGCGCGCGTGGCGCTGCGCCGGCTCGTGCTCGGTCACACGCTCGCGCACGGTGCCGAGGTTAGGAGCGTCGAGCTCGACGGCGATCCGGTTCGCTACCGCGAGCGCGAGACCAACCGCGGCCTCGAGGTGCTCGTGCGGGCGCCGGTGCGCGGTGAGCACGAGCTCGTCGTGCGCTCGCGCTGATTGCTCGGCGGGTCGTGCCGGGTCGATCTCGCGTATGGGGCTGGGGAAGGGGGTCGTGCGCGTTCGCTACCCGGGCCCCACCCGAAGATCGTTCGGCGCGGCGTTCACGGCATCGGTGTGCCGTCCTGCCTTAGGCACCCATACGGTGCTTAAGTCAGGACGGTGGACCGAATCGGGTTGGAGGTGTCGTCGCCTCCCCAGCCCTGCCCGGCTGGCGGAGCCCAGCGACGCAAGCGTCGTAACCGGGTAGAACCCGTGCCGTGACCACCTTCGTGTTGATCCCTGGCGCCGGCGGTGTCGCGTGGTACTGGCACCTGGTCGCCGAGCGGCTTGCGGACGCGGGCCACGAGGCGATCCCCGTCGACCTGCCCGGTGACGACGAGAGCGCGGGGCTGCCCGAGTACGCCGAGCTGGTGCTCGACGCCATCGGAGAGCGCGACGACGTCGTGCTGGTCGCGCAGTCGCTCGGAGGCTTCACGGCGCCGCTCGTGGCAACTCGGGCGCCACTGGTGGAGCTCGTGTTCGTCAACGCGATGATTCCGAAGCCGGGGGAGCGACCGGGCGAGTGGTGGGGCAACACCGGCTCAGAGCCCGCCCGCCGGGCAGCGGCTGAACGCGGCGGGTACTCGCCCGAGTTCGACCTCTTCACCTACTTCCTACACGATGTCCCGCTTGTCGTCGCGGCGGAAGGCGAGCCGCATCAGCGGGAGGAGGCCGACGCTTCCTTCGCCTCGGTCTGCGGCTTCGAGGCATGGCCGGCCATCCCGATCAGGGCGGTCGCCGGCGAGGACGATCGCTTCTTTCCCGTCGACTTCCAGCGCGCGCTGGCGCGTGACCGCCTCGGCATCGAGGCGGACGTCCTGCCCGGGGGTCACCTCATCGCGCTGTCGCAGCCGGACGCGCTGACGAGCTACTTGCTGACTCGGTAGCGCAGGTGCGCCACCACCGGTGACTCGATCACCTCGACCGGCTCGAGCTTCACGTCCGCGCCGTCGAGGTTGTCGAACAGCCGCACCCCGTCGCCGAGCAGGATCGGCGCCACGTGCAGGAAGAGCTCGTCGAGCTGCCCTCCGCGCAGGTATTGCTGAATCGCACTCGCGCCCCCGGCGATCTGGACCTCATCGTCGCCGGCCGCGGCGCGGGCCTGTTCGAGCGCAGACTCCGGGCCGTCGTTGACGAAGGTGAAGGTGGTGTCGCTCAGCTGCAGCGGCTCGCGCTTCGTGTGCGTCAGGACGAAGACCTGCTTGTGGAAGGGCGGGTCATCGCCCCACCAGCCCTGCCAGGAGCCGTCGTCGCTCGGCGCACCTTGCCCCGGTCCGAACATGTTCTTGCCCATGATCACCGCCCCGCCGCGGGCGATCGACTCCTGCATGACCTCGTCATCGGGGCTCGTGCGGCCGCCGGACTTGCCGTGGCTCGCGCGCCAGCTCGCGAGGGTGGTGGCCCACTCGTGGAGCCCCTCGCCTTTCTCGCCGAGCGGTTGCTCGGGGCCGATGTTGGGGCCGGCCACATAGCCGTCCAGGGAGACGCTTATCTCGGCGTACAGCTGTCCCATTGGTTCCTCCCGCGGTCGTGGTTCGCACACTAAGACGCCCGCGTGCTGGCGAACTAATCGCGCTGAGCGCGCGTCAGTCGGGCACGGGCTCGGGCACGCGCAGCGCCGGCTCGCCGAGGGGATCGTGCACTCGGGCGATGAGGAGCGCGGACAGACCCATGCCCGCCAGCAGGACGAAGCCGAGCGCCCCGAAGCCCGCGAGCGACAGCACCGCACCGCCTCCGGCCGCGCCGATCATGTATCCGAGCTGCGAGCTGGCGGTGCGCGCGCCCATCATCGCGCCGGGCCGGTCCGGCAGCTGAGCGAGCCCGAGTGCGCTCGCCGCGGTGGCTCGGAGCGCCGCAAAGCCCGCCATCGCACCGAAGAGCCCGAGCGTGAACCAGACCGACGCGGTGACGTTCAGCACCGGCACGAGCGTGAGCCCCATCAGCAGCGCCGACACGACGATCACCGGCTTGCGCGGAAGCCGCTCCGTGAGCCGCACGGTGTTCGTCGACACGAGCAGGAACACAACCGAGCCGACGGACATCAGCACCCCCACCTCGAAGACGCTGACGCCGTAGCTCTCTATGTAGAAGGCCGCGGCGTAGGTGATCTCGGCGGTCCAGGCGGAGTAGGCGACGAGCTCGGCGAGGCTCCAGCGCCGCGCGGACTGGTCCCCGAACACGGCGGCCAGGCCCTCGCCGATGCCGCCGACCGGCCGGTCGGGCCGGCCTCGCGGCGCGAGCAGTCCGGCGACGAGCGCGAGGCCCGAGATCGTCGCGGGCACGAGGTAGGCGAGTCGCCACGAGCCGCTGTCGGCGAGCAAGCCGATCACCGGGTTGCCGCCGATCCACGCGAGCGACTGTGCACCTACGACCCAGCCGACCGCCCAGGCGGCGTGCTCGTCGCCGAAGTAGGCGGCGACGCCCGCGAAGCCCGCCGACAGCAGGCACGCGACGCCGGCGCCGGTCACGACGTGTGCCGCGTAGAAGGGGATCAGGGATGGCGCCGCCGCCGTGAGCCCGGCGCCCGCCATCGCGAACAGCGCGCCCGCGATGATGAGCGGACGCACTCCCGCCCTGTCGATCAACGGGCCGATCGCGAGTGACACCGCCACCGCCGTGGCGGCCAGCACCGAGCGCGCGATCCCGATCTCGCCGATGCCGGCGTTGAAGTCGTCGCCGATCGCGACCATCAGCGGGGCCAGCACGACGATCGACGCCTGGGTCGCGACCGTGGCCAGGACGAGCGGCACGATCGCCCGTGTGCGGGCGCTCACGAGCCGGCCGTGCGCAGCGCCCGTGAGGGCTCCCGCGCTCCCAGCGCGAAGCGCGGCTCGGGCTCGGCCTCGCCGCGCAGGACGGCCGCCACCTGCTCGGCGATCGCGGGACCGTGCTTGTAGCCATGGCCCGAGCCGCCGCCCAGCAGCCAGACGCGCTCGTGACGCGGGTGACGGGCGAACACGAAGCCGCCATCCGCCGTCAGCGAGTAGTGACATACGGGGGCCGAGCGGATCGGCGCTCCGGCGAGCGCGGGGAAGCGCTCGGCTAGATAGGCGCTCGAGCGCCGGACGCTCTCATCGGAGGCGCGCTCAGGGCGCGAGCCGGCGTCGATTGCGGGCCCCTCCCTGTCGTTGGAGACCTTCATCCCGTGCGGCTCGATCAGCCCGTGCCCGTAGAAGGAGCGATCGAAGTCGAGCCAGCCGGGCACGGCGGGGGTGGCCCATGCGGCGGGCACGTCGAAGAGGCACACGTCCTGGCGGGTCACCCGCAGCGGCATGAGCTCGGGGAACAGCCGCCCGAGCCAGGCGCCGCAGGCCCAGATCACGTGATCCGCCTCGAGGCGGCGCCCGTCGGGCAGCGACGCTCCGGCGCCCGCCGGCGCCGCCGGCGCGCGGACGAGCTGCAGCCCGCCCGCACGGGCCCGTGCGACCAGTGCGCGCACGCCGTCGCCCGCGCGCAGCACTCCGGCCTCGGGCTCGAGCAACCCGAAGATGACGTCGTCGGCGTACAGGCTCGGGAAGAGCCGCGCGGTCTCCTCGGGCGTGAGCCGCTCGACCGGCACTCCGGCCGCACGCAGGGTCGCCTCGCTTTCCGATTCCCAGCCGTCGTCGCGGTGTGCGAGCCAGACGGCGCCGGCCTCGATCAGGACACCGCCGCCGAGCTCGCGCCACAGCGCCAGCGACCTGTACGCCAGCTCCGTGTAGAAGCCGTTTGCGCCGTGCGAGTAACGCATCATGCGCGTCTCGCCGCCCGACTCGGAGCGCGGGTCGCCCGGCTCGACGCTGTCGACGAGCGTGACGTCCCAGCGGTCGGCGACAAGCCTGTCGGCGAGTGCCGACCCGAAGATCCCGCCTCCGACGACGAGCGCGGAGGACACGGGCCTACTGGATGACGGCGATGGTGTCGCCGGTGGCGACCGACCCGCCCTCGGAGACGGCCAGCTCCTCGACGGTGCCCGCGCTCGGCGCGGTGATCTCGTTCTCCATCTTCATCGCCTCGATCACGCAGACAAGTGCGCCCTCAGCGACCTCGGCGCCCTTCTCGACGGCGATCTTGAGCACCGTGCCCTGGAGCGGCGAGACGATGGCGCCGGGCGCCCCGCCGCCGGCGTCGCTCTTGCGCTCGCGCCGCGGGGCCTTCTTCATGTCCGCCGCGGGCGCGGCCCCGTTGGGCGCGGCCTCGCCGATCACCTTCACGTCGAAGCGCCTGCCGGATACCTCCACGGCGTAGTCCCGCTCGACGCGTGCCGCCTCAGGCTCCTCGCCCTTGTCCTTCGCCGGCTTCGGGAAGGCGAGCTGCTTCAGCCACTCCCTGTCCTCGACGAGGTCGCGGCAGGTCTCGCCCGCCGCCCACTGTTCGCTCGCGAGCAGCGCCTTGTGGAAGGGGATGAGCGTCTTCAGATCGCCGATCTCGTACTCCCCGAGCGCGCGCAGCATGCGGCGCGTGGAGGCGGCGCGGTCGACGTCCCAGACGATGAGCTTCGCGATCATCGGGTCGTAGAGAGGCAGGACCTCGTAGCCCTCCTCGGCACCGGAGTCGACGCGAACGAACGGCCCGCCGGGCTCGATGTAGGAGCCGATCCTGCCGGGCGCGGGGGCGAATCTCTTGGACGCGTCCTCGGCGTTGATGCGGCACTCGATCGCGTGACCGCGCAGCACGACGTCGTCCTGGCCGTAGCCGAGCGGCTCGCCCGCCGCGATCTTGATCTGCTCGCGGACGATGTCGATGCCGGTGACCATCTCGGTCACGCAGTGCTCGACCTGCACACGCGTGTTCATCTCCAGGAAGAAGTACTCGCCGCCCTGGAGCAGGCCCTCGATCGTGCCGGCGCTCCGGTAGCCGACCGCGCGCGCCGCGTCGGTGCCGATCTTGCCGATGCGCTCGCGCAGCTCGGGATCGACAGCGGGTGCGGGCGACTCCTCGATCAGCTTCTGATGGCGGCGCTGCACCGAGCAGTCGCGCTCGAAGAGATGGATGACGTTGCCGTGCGAGTCCGCGAGCACCTGCACCTCGACGTGACGCGGGTCGGGCAGGTAGCGCTCGACGTAGACGGTGGCGTCGGAGAAGAACTTCTCGCCCTCGCGCGCGGCGCCCTCGAACGCCTTCTCGAGCTCGTCCTCGGACTCCGCCACCCGGAAGCCCTTGCCGCCGCCCCCGCCGGCCGCCTTGATCGCGACGGGATAGCCGACGGACTCCTCGATCACCTTGCTCGCGTCCTCGACGGTCTCCACCGGCTCGGTGGTGCCCGGCACGATCGGCACACCGGCGTCCCGCATGAGCTCGCGGGCGCGGGTCTTCGACCCCATCGCGTCGATCGCGTCCGCCGGCGGTCCGATGAAGACGATCCCCGCCTCCTCGCAGGCGCGCGCGAACGCGGCGTTCTCGGCGAGGAACCCGTAGCCGGGGTGGATCGCCTCGGCGCCCGACTGGCGCGCGACGTCGAGGATCTTCTCGACCACGAGGTAGCTCTCGTTGGCTGGGCCCGGCCCGAGCAGGTAGGCCTCCTCGGCACGGCGGACGTGAGGGGCGTCGCGGTCGGGCTCGGAGTAGACGGCCACGCTTGCAACGCCCAGCTCCTCGAGCGTGCGCATGACGCGGATCGCTATTTCGCCGCGGTTCGCGACGAGCACCTTCTCGAACATCAGGGGCCGGGAGGTTATCGACGCGCTCCATAATGGGGGCAGTGAAGAGGGGGGTTGCAGTGGCTGTGCTCGCGGCGGCATCGCTCGTGGTCGCGGGGCCGGCCGAGGCGGAGCCACGCTTCAAGCGCTGCGGGGCGTTCGGGTTCGAATGCGCGCGCGTGAGCGTCCCGCTCGACCGCTCGGGGGCGGTCCCGGGCCGGGTTTCGCTGTTCGTCAAGCGAATCCGCGCACGCGAGCGGCCGCGTCGCGGGGCGCTGGTCGTGCTCGCAGGCGGCCCGGGCCAGTCGGCCTCGGATGCGTTCGGAACCGGCGCGCTCTCGGTGCTGTATCCGGGCTACGGGCACCGCGACCTGATCGTCTTCGATCAGCGCGGGACGGGCAGGTCGGGCGTGCTCCGCTGCGGCGCGCTGGAGCGGGCCAACCTCCTCTACGCCGGAGTCGCGGCGGGTCGCTGCGCGGGGCGCCTGGGGTCGCGGCGCGCCTTCTACACGAGCCGCGACAGCGCCGAGGACATCGAGGCGCTCCGGGTGGCGCTCGGCTACGAGCGGATCGCGCTGTTCGGCACCTCGTACGGGACCAAGGTCGCGCTCGGGTACGCGCTCGCACACCCCGCGAGCGTCGAGCGGCTCGTGCTCGACTCGGTGGTCGAGGCGGAAGGTCCGAGCCCGCTGTACCTCGACACCTTCGAGGCGGTTCCGCGCGTGCTCCGGGCGTTGTGCCGGGCGGGCTGCTCGGAGTTCACGCGCGACCCGGTGGCGGATGTCGGGACGCTCGTCAGCCGGCTGGCGCGCGCGCCGCTGCGCGGGCCCATCGTCCTGCCCAGCGGCTCCGTGCGCGGGTCGCGGCTCAACCGCGAGGACCTCTTCGCCGTCCTGCTCGCAGGCGATCTCAACCCGGCGGTGCGGGCGGGCTTCCCCGGCGCCGTGCGCGCAGCACTGGACGGCGACCCGGCGCCGCTCCTGCGAATGCGCCAGCGCGCCTACGCAATCGACGGCGCGCCGCCGCCACCGGAGGTGCTCAGCGCGACGCTCTACACGGCCACGACCTGCGAGGAGACGCCGTTCCCGTGGGCGCGCACGGCGCCGCCCGACCCGGCTGCGAGACGAGCGGCCGCCGCGACAGCCGCCGAGGTGCTCCCCGACAGCGCGTTCTTCCCGTTCGACCGCGCGACGGCCGTGCGCAACGACCTCGTCAACCTGTGCGGCCGCTGGCCGGCGTCGCCGGTCGCGCCGGGGTTCGGCGGCGGCGGGCTGCCCGACGTGCCGGTGCTCCTGATGGAGGGTGAGGACGACCTGCGGACGCCGGTCGAGAACGCCCGCCGGGTCGCCGCGCAGTTCCCGCGCGCACGCCTGCTGGTGGCCGGCGATACGGGCCACTCGGCGCTTGGCACCGACGCGACCGGCTGCACGGAGGCGGCGTTCGGCGCCTTCCTGCGAGGGAAGCCCTTCTCCACCGACTGCCCGCGATCGCCGCGCGGATTCCGCCCCCAGCCACCGCCCCCGACGAGCTTGGCCGAGTTGAGGCCGACCGGCGGCGAGGCGGGGAACCGCGGGCGGGTGTTGACCGCCGTCGCGATCACCATGAGGGACCTCTTCGACGACTTCGTGGCGGCGTTCATCGCGGACCCGAACGACCCGGATGTGGCCCGCGGCGGCGGCCTCCGCTCCGGCCGCTATCGGCTCGACGGCCGCGGCACGCTCACGCTGCGGCGGCTCTCGTTCGTACCCGGTGTGCGGCTGAGCGGTCGCATCAGGAGCCTCGGCCCGCGCCGTGGCCGCGGGGAAATCCGCGTCGAGGCCGGCGCTGGCGTGCCGGGCGGTGTGCTGGCGTTCCGCAAGGGGCTCGTGCACGGAACGCTCGGCGGCCGGCCGGTGAGGGCGCGCGTCCTGCCGTTCTCGGCGGCGCCGTCGTCGCGCGCCCTGGCCGCGCGTATCGCGAAGCGGTCCCTGTCAGGAGTCGCCGGGCGCTAGGCCGGCGAAGAAGGTCGCCAGCATCGTCGGGAAGAGGTCGTCGTCGACCGCGTCCGGCTCGAGCAGACGCTCGAGCGCGACACCGTTCGCCATCGCGAACGTCATCAGCGCCAGCTGGCGCGGCGGGATCGCCGGCTCGAGGCCGAGCTCGCGGGCGCGCTCGTCGAGCATGGCGGCGATCCGCTCGCGCAGGCCGCGATAGCGCTCGACCAGCTCGGCCCGGAAGCCCTCGTTGCGGGCGGCGTAGACGGCGAACTCGAAGAAGAGCCGCTCCCACTCCGGGGCGGCGGCGATTGCGGCGATGAAGTCACCGCCCGCGCGACGCGCCTGTTCCTCGATCGTGCCGCCGCCGTGGAGCGTGCGGTCGGCCTCGGCGAGCCGGTCCTCGAAGCGCTGGTCGAGCATCGCCAGGAAGAGCGCCTCCTTGCTGTCGAAGTTCGCGTACACGGCGCCCTTCGTGAAGCCGGCCTCCTCGGCGACGAGGTCGAGCGACGCCCCCTCGAGCCCGCGCGCCGCGGCGACCTTGGCCGCCGAGTGCATGAGCCGCGCGCGCGTGTGGGCCTGGCGCTCCTTGCGCGTGAGCGGGCGGCCGCTCACGCGGCGAGCGCGGACGTCTCCGGGCGCGCGGCCGTGCGCGCCCTCGCCACGATCTCGCCCTCGCGGGACGGCGAGGAGATGATCGCGCGCCGGACCATGCGCTCCGGGCGCGGATCGGCGGCGCTGAGGTCGAAGCGCTCGGCGAGCGCCTGCAGCGCGATGCGCATCTCGAGCTGGGCGAAGCTCGCGCCGAGGCAGCGCCGCACGCCGCCGCCGAACGGGATCCAGGTATACGTGCCGCCCTGGGACTGCATCGGTGCGCCGCCGGCCGAGCCGGCGGCTTCCGCCCGACCCAGGAACCGCTCGGGCCGGAAGGCGAGCGGATCCGGATAGACGTCCGCGCGCCGGTGCATCAGGTAGATGCAGGGCACGACGTTGACGCCCGCGGGGAGCAGGTGGCCGCCGATCTCCATCGGCTCCTGGAGCCGGCGTAGGACGAGCGAGATCGGCGAGCGCAGCCGGAGCGTCTCCTTCACGACCGCGTCGGCATAGTCGTCGTCGCCGTCGCGCAGCCGCTCGAGCGCGTCGGGATGGCGGACGAGCCGCTCGAGCGCCCAGGCGAGCCCGGTCGCCGTGGTCTCGTGTCCCGCCACCAGCAGCGTCATCAGCTCGTCGCGCAGCTCCTGGTCGGACATCGGGCTGCCGTCCTCGTGGCGCGCCTGCAGCAGCAGCGACATCACGTCGTCGCGCTCCTCGAGCCCGCCGGCAGCGCGGTGGGCCGCGATCTCCTCGTAGATGGCGTCGTCCGCCGGCCGGAGCACGCTCCCAAACAGTCCCAGGCGGGTCGTACGATGCGGACCGAGCGCAATACCGATCGCCACGCGCCGCTTGTCGCTGCCCCAGCGGAGCAGCTCCGCCAGAGCGGACACGAGGCGGACCTTGCGCGGCTCGTCCTGCACGCCGAAGACGGTGCGCGTGATGATCTCGAGGGTCAGTGCCTGCATCAGCGGGCGGGTGGCGACCCGCTGCCCGAGCGGCCAGGAGCCAATGGCCTCCTCGGTCACGTCGCGCATCGTGTCGGCGTAGCCCCGCAGCCGGTCGCCGTGGAAGGGCGGCAGCATCAGCTTGCGCTGGCGCATGTGGGCGGCCCCGTCGAGCAGCAGCACCGAGTTCGAGCCGAGCACCGGCAGCAGCACGACATTCGCCTCGCCGGCGTGCAGCAGGCGCGGGTCGCCGGTGAACACCTGCTTGACCGCGTCGGGGTGGGTCAGGAAGACCCAGCTGCCTTCGTTCGCGATCTTGAGCGTGAACGAGTCGCCATAGCGGCCACTGAGCTCCTCCATGTAGGCGGTCGGGCGGACGATCCAGCGGAGCGTCTGCAGCGACCTGGGCGTACGTGGGCCGGGTGGCAGCTCGGTTTTCACATACCGCAGAGTATCTGAAAGGGAAGCGCTTACGCGAGGGCGCGCCCGACCAGCCGCGCGTGCGCCTCGACCTCGCGCGCGAACTCCGGGAAGTCGTGCGCGTAGAGCTGCTGGGGCCCGTCGCAGAGCGCGACCTCCGGATCCTCGGCCACCTCGACGATGATCCCGTCCGCCCCGACGGCGGCCGCAGCGCGCGAGAGCGGCCCGACCAGCCGCCGGTCGCCCGACGCGTGGCTCGGGTCGACGATCACGGGCAGGTGCGTGTGCAGCTTGAGCCACGGCACGGCGCCGAGATCGAGCGTGAAGCGCATCGCCGTGTCGAAGGTGCGGATGCCGCGCTCGCAGAGGATCACGTCGCCGTTGCCCTCCTTGAGGATGTAGTCGGCCGCCTGCAGCAGCTCCTCGAGCGTGGAGGAGAGGCCGCGCTTGAGGAGCACGGGCTTGCCGAGCTTGCCGACCACCTCGAGCAGCCCGTAGTTCTGCATGTTGCGGGCGCCGACCTGAATCACGTCGACGGTCTCGGCGAAGCGGTCGGCGAGCTCGGCGGCCGTCATCTCGCTCACCACCGGCAGGCCGGTCTCGGCGCGCACCTCGGCGAGGATGTCGAGCGCCTCGTCGCCGAGTCCCTGGAACGAGAAGGGTGAGGTCCGCGGCTTGAAGGCGCCGCCGCGCAGCATCGACGCGCCGGCGTCGGCCACGGCGCGCGCGACGGCGCGTGTCTGCTCGGGCGACTCGACCGTGCACGGGCCGGCTATCAGGCAGAAGGTCTCGCCGCCGCCCACCCGGCGGCCGTCGACCTCCACGACCGTCGCCGCATGATGGGAGAGCTCGCTCGAGGCGAGCTTGTAGGGCCGTGAGATCGGGATGACCTGGTCGACGCCGGGGAGTCCCTCGAGGCCCATCTCGCGGACGCCCTCCGGGTCCCCGATCGCGCCGATCGCCGTGGTGAGCTCGCCGGGCATCACCTTGGCGTGCACGCCCGCGGCTTCGAGGCGCTCGACGACCGCCTCGATCTGGGCGGGCGTCGCCTCCGGTGTCATCACGACCATCATGGCGTCAGCTCATCGGCGGGCTTGGGCGGGGGCTGCGCTCGCCGGCGCATGGCCTCCCCGGCCTCCGCCGCGCGGGCGCGGCTCTCGCGCACCATGGTCACGATCAACAGGATGATGACTCCGACCGGGAAGGGGATCAGCACCCAGGTCGGGATCCCGAGGCCGGCCTTGATGAGGAGTGCCGTGCCGGCACCGATCAGGACGACCGCGAGGGTCGTGCGCAGCACGGCGGGCTGCACGCGCACCGACCAGTGGCTGCCGAGCCACACGCCGGGGATCGAGCCGATCAGGATGTTCGCGGCGAGCCCGAAGTCGACGTTGCCGGCCACGATGTGCGCGAGCCCGGCGGCCCAGAGCAGGATCGCCGCGTGGAAGACGTCGGTGCCCACCACGCGCGTTGGGATCAGCCGGAAGCCGAGGATCAGGCCGACGGCGATCAGCGCGCCGCTGCCGGCCGAGGTGATGCCGAGCACGAAGCCGACGCTCACGCCGAGCCCGACGGCGGCGATCTTGTGGCGGCGGGTCATCTCGACCGTCTCGCGCTCGCGCGCGTGCATGCTCTTCAGCAACGCGCGCACGAGCGTGGCGATGCCGGTCAGGAACAGCGCGCCCGCGAGCAGCGTGAGCAGCAGGTCGTCGAAGTCGCGCCCGGCCCAGCCCTCCAGCAGCCCCAGCGCGTACACGCCGCACACGGCCGCGGGCACGGAGCCGATCGCCATCCACGCGGAGAGCCGCATGTCGACGGTCTTCTGGGTCCAGTGCTTGTAGCCGCCCACCGTCTTCGTCACGGCGGCGTAGGCGAGATCGGTGCCGATCGCCGTGATCGGCGTGACGCCGAACACGAGGATCAGCATCGGGGTCATGAGCGAACCACCGCCGATGCCCGTCATGCCCACGAGGATGCCGACCCCGAGGCCGAAGCCGATGAGGGCCACGTCCATAGGCGGACGAGCCTAGTGAGGCCCGCCCGCCCTGGAACGCGCGGCTTACATGCAGTCGTCGAGCACGAGCGTGAACGCGTTGCTCGGCGCGGACACATTGCCGGCGCTGTCGACCGCCCGCAGCACGAACGTGTTGCTCCCGTCCACGCCGTAGGTGATCGTGCGATCGGTGCCGATCGGGGTCCCGAGCGGATCGAGCACACCGTTGATGAACACCCGGTAGCGGATGGCCGACTGCGGGTCCTGGTCGTCCGTCGACTGGGTCCAGCGCAGGCCCACCTCACCGCACCAGTTGTCCGTGACGAACAGGTTCGCCGGCGCGGTCGGCGGCTGCGTGTCGGTGCTGGCTGCCGTGGTCGCCGACACCGCGTCGGAGGGCGGCGACAGGTTGTAGCCGAAGTCGCGCGCCCGCACCGTGATCGAGTAGGCGTGCGCGGCGCCAGCCCGACGATCGTGGCCGACGTCGGTCCCGTCCTCGTCACGGCCCCCTCGCTCGGGCTGACAGCGATCTGGTACTCGGCGATGCCGGTGTCGTCGCTCGACGCGTCCCACGCGATTCCGATCTGCGACGCGCTCACGCTCGTCACGCGCAGCTCCGGAGGCGTCGATGGCGGGCTCCGGTCGGCGTTCGTCGTGACGACCGCGAGGTCGCTCGTCGACTTGTTGCCGCTGGGATCGATCGCCTCGACCCAGAGGTAGTACTGGACCCCCGGACGCAGGCCCGTCCAGGTGTAGCTCGTCTGGCTCATCGGCAGGGTGACCGTGGCCGGGTCCTGCCACAGGTGGACGACATAGCGCAGCTGACCGGAGTTGTCCGTCGAGGCGCGCCATGCAAGCCTCGGCGGGGTACGCAACGCGACCGGAAAGGGTTCAGGCGCCTAGAGGACCATCCCCGCACCGACGGTGTCGTTCGTCGACTCGTCGATGAGGATGAAGCTGCCGGTCGCCCGGTTGCGGCGGTATTGGTCGACGAACAGCGGCGACGAGAGCCGCAGACGTAGGCGGCCGATCTCGTTGAGCTGGAGGCTGTTGGCCTCCTCGTCGCGGTGCAGCGTGTTGACGTCGATGCGGTAGCGGACGTCGTCGACCTTGGCGAGCGCGGTGCGCGTCGTGTGCTTGATGCGATAGCGGCCGCGCGGGGACAGCGGGCGCTCCGCCATCCAACAGACCATCGCGTCGATCTCGCGCGCCTCGATCGGGCGGTTTTGGTCGCGGCAGATCATGTCTCCGCGCGAGACGTCGATGTCGTCCTCGAGCCGCAGCGTCACCGACAGCGGCGGGTAGGCCTCGTCCATCTCGCCCTCGTAGCTGTCGATGCCGGCGATCCGGCTCTCGCGCCCCGACGGAAGGACGACGACCTCGTCGCCCGCGCGGAACACGCCCGAGGCCACCTCGCCCGCGTAGCCGCGGTAGTCGTGGTGCTCGTCGGACATCGGCCGGACCACCCACTGGACCGGGAAGCGCGGGTCCTGCAGGTTGCGGTCGGACGCGACGTGCACGTGCTCGAGGTGGTAGAGCAGCGAGGTGCCCTCGTACCAGGGCATCCGCGACGAGCGCTCGACGACGTTGTCGCCATGCAGCGCCGAGATCGGGATGAAGGTCAGATCGTGGATGTCGAGCTTGGCCGCCCAGCCGGCGAACTCGGACGTGATCCTGTCGAAGACCTCCTGGTCGAAGTCGACGAGGTCCATCTTGTTCACGCACACGACGAGGTGCGGGATGCGCAGCAGCGAGGCGATGAACGCATGCCGGTGCGACTGCTCGAGCACACCCTTGCGCGCGTCCACGAGGATCAGCGCGAGGTCGGCCGTCGAGGCGCCCGTGACCATGTTGCGCGTGTACTGCTCGTGGCCGGGCGTGTCGGCGATGATGAACTTGCGCCGCGGCGTGTGGAAGTAGCGGTAGGCGACGTCGATCGTGATGCCCTGCTCGCGCTCGGCGCGCAGGCCGTCCGTCAAGAGGGCGAGGTTCACGTACCCGTCACCGCGCCGGCGCGAGGTCTCCTCGACGTGCTCGAGCTGGTCCTCGAAGATCGACTTCGTGTCGTACAGGAGGCGGCCGATGAGCGTCGACTTGCCGTCGTCGACCGAGCCGGCGGTCGCGAAGCGGACGAGCTCGGAGGAGGGCGCCGAGACGGCCGCTCCGTTGGAGGAGAAGCGGCTCAGAAGTAGCCCTCCTTCTTGCGGTCCTCCATGGCGGCCTCGGAGATGCGGTCGTCGGCGCGCGTCTCGCCGCGCTCCGTGATGCGCGTTGCCGCGATCTCGGATACGACGTCCTCGAGGCTCACCGCCGTCGAGCGGACCGCGCCCGTGCAGCTCATGTCGCCCACCGTGCGGAAGCGCACCGACTCCTCGAAGGGTGTCTCGCCGGGCAGCAGCTCGACGAACTCCGAATTGGCGTACAGCATCCCGTCGCGCTGGAACACCTCGCGCGTGTGCGCGAAGTAGATCGACGGCAGCACGATCCCCTCCGCGCGGATGTACTCCCACACGTCGAGCTCGGTCCAGTTGGAGAGCGGGAAGACGCGCACGTGCTCGCCCGGCTTGATGAAGCCGTTGTAGAGGTTCCAGAGCTCCGGGCGCTGCACCTTCGGGTCCCACTGCCCGAAGTCGTCGCGGAACGACAGGATGCGCTCCTTCGCGCGGGCGCGCTCCTCGTCGCGGCGGGCCCCGCCGAAGGCGGCCTTGTAGCCGTGCTCCTCGAGCGCGTCGAGCAGCGTCACGGACTGCAGCCGGTTGCGCGAGGCGCGCGGGCCGCTCTCCTCGACGACGCGTCCGTTGTCGATCGACTCCTGCACGGACGCGACCACGAGCTTGGCGCCCATCTCGTCGACCATGCGGTCGCGGTACTCGATGACCTCGGGGAAGTTGTGCCCGGTGTCGACGTGCATGACCGGGAACGGCAGCGCGGCCGGCCAGAAGGCCTTGCGCGCCAGATGCAGGAGAACCGCAGAGTCCTTGCCGCCGGAGAACAGCAGCACCCCGCGCTCGAGCTCGGCCGCCACCTCACGGATCACGTAAATGGCCTCGGACTCAATGGCCCGCAGGTGGGGGATCTCGTAATTCATCGCCTCGTCGGGCGGCAGGATACGCGGGAACTCGATGGTGCTCATGGGCGCTGGGTCAAGGGATGGCGCTCAAACGTGAAGACCGCACTCGGTCTTCTCCTGTCCCGCCCAACGACCCTCGCGGCCGTTGCCGGGCAGCGTGCAGGGAGCGCATCCGATGGATTCGTACCCCCTGTCGTGCAGCGGATGGTAGGGCAGATCGTGGTCATTCACATAACGCCACACGTCGTCGGAGGTCCATTCCGCAAGCGGATTGAACTTCCATACCCCGCGAGCGGCATCCCATTCCACGCTCTCCGCGTCCGCCCGCGTGGGCCCCTGCTCGCGCCGGATGCCCGTGATCCAGGCATCCACTCCGGCCAGCGCCAGCTCGAGCGCCTCGACCTTGCGCGCCCCGCAGCAGTTGCCGGCGCTCCAGGGTGTGCCGTTCGGAGGCCCGGCGTCCATCACCTCCACGGCCAGGCCGTAGCGGTCTTCGACCTCGCGCCAGACCTCGTACGTCTCGGGGAAGAGCACGCCGGTGTCGATCGTGAAGACGCGCGCCGACGGCTCGACCCGCATCAGCATGTCGATCAGGACCGTCTCCTCCTTCTGGAAGGAGCAGGCCATGACAAGCCGCGGGTGGTGGCGCTCGACCGCCAGCCGCAGGGTTTCCTCTGCGCTCTCGATCAGACCGCGCATTCGCCCTCACCCCGGATGACCTGGAAGGGCTCCTTGCGCTGCCAGTCGATGAAGTGATTCATGTTCTCGAGGCTGAACTCGATCGGGAGGGCAAGCTCGCTGGCCTCCTCCTCGAAGCGCTTGGTGCCGACGCGCTCGGCGTAGGCGTTGAACTCCTCGCCCTCCTCACGCTCGGCCTCGTACATGCGGATCCAGCGCTCCACCGCCTCCGGCACGCGCTTGGCGGCGAGCCGCACCTTCAGGCGGGTGCCGTAGAGCACCTCGCCGCCCTCGTAGCGGCCGCCGATGTGCGCGACGTAGGCCGGGATCGTGTTCTCGCCGACCTTGATCGACGCCCCGTAGAACCCGATGTTGGCGATGTGGTGCTGGCTGCAGCCGTTCGGGCAGCCGGACATCTTGATGTGGATGCGCCTCGTCAGCGGGTCGTCGATGTTCATGGACTCGACCCGCTCCATCACGGCCCGGTTGAGGCCCATCGAGCTGGTGATGCCGAGCTTGCACGAGTCCGTGCCGGGGCACGAGACGGTGTCCACGATCGTGCTCGCGCCGGCGTCGCCGAGCCCGAGCTCGTCGAGCGCGCCCCAAACCTCGTAGAGGGACTCGTCGCGCACCCAGCGCAGCAGCAGGTTCTGCTCGACCGTGGTGCGTGCGTAGCCGCCGGAGTAGTCGCGCATGATCTGCGGCCAGCCCGCGTAGCTGCTCGGGCGTCAGGTCGCCGCGCACGATGCGCACCTGCACGCTCGAGAAGCCCTGCTGGCGCTGCGGCTCCACGTTCGACGCGCGGAAGAGCTCGAACGCCGAGCCGTCGCCGTTCGGCTGGGCGTAGTGAGCGAGCGGCTGCGGCGCGTTCGACTCCTCGTCGTGTTCGAGCAGCAGCGGCCCCGGGTCGAAGTCGCGCTCCGCGACCCAGTCGCCCTGAAGCTCCTCTTCGACGAGCTCGCGGAAGGCGTCGATGCCGATCTTGTCGATCAGCACCTTGATGCGCGCCCGCGCGCGGTTCACGCGCAGCCACTCCTGGCGGTCGAAGATGCGGAAGACCGCCTCCGAGACCTTCAGGTAGTCGCCGTTGTCGAGCTCGACGAACTCGTACAGCGTGGGGGCGACGCGCGGCATGATCGACGTGCCGCCGCCGACGCGGAGCTCGACGCCGCGGACGCCATCGCGGACGCGCGGGATGAACGCGATGTCATGGATACCCGTGATCGCGCGGTCCTCGTCGGTCGCCGTGAAGGCGGTCTTGACCTTGCGCGGCATCAGCTGGGTGGTGGGGTGGCGGACGAAGTAGCGCACGTAGGCGCCCGCGTACGGGGTGATGTCGAACAGCTCGCCCTCTGTGATGCCGGCCCACGGGTCGCCGGTGACGTTGCGGACCGTGTTGCCGCAGCCCTCGCGCGAGGAGAGGCCGGCGTCGGAGACCTTGCGGATCAGCTCGGCCATGTCGCGCAGCGGGATGTGGTGAATCTGGATGTTCTGGCGAGTGGTGATGTGGCCCTTGTTCAGGGGCGCGTACTCCTCGATGACGTCGGCGAACGTGTCCATTTGGTCCGGCGTCACGCCGCCCATCGGCAGCTTGATGCGGCACATCTGGACGTCGGCCTGACGCTGTCCGTAGACCCCCTGCTTAAGGCGGAAGCCGATGAACTCGTCCTCGGGCGTGTCGCCCGCCAGGAACTTCTCGGCCTCGTTGTCGAAGTCATCGAACTCGCGCGCGATGATCGGGATCACGTGTCCCGGGACGTTCTCGTAGACCTCGGGATTTTCGAGCGAGCCCTTTCTGCCCTTGCCCTTTTGGTCCTTCTGGGGCGAGGCGCCCGGCTCGGCCGGGCGCGGAGCGTTCCTTTTCTCCTGGGTCTCGAGCGAGACGGGTTCCATTGGGTCGATTCCTCTCCGCTGTATCCGGGGCGCCGTCTGCGGTCCGTTGCAAAGTACCAAAACCCGGCCGGGTTTTGGTACTTATCGGCAGTAAGCGGTTACGGGTTGACCACGATGCACCTGACCACTGGCCGGGAGCCCAAGCTGCGCCTGCGGTCAGGCGGTGAGGGCGCTGAGCGCGTCGCCCAGCTCGTGGCGCGACGAGATCCCAAGTCGCCGATAGGCGCTCGTGAGATGGGTCTCGACCGTCCGCACTGAGAGAAACAGGGACGCCGCGATCTCGCGGTTCGATGAACCCGCGGCCGCGAGCTCCGCGATCCGGCGCTCGCTCGGCGTGAGCTCGTCGTCCGCGTGCGTCCGTTTCGGCGGGCGCCCGCGGGCGGCGCGCAGCTCGGCCTCGGCCTCGCCGGCGAACCGTGTCGCGCGCAGCCTCTCTGCCTCCTCGAGCGCCTCGCGCAGCGGCGGCCGCGCACGGGCGCGCTCCCCCTGCTGGCGGATAGTCCGGCCGAGCTCGATCAACGCCTC
The DNA here is from genome assembly GCA_963739095.1 of uncultured Thermoleophilaceae bacterium. Classification (GTDB taxonomy): domain Bacteria; phylum Actinomycetota; class Thermoleophilia; order Solirubrobacterales; family Thermoleophilaceae; genus JACVRW01. Next base: position 62,086 of record CAVTZF010000035.1, read on the forward strand.
GACGCGCAGCAGCGCGGTGGCCGGCTCCTCGACCGCGGCGGCCGCGGCGAAGTGCTCGGCCGCACGGCCCCGGTCGTCCTCCGCCAGCCCCAGCGCCAGCTCGGCCAGGCAGCGTGCCCGCGGCGACGGCCAGCGCGCGGCCTCCGCGACCTGACCGGCGGCCAGCGCACGCGCCTCCTCGTCGCGCCCGAGGCGCCGCAGGCCCCGCAAGGCGGCCACCCGCCACGGGTAACCGCCGGGGTTGGCGGCTCTCCAGCGCTGCTCGCGCTCTCCCAGCTCGAGCAGGTCCTCGACTCCGGCCTCGGTGTCGCCTACGGCGAGCCGAGCACGGCCGCGCTCGTAGAGGAGCGGGAAGTAGAGAATGTGGTCGACGAGCTCGCCGTCCAGGTCGCGGTCGGCGAAGGTGCGCACCGCCGCCTCCGGATCGCCGCCCTCGAGCCGCGCGCCTGCCAGGTACGCAACCGAGGTCGGGAGTGGCTGCAGCTCGTGGTCGAGCGCCGCCTGCACCGCCGTCTCCGCGTCCGCAAGGGCGCGGTCGATCGGCCCCGAGCGCAGGAGCGCCTCGGCGCGCAGCATGAGCGCCGTGCAGTACCAGCCCACCGACGCGCGCGCGAGGGCCGCCTCGAGCGAGCGGTCGACCTCGCGCACGGCCGCTTCGAGGCGGTCGGCCGTTATGAGCGCGTAGGTGGCGTAGGACCACGCGACCCAGACGACGCTCTCGGCGGCGAGCATGCCGTCGCCGAGCGCGCGCTCGGCGACCTCGACCGTTCCCTCGAGATCGTTGCCCTCCGTCGTCAGCACACGCGCGCGGGCGGCGAGCACAAGGCGCCCCTCCGGCGTGGAGTCGTCCACCTCCCCGAGCGCGTCGAGCCGCGCACGCGAGCGCGCCCCGACCTCGGGCCCGAGCGTGCCGAGCACCACGAAGTCGGCAGTGAGCGCAGCGCGGCCGGAGGCAGACAGGCCGTGGCCGTCCAGCACCTGCTCGAGCGTCTCGATCGCGAGGTCGACGTGCCCGGCCGATGCCTGCGCCTGAGCGAGGTGGCGCACGGTGTCCACGTCGGGGTCGCCGCTCACGGCGAGGGCCGCGGTCAGGTGCTCGACGGCGGACGGTGCATTACCGGCCTCGAGCTCGGCCGTTCCGAGTCGTGCGAGCAGCTCGGTCCGGCGTCCGTCGGCCGGCCCCTCGGCGCGGGCCCGTTCGAGCAGGCGCACGGCGAACGCAGGCGCGCCGCGCTCGCGTGCCACGGCCGCCGCCTCGACGAGCTGCTCCACGGCCCACTCCTCGCCGATGGGCTCGCTGTCGAGCAGGTGTGCGGCCACGCGCTCGGACGAGGCCCGCTCGTCGGCGAGCAACCGGGCTGCGCGGCGGTGGTCGAGCGCCTGGCGGCCGGGCGCGACCGCGGTGGCGACCGCGTCGCGGATGATCGCGTGGGCGAAGCGCAGCTCGTCCACGCGCAGGATCCCGGCCGCCGTCAGCTCATCGCGGACCTCCAGCGCGCGCTCCATCGAGAGCTCCGCGAGCGTCGCGGCTTGTCGCAGCTCCGCCTGATCGCCGAGCGTGACGAGCGTCCGCGCGAGCTCCGGGCCGTTGAGGACCGCCGCGACGCGTGCGTCGACCGCTCCGGCGATCGCGTGCGGCGCCAGGGCCCGCACCTCGCTCGCGCCGATGGCGCCGGGCCCGGCGCGCGCAAGCTCACCGGCCAGCGCGGTCACGAACCACGGGTTGCCACCGGTGGCGTCGAGCGAGGCGTCGACGAGCTCGTCATCGACGGCGGTGCCGAGCACGTGCTCGAGCACCGACGCCACCCCGGCCGCCCCCAACGGGGCGAGCGCCAGCCGCCGGACGGCGCGCTCCGAGGCGAGCCGGGCGAGCGGCGGCCGGAGGTCGTCGGCGTCGGTGCGGGCCGCGACCGCCAGCACGAGCGGCAGCTCCTCGAGCCGCACGCACAGCATGGTCAGCAGGTCCAGCGTCGGATCGTCGAGCAGGTGTGCGTCGTCGGCGGCGAGCAGGACCGGGCCGTGCTCGTCGCAGAGCGAGCCGATCACCGCCAGCAGCCCGAGCTGATGAGCCTCGACCGGCTGCGCCGGCGCGTGCGAGCCGACCGGAACGACGTCCTCCAGCACGGCCCGGGCCGCCGAGCCCTGGCCCTGGAAGCTGCGCTCGCCGAGGATCGACGCGCCCGGAGAGAGCAGGCGCCGCGCGCCGCCGAAGGGATGCGAGCGCTCGAGCTCACTGCCGCGCACGCGCAGCGTGAGCAGCCCGCGGTCGCCGGCGGCGACCGTGGCCGCGCCGAGGAGCGTGGACTTACCGATCCCCGCCGGGCCCTCGAGGAGCAGCGCCGAGCCCGCGCCCGCCGCGGCCCCGTCGAGGGCCTCTGTCAGAAGCTCGAGCTCTTCCTCCCGCTCGTGCACGTGTGACGCGCGGAAGGCACCCCGCGCCTAGGAGCTCACAGCGCGCCGGTAGCGGTACACGGCAAGCGAGGCGAACACGACGATCAGCCCGATGCACCAGGCGACCGCCGCCCACACGTCGTTGCCCGCCGGGCCGTCGACCCACAACGCGCGCAGCGCGTCGACCACGGTCGAGAACGGGTTGATCTCAGCGAACGTCTGGATCGCCGCGGGCATCGACTCGGGCGGGACGAACGCCGACGAGGCGAACGACAGCGGGAAGATCAGTATGAACCCGAGCGCCTGCGCGCCCTCCGCCGAGGTCGTGCTCAGCGCGACGAACGCGAAGATCCACGAGAAGGCGTAGCCGAACAGGATGCACAGCGCGAAGCCGCCGATCACCTCGAGCGGGCTCGACGAGAACGCGAAGCCCACGATCAGGCCGACGCCGACCATCACGGCGATCGAGATGGCGTTCGTCGCGACGTCGGCGAGCGTCCTTCCGCCGAGCACGGCCGAGCGCGCCATCGGCAGCGAGCGGAAGCGGTCGATCAGTCCCTTGCGCAGGTCGTCGGACAGCCCGATCGCGGTGACGAAGCCGCCGAACGACATCGTCTGGATCACGATGCCCGGGATCAGGAAGTCGACGTAGTCGTAGCCCGGCGTCTGAATCGCCCCGCCGAAGACGTAGACGAACAGCAGCACGAACATGACCGGCTGGATCGTGAACGAGACCCAGAGGTCCGGCTGGCGCGGGATGCGGAGCAGGTTGCGCTTCGCGATGACGGCGGTGTCCGAGACGGCGTAGGCGAGCGCGCTCATTGCGGAAGCACCCGGGTCGGCCGGGTGCGCACCGATCGTCTCATGCCGCACGCTCCTCGACCTCGTCCTCACGCTGCTCTTCCTCGTCCTGCTCGGGCTCGGCCGCGTGGCCCGTGAGCGTGATGAAGACGTCGTCGAGCGTCGGCCTGCGGACCGCGATGTCGTCGATGCCGACGCCCGCGCTGTCGAGCCTCCTGACCGCCTCGGCGATGCCGCCGCGGCCGCGGCTCAGCGGCAGCGCGAGCACGCCCTCCTCGCACTTCGGGCGATCGTCGGCGAGCGGGACGAGCGCCTCGATGGCGGCGTCCCTGGACGAGCCTTCAGCGAGCGTCACCTCGAGCCGCTCGCCGCCGACGCGGTCCTTCAGCTCGTCGGAGGTGCCCTCGGCGATCACCTCGCCGTGGTCGATCACGGCGATGCGGTCGGCGAGGCGGTCCGCCTCGTCCAGGTACTGGGTCGTGAGCAGCACGGTCGTTCCCGCCGCCACGCGCGCCTCGATCGTCTCCCACAATGAGAGCCGGCTGCGCGGGTCGAGCCCGGTGGTCGGCTCGTCGAGGAAGATCACGGGCGGGCGCGCGACGAGCGCGGCGGCCAGGTCGAGGCGGCGCCGCATGCCGCCCGAGTAGGTCTTGGCGAGCCTGCCGCCCGCATCGGAGAGCTCGAAGCGCTCGAGCAGCTGGTCCGCCCGCTCGCTCGAAGCGGCGCGGCCGATGTGGTAGAGCCGGCCGACCATCTCGAGGTTCTCGCGGCCGGTCAGGTTTTCGTCGACCGCCGCGTACTGGCCTGCCAGGCCGATCCGCGAGCGCAACCGGACGGCGTCCTTGACGACGTCGAGCCCGGCGACGCGTGCCGTGCCGCCGTCCGGCGGCAGCAGCGTGGTCATGATGCGCACCGCCGTGGTCTTGCCGGCCCCGTTCGGGCCCAGCAGACCGAGCACGGTCCCGGCGGGCGCCTCGAGGTCGATCCCCGCCAGCGCCTGCACATCTTTGAAGGATTTTCTTAGGTCGTGTACCTCAATCGCAGCGTCAGACATCAACAGGTCACTCTACGTAATGCGGTGCGGATCCGGTCGCGCGCTCAGGCGCCCCAGCGGACGTCGTCGCCCCACGGCGACGGCCCGGCCGGATCGCGACGCGTGCCCTCGAAGAGGCCGGCGCGCGCCCACGGGCTGAGCGATGGCCCGGCCGGAGCGGGAGGCGGCGCGGTGTCGCGCAGGAACTGCTCGATCGCGGCAGCGATCGCCGCCGCCTCCTCGGGCGACGCCGACTGGCGCAGCTCGATGCGCGGGCGTGCCGGGCGCTGCTTGCCGTTGCGCGTCACAGGCCGGATAGCGTAGTCGGGCGTGCCCGAGATTCCCGTCTTCCCGCAGGAGACCGTGCTCGACGCGATCTCCCCGGCCGACGCGATCGAGCGGGTGCGCGACGGCTTCGTCGAGTACGCGCGTGGCAGCTGGCAGATGCCGCCGAAGACCTACCTCGACGCCTCGCCGCAGGGCGACTTCCGCGCCATGCCGGCCAAGGGCGCCGGCCTCGCGATCCTCAAGTGGGTCACCTCGTTCCCGGGCAATCCAGCGGCGGGGCTCCCCGTCGTGATGGGGATGATCTGCGTGTCGTCGGCCGAGGACGGGCGCCCGCTTGCGCTCGTCGACGTGCGCTCGATCACCGCCTTGCGGACCGGGGCGGTGGCCGCCGTCGCCGCGCAGGAGCTCGCGCACGAGGATGCGAGGAGCGTCGGCATCGTCGGCTGCGGCCTGCACGGCACCTGGGCCGCCCGCTGCCTCGCCGCGGCCGAGTACGGACCGGGGATCTGCTTCGACCCCGATCCCGAGGCGGCGGGCGCGCTCGCCGGCGAGCTCGGCTGGGAGGCGGGCGCCCTCGACGAGGCGCTCGCCTGCGACGTCGTCACGTGCGTGACTCCCGGCGCGGCGCCGGTGGTGCGCCAGGGCGACCTGCGCCCGGGCCTCCACCTCAACATGCTCGGTGCCGACGGCCCCGGAAAGGCCGAGGCAGAGCCCGAGGCAGTCGCCCGCGCCGAGCTGTTCTGCGACGACTGGGCCCAGGCGAGCCACGGCGGCGAGCTCACCGGCGCCGTCGAGGCGGGCCTCGTGACGCGCGAGCGCGTGACAGAGCTCGGCGCGGTGCTGACCGGCGCTGCGGAGGGCCGCTCGGGCCCGCATGCGGTGACGCTTTTCGACTCCACCGGTCTGGCGATCCAGGACCTCGCTCTGTGCGTCGCCCTGGTCGAGGCTCACGGGGCAGGTCGTGTGAAGGCCGCTACCGTGCGGCTCTAGCCCCCTCCCCGATCCTCCGATACCTCCTCTATGCGCAAACTCGCCCTGCTGGTCGCCCTTGTGTCAATTCCGGTCCTGGTCGCGCTTGGCTGCGGCAAAAACGAGGCCGCCTCGAGCGCCACGTCGCTCGCTCCGGCGGGGTCGGTGCTCTACGCCGAGGTCGATCTCGATCCATCGGGCAACCAGAAGCAGGCGATCGACGAGCTGATCGCCAAGTTCCCGGGCGAGGGGAGCGCTGGGCGAGCGGCTGCGCAGCCTGATCGAGAACGGCCTGCGCGAGTCGGACGCACCGATCAGCTTCGAGAAGGACGTGGAGCCCTGGCTCGGCGACACGGCCGCCTTCTTCATCACGGACGCGAACGAGGGCGCGGGCGCCGCGCTGATCGCGACCGACGACGAGGATGCGGCGCGCGACGCGATCGAGAAGTCATTCGAGGGCGATGCGCGTGAGAAGAGCTACGAGGGCGTCGACTACTTCGCCTCCGGCGATGCGCGCCGGCGGCGTCGTGGACGGCTTCCTGGTGGCCGGGGACGAGCGCGGCTTCAAGGCCGCCGTCGACGCCTCGGACGGCGGCTCGACGCTCGACGACGACGAGCGCTACGAGGAGGCCACCTCCGATCTCAGCGACGACCGGCTGGGCCTCTTCTACGTCAACACGCCCGAGCTCGTGCGCGGACCCTTCGGCACGGAGGCGGCCGGGGTGCCGCTTGGGCAGTTCAGGGACCTCTTCAAGGACCCGGTCGTCGCCACCTTCGACGTCGACAGCGACGGCGTTTCGTTCGAGGCGGACGCTCCCGCGTCGCTCGCCAAGTCGGTGCCGTTCTTCGGTCAGGGCAGCGACCTCGTCGAGGAGCTGCCGGCCGACTCCTGGCTCGCGCTCGCGCAACCGGACCTCGGCAAGGTGCTCGACTACTACATCGAGGCATTCGGGGCGTCCGTCGGCGGCCGCGAGCTGATCGAGGGCCAGTTCCGCTCGGCCACCGGGCTCGACCTGGATCGGGACCTGCTCGGCTGGATGGGCGACTTCGCGGTGTTCGTGCGCGGCACGAGCGTCGGCGAGCTGAACGGTGGCATCGTGATCGAGACCACCGATCCGGCCGCCTCGGCACGCCTGATCTCGCGGCTCGGCCAGCTCTCGCGGCGCAGCCCCGGCACGAGGGCCGAGCCGTACTCGGCGCCCGGCGGCGGCCGGGGCATCACGCTCACCGACTCCGACGTCCCGGCGCCGGTGCACGTGTTCCAGCGCGACGATCGCTTCGTGGTGGCCTACGGCGATGCCGCAGCCGAGGATGCCGTCGCGCCGGCGCAGCGGCTCGGCGACTCGCCGGAGTTCCAGCGTGCCGCCCAGTCGATCGACGGCTACGTGGCCAATCTCTACCTCGCGGTCGCGCCGGTCCTCGAGCTCGCCGATTCGGAGGCGGGCGACGACCCCGACTGGCAGAGCGCCAAGCCCTACCTCGAGCCGCTCGAGGCGATCATCAGCGGTACCACGGGCGACAACGACGAGCTCCGCAGCGCGTTCAAGATCCTGACCGACTGACCGGGTTAGAGTCGGCGCGTGACTCTGGAGGAGCGCGCCTTCCGCAAGGCCACTCGCCGACTCGTCCCGTTTCTCTTCCTCATCTACGTGGTCGCGTACGTCGACCGCGTGAACGTGTCGTTCGCCCAGCTGCAACTCGAGGACGACCTCGCCTTCAGCGACACGATCTTCGGCATCGGCGCCGGGATCTTCTCGATCGGCTACGTGATCTTCGGCGTGCCGAGCAACCTGGCGCTCGCGCGCTTCGGCGCCCGGCGCTGGCTCGCCGCGATCATGGTCGTCTGGGGCGTCCTCTCCGCGGCCACGATGCTCATCGAGAGCGCGACCGCGTTCTACGTGCTGCGCTTCCTGCTCGGCGCGGCCGAGGCGGGCTTCTTCCCGGGGATCATCCTGTTCCTCACCTGGTGGTTCCCCGAGCGCGAGCGCACGCGCGTACTCGCTCTGTTCTTTACCGCCATCGCGGTCGCGTACGTGGCCGGTGGGCCGCTGTCGGGCGGACTGCTCGAGCTCGACGGCTTCCTCGGGCTCGACGGCTGGCAGTGGCTGTTCCTCGTCGAGGGTCTCCCCGCGATCGCGCTCGGCTGGGTGACCCTGCGGTACCTCGACGACCGGCCCGAGCAGGCTGACTGGCTCGAACCCGAGGAGCGGGAGTTTCTGGCCGCTGAGGTGGCGCGTGAGCACGATCTGCGCGAGGCGGCGAGCGCCGGCGGCCTGCGCGCGGCGCTGCGCAGCGGTCAGCTCTGGTTGCTCTCGCTCGTCTACTTCGTGGTGATCGCGGCCGGTTTCGGGCTCACCTTCTTCGTGCCCGATCTGGTTCAGGACCGCACCGGCTATAGCGACTTCGAGGTCGGCGTGCTGGCGGCCATTCCGTATGGGATCGCCACGGCGGTGATGCTGGTGGTGGCGGCGCGAGCCGATCGGGCGCCCAGCCGCCGCCCCTACGTGATCGTGCCGGTGCTCGTGGGCGCGCTCGGCTGCGTGCTCACCGCGCATGCGCAGTCGCCGTTGCTCCTTACCGTCGCGATCACGCTCTCGGCGGTCGGGCTGCTTTCGGTGCTGCCCGTGTTCTGGGGCTACCCGACCGCCCTCTTCAGCGGCAGCGCCGCGGCGGCGGGGATCGCGATGGTGGCGGCGATCGGCAACCTGGGCGGATTCGCCGGCCCGGCCTTCACCGGGATCGCCGAGGACTCCACGGGCGGCTTCGAGATGCCGTTGACCGTGCTCGGCGTCATGCTCGTGGCGGCCGCGGCGCTCGCCCTGCGCTTCCGCGAGCAGCGCGCCCCGGTGCTCGAGGCCGCGACGACCTGAGCTACCAGCCGTTCTGCCAGGCGATCACGAGCAGCACGAGAGCGACGATCGCGGCCACGACCACCACGACGATGTTCACCACGATCGCGGCGGGCAGCCAGCGCGGGACCTCCCGCGCCTCGAACTCCGACGAGTCCGCCTGCTCGACCCGCTGGCCCGGCTCCGGGCCCCGCCCCTGGATCGCCGCGGTGAGGGTGCCGGTGATGAAGCGGTTGAGGCTCATGTCCTCCCGCTCGGCGGCCTTGGCAAGCTCGTCGTGGAGGCTGCGCGGCATCCGCAGCAGCAACCGGCCGCTGTGGCCGCCCTGCTTGGCCGGCCTGGCCGGTGGCGGCTCGGGCTCAGGCTCGAGCTCGCGCTCGGCCGCAGGTGTGGGTGGTGGCACGGTTGGTGCCTCTCCGTTGGTCGCTCGCTCGACTCCGTCCTCCTCGAGCTCGTCGCGAAGCTTGGCGAGCGCCCGGCGTGTGCGGCGCCCGAGCTGGCTCTCGGAGATCCCCAGCCGGCCGGCGACCTCCTTGCGGTCGAGGTCCTCGATGAAACGCAGGTAGACGATCTCGCGCTCCTGCTCGTCGAGCGCCTCGAAGGCGCCCGCGAGCAGCAGCCGCTCTTCGGGGGCGGGGGCGCGCGGGTCGGCCACCGTGTCGGCGCCCATGTCCTCCGCGGGGGCGCGCAGGGCGGCCTCGAGCTCCGCCAGCTCTGCCGGCGAGACGCCGACCGCCTCGGCGAGCTCGGCGTCGGTCGGGGTGCGCCCGAGACGGCGCGTCAGGCGTTCACGTTCCTTGGGCAGGCGCCCCGCCGCCTCGTGCAGCGTCCGCGGCAATCGCACCGCCGCCCCGCGGTCGCGGATGTAGCGCTTCATCTCGCCGGCGACCGTGGGCACGGCAAAGGCTGCGAACTCGTCACTGCGGCGTGAGTCGTAGCGCTCGATCGCGTTGAGCAGGCCGATGGAGCCCGCCTGGAGCAGGTCGTCGAACTCGGCGCCGGGGCCGCGGTAGCGGCGCGCCAGCGTCTCGACGAGAGGGAGGTAGAGCTGGACCAGGCGGTCTCTGGCGCGCGCGTCGCCTTGCTCGCGGTAGGCCACCAGCAGGCGACTGGTGGCCGTTTCTCGTACTTCCCGATCGCTTCCGGCCGCCGGTGTCACCCCCTTCGTGGCCTCGCTCTGGGCTGATATCAGGCGGACCATACCGGTATCACCGCCCAGCAAATGGGGTTTCGGTGACCGCCCGCAGGTCTCCAGGGGTACTTGGTCAGGTGTAACGCCCGCATCTGGCCCCCACCTCGAAAAACGAGGAATGCCCTCCCGGATCACTCCCCCACACGCGGCCGACGCGCCGCACCGTGCCCTGGCTTCTGGCGACGCTGACACCGGCGTTCGCGCTGGCCGGGCCGGCCTATGCCGACTCCCTCGGCGCGGAGGAGATCCAGGACGCGGAGGCCATGCTGGCGGCACGGAGAGCGCGCCCGCCCCGGCGGGTCCGGCCTCCGACGGCGGTCCCCGGTCCCGTCGAAGGTACTCACAAGCTTCGCTTCAACTGGCGCGACGTCGCAGTCGAGGACAGCGACGGCGCCTGCACGCTGCCCGGCCGGCCCCGATCCGAATGGCGACCCGGAGAGGAAGCCGGCCGGGCCGCCCGCCCAGGCTATGGGCGTGGCGGCCACGGCCGGCGGCGGTGGAGGAGAGGGTGGCGCCTTCCCTGTCCTCCTGCTCGCCGCGCTCGTCGGCGCGCTCGCGCTCCTGCCGCCGCCCCCCGGCGGCCGGGTCACCGCCTTCGGGCGAAACCTCTCCTCTCTGCTCAGCTCGTTAAGGCTCGAACGGCCGGGTTAGCACCGGCGCGATTGCCAACGCACTCGCCGGGTTGTCGTGGTCCCGGCGGACACCACTCAGGAGGAAGGCTGAAAAAGCGCTTCCGTGGGTTGGCGATCAGCGGGCTGGTGCGTTCAACCTCCAGAAGGCTGACGCGAACGCCGAGTCGAAGCAGATCAAGCCCGAGAACAACGCCCTCTCCTTTCGGCTGAAGAGTTGGGGCGACGGCAGCGGGCTGAGCCAGTCAAACAACTCTCGGCCGACGCGTTCTCGAGAAACGAGAACGACGTCGGCCAGGACATCGATCAGTCTCAGGGCTGACGCTCAGCGCTTGAGCAGGGTCCAAGACGAGTTGAGCTGAGCAAACGACGTGGCTGCCGACCCGGACGCGGATTGGCGGGCTGCCTCGTTAAGCCGTCCCCACCCGGGTACCCCTCCGCAAAATGCGGAATTGACGTATACGCAATCCGCACTGTACGTTGGACAGTGGCCCAAATGGCAAGCCCCCAACCCCACAGGGGTTCCCCCTCCAAGGTTTTCGTGACCGCCGCCCTCACCGCGGCGTTGCTGGCGGCACCCACGGCGGCCGCTCAGACCGCCTCGGCGCCCGACGTGGACATCACGTCGTCCCAAAACGTTCAGGTTTCGCCCGATCCGGCGCCTAACCCGCCACCGGTCCAGCCCGCGCCCGATCCCGTGCCCCGGCCTGCGCCCGCGAATTCCTCGCCGGGCGGCGGGTCAGCCCCGCCGCCCGCTCAGTCGCCGCCGCCCGAGCCCGCCACACCGGCGCCTCAGCCCACCTCGGAGCCGGCGGCCGAGCCGACACCGGGTGCGGCGACTCCGGCGAGTCAGGCGCCCCCTCAGAGCGACCCTCCGGCGGGGCGCCGCGATAGAGGGAAGCCGCGACCGAGCGAGAAGGAACGCTCCACGCCCGTGGACAAGGCCAACCCCCTCCCAGTGATCTCCGAAATCGGCCCAACCGTGGAAGGGCTGCGCGCCCGAGCCACCGAGGCGGGCCCGCCGATCGCCATCGCCGCACTGGCGCTGCTGACCCTCGCACTGACAAGCGGAGGCTTCCTGCTGGTCGCCACGCGCCGCACGGGGGCCTGGAGGACATAGCGATGTGGAAGGCCACGCCGGGGGCCTTGATCGTGATCGTCGCGCTGATGCTGGCCGGAGCTGGCCAGGCGAGTGCGCAGGGCCGTGCGCGCCAACTGCGACGTTCCCGGAGCTCGCGATGGCTGCAGTCGTTGGTACCGGACGCCCATGGGTTTCGCTGACCTGGGACTGGGATGCCTGCAGGCGGCGATGTCGTCCGGGCTGTGACATCAGGCCCATCGTTCTCAGCCGACACGCCGGATTGAGCTCGGGTACTGCTGTCGGTGGAGTGATCACTGGAGCGACACTCGACGAGCATCGTCGCAGGTCACCATCGGCATCGACCGCACGCCGCCGGCCGTCTCGGCCGCGCCCGGCACGACCCCCGACTACAACGGCTGGTTCAACCACCCGGTGAGCGTGGCCTTCAACGGCGCGGATGCAACCTCCGGCGTTCAGTCCTGCACGAGCGCGGGCTATGGCGGGCCCTGATGCCGCGGGTGTCGTGTTGGCCGGCAGCTGTCAGGACTTTGCCGGCAACGTCGGAGGCGCCTCCTTCGGGCTCAACTACGACTCCACCGCCCCCGCCGCACCTGACGTAACCGCCGTCCCGAACGACAACCGGGTCACGCTTCGTTGGGCTCCCCCCGCCGATGCCGAGACCATCGAGATCGCGCGCATCACCGGAACGGGACTTCCGGCCCTGGTGTTCCGCGGTGGCGGGACATCGTTCACGGACCGTCAGCTCAAGAACGGCCAACGCCAGCGCTACCTCATTACCTCAATCGACCGCGCCGGCAATCGCGCCATCGACCGGGCCAGCGCCGTTCCGACCAAGTCGCATCTCCTGAGCCCCGCCGACGGTGCACGCATCGGGAAGCCGCCACTGCTCCTGTGGGAAGGGCTCAAGCGCGCCACCTACTACAACGTTCAGCTCTACCGCGGCCGCCAGAAGGTCCTGACGCGTTGGCCGCGCGAAGAGCAGCTCCAGCTCCCCGAGACGTGGCGCCTCGGCGGCGAGCGCCGTCGCTTCAAGGAGGGGATCTACACCTGGTTCGTCTTCCCCGGGTTCGGCGAGCGCTCCGAGCGGCGCTTCGGCAAGCTGCTCGGCAAGAGCAGCGTTCCGCGTCGTCGGCTGAGGCGCGGTCCCTAGAGCGGAATGTTGCCGTGCTTGCGCTTCGGCGTGTCGACGCGCTTCGTCTGCAGCGTCTCGAGCGCGCGGATCAGGCGCGGGCGCGTCTCGTGGGGGATGATCACGTCGTCGATGTAGCCGCGCTCGGCCGCCGAGTACGGGTTCGCGAAGCGCGCCTTGTAGTCGCCGATCAGCTTCTGGCGGCGCTCCTCGGGCGTGGGCGATGAGGAGATGTCGCGGCGGTGGATGATGTTGACCGCGCCCTCGGGGCCCATCACCGCGACCTCGGCGGTCGGCCAGGCGAAGTTGAAGTCGGCGAGCATGTGCTTGGAGTTCATGACGTCGTAGGCGCCGCCGTAGGCCTTGCGCGTGATCACGGTCAGCTTCGGCACGGTGGCCTCGGTGAACGCGTACAGCAGCTTCGCGCCGTGCCGGATGATCCCGCCCCACTCCTGCGACGTGCCCGGCAGGAAGCCCGGAACGTCGGTGAAGGGTCACGAGCGGGATGTTGAAGGCGTCGCAGAAGCGCACGAAGCGCGCCGCCTTCTCGGACGACGCGATGTCGAGCACGCCGGCGAGCTGGTTGGGCTGGTTACCGACCACGCCGATCGAGCGGCCGCCGAGCCGCGCGAAGCCGACGATGATGTTGCGCGCGAAGTGCTCCTGCACCTCGAAGAACTCGCCGTTGTCGACGATCAGGTGCACGACGTCGCGCATGTCGTACGGCTTGTTCGGGTTGTCCGGGACGATCTTGTCGAGAGCCTCGTCCATGCGGTCGGGGTCGTCGCCCGTCTCCATGCGCGGCGGCAGCTCGAGGTTGTTCTGCGGTAGGAACGACATGAGGTAGCGCGCGTCCTCGAGGCAACTCTCCTCGTCGTCGGCCGCGAAGTGCGCGACGCCCGACTTGCTGTTGTGCGTCATCGCGCCGCCGAGCTCCTCGAACTCGACCTCCTCGCCCGTGACCGTCTTGATCACGTCGGGTCCGGTGATGAACATGTGCGAGGTCTCCTTGACCATGAAGATGAAGTCCGTCATGGCCGGGGAGTAGACGGCGCCGCCCGCGCACGGCCCCATGACGAGCGAGATCTGCGGGATCACGCCCGAGCACTGCACGTTGCGGACGAACACGTCGCCGTAGGCGCCCAGCGACACGACGCCCTCCTGGATGCGCGCTCCGCCGGAGTCGTTGATGCCGATCACCGGGCAGCCGATCCGCGCCGCCAGGTCCATCACCTTGCACATCTTCTCGCCCATGACCTCGCCGAGCGAGCCGCCGAACACGGTGAAGTCCTGCGAGAACACGGCCACCGGGCGGCCGTCGATCTTGCCGTGTCCGGTGACCACAGCGTCGCCCCAGGGGCGGTTCCCGAGCATGTCGAACTCGAAGGTCCGGTGGCGGACGAAGGTGTCGAGCTCCTGGAACGAGCCCGGGTCGAGCAGCTTCTCGATCCGCTCGCGGGCGGTCAGCTTGCCCTTGGCGTGCTGCTTCTCCTCCGCCTGCGGGTTCGTGTGAACTGCCTGCTCGCGCAGCTCCTTGAGCCGGGCCAGCTTCTCCTCGTAGGTCTCGGGCGACTGCTGTCTCATGACGGGCCCGATCCTAGCCGGGGTAGAACGGCAGCCGGCCGCCGGCCTCCTCGAGGACCTTCGCGTGCAGCTCGCGCACGACGGCCGGATGGCGATGCGCCACGTCGTCGACCTCCGCTGGGTCCTTGCGGCGGTCGTACAGGTGCGGGTTGCGCATGCGGTTGTCGGCGAAGAAGGTCCAGCGGTCGGTGCGCACGTAGTGCGAGTTGCTGTAGCCGCCGTACGCGAACGAGCGCCTGGGAGGCTCACGCCCGCGGAAGATCTGCGACAGGTCGACGCCCTCCATCTCGCGCGGGGGGTCGACGCCGGTCATCGACAGCAGGGTCGGCCCGATGTCGTGCGTGGAGGCGCGGTAGTCGCTGATCGTGCCCGCTCGCCGACGCTCGGGGTCGACGATCACGAGCGGGACCCGGACCAGCTCGGGGTGAAGCGCGATGGAGATCTTGCCCGTCCAGCCGCGCTCCCCGAAGAAGATGCCGTGGTCCCCGACCAGCAGGATCACCGTGTCGCGCTCGAGCCCAAGCTCGTGCAGGCGTTCGATCAGCAACCCGAGCCAGTGGTCGGTCATCGTCACCTCGGCGGCGTAGAGCGCCCGCAGCCGCTTGAGGACACGCGGCGCCTCGTCCTCGTCGAGCCAGTTCTCGGTGCGCCCGTAGCGCAACGTGCCCGGCTCGGGTCCGCGCCAGTCGGGGTCGCCGTACATGTCGAGGTAGCGGCGCGGCGGTGTCCAGGGCTCGTGCGGGGCGAACGTGTCGACGACGAGCGCGAACGGCCGTCGCTGCGCGGCGCGCTCGAGCGCCTCGATGCCAGAGCTGAAGACGCGGCCGGCGAACGTGCCCGCCTCTGTGCGCGCGTGACCGCCGTTGGCGAGGTAGCGGCGTACACGGTCGGCCTCCTTCTCGCTGCGCAGCGCTGGGTACAGCCAGTGGTCGACCAGCTCTCGGGAGACGCCCTTGTCGGTGCCTCCGACCTGTCCGCCGTGCCGAACGAAGAGGTCGAACGTGCGGCGTACCGGCACGTAGGAGTAGGAGAAACCGAGGAACGGGTTGTCGGTGACGTAGCCGGTGAAGTAACCGGCGTGCCGGAGCACGCTCGTCCACGCCTTCTCTGGCTCGCGCAGCGGGAACCAGCCCGGCGAGTTCATGAGACCGCGGTAGTCGTGCCAGTCGCGGAAGGGGAAGCCGCGGCGCCCGCTGAGAATCGAGTTGCGCGCCGGGACCGTCGGCATGGCCTCCGGGACCGCGCGGGTGAAGGACAGCCCCGCCTCGATCAGCGCGTCCATGTTCGGCGTGCGCGCCCGGTCGCCGTACACGTGGTCCGCGCGCAGGGTGTCGACGATCAGCACGAGCACGTTCGGGCTGCTGCGCGCGCCGGCGCCGCCGCCCAGCGGCACGAACGGGGCGGCCAGCGCAGCCGCCGCACCCGCAACCAACAGCTCACGGCGAGTTCTCGGCACGGCGAGGCATTCTCCCGCGTTCGGCGGCGGGCGTCAGTGATACACGGGTAGGCGCTTCCCCGCCCGCCGTCTGATGGCGGCGTCGATCGCGTCCGTCCGCTTGCGATTGCGGCTCGCGATGTCCTGCTCCTCTCGCTCGTCACGCTCGAGGTCGTAGAAGCGCCGGCCCCTGCCGAAGTTGTTCGCGACGTAGGCCCAATCGCGCGCGCGGGCGTAATGCCAGTTGGCGTAGCCGCCGTAGGCGAACTTGCGCCACTCGCGCGGCTTCTGCCCGCGCAGCAGCGGCGACAGGTCGACGCCGTCCATGCCCTCCGGTGCGTCCACGCCGGCGAGCGACAGCAGCGTGGGCCCGATGTCGTGCGTCTGGGCGAGGTAGTTGGTCGTGCCCGGGCCGGTGCGTGGGTCGACGATGATCAGCGGCACGTGGGTCAGCGGCGGGTGGAGGATCGACGAGATCTTGCCGGTCCAGCCGTACTCGCCGAACAGGTGGCCGTGGTCGCCGACGAGCGCGATCACGGTGTTCCGCTCGAGCGCGAGCTCGCGCAGACGTGCGAGCAGGACGCCGAGCCAGCGGTCCGTCATCGTGACCTCGGCGGCGTAGAGCGCGCGCATGCGGGCGAGGACCGGCTCCGCACGCTCTGCAGACAGCCAGCTGGCCACGCGCATGTAGCGGTTCGTCCCCGGCTCGGGGCCGCTGTAGGCGGGGTCGCCGTACAGATCGATGTACGCCCGCGGCGGCGTCCAGGGCTCGTGCGGCTCGTAGGTGTCCGCGACCATCGCGAACGGCTGCCGCAGCTTCGCGCGCTCGAGCGCGACGGCGGCCGCGCCGAAGACCTTCGCGGCCCACGAGGCCGACTCGTCGCGCCAGTAGCCGCCGGCGGCGATGAAGTCGTGCAGGCGCTCCCTGACCTCCGGTACGGCCCGCAGCTCAGGCACGAGCCAGTGGTTGAGGTCCTTCGTCGAGACGCGCACGTCCGCCGGAGCGTCGCTGATCTGGCCGCCGAAGCGCTTGAAGCGATCGAAGCTCTTGCGGAAGGACACGTGCTCGCGCGGGAAGCCGATCCACGGGTTGTCGGTGATGTACGCGGTCCAGTAGCCCGCGCGCTTGAGCGCGCTCGTGAAGGTCTCGTCCGGGTCGCCGAGCGGCGCCCAGCCCGGTGTGCTCAGCAGTCCCGGCCAGTCGTGCCAGTGCCGGAAGGGCCAGACGCGGCGGCCGGTCAGGATCGAGCGCCTGGCCGGGAGGGTCGCCATCGCCTCGGGGTAGCAGTACTTGAAGCGCAGCCCGCGGCGTGCGAGCTCGTCCATGGCCGGAGTGGCTGCGTGACCGCCGTAGCAACTCAGATGGTCGGCGCGCAGGGTGTCGACGATCACGACGAGGAAGTTCGGCCGGGGCGCCTGGCCCCAGGCCGGGGCGTCGGCGAGCGCCGCGGCCACCGCGGCCGAGGCGCCGGCGGCGAGGAACTCCCGTCGCGTCGCGGTCATAGGCGCGATTCTCTGCGCCCTGGGGCGCCAAGTCCACTACACCCGTGCGGAGTACGCGGGCGCCGCGCTTGGGTCAGCCGCGCGAGAAGGGACGGTGATGCGCCGAGCCGAGCGCGTCGAGCATGCCGTCGAGCGCCTCGCGAGCCTCGTCGGTGCCGAAGCCCGGCTCCGCGTCCGGCTCTGGCTCCGGTTCGGGTTCGGGCTCCGGGGCGGGGCGGGTTCGGGCTCAGGCGGCGCCACGGCCACGGGCTCCGGATCGGGTTCCGGCTCCGGCTCGGGTTCCGGCTCCGGCTCGGGTGCGGGGGGCTCCGGGCGTCCGAACAGGCGTGCCCAGAAGCCGCGCTTGCGCGGATGCGCCGGCGGCTCCACAGCGACCGGCGGGGGCTCGGGCTCGACGGCGACCGGCTCCGGCTCGGGCTCCGGCTCCGGCTCGGGCTCCGGCTCGGGCTCCGGCTCCGGCTCGGGCTCGGGCGGCGCCTCCTGCTCGGGCAGAGCGGCGGTCAGTGTCACCTTGGTTCCCCAGCCGGAGGGCTCCATCGAGACGGTGCCGCTCGCGTGCTCGCCCTCCCAGGCGACCGTGTGCTCGGGCTCCAGCTTGGTGATCCTGATCTCGCCGAAGGCATCGAGGTGCTTGGCGAGGCGCTCGACCTCGCTCAGCTCCTCCCAGAGCTCCGGCGGTGACTTGACGAGGGTTCGCTTCGCGGTCAGATCCGGCATCACCGACCGGTTCGCCCGCCGGCGGAGGTCTCCTTCACGCCGCAGCGTCTGTTGCCGGACGCCGCGCGAGGAACGCGAACTGGCCGCACAGCGTCAGCTTCACCTGGTTGCGGGTGCGGGCATCGAGCCGCGCAACGCGTGCCCCGAGCTCGATGATGCGGTTGCCGGGCGACTCGCGCGCCCACCAGCGGCCGAAGAAGCGCGGCATGCCGAGCGCGCGCCACGCCACAAGCGTCATGCCGTCGATGCCCGGTCGCAGCTCGACGATCTCGAGCCCGGCGTCCTCGGCCAGCACTGTGAACCCGTAGGGGGTCGGGTTCGAGAGGCTGCGCGAGTGGAAGGCTTCGAGCTGCGACGTCGAGCCGGCGAGCAGGCCGCCGGGACGCAGCACGCGGGCGGCCTCGCGCACGAGCGGCTCCGGATGGCGCACGTGCTCGAGCACCTGCTTGCAGTAGACGAGATCGAAGCTCGCGTCCTCGAACGGCAGCGTGGTGCCGCCGAAGGTCACGAACTCGGCGTCGCTGCGCGTGCGCTCCGCGACCTCCGCCGACTGCTCGATGTCCGCGCCGACCCAGCTGACGGCGGGATTCAGCGAGCGGAACAGGTCGACCGAGTCGCCGGCTCCGCAGCCGAGGTCGAGCACGCGTTCGGCGGGACGGGCGTAGGAGTCGGCGATCGTCTGGCGGCTGTGGTCGGCCGGGATGCGGGCCCCGAGCAGCTCGCCGAGGTCGTCCCCGAGCACGCCTCGCTCACGCTTCCGCCGTTGCGTGAGCGGGCTCGCCGTGTCGCTCACGCTTCCGCCGTTGCGTGAGCGGGCTCGCCGTGCTCGCTCACGCTTCCGAGTACTCGCCGAACTCCTCGCGCATGACGCCGCAGACCTCGCCGAGCGAGCAGCGATCCTTCAGAGCCGCCCGCATCGGGTCGAGCAGGTTGCCGGAGCCGCCGCACGCTTCGCGCAGCTCGGCGAGCCGCGTCTGGACAGCTTCCTGGTCGCGCTCCTCCTTGAACGCCTTCAGGCGCTCGACCTGGTGGCGCTCGGCCTCGGGGTCGACCCTGAGAATCTCGACCTCGTCCACCTGATCGGTCACGTACTCGTTGACGCCGACGACGATGTCCTGCTTCTGGCGGTAGCGCTCCTCGTAGCCCCAAGCCGACTCCTCGACCTCTGCGCGGATGAACGGGATGCACTGAACCGAGCCGCCCATCTCGTCGATGCGGTCGATCAGCGCCTGCGCCGCCTCCTCGATCTCGTCGGTGAGCGCCTCAACGAAGTAGGAGCCCGCGAACGGGTCGACCGTGTCGGCCGCGCCCGACTCGTGGGCGAGGATCTGCTGCGTGCGGAGCGCGATGCGCGCGGCGGTCTCGCTCGGCAGCGCGAGCGCCTCGTCGAAGCCGTTCGTGTGCAGCGACTGGGTGCCGCCGCACACCGCCGCGAAGCCCTGCAGCGCGACGCGCACGATGTTGTTGTGCGGTTGCTGGGCGGCGAGCGTGACGCCGCCGGTCTGCGTGTGGAAGCGGATCTTCAGCGAGCGCTCGTCCTTCGCGCCGAAGCGCTCGCGCATGATGCGCGCCCACATGCGCCGCGCGGCACGGAACTTCGCGACCTCCTGGAAGACGTTGTTGTGGCCGTTGAAGAAGAAGGCGAGCCGCGGGCCGAACTCATCCACCGCGAGCCCCGCGTCGATCGCCGCCTGCACGTAGGCGATCGCGTTGGCGAGCGTGAAGCCGACCTCCTGCACCGCCGAGCAGCCCTTCTCGCGCATGTGGTAGCCCGAGATCGAGATCGTGTTCCACTTCGGGATGCGCTCGCGGCAGTAGGCGAACAGGTCGGTCGTGAGCCGCATCGCCGGCACGGGCGGATAGATGAAGTTCCCGCGTGCGATGTACTCCTTCAGGATGTCGTTCTGGGTCGTGCCCTGCAGCACCTCGGCGGGCACGTCCTGCTCCTCGCCGACCAGCTCGTAGAGCAGCAGCAAGGCCGCCGCCGGAGCATTGATCGTCATCGAGGTCGACACCTGGTCGAGCGGGATGCCGTCGAACACTCGGCGCATGTCGTCGATCGTGTCGATGGCGACTCCCGTGCGGCCGACCTCGCCCATGCAGAGCGGGTCGTCGGAGTCGCGACCGAGCTGAGTGGGGAGGTCGAACGCCATCGACAGGCCGGTCGAGCCGTGCTCAATCAGGTAGTGGAAGCGCTCGTTCGTCTCCTTGGCGCTCGCATAGCCGGCGTACTGGCGCATCGTCCACTTGCGGCCGCGGTACATGTCCGGATGGATGCCACGCGTGAACGGGTAGGCGCCGGCCTCGCCGAGACGCTCCTCGAGGCGGGGGGCAACGTCCTCGGCGTCGTACTCGTGCTTGATCTCGATGCCGGAGTCGGTGAAGCGGCGCGGATCGTCCGGCCCGACGATCGGCGCGATGCTCGGCTTGTGGTCAGGCGTCGTGGCCATCAGAGCCCGAAGGATACGGTTCGGAAGGTGAGTTCCCCACCGACTGAGACCCGCCGGGACCGCATCGCCGGCGTGCAGGTGGTGCTCGCGCTGCTCGCGGCGATGTGGGTCCTGGAGGTGGTCGACGTCGCCCTCGACCATCGCCTCGACCAGTACGGGATCGAGCCGCGGGATCCGGACGGGCTCGTCGGCGTTGTGGCGGCTCCGTTCCTGCACGCGGACTTCGGCCACCTGATCGCGAACACGATCCCGTTCGTGGCGCTCGGGATCATCATCGGGCTCCAGGGCGTGGCACGGGTGCTCGCCGTGACCGGGATCGTGATGCTGGTCAGCGGGCTCGGGACGTGGCTCGTCGCGCCGGACAACTCGATCCACATCGGCGCGAGCGGCATCGTCTTCGGCTACGCGACCTACCTGCTCGCGAGGGGGATCTTCAACCGCGACCTGATCGAGATCGCGATCGGCCTCGGGGTGGCCGCGATCTGGGGGACCGCGCTGCTGGGAGGGCTCCTGCCGCAGGACGGCGTGTCCTGGCAGGGCCACTTCTTCGGTGCGGTAGGCGGCGTCCTGGCGGCGCGCGTGTTCGTGCGCCCGCGGACGTAGCATCTGAGGCGATGGAGGTAACGGTCCGCCTGTTCGCGATGCTGCGTGAGCGCGCCGGAGTGCCCGAGCTGACGCTCGACCTGCCCGACGGGGCGCGCGTGAGCGACGCACTCGATTCGCTTGAGGGACTGGCCGAGGGGATTCCCTTGGTGATGGCGGTGAACCGCGAGTACGCGGACGCCGGCCGGGTCCTCGACCCAGGCGACGAGCTCGCGCTGATCCCGCCTGTGAGCGGCGGCGCCGTCGCGACCCCCTGGGCGCGCGTCCGTGCCGAGCCGCTCTCGCTCGACGCGCTCGCCGCCCGGGTGCGCGACCCGCGCGCCGGCGCGGTCGTGACCTTCTCGGGCGTGACCCGCGAGGTCGAGCGGCTCGAGTACGAGGCCTACGCCGAGATGGCGGAGGAGCGCATGGCCGAGATCGCGGCGCAGGCGGTCGAGCGCCACGGGCTCTGCGCGGCGGCGGTAGAGCACCGGGTCGGCGACGTGCCGCTGTCCGAGCCGAGCGTGATCGTGGCCGCCTCGGCGCCGCACCGCGGCGAGGCGTTCGCAGGCGCGCGCGAGATCATCGACCGTGTCAAGGCCGAGGCGCCGATCTGGAAGAAGGAGATCGAGGGCGGAGAGGGGCGCTGGGTGGAGGGGACGACGCCCGGCTGACCGCAGGATCCCGTGCAGCGGGGAGGACGCACGCCCGTCGCGCGAAAAGCGCTAGTCCCGATGTCTCTCAGAAGCGTCTCCCTTCTCTCCCTGATTCTGATCCTCTTCGCAGTCGCGCCCGCCGTGGCGAACGCGCAGGGGACCGACTACTACGCCCAGGCCTCGCAGCCGCCACCGGAGCCGGGTGGCGAGCCGCAGCCGGGCACCCCGACTGAGCCGACCGAGCCGGTGACGCCCGGCGAGCCCGGCACGGAGCCGGCGGCCGGCGGCGGCCTGCTGCCGCGCACCGGGCTCGGCGCCGGCTGGATCGCGCTGATCGGAATCGCCCTCCTTCTGCTCGGCATCCGCCTGCGCGTGATCACGCGCATCAAGGCAGTCGTGCGGCGCTACGTCACGCCCAGGATGAGGCTGCGCCACTCGCTCGAGGAGTTGCGGGCGGCGGGTGTCGAGGAGGAGCGCCGCCTCGCCGAGCTCGGCCCGCAGGTCGAGCCGAGCACGCCCACGGCGCGCCGCATCGCCGACGTCCACTAGTGCCTTCACCCCGCCGACGGCCGGTCGTCATCCCGCCCGGTGGCGGCCGGCGCGTCGGCAACGTCGAGTTCCTTGCGCTGAGCGAGCACACGCCGCGCTTCAACCTCTCGATCATCACGATGGGCGCCGGTCGCAGCGGCCCCGAGCCCCACGTGCACGACGACGAGGACGATGCCTTCCTCGTGCTCGACGACGAGATGACGTTCCTGCTCGGTGACGAGGAGCTGAAGGCGCCGGCGGGCACGTTCGTGCTCGTGCCTCCGGGCGTCGAGCACACCTTCGCGAACCGTGCCGACCACCCGGTCCGCATGCTCAACATCCACGCGCCCGCCGGCTTCGATCGGCGGCTGATGGCCTAGGGCGCGAACTCGCGAGCGGCGTCACCTCCCCCTCCGCCGGCGGGCGCCACGGGCGCAGACGGCGTGGCCTCGGCGACGGGCGCCGGGGCAGGGGCGGCCGCCGGGTTCGTCGGCGTGAACTCGTTGGCGGGATCGGGCGGCGGCGGCGGAGGCGGCGCAGGTGCGGGCTGCGCCTGTGGCGGCGGGGCGGCGGGCTGCTGCGCGGCGGGATCCGGCTGCGCGGGCGCGGGCGTGGGCACGGGGTCGGCCGGGGCCGGTGAGGTCTCGATGGCGGTCTCCTCCTTGACCGGTGCGGCATCAACACGTTGCTGCCCTTGCTGCTGCTCCGGAGGCGCGACACCGTGGTTTGCGAAGTGATCGACGGCGGTCCCGCCGCCGGCAAGCGCCGCGGCTGAGGCCGCCACGGCGGCGAGCTTCTGGCCGGTCGCAAGCTCCACGGCGGCGTGCGCGCGCTCGCCCAGCGCCGCGGTCTTGTGCTGCACGGCGCCGAGCGCCGACTCGGCGCGCTCCTGGAGGTTCGCGAGCGTGGACTCGAGGAAGCCGCGGACGCGGCCGTCGCCGTTCGCGGCGGTCAGCCCGGCGGGCGGCACGAGCGCCGCCACCTTCGCCGGCAGCGCGCGGAACTCCTTGAGCGCGGCGCGGCAGGCCAGGCAGGTGCGCATGTGCGGCCGCAGCAGGGAGAGCTGCTCCGCGTTCGCCTCGCCGTCGGCGAGCGCCGATAGCAGCGGCGCCAGCCGCTCGCACTCGCCGCCGCCCTGGATCGCCGCGACCCGGCGCAGGAAGGCCTGCCGGCCCTCGGTGAGCAACCGATTCACCTTCGTGTACGACCACCCGGTCAGCTCGCAGATCTCGCGATACGAGTAGCCCTCGGCCTTCAGCACGAGCGCGCGGATCTCGTGCGGCTTCAGTCGGGCGAGTGCCTCCGCTCCCTGGCTCAGCTTCTCGAGCCGCTCGGCCTGGTCGTGGGTGATCGCCGGCGGCGTGGGGCGGTCGCTCAGGTGGCCGTCATCGGTGACCGGCGAGTGGCGGTCGCGCTGGCGGCGGAGGGCGAAGGCCTCGTGCTTGACCACCGTCTTCAGCCATGGGACGAGCTCCTCCTCGCGTGTCGTCGGCGCCTTCGTGAGCAGGATCTCGAGGCCACGCTGGTAGGCGTCCTCCGCGTCCTCGGGCGTCGCGGCATAGCGGCGCGCGGTCGCGAGGATCTGGGCGCCGTGGCGCCTCGCGAGGCCGAGGGCCGCCTCGTCGATCTCGCCCCGTGCGGGCCGCGTCCTTGGCTTCAGCATCTGCACGACGCTCAGCCCGGATGGTCCTACTCCTCGCCCCCTGTGGGGACTGCCCAAGCCGCACGTTGCGGAGATTTCGTGCGCGCGAGCCTTCGGTGATCCGCCGACAGAGAGCCACCGCACTACGTAGTGTCAACCCACCCAGCCGCTGAGCCCTGACACCGTGTGCGCGATCGCGAGGTCGCAGATCAAATCGCCCACGACGTGGGAAATGAGGGGGACGCAGACACGTATTACGCCAACGCCTTGGCGAATGGCTGCAACGAATGGTCGCTGGTCTGACGGGTCGATGGCGCAACCTGCTAACGCCTACGAGTGCGGCGCTTGACGCGGGTGCGCGGCGAGTCCAGTCCGGCTTGGAGACGTTCGAGAAGCCTTCATTAGCTGGGTTCGTAGGGTCAAGGGGCGACTGGTGCCGCGCAATAGTGCGGATGACCACCGCGAGGAGCGTGCGCTGGACCGCCCCGTGTAGTCCGACTCGATAGCGGATGCGTAGCCGGACTTGCAGCTTCCACCGCCCAGCCTTACGGTCGCCGTAGGGACAACGTGGACGGGGCGCGGAGATGAAGAAGCGTGATTTGCTGGCTGCCGTGGTCGGAGCCGTCGCTGGTGCGCTTGCGGTGACAGGGTCGGCGGCCGCAGAAACCAGGCCGGCGCTGACCTCGGTGAGTATCCAGGGGAGCGCCGTTGTCGGGCAGACGCTCTGGGCCACGTTCGAGGCGGCGGGCGACCCCCCGACGAGGATCGAATACCAATGGAGGCGCTGCGAGGCCGACAAGCCGGACCACTGCAGCGACATCAAAGGCGCCAAGGCGGCGACGTACACGGTGACCCCGACTGATCTTGGGTTCCGGGTGCGTGTGCGGGTGAAGCTCAAGAACAGCGCCGGCGACGATGAGGACACGTCCTTCCCAACGGCGGTCGTGAGCGCGCTGCCCCTGCTGCAGCCGTCACCGACGCCCGCCGGTCCCCCGTCCTCGCCCACGGACATGGCGACCGGCGGCCGGCGCCTCTTGTGGCCGTTTCCGGTGGTTAGCGTGGGGGCCTACATCTTGAATCACGGCTCTCGGATCGTTCGCTGGCGCGTGAAGGCACCGCGGGGCGCGAAAATCGACGTGCGTTGCAGAGGCCCTCGCTGCCCGCTGCGACAACGCTCGTTCAGGCCCGGTCGCATCACGCCGCTCGAGCGCTACCTACGCGCGGGCGTTGCGATCACCATCCGCGTGACGCGGCCCGGCTTCATCGGCAAGTACACACGCGTCGTGATCCGAAGCCGCAAGCCGCCCAGACGGCGAGACGCCTGCTTGTTCCCCGGCGACCTCCGACCCCGACCGTGCCAGGGATCGCTTTCCTCGTCGAAGTGAGGTGCGCGTCTTTCGTCGCCAAATGGGGCGCCGTGCCTCATCCGCGTCGACGGCGCCGAGCCGCACACGCCCGCTCGACGAGATGCGAACGTTGCCCTGTTTGGGGCGGCTGTCGGTGGAATAGGCGATCCAGCGGCCGTCGGGCGAGAAGGTGGGATCGTCTCTGTAAGCGATCAAGCGGCGAGGGCCCCGTGGGACGTCGGACAAGAACGCCGTCGGGGCGGCCGGGCCGGGCCCCGCTCCGATAGCGTTTGGCCGTTCCGAGCCCGAGTACGCGGCGCCCGGCGCGACCAGCCGAAGGGGGCAGACTTGCACGCACAGAGCAGGGCGCCGGTTTCAGTAAGCCGGCGCCGGCTTCTGCCCCGAATCGGCGGGCGGGACATCGCTATCGATCTCGGCACCGCGAACACGCTTGTGTTCGTGCGCGGCGAGGGGATCGTCGTCTCGGAACCCTCGGTCGTCGCCGTGGACACGCTCACGGGGGCCGTGCATGCGGTGGGTGAGGAGGCCCAGCGGATGATCGGCCGAACGCCGGCGAGCATCACCGCCATGCGGCCGCTGCGGCACGGCGTGATCGCCGACTTCGAGGTGACGGAGCAGATGCTTCGTCACTTCATGGAGCGCGTGCACAGCAGCCGCCATGCCCGCCCACGGGTGATGATGTGCGCCCCATCGGGCATCACCGACGTCGAGCAGCGTGCCTTGACGGAGGCGTGTCTGGCGGCCGGGGCGCGTTCCGTCCATCTGATTGAGGAGCCGATCGCGGCCGCCATTGGAGCCGGGCTCGCGATCGACGAACCGAGGGCGAACGTGGTCCTGGACGTCGGCGGCGGCACGAGCGAGGTCGCGGTGATGTCGCTGGGAGGGATCGTCGTGTCCCAGTCGTTGAGGGTCGGGGGCTACGACCTTGACGACGCGGCGGCCGCATGGCTGCGGAGAACGCATGGCCTCGCGATCGGGGAGACCACGGCCGAGCGGGTCAAGGTGGAAGTGGGCAGCGTGGCGCCGGACCGAAGCGATGCCCATAGCGAGGTCACCGGCAGGGACCCGACTACCGGGCTTCCGCGACAGGTCTTGATGTCGAGCGACGGGATGCGCGAAGCGCTGGAGGATCGAGTTGCCGAGATCATTGCGGCGGTCATTGCGGCGCTAGAAGAGACGCCCCCCGAGCTTGCGTCCGACGTTTGCCAGCGCGGAATCGTGCTGGCGGGCGGAGGAGCGCTGCTTCGCGGGTTGGCCGAGAGAGTCGAGCAGGAGACCAACGTCCCGGCCCGCCTCGCGGATTCCCCGCTCACCTGCGTGGCGGAGGGTGCCGGCCAGGCCCTCGACGAGATCGAGCTGCTTGAGCGCACGAGCGCCAGGGCGACGGGGCGTCGCCGCTGAGCAGGCGTCGTTCGCGTCGCGCGGCGCTACGCCAGGAAGCGCCCTCGACGCTCAGAGTGACCCCAGTCGGGTCAGAGTACGGAGGACCACCGTCTTCAGCCATGGTGCGCGGGCGGCGGTTCGCTACCCCTCGGCGCCTGCGCACACATTGCCTACGACCTGACCGCCCGCCACCCGCGCGACTCGAACAGCGGCACGAACGCCTCACCGACGAACAGGCGGTCCTCGGGGCGGTCGATGCGCGGGTAGAGCTGCGGCGCCAGCAGCCGGTCGTCGCGCGCGGCCACGTCGATCACCCAGCGCTCGGGCGGCGTCAGGCGGGCCAGGTAGCGGAGCTCGAACGGGAGCAGCCGCAGCGGCTCGTCGCCACCCCAGACACCGATGCCCTTCGAGCGCGCGTCGGCGACCGCTGCGCGTTCGTCGGCGAGCGGCGGCGCGGCGCCCGGGCGCGGGACGGCGTCGACGAGCGATGGCTGCACACGGAACGGGTCGACGTTCGGCCAGATGAAGTAGGGGAGGACCTCGCCCGCCACCAGCAGGCGCTCGTTGTACGTGGGCGGCCGCGGCGGCCGTGGCTGGTCGCGGTTGAGGTAGCAGAGGAGGCGCCCGTAGCCGTCGAGCACCTCACTGGCGAAGGCCATGAAGAAGCGAAACTCCTCGCGCGAGCCGCCGGCCTCGTCCAGGTCGCCCTCGACGAGCGCGCGCAGCGCCGCCTTCGCCGTAGCTGCAAAGCGAGCGTGATTGGCCGCGCAGCCCGGGCCGAGGAGCGGCTCGAGGTGGTCGCGAAGTGAACGGCGCAGTCGTAGCGAACCGTCGGCGAACGGGTCGCTGAGAAAGCGCTCCCAGCGCTCGTCCGTGAGCGGCACGAACGGCTCGCCGGGGCGCCGGTCGACGGCCTCGGTCGCGACCTCGGGAAGCGTGAGCGCGCGCTCCGGAGCGTCGACGCCGAGCAGCCGGACGCCGAGGTTGCCGTCGGCCTCGACGGTGACGGTGTCGCCGTCAACTACCTGCTGGCCGGGGCTGCCGCGCCCGTCGCCGCGGCGCCCGAGCCGGGCGAACCCGACCGAGAAGCCCTCGGAGGTCTTGCGGAGCGCCTTCGCCATCGCGTCGCCCGCGGGACCTTAGCCCGCTCCATGTGAGGTGGGTCACACAGCAGGAATAGCGCGGCCGCCACGGCGTCCCTGGCCACAGACCCTGCTCACCCCACAAGGAGACGAAGTGGCACGTAGAAGGCGAGATTCGAGAGGAAAGCTGGGAGCGTTTGCCGTGGCCGGCGTGGCTGCGCTGTTCGCGTTTCCGGCCGTAGCGAACGCGGAGGTGAACTCGGACGTCAGCGACACCGGCGTCCTTTCAGTCAGCACCACGGCCGGCGAGTCGATCACGATCACAAACGTCGGCGGCAACGTCAAGATCAACGGCGGCGACCCCGAGGACGGCGTGGCGGCCGTCACCGCGATCACCGCGATTGACGTGCTCGGTGACGACGCGGGCCAGGAGCTCAACCTCGCCGGCGTGAACGCCGACTTCACTGCGCTCGCGCAGGTCGATGTCGACGGTCGTGGCGGCAACGACCTCATCAACGGCTCGCAGCTCGCCGACTCGCTCGAGGGCGGCAACGGCAACGACCGGATCATCGGCGACGACAACCAGCCCGGCACGCGCGACGACATGCGTGGCGAGGCCGGCGACGACACACTCGTCTGGAACCCCGGTGATGACGACGACACCAACGAGGGTGGAGCCGGCAACGACACATCCGAGGTCAACGGTGGCGGCAAGGAGCAGTTCGAGGTCAAGCCCTCGGCCGTCGCAGGGCGCGTCGCGTTCGACCGCGTGCAGCCCGATCCGACGTTCGGCGCGCCGTTCAGCGTCGACATCTCCGACGACACCGAGCGGCTCGACCTGAACGCGGGCGGAGCCGAGGACATCGTCAACTCCGCGGCTGGGCTCGACGCTCTCGCGTTCGCGCTCGACATCGATGGCGGTGACGGCAACGACGTTCTCGACGGCGGCGACGGCGCCGACAACATGAACGGTGGCGCGGGCAACGACCGCGTCGTCGGCGACGACAACCCGCCCGCCACGCGTGACCTGATGCTCGGCGGCGACGGCGACGACACTCTGGTCTGGAACCCGGGTGACGACGACGACATCAACGAGGGCGGCGCCGGCAACGACACGTCCGAGGTCAACGGCGGCGGCAAGGAGCAGTTCGAGATCAAGCCCTCCGCGACCCCGGGGCGCGTGGCCTTCGACCGCGTGCAGCCGGATCCGACGTTCGGCGCGCCGTTCAGCGTCGACATCTCTGACGACACCGAGCGGCTCGACCTCAACGCGGGTGCGGACGTCGACATCATCAATGCGGCTGCCGGGCTCGACGCTCTCGCGTTCGCGCTCGACATCGACGGCGGTGACGGCAACGACGTGATCGACGGCGGCGACGGCGCCGACAACATCGCGGGCGGTGCCGGCGACGACCAGATCGCAGCCGACGACAACCCGCCGAGCACGAAGGACGTCGTGCGCGGCGACGCCGGCAACGACACGATGACCTGGAACCCCGGCGACGACGATGACGTCAACGACGGTGGCGACGGCAACGACACGGTCGTGGTCAACGGCGCGCCCGGCGACGAGGACTTCCGCGTCAAGCCGTCCGCGACCGCCGGCCGCGTGCAGTTCGACCGGGTGGACCCGGCGCCGTTCGACATCGACATCGGCACGAGCGAGAACCTCGTGGTCAACGGTGCCGGCGGCAACGACGACATCAAGGGCTCGAACGGCCTGGCCGGGCTGATCGCCTCGACGTTCAACGGCGACGACGGCAAGGACGACATCAAGGGCACGGACGGCCGTGACCAGCTGTCGGGTGGCAAGGGCGGCGACCTGATCCGGTCGATCGACCGTGCCGCCGACCGCATCGAGTGCGGCTCGGGCTTCGACCTGGCCCTCGTCGACCGGCGTGACACCGTGCGCGGCGTGCGAGATCGTGCTCGGCGGTGCCCTGAAGGTGAAGGTCACCGGCAAGTCGGCCAACGTGTCGGGCGGCGCCGCGGCGCTCACCCTGCGCTGCGTGGCCACCCAGCGCTGCAACGGACTCGTCAAGCTGCGGGTCGGTGGCAAGACCATCGCGAGCTCCAAGTTCAAGATGGGCAAGAAGCAGACGAAGAGCCTGCGCCTGAAGCTCAACAAGCGTGGCCTGCGCCTGCTGGCGAAGGCCTCCAACAAGGGCCTCAAGGTGCAGCTCCGCGTCGACGCCAAGGACGCAAACGGCAACGGTTGGCGCACCGACTCGGCGCTCCGGCTGACGCGCTAGACGTTCCCGCGGGGCCATTCACACATAACCGCAGGGACCAGGAGGCCGTCCGCGCAAGCGGGCGGCCTCCGCTCGTTGTGCGCTCTGTGCCGCTACATTGGCGCCGCCGGCCTGTTTACTTTTCAACTGCCGACCGGACCCAGCAAATGCCAGACGGCCTGATCAAAGAGCTGCGCGAAGTCGAGCCGGTCCCGCTGCCCGAGCGCGATGTGCGCGCCGGCCGCCCGGTGCTCGGCAGCGTCCTGCGCTTCGACACCGTGCGCGCGGTGGCGCGCATCGCCACGCTCGGCGCGCTCGACCTGACCGGCCTGTTCCTCGCGATCTACACCGCCCTGCTCGTCAAGGCGGCGATCATCTCACCCGGATCAGGTCGGCCAGATGTGGGGTCAGGCGAAGGAGTACTTCCCGCTCGGCGGGCTCGTGATGCTGCTGCTGTTCGCGCGCTCCGGGCCTCTATCGCGAGCGCGCCCAGCGGCCCGGCTTCGGCCAAGGTGATCGGCTCGCTGTTCGAGGTCACGCGTCGTGCTCTTCCTGTACGCGACTGATCCAGGGCGAGGACTTCCAGTCGTACTACATCTTCTACGGCTCGCTGTTCTTCGCGCTGATCTACGTGTCGTCGCTGCGCTGGATGTTCGAGCGGGTGAGCGGCGCCGTGCTGCGCGCCGCCGGCTACCGGCGCCGCGCCGTGCTGGTGGGCTCGGGCGCCGAACATCCAGGCCGTCTCGCACGCCCTGCGCGAGAGCCGCGAGATCGAGCCGTACGGCTTCGTTGCGCGGACGCCCGTCGCGCTCATGGACGGCCTGCGCGACTTCCGCTCGCTCGAGCAGCTCGAGCGGCACTTCGACTCGATCGACGAGGTCCTGATCGCGGATCCCGACTTCCCGCAGGAGGAGGCGGTCGAGCTCGTCGACCGCTGCCACGACCAGGGCGTGCGCGTGCGCGTCGCCCCGTCGACGATGGAGATCCTGATGGACCGGGTCGAGTTCGTGCCCGGGCAGGCGCTGCCGCTGTTCGAGCTGAAGCCGCCGGTCTTCGAGGGCGTCGACTTCGCGATCAAGCGCAGCTTCGATCTGGTCTTCGCGGTGCTGCTGCTCGCTCGTGCTGTCGCCGGTGATGGCGTTCGCCGCCGTGGCGATCAAGCTGAGCTCGCGCGGGCCCGTCCTCTATCGCTCGCAGCGGCCGGGCATCGGCGGCAGGTCGTTCGCCTGCCTCAAGTTCCGCACGATGGTGAGCGACGCCGACCTGCGCCAGGACGAGCTCGAGTCGCGCAACGAGCTGAGCGGCGCGATCTTCAAGATCCGCCGCGACCCGCGCATCACCCCGGTCGGGCGCTTCCTGCGGCGCTGGTCGCTCGACGAGCTGCCGCAGCTCTTCAACGTGCTGCGCGGCGAGATGTCGCTCGTCGGCCCGCGGCCGCTCCCGCAGCGCGACTACGACCGCCTCGAGGCCTGGCACCGCAAGCGCTACCTCGTGCTGCCCGGGATGACCGGTCTGTGGCAGGTCTCGGGCCGTTCGGAGCTCGACTTCGACGAGCTCGTCCGGCTCGACTTCCTCTACCTCGAGCGCTGGTCGGTCTTCCTCGACCTGACCATCATGCTCAAGACGATCCCCGCGGTCATCAGGGCGCGGGGGGCCTGGTGAGCGAGCCCTACCGGGCCGAAAACCTCCTCGACCGCCTCACGGACGCGGACACGCTCCAGGTCCACTACGACCAGGAGATGCGCCGCGAGCGCGAGATCCTCGACCGCAGCCTCGGGCTCGAGGGCGGCGACGTGCTGTCCGTGGGCTGCGGCTGGCATCCCGGCCGCCACCTGTTCCCGACGCCCGCCTTCCGTATGACCGGCGTCGACCTCGACGGGGCGATGATCGCCACGCTGCTCGCGAACGGCGAGCTCGACGCGGGCCGCGTGGCACGCGCCGGCGAGCTGCCCTACGCGGCCGGGTCCTTCGACGTCGTCCTGTACCGGCTCGTCCTGCATCACATCGCCTACCAGGGCCCGCTCGCTCCGGTGTTCGAGGAGGCGGCGCGCCTGCTGCGGCCCGGCGGCGCGCTCGTCGCGGTCGAGCCGGGCTCGTGGCATCCCGTCGGGGCCGGGCTCACGCTCGCGAACCGGATCGGGCTGGCCCCTGGGCGCACGGGACGCCGGATGACATCCCGCTGTCGCCCCGCACGCTCATCGGCGGAGGCGCGGGCCGCGGGCCTCGAGCCGGAGCTGCACGCGCTGACCTACGGCTGGCGGCGACTCCCGGTCTCGCATGCAGCGCGGGATCCACCGACTCGACCCGCTCGGCTCCCGGCCGCGGGCGGCGCCCTTCGCGCATACGCTGCTCCTGATCGCGCGCCGCTGAGCGATGGCGAGCCGCTACGACGACGAGCTCTGGGAGCTGGTGCCGGACGACCCGGGCCCACCCGCACCGGTGCTCGCCGAGTTCGTGCGCGGGCTCGAGCGGGTGCGGCGCGCGCTCGACCTCGGTGCCGGCGACGGCCGGTTGAGCGCGTTGCTCGAAGCCGGCGAGCTCACGCTCGCGGACGTCTCGCCGGTCGCGCTCGAGCGGGCGCGGCGGCGGCTGCCGCAGGCGCGCGTCGTGGAGCTCGATCCCGACGGCGGCCTGCCGCTCGACGACGGAGCGTTCGACCTGGTGCTGTGCGCCGAGACGCTCGAGCACGTGCGCGACGTCCAGCTGCTCCTCTCCGAGATCCGCCGCGTGCTGACGCCCGGGGGGCGGGTCGCGCTCACCACGCCCGCGGCGCCGCTCTTGATGCGCCCGCCCGACCCGCTGTCTCCCGCACCTGCGCGCGTTCACGCGGCGCTCACTGCGGCGCCTGCTGGGTGAGCTCGGCTTCGAGATGCGCTCGCTGCGGCGCCGATCCGGGACGCTGCTCGCGCTCGCGACCCGCTAGGGCAGCTGGACCGGCTGGGCGCTCCGTCGAGGCTCACCGCGGCCAGCTGCGCGGGCTGAACGAGCTGCGGGGTGGCCGCCCGGAAGCGCAACACGGTGAACGTCTCGCCGCGCCGCACGCCGGCGAGCACGAAGCCCTGCGCGGGCGGCGCCGGCTCCGCGGGCGGCACCGGAGGCGCCGGCTCATCGCCCGGACGCCGGACCGCGACGCCGATCACGTCGATCTCACGCACCGGGGCACCCGCCTCCGGGAGCGGCCGTGCGGCCGGCAGGTAGAGCGACAGCGGAAGTTGCCCGGAGGCGGGCCCGACGACCGCCTGCCTGCCCGGCAGGGCCCTGACCTCTTCCGCCGCCGACCGCCAATCGTCCCGCTGGTAGCGCTTGTCGAGGTTGACGGCGCCAACTGTGACCGCGAACACGGCGGCGAGGGCGGCCCCACCCGCGAGCCCCCAGCGGCCGGCGCGCGCCACGGCGAACCCGATCCCGACGAGGGCGAGGCCCGGCACGACGGCGGCGATCAGGTTGCGTGAGATCAGGTAGTCGGCCCCGGCGAGCGCGAGGAGCAGCGGCAGTCCCAGCGTGGTGGCGGCGAGAATCCCGGCGACCAGGGCGCCTGCGCGCTCGCGCGCGCTGCCGAGGACGGCGACCGCCGCCACGGCCGCCAGCACCAGGGCCGCCGCGAGCGCCGTGAGCAGGGCCTCGAGGGGGGCGTCGTAGCCGACGAGGAACTGCTTCGCCACCTGCGCCGTCCGGGTCCCGAGCGCCGTCTCGCCGATCCAGTCCGCGCCGCCGTGCGAGCGCTGATCTAGCGCGATCGGCAGCAGCGCGAGCGCGACCACGACAAGCGCGGCGCTCGCCGCGGCCGCCGGAGCCGATCGCGACCGCCCAGCGCGGCGAGCAGCCAGACCGCCTCTGTTACCACGAGGAAGCCCGCGAAGTAGTGGGTGGCGAGCGCGAGTCCGCTGACGGCTGCCCAGGCGGCGAGCCTCTGGCCGGAGGGCTGCGCGCGCACCTCCAGGAAGAACAGAATCGACAGCGCGCACAGCAGGACGAGCAGGGCGTAGGCGCGCGCCTCCTGCGAGTACCAAACGAGCAGCGGATTGACTGCGGCGAGCACGGCGGCCACCAGTCCGGCACGGCTCGTCACGAGCCGTGTGGCGATCGCATAGACCACCGGCACGGTGAGCGTTCCCAGCAGGGCCGAGAGCGCGCGCAGGCCGACCTCGCCGTCGCCGAAGACCCGGCTCCAGACCCACGCGAGCGCGTAGTACAGCGGGGGCGTCGACTCCGAGTCGGGGATCGCTCGGAGCATGTCGCCGAAGCCGAGCCGAACGAGCCCGACCGTGACGGCCTCGTCCTGCCAGAAGCTCTGAACGTCGAGGGTGGCGAAGCGGATCAGAGCCGCCAGCGCGACGACGGCGCCGAGCGCGAGCGGAAGCCGGCGGCTCACGAGGCGGTTCCGCTAGGGCTCCGTGTTGGCTGCTGCAGGGTCTCCAGCTCGCGCAGGCGCGCGCGGGCCTCGAGGAAGAGCGTCCGCGCCGTGTTCCAGAACGGGTCCAGGTAGAGAGCGCCCTGGAGCGTGTCGAGGGCCGCGGCAGGCTGGTCCTGAGTGCCGAGCTGGAAGGCGGCCAGCCGGTACCAGGTGTGCGGGTCGCCGGGGAAGCTGAGCACCGCCTGCTCGAGCGTGTCCTGCGCCGCGGCCTCGTCGCCCGCCTGGGTCTGGATCGACGCCCTCACGAGCAGCGGCTCCGGGCTCAGCGGATTCAGGTCCTGCGCGTCCTCGGTCTTCGCGACCGCGTCGGGGAAGTCGCCCGCGTCGGCCAGCTCGAGAGCCTCGCCGGTTGCGCGGTCGGACGCCTCCGGCTGCCATACCGTCCACGCGATCGCAAGCGCGGCCACGCCGACGCCGACCGCCGCGGCGATCCGGCCCGGGGTCGGCCGCGAGCGCGGCGCGCGCGCCTCGGGGAGTGCCGTGAGCGGCCCGCGGCCGGCCACGAAGCCCGCTGCCACCAGCGCCAGCACGGCCGGGCCCGGGATGAACCAGGTCCAGTCGATCAGCGACTGCAGCCCGAACGCGATCGCTGCGAGCGCCAGCGCCACCAGGCCCATGCGGTCGCTGTCCCAGTCGCGCCGTGGTTCGGGCTCGTGCTTGGGCAGCGGAGGCAGTACGGCAGTCGCCGCGGTAGCAGGGCGGTCGCCCGCAACGCGGCGACGAGCCACGCGACGAGCAGCAGGGTGGTCAGCACCACGCCCACGACACCTAGGTCGGCGAGCGTTTGGGGCACGAAGCCGTGAGCGTGCGCCGTGTTCGCGGCGTCGGTCCGGTGACGCAGCCGCGCGACGGCGAAGGCGCCGGCGCCGACGCCCACCGCCGGCCGGTCCTCGAACACCCGGCCGGCCTCGCGCCAGTACTTGCCGCGGGTCGACGACGAGGCGAAGACCCGGTCGCCGCCCTCGTCGGGCGCCACGTCGGTCTCACTCGTGAGCTCGCTGACGCGGTCGTCGATCGTCCCCGACAGGGCGACCGACGTGAACGCGACGAGCGGCACGAGACAGGCGACGGCCAGGGCGACGAGGCCGGCGCGCCGGCGAGTGCGCATCGAGACGAGCTCGCGCGCGAGCCCCATGTTGACCACGAGGCCGGCGGCGAACAGCAGCAGCGTCATCAGCACGACGAGCAGGCCGAAGTCGCCCGCGACCGCCTCCTTCGCCGCGAGCGGCTGGAGGCTCTTCGAGAACGGATCCTTCGAGAGCGCCCAGGCGCCGACGGCGCCGGCGGCCAGCGAGGGAACGATCACGATCGGCAGGCTGCGCAGCCGCAGCGGGACGATCGCCAGCCACAGGATTGCGGCGGCAGCCGCGGCGGCGAGTGCGCCGCGCGACTGCGTGAGCAGGATGGCGAGCACACTCAGGCCGACGGCCGGATAGGCGAGCGCCCGCAGCCAGACCCTCCCGGTGCGCCGCGAGCCGAGCCAGAGCGGCGAGCGGGATTGAGATGGCCGCGACCGTTCCGACCGCGTTCCAGTACTGGAAGGGCGCGCCTATGCGGTTCGAGAGCTCGTTGTCGGCGAGCGAGCCGGGCCAGATGCGCGACGCGAGCGCGTACGCGACCGGCAGCATCGCACCCAGCAGGATGCCGCCGATCACACCCGGCACGGCGCGCGGCGCCAGGCGAGCGCCGGCGATCGCCGCGGCGAACACGACGAGGTAGGAGAGCGTCCGGCCCGCCTCGATGTAGCTCAGCTCGGGGACGATCGACCACAGCACAGACAACGAGGTGAGCACCGCGAGCGCCGCAAACGCGATCAGGCCGGTCGCGCCGTCCAGCCGGCCGCCCCGGCCCCAGAGGACCGCGGCGGCGATGACGCAGCCGCCCGCGAGCAGCATCAGGACCTCGGTGAGGCTGGTCCTGCTGAGCTCCGACCCGCCCGCCGCGCCGAAGGAGATGGCGGCGAGGGCGCCGCCGAGAATCAGCGCTATCGCGCTATCTCTGTTTCGTGAAAGGAACACGCGGGCTGGGGATCTTGCTCAGGAGCGGAACCCGGCTCAGCGCAGGCACGCGGCCCCGCAGGGCGACGAAGCCGCCCGCCAGAGCCAGCAGGCCTAGCACGATCAGCGCGACCAGGAGCGGCGTGGGCAGCTCGTTGGATGCGCTGGCGAGGTCGAAGAGACCGTTGCTGCCTGGCTCGACCGACTCGTCGCCGACCTGAACCGTCGGCTTCTTCCCGTTGTCCTTCGACGCACCGGCGGTGAGCGCCTCGAGCTCCGCGGCGTCCTGCGCGCGAGCGGCCTGCTCACCCGGGTCGTTCACGCCCGCGCCACCGACTCCCTGGCCGGGGCTCCCGCGACCCTGTCCCTTGTCGGAGCCGCCGGTGATGGCGGCGCCGATGATCTCCTCGCAGTCCGTGTACTCCGCGAGGTCCGTCGGCATGTCGTTGAGTGCCTTGCGCAGATCGGTGTTCGAGTACTGACGGCTCAGCGCGCCGTCGTCATTGCAGTCGTCGAGCACCTGGCTCGGGCTCGCCGACGCCAC
Source organism: uncultured Thermoleophilaceae bacterium (assembly GCA_963739095.1). Taxonomy (GTDB): domain Bacteria; phylum Actinomycetota; class Thermoleophilia; order Solirubrobacterales; family Thermoleophilaceae; genus JACVRW01. The sequence continues at coordinate 98,584 of CAVTZF010000035.1, forward strand.
GCCAGGGGCGGCGAGCGCCACGAATGCGGCAAGCAGAAGCAGGTGTCGCATGACTCGGGTCACAGCGGGTGTCCCCCTGGGGTGTCGGAGCCGAGGTCCGTCGGGGCCGACCGGAATGGACCACGGGGCGGGCGAGGCAAAGCTAGCAATAGCCCAGGCGCGATCCACGATCGGGCGTCAGCAACGTTTTTTGCCCCGGGTCCCGGCATACCTAAACGCTTGCGACCCGCCTCGTCCGCCAAAGTTGCGGCGTGCCGTCCCGGGTCGCCATCCTGCCGCCGGTCCCCGTTCCCTACCGCGAGCCGCTGTTCCGTGCCCTCGCAGAGCGCGGTGTGATCGAGCCTCGCGTGATCTACCTGGCGGCCAGCCAGCAGGGTTGGGACCAGCCGCGCGAGTGGTTCGCGAACCGCGAGGGCTATCCCAGCGAGGTCCTGTCGGGCTGGCAGCGGGCGCGCCCTGGGCGCAGCCCCGTGACAGTCGCGCGCGGGCTCGGGACGGCGCTCGACCGCGTCGACCCAGCCTGCGTGGTGAGCTGGGAGTACGGGCCGGCAACCTGGCGCGCGCTGGCCTGGTGTAGGCGCCGCCGCCGTCCGCTCCTCATCTTCAGCGAGCTCACGCCCTGGAGCGACGCTGCGCTCTCGGGAGCGCAGCTGCGCGTGCACCGTCTGCTCGCCCCGCGGGCCGACGGGTTCATCGTCGCGAGCTCGCAGGGCGTCGAGCGCCTCGCGGGGCTGGGGGTCGACGGCGGGCGCGTCGAGGTGGCGCTGCAGAGCGCCGACCTCGAGCCGCTGCTTGGGCTGGAGCGCCCCCAGCGCAGCGGCGGACCGGTGCGCGTGGTGGTGGTCGGACGGCTCGTGGCGGACAAGAACCTGCCGCTGCTGCTCGACGCCTTCGCCGAGGCGGGCGTTTCCGGCGAGGCCAGGCTTGTGCTGCATGGCAGCGGGCCGCTCGCGCCAGAGCTACGAGAGCGCGCCGCTCAGCTCGGCGTATCCGCCCAGGTGGCCGGACCGGTGGCCCCGGCCGCCCTGCGCGCCGTCTACGCCGACGCCGACGTGCTCGCTCTCGTGAGCACCTACGAGCCATTCGGCGTCACGATGCGCGAGGGCGCTGCGGCCGGTCTGCCGCTCCTGTGCAGCGTGCGCGCCGGCGCAGCGGGTGACGTTGCGGTGGACGGCGAGAACGCGCTGCTCGTCGACCCGGATGATCGCGCCGCGCTCATCGCAGCACTGCGCCGGCTCGTGCGCGAGCCCGAGCTGCGCGCGCGGCTTGCAGCGGGAAGCCGCGCGGTGACGGCGCGCCACCCGCTCACGGCGGACGCGGATTCGTGGGAGCGCGCCGTCGTGCGGCTGACCGGGTAGCTAGCCGAGCAGCCGCGGCAGCACGTCGCGCTCTACGGTGTCCTGGACCGCCTGCGGGGCGAACGGGCGCAGCTGTTCGAGCGCGGCGGCGCGGTAGGCGCGAGCGCGCTCGTCGGGCAGCGCGAACGCGGCCCTGACGGCACCGCCGAGCGCCGCGCCGTCGAGCGCCGGAGCGACGAGGGCGGGCTCGCCGAGCTCGCGCGCCAAGCGCAGCGCCTCGAACGGGCCTCCGGACGGCACGGTGGCCAGGAGCGCGCCGTCGGCGAGCGCCTCGAGCGGCGCCTGGCCGAAGTCCTCCCAGCGCGCACCCGCCGCGTAGACGCGCGCGGCCCGGATGCGGGCGCGGAACTCAGGTGCGGGCACGGTGCCGCGCAGCTCGAAGCCGTCTGGTTCGGGCACCCCGGCGCGACGCAGGTGCTCACGCGCCCACTCGGGGTCGAGCCCGTACACCTCGAGTCGCGCGTCCGCCAGCGCTGCCGCGGCCCAGCCGGCGGCGAGCACGTCTAGGCCCTTGGCCTTCGGGTCGGGCACGTAGGCGACGGCGACCCGCTCGCGCTCATCGCGTACCGGGGCGGACGCCTCGACCGGGGGTGGCACCACCACCGCCGGCGCAGACCCCGCCGGAAGTTCGGCGACCGCCGCCCGGCTCAGCGGCAGCGTCAGCCGAGCACGTTCGAGCCCGCGCCGCTCGAGTTGGTGGAGCAGGGCGTTGCGGGCGCCGGGCCGGTTCATGCGTGCTGGCGCGTCGAGCCGCACCGCGTACGGCATCGGGATGCGTGGCATGGCCATCGCGGCCGTGGTGGTCGAGATCACGATCGCGCGCGGCTCGTGGCGAGCGAGCGCCGTCATCAGCGCCCGGCGCGCCGCGTGCATCTCGACGAAGTCGTTGACCGGATAGCCGCGCCGCAGGCGGCCCGCCAACCCGAAGCTGACCGTGACAGCCTCGGTGCGCAGGCCCGCACGTTGCAGTTGCCTGAGGAAGAGCCGGTCCGCCTGGCGCCAGCCGAGTGTGGTCCCGAGCGAGACCAGCAGGATGTCGACCCTGGGCACGCGCGGAACGCTCGCAGATGAGGCACGGTCGCTCGCATTCGGGGTCGATCCTTGCCAGCATCCGCCGGCATGAGAAAGATCGGAGTCGCCCTGCTCGCCTCGCTCATCACGCTCGCCGCTGCGAGCCCGGCAGGAGCGCAGAACCTGCACGAGCCGAAGCGGATTCCAGGCGTGGGCGACCTCTTCGTCCTGCGCGCCGGAGGCGGAGAGATCGAGCGCGTGCGGGAGGGCGTGTTCGAGCTCGTGCTCCGGCGCCCCGCGTCAAGGGTGACCGTCTTCTCCGACCGACCGCAGCGTGTCGTCCGTGAGCAGCGGCTGAGGGGCTTCGTCAAGGGCTGGAACGGGCTCGGCTTCGGGGCCGACCCGCCGAACGCCGCGCTCTCGATCGCCGGCGCGCCGACCGCCCGTGACGTGCTCGTGTTCGAGGTCTCGCGGCCGCGGGTCGGCGCCGGCGGGCGCACCCTCCGCTTTCGCGCGCGACCGCTTGCGGGCACGCCCGATGGGAGCCTCCGCCGCTTCGCGGGCAGGGCCGACCGCGCGCGCGTGCGCAGGTTCGGCTCCGCCAGCCTGTTCGTCGACCCGAGCGGTCAGCAGGTCCCCGCGAGCTTCCAGATCACCGGCATCACCGAGGGCGGTCAGGCGCTCGTGACCCTCTACAACGCGCTGATCGACTCGACCGCGGGGATCTCCGTCAACGTGACCGGACACGCGGGCTACCTGATGGCCCAGGACATCTTCCTCGTCGCAGCCAACGCCACAGAGCCGGTGGATGCGATGGTCTCGTTGCCCCTGAGTGTGGCTGCGGACGCGACGGAGCTGAGCGGGGACATCTCGATGCCGGCGGGAGCGACAGCGACGGTGACGATCGGGATGGGGAACCCGGTGGGGATCAGCGGCGACTTCTCGGTCCCGCTGCAGTGATCGCGCCCAGCACGCGCATGTAGCCGTCGACCATCGCCTCGCCGCTGAAGCGCTCGCGCTGGCGCCGCCGTCCGGCGGTGCCCATGGCGGCGCCGCGCGCGGGGTCGGCCGCCAGCGCGACGAGCGCCCGCGTCACGGCCTCGGCGTCACCGGGCTCGACGAGGAAGCCCGTCTCGCCGTCGACAACCGCATCAGCCGTCCCGCCGACGCTCGTCGCCACGACCGGCCGCTCGAGCGCCATCGCCTCGAGCACGCTCATCGGCAGTGCCTCGGCCTCGCTCGTCAAGCAGACCGCGCCGGCGGCCCGCATCAGCTCGCGTGCGTCCGTGCGCACGCCGAGCAGCTCGACGCCGCTGCCCGTGGCGAGCGCCGCGAGCCGCTCGTCCTCACGTCCCTCGCCCGCGACGTAGCCGCTGATGGCGTCGTTCTCGAGGCGTGCCGCCCGCACGGCTTCGATGAACACGTCAACGCGCTTCTCCGGCCGCAGCCCCGAGACGCACAGGGCGGCAAAGCCGTCGTGCTCGAATTCCGGCGAGGGCGCCACGCCCGCGATGTCGGCCTCGAAGACGCCGTTGGAGACGACCGTGATGTCGCGGTAGCCGAGCGCCCTGAGCGGCTCGACCTGGCTGTCGCTGACCGCGATCACCGCGTCGACGCGCCGCGTCGCGACTCGCGTGAGGGCGCGCTGGTGCGGGCGAGGCGGGACGAGCTTGCCGTTTGCCATCACCGGGGTGTGCTCGTTCAGCACGTGACGCGCCCCGGCGCGGCGGGCGATGCGCGCGCCCACGAGCTGCGCGCTGAGGCCGCGCGAGACGACCACGTCGGGCTGCGTCGCGGCACAGGCGAGCGCGCGCCGCCAGCCGCGCGCGTCGAAGCGGCCGCGCATGCGGATCGACGTAACGGGAACGCCGCGGCCTCGCAGCTCCCCGAAGAAGGGGCCCTCGCCCGTGAGGCAGAGCACGCCAGCCTCGACGCCGCGCTCGCGCAGCGCCGGCACGAGCGTCGCCCAGTGGCGCTCGGCGCCACCGGTGCGCATGTCGGGACAGACGAAGAGCAGCCGCATGCCTAGCCCGGGAGCCTCCGGTAGACCGCGAGCGTGTCGCCGGCGCGCGCGCTCGGCAGGTACGGGCGCTCCGACAGGAAGCGCGCGGCCTCCTCCTCGGCCTCGCTGCGCGGGTAGCCGGCGGCGACCGTCCGCGCCTCGTGGCGCACCGGCACGGCGTCGACCACGCCGAGTCGCCAGCCGCGCTCGAGGGCGAGTGCCGCCCAGTGCAGGTCGAGGCCCCAGCCGAAGCGCAGCTCGGGGAACGGCAGCAGCTCCGCCGCCGGCTCGCGCCTGAAGGCGGTGACCGGCCCAATCTCGACGAAACGCGTGATCCGCGCGAGCGCCGCGGGCCGCCGCCGGGTGACCTTCCAGGCCGAATGGCTGCGGAGCGTCTGGGCGGGTTGGGCGAGGTCGAGCGCGAACGCTTCGCAGATACCGAGGAAGCGGTCGAGGAAATCGGCGGGCAGCGCCACGTCGTCGTCGACGACGAGCGTCCAGTCGGGACGCAACTCCGGCGCCTCGGCGAGCAGCACGTTGAGGTTCTCGAACTTGCCGCCCGCCAGACCGGTCGCGGCGGTCAGGCCGGCGAGCTCCGGGTCGGGCGCGGCCTCGGTCGAGCCGAGCACGAACTCGACACGATGGCGCTCGGACCGCAGCGCCGGCAGCGCGTCCGGCAGCAGCGAGCCGGCGCGATAGACGCCGAGCACGAGCACCTCGAGCGGACGCGTCAGGGCGGCCTGGCGCGCGGCGCGCCGCCGCGTGCCGCTGGCGACGTCGAGGGCGCCGTAGGCGAGCTCGCCCGCCCGCCGCTTCGCGACCCTCCAGGGAGCCGTGACGTCGCCGGCATCGCCCGACAGGAAGCTGCTCGGATCGGGGCCGGCGCTCATCGCGAGCGGAGCGCCTCGACGACGCGGCCGGCCGAGTGGGCCCCCATGATCACGCCCTGGGGGCAGGCACGCCGGACCGTGTGCCAGCCGCAGCCCGCGAGCACGCGCAGCTCGCCGCCGAGGCCCGGGGCGCGCCCGCGGCGGCTGTCGCTCGCCCGGGCGCCGCGGCCGCGTGCGTAGGCGGCGCGCGCCAGCCGGCCGAGGCGGGTGTCCTCCGCCGTGCGCCGGTGGTCGAGTCCGGCGGCCGCGATGTACTCGATCGTGCCGCCCGCCGCACGCAGCCGCTCGAGCCACTCCTCCTCGTCGCCGTGCGGCGTGATGATCGACTCGTCGAACCCGCCGATGCGCTCGATCGCCGAGCGCCGCACGGCGAAGTTGGCCCCCCAGACCATCTCGGCCTCGCGGTCGCGTGCGCCCAGGTCGAGCGTCGTGATCGGTGGGTCCTCGCGCCCGCAGGCGCGCGGCGCGCGGCCCTCGAAGCGCGCCCGGATCGGGCCGCCGAACGCCTCCGCCTCGGGGTGTCGCTCAGCGCCCTCGAGCAGCGCCTCGAGCCAGCCCTCCGGCGCGAGGATGTCGTCGTCGACGAACGCGATCAGCGGCGCCCGTGCCTCGCGCACGCCGGTGTTGCGAGCCGCGTTGAGGCTGCGCCGTTCGCCGTGGCTCACGCAGCGCACGCCGAAGCGCGCGGCGACCTCGGGGGTGGAGTCGGTGGCTCCGTCGTCGACCACGAGGAGCTCGTGCGGTTCCCGCGTGCGCTGGCGGCAGTAGCGAGTCGAGCGTGACCTCGAGGTACGCCGCGCGGCCGCGCGTGGGGACCACGACCGTGACCGCCGGCGGGTCCATCGCCGGATAGCGTAGTCGCGGCGATGCGCGTGCTGGTCGTGCACAACCGCTACCGCCTGGAGGGCGGGGAGGAGCGCGCGGTGGAGCTGCAGCTGGCCGCGCTGCGCCGCGCCGGGATCGCCCATGCGCTGCTCGAGCGCAGTTCGACCGAGGTCACACGCAGCGGTGCGGCGCGGGCGCTCCTGCGCGGCGGCCGCGACGAGGAGGACGTGGCGGCGGCGGCGCGCGAGCTCGGCGCCGACGTCGTCCACTTCCACAACATGCTGCCGCTGTTCGGCCCGCGCTCGCTCGCCGCCGCGCGCGAGGCGGGTGCGAGGGTCGTGCTGCAGCTGCACAACCTGCGCCTCTTCTGCGCGATCGGCGTTGCGGCGCGCGACGGCGGCCCCTGCTTTCGCTGCCATCACCGCTTCACGCTGCCGGGGCTCGCGCTCAACTGCCGCGGCTCCCTGCCGGAGGCGGCCGTGTACGCGGCCGCGCTCGCGCGGCACCAGCCGGCCGTGCTCGAGGCGGTCGACAGCTTCGTCGTGCCGAGCCGCTACGCCGCCGGTCAGGTGGCCGAGCTGGGGCTGCCGGCAGAACGCGTCGAGATCGTGCCGCACTACCTCCCCGAGTCCGCCTTCGCGCACCACTCGCGCGCGGACGAGGGGCTACACGCGCTGGTGGCAGCGCGGCTCTCCCCCGAGAAGGGGATCGACACCGCGATCGAGGCCTCCGCGCGCGCGGCGGTGCCGCTGCACGTAGCGGGCGAGGGGCCGCTGCGCGAGGAGCTCGAGCAGCTGGCCGCGCGTCTCGGCGCGCCCGTGCGCTTCCTCGGCAGGCTCGACCGCGAGGCGCTCGACGGCGAGCTGGCGGCGGCGGCGATGCTGCTGCTGCCGTCGCGTTACCACGAGTTCGCGGGCTACGCCGCGCTCGAGGCAATGGCCGCCGGTGTGCCCGTGCTCGTCACGACACTCGGCGCCCCGCCCGAGCTCGCCGGCCCGGAACGCAGCATCCCGCCGAACGACCCGGAGGCGCTCGCGACGCGCATGGCCGAGCTGTGGGACGAGCCGGACCTGCGCGGCCGCGAGGGCGACGCCGTGCTCGCGCGTGCGAACGACGGCCACGGCGAGCGCGCCTACCTGCGCTCGCTCCTCGCGGTCTACGGAGAGCCCGCCGCCGACAGGGCCGAATAGGCTGTTCGGCCGCATGCAGGTACCACTGTTCGCAAGCTCGCTGGCGCCCTATCAGGACCGGATCGCCGCCCGCCTCGCCGAGGTCGCCGCCTCGCGCCAGTACATCCTGGGCCCGGAGCTGACGGCGTTCGAGAGCGAGTTCGCCGACTACCTCGGTGTCGGGCACGTGGTCGGCGTCGGCAACGGCACAGACGCCATCACGATCGCGCTGCGCGCGCTCGGGGTGCGGCCGGGCGACGAGGTCATCTGCCCCTCGCTCACCTTCTACGCCACCGCCGAGGCGATCGTGAACGCCGGCGCGACGCCGGTCTTCTGCGACGTCGACCCGGACACCTGGTGCGTCACGGCCGACGCGGTCCGCCCGCTGGTTGGCGAGCGCACCGGCGCCATCGTGCCCGTGCACCTGTTCGGCAACGTGGCGCCGGTCGCGGAGCTGCGCGAGCTCGGGGTGCCCGTGCTCGAGGACGCCGCCCAGGCGGCGGGCGCCTCGCTCGCCGGCGTGAAGGCGGGGGCGCTCGGCGACGCGGCCACATTCAGCTTCTTCCCCTCCAAGAACCTGCCCTGCCTCGGCGACGGCGGGGCGATCGCGACCGACGACGCGGACGTCGCCGAGCGGGCGCGCAATCTGCGCTTCCACGGCTCGAAGGACAAGCGCCACCACACGGACGTCGGCTACAACTCCCGGCTCGACTCGATCCAGGCGGCCGTGCTCCGGATCCTGCTGCCGGAGCTCGACGGCTGGAACGAGGCCAGGCGTGCGGTCGCGGCGAGCTACGAGCGCGCCGGGCTCGGTGAGCACCTGAAGCTGCCGGTGCCGACCGAGGGCGCGCAGCACGTCTACCACCTCTTCCCCTGCCTCTCCGACGACGCCGACGAGCTCGCCCGCTCGCTCGCCGACAGCGGCATCGGCGCGCGTGGCTACTACCGCACGCCGGTGCACCGGCAGCCGGCGATGGAGCGCTTCGCTCGCGGGGAGCTGCCCGTGACCGACGAGCTCGCCGCGACGCTGATCGCGCTGCCGATGGGCACCGAGCTCGACTCGGCACAGGTCGAGGCCGTCGTGGCTGCGTGCGCCGCGCGCGTGCGCTCGTGAGCGACCGCCTCCGGATCGGGGTCGTCGGGCTCGGCTACTGGGGCCCGAACCTCGCGCGCAACTTCGACGCGCTCCCGGACGCCGAGCTCGCCTGGCTGTCCGACGAGTCACCCGAGCAGGTCGAGCGCCAGTCGCAGCGCTTCCCGTCGGCCCGCGCGGGCTCGTTCGAGGAGCTGCTCGCCGACCCTGAGCTCGACGCGATCGCGCTCGCCACGCCCGTGCCGACACATGCCGAGCTCGCGACGCGCGTGCTCGAGGCCGGCAAGCACTGCTTCGTCGAGAAGCCGCTCGCCCAGACGGCGGCCGACGCCGAGGCGGTCGTGGCGGCGGCCCGGGCGAGCGGCCGCACGCTGATGGTCGGGCACCTGCTCGAGTACCACCCCGGGCTCGAGGCGCTCAAGAAGCTCGTCGACGACGGCGAGCTCGGGACGGTCCACTACATCTACGGCAACCGGCTCAACCTCGGCAAGCTGCGCCCCGAGGAGAACGCGCTCTGGTCGCTCGGAGCGCACGACGTCTCGGTGGTGCTGCGGCTGGCGGGGGAGGAGCCGGTCGAGTGTCAGGCCCACGGCGAGTGCTACATGCAGGACGGGGTCGAGGACGTCGTCTTCTGCTACCTGCGCTTCCCGTCCGGGCTCGCCGCCCACCTGCACCTGTCCTGGCTCGACCCGCACAAGGAACGCCGCTTCACGGTCGTCGGCTCGAAGAAGATGGCGACCTTCGACGACATGGCGCTCGAGCAGAAGCTGAAGGTCTACGACAAGGGCTTCGACCAGTCCTACGAGGGCTACGGCGAGTACATCGCGCGCTCGGGCGACGTCCACTCTCCGCAGGTGTCGAACGAGGAACCGCTGCGGATCGAGTGCCGCCACTTCATCGAGTGCCTCCGTGAGGGCCGCACGCCGCGCTCGGACGGCGAGGCAGGCGTGCGTGTGGTGCGGGTGCTCGAGGCGCTGCAGCGGAGCCTGGACGCGCGCTAGCGCGGCGTCGGGTGCCGCGGCTCGTAGAGACCGAGCTCGCCACCGCCCGGCAGCCTGATGGCGGTCATGAGGCCGAACCCCTCGTCCCTGACAGGCCGGGAGAACTCGACCCCCTTGGCCTCAAGCTCCGTCGTCGTCGCGGCCATGTCGTCGCACATGAGATAGAGCTCCTGGCGGAGCTCAGCTTCGCTCGGATGCGCGGCGAGCTCCGCCGGCGGCAGCGCGAAGATGAGCCAGCCGCCGCCGGCGTCAACGGACGAGAGCTCGAGGACGTCGCGGAAGAAAGCGCGAAGGGCTTCCGCGTCCTTGGTGAAGATGACGGCGTGGACTCCGTTGATCACCGGACTGCCTCTGCCGGGGTCGACCGAAGTATCCCGGGCCGCGGCGATTGAAGACTTCGGGGGGCCATAGGCCCACGAATCGTTCAGTCAGTGGTGCGCAGCTGCGCCCGCCACGCGTCGAGCGCGTCCGCCACGGTCTGCGCGAGCGGGATCTCGGGCTTCCAGCCGCAGGCCGCGCCCAGCAGCTCGGCTGAGCCGCGCACCTCGGGCACGTCGTGCGGGCGCAGGCGCTCGGGGTCGACCTCGTGACGGACCGGGATGCGCGCGGCCTCGGTGACCATCGCGATCAGGTCGCGGACCGTGGCCGTCTGGCCGCTGCAGACGTTGTAGGCGCCCGGGTCGAGCTCCGCGGCCGCGACGTAGGCGCGTACAACGTCGCGCACGTCCGTGAAGTCGCGGGCCGAGTCGGGGTTGCCCGTGCGCAAGAGTGCCTCGGGCACGCCCGCCGCCTCGGCCTCCGCCACCTGGCGGGTGAGCGTGCCGACCACGTAGTCGTCCGACTGGCCGGGACCCGCGTGGTTGAAGGCGCGCATGCGGACGATCCGCAGCCCGTGAGCGTCCGCGTATTGGCCGCCCAGCAGGTCGCACGCCGCCTTCGACACGGCGTAGGGGTTCTGCGGCCGCAGCGAGGCGGACTCGTCCACCGGCAGGCGCTCGGGCGGGCCATAGACCTCGCCCGAGCTGACGAGCACGACGGCCGCCTCCGGGGCCTCCTGGCGCACGGCCTCGAGCAGGTTGACGGTCATCGACACGTTCGCTTCGAGCACCTCGCGCGGGGCGCGCCACGAATGCCCGACGGAGGCGAGCGCGGCGAGGTGGAAGACGCGGTCGGGGCGGGCGTCGCTCAGTGCCGCACGCACGGCATCGGAATCGAGCAGGTCAAGCTCTTCGCGAGTCGGGGCCACGGCGCCGTCGCCCAGCAGCGAGAGCAGATGCGAGCCAGCAAACCCCGCCCCGCCAGTGACGAAGTCGCTCACCGAGCAGTCGGCTCGCGCTCGCGCAGCCACTCGACCGTGCCGGCGAGCCCCTCGCGCAGGTCGACGCGCGCCTCCCAGCCGAGCAGCCGGCGCGCCTTCTCGACGGACGGCCAGCGGCGCTGCACGTCGACCTCGAAGCTCGGCAGGTGCTCGAGCTCGAAATCCGCGGGATCCTCGCCGCAGGCCTCCCAGATCAGCCGCGCGATCTCGGCGACGGTCCGCTCCTCTGACGCGGACACGTTGAAGTCCTCGTTCTCGCCTGCGGGCGAGGCCATCGCGGTGACGATGCCGTCGGCGATGTCGTCGACGTGGGTGAGGGTGCGCGTCTGCTCGCCGGAGCCGAAGATCGGGAGCGGGCGCGCGCCCGACAGCACCTTGCGGATCACGTCGGGGACCATGTGCGCGATGCCGGGCTCGTCGTCCGGCAGCTCGCCGGGGCCGTAGGCGTTGAAGGGGCGGCAGATCGTGTACGGCAGCCCGTGCTCGTCGTGGAGCGCACGGCAATAAACCTCGCCGGCCAGCTTCGAGAAGCCGTATGCCGAGCGCGGCGCGGGGCAGTCGAGGAGGTGCTGCTCGGTCGTCGGGAACTCGGTGGCGCGCTCGAAGACCATCGACGAGGAGACGTACACGAGCCGCTCCACGCGCACGTCGAGCGCCGCGCGGAAGACGGCGTTGTAGAGCCCGTTGTTCACCTCGAGCAGCGTGTGCGGGAGCTTGTGGAAGTTGGCGATGCCGCCGACGATCGCGGCCAGGTGGATGACCTGTGTGCAGCCCGCGACGGCCGCGCTCGCCTCGCGTGGGTCGAGCAGGTTGCCCGTGTGGACCGCGCAGGCGCCGCGCATCCAGTCGGGCGCCTCGCGCTGATCCGACACGCGCACCTCGAACTCCCCGTCGCGCGTCAGGCGCCGCACGACAGCGGCGCCGATCGTGCCGGCGCCGCCCGTCACCAGCACGCGGCTCATTCGGCGATCGCCCGCTCGTGCACGACGCCGAACACGCGGCCCGCGCCGGTGGCGTTCCAGGGGTCGACGAGCAGCGTGCCCTCAGGAAGGCGCTCGAGCAGGTCGGAGAACTCGGCGTGGTTGGTCGCCACGACGACGGCGTCGGCGCCCTCGAGCGCCGCCTCGAGCGGCTCCGAGTCCTCGGGGACGTGTGGGTCGTGGCGGGCGACGTGGGCGAGCTCTCGCTCGAGCATGCGCACGACCTTGTAGGAGAGCGAGTCGCGCACGTCGTCGGAGCCGCGCTTGAAGGTCAGCCCGAGGACGGCGACCTTGAGGTCGCGCAGCGAGCCGCCCAGGCGCGACTTCAGGCCCTTGACCAGGAACACGGGCACGGTCTCGTGCACGCGCGACACCGCCAGCAGCATCCCCGGGGCGCTCGAGCGCTCCTCGGAGAAGGTGAAGTCCTTGCGCAGGCAGGCACCGGCGGTCAGCCCCGGCAGCGCGATGCCGCCGCGCGGGTAGTCGTGATTGATCAGGTCGATCACGTCGAAGACGTTCGCGCCGTACTGCTCGCACTCCATCATCAGGAGGTTGGGGAGCGCGAACTGCGTGTAGCGAAGGATGTTGGTCCAGATCTTGGCCAGCTCGGCCTGCACCGGGCTCGTCTGGACGATCTCGGTGCCGAACACCTCGAACAGCTCGGCGGCTCGGGCGCCCGAGCCCTCGCCGACGCCACCGACGATGCACGGCAGCGTCGCGATCTCATCGAGGAAGTGGTTCTCCGCGATCCGCTCGGGCACGTGGGCCACGAACAGCTCTTCACCGACCTTGAAGCCGCGTCGCTGCTCGATGTAGCCGGCGACCCACTCGGTTGTGCCCGGCGCCACGGTCGAGCGCAGGATCAGCGAGTGGCCCTCGCGCAGGACGGGCAGCAGGTCGTCGACCACGCCGCGGATCTGCGAGATGTCGATCTCGATGTGCGAGTAGGAGGGCGTGTGCAGCGTGAGCACGATGTGGTCCGCGCGCGCCGCCTCCTGGACGACCTTCGTGCGCTCGAAGCGGCCGCTCGGCAGCACCCGCTCGAGCAGCTCCTGGGTGCCGGTCTCCTGGAACGGCATGTGGCCTCCCGCCAGCTGGTCGAGCACGACGTCCTGGCGCTCGACGCCGATCACGTCGACGCCGCGGTCGGCGAACGAGAGGGCGAGCGGCAGGCCAACCCGCCCGAGGCCGACCACCGCGACGCTCTGGGAGGCCATTACGCCCGCCCTGCGCGCCTCTGGGCCAGGTACTGGCGGGTGATGCCGAGCACGAAGCGGGGGTTCGTGTAGAGGTAGCGCGGCAGCAGCCGGCGCGGCTCCTGAGCGATCCGGTAGATCCACTCGAGCCCGCGCTCCTGCATCCAGTTCGGCGCCATCGAGATGCGCCCGGCGTGGAAGTCGAAGGCGGCGCCGACGCCGCACATCACCGGCACGTCGAGCCGGTCGCGCATGTGCGCCATCCACTTCTCCTGCTTGGGCACGCCGATCCCGACCCAGAGCACGTCGGGCTTGGCGTCGTTGATCTGCTCGACGATCGCGTCCTCCTCGTCGGCCGTGAGCGGCCGGAACGGGGGCGAGAAGCCGCCGACGACCCTGATGCCGGGGTGGCGGCGGCGCATCGACAGGGCGAGCTGCACGAGCGAGCCCTGGTCGTGCCCGCCGTAGAGCCAGACCCGGTGGCCGCGCTCGGCGCAACGGTCGCTGTAGCGCAGCATCAGCTCGGGCCCGTAGACGCGGTCCTCGAGATGCTCGCCGAGCAGGTTCGAGGCCCAGACGATCGGCATCCCGTCCGGAACCACGAGCGTCGAGCGGCGCAGCGCCGCGAGCATCTCAGGGTCCTCCTGGGCGACCATCAGCGCATGCACCGGCGCGGCGCAGACGTAGCCGCGGCCGCCGCCGTCGACGAGGCCGTCCATCACTTCGATCGTCCGGTCGTAGTCGACGACCGAGATCGGCACGCCCAGAACCTCGCGAGTGCGAGGCGAAGACGCGCGGCGCGGTGAGCCCGCGGTCAGGCCGGGTTGTGACTGGGGGGAGGACATGCCGACGACCAGGGAGCGTACATTCAACCCGTGCGTCCGGCCGGGGTTGCGCCGTCCCAGGAGGGTGCGCCGGGGCCCGGCGAGGCCCGCCTGCTCGCATCCGGCGCGCTCGTGCAACAGATCGCCCAGGCGAGCGGCCTTCTCGTCCTGCTCGTGATCGTGACCGTGCTCGCCCGGCGGCTGTCGGTGGCCGAGCTTGGCGCCTACGGACTGGTCGCGTCGCTGGCCGGCTACCTGCTCGTGCTGCGCAACAGCGTGGCCAGCTCGGCGGTGCGGGCGATGGCGAGCGGCCCTGGATCGGAGCGAGCGCGGGCGCATGTTCAGCGCGGCGGCCGCGCTGTACGTCGTGGTCGGCGTGGCGACGGGGTGCTGATCGCGTTGGCCGCCTCGCGATCGGCGCGTTGATCCTGGAAGGCGAGCTCGGCGGTGACGCGCAGCGCCGGTGGCGCCGGCCTGGGGCTCTCACGGCGCTCGGAATCGCCGTCGACCATCAACCTGGATGCGCTGCGCGCGGAGCGCCTGTTCGTGCGCGGCGCCGTGACGGAGATCGTGGCCGTGTCGCTGCACCTGGCGCTGATGCTCGCGCTGATCCTCGGCGGTGCGGATCTGGCCTGGGTGATCGCCTTCAGCGGCGCGATCCCGCTGTTCAGCGGCGTGCTCTCCGCCGTCGTGGCGCGCCGGTCCGGTTGCCGGTGCGCTTCGAGGCGCGCGGCCGTAACGCGCGAGCGCGCTGATGGCGATCGTCCCGACGGCCGGCTGGCTGCTCGTGGTCGAGCTCTCGAACCTCGCGATGTACGCGTTCAGCCGCGTGATCCTGGGCGCCTACCGCTCGCCCACGGCGGTCGGCCAGTTCGAGGGACCGGTGCGGGCGCACAACCTCCTGTACGCGCTCGGCGGGGCGCTGGCCGTGCCCGTCGTGCCGACGGCCTCGCGCTACGTGGCCGCGGGGAGGACTCGCGGCGCCTGCGCGAGCTCGCGCTGCGCGGCACCCGCTACACGCTCGCGCTGTTCGTGCCGCTGTGCGTGACGCTGATGGTGCTTGCCGAGCCGATCCTCGACGTGTGGCTCGGCGATCGCTACGGGGAGGGCGCCACGGCGCTCGCGATCCTCGTCTCGTACTGGCTCCTCTACGGCGGGCTCGTCGTGACGCCAGGATTCCTCGTGGGCGCCGGGCGGGCGCGCCGGTGGGCCTGTGTTCGCCGTCGCCGCCGTCCTGAACCTGGTGCTGTCGCTCGATCCTCACCCCGGAGCTGGGCATCGAGGGCCCGGCGCTCGGCACGGCGATCCCGTTCTTCCTCGCGTTCCCGTTGCTGCTGCGGGTCGGGCTGACGCATCGCGGCGCGCCGCTCGGCGAGCTCGCGCGCCGCGCCTGGCTGCCGGCCTACTCGCTCGGGCTCGTGCTGGCGGGCGTGCTTGTGGCGGTGCGGCTCGGGCTCGAGCCGGAGACGCTGCCCGCTGTGCTCCTGGCGGCCGTCGGGGGCGTGCTCGCCTACTGGGTGGGGTTCTACGTGCTCGTGCTCGAGCGCGGACGAGCGCCAGCTCGGCGTGGCCTCCTCTTCAGAGGCTGAGCTCGGACAGGAGCGGCGCGGAGCGGTCGCGCTCCGAGGTCTGGAAGTCGATGCCCTCGGGCCATTTGATCCCGACCTGCGGGTCGTCGAAGCGGAAGCCCGACTCGGCGGCGGGGTCGTAGTAGGTCGAGCACTTGTAGATCACGTCCGCCGTCTCGGAGAGGACGCAGAAGCCGTGGGCGAAGCCGTCCGGGACGTACAGCTGGTGGTGGCGCTCGTCGTCGAGCTCGTGGCCCTCCCAGTGCCCGAACGACGCCGACCCCGGCCGGATGTCGACGAGCACGTCGAGGATCGCGCCCCGCCCGCAGCGCACGAGCTTGGCCATACCCGGCTGGAAGTGCATGCCGCGCAGGACGCCCTGCGCCGAGCGCGAATGGTTGTCCTGGACCCAGTCGTCGTGGACGCCGAGCTCGGCGAGCGTGCTCGCCCTGTAGGTCTCGAGGAAGAAGCCGCGCGTGTCGCCGTGGACCGTCGGCTCGAGCAGGAGCGGGCCTTCGAGGCGGGTTTCGAGGCGCTTCACGGTCCCTCCGCCTCGACGCGGTCGCAGATGAGGCGCGCCAGCGCGAGCGACGAGGTCGCCGCCGGCGAGGGCGCGTTCCGCACGTGCAGGGCGCGCGGGGTCTCCGAGACGACGAAGTCGTCGATGAGGCGGCCGTCGCGGCCGATCGCCTGCGCGCGGATGCCGTAGAAGCCACCGTCGAAGTCCTCGGGACGGATCTCCGGCACGTAGTGCGCGGCGGCCGCGGCGAACGTCTCCTTGCGAAGCGCGTGGCGCAGCTCCGAGCGCCCCGTCCGCCACCAGCGCCGCGCCACGCGCAGCGTCCCGGGCCAGGTGACGTCGCCGGCGTTGCGGGGCCACAGCAGCGCGCTCGGTCCGAGCGAGACGTGACCGTCGATGTGACGGCTCAGGTGCACGCCGAGGAAGGGCAGGTCCGGGTCGGGCACCGGATAGATGAGCGACTTGACGAGGTGCGAGCGCTCGGGCCGGAGGTACAGGTAGCTGCCCTTGAAGGGCACGATCCGCGGATCGGGCGAGGCCCCGGCCGCCACCGCGAGCTCGTCCGCCGCCGCGCCCGCGCAGAACACCGCGAAGCCGGCGCGCGTCTGACCGTGGGAGTGGCCGAGCACGACCCGGCTTCCCTCGACCCTCACCGTCTCGACGGCGCAGCTGGTCACGATCTCGGCGTCCTTGTCGCGCAGCCCTGCCGCGAGCGAGCGCGCGACGGCCGCGAAGTCGACGATCCCAGTCGACGGCGAGTCGAGCGCGGCGACGCCGCGGGCGTGCGGCTCGACGGCTCGCAGCTCGTTCGCATCGAGCCGGCGCAGCCCGCTGACGCCGTTCTCGCGGCCGCGCCGCTCGAGCTCGTCAAGCCGGCCGAGCTCCCCCTCGTGAAGGGCGACGATCAGCTTGCCGCAACGCTCGTGCGGGATCGAGTGCTGCTCGCAGTACGAGTAGAGCTCGCGCGCGCCGGTCACGCACAGGCGCGCCTTCAGGGAGCCCGGCTTGTAGTAGATGCCCGCGTGGATCACGCCGCTGTTGGCGCCGGTCTGCCCCGTGCCCACCTCGGTCTCGCGTTCGAGCACGGCGATGCGCCGGTCCGGCCAGCGCGTGCCGAGCTCGCGCGCAACGGCCAGGCCGAGGATGCCCCCGCCTACGACGGCGAAGTGCTCGGGCCGAGCTCCGAGGGCGCCCCCGCCACTCAGCCGGCCTGCTTCTGAGGCGCCCCGCTGGCGAGCAGCTCGAGGTCGGCGTCGACCATCAGCTGCACCATCTCCTCGAAGCTCGTGCGCGGCACCCAGCCGAGCTTCTCGCGCGCCTTCGAGGCGTCGCCGATCAGGTGCTCGACCTCGGCCGGCCGCAGGAAGGCAGGGTCGATCCGGACGTGCTTGTCGGAGTCGACGCCGACGTGCGCGAAGGCGACCTCGACGAGCTGGCGCACGCTGTGCGCCTCACCGGTGGCGATCACGTAGTCGTCCGGCTCGTCCTGCTGGAGCATCAGCCACATCGCCTCGACGTAGTCCTTCGCGTAGCCCCAGTCGCGCTCGGCGTCGAGGTTGCCGAGCGCCAGCTCGTCCTGGAGGCCGAGCTTGATCGCCGCCGCCGCATGCGTGACCTTGCGGGTCACGAACTCGAGCCCGCGCCGCTCGCCCTCGTGGTTGAAGAGGATCCCCGAGCATGCGAACAGGTCGTAGGACTCGCGGTAGTTGACCGTGATGAAGTGGCCATAGGCCTTCGCGACGCCGTAGGGCGAGCGCGGATAGAAGGGCGTCGACTCGCGCTGCGGCACCTCGAGCACCTTCCCGAACATCTCCGAGGACGACGCCTGGTAGAAGCGCGCCTCAGGCCGCACCTCGCGCATCGCCTCGAGCATGCGCGTAACGCCGAGGCCGGTGAACTCCGCCGTCAGCACGGGCTGGGTCCAGGACGCCGCCACGAACGACATGGCGGCGAGGTTGTAGATCTCCTCCGGCTCGGTCTCGCGCAGGACGTCGACGAGCGAGCGCTGGTCCAGCAGGTCGCCGGTGTGGAGCGTGATCCGGTCCCGGAAGCCGCTCAGGCGCTGGAAGGTCTCCGTCGAGGAGCGCCGCACCATGCCGTGGACGTCGTAGCCCTTCTCGAGGAGGAACTCGGCGAGGTGGGAGCCGTCCTGGCCGGTGATGCCGGTGATGAGGGCGCGTGCGGTGAGATTCATGCGGCGAGAGATTACGTGCCTCGGTAGCTTTCGCGCCGTTGATGCGACGTCGACGTTCAAGCCGCGCCGCCGGTGAAGGCCGTCATCCTCGCCGGCGGCTCGGCACGCGCTCAGCGAGGAGACCGCGGTCCGGCCCAAGCCGATGGTCGAGATCGGCGGCAAGCCGATCCTCTGGCACATCATGAAGATCTACTCCGCGCACGGCATCAACGACTTCGTCATCTGCCTCGGCTACAAGGGCTACATGATCAAGGAGTACTTCGCGAACTACTTCCTGCACACGTCCGACGTCACGTTCGACATCGGCGCAGCAACGCGATGGAGGTCCACCAGAGCGAGCGCCGAGCCGTGGCGCGTGACGCTGGTCGACACCGGCGAGCACGACGCATGACCGGCGGGCGGCTGCAGCGCGTGCTGCAGTACGTCGGCGACGAGGAGTTCTGCTTCACCTACGGCGACGGCGTCGCCGACGTCGACATCGGCGCGCTCGATCGCGCTTCCACCGCGCAGCAGGGCACGCTGGCGACCGTGACCGCGGTGCAGCCGCCCGGCCGCTTCGGCGCGCTCGAGATCGACGGGCGACCGCGTCGCGCGGCTTCCAGGAGAAGCCGCACGGCGACGGCGGCTGGATCAACGGCGGCTTCTTCGTGCTGTCGCCGCGAGGTCGGCCGACTACCTCGAGGGCGACGACGACGGTCTGGGAGCGCGAGCCGCTGGAGCGGCTCGCGCGCGACGGCCAGCTCGCGCGCCTACCAGCACCGGCTTCTGGCAGCCGATGGACACGCTGCGCGACAAGACGTCAGCTCGAGGAGCTCTGGGCGTCCGGCGACGCGCCGTGGAAGACGTGGGCGTAGACGCCGGCCTTCTGGCGCGGCCGGCGGGTCCTCGTCACCGGCCACACCGGCTTCAAGGGCAGCTGGCTCGCGCTGTGGCTGCGACGCGCTGGGCGCCGACGTCACCGGCTATCGCGCTGGCGTCCCGACCGACGCCGTCGCTGTTCGAGCTCGCGCGCGTCGGCGACGGGCATCGACGTCGCGTCGACGGCGACGTCCGCGACCGCGCGGCGCTGGCGCGACGCGATCGCGCGAGCGCGGCCCGAGGTCGTGTTCCACCTGGCCGCGCAGTCGCTCGTGCGCGCGCTCGTACGCGCGAGCCGGTCGAGACGTACGCGACCAACGTCATGGGCACCGTCAACGTGCTCGAGGCCGTGCGCACGCGCCGACGGCGTGCGCGTGGTCGTCAACGTCACGACCGACAAGTGCTACGAGAACCGCGAGTGGGAGTGGGCCTACCGCGAGGACGAGCCGCTGGGCGGCCACGACCCGTACTCGCAGCAGCAAGGGCTGCGCGGAGCTCGTCACCGCCGCCTACCGCGCCTCGTTCTTCGGCGCCGGACGGCGCCGGCGGTCGCGTCGGCGCGCGCCGGCAACGTGATCGGCGGCGGCGACTGGGCGCGAGGACCGGCTGATCCCCGACGTCGATGCGCGGCGCGCTCGCGGGCGAGCCGGTGCGCGATCCGCAACCCGGACGCGATCCGGCCCTGGCAGCACGTGCTCAACCCGCTGAGCGGCTACCTGCTGCTCGCCGAGCGGCTGTGGGACGATCGCGGCGCTACGCCGACGGCCTGGAACTTCGGCCCGGCCGACGCGCGACGCGCGCCCGGTGCGCTGGATCGTCGAGCGCCTCGCCGAGCTGTGGGGCGACGGGCTCGCGCTGGGAGCCGCGACGCGGGCGACGCATCCGCACGAGGCGCCACTACCTGCAAGCTCGACTCCTCGAAGGCGCGCGCGCGGCTCGGCTGGGCGCCGCGCTGGGACCTCGAGCGACGCGCTCGCGAGCATCGTCGACTGGTACCGCGCGCTGCGCGCCGGCGCGGACATGCGCGCGTCACGCCTCGGCCAGATCCGCGCCTTCGAGGCCGAGCGGCCGCGCCGGCCGCGCCGCATGACGACGCCGCCTGCCGCTTCTGCGGCGCGCCGCTCGAGCACGTCTTCGTCGACCTCGGCATGTCGCCGCTCGCGAACTCCTACCTGACGCGCGGAGCAGCTCGACCGGATGGAGCCGTTCTATCCGCTGCACGCGCTCGTCTGCGACGAGTGCTTCCTCGTCCAGCTCGAGCGAGTTCGAGCCGCCGGAGCGCATCTTCAGCGACTACGCCTACTTCTCGTCGTACTCCGACCTGGCTCGAGCACGCGCGGCGCTACGTCGAGACGATGGTCGAGCGCTTCGGCCTCGGCGCGCGAGCAGCCACGTGGTCGAGATCGCGAGCAACGACGGCTACCTGCTGCAGTACTTCGTCGAGCGCGGCATCCCGGTGCTCGGCATCGAGCCGGCCGCCAACGTCGCCGAGGTCGGCGGTCGAGAAGCGGCGTTCCGACGCTGGTCGAGTTCTTCGGCGCGAGACCGCGCGCCGAGCTCGTCGCGCGACGGCATCAGCGCCGACCTGCTGATCGGCAACAACGTGCTCGCGCACGTGCCCGACCTCAACGACTTCGTCGGCGGCATGAAGATCCTGCTCGCGCCGGGCGGCGTGATCACGATGGAGTTCCCGCACCTGCTGCGGCTGATCGAGCGAGAACCAGTTCGACACGATCTACCACGAGCACTTCTCGTACTTCTCGTTCCTCACCGTCGCGCGCGGTCTTCGCGCGCCACGGCCTGCGCGCTGTTCGACGTCGAGGAGCTGCCGACGCACGGCGGCTCGCTGCGCATCTACGCGCTGCCACGACGGACGACGCGCGCAAGCCGGTCGACCGAGCGCGCCGCGAGCTGCTGGCGACGCGAGCGACGCGGCCGGCTCTCGACCGGCTCGAGACCTACCTCGGCTTCGCCGAGCAGGTGCGCGCAGGACAAGCGCGCAGCCTGCTCGACGTTCCTGATCGACGCGCAAGCGCGACGGGCAAGCGCGATCGCGGCTACGGCGCGCCGGCCAAGGGCAACACGCTGCTCAACTACTGCGGCGATCGGACCGACTTCCTCGACTACACCGTCGACCGCAACCCGCACAAGCAGGGCCGCTTCCTGCCCGGCACGCACATCCCGATCCGCGCGCCCGAGGCGCTTCGCGAGACGCGGCCCGACCTGGTCTTCATCCTGCCCTGGAACCTGAAGGACGAGATCATCGAGCAGCTCGCCTTCATCCGCGAGTGGGGCGGCCGCTTCGTCGTGCGTGCGCCCGATCTGCGCGTGTACGACTGATCACAGCGGCCCGCTTTCACTAGCCTGGCGCCGGCCATGACCGATCTCCCAGCCCCTCCGCCGCAGATTTCGAGCCGACTCCTGCGCGTCGCCACCCCGAGCGGCGAGCGCGAGGTCGACATCTACTGCGAGGAGGGCTTCCGCGTCCTGTCCGAGCTCTGGACGCGCAGCAACTGGCAGAACCGGCTCTCCTACGAGGTCACCTGGCTCGGCATCCCGATCATCCAGCTGCCCGAGGACATGGTCGTGATGCAGGAGCTGATCTGGAAGGTGCGGCCGGACGTGATCGTCGAGTCCGGCGTCGCCCACGGCGGCGCGCTCGTGCTGTACGCCTCGATCATGAGCTGCTCGGCCGCGGCCGCGTCATCGGCGTGGACATCGAGATCCGCAAGTACAACCGGCTCGCGATCGAGGCCCATCCGCTCAGCCATCGGATCGAGCTGATCGAGGGCGACTCGCTCGCGGACGAGACGGTCGCGGCGGTGCGGTCCGCATCCAGCCGGGCGAGCGCGTGATGGTCGCGCTCGACTCGAACCACACCAGCGAGCACGTGCGCCGGCGAGCTCGAGCGCTACGCCCCGCTCGTCACGCCGAACAGCTACCTCGTCGTGTTCGATGCCGTGATGGCGCTCGTGGCGGACGCTCCCGCCGCGGGCGAGGGCTGGGCGAGGACAACCCGCTCGAGGCGGTGCGCGAGTTCCTGGACGGCAACGACGACTTCGAGGTCGACCGTCCTACGAGCGGCTCGCGGTCACCTACTGCCAGGGCGGCTTCCTGCGGCGGCGGGAGAGCGACTGAGGGAGCGCCCGTGCTCTTCCGCGAGACCGGCGTGGCGGGGATGTTCGTGGTGGAGCCCGAGCGGCACGAGGACGAGCGCGGCTTCTTCGCCCGCACGTTCGCGGCCGAGGAGTTCGAGGCGCACGGGCTGGACGCCGCGTGTGCCAGTGCAGCGCGTCCGTTCAACGCAAGGGCGGGCACCCTGCGCGGCCTCCACTACCAGGCCGACCCGCACGGCGAGGCGAAGCTCGTCCGCTGCACGCGCGGCGCGATCTTCGACGTGGCGCGTCGACCTGCGGCCCGACTCGCCGAACGCGCCTGCGCTGGTTCGGCGTCGAGCTGAGCGCCGCCACGGACGCGCGCTGTTCGTGCCCGAGGGCTGCGCCCACGGCTTTCAGACGCTCGTCGACGCGAGTGAGGTCCACTACCAGATTTCGACCCCATACGTGCCCGACGCGGCGCGTGGCGTGCGCTGGGACGACCCGGCCTTCGGCATCGAATGGCCGCTGCTGCCGCGCGGGCGGCCGCACGATGTCGGAGCGGGACGCCAGTTAGGCCACTTCGCGCCGTGAGCCGTGTGCTCGTCACCGGGGCGAGCGGCTTCATGGCCGGCCACGCGCTCGCGCCGCTTGCGGCGGGGCATGAGCTGCACGCGGTCAGGCCGCGGGCGGGGAGCACGAGGACGGGGTCATCTGGCACCGGGCCGACCTGCTCGCCGGCGATGGCGCGGCGCTCGTCGCCGAGGTGGAGCCCAAGCTGCTCCTGCACCTCGGCTGGTACGTCGAGCCGGGCCGCTTCTGGAACACCCCGGAGAACGTCCGCTGGGTCGAGGCGTCGCTGGCGCTTCTGCGCGCCTTCGCGGCCGCCGGGGGGCGGCGCGCCGTGCTCGCCGGCACGTCTGCCGAGTACGACTGGGACGCGGCGGGAGAGCCGTGCAACGAGCTGCGCACGCCGCTGCGGCCGGCCACCCTCTACGGGGCGGCGAAGCACCCGTTGCACGCCGTGGCGGCCGCCTACGCGGACGAGGCAGGCTTCGACTCGCCTGGGGTCGCATCTCCTTCCTGTACGGCCCGGGCGAGCCGGACGGCGGCTCGTGCCGGCGGTGGGCCGTGCTCTGCTCGCCGGCGAGCCTGTCGCCGACGACGAGCGGCGTCGCAGGTGCGCGACTTCATGCATGTCGAGGACGTAGGAGCGGCGTTCGCAGCGCTATGGACAGTGACGTGACGGGACCCGTCAACGTCGCCTCGGGCGAGCTGGTGACGGTCCGTAGCGTGGTCGACACGCTCGCCGAGGCGGCGGGCCGTCCCGACCTGCCGCGGCCCGGCGAGCTACCCGACCGCGAGGGCGATCCGCCTCGGCTCGTGGCCGACGTGACTCGTCTGCGCGAAGAGGTCGGCTTCGTCCCGCGGATCGCCCTGGCAGAGGGCCTGCGCGGCACCCTCGACTCGCTGCGATGAAGCCCGGCCGGCGAGCCGGAGCGCGCGCAACCAGCTCGACGTTGGTGGCGAGCCTGTTCAGCCCCGGTATGCGCGCGAGCAGGCGGTTGCCGTGCCAGATCAGCGGTGTAGCCGGTCCGCAAGCTTGCCCGGAAGGGTCAGCGGCAGCATGTTCGCCCGGCGCAGCTCGAGTACCTCGAAGCCGTGCCGCTCGAGCAGCGCTCGGGCGCTCTCGACGGTCGTAGAGGCGGTCGTCCGGCAGCTGTCCGTGGAAGTACTGTCCGGTGCGCCTCGCAATCGCCTCCAGGTAACTGAGCCGGTTCGGGAGCTTGTACACGTAGACGAGCCCGCCGGGCGCAGGACGCGCGCGATCTCGTCGAGGCTCCATCGGGATCTCCCACATGCTCGAGCACGCCCATCGACAGGACCGCGTCGAAACCGGCGTCGTCGAACGGCAGTCGCACGGGGTCGCTGGTGTAGAGCGCCTCGAGCCCCGGGTAGCGCTCGAGGGGGCGGTTTCGACCCCATCGATGCCCGGGTCATAGTCGATCGCCGTCACGGTCAGCCCGTGCCCACGCAGGAGGTCGGTCATCTGGCCGTAGCCGCAGCCCCAGTCGAGCACCTTGGCCTGCCCGTCGCGGGCTATCCGCTCTGCCGCGGCCTGGTACTCCGCCATCTGCGGCCGCGACTGCAGGTTGATGTCGCTGCCGTGAACCCGTTTGACCGTCATCGCGATAAGCGGCAAAGAACTAGCAGGCGGCCCGAGCAGTGACCGCTCGCTGCTCCGCTCGATGCGGCTGGGGATCCCCACCTATAACCGCCGGCCGCTCCTGGAGCGGCGATCCGCTCGGTCCTCGATCAGGACTACCCGGAGCTCGACCTCGTGGTGTCGGACAACGCGTCGAGCGACGACACCGAGTCTGCCCTCAGCGGCCCTTGCGAGCGCCGACCCGCGGCTTCGCTACGAGCGCGCCCGGGAGAACCGCGGCCACGCCGCCAACTTTCGGCGCGTGTTCGAGTTCGCCCGCGGCGACTACTTCATGTGGCTGTCGGATGACGACGAGATAACGCCCGGCTACATCCGTCGCTGCGTCGAGGAGCTCGAGGCCGACCCGGGCCTCGTGGGGGGGGCGGGCGCGGGCGCTACCACCGCGAAGGCGAGCACGTGGTCCTCGAGCGTGCGATCAACCTCACGAGTCCCCGGCCTAGCCGTGCGGGTCCTGCGCTTCTACAGCCAGGTGACGCTGAACGGAGCACTCTCGTCGGTCTGGCGGCGACACGAGTTGCTCGGGATCCCGTTCGCGAGGTGATGGCAGGCGATTGGGTGCTCGTGGGCGCGCTGGCGGCGCGGGGCAGGCTGCCGACGCTCGAGGACGTGAACATCGTCCGCTCGCTGAGCGGAGTCTCGACCGACCCGACTGCGCTGGCGCGTCAGTTCGGCGACGTGGGGGTCGTCGAGCGCTATATCCCGCATGCGGGCAACGGCTGGACCGTCTTCCGTCACGTGGCGGCGGAGGAGCCCGCCTACGTGGCGCTCGGGGCCGCCGCCGGGTCGCGGTGGGAGCGCTGAGCGGCGGTCTGATCGCCTGCGCTTCACCGGCGTGACCTACGCGCGCAAGGCGCTCGAGCGGCTCGGCCTCCTCGAGTCGGCGCGCCGGGCGATCGAGCCACTCGCGCCGGCCGCCACCGGCCCGGCGATCGGTCAGCGCCGCAGTAGCCCGGCCAACTCGCGCAGTTCGAGCCGGTGCGCCAGGCCGAGAAAGGCGGCATAGGCCGCGAGACCCACGGCGGAGGCCACGAGCGCTCCCGCGAAGCCGTCGCCCGGTTGGGCAAAGCAGCCGCGAGCCCAAACAGGAGCGCCCCCGGCACGGCGATCGTCGCCGTGGCGACGGCGGCTCGCACAATGACGGCCCCCGCGTGCCGCCTGAACGCGACGGCGACCGCCGCGAACGCGATCACGACTGAGGCGCCGGTGCCCACGAGTGCCAGCGCGGTCAGCCCGCCGCCGAGCGCCACCGTCAGCGCGCTGGCGCCCGGCGTGCGCCAAAGTCACGATCGCCGCCAGCGCCGCCAGCGGCCGCAGCCCACCGGCCGTGAATACCGCGAGCAGTGGGATTACGCCGAGCAACGCGGCGATCAAACTGGGCGAAAGTGCCAGCGCCAGCTCGAAGATCTCCTCCACGTCGGCGGCGCTGCTCGCACCCTTGTGAGGACCGCCTCGGCGGGCGCTCGCCCGAGCAGGACGGCGAGGGCAACCGCCGGTGGCAACAGCATCAGCCCGACCCGAAGGCCCGCATCGTCAGCGGGACGAGCGTGACCGGGTCGCGGTCCCACTCACGCGCGACGATCGGCGCGAACACGACACCGATCGGCGAGACGAGGCCGGCCGTCAACCCGAGCATGATCATCATCGCGTAGGTGTAAATCGTGGCGCCGCCGCCCTCCACGCCGCCCGCGAAAGCAACGGAGATCGCGAGAATGATCTGGCCCGCGACGATCGACGCGGCGGCCGAGCATGATGCGGGCGGCGTCGCGGCTGGCGGTCGGCCCGGCGCGCGGCAGCGACGGACGCCAGCCGTGCCGTGCGAGCATGGCGGCGAGTAGCCCGGCGGTGACGATACTGCCGCTGGCGAGCGCGACAGGATGCCCTCTACCCCGAAGGGCGGGGTCCAGACGAAGAAGGCGGCCACGTCACGGCCGCGCCTGCGCCGAACGCAAGCGCGGCGGGCGTGTAGCCGCCGTAGGCGGCGATCATCGCCGCCGCGAGGCCGGTGAACAGGTGCAGCGCCGCGACGGGAATGAACACGAGCATCGCCGACCTGAACACGCGCCTCGGCGCCCGGCTCAACCACCGCGGGCGCGGCAGCACGGCGAGCACGAACCCGCAGTCGAAACGACCGCGAGCAGTGCCACCGCGTCGAGGCTGCGCGCGGAAGCGGTCCATGCGCGGCTCGTCCTCGATCAGCCGCGCCACCGTCGTAGTGCGGAGCGACTGGCCGACGAACAGCACGACGCCGTAGATCGCGTTGGCCGTGAAGAAGCCGTCGGTCGTCGGCGGTGGAGCCGAAGTCGGCGCCCGATCGAGCACGCCGAGCAGGCCGCCGCCAGCAGTACGGCTAACTGGCGCGGCGGTTACAGCAGTGGCAATCGCGCGCCCCGGGCGCTGGCCGGGCGGGGCTCCCATCGGGTCCAAGAGTAAGCCGGTGCCCGTCGGCTCCACCTACGGGTGGCTACTCTCGCTCGCCGTGTCGCAGCACGTAGCAAGGCATCTGAAGACTTGCGGATCCTGCATCTCACACCTGAGCTGCCGTATCAGCCCGGCGGCGGCGGGGGCCGGACCTACGAGTTCTTTCTCTGCAGGCGCCTGGTTGAACTCGGACATCACGTCACGACGGTGACGCCTCCCACGCCAGACGGTCGAGCACGTGAGCAAGCTGGAGGACGTCGGCGTCTCGGTAAGGATTGCAGTGCGGCCTCGGAGCAAGGTCGAGGAGGTTCTCAGGGCCGTTTCCGCCGAGCCGTCCGTGCTGGCAGCCGCGGTCACACAGCCCGAGCGCTCACTTGAGATGCGGGTCTTCTGGACGCGGTTGCGGGCGCTGGCGCTGAAGGCCGCTCACGAGCTGCGTCCCGACGTCGTCCTGGTCGGACACGACATGGCAATCGACGTGGGCGCGGCGACCTGCCTGCACGGGCTGCCGAAGGTTCTCAGTTGTCAGAACCTGGCTGTGGAATTGGTATGAGGCACGGGCGCGTCGAGCGAGAGCGCCCGGCCGCCGCCCTCGCGCTCCCGTGCAGAGGCCCGCCGCTACCGGCGCTTCGTCCCACGCCCGGCTCCCGGGAGTTCCACACCGTCACGACCGTGTCGACGGTGGAGCTGCGCTGCGACTTCGTCGAGATGGGATGCCCGCGGGTGGCGCTGATTCCGGTGGGCGTCGACATGTCTGCGCTCCGCGCCCTACCTGAGCAGCCCGGCCCGCCGCCAGTGCTCTTCACCGGCACGATGAGCTATCCGCCGAACCACGAGGGGGCGGCTGGTTCGCCCGCGCAGGTCTGGCCGCTGGTGCGCGAGCGCTGCCCGTGGCCCGCCTGGACATCGTGGGCAGGAGCCACCGGCGCCCTCTGTCACCGACGCTCGACGGCGCGATGGATGTCCGTGGCCGGCTTCGTCCCCTCGATGGCGCCGTTCTTCGCGGCGCCGACGCGGTGTCGCGCCGATCCTCGCGGGAGCCGGGATTCGCGTGAAGATCGTCGAGGCGATGGCCGCGGGCCGCCCCGTCGTGTCCACCCCCCTTGGATGTGAGGGCCTCCGGGGTGGAGCCCGGCGGCCAGGTGATCGTGGCGGACGATCCGCGGGCGTTTGCGGAGCCATCCTCGACCTACTCGGTGAGTCGGACAGCGCGAAAGAATGGCGACGTGAAGGGCGGGTGCTGGCGGAGCCCGACTTCGATTGGCGTGCCCTCGGCGACCGGCTCGAGGCGTCCTCCTCGATGCCGCCCAGCGGGTGATGCACGTCGGGCTGAACCTCGTCTTCCTGGTGCCCGGCGAGACCGGCGGTATGGAGGTCTTCGCCCGCGAGCTGATCCCGCGGCTGGCGGCGTCGCCGGCGCTGCGGCTGACGCGTTCGTCAACCGCGAGGCGGCCGAGTCCGGCGGGCCGTGGGCGAGTTGGTGCCCATGGAGGTCGTCCCGGTCGCGTGCCCGCAACCGGGTCGACTGGGTGCGGGGCGAACAGCGGTACCTGCCCGCGGCTGGCGGCCCGAGCCGGCGCGACGTCGTGCATCGCTCGCCTCGACGGCGCCGCTGCGCGGCCGCTTTCGCGCGCGTCACACGATCCACGACCTCAACTACAAGGTGCCCGACGCGCACTTCGGCGTCCTCGGGCTGGGGATGCGCGTGCTGGTGCCCGCCGCGGCGCGGCGCTCGCATCGCGTCGATCGTCGACGCGGCAGTCGACGCGCGATGACTCGTACCGACCTCCGCGACGCCGCCGGCAAGATCGACGTGGTGCCGCTGGGCGTCGCCCGGGCCGCGACGGCGTTTGAGCCACGCCGGCGCCGCCGAGCTGCGCGAAAGCTCGGGCCTCGGCGAGCGCCCGGTCGTGCTCAGCGTGTCGGCCAAGCGCCCGCACAAGAACCTCGCGCGGCTGCTCGACGCGCTCGCCGCGATCCCGCCCGAGCGGCGCCCGTGCTCGTGGTGCCCGGCTATCCGACGCCGCACGAGCCGAGCTGCGCGAGCACGCGAGCGCTGGGCATCGCCGACGACGTCGCGCTGCCCGGCTGGCTGGCGCCGAGGACCTCGAGGGCCTCTACGCGCTCGCCGCCGCGTCGTCGTCTTCCCCTCGCTCTACGAGGGCTTCGGGCTGCCCGTGCTGGAGGCGATGGCGCGCGGCGTGCCGGTGGCGTGCTCGGACGCTCGTCGCTGCCCGAGGTGGCCGGCGACGCCGCGCTCTCTCTTCGACCCCGAGAACGTGGAGGCGATCCGAGCCGCGCTCGAGCGCCTGCTCGCGGACGCGGAGCTGCGCGACGCTTCGCGCAGCCGGGCCGCGCGCGAGCGGCGACCTTCACCTGGGGGCGGACGGCCGAGCTGACCGCCGCCAGCTACGAGCGCGCGCTCGGGCGGCGCGCTAGCCTGCCGCCGCATGCTCGGCGGCCGCCCTCCGGCGATGGTTGCCGGGAGATCCTGCGCGGCCGCAACTACGTCGCGCTGTGGCGCATGCGGCGCGTCTATCCCGCGCTTTCGCGAGAACGCCGGCCGCTACTTCCTGGGCCGCGGCGACTACCCCTACGATGCCGGGTGCGCACCCCGCAGGGCATCGTCGCACCCACGCTCTTCAGCCACCACGACATGTGGACGGTGAACGAGGTGTTCTGCCGCCAGGACTACGGCGCCGATCCCTCGGCGCGGGTCGTGGTCGACATCGGCTCGAACATCGGGATCAGCGCGCTGTTCTTCCTCACCCGCAACCCGCACTGCCGCGCCTGGCTCTACGAGCCCGTGCCTCGCAACGTGGAGCGGCTGCGCAGCAACCTGACCGGCTACGAGGACCGCTACACGCTGACCGAGGCGGCGGTGAGCGCCGAGCGCGGGCCGGGTCGAGTTCGGCGTGGAGGAGAGCGGCCGCTACGGCGGCATCGGCGTCGACACCGGCGAGCACGATCGAGGTCGCCTGCGCTCGGCATCAACGAGCGTGCTCGAGAGAGGTGCTCGACGCGTGCCGGTCGTGGACGTCCTGAAGATCGACACCGAGGGCACGGAGCTCGAGATCCTCCGGGCGATCCGGCCCGAGCTACTGCGCCGGGTGCGCACGGCCTACCTCGAGGTCGGAGCGCCCCGGGCAGGCGCCCGAGGCCTTCGAGACGTCGTTTCACAACGAGACCTGGGTGTTGCGCAACCGCGCGCTCTGCCGGCTCAGCCCGACGCGTAGGCCCGCGAGACGCGCTCGAGCGAGGAGCTCGAGCGACAGCCGCCGCGCGTTGCGCGCGAACCAGTCGGCGGTCGACCGCCGCAGCGCCATGCCGCCGTCGAGCGCCCGGAGCGATCGCCGCCGGCGAGGTCCTCGGCCGAGGCCGAGGGCGCCACGAAGCCGTTGACGCCCTCCTCGATCAGCTCGGTGGCCGCGTTGTCGTCGCCCGCTGACGACCACGCTCGGCGTGCCCGCCGGCGGCCGCCTCGATCACGACCATCCCGTAGCCCTCGCGGCGGGAGGGCAGCACCATGCAGACCGCGCGGCGCAGCGTCCGCTTCGACCTCGCTCGGCGTCGACGAAGCCCGGGCACGCGACGACGCCTCGTCGAGCCCGTGCTCGCGCGACGAGCGCCTGCACTCGCGCGCGCTCGGGGCCGTCGCCGAAGATGACGCAGCGCAGCTCCGGCGAGCCGCTCGCGCGCCGCGGCGATCGCGGGGACGACGCGCGGGCACGCGCTTCTCGGGGATGTGGCGGCCGGCGAACACGACCAGCGGCTCGGCCGGCTCGCGGCTCGCGCGGCTCGAGCGGCCCGGCGTACTCGCCCTCGAGCATGGTCGACCTCGCCGCGCAGCCGCCCTCGCACGCAGCCGCGCGCGCGTGCAGCCGCGAGAAGCAGAACGCGCGCTGGGGGACGCGCAGGCAGAGCGCCTGCACCGCGTTGCCGATCCGCCCGCCGACGCGGCCCGAGGTACTCGAGCCAGTAGTCGCGGCTCCACACCTCGTGCCAGTCGACCACCAGCCGGAAGCCGGCCGAGCGCGGCGCACGGCCGCGGCGGCGAGCAGCGAGAAGTAGGGGAACGAGGCGGTGTGCACGACGTCGTAGCGGCGCCCGTGGCGCAGCAGGTGCCAGAGCACCCCGAGCCCGAACACGAGCGGCGGCAGGATCCGGCGCCGGCCCGCGCTCGGCGTAGAGCTCCATGCGCGGGCCCGACGGCGACGCACCCGCACGCCCGGGACCTCGCCGCGCTCGCCGCGCTCCCACTGGCGCAGCGTCAGGTAGGTCACCTCGTGCCCCTCGGCCGCGAGCCGCTCGCCGAGGTTGCGGTACCAGCGCTCGGCGCCGCCGACGGTGTAGGGGAACAGGCAGTCGTAGACCAGGCAGATCCGCATGCAGGTGCGCGGAGGCTGCCAGACCGTTCGCTACCATCGCCGCGCAGCGCGCGCGACTTCTTCCGTCGTCGCGCGTTCATACGGTTCGATCGACTGCCTCTCGAGGCCAGTTCCCTGAGCACCGTCGAGCAGACACCCCGGTTCCCCAGAGCCGACCGCGAGGGCGCCAGCGCCGTCAAGGTGTCGGTCGTCATCCCCTGCCTCAACGAGGCGGCGACGATCGAGCGCTGCGTCGGCGCGGCCCGCGAGGCGCTCGAGGGCCAGGGCTGGGAGGGCGAGGTGATCGTCGCCGACAACGGCTCCGACGACGGCAGCGCCGAGCTGGCCGCGCGACGCCGGCGCGCTCGTGGTCCTCGAGCCGCGGCGCGGCTACGGCAGCGCCTACCTCGCCGGCTTCGCCGCCGCGCGCGGCGACTACATCGTGATGGCCGACGCCGACCTCACCTACGACTTCGCCGACATCCCGCGCTTCGTCGAGCAGCTCGACGACGGCGCCGACCTCGTGATGGGCGACCGCATGGGCAACATCCAGCCGGGCGCGATGCCGTGGCTGCACCGCTACGTCGGCAACCCGGTGCTCACCGGCATCCTCAACCTCTTCTTCCGCACCGGCGTCAGCGACGCCCACTGCGGCATGCGCGCCGTTCGCCGCTACGCGCTGCCGCGCCTCGACCTGCGCACCACCGGCATGGAGTTCGCCTCGGAGATGGTGATCCGGGCGGGCAAGGAGCGGCTCGACGATCGACGAGATCCCGATCGACTACCACCCGCGCGAGGGCGAGTCGAAGCTCTCGAGCTTCCGCGACGGCTGGCGCCACCTGCGCTTCCTGCTCGTCCACAGCCCGAACTGGCTGTTCATCGTGCCCGGGCGCGGTGATGGCGCTGCTCGGCGTGCTCGTCGCGCTCACCGTCCTCTTCCAGATCGAGGTCTTCGGCCGCGAGTGGGACCTGCACTCGATGGTCGCCGGCGCGCTGCTGATGATCGTCGGCACCCAGGTGCTCGCGCTCGGCCTCTGCGCCCACGCCTACGGCACCTACTTCATGGGCGAGAAGGACCCCTGGTTCGACCGCATGCGGGCCCGCTTCCGGCTCGAGCACGGCCTGCTGCTGGGCGGCGTCGATCGCGCTCGCCGGGCTCGTGATGGCCGCGGTGATCGTCGGCATCTGGGTCGACCGCGGCTTCGGCGCGCTGTCCGAGGAGCGCCTCGCGGTGCTCGCCGCGGCGCTGATCATCGTCGGCATCCAGATCTTCTTCTCGTCGTTCCTGATCAGCATCATCGGCCTGCGCCGGCGCCGCTAGCGCGCGTAACGCGCTGGTCCTCGTCGCCGCCCGGGCTTGCTGCTGGCGCTGCCACCGGGCCGCACAGATCAGGCAGATTTGCCACCGGGGGCTCTCTCGGCGATGACAAGCATGTATGCCGCGAGATTGCGAAGGCCGAGTCGGCGGACGATGCTCTCGTAGAGGAGGCATAGGAGGTAGGCCGGAAAGAAGGCGGCGAAGTAGTCGGTCTGGTTGTATGTCGCCTCAATCCGGACATCTTGGAAGCCGTTGCTCTTGAGGCTTTCCTCGATGCCGGACGGATAACAGCGGTCGTAGAAGACGGGAAACTCGACGACTTCGCTCGTCCACGGGTACAGGCGGTGTAGAACTGCCTTCGTCGGCCCGAACGGAAGCAGGCGTGCCGCGATGGCGAATAGCGAATACCGGGACGGGATCAGGTGGATGGTGAGGCCCCCAGGGACAAGCACGCGTGCCGCGTGCCGAAAGAACGCATCGATGTCCGGCACGTGCTCCAGGACGGTACGCGAGGCGATCACCTTGGACCTGCCATTTCGAACGGGAGTCCGTGGACAATGTCCGCCACGCGTGTCTCGTCGACGTCTCGGTTCGAGGCCCATTCTTCCGGCGCGATATCGACGGCCACGATGCGCGCCCGAGATGCTCGGGCTGGCAGCCCGTGTACGAACGAGCAACCGCGACCACCGCCCACGTCGACAACGACCGCATCCGGGCGACTTGGCACGGACCGCGCGACGACCTCGTCATAACGTCGATAGAGATTGCTCGCGGTGTCGTGAAGGCGCGTCTGAACGGCCGCCGACAGCCGACGATTGAGTCTTAGGAAGCGAGACACGTTACGTAGCCTTCCACGCCCGTCGCTAGCATCCATCCCCGCTGGAGAGAGCTGAGGCGCGTCCTCTCCCGCGTGTGGTGCGTCCGGAAGGTCGAGGCGGACGCCCGATCCCGGATGGGTACCACCGAGCAGACAGTTGTCCCGGTCGCTGACGCGGCCGATCGAACAGCCGGCTTGAGCCGCCGCTTCCCGGTGCTCGCCGCCGCGTTCAGCATCGTGGGCATCCAGGTTTTCGTCGCGTCCTTCCGGCTCAGCATCATCCGCTTGCGCCGGCGCAGGTAGCAGGCAACGCGTGGGTTTCGTCGCCGCCTGGGTCCTGCTGCCAGCGCTGCTAGCGGGCGCTGTCCTTGGGCTGCGGCCTGCTTGTCGAGCGTTTGAGCACGGTCAGACTTCCTGGTGCGCTTCTGGTGCCGGTCGGGCTTGCCGCGATCG
>CAVTZF010000036.1:0-127406 GCA_963739095.1 uncultured Thermoleophilaceae bacterium
CACTCGGCCGGGAGCCGTTGCATCCGGTGCATGGGCACGACGTGCGCGCGCGATCGGAGGAAGCTCGCGCGGCGTCGCTGTCGCGATGAGGCAGAAGCGGTAGCGAGATACGACCGAGCGGGGCTGTCGCAGCGGACGACGAGCGGAAGCGCGGGTTGTCAGTGCTGCCTGTCGACGAAGGCGAGTGCGCCCTTGGACCCGATTGTGGGCTCGCTGACACCTCCTCGTCGTCCGCAGCGGGCGTCTCGCGCGCGTGGGCGTAGACGCCCGCGTTCCAGGTGGAAGCAGCAGCGCGCGTTGCCGGCTTCTGGGACTGATCCACCGCGCCGACGTCAGGGGCGCAGGTGCTCGATCGTGAAGCCGTGGTGGTCGGCCAAACGAGCGGCGATGAGGGAGCGGTGGCAGGCCTCGGGGTCGCGCTCGACGCAGAGGAGCGCGGCGAGGCCTTCGGAGGGCAGCGCCGTGACGAGGGCGGTGAGGTCGACGCGGTCGAGGACCTCGGTCGTGTAGCGACGGACGTACTCGGGCGCGAGCTCGACGCGGGAGCGCTTGCCGACGCCGAGCCGGGCGTCCTCGGCGTACTGGAGCTGGCGCAGCTCGGTCGTCGGGGCGAGCTCGGGGTGGTGGCGATAGCCGAGCGACGCGGCGGCGAGGGCGTCCTGGAGGCGCCGGGAGTTGGCCCACGCGTACTGCGGTCCGCGAACGCCGCGGCGCTGGCGGACGTCCAGGACGAGGCGGACATCGGCCGCCGAAAGCCGCTCGAGGAACGAGCTGCCAGCAAACCCGTAGACGCCGATCGTGGCGATCGCGGACGGTGTGGGTGGCGGGTCGGTGGGGACGTGCATCAGAAGGCGTGGGTCAGGCGTGGAGGGGCCGCTACCGCGCCCAGAGACGGTCGATTCTGAGAATCACTCCTTGGCCGGACGCCCGGTTTCCGAAGCAGAGCAGGCGCGCCCTCGACGCCGCCGCATCGCCCGGTGCTCGTCCAGAGCAACCACGAACTTCGCATCGACCCGCCCTACTGCTTCTGCCTCAACCCAGCAGCGCGAGTGCGGCGAGCGCATCCGCCGTCAGTCCCAGAAGTCCTGGAACCGCTCGGTGTCGCCTCCCTTGGGCTTGCGACCACCGATACAGATCACGTCGAGACCCTGCGAGTCGGCCTCGAAGGAGCGAACGACCGCAGGTGCAACGCGCAGGACGTCCCAAACCGAGAGCTCGACGATCTCATCATCGAGCTTGGCACGACCAGAGCCGGAGACCACGACGTAGACCTCCTCCTGCACACGATGCCGGTGACCCCACGGCATGCGGGCACCCGGTTCATAGGTGAAGCGGCTCACGCCGAGCTCAGGCGATCGCAGAGCCTCCCGCGCGAATCGCCACTGGATTGGCGCATCCTGCGGGCTGACATCGCGAAGCTCGTCGAAGTTCTTCTTCGTCCAGTCGGGCATCCCGAAACTCTCGCAGTCGGAGCGCTGCCGCTGGTTTCGCCTGTTACCGGCAGTCCTGCATCTGCCTCAAAGCAGCAGCCGAGTGTTAGGAACGACAGCTACCAGCCCCAGCTCAGGGGCACCGGCGCACGCCCATCCGGAGCGAGATGTGGCGCGGGGAGGGTTCATCGTCCACCCACACCTCGAGGCGCACGCATCGGGGTGAGGAGGTCAGCACGGACCCCGACCAGAATGTGACCGGTCGCCCGTCGGCGTTGCTCCCCGAGTTCTTGCCGCGCCGGCAGGCCTTGAACGTCACGACGCGATGGCCGTCGCTCGGAGCCAGGTCCACCCCCTGCGGGAGCGGACCGTAGCCGAGTCCGGCGACGCGACGCGTCGCCTGCGACAGCGCGACGGTGACGCGCCGCCCGGCCCGTACCAGCAACGGGAACTTGTTGCCGCCGTACTCGCGAACGGTGCTCGCAGGCGTGTGTGCTGCGCCGACGAGGACGAGCGGTCCGACGACCACGTTGTGCGGGTCCGAGTAGGCCCCCGGAAAGTCCGCCATCGAGCGCGTCGAGCAGTTCTCGACAGCCCCCGTCGGCCGCTCGCTGGGCGGCTGGGGCGGCGGCGTGCGATCACTCGCGTCCTCGCCGCGGGCGACCAGCGTCGGCGCCACGGCCAGCGCGACCGCGATGCTCATCATCGCCGTCACCTTCCGACCGTCCATACCGCCATTACACCAGGGCCGCGGCTTCGGTTCCAATGCGCCGCAGCCACCGTCCAGGGATGCACTTCGCGGTCCGTCGGCGACCAGCACGCGGACGCCGAGGCCGTGCACGCCGTGCTCGTGGCCGCAGGGTAGTCGGACGCCGAGCAGACTGACGTTGGCTTGCCACTTCCACGTGGAAGGCGGCCCTGGGTCTGTCGAGGTCGAGATGCAGCGCATGTCGCGCGAGGAGCTCGAGCGGGTGCTTCATCACGCGGTCCGCGAATTGTTGGATGCCTTGGAGCGCGCGGAGCCAGAAATCAACCGCTACGCACGCCGGATGAACGAGAAGCGCTGCGAATGACGGCAAGCGCTTTCGCCTGAAGGCAGTCGTCCGCGCGAACGTCCGCGAGGCGCTCGCTACGGACGAGCTCCGAGCGCGACGATCGACCACGAGCAGACTTCTGCTTTGCCATGGCGGAGCAGTCGTCAGAGGACGCCGCTCCGGTGCAGTTGGTGCTCGTCCCAAGCAGAAGCAAGCTCGAGGTCGGTCGAGACCTTCGCATCGCGGTTGAAGCGGCCGTTTGGGCGACTCGCAGACCACCGGTTTCGCGGGCGCCTTGATTTGGTCCCGTGGCCGGGTGAGAATCGACCGGCGCATGGTGAAGGCGGCCCGCATTCGCGGCGTTCAGGCCCGGAGCTCGTTGAGCGGGCGTGAAGAACTTGGGCGCGACACCGCGATTCGCTCGCCGATTGCGTCGCGGCGTCCGCGCAGAATGGTGTGCTTTTTCCGCAGATGAAAGAAAGGAAAGGGGTGACCCCGCGCGCTCGCCACACCAGCGTCATCGCCGAGCAACCCCCTGAAGCCAATGGCCGGTGGCTCTGCCCCAGGCCTGTGAAGCTGTGGCCAAAATCAGAGCAACTAGTGCAATCGTGCTGGGCAGTATCCTTTTCAAGTCGTTCTGAACCTCGACTCGCTCGTCGGACCGCACAAAGCGCACACCCCCCTCGCTGTCGCTCGCACGTGAAACGAGGCATGCGCCCAGACGCCCGGGTTGGACGACGAGCAGACGTCTGTAATTTGTGTTTGACAGGCACCTGCTCCTACGCGCATCCGGGCGTCTCCGACTCCGCCGGGGCTTAGGTCGCTGCGTGGCACAAGTGCCCCTGGGTGGGAACAGGGGTGGGAACCAGGTGGGAACGAATCGCGTCCCCTCATGGCCTCTTGTGTCCCCTCGTGTCACCCCTGAAAATGGCGGTGTGCAGGCAATTCCGCGTGGAGAGCGGGGTTCCCGGTTGCTAGGGCGACCGCCTACGGAACCGAAGGTCACAGGTTCGAATCCTGTCGGGCGCGCTAAGTCGTAGAGCGCAATCCCGTGACTGAAGCGGGATCGCGACCGGTGTGGGTTCGCACGCGAACGGCCGCTCGTCGCCAGCCGGCTGCGTTGTGACAGGTTGCTGACGACGTCATGCGCTCGGGTCGTGGGAGCTCGAATCTCCCCTGGGCCTACTCGGGGAGGGGGATGTCCGCCGCGATGAGCGTTCCGCCCCTTTCCGAGCTCTCCACCCAGAGCCGGCCGTCGAGGGCGGCAACCCGATCAGCGAGCCCGACCAGCCCGCTTCCCTTGGGCTGGGCTCCTCCGACACCGTCGTCGCTCACGCGGACTCGAAGGCTCCGGTTGTCCACGCACGCCGTCACCTCAGCCCGCGATGCGCGCGAGTGCTTTGCGACATTGGTGAGCGCCTCGGCCACGACGAAGTAGCCGGTCGCCTCGATCGTGGCGGGCAGCCGGCCGGTCGATACGCGGATGTCGACCGGCACCGGCGTCCGCGAAGCCAACGCCTCGATCCCTAGGAGCAGGCCGCCGTGGGCGAGGATCGCCGGGAGGACGCCGTGCGAGAGCTCGCGCAGCTCTTCGTTGGCGCGCTCCGCCTGGTCGAGGGCCTGGGCCAGGAGCCGCGCGCCATCGTCTCCCTCCTCGAATGCCCGGCCGGCCAGCTTGAGAGTGATGACCGTGTGGACGAGGCGCTGCTGCGCGCCGTCGTGCAGATCGCGAACCACCCGACGGCGCTCCTCGTCGGCCGCCGCCACGATCCGCGCCCGGGACGCGGCGAGCTCGGAGCGCGCCTCGATGTTCGAGATTGCGGTGGCCACGAGCTCGGTGAACTGCCCCATCCGCGCCTCGGTGTCCGCTGGTATGGGGTCAGGTCGGAGCGACGCCGTGTTCAGCGCGCCCCAGAGCCGCCCGTCGACGACAATGGGCGTGGCGACAGCGGAATGAACGCCGAGCTCTCGCAGGGAGGCCGCAAAGGAGCCCGAGGCCGTCGTGAAATCGTCGATGCGGGCGGGCCGCCCGGTCCGAAACACCAGTGCGACTGCGCTGACTCCTTCCAGCGACACGCTTGTGCCGACCGGAAGCGCGCTGGCAAGCTGTCCCCAGCTCGCGACGACGGTCGCCTTCCCGTCGGCCTCGTAGCGGACGATTCTCGTGTCCTCTAGGTGCAGGACCCGGCCGACCTCCTCGGCGACCGCGGCGAAGACCTCCGGCGATGGCCGCTCTTCCGCCACCAGCGTGGCCACGCGTCGCAGGGCGGCCTGCTCCTCGGCCAGCCGTCCCACCTCGGCCCGCGCCTGGGCGTTCGAGATGGCGGTGGCGACCAGCTCGGCGAAGTTGGTGAGACGCTGCTCGGTATCCGGCGGAAGCGGCGGCTGCGCCTGCTTCGAGTGCACGAAGACCGCCCCCCAAACCTGCCCCTCGACGATGATCGGACTGCCGACGGAGGAGCGGATTCCGAGCACGGTCCGGACGAACTCGGCGATCGGTCCTTCGACGTCCTCCCAATCGTCCTCCCGCGTGGGCCTGCGTGTCCGGGCGATCGTCGTCGCCAGCCTGTCGCCTTCGAGCGACCACCGCCCCTCCACCGGCGGGTGCTCGTCTTCCGCGGCCCAGGTCGCCACCGCGGTCACCGTGCCATCGTCCTCGTAGTGGATCATTCCGCCGAGATCCGTCCGTAGCAGCGTGCCGACCTCTTCGACGACGGCGTCGAACAACTCGCTAGGGGGCACCGCTTGGGCGATGAGCGTCGCCACGCGCCGCAGCGCGGCCTGCTCACCGGCGAGCTGACCGATGGCCTCGCGTGACTCCGCGTTCGCAATCGCGGTTGCGACGAGCACGGTGAACTTCACCATCCGCTCCTCGGTATCGGGCGGCGGCGATTCCTGCTTCTTCCAGCTCGCCGTGATGACGCCCCACAGCTTGCCCTCGACCGAGATGGGCGCCGAGACGCTCGAGCCCAGGCCCGTGGCCCGGGCGAGCTCCGCAAGCGCACCGCCCGCCGACTCGTAACCCTCCAGCCGGGCCGGCCGTCCTGTCTGCCGCACGAGTGCAGTCGCGCTCTCGCCCTGGATGCTCACGCGCGAGCCGACCGGTGTCCGCGCCACATCCAGTCCACGGTGGGCGAGCACGACGATCTCGTCGCCGCCCTCGAAACGGTTCAAGGCGACTTGATCGGCCTCCAGCAGCGCCTCCATCTCACCCGCGACGGCGTCCAGGACCGAGCTCGGCGAAGCCCCCTCCGCAACGAGTGTCGCCACCCGGCGCAGCGCCGCCTGCTCCTCGGCCAGCCGCCCCACCTCGGCGCGCGCCTGGAGGTTCGAGATTGCAGTGGCGATCAGCTCGGTGAACTGGGCGACGCGCGATTCGGTGTCGGCGGGCAGCGACTCGTGCTGGCTCTGGGCGGCGATCATGGCGCCCCACAGTCGCCCGTCCACGACGACCGGGCAGCCGACCGCCGCTCCGATGCCCAGCTCTCGCATGCGCTTCCCAAAGGAGCCGCTTGCCGTCGCGTAGTCGTCGATGCGCGCCGGCCGCCCGGTACGCCAGACACGTGCGGTGACGTTGTCACCGTCGACGGGCAGGCGCATGCCGCGCACGATGACGTCGGTAAGCTCACCCCAGCTCGCCACGACCATCGCGCTGCCATCCTCGTAGCGCAGCATCGCGGCGTCCTCGACGGGGAGCAGCCGTCCCACCTCCTCGGCAACCGCCGCGAAGACCTCTGGCGCCTCCCGTGCGCGCGCCACCATCGTTGCCACGCGCCGCAGCGCCGCCTGCTCGTCTGCAAGCCGCTGCACCTCGGCCCGCGCCTCCGCGTTCAGAATCGAGGTGGACACGAGCTCGGTGAAGCGCGCGATCCGCCCCTCAGTGTCAGGGGGCAGCTGGCCGCTCGTGGAGTGGACGGCGATGTTGCCCCACACACGCCCCTCGACGACTATCGGGCTTCCGACGGAAGAGCTCAGCCTCAGCCGGGTCCGGGCGTACTCGGCTATCGGACCCGGCACATCCTTCCAATCGTCGATGCGGGCGGGTTCGCCGGTCCTCAGGATCCGCGGCGCCAGGCTCTCACCCGCGAGCGGCCACTGCCGCCCCACCTCGGTGTCGGCCTCCACGCCCTCGGTCGACCAGCTCCCCACCGCCGTGACAACGCCCCCCGGCTCGTATCGGATCGTCGCCGCGGCATCGGCCTCAAGCAGCCGTCCAACCTCCTCGGTGACCACGGCGAACAGCTCAGCCGCGGGCACCCCCTGCGCCACCAGCGTCGCCACACGCCGCAACGAAGCCTGCTCCTCGGCGAGGCGGGCGAGCTCCTCCTGTCGGGCGGTGGTCGCGAACGCGGCGGCGACGAGCTCCGTGAACTCGAGGAGCCGATCCTCGACGTCGTCGGGCATCGGCGCACCGTCCGTCGAGTCGATCGACATGGCGCCCCATACCTCGCCGTCGACGACGATCGGAACGCCGGCGGCCGCGGTGACGCCGGCGTCGCGCGCGGCGTCCGCGATCGTGCCGGGAAGCTCCGCCCAGTCGTCGATTCTCACCGGACGTCTGGTCTTCAGGACCTGTGAAGTGATCGTCGGGCCATCGAGCGGCCAGCTCGTGCCGGGCTCAAACGGATGCGGGTGATCGCTCCAGACGCCGACCACAGTCGCCGTGTCGTCCGGCTCATAACGCCATACGGCGACGAGTGGGAGCCCGGTGACGCTGCCGACCTCCCTGGCGATGGCGGCGAATACGTCCTCCGATACCGCCCCGCCCGCGACGAGCGTCGCAACACGCCGCAGCGACGCCTGCTGCGCCGCCAGGGCTGCATCGTGCTCCCGCAGGCGCTGCTCGGCGCGCACACGATCCTCGATGTCGGTGAATGCCACGACCGCGCCCCGGCCGTCGTGCATCTCGATCGGAGCGGAGACGTAGGAGACCGGGAACATCGACCCGTCCCGCCGGAAGAACCAGTCCAGGTCGCGCGACACGGTCTCGCCCGTGGACCGCGGGAGCAACATCGGGCAGTGTTCGGCGGGGTACGGCGTGCCGTCAGGGTGACTGTGGTGGATCGTCTCGTGGCTCTGGCTCCCGAGCAGCTCGTCGACGCGGTCGTATCCCAGCGCCGAGATCGCGGCCGGGTTGGCGAACCGGATCACGCCTTCCGGGTCGACGACCCAGATCGGCTGCTCGGTCGCCCCGAGCACGCCGGCGAGAAACTCCTCGGCTCCGACCTGAAGGCCGGCGAGATCGATTAGGGACTGGGGCATGCGCGGCCCTGCGGCCCAGTCTACGCCGCTGTCACCCCCCTGATGCGGCGTCTACGAGCGGCACGGCGTCGAGCGAGTAATGGCGGTCACGCGGCGACTTCTAGTCGCCGTCCGGCGAGGACGGCGTGATCGAGGAGGTCGTCGCGGCTGGCTCGGTTACGCAGGCTGGAGCTGGCTTTGCCCCCGGCAGGCCGGAGCGGGATACTGGGGCGATGTCGCACGAGGACTACCTGCTGGCGAATCAACCCACGGAGTTGGAGCGCCTGCGGCTCCAGTCTCTGGTGTGGGAGCCGACGGGCCGGGAGCTCCTCTCGAAGGTCGGGGCCGGGTCCGGCGGGCGCGCCCTGGACGTTGGCTGCGGAGCAATGGGCTGGCTTCGGATCCTCAGTGAGTGGGTCGGCCCGTCCGGCCAGGTCGTGGGCGGCGACATCGACGAGGGCATGCTCAAAGCCGCTCGTTCGTTTCTGGAGGAAGAGGACATCGCCAACGTGGAACTGGTCGTTGATGATCTGTTCGAGAGCAAGCTGGAGCCGCAATCATTCGATCTGGTCCATGCCCGCTACCAGATCGCTCCGCTCGGACGCGGTTCCGAGCAGGTGGCCTCGCACCGGCGGATGGTCAAGCCCGGTGGCTTACTGGTCTTGGAGGAGTGGGACCTGGCCTCGTGGCACTTCAATCCCCCTGCGCCCGCGGCCGAGCGACTGATCCGAGCGCTCTCGGAGATCTTTGCCGGGTTGGGCGGCGAGGCCGGTCGCGGACTTCCCGAACTGCTCCGCGAAGTCGGCATGGAGGAGCCGGGAATCGACGCGCATGTGA
Source organism: uncultured Thermoleophilaceae bacterium (assembly GCA_963739095.1). Lineage (GTDB taxonomy): Bacteria > Actinomycetota > Thermoleophilia > Solirubrobacterales > Thermoleophilaceae > JACVRW01. The sequence goes on from CAVTZF010000036.1 coordinate 8,543, forward strand.
TCGCGCTCAAACCCGGCCATCCCTATCTGCGTCTGCCGCTGCAGTTCAGCGTCGCGCTCGAATCGCGTCTGCTTGAGACACTGAGCGAGGACGAGCTCGCCTCGCTACGCCACGAGGCCGAGGCCGAGTTGGCCGAGCCGGGCAGATGGGGCACGACCTTCACCCTGATTCAGACTTGGGGCAGGCTCGAGGGCTGAGGAGCGGGGGTCAGGCGAGCGCGACGACTGCCTCGACCTCGACCGGCATGCCGAAGGGGAGCTCGCCTGCTCCGATCGCTGAACGCGCGTGGCGGCCGGCGTCGCCCCATAGAGCCAGGATCAAGTCGCTGAAGCCGTTGATGGCGACCGGCGTCACGTTGAATCCCTCCGCGCAGTTGACGAACCCAAGCGCCTTGACCCAGCCGGTCACGCGGTCGAGGGCTCCGAGCTCCTGCTTGAGCGAGGCGAGCATGGACAGGCCTGTCGCGCGCGCAGCCTCGTAGCCCTGTTCGACCGAGACCTCGCCTCCGACACGGCCGGTGACGAGCAGCCGGTCGCCGTCGAACGGCCCGTGACCTGAGACGTACGCCAGATCACCGTGGACGCGGACGAGCTCGAATGGCAACTGCACTCCAGGCGGCGCGGCCGGCGGGGCTGGAAGCTGGAGCCCTAGCTCATCCAACCGGTTCTCGATCACGCTCACTGCTCGCCCGTGTCGCCGGGTTCCCGCAGGATGTCGCGAGCATCGTCCGCGTCTTGCGGCCGGACGACCAGCTCGTAAGGGCCGCCTGGCATGCCATCAGCCGCCCCCGCTCCCAGGTTCGTCTGTCGGCCCGCGCATTCGATACCCGCACTCCGCAGCAGCGAGCACAGCAGTTCGGCCTCCGGCTCAGTCCCAACGACTTTGACGACCACAAGTTCGTCCATGCCACAACCCTATGCGGCGAGGCCGGGGGTCGTGACCGCAGTTGGGTGTCGGGTGAAGGAATCCTCGGCGAAGGCTACGCCGGGGCCGCCGGGCCGTCGCGGATCACAGCGCGCACCTGGTCGACCGATAGCGCGTCCCATGGGAACTCGACGAGCCACCACGTGGCGCCTGCTGCGGCGTAAGGCGCCGGATCGTCGCCGGGCGGGAGGGCGACGACGACGTCGTAGGGCTCCGTGGGGTCCCTGCCGGCCTCCCTGCGCAGCGCCGCGAGGCCAGCGACGATCTCGGCGAGCTGTTCGGGGTGGTCCAGGCCGAGCGGGAAGAAACCCTCGTGCCGCGCCGCCCGGCGCACCGGCCTGGGCTTGCCGTAGTAGCCCGCGACCCACACCGGTACGCCCGGCCGCTGGACCGGCCGGGGCAGGAAACGCATGCCGTCGACCGTGTAGTGCTCGCCGCGGTGGTGCACCGGTTCGCCCGACCAGGCGGCCGCCAGGATCTCGAGCGACTCGTCGAGCATGCTTGCGCGTCGGCGGTCGTCAAGCTCCTCGCCGGTGATCGAGTACTCGCTCGCGAACCGGTCGCTCCCCAGGCCGACGCCGAGCGTGAGTCGGCCGCCGCTGAGCCGGTCGAGCGTCGCCGTTTCGCGGGCCACCTTGACAGGCCTACGTCGAGCCAGCGGGGTGACCATCGGGCCGAGCCGGATCCGCTCTGTGGCCGCGGCCATCGCTGCCAGCGTGATCCACGGGTCGGCCACGTCGACCACAGGCTCCTGAAAGCGCAGGTTGTCCCAGACGAACACCCCGTGCCAGCCCGCCGCCTCCGCCTCGGCGGACAGGCGCGCGACGACCGCCGGGTCGGCCAGCTCATCGAACAGCGGCACGAAAAGTCCTGAGCGCATGCCAGACAACGCTACGAGACTGCGGCGATCACGTACCCGAACCCCGCAGCTGCTCCCCCGCGGCGGCTAGGACCTCGACGCGCTCCTCGGTCCACGGGCCTGGGGTGACGACGACGGCGTGGTCGAGGCCGAGCTCGGCGAGCGCCGCGCAACGTTCGGCAAACGCCGTCGCCGTCTCGTCCGGGTTGAGGCGTGTGCTGACTGTCTTCTCGATCGCCTCGAACGGGCGTCCGACCTCCTCGCAGTGCCGTGAGAGCACCTCGAGCTTGTGGCGGATCGTGCGGCCGCCGTCGGGGATGTCGAACAGGTTGCAGGCGTCGGCGTAGCGGGCCACCAGTCGCAGCGTCTTGCGCTCGCCGGCGCCGCCGACCAGGATCGGCGGGTGCGGGCGGGCGAGCGGGCGGGGATTGCCGACCGGCCGCTCAAGCCGCAGATGGCGACCCTCGAACGGCGAGCGGTCGTCCTCCCACATCCGCAGCGCGAGTTCGAGCGTCTCCTCGAGCACGTCGAACCGCTCGGCCAGTGGCGGTAGCGAGAGGCCCATCGCGCGCGCCTCGTCCTCGTGGTAGCCGGCGCCGAGGCCGAGCCACGCTCGTCCGCCGGACAGCACGTCGAGCGTCGTGACCTCCTTGATCAGCAAGCTTGGCGCCCGGAACGTGACCGCGCTGACCATTGTGCCGAGCCGCACCCGCTGCGTGTGCGCGGCGAGGAAGCCGAGCGCGGTGTAGGCCTCGAGCATCTCGGAGTCCGGGACGGCCGTCGGATCGGCCTGGAGCAGGTGGTCTGAAACCCAGACGGTGTCGATCTCGCCGGCGTCGGCGGCGCGGACCACGCGCGCGAGCTCGGAGCCGAGGGCCTCAGTCCCGCCGGGCCACGAATAGTTCGTGATGTTCAGGCTCAGTCGCATAACTAAGAGGAAGACCCCCGAATCGACCACGAATCATCGTCTGCTTCCGGAATCGCCGAGTGGTTGGTGAGTCAGCCGAAGGCGCGCAGCATCCACCGGGCCAGGAAGACAATCGCGGGCACGGCTGCGACCCAGTACAGGTACGCGACCCAGGGCGTACGAACGCTCAGGACAGCCGGGAAGGCAACGCCGGCTACAGCTACCAGTGCGACCAGCGGTACGCGAAGCACGGCGCAATGGTCCCTATCGCGGCGGCCCTTGTCGTCGGCTCCCGGATGGCTGTTCGCCGTACTCCCTCCGGGGTACGGAGACGCCCAAAGAGCCCACCTCAGGCTGACGACAAAGGCGTCGCGCAGGCGCAAGATGCCGGGCAATGCCAATCCTCGAGCGGCTCCAAGCGATGGGTTGTAGAGCGGGCGTACAGGACGACGTCGAGCGAGCGGTCCGGGACCAGCTCTATGGGGAGCGCCCTGGGGTCGACGTTGCACCGAGGCGACGCGCTCGAGTCGGGCCGCGCGAACCGGCGCCCCTCGGTCGCCTGGTTGGCGAGCGTTACCGCTTGGTCGACCGGGTCGGCGCCGGTGGGATGGCGACCGTGTACCGGGCCCGGGACGTGCGACTTGCGCGCGATGTGGCGGTCAAGATCATCGCCGAGCGCTTTGCGCGTGAGCCCCTCTTCGTGAGGCAATTTCGCCGCGAGGCGGAGCTGTGCGCGGGGCTTTCGCACCCGAACATCATCAGCGTCCTCGATGCGGGCGTCGTCCCACGGGACTTCATCGTGATGGAGCTCGTTGAGGGCATGGACGCCGGCACCCTGCTGAAGCGGCACGGCCCGCCGACAATCGGCGAAACAGCACACCTCGTGGTCCAGACCTGCGAGGCGCTGGCCCACGCACACGACCACGGCGTGATCCACCAGGACGTGTCGCCCCACAACATCCTGATCAGGTGGCCCGACGCGGCGGTCAAGCTCGCCGACTTCGGTCTCGCATCGGATTGCCTCAATCCCACGGCGCGCCGAGAGACCGGCGGAACGCCCGGCTACATCGCCCCCGAGGTCCTGGGCGGCGAGAGCCCTTCGCCGCGCTCCGACCTCTACTCGCTCGGCGTGGTCGCCTACAGGCTGTTTGCCGGGAGCACGCCGGCCAGGCCCGACGACCCCGAAGCCACGGCCCTGCATGTGGCGGGGGAGGCGATCGGCGTTCCGCTTGCCGAAGTCTGTCCACGTCTTCCGCGTGCGCTGAGCGAAGCGGTCCAGCGAGCCATGGCCGACGAGCCGGATGCGCGCCAGGAGTCGGTCGCGAAGTTCCGTGCCGAGCTGATCCGGGCCCTGAGGGTGCCGGCCGGGCGACAGCGGCAGCCCGCGCTCGTCAGCAAGGCAGAAGCGGCTTGAGAAAGGACACGAGATGACTGTTCGAGAGATGCTCGAGACGCATCCGAGGCCGACGATTGGCGATCTCGATGCCCTCGTCCGCTGTATCGAGGCGTGCCTCGAGTGCACCAATGCCTGTACGACCTGCGCCGACGCCGACCTGGGCGAGAGCGATGTGCAGGAACTGGTCCGCTGCGTTCGCCGTTGCCTCGACTGCGCCGACATCTGCGACGCCACCGGCCGCATCGTGACCCGCCAGACCGCGCACGATCTCGGCGTCGTCCGAGCGGCGGTTGAAGCCTGCGTGGTGGCATGCCTCGCCTGTCGAGAGGAGTGCGAGCGCCACGCCGCGCACCACGAGCACTGCCGGATCTGCGCGGAGGTATGCGGCCGCTGCGAGGAGGCATGTAACGACCTGCTCGCCTCGATCGGCTGAGTCGGGGCGTCATCTCCGTGGGCGTCGTGGTCGCCGGCGTCCGGCCTGTGCCATGGCCCGTGACTCACGGGCGCGAAGGACGGCCGGAACGTGCAGGCTGCCTACATGGCGAAGACCATGGCCACCACCCACAACAACGCTGAGACGCTGTTCGTCGAGGCCGCGGGCGCCCGGTTGGCCTACCGCCGCTTCGGGAGCCCGGCCGAGCTGCCGCTCGTGATGCTGCAGCACTACCGCGGCAACTTGGACAACTGGGATCGGGCGCTGACCGATGCGCTCGCTGCGGAGCGCGAGGTGATCCTGGTCGACTACGCCGGCGTCGGTTCCTCCACCGGCGACCCGAGCCGCACGATCGCGTCGACCGCCCGGCAGATGATCGCGTTCGCGGACGCGCTCGGCCTCGTCGAGATCGACCTACTCGGGTTCTCGATCGGTGGGTTCGTTGCGCAGGAGATCGCGCTGGTGCGGCCGGCACTCGTCCGACGACTCGTCCTGGCGGCAACTGGTCCGAAGGGCGCGCCGGGCATGCACGGCTGGCGCGACGACATCGCCGCCGCCGCCCGCGCCGAGAGCAAGCCGGAGAACCTGCTCTACATCATGTTCGCGCACACCGAAGCGAGCCAGGCGAAGGGAATGGAGTTCCTTGGGCGCTTCATGGAGCGCCAGGAGGGACGCGACGCGCCGACGAGTGACGCCGTGCGCGACGCGCAATACGACGCGATCGTCGAGTGGGGGATCCCGGACCACGCCGCGTTGCAGCGATTGACGGGGATCAAGAATCCGACGCTGGTCATCCAGGGCGACGGCGACCTGATGATCCCGACGAAGCTCAGTCACCTGATGGCCGGCCTCATCCCGGACGCGCAGATTCGGATCTATCCCGACGCAGCGCACGGCTTCCTGTTGCAGTACCCGACCGAGGTCGCGGCGGAGGTCAACGCATTCCTGGCGTGACCTGACCGCAGGGTCACGACTCGAGCGCCTGCGGCGAGCCCGGCAGAGAGCCCGGAGGGGCGAGCTCGCGCAGCTCGTCAGGGAGGAACGGGAGGTCGAGCAGGCTGAGCTTGACCTGGTTGCGGCGCTGGTGGCGCTCGCTGTCGAGCCGCACCACCTGCCCGCAGCCGAGCGCGAGCCGAACGTCGAGCACCTCGCCCGGCTCGGTGTTGCGCAGCATCGTGCCGTCGACCTCGATCGCGGGGGACCCGCTGCCCTCCTGGAGCGCGAGCCGAATCGGCTCGTCAGCCGCGGTGACCGTCGGCCGGCTGATGCCCGCCAGCGGGGCGAGCGGGGCGACGACCACCGCGTCGAGCGCGGGGGAGACGACCGGCCCGCCGGCCGAGTACGCATAGGCGGTCGAGCCGATCGCCGTCGAGATCACGAGGCCGTCGCAGCGATAGCGGCCCATGCGCTGCCCGCCCAGGGCGAGCGTGGCCTCCACGACGTCGTCGCCCGGCACGCGCAGGAGCGCGATGTCGTTGAACGCGACCGCCTCGTCGCTGTCCGCGCCGAGCCACAGCGCGCTGTGCTCCTCGATCGTGAAGTCGAGCCGCTCCAGCTGGTCGAGCGCGTCCGGGAGCTCCTCGGGCTGGACCTCGACTAGGAACCCGAGGTTGCCGAGGTTGACGCCGAGCACCGGGACCGGCCGGCGCGCCACCAGCCGCAGCGCGCCGAGCATCGTGCCGTCGCCGCCGACGCTGACGACCGCGTCCGCCCGCTCGGCCAGCTCTGCGTCGGACACGACCGTCGCGTCACCGTTCCAGCGCGCGGCGTCCTGGGCGCGCACCAGCAGCCGGCTGTGGTGTTCGTGTGAGGCCGTCCAGTTGCCGATTGCGTCGAGCACCGCGCGTGGGTCCCGGCGCGGGTGCAGTACCAGCGCGATCTCGGGTCCGTCGCCCACCCCCGAGAGGCTACCGGCGGGCCGCCGACTCTCGAGCCGTCGATGAACTCCTCGCCTGCGTCCTCGTTGCACTCGATGCTCGGTGGCTCCTCGGCGGGGAAGGCGAGGAAGGCGTACTGAGGGGTGCCGAAGCCGCGCATGTCCATCGCGAGCGCCGGCCGGCGCGTCGTTCCGCCCGGCCCGAAGAGGAATCCGGTGTCTCCGCCCCACGTGCCGTACTGGGTCACGCCGATCGTGAAGGCGCACTGGTCGAAGAGCTCGAACTCCTCCACCGGCTCGCCCAGGTCCTCGATGTCCTCGGTGAGAGACTCGACCTCCTCTTGTAGGTCCTCGATCCTGTCGCGCAGCGACGGCGGGCTGTCAGGCGCGCCCTCCTCCCGCCAGTGCGGACGGTGCGCAGGCGGCCGCGACGGCGCACATCGACATGAAGATCAGAGCTCGGCGCATCTCAGTCGACCGCCTCTCCTGGTTCGTCCTGACAGTGGAGCCCCGGTCGGTCACCGCCGACGAGCGCCAGGAACATGTAGTCCGGGTCGTCCCAGTCGCTGCGGTCGACATGCAGCGCAGCCCTGTAGCCGGCGGCGCCGCTCTTGGGCCCGAAGAGGTAGCCGAACGTCTGGTCGGGGTCGCCGAGCTCGGTCACGGGGACCCACGAGACGCACGACTCCCATTCGTCGAAGCGTTCGGAGATCGTCTCCAGCCGCTGGGCCCTCTGGAACAGCCGCCTCTCCTTGCGCTCGAGCAGCGCCACCTGTCCGCTGAGGCCGGACCCCCGGCGCGAGCGCGCGCTCGTTGCGCGCACGGACGCGGGCTCGGCGGTCCCGCCGGGCTGGGGGCTGTCGCTCCGGCAGCCCTCACCGCGGAAGTGGATGAACAGGTAGTCCTCGCGGCCGCGGCGGCGTCGCCGGTCGACGGCAATCCCGTCCATGTATCCCGTGCCGGCCCCATCACGATCGTCGTAGAGGTATCCGGACTGCCGATCGCGGTCGCCCTGCTCGTTGACTGGCACGTACTCGATACACGTTTGCCAGTCCTCGTAGCCCTCCGCGGACTGCTCCATCAGCTCGACCTGTTCGGCAAGATCGTCGAGCTCCCGTCGCAGCGCGCGCACGTTCGGGCGCAGCGCCTTGGTCCGCGGCCAGGGCGAGTCTTCATCCGGCCGCGCTGGCGTCGGGGCGCGCATCCGAGACAGCGATCCTCCGAAGCCAAGCGCCGAGACGGCGCCGCACCCGCACAGGACCGCGACCGTCAGAAGTCCAATGGGCTTCGATCCGAATCGGCCAGTCATTTCGCCACCTCCAGGGCGCCGATGTCGCACGCGGGGCCCTGCGGCCGGGGGACGCCGCGCTGGTCCATCGCGGCGAGCGCGAGCCGGTCGGCGATCAGGCCCTCTACGTGCTGGTCGCCCTCGTGCACGTCGCCGAACGGCGCGAAGCTGCAGTCGGCGGCCGGGATACGGTCCAGCACCGGACTGCCCGGCTCGGGCTGGCGCGTTTCGCCGAGGCCGCCGTTCTGGCTCAGCTCGCCCAGCATCGGGTCACCGCTTCCGAGGATGTCGGTGGCCGCGCTCAGGCCGCATGAGGCGTCCGACACGAAGTTGTAGCCGTACGAGCGCCCGGCCGGCACCTGGCAGTTCCGGCCGGTCGGCTGGACCTGGCCGCCGGTGAATTTCGTGTCCGCCGGGCCGATGATCGAGCCGAAGGCGTCGAGCCGCTCGCCCGCGCCGACGTTCGCGGCGACGGGCGCGATGTTGTCCATGATCGTGGACTTGACGAGGCCGACCGTCCCGCTGGCGAACACGCCGCCGCCGAACCCTTCGGCGTAGTTGTGACTGATTGTCGAGTTCGCGACATAGAGGTTGCCGCGCGCCCAGACGCCCCCGCCGACGTGTGCGACAGCGGCGTTGCGGGCGATCGTGGAGTTGATGATCGTCACGTCGGCCTCGCCGGAGATCGCGCCGCCGCGGTCGTCGGCGCGGTTGCCGTTCACCGTCGAGTTGACGACCGTCACGTCCCCGTCGAGCGTGAAGATCGCTCCGCCGGGTCCATCCGCGTCGCTGCCGTCCACGGTCGAGTCGATCACCGTGATGTCCCCGTCCTCATCCGCGTAGAGCGCGCCGCCGTCGCCGTCGGTCGTATTGCCGTCGATGTGCGAGCGGACGACCAGGATGTCCCCGGTTGAGCCGATCGCGCCGCCCGAGCCGTCGACGAGATTCCCGCTGACGATCGAGTCGAACACCTGCACACCGCCGCGGCGCGCGTACACGCCGCCGCCGTCGTCGTTCGCGAGATTGCCGGTGATCACCGAGCGCACGATCGTCGCCCTGCGCTGGGCCATGATCCCGCCGCCCGGCTCCTCGGCGAGGTTCTCGTGGACCTTGGAGTCGACCACCATGATCTCGCCCCGGGTGGTCACGGCCGCGCCCGGGCCATCGCTGCCGCCGCGGGTCAGCGTCACGTTCCTGAGCTCCACGAAGCCAGTGCCGTCCTGCCGGAGCAGCCGCTTCTCGAAGCACGTCTGTCGCAGGGTGTGGCCGTGCCCGTCCAGCAGCACCGGGCGCCCCGACTCGCGCATGGGGTCGCCCCGCTCACACGCTCGCAGAGAGATGTCGGCGGTCACGTCGATCGCCGTCACGCGCGGATTGGCCCACGCAGCCCGCAGCTCGCGCTCGGTGTCGACCGAGACGGGCTTCGCGGGGAGCAGCGTGTAGCGATGGCTGACCCGCCGGCGGCCGTTGCTGCACATGACGCGTCCCTCGTAGACGCCGTCCACCTCGTACAGCCGCCGCTCGGTGCATCCATAGCCGCCAACCTGCCGCCGATAGAACCGGTCGCGCAGCCAGCAGCGCCCGAGGAAGACCGGCCGCACACACCGCCGCTCCACCCGCCTGTAACAGCCGCCCTCGCGGCCGTCCGCGCTCTGCAGACACTGCTGGTAGCGGCGGACTACGCGCTTGCCGACGCGGCAGCGCGTGCCGACCACCCACACGCCGAGCACCGACCCGGGGCCGGCGAGGCGCGTCGTGCCGACTCGGCAGCTTCTCGCGTCCGTGGGCCTGTACGGCACGTCTTCGCCCTCGCCCACCTCGTCATCGTTCCAAGGTCCAGGAGGCCCCGCGCTCGGCGGCGCGGGTTCCTCATCGCCGCCGGCTGCGGCGGGGGTCGGCGCGCACAGCAACAGCGTGAGTCCGACCAGGAGTGCCGTGATGCGGAGGTGGTTTTCCAAGTGGGCTGACATGTCGCGTTACCCGAACGTGAACGCGTACGCCTCGGCGCCGGGCTCGAGGAACGTGATCTCCAGTGTCCGCTCGCGGACCGCGTCGCGCTGGCGGACGAGCTGGTAGAGGCGGCCTTCCTCGAGCAGGCCGTTTCCGTCCGCGTCGACATCGACGCCGTGTGAGGGGCCCGGGGCCGTCGCCGTCGAGCAGGACGCGCAACGGGATCGGCTCCCGCGCCCCGGGGGACAGCACGAGATGCGCGTCGCGCGCGTGGAAGCGGAAGGCGATGCTGCCGCCGGCCTCGTCGAGCGCGACGTTCTCAGGCCCGGTCGTCCACTCGCCTGCGAGCGCCCAGTGGTTCAGGGGTAGGCGGTCCGCTGGTGCGGACCGTTCGCCGCGGGCGTAGCCGAGATAGGTCTCGGGCGTGCGCAGCTGGTCCCAGTCGGCCTCCGCCTCCACGCCCTGCCCCTCGACCGAGACGAGCTCGCGCTCGACGCCCAGCAGCCGCTGGATGACGCGCTCCGATTCCTCGTAGCGTCCCTCGCCGAAGTGGTCGTCGCGGATGATGCCGTCCCCGTCGACGAAGTACAGGGCGGGCCAGTAACGGTTGGCGAAGGCGCTCCAGACCTCATAGTCGTTGTCGACCGCGACCGGGTAATCGATCGCTCGCTCCGCCGTCGCCCGCCGCACCCCGGCGATGTCGTGCTCGAACGAGAACTCCGGCGTGTGGACTCCGATAACGACCAACCCGTCGTCCCGGTAGGCCTGTGACCACGCGCGCACATGCGGCTCCTGGCGCAGCCAGTTGATGCACGTCAGCGTCCAGAAGTTCACGAGGACGACGTGGCCGCGCAGCTCGGCGGGGTCGAGTGGCTCGGAGTTGAGCCACTCGGTAGCCCCCGCCAGCGAGGGTATGTGCAGGCGTTCGAACGCGGTCATCGAGCGAAGCGACGAGCTTGGGTCGTGACGGCGCCAAGCCTGCTCGTCTCGGCCGTACGTGGCGCCAGTGAGGACCCTGGCCTGCTCCCTGGGATCCCGGGGGCCAGGACCAGTGACCCACGACTGGTCAACGGTCATCCAAGTCGCCCAGCATCCGGGCCAGATCCATTTCCGCGTCTCGTGTCTGGAAGCCGCGCTTGATCGCGGCCTGGATCCGGCTTTGCGCCTCGGGGTCGCGCACGCCCTCGCCGAAGAGATCGGAATCGCGGCGGAAGTCCTCGGCCGGCGCGAGCGCGATCGCGTTGACTCGATTCTTGACCGCGGCAAGGCCGGCGGCCGGGAAACCCGGCGATCCGATGGGCGAGCGATCTGACGAAATCGCCGAGCTCGTCGGCGGGCAGTGCTCGGTTGATCCACCCATACCGTTCGGCCAGCTCGGCGTCGTAATCCTCCGCGCTCAACATGACCTCGAGCGCTCGGCCGCGGCCCATGAGGCGCGCGAGGTGTTGGGCGGCGCCCCCGCCCGGGAGCACACCCAACGCCGGCTCGATCTGACCGAATATCGCTGACTCTCGCGCTGCGAAGCGCATGTCGCACGCCAACACGAACTCACTGCCGGCGCCGCGTACGCGGCCCTCGATCTGCGCGATCGTGACGAGGCGACTCGCGCTGAGATGGTGGAACAGCAGGGCGATCGATGCTTCGCCGGTCAGCTTCGCAGCCTCCTCCCGGTACTCACCGATCCGGGTCACGTCGACATGGGGAATGAAGTAGTCGGGGTCCGCGCTCTTGAACACGAGCACCTGGAAGGCGTCGTCCGCCTCGGCTTGCTGAATGAGCGAGACGAGATCACGGACCAGCTCGGGACCGAGAAGGTTCATCGGTGGGGCCGCGATCTCCGCGAACAGGACTGAGCCTTCCGTGCGCACGGTGAGCGTCTCGAAGACCGCGGGATCGTCGCGGCGGATATCCGGTGCGGTGAGCTTGGGTGCGGGCATTCGTCGTCCTCCTTTGGTTCCTCTCGCGCACGAAGCCTGATCGTCTCGTCTGCGCGCCGCGCCCGCGAGGACGCTGGCGTGCTCCCCGGAATCCCGGGGTCAGGACCAGTGACCAACGGGCGCGAGCGATGCCGCTGCGCGCTGAAGTGTGCCGACAACCCGACCGACGGAGATCGCCATGAGCAGCCTCGACACCAGCCCTTCCAACAACAGCCGGGGTTCGGAGGATTGGTACGGGTCGTGGACGCATTTCAGCGTCGATCGGCTGAGCCCCGGCTACTGCCGGGTGACGTTCGACCACCCTCCGATCAACACGATCACGGCGACGACCGTCGCGGAGCTCGCCGAGCTCGTCGGCCTGATCGAGCAGGACCGGGACCTCAACGTCGTCGTCTTCGACAGCGCCAGCCCCGATTTCTACCTGGCCCATTACGACGTGGAGAACGACCCCGGCAAGAGCGCGGCGCTGGGCCTCGGTCCCACCGGACTACCCGCGTGGAACGACGTGCTCGTGCGGCTGGCCCGTGCCCCGGTGGTCAGCATCGCGGCGATCCGCGGACGCGCCCGCGGAGCGGGAAGCGAGTTCGTGCTGGCGTGCGACCTGCGCTTCGGCTCGCGCGAGACCACCCTGCTCGGGCAGTTTGAGGTCGGGATAGGGGTGATCCCAGGGGGCGGTCCGATGGCCAGACTGTCCCGCTTGGTCGGTCGCGGCAGGGCGCTCGAGATCTTGCTCGTCGCCGACGATCTCGACGGCCCGCGGGCGGAGCAGTACGGGTACGTCAACCGACTGATCGCCGACGACCAGCTCGACGCAGAGGTCGAGGAGATCGCCTCAAGGCTTGCGCGCTTCGATCACGACGCGATCGCGCGTACCAAGTCATACGTCGATCAGGTGACGTTGCCCCCCAACAGCGAGCTTGGGCCGCCCCTGGACGATTTTCGCGAGCTGTTCGGGCGGCCCGCGCAGCAAACGCAGTGGGCCCGGCTCCAGGAGCTCGGGCTCAACCTCGACAGCGACCTCGAACGGTCTCTCGGAGGGCGCCTGCTCGAGTCGCTTCCCGACGCGTGAGCCTCAGGCCGGGACCAGCTCCGACTCGGAACTGGGCAGCGCCTCCACGAGCTCATGGCGGGAGTGGATCCCGAGCTTGCTGAACACCTTGCGCAGGTGCCACTCCACGGTGCGCGGGCTGAGGAAGAGCCGCGCGCCGATCTCCGGGTTTGACAGGCCGTCGCGAGCGAGGCGAGCGATCTGCTGCTCCTGCGCTGTGAGATCGTCACGCGTCTCGACCGTCCGCTTGCGCACCTTCTCACCGGTCGCAACCAGCTCGCGGCGGGCGCGCTCGGCGAACGCTTCCATCCCGATGGTCACGAACAGCTTGTGTGCCGTGCGTAGTTGCTCGCGGGCGTCCTTGCGCCGAGCTTCGCGGCGCAGCCACTCTCCGTAGAGCAGGTGAGCGCGGCCCAGATCCGGCTGCAGCCGCGTTTGCCCGAGCTGCTCGATCGCCTCGCGATACAGCCGCTCGGCGACCTCGCCCTCGCTCAACAGCGCGCGGCAACGCGCCGCGATGCCGATGGACCAGTTGGTGGGCGCGACGGCGGTGGCCGCGACGATCCGCTCGAGAGCTTCGCGTGCGAGCTCGGGCTCGTCGCACCTGGCAGCGGATTCGAGCACCTCGAGCGCCGCCCAGACGGACACGAAGAGTTCCGGGGTGTCGTCGCTCGCGTCTTGCGCGGCAGCCAGCGCCTCTTGATACCGGCCGAGACCGTTGAGGAGCACCGCGTGCGCCCAGCGCGCGTATTGGACAGCGGTTCCCTGGCCTCCGGCACTGAATCGCTCGATGGTGGCGTCGATCAGCCCCGAAGCCCACGCCTCACGGCCCTGAAAGCCGGCGAGCACGAGCGCACCGTATGGCGCGACCTGGGCTGCCGTCGCTTCGGTCACGCTGTCGGCCTCGGCGACGAGCAGCGCCGCCCTGCCGAACTCTCCGCCCAGCACGGCAGTTTGCGCCGTCACGTTGACGCTGACCGCGAGCACGCTCAGCGCGCCGGCCTCGCGAGCAACCTGCACTCCGCGTGTGGCGACCGCGATACAGGTGTCGTAATCCCACACCATCACGGCGGCTGCGGTCGCGAGCCACCCCCAGCGGAGGACTTCCTCGATCGAGACCTTGCTGCCCGCAAACCGGGTTGCGGCCTGCCCGAGCACCGGGGCTGCCGCGGAGCGGCCTTCCGTGAAGGCCTGCGAGAACCCCTCGAGCAGCAGACCGGATGGAGGCGGCCGCCCGCCCGGCCGCCGTGCAGCCTGGACTTCACGTGAGACCTCGTGCAGGCCTACGGGGCTCGCAAGCTGCCCGGCGAACAGCGCAGAGCTCCACGCGTCGAGGTAGGTCTCGCGCGCGAGTTGCAGGTCCAGCGGCTCGAGCGTCTTGGCCGCTCGAAGGAGGAGGGCCGGAGCGGCGCTGCCGCGGCTTTCCGAGTATGCGACCTCGGCGCGAAGCAGGTCCAGGCGGGCGCGCTGGAGCTCGTCCAGCGGACCGACCTCCGCCGTTGCCAGCAGCCCGCGTGCCGCATCGAATATGCCCGCCCCGAGGTTGGCCTGGGAGGCGGCGAGCGCCCTGTCAACACGCCGGGCCGGGTCGCCGGTCAGGGCGACCGCTCGCTGAAGGAATGCGGCCGCGGCGGCGAGGCCGCCGCGCGCCTGCGCCCGACCCGCCGAAAGCTCCATTTCCTGCGCGACTTCCTCATCTGGGCCGGCCGCCGCCGCGGCCAGATGCCACGCACGACGATCCGGATCGGCATCCCGATCGGTCGCCTCCGCCAACGCCAGATGCGCCGCTCGGCGCTCCGGCGTGGTCGCCGACCGGTACACCGCTGAGCGCACCAGCGGATGACGGAAGGTCACACGCTCTCCGATCGCGAGCAACCCGTCCGTTGCTGCGTCAACTGCCGAGATCGAAATCTCGAGTCGCTCGGAGGCGCGCAGCAACAGGAGCGGATCGCCGATCGGCTCAGCCGCTGCGACGAGCAAGACCATCCGCGTGTCCTCTGGGAGCGTCTCGAGTCGCCGTGTGTAGCTCTCCTCGATCCGCCCTGGGACGGCATGTGTCCCCACCATCCCGAACCCGCCGGCCAACTGTGTCGGGGTCAGCCCTCGCGGCAGTTCGAGCAACGCGAGCGGATTCCCGCGTGTCTCCGCGACGATCTGGTCACGCACTCGCTCGTCCAATTTGAACCGCACCGCTGTGTCCAACAGCGCGCGGGCGTCGCCGTTGCGCAAGCCGTGCACTTCCAGCTCGGGCAGGTGCGCAAGCTCCTCGCTCGGCTCGCGCGCCGCGAACACGATCCCGACGGGCTCCGCCAGCAGGCGACGGGCGACAAACGCGAGCGTCAGGGCGGAGGCGTGATCGAGCCACTGCGCGTCATCGATGACACACAGCAGTGGACGCTCATCGTCCACCTCTGAGAGCAGGCTCAGGATCCCCAACCCGACCAGAAACCGGTCTGGGGCAGGACCCGAGCTGAGTCCGAACACGATCTCCAGGGACTGACGCTGCGGGGCGGGCAGCGGCTCGAGCCGATCGAGCAGAGGTGCGCACAGCTGATGCAGACTGGCATAGGCCAGCTCCATCTCCGACTCCACCCCCACCGCCCGGACGACCGTGACGTCCGACGCCGACTCGATCAGATACTCCAGCAGCGCCGTCTTCCCGATCCCAGCCTCGCCCCGCAGAACCAACGAGCGGCTATCGCCCTGGCGGATCGCCCCGACCAACCCGTCGAGGAGGGCGCACTCGCTATCTCGTCCTTCCAGGCTCGCTGGCTGTCCCGGTCCGGGGAATCGATTGTCCATCCTGAAACAACGATCGTAAACCGGACCCGTCGGGCCTGCTCACCTCGCGAAGCGCCGAGTGGTGACGTTCACGCCGGCGGGACGACGACGTTCTTGACCTCCGCCATGTAGCGCCCGGCGGCCGCGGAGGCCTCGTCCGGCGTGCTTCCGCTCTGGCGAGCGTTCATGTACGCCGCGTACCAGTCCCACCAGTCGTGCGGTGGCGCGACCGCCTCGAACGAGCCGTGACGCTCGGCGGTCTCGAGCAGGAGTTGGGCCAGCTCTCCTGAGTCCGGCACCTCCACCCGGCCCGGGAGTCGCTCCGTGATCTCCTGCAGGACCCACGTGTTGCCGTCGGGATCCGCGAACGATGCTCGGCTGAAGTACGAGCGGCGCTGCGGGTCGAGGCCTGGGACGCGGCCCGTGCCGGGCTCGATGTGCCAGATCTCGCTTACCTCGACGCCGCGGCTGATCAGGTCCGTGCGGGTGGCTTCGATGTCCTCGACGACGAGGAACAGGCCCTGCAGGGGCTCCGACATCGTTGTGGTGCCTTGGCCGAACTGGATCGACGCCTGCGACCCCGGCGGGGTGAACTGGACCCCACGTGTGTCCGGGGTGGGCTTGAAGTCGATGTCGAGTCGCCAGCCGAGGCTCTGGTAGAAGGCCTTGGCGCGGTCGACGTCGGCGACCGGCAACGTGGTCACCTCGAACCTGCTCGGGCCGGTCTCTACGTCCGACTTCTCCACCGCGGTATTGCTGTTCACATCTGTCGTACTCATGGTGACCTCCGTTGGGTCGGGTTGTCCCGTCATGGCAGCGTCGCCGCTGACGGCTCCGGTCGCGCCCGTAGAGGTCACTGGTCCTGACCCCCGGGCCCCCAGTCCCCGCGCCCGCGAGTACGGGCCTCGGCCGCAGTCAGTCGGTTCCCCACGGGTTGTCGATCACGAAGCGCCAGGTACCGTCGCCCTGACGACGCAGGACGTCCGCGTTCTTCGCCGCCAGCCGGACCGGTTCGCCGTCTGGTCCGGTGCCGTTGAACGTCCACACGCCGGTCACGAGGGCGAGGTCGTCGACCTCGAGGACTCGCGTGACATCGAGGTCGAGCTTCCCGTTCATGGAGATGAAGCCGGTCAGAGCTTCGCTGATGCCGGGTGCGCCGTGGGCGAGGCTCCCCGGCTCGCTCGCGAATGCTGCCTCGCTCTCGTAGAGCGGCAGCAGGCTCTCGAGATTCCCCGAGTTGATTCCGCTGACGATCGACTCGAGCACCTGCTCAGGCGTTGCGGTGGACATGCGGCTCTCCTTTCGATACACAGTAGTGAGTCACAGAAAGGCGACCGTAACCGCGCCCGGCCGATATGTCAAGATTGAAGACACACATATGAGTCGCGAAAGTTCGCCCAAGCGCAAATACGAGCTGAAGAAGCGGGCCGAGGAGATGGCTAAGACGCACTCGCGCATCACCGAGGCCGCGATCGAGCTGCACGGAACCGTCGGGCCGTCCCGCACGACGCTGAGCGCCGTCGCCAAGCGGGCGGGCGTGGAGCGCCGCACCCTGTACCGGCACTTCCCCACGGAGGCCGACCTGTTTGCGGCCTGCTCGACCCACTACTTCAGCGCCAACCCGTGGCCCGACCTCGGCGACTGGCGCGCGATTCGCGATCCGCGGCAACGGCTGGAGCGAGCCCTCGACGAGCTGTATGCCTACTACGAGCGCACCGAGCCGATGCTGAGCAACGTGCTGCGTGACGCCGAGCTCGTCGACTTCGCTCGCGACGCCGTGGCTCCGCTGCAGGCGTATCTCGACGAAGCCGTCGAGATCCTCGTCAGCGGACGTCAGGCTCGCGGCCGGAGACGAGAGCTGCTCAGGGGAGCGCTGCGGCACGCCGTCGCCTTCTCAACCTGGGGCTCACTCTCAGGCAACGGCATCGAGCGAGCGGATGCGGTGAAGCTCAGCACCGCGCTCGTCGAGGCCAGCTGCCGGCCTTAGGCTGCCGCCGCCCGAACGGCCGAGCTCATGAGGGCAACAGCTTCGCGGCGACTGAGGCCGCGCTCGTTGAGCGTCCGCCAGGCGTAGAAGTCCAGCGCCAGGCCGATCGCCGCGCGCAGCCGCGTGGCGCTTTTCCCGCGCGCGCCCCAGCCCGACGCGAGGCCGTCTTCGACGTCGGCGAGGTAGTCCAGACGCCCGGCCTGCAGCTCCGCGATGACCGGCATCGCATCCATGTCGCGCAGCACCGCGCTCATCATCGGTTCGGTCCGTTCGTACCAGCCGTAGAGCGCGTCGAGCGCGGCTTCGACTCGAGTTGCGGGATCAGCGATCGCAGACCACGTCGCGGGATCGGGCAGCGGGTTGCGCTCCAGCCAGGCGCCGGAGCAGCCCAGGAGCAGCGCGCGCTCGTCGGGGAAGTGGCTGTAGACGGTCGCGCGGCGCACGCCCGCTCGCTCGGCGATCGCCGAGATCGTCGTACGCGCCGGCCCGACTGTGCCGTGCAGCGCGATCGCCGCGTCGATGACGCGAAGCCGCGTCGCTTGCTCCTGGGCCGCGCGGGCCCGCTTCTCGTAGCGGCGTTTTGTCGGTCTGGTTTCGGCGGACATCGGTGTCTGGTGAATCTTGACAGATCGGACGGCCCGGGTTACGCTGCTTTCAGCGTACACCACTGTCCAATCATTCATCGACGAGGAGACACAGCATGCTCACGACCGCTTCCCCCACGATTGTCGGCCCGACCGACGGCGAGTCCGTCACGCTGCAGACCATCGGCGTCCGCTTCATGATCCCGGGCGCTGACGCCGACACCCGCTTCAGCCTCGTCGAGCACCCGATGCCGCCGCGCGCGCTCGCCGCGCCGCTGCACCGTCACAACCGTGAGGACGAGTACAGCTTCATCCTCGAGGGCCGCATGGGCGCGCTGCTCGGCGACGATGTCGTCGAGGCGGGCCCTGGCGACCTGGTCTACAAGCCTCGAGGGCAGTGGCATACGTTCTGGAACGCGGGCGACGAGCCCGCGCGGATTCTCGAGATCATCTCCCCCGCCGGCTTCGAGAGGTTCTTCGCGGAGCTTGCGCCGCTGGCGGCCGGCGGTGCGCCGGACCCAGAGGTCTTCGGCGAGCTGTGCGGTCGGTACGCCCTGGACATGCAGCCCGAGAGCCTTCCCGACCTCTGCACCCGCTTCGGAGTCTGGTTCCCGGGCGTCGAGTAGCGCGGTGAGGACATCCTGGGAGCCCGCCGGCGACGGTGGCTGCAAGCAGGCGTCCAGAGGTCATGCCGCTCCCCTCGTCAGGGTCAGCGCACGGTTCGACTCATGCCAAACGAAGAGGTCGTCGATGCCGCGAGCCAGTCCCCAGCGCGGTCGATATCCGAGCTCGCGGTCCGCGGCCCTGTTGTCGATGGTCCCTTGGTCATCGAGCCGGTCGAGGCGGCCTGATCCAAGCTCGATCGCAGCGCTGGGCAGCTGATCCCGGACGAGGGCGACGACATGTCCGAGCGCCGAGGGATCGCCCCCGCTCACGTTGTAAACGCGAGAGACCGGGTCCCGGGCATCGAGGGCCGCCACCACCGCCCGGGAGGCGTCCTCGACATGAACGAGGTGGTACAGCTGCTCTGCACCTGCGCCGACGTGGAGGCGTTGCGCGCGGAGAGCGGCGCTGACGATTTCTTGGAAGAGGCTGTCGTGCCCGGCCCCGGGTCCATAGACCTCGGAGAGCCGCAGCGAGACGACGTCGAGGCCGAACCGATCGATATACACGCTGGCGAGAAGGTCGCCAAGTGCTTTGGCGGCTGCGAAGGGAGTGCGCGGCCGAAGCGGGGCGCTCTCGTCGATCGGGCCGGCGTTGTCACCGTAGACGGCCGTCGAGGAGAGGAGCACGATCCGGCCACGGAAGTTGGCTAGCCGTGCTGCCTCGAGTACATGGAGCGTGCCCGTGGCGTTGGCCGTGACGGTCGCGGCCGGCATCCCAAGCGACAACAGCGGATCCGACATCCCGGCCGCATGGACTACGCGCTCCACTCCGTTCCTGGCGATCGTGGCCGCCAGGCGGCTCTGGTCGAACAGCTCGCCAGGCACCGCCGTCACGCCTTGCGGAAACGGCCGGGACCGTGGACCCCGGTCGTAGCTCAACACCTCCGCGCCCGCGTCGTGCAGGCGGCCGACCAGGTTGCCCCCGATGAATCCGGCTCCTCCGGTGACGAGAGTGCTCATGCCGTCACTCTTTCGCCGACCGGGGTGATCTGTCTTCGTCCGACGCTCGGGATCACCCGGGTGAAGGTGGGGTAGATTCGCCGGATGGACGGGACCCCCCTGGTTCTGACCAAGATCGAGGCGCCGCGCATGCGGCCCGGTCACGTGCCGCGGGGAGCTCTCGTGGAACGCCTCAGGAACGGGCTCCACCGGCGTCTCAACCTTGTTGCTGCTCCGGCCGGCTGGGGCAAGACCAGCCTGCTGGCGGAGTGGCGCGACGCGGAGGGCGACGTTCCCTTTGCCTGGCTGACACTCGACGGGGACGACAACGACCCGGCGCGCTTCTGGGCCTACGTCTCAGCAGCCCTACGGAAGGCAGACGTTGAGATCCCGTCGTCCTTCGAGTCTGCGGTCGCGGCGCCGGGAGCCTCGGTCCGCGACGCCGCTCTCCCCGTTCTCGTGAATTCCCTCGTCGCCACCGAGAACGAGCATGTGCTCGTTCTGGACGACTACCACCTGATCTCCGAGCCCGAGATCCATCAGGGAGTCCGATTCCTCCTTGAGCACCTGCCGGTTGTCTCTCACCTGGTCATTGCCACACGCTCCGAGCCGCCGGTCGACGTGTCGCGGCTGCGCGCTCGCGGCGAGCTCGGCGAGATCCTCAGCGAGCAGCTTCGCTTCAGCGACGCCGAAGCCGCGTCGTTGCTGAACGAGACGCTTGCGCTGGCGCTGCCCTCCGAGAAGCTGGAGGTGCTCCGGGACCGGACCGAGGGCTGGGCGGCAGGCCTGTACCTCGCCGGCCTCTCGCTGCGCGATCGGCCGGACGCCCAGGTTGACGACCTGGGCTACGACCGCCACCTTGTGGATTACCTGGGCGAGGAGGTCTTATCCGGCCAGGACGACCAGGCACGTGCCTTCCTCGTCGATACCTGCATTCTCGACCGGTTCTGCGCCCCGCTGTGCGACGTGGTGCGCGGGGACGAGGCGTCGCGACGATTGCTCGACCTGATCGAGCGCGCGAACCTCTTCGTCATCCCTCTCGATGGCCGGGGCGAGTGGTTCCGCTACCACCACGTCTTCCGCGAGGTCCTCCGTCGGGAACTCGCGGACTCCCGCTCGGCCGAGTACATCGCCGAGCTTCACGCCCGGGCGGGTGCCTGGTTCGCGAACGCGGGCGACGTCTCCGCGGCCGTTGGGCACATGCTCGCTGCCGGGCGCCAGGCTGCGGCCGCGGATCTGATCGCCACCTCGTGGAACCGCTGGTTGCAGGCCGGGCGCGGCGCCACGGTGATTCGGTGGCTCGACGCTCTTCCGGTCGAGCTGGTGACCGCCGATCCGCGGCTCTGCCTTGCGCGCGCGTGGCTGGCGCTCGACCTCGGCGAGCCTGCCGCCGCGGGCCGCTGGGCGGAAGCCACCGCCGCCGCGGACGACGGCCGCGTGCTCCCCGAGGGCGGCGCCAGCGTGGCCTCGAGCGTGGCGATGCTGCGGGCGACCCTCGCCTACCGGGCGGGTGATCTCGCCGCGGCCGAGGAGCTTGGCGCCCAGGCGGTGGAGCTGGAGGACGATCCGGAGTCGACCTGGCGAGCTGTCGCCCTTGCCACCCTCGGCGCGGCAAGGCACTTCCGCGGCGCTCCATGGGAGGACGTGATGCCGGTGCTCGAGCAGGCCGTGGGGATCGCGCGCTCGGGCGCCAACAGCATGGCCGTCCTGCGGGCTCAGGGCACCCTGGCGGCAGCGGCCTACGCGTCGGGTGACGTGGCGGCGGCGTCCCGCTGGGTGGCAGCCGCGGACGAGCTGTGCGCACAGCAGTCGCTCGCCGAGTACTGGATGGGGTCGATGGCGTCCTCCGTGGCCGGGCAGCTCGCAGCGGATGCGGGCGAGCTGGAGCGGAGTCGGGAGCGGCTCGAGCGAGCCGTGGTGCTGGGACAGCGCGGCGTCGCGCGGCCCGAGCAGATGTATGCGCTCGCCGCGCTGGCCGCGGTGCACTCGATGCTGGGGGACCGCGACGCGACAGCGACCACCCTTCGCAGCGCACGAGCGGTGCTCAAGGACTGCCCGAGCCCGGGAATGTTCGGCCACCTCCTCGACGATGTCGAGCGCCGCATGAGGGGCAGGCCCCAGGCACCAGCCGCGGGGTTGACAGCGGTGGAGGAGCTGTCGGCTCGAGAGATGTCGGTGTTGCGTCTGCTCGGGAGCGAGCTGTCAATCGCCGGAATCGGCGACGAGCTGTTCGTCTCGCGCAATACGGTGAAGACCCATGTCCGCGGCATCTACCGCAAGCTCGACGTCGATTCACGCGTAGCCGCGGTGGCGCGGGCCCGCGAGCTCGGGCTGCTCTGAGGAAGCCGGCCGCGCGCGAGCGCCCAGTAGACGAGCGCGCTCGTAAGGGGCCCGAGCGTCCAGGTGAGGTCGGCTCCATCCAGCGCCTTGCTGAGCGGTCCATCGAGGATCGGGGCGTTGATTGTCAGCAGGCACACTCCCATTCCAGCCACCAGGGCAGTCCAGCCGGCGAGGTTGAAGCCGTGCCAACCCCAATGCTTGCTGGCGGCGCTGACGTCGTGGATCTCGGCGGCGTCGTAGCGCCAACCACGCATCAGGCCATCGGTGAGCCATACGGCGCCGAACGGACCGAGCCAGACCACGAGCAGGGCCACGAAGTCGTGGAGGACCGTGGTGAAGTCCTCGACGAAGAGGATGTAGAGCACGATCCCGCCCGAGAGAACGGTGTCGACCGCCGTCGCCACGTATCTCTTCAGGGGCAGGCCCACGGCCTGCAGGCAGAGCCCGGAGGAGTAGAACGCCACGACGTTGTTGGCGATCGAGCCTCCCGCGGCCGCGAGGATGTAAAGCACGTAGAGCCAGCCGGGCACGAACGGCTCCACCCCGGTGATCGGGTCCGACATGTCGCCGCGGGAGGCAAGCAGCACACCCATCACCGAGAGCAGAAGCGCAATCAGGCCACTGCTCAGGAGGACCGTCCAGAAGATCGATCTGCCCGGGGTCCGGCTCGGGAGGTAGCGGACGAAGTCGGGCGCGTTGAAGAGATACGAGATCGGCCCCGATGCCACGACCGCGCCGGCGGCGAGGATCCCCGCCACCGTCGCCCACGCTCCGACGGAGCCATCGCTGCCGGCGGACCAATCCACGCCGCCGACGGAATAGCCCAGCACTGCGACGAGGACCACGGTGAGCGCCACGGCGAAGAACCGCTGGAGGTGCACCATCGTGGCGTGGCCATAGATGGCGATTGCCGCCGCGACGCCGAGAATCACCGCCGTCGCAACCACCTTGGCCGCCGCGTCCGGGGGGTTCCAACCGGCGTACGAGACCAGCGCGAGCAGCGCGAAGACGCCGAAGATGCAGTTGATCGCCTCGAATGCCACCAGTCCGGCCCACGTGAGCAGCCCGTTGAGGACATTGCCCCGCGAACCGAACGCCGCGCGCGTGAAGGTCATCGTGGGTAGACCGCTGCGGACGCCGGCAATCGACGCCAGTCCGACCGCTGCGAAAAGGCTCGACCCGAGCACGACCGCCACCAGCGCCTGCCAGATCCCGAGGCCCAGTTCGAAGGCGATCACCCCAACCGAAAGGAAGAACAGGTTGGCGTTGGCGCCTACCCAGAAGTAGGCGGTCTCCGGGAGCGTCATCCTGCGCTCTGCCTCCGGCACGTGATCGAAACCCCGCTGCTCCAGGCCGAAGACCGGATTGCGTCCTGCGGGCGCGGAGGTCAGATCACCGTCCCCCCGTTCGGCGAGAGGACCTGGCCCACGAAGTAGCCGCCCTCGTCACCCGCAAGAAGGGCCACCACTGCGGCTATCTCGCTCGGCCGGCCGACACGGCCGATCGGCACGTTCGCGGCCAGCCACTCGTCGTTGTGCGCCGGTCCCTGCAGGAACATGCCCGCCGCCAGGGGACCGGGCGCCACGCTGTTCACGCAGATCCCGCGCGGGGCAAGCTCACGCGCCAAGGCCTTGGTGAGCGCGATCACCCCGCCCTTGGACGCGGCGTAGGCGGCGTAGCCGGGAAGTCCCCCGAGCCCCACCTCGGACGAGATCGTGATGATGCGACCGCTCCCGCGCTCGAGCATGCCCGGCAGCACCGCCTGAATGGCATTCCACGTGCCGGTGAGGTTGACGTCGATCACCAAGCTCCAATCGGCTTCCGTGACGGCTTCGCTGGGACCCGTGCGCTGGACCCCCGCGGCCGTGACCAGCACCGTGGGCGGACCAAGCTCACGGTCGATCTCAGTCATGTACGCCCGGACCGCGCTCGGGTCGCTGACGTCCACCTCCGCGTCGAAGCCGGCTACGGCGAAGCCGTCCTCCTCAAGCCGGGCGACTATCGGCCCGCCGAGTCCGCCGGCCGCACCCGAAACGATCGCAACGCGCGGAGCCATCCGCGCCGACCCTACCCGCCCTCCTCACCCGGGTGAAATTGCGACCCGGTCGAAGACAGCTCACCCCGTCTCCTCGGACGATGCGCCGCGCAAATCGACCCAAGGGGGAGCAATGCAAGCACCAAGCAACATCACGGCAAGGATCGGGCGCTGGAGCGTCCAGCATCGGAGGAAGGCGATCTTCGGATGGCTGGCGTTCGTGCTCATATCCGCGCTGGTGGGCTTCAACGTCCTGCCGCAGAAGGAGATCGAGCAGAACGCCTCCGGTCCAGGGGAGTCGGGCCAGGCGGCCAGAGTCCTGAACGGGGCGTTCGAGGACAAGGCCTCCGAGCAGGTGCTTGTGCAGAGCAACAGGCTCGCGGCGGGCGACGCCCAGTTTCGGGCGGCGGTCGCCGACGTGACCAAGCGCCTGAAGCACACGACGGGCGTGGACAACGTCGTCGGCCCGTATGAGGGTGACGGCCAGGTGTCGCCTGACGGTCATTCTGCCCTCGTGACGTTCGAGCTGCCGGGCGATTCGGACGCGACCGAGAAGTCGGTGGTCGGCTCGCTGGCGGCGGTGCACGCCGCCGCAAAGGCGCATCCGCAGCTACGTATCGCGGAGGCCGGCGACGCCAGCATCACCAAGGCGCTGCTTGACAAGAGCAACGAGGAGATGGGCAAGTCGACGCTCCTGACCATCCCGCTCACGCTGATCATCCTGGTGTTCGCGTTCGGCGCCCTGGTGGCGGCGGGTATTCCGATTCTGCTGGCACTCACCAGCGTGTTCGCCACGCTGGGGCTGCTCGGCCCGGTCAGCCACATCGCGCCGGTGGACGCCCAGGTGATGCACGTGGTGCTCCTGGTCGGGATGGCCGTTGGCGTTGACTACAGCCTCTTCTACCTCAAGCGCGAGCGCGAGGAGCGGGCCGCTGGACGTCAACAGGACGCCGCCATTGAGGCGGCCGCTGCGACTTCCGGTCGTGCGGTCGTGGTCTCCGGCCTGACCGTGATGGTCGCCATGGCCGGCATGTACCTGTCAGGGATCTCTACCTTCGCCTCGTTTGCCACCGGCACGATCATGGTTGTCGCCGTGGCCGTGGCGGGTTCGGTGACTGTCCTGCCCGCCGTGCTCTCCAAGCTCGGCGACCGTGTCGACAAGGGCCGCGTGCCGCTCGTTGCGCGCATGAAGAACCGGGTCGGGGACGCCGGCCTGTGGTCGCGCTTCCTCGACCGCGTCCTGCGCCGCCCGCTCGTCTCGGCGCTCGTGTCCGCCGGCGTGCTGGTCGCGCTCGCGGTCCCGGCGCTCGGCATGCAGACGTCGCTGGGCGGCAGCGAGGACTTCTCGCGTGACCTGCAGGTGATGCGGACCTATGACCGCATCCAGGCGGCTTTCCCGAGCGAGGGCAGCGCGGAGATGGTGGTGGTCAAGGCCGATGACGTGACCGACCCCGCGGTGGTGTCGGCCATCAACTCGCTCGAGACGGAGGCGGCTGATCGTCCGGCCCTGTTCGAGCGCGGGGCCACGGTCGAGCTCAGCTCCGATCAGACGGTGGCCATCGTCACGCTGCCGATCACCGGCAGCGGCACGGACGACCGGGCGAATCGCGCCGTGGATGCGCTGCGCGGAGAGCTCGTGCCGGCAACCCTCGGCGAGGTCGCCGGGGTGGAGGCCTACACGACCGGTGAGGCGTCCATGACCGGCGACTTCAACGACGCGATGATCGGCAACCTGCCGTACGTGTTCGCGTTCGTGCTGTCGGCGGCGTTCCTACTGCTGCTGGTCACGTTCAGGTCCCTGGTGGTGCCGATCAAGGCGATCGCGCTCAACCTGCTGTCCGTCGGCTCCGCCTACGGGCTGCTGGTGCTGGTGTTCCAGTCCGACTGGGCCGAGGGTCTGCTCGGCTTCGAGGGCAACGGGGCGATCGCTGCCTGGCTGCCGCTGTTCCTGTTCGTGATCCTGTTCGGGCTCTCGATGGACTACCACGTGTTCATCCTGAGCCGCATCCGTGAGGCGTTTGATCGCGGTATGAGGACGGAGGACGCAGTGGAGCACGGCATCAAGAGCACCGCCGGCGTGGTCACGAGCGCAGCGATCGTGATGGTCGCCGTGTTCTCGATGTTCGCGCTGAGCTCGGAGCTGCAGATGAAGCAGCTGGGCGTCGGCCTCGCGGCGGCGGTGCTGATCGACGCCACGATCATCCGCGGCGTGCTGCTCCCGTCGACGATGAAGCTGCTCGGCGACCGCAACTGGTGGCTCCCCGAGCGCCTCGGTTGGATCCCCAAGCTCAACCGCGAGCCGGAGGTGGTGCCTGCGAAGGCGTAGATCGAATACCCACTCCCGCAGCACCGGCGCCCGCCCACTCGGCGGGCGCCGGCCGTTTCAGATCACCGGGGTGGGATGGGCCCGTGGGTGAAGACAACTCACCCCGGTCGGACGGAGCCTTCTCGTCATGACACGCACGACCGAACAACTCCAACTGAGCGTTCCCCTCGAGTACATCGAGACCACCATCCCCGCGGGGTTGACGGTTGCCGAGTACAGGCGTGGCAGGCCGCGACGGCCCTCTCGACGCGAGCGGCTCAGTCAATCCTTCCGGGCCCGGCTCGGTGCCACGCGCGGGGGCTCGTTCGGCTGCTTGGGATAGACCGGCGGCCAGGGCGCGTCGAGCAGGCCGGCGGCCATGTCGCGCTCGTGCAGCTCGAGCAGCGGCTCGAGTGACTGCGGCTTGTCGTTGATCGTGGCCCACGGGTCGTTGCGACCGGGCACGGTCGCGATCGTCAGCTCGTCGGGATCGACTTCGCGCAGCTCGTCCCAGCTCAACGGAGTCGACACCTGGGCGCCCGGGCGCGCGCGCACGCACCATGCGCCGAAGACGGTCTTGTGAGGCGCGTTCTGGTTGTAGTCGACGAAGATGCGCTCGCCCCGCTCCTCCTTCCACCACGCAGCCGTGATCAGCTCCGGGTGGCGGCGCTCGAGCTCGCGCGCCACCGCGACCGCTGCGGAGCGAACGGCGTACGAGTCCCAGCGCGGCTCGAGCCGGACGTAAACGTGCAGCCCGCGGTTGCCGGTCGTCTTCGGGAAGGCCAGGATGCCGAGCTCGTCGAGCAACACCTTGAGCTGGGCCGCGGCCTCGACGGCCTCCGCGAAGTCGGTGCCGGGCTGGGGGTCGAGATCGAGCCGGAGCTCGTCGGTGTGGTCGGGGTCGGCGGCCAGATACGGCCAGACGTGGAAGCCCAGGCAGGCCATGTTCACCGCCCAGGCGACGTGCGCAAGGTCGGCGATGACGAGCGCCCGTGAAGGCGTGCCGTTGACCGTCATGACCGTGGTCGTCTCGAGCCACTCCGGCGTACCCTCGCCCACGCGCTTCTGGAAGAACGACGGCCCGCCGGCGCCCCGCGGAAAGCGCTGCATGAGCACCGGCCGGCCGCCCATCGTGCGCAGGACCGGATCGGCGACGCTCAGGTAGTACTCGATGAGGTCGAGCTTCGTCTGCGCCACGCTCGGGGAACATCACCTTGCCCGGGCTCGTGATCCGAACCTCATGGCCCGCGATCTCGTAGCACGTGGGCGTCCGCGGACGGCACTCGCCAACCGTACCGGCTGGGATCGAAATTCATCTGCGATTGGACTGGCAGTCGAGGCGCAGATGGGTGAGACTGGGATGCGGACGACCTGGCCCCGTTCATGTTCAAGCGCATCTTTCGACGTCGCCCGGCATCGCTCGCGGACTGCCCCGCGTGCGGAGCCGATTTCGTCCACCCGGTGGAGTGGGGTCCCAAGGACGCGGACCGCTGGTGGATGTTGCTGCGCTGCGGGGCCTGCCACATGCGCCGCGAGGCGATCGTCAGCAATCTGGACGCGGCCCAGTTCGACCGCGAGCTCGACATCGCCGTGGCGCGCATGCGCCGCGAGGCAGAGATCCTCAGCCGCGAGCAACTGGCCGAGGAGGCCGACCGATTCGCGACGGCGCTCGAGCTCGATCTGATCGGCGCCGAGGACTTCGCCCGCTACTGAGCGGCCTCACCCGCAGCGAGACCAGCGATACTCGCGACCAATGTGGGATGAGCGCATTCGGCTCGTTCGGGCGTTTGCGGACTCGATCACCGATCGCGACGTCGAGGCGGCGCTCGAGGTCTGCCACCCCGAGATCGAGTTCTCCTCCCTGATGGCACAGCTCGAGGCGAGGCCCTACACCGGGCACGCGGGCATTCGCCGCTACTTCAGGGAGATCGACGTGACCTGGGAGGAATGGCGCGTCGAGGTCGAGGAGCTGATGCCGGCGCCCGACGGCCGCGTCGTGATCGTCATGTCGACACACATGCGCGGCAAGGAGAGCGGCGTCCCCTTCACACAGCGAATCGCGAACCTGTGGGAGTTCGAGGACGAGAAGCTCCTGCGCGCGACCCTGTATCGGGATCCCGCCGACGCGCTGCGGGCGATCGAAGCTTCGCCCGGTGGACGCTAGCGCGGCGCGGTTGCGATTCGAGCGGCGTCCTGTGGGTATTAAGAACACGAGGCGCCCAATGGACCTTCGACTTCCACCGCCAGATCCGCACGAGTGTCTGGACATGCAGCCGGCCGATGCACGCGGGGTTTCATTGCCGACCGTGGTGTTCGCCGGGGGCAGCCCGACTCTGCTGGACGACCACATCGCGGACGACGTCCTCGACCTACGGCCCGGGATACTGATCGTCGTCGGGTCCGCGTAGGGCTGAGCCGCAGCAAGTTGACGAACTTCACGCCGGCCTAGGGCGCCGTGTACGCGTCCGGATCGCGCAGGAACTGGCGGGCGCAGTCGTGCGAGCAGAAGCGGTACAGCGCGTCCCGGTGCCGAAGCGTCCCGGCCTCGCGGCCCTCGGCGACCAGCATGCGGCAGACCGGGTCGATGTCGTGGTCGTCGCGGCTGCGCTGGTCGGCGACGGCAACGTAGATCGGCACGGGCGCGGTCAGGTTGCGCATCCGCTGGTGCCCCCGGCTCTGGAACTCGACGCCCTCGAGGACGCCGGCGCCGTCGCGTACCGCGTCCGTGACGAGCACCTCGCCGCCGGCTGCGACGCCGGCTACGCGCGCGGCCAGGTTCACGGTCGCACCGAACCAGTCGCCCTCGCGGCAGATGGCGGGACCGTGATGCATCCCGACGCGGACGGCGGGGAAGCCGTGCCCGGCCATCACGTCGTGGGCAGCTGTGAGCCCCAGCAGCACCGCCGCAGACGGGTCGGCGTGGCGGACCATCACAGCGTCGCCGATGGACTTGATCACCTCGCCGCCGCTCGCTCGCGCGGCCTGTGACATCTCGCGGCAGAACGTCGCCGCGAGCTCGGCGGCGTCGGCGTCGCCGTGGGCCTCGGTGAGCGCGGTGTAGCCGGCGATGTCGGCGAAGACGAAGGTGCCGCCCTCGTGCTCGGTCATGCGACGACGGTACTCATCGCCGTGTGACGTTGGTCACGCGACCCCCGGTCGGGGTTGACGCGGTCTCGGCGGATGACTACGGTGCCGCTCATCCGATACCCCCAGGGGGTATCAAGAACAACACAGAAGGGAGTCCTCATGACCAAGTCCAGCCGCCACTTCATCCGCCACTACGCCGAGATGGTCGCCGCGATGTTCCTCGGCATGGGCGTGCTCTTCGCGCCCGCGCTGGTCGCGCTTGCTGCGGCCGGTGTGAGCTCGGCCGAGCTCAGAAGCGACGCGCCCGCGCTGCTCCTGCTCGCCATGGGCGTGACGATGACCGTGCCGATGGTCGCCTGGATGCGCTACCGCGGTCACGGCTGGGCCGCCTCGAACGAGATGGCAGCGTCGATGCTGATCCCGACTGCCGGCGTGATCGCGCTGCTCGGCGCGGGGCTCGTGGACGACATCGGCGCGCTGCTGATGGTCGAGCACGTCGTGATGCTGCCGAGCATGCTCGTCGCCATGCTGCTGCGGCGCGACGAGTACTCCCACGCGGCCGTGCGTCAGGTCGCCTTGACCCGGTAGTCGATGAAAGTCGCGAAGGGCGACTGCCGCACGCCGATGTGCTCCAGTTCGAGCGACTGCGAGAACCCGTCGAACAGGTGCTTGCCGCCGCCGAGAACGACCGGGGCGATGATGATGCTGAGCTCGTCGACGAGGCCGGCGTTGAGCGCCTGGCGGATCACGTCCGCTCCGCCCATCACGCTGACGTCCTTGTCGCCCGCCGCCTCGCGTGCGCGCTCGACGGCCTCCTCGACGCCGGCGACGAACTTGAAGTGGTCGCCCTCGGGCTCCTCCTCGGGGCGGTGGGTGACGATGAAGAAAGGCACCCCGAACGGGTTCTCGTCCCCCCAGTGCCGGGCGGACTCGTAGGTCCAGCGCCCGCCGACCACGGCGCCCAGCCTCGAGCTGACCTCGGCGAGCCATTCGGCGTCGGGCCCGGTCGGCTCCCCTCGCGGCTCCTTCTCATAGCTCCAAGGCCCGCCGAACACCCAGTAGTGAAGGCGCTCGCCGCCCTCGCCGAGGCCCTTGGTTGGACCGTCGTCCGGTCCTGCGATGTAACCGTCGACCGACGTGGTGATGTTTGCGATGACCTTGCTCATATGGCCTTGAGACTGCCCAGCTGGGCGGGATTCATCGCCAGGCGCCTAGGATCGCGCCCGTGGCGCCCACTTCCGGCCGGGTCGTGCTGCGTCTCGCGCGGCCCGGAGATCGCAAGGAGTTCATCCAGCTCATGCGCAGCAGCCGGCGCCACCTGCGCCCCTGGATCTACGCCCCCGAGACTCCCGACGCGTTCGACGAGCTGATCCGCCGCGGCCGCACCGACGAGTACGAGTTCCTCTTGGTCTGTCTGAAAGACGGCGGCGCGATCGCCGGCTCCTTTCATCTCTCGCAGATCTTCCGCGGCGGCTTCCAGAGCGCCTACCTCGGCTTCGCCGCCGGTGAGCCCTACGCGGGTCGGGGCCTCATGAGTGAGGGCCTCGAGCTCACACTGCGGCACGCCTTCACGAGGCTTCGCCTCCACCGCGTCGAGGCAAATGTCCAGCCCGCCAACGAGCCCTCGAGGGGACTCGTCAAGCGCTGTGGCTTCCGCCTCGAGGGGTTCTCACCCCGGTACGTGAAGGTGGGTGGGCGATGGCGGGATCACGAGCGCTACGCGATCACCGTCGAGGACTGGAAGTCCCGGCGTTGATCAGACTGGCGTCTGCAAACTCCGGCGGCAGCTACTTCGCTCGCTGAGCGTTCTGTCCTAGTCGCCGCCGACCAGCAGCCTGTCGAGCCCGCGCGTGAGCCCAGCGAGCTCCGGCGCCCGCCGCGCGGCGAGCAGCGTTCCCGCGACGTAGGGCTCGGGCGACCCGCCGGCGTCGTGGCGGATCGTCAGCCGCTCGTCCGGGAGGCCGAACACGATCTCGGTCGAGACGACGAAGCTCGGCACGCGGATGGAATGCACCTGCGTGCCGGCGATCGTCGCGCCGCGCGCCTCCCGCGGCCCGTGCAGCTCCTCGATGGGGTGGCCCAGCTCCGGCTCGCGGACTTCACCGAGGCGCTCGGCGAGCTCGCGGGCCGTCCCGCTCGGCACGTCCGGCTTCGTGGCGCTCGCGTAGTCGATGACCTCCCAGTGCGGCAGGTGGCGGGCCGCGAGCAGCGCCCCCGCCTGGCACATCGCGGCTGTGAGCGAGAAGTTGCCCGACGCGACCACACCCACGCCGCGCTCGCGGGCCGCTCCGTCGAGCTCCGCGTAATCGTCCGCCGTCAGGCCCGACGTGCCGATCACAACCGCAACGCCCATCTCTATCGCGGCCAGAGCGTTCGCCTTGACCACCGTCACGGACGTGTAGTCGATGAGGACGTCGACGCCGTCGAGCGCCTCGCCGACGGTCTCGTACACCGGGACGCCGAGCGCGTCTCGGCCGAGCGCCTCGCCGAGGTCGCGACCGGCCGCCGAGCGGCTGACCGCCGACCGCAGGGTGAGGTCGGGAGCGTCGAGGACGCCCTGCACGAGCGCTCGCCCGGTCCAGCCGGTGGCCCCGGCGATGCACACGGACAACGTCCTCTCCTGCTCCATGCCCTGCCTCCGATGTCGACGATCGCGCTCGGGCGTTCATCATGCCCGGCGATGGCCCGGGGAATTATTCGGCGCTGCGCGGCGTCTTACTGGTTGCATGGCCCCTCGCGACGTGCGGATTGAGGCGGAGCGCCGCTTCCCGGTGTCCATCCAGGAGGGCTTCGACTACATCACCGACCCGGCCCGCTGGCCCGAGTACTGGCCGCGCTTCGTGCGCCTCGATCCGAGCTCGCGCTGGCGCTCGCCCGGCGACCGGGCCAGGATCACGCTGCGGATGCTGGGGCGCGATGTGGAGCTCGACATGACCCTCGCGCGCATCGAGCCGCGCCGCCTCGTGGAGTACACGAGCGAGCAGCGCGGCCTCCCCGCGGCGCGGCACTGGCGCTACTTCGAGAGCACCAACGGCGAGCTCGACTACCGAATCGCGGTCGAGTACTCACCGCGGCCAGGTTGGCGGGGCGTGCTCGACCGGACCGTCGTGCGGCGAGCGATCGCGCGAACAGTGGACGAGACGATGGCCAATCTGGGCAGGCAATTCGCCTAGGGCCCGCGTGCGCCGCTGCCGCGCACCGCGAGCTCGGTAAGGGCTAGCGCGCCTGGGTATGGCTGGGCTGAGCCATGCCCGACCGCATCTTCAGCGTCTTCGACGGCAGCACATTCGTGGTCGGTGACGAGCGCGGCGATCTCGCGGCGGCGCCCGACCGCATGCACGGCTTCTTCTCCGACGACACCCGCTTCGTCAGTCGCTGGCTGCTGACGCTCGACGGGCGCGAGCTCGACACCCTCTCCGTCGCCGACTCCGAGTACTTCGCCGTCCAGTTCTTCCTGGTGCCGTCCGGGGAATCGGTCGCACGGAATCCGACCGTGTCGCTGATGCGCCGCCGCCTCGTCCGCGGCTCCTGGATCGAGGAGCTCGTCGTGATGAACCACGCCAGCGAGCCGGTCGCGCTGGAGCTCAGGCTGGAGGTCGACACCGACTTTGCGGACATGTTCGAGGTCAGGGATCGGACGGTGCGCGATCGCACCATCCGCCGTGAGCCCGGCGGCGGCGAGCTGCGCCTGACGTACCGGAACGGCGACTCGTTCGTGCGTGAGACGCGTGTGATCGCGTCGGACGGTGTCGAGGCGGTGTCGGACGGCTTCCGCTGCCGCGCCGAGCTCGGCCCGCACGAGGAGCGCCGGCTGTCGTTCGAGGTGCGTCCGCAGGCCGAGGCCGCGCTGCCGCGTGGGACGGCGTCGTTCACGCGCACGCGAAAAGAGCTGCGCGACGCGCTCGACGTCTGGCAGCGGGACGCGCCGGCGCTCGAGTCCGACTGGGAGGATCTCGTCCGCCTGTACGACCGCAGCATCGCGGACCTCGCCGCGCTTCGTTGCGTCGCCGAGAACCCGCCCGGCGCCAGCTTTCCGGCGGCGGGCCTGCCCTGGTTCATGGCGCTCTTCGGCCGCGACAGCCTGATCGCGAGCTACCAGGCGCTGCCGATGCGTCCCGAGCTCGCGCGCACGACGTTGCTCGCGCTGGCCGCCCGCCAGGCGATCGCGTTCGACGACTTCCGCGAGGCGGAGCCCGGCAAGATCCTGCACGAGCTGCGCTTCGGCGAGCTCACGGTGCTCGGCGAGCGCCCGCATTCGCCGTACTACGGCAGCGCCGACGCGAGCCCGCTCTTCCTGATCCTGCTCGACGAGCTGGAGCGCTGGACCGGGGACGCCGAGCTCGTCCGCCAGCTCGAGCCCAACGCGCGTGCGGCGCTCTCGTGGATCGACCTCCACGGCGACAGCGACGGCGACGGCTTCGTCGAGTACGAGCGCCGCAACGAGGAGACCGGGCTCGTGAACCAGTGCTGGAAGGACTCCTGCAACTCGATGCTCTTCGGCGACGGGACGATCGCGCGGCCGCCGATCGCGACCTGCGAGATCCAGGGCTACGTCTATGACGCGAAGCGCCGCGTCGCGCGGCTCGCGCGGGAGATCTGGGGGGACGACGAGCTGGCACGCCGGCTCGAGCACGACGCGGCCGAGCTGCGCCGGCGCTTCCACGAGGCGTTCTGGGTCGCCGAGGGCGGCTACTACGCGCTCGCGCTCGACGGGGACAAGCGTCAGGTCGACAGCCTGACCTCGAACGTCGGCCACCTGCTCTGGAGCGGGATCGTCGATTCCGAGCCGGCCGCCGAGCTGGTTCGTCATCTGATGGGCGAACGGCTCTACTCCGGCTGGGGCGTGCGGACCATGGCCGAAGGCCATGCCGGCTACAACCCGATCGAGTACCACAACGGCACCGTCTGGCCGCACGACAACTCGCTGATAGCGCACGGGCTGGCGGCGTACGGCTATCGCGAGGAAGCGCTCGCGATCGGCATGGCGCTGGTCGAGGCGGCGACGCACTTCGAGTACCGCCTGCCGGAGGTGTTCGCGGGCTATCCGCGCGCGCTCACCGACTTCCCGGTCGAGTACCCGACGGCCGCGCGTCCGCAGGCCTGGTCGACGGGGGCGCCGCTCCTGTTCCTGCGCACACTGCTCGGGCTCGAGCCCCGAGACGGAGAGCTGACGGTCAACCCCGCGCTTCCCGACCGGATCGGCTATCTGAGCCTGCGCAACATCCCCGGTCGCTGGGGAAGGGCGACGGCGACGGCGGGCTCGCGAACGGCTTAGGCGCTCAGCAGCGTGCCCGGCGCCTCATCTCGGTGCGCCTTCGCCGCCCTCGGCCTGCCCTGCGGTGGGGAGCGGCTCATCCGCCTGCAGCTCCTCGAGCCAGTGCTCGATCTGCAAGCCCACCGTGTCGAACCCGTCGATCTTCACGCGCTCGCGCGTGGCGAGGTTCTCGAGCGTGGAGACGCCGCCGGGGTGGACCTGGATGACGAACGAGTAGCGGGTCAATCAGTTGACCCTCGTCAGCGTCAGCGTGCCGTTGCCAAAGACCAGGCCACTGTTGAACGTGAGCTCGACTGTGATCGTGTCGTTCCCGATGGCGCTGCGCGGGAAGGTTCCGGATCCGAGAGTGAAGATCCCGAACCCGCAGTTCTCACCATGCGCGACATTGCCGATGTCGACGTCCACGCCGACGGTGTCGCCATCGGCGCCAAAGAGCGCGATCACGTGGTAGGCGGAAGCAGGGTCGAGGGAGAGGTTGGTGGAGCACCCGGATCGCCCGTCGCATGGCTCGACCGTGTACGTGCCGTTGCCTGTTTCGTCGTAGCCCTGGGCACCTCCACCCTCCGGCCCGCTGCCGCCCGGGTCGAAGATCGGGAACGGCTCATCGAATGCAGTTGATGCCGCCAGGCGGGCGCTGTAGGTGAATTGCCATCCACCGCCGCAGTTACCAGGCACGTATGTCTCGCCCCGTGTCCCGGTCAGCGTTCCGCGGTAGAGCGGGGCATCCTCGGTCTGCTGTTCCCAGCTGCCCTCGCCGACACCGGCCCTGGAGGTAACTCGGACCGCGGTGCTGACGACGATGCCCTTGCCCGCGTTCGTGACCTCGTACGAGAAGCCGGCCGAGGGCCCCTCGACCTTGTCGGGGCTGAAGCTTCCGTTCTGCTGTGCGGTGCGCGTCCAGCTGCCGTGCGCCGCTCCGCCGCCCTGTTTGGCGATCGCCTGCACGGACATCGAGCCGCGCTGGCCGCGGCTCAGCTTGAGCGTCCGCGATGCCGGGCTGAACTTCAGGTCGACACATTCATTCGGCTTGTTCCAGCCGTTCTCGAGGTTCCTGAAGTTGGCGATCTCCCGTCCCACGAGCGTGGCGAAGCTCCTGTCGAGCTCCGCGGCGATGTCGTTGCCCACCTGGCCGAGGGCCGAGCGCCCGACCGTCAGGCCGCGCGCGGTGAGCGAGATGTCGACGGCGCTCAGGTCGGGGACGTAGCTGCCGCCCGGCATGTCGACGCGCGCGTGGTGAATGCCGGTGTAGATCAGGTTCACCGGGCCGAATTGCTGTTTCGCGCCACCCAGCTCGATGTTCGCCGTCTGGGTGTCGTCGATGTCGATGAAGTCGAGCTTGGCGTCGATGCCGACCTCGGCGTGCATCCGCGTCCGCCCGCTGAAGTCGACGCTCCTGGACATCAGCACCGTGTCACCGCGCTCGACCGAGAGCGACACCTTGAACGTCGAGCCATCGGTCGCGTCGACGACGCCGGCGGCGGTCGGGCAGCGCGGAGCGTCGAAGCGGCTGCAGTCGTCGGTGGTGACACTCACGCTGATCCTGTGCTCGCCGCCCTCCACGCTCAGGTCGAGCGTGGCGACGGCGCCGAGGGTCACCGTGGCGGTCATCTTCTGGCCACCAGCGCTCGAGCTGTAGTTGTCCTTCCTCGTTGGACCGCTCGAGCCCGCGCAGGCCGGCGCCTGCGAGGCGAATCCGGGTGAGCGGGCGGCCCTCGCAGGTGTGGAGGCCAGCCGATCCATCCGCGCGAAGCCCTGCGGGATCGCGCGCTGGACGGTCCGGTACGCGCGCGGGCCGACCTTGCGGAACAGCTTCTTCAGCGACGGCGCGCGCCGGCCGCGCCGATCGCGCAGGCCTTCCAGGTCGTCGAGCGCGGCCGCCGCGAGGAGCAGGCGGGCGTCCCCGTCACGCGGAGCGGGCAGCGCCGCGCGCAGCGAGCGGCAGCCGACCGTCCGCCGCCCCACCTTGACCCGCACCTGACTCTTGCGGCACTTGATCGCCTTGCGCTTCTTCTTCTGCTTCGCGGCGGGCGCCGCTGCCGGCTCCGCGGTAGCCGCAGCCGGGCGCGCCCGCGGTCACTGCGATCGCGGCGACGAGCGTCAGTACGACGAGCCGGGCGGTCATCACTCAGCGGACCCGCTTGACCTTGAGCGTGTAGTTGAGGTTCTCGCCGCCGGTGGCGCCGGGATCCAGTGGGGGCGATGCGGTCGTCCCTGAGGCGGAGACGCTCTTGCCCTTGCGGAGCTTCTTGACCGCGCTCACGCGCAGCTTTGTCAGCGCCGGCTCGGCCACACCCATGAGCGACACACCCACGGGGAACTCGTCGTCGCAGCTGACGAGCGGCGTGTTGCGGTTGTAGTAGATCTCGTACTTGCCCTTGTTCGGCAGCAGCGCGAACTCGGCTCCGGACGGTCGCGTCGCCTCGCCGGAGAAGCCGCAGGACCAGCTCTTGGGCCCGGGCGTCGCCGAGCACAC
Organism: uncultured Thermoleophilaceae bacterium; assembly: GCA_963739095.1. Classification (GTDB taxonomy): domain Bacteria; phylum Actinomycetota; class Thermoleophilia; order Solirubrobacterales; family Thermoleophilaceae; genus JACVRW01. Next base: position 45,632 of record CAVTZF010000036.1, read on the forward strand.
GCTGGGATCGGCCGGCGGGAAGTTCGGGTCGACCGTGAAGCTCCCCGAGGTCTCGGTGCTGGCCGCGACGGACGGCGACGTCAGGCGGGCCCGGAAGCGGAGCCGCCCATAGGACGCGACCGGCGCAGCACTTGGCTTGGGCGAGAAGCCGGTTGAGGCGGCGAACCGATGGGTCTCGGACAGCGTCCCCTGGCAGCCCTCGGGGGCGAAGACGGCGTCGGCCCTGACCCTGCTCGACTCATTGCGAACGTCGCCGCTGAGCGACACGGTGTAGAGCTTCGGCTTGGCGGCCTCCGCGGTTGGCACGATGGCGGCGGCCGCAGCTACGACCACGAGCGTGATCCCGAACCTGCGTGACATGTTCCTGCCTCCTGCGATTTGGGGGGGGTGATCCGAAGCTACGCCCGGGCGATCATCAAGCGCTCATCGGGCGCGGATCAGATCGCTTCGCCGGCCAGGATGCGGGTCTGCAGGCGAGACGTGGCCTCGGCCGGCTCGATGCCGAGCGTTTCGACGAGCGTGCGGCGGCACTCGAGGTACTGACGCAGCGCGTGGCCCGTCCGGCCCGCGCGCGCGAAGGCGATCATCAGCGCACGGTGAGCGCCCTCGTTGAGTGGATCGAGCTGGACCAGCTCGCGGGCGGTTTCGGCGGCGCCGGCGTGGTCGCCCTCGCTCTCGTCCAGCTCGACGAGTGCGGTGAGCACCCCCGTGTAGCGGTCCATGAGCGCCTCTCGGTAGGGGATCGCCCAGTCCGTGTAGCGCTCCTCGGGCAAGGGCTCGCCGCTCCACAGCGCACGGGCCCGCTCGAGCAGCGCCCGCCGCTCATCCCCGTCCGACCCGAGGGCGATCTCAGCCGCGGACTGGAACTCCTCGGCGTCGACGGTGTCGCGCGCGTCGCGGGCGAGCCTGTAGGTCCGGTCGACGCTCTCGATCAGACTGCGCTCGGCCCCGGGCGGGTCGAGCGCCTGGCGCGCGCGTGACGCCGCCACCTGAAGGCTGCGCCGGGCGCTCGCCGGTGAGAGATCCGGCCACAGCGCCTCGAAGAGCTCGTCCTCCAGCACGGGGCGGTCGAGGTTGACGAGCAGCAGCCGCACGAGGCGCGCGTCGATCGGACGGCGCCACGCTCCGTCGCCGGCGCGCCAGGCGCCGCGGCGCACGTCAAAGCGCCCGAGCAACTCGAAGCGAAGCGGCGGCAGCGAACTCGCGAGCCGTTTCACGGCCAGGGCTGCCGCGGACGCGAGATCCGCATCCGACTCCTGCCTCAGCCGCTCCAGTCGCTCGAGCGCACGTGGATCACCGGACCTGACCGCGGGCTCGAGCGCCGCGCCGCGCACGGCGCGGACGGGGTGGTCGAGGAAGGCGGTGAGCTCGAGCCCGTCAGGGTGGGCGGCGGCGATCTGCTCCAGCGTCGGCTCGGGCGCGAGCGTTCCGCGCTCGAGCGCCCCCCACAGCGGCACGCGGAGGCGCTCCCAGTCTCGTCTCAGGACGTAGCGCAGCGAGTCGCCGGTGCTCTCCCACATGGCCACCAGGTCGGCGTCGGCGCGTGCCGACTCGCCGTCGAGGTGCGCGAGCCACGCGCGCAGGCCGAGCAGCCGGCCGCGCGGGAAGCGGCCCAGCTCGCCGGGGTAGTGCTCGTCGATCAGCGCGAGCGTCTCCACGAGCACCTCGGCGGCGCGCTCGAGCAGACCGACATCCGCCAGCGCCGGGACGAGGTTCGCCTGTCCCCAGTAGCGGAACAGGATCGATCCGCCCTCCACCGCCGCGAGCATGCGCTCGGCCGCCGCGAGCGTCGCGGGGGCGTCGCCGCGCAGCGACGCCACCTCGGCCGGCGCCAGCTCCGTCATGAAGGAACGCGCGCTCCGTTCCACGTAGCGGACCTGGGCGAGCTCGGCCTCCGCCTCCACGAGCCGGCCCGCGCGCGCGTTGAGCGCCGCGCCCCAGGCGTGCGCGGCGTCGGTGAGCAGCGGGGCCCCGCGACCGCGGACCATCTCACGCAGCTCGACCCACCTCTCCAGCGCCTCCTCCGGCTCGCCGCGGTCTGCGATCACGATCGCGAGGACGCCGAGGACGATCTGGCGGCGCTGCAGGGGGTCGAAGTGCTCCATCGCGCGCGCGGCTACCTCGAGCTGCTCGCAGACGAGCTCCACCTCGCCCCGTGGGAGGTCGATGAAGAGCCGCTGCAGCGCCAGGAAGGGCGGCAGCATGGCGCGGTCGGGATGGCGCTTGGCCTTCGCCGCCAGCTGCTCGGACTCATCGAGGCGCCCGAAGCTGGCCAGGGCGGTCGCTCCGTACATCGCCACGGCGGGCGCGAGCGCGCGTGCCTCGGCAGCCTCGGGCCGGTCCCAGCCCGCCACCACGCGCTCGACCTCTTCGACGGCGTGGGTCGCAAACAGCAAGTCGATGAGTATCGAGCGGGCGGCCCACTCGGCGCGCACGTTCGGGCGCTCGCGGAACCCGCTGATCGCGTCGTTCAGGGCGGCGATCGCCGCCGCGTTGTCGCCCGCCCGCCACTGCAGCTGTCCCTCCAGTGCCCGCATCGTCGGGTAGCCGCGCTCTGTCTCGGGCAGCAGCGAGAGCCAGCGCGGGATCAGCTCGGGCGCGGTGCGGGCGAGCGCGAAGCCCTCACGCTCGATCGCGGCCACCGCTTCCGCCCACGCGTGCGCCTCGAGCCAGTGCTCGATCGCCTCGACGGCATCGCCGTCGGCGTCGAGCGCCGGGGCGACGGCGGCGTTCAGCAAGCGCCACTCGTCCTCGCTGCGCTGCGTCCTGAGCCGCTCCAACAGGAAGTCGCGCAGCAGCGGGTGGTAGACGAAGCCGCCGTCGGTGCGGCGCACGAACAGCCCCGCCCCCTCGATCCGGCTCGCGAACGCGTCGGGCAGTTCGAGTGCGCGCTCGACCGCGGCCGTCACCACGGGCACGACGCTCGACTCGAGCGCGGCCTCGTGCAGCTCCGGCTCGAGCGAGTCGAGCAGCTCCTCGGAGAGGTACTCATGCAGGTCGGGAGCCGAGCGCAGGCCGCCGAGCGCGGCGGCAAGGTCTCCGGCCTGCGTGGCCCGTTCGACGAGCCCCGCCGCCAGCGCGATCCCGAGCGGCCAGCCCTCGGTCAACTCCATCATCACTTCGACGTGCTCGCTCGGAGGATCCTGGCCGCTGCGCCGTCGCAGGAGCTCCGCGCACTCCTCGGCGTCGAAGGCGAGGTCGGCTGTCGTCAGCTCGGTCAGCCGCCCCGACGCCCGTACCTTCGCGATCTTGAGCTCGAGCGGACGGCGGCTTGCCACGGCCATGTGAAGCAGGGGCAGCTCCGCCCTGACGAGCTCGCTGAGGATCCGGAGCGAGTCGCCCGCGCCGTCGAGTTGCTCGGCGTCGTCGACCACCACCACGAGCGGCTCGACCAGGAGCCGCGACAGCTCGTCGATGAGCTCGCGGGTGATGGCGAGCCCGTCGACGCGCTCCCCTGATGCCGCGATCGTCTCCGCCAGCGCGTCCGACGAGCCGGGGACCGCTGCGGCGATCGCGTTAACGATGGTGGTGGCGAGCACGCCCGGACTGCGCGCGGTCGGTGAGCAGGAGACCCATGCGAACGGCCGCGTCCCGGCGCCCAGCACCTGCTCGAGCGTCACGGTCTTGCCGCAGCCGGCACCCGCCGTCAGGATCACGCTGCCCGGCCCAAGCGCGTCCGCCACCCTGCCGGCAAGCCGGCCGCGCCCGATGCGGAGCCCGCGGGGAGCCAGGTCGACGGGTCGAGACGTGCGGAGATCCTAAAGGGGTCCCTGTTGCCGGGAAAGGGGAACCCGATGACCTCGAGCCCCGCTCGGAGTCTTGACCTAGCGGGGGACTTCCCCACGTCACGACCCGACACAGGAGACCCACGTTGCGCAAGATCATCAACTCCACCTACATCTCGCTCGACGGCGTAATAGAGGCCCCGCATCTCTGGCCACCGACGGAGGCGACGGATCCGGCCGCCGAGGACATCCAGACCGAGCTGCTGCTGTCATGCGACGCCGTCGTCATGGGGCGGCACACATACGACGGCTTTGCGCCCGTGTGGCCGACCCGCTCCGGCGACCCGTACAGCGACCACATCAACGCGATGCCGAAGTACGTGGTCTCTTCGACGCTGAAGGACCCAGACTGGAACAACACGACCGTGATCGACGCTGACCCTGTGGCCGAGATCGGGCGGCTCAAGGACGAGCCCGGCAAGAACATCGTCCAGTACGGCTTCGGGCAGCTCTCACATGCGATGCTCGAGCACGGCCTGCTGGACGAGCTGCGGCTCTGGGTCCACCCGTTCATCATCGGCAAGGGCGGACCCGGCGACCTGCTCTACCGCGACGTTCCGACGGCCAGCTTCCAGCTCGTCGATGCGACGCCGCTGAAGAGCGGCATCGTGATCCTGTCGTACTCGGCGTGAGCTCTAGCCGAGGGCGTTCACGGCACGGGCGACGACGAGAATCACTACGGCGTAGGAGATCAGCGACTCCACGGCCATGAGGCCCTTGGCCCGCCGCGTCAGCGGCATCGTGTCGGTTGGGCTGACGGCGATCGCATTGGTGAGCGACACGTAGAGATAGTCGCTCAGCCGTGGGGTCCAGCCGGCGCGCGGACGGGCGTCCTGGGGGAACTCAAAGTCGGGATCGCGCCGCCCGCGCTCGGCGCGCAGGCGCGGTCCACCCTCGTCGAGCAGCCAGAACAGCAGCCCGAAGGTGATGATGTTGGAGAGCCAGACGACCGCCCCATGGGCGAGCAGCTCGCCGGCGCTGAGGCTCGCCGCACTGCTGCCCGCGAGGGCGGCGAGCAGCACCCCAACGCCGACCGCATCGGCGGCGGCCAGGAGGCCGAGCATGACGACGCCGGCATTTCGCAGCCGGCCGGGGCTCAGCTCGGCGAGCGGCGCCGCGAGCAGCAAGATCATCAGCAACAGGGCAGGCGAGGCGAGCAGCAGCCACGCCCACCATGGAAGGTCGATGATCTCCCAGCCCTTCGCCTTGTCGACCGTCGCGAGGCCCCCCAACAGCGCCACGTCGACCGCCAGAACGACGACCGCCTCCGTGCGTGCCTCGCGCAGGGCGCGGCGGGCGCGTGCGTCCAGCTCGCCACGGGAGTTCGCAATCGCCGGCGGCTCCTCCAGGGGTTCGGTCATCTGACCGAGATTCTGGAGGCTGGCGTCACTCGTCCGTGGTCAGCTGCAGTCGACCCCAGCGAACGACTGCCTGTACGCGTCCGCCAGCTGTTTCAGCGCGGCCTGGAACTGCTCCTTGGCTCCGCTCACGGAGAGGCTCGAGCTGAGGTCCTTCGCGATCGACTGGAGCTGCGAGGTGAACTCCTTGTTCGCGGACTCGACCTGCTGCTTGCGCTCGTCGTTCAGGTCTCCCTGTGCTTCCGCGATCTGCTCGAGGTCATCCCGGATCGCGTTCAGGCTGTCCCCCACGCTCGCCACCGTAGCGGTGTCGAGCGTGAGGCCGGAGAGCTCGTCGACCTGCTTCTGGATGCCCGCGCGCGCGTCGCATACGGCGTCCTGCGCCTGCTCCTCGTCGGACTCCCCGCACGCGCCCAGCAAGGTCCCTAGCAGCAGCACGATGACCAGCGATCGCTTCATCACGACGTACTCTCTCACCCTAAGCGCTTGTCACGGCTCACCGATGTCGGCTGCGAGTCGCTCCGCCAATGCCAGCGTGGAGAGGTTGGTGTTCGCGCGTGGGATCGTCGGCATGATCGACGCGTCGGCGACAAAGAGGCCGTCCAATCCGTAGACAGCGCCGCGGCCGTCGACGACGCGGCCGATCGCGCACGTCCCGACGGGGTGAAAGAAGCCGCGCGCCGCCCCTTGTACGTGCGTCATCGCATCGACTTCCGGGCCCGGGCGCGTCTCCCGCCCGGCGTAGCGCCGAATGGCGTCGTCGGCAGCGAGCCGGCGCAGGGATTCGACCCCCTCGGCGAGAACGGCCGCGTCCGCGGGGTCCGAGAGGAACCCGTGGTCGATGCTCAGCGGCGCGCGAGGGTCGCTTGAGTTCAGCTGGACCGAGCCACGAGAAGCCGGCTTCATCGCGAAGACGGCGACGCTTACTTCATAGCCGTGCTCGCCCGGGGGATCGAGCCCGGGGAAGAAGAAGAGATCAGATACACCCGGGTCGCAGGCGCTGCTGGAGAGGGCGACCGTGACCTGCGCCATAAAGAGCGCATGCGAGCGCTCGAACGCCGCGACATCATGTTGCAGGAGGTCTGTGCCCTCGTAACCGAAGCCCACCCCGACGTGATCGATGAGCCCTTCGCCAACCGGCAGCTCGCGCTCCGGACCGACGCCGCTGCGCAGCAAGATCCCCGGCGAGCCGTACGCGCCGGCTGCCAGCACGACGGTGCGTGCGCGCAGCTCGCCTGCGGTCGTCGTGACCCCGACCGCGCGGTCACCGTCCAGCACGACGCGATCGACGAGCGTGTCGGCGATGATCGTCAGGTTCTTTCGTCCGCGTACGGGGTCGAGATACGCGAACCCGGCGTTCCAGCGGACGGTGCCGACCGCATTGACCGGATGCACAATCGCGGCGTCGCCGCACGCCTCAGTGAATGCGCGGTGCCACGGAGAGAGCTCCTCCGGCTCGAGCCGGCGCACGCGCATCTGACGCTCAGCCCGCCGCAGGTAGGGCTCGATCGCCGCATGGCTCCAACCGTGTCCCCACTCGTCATAGTCGTCCGCTGCGCCCGCCAGCATCACGCACGCGTTGTGCGCCGAGCAGCCTCCCACGATCCGTGCGCGCAGCTGCGAGCGATCTTCACGGTCGGTCTCCCACGAATGCGAGAACGCGAGCCTCCGTCCGTCAAGCACGTCCGCAGGCCAGCGCCCCTGTGCATACGGCCCGTAATCCGGTCCAGCCTCAATCAGGCCGACGCGCCGCCCGCCCTCGGTCAGACGCGCGGCAAGCGCGCAGCCAGCCGAGCCGCCACCGACGACAACCACGTCGAAGCTCACGCCTCGGCCCACAGCGTCCGACCATATCCGCATCAGGGCGACCCGCGGGTCCTGTGTCAAGCCACGCTGGGCTCGCGCTCTCAGCTTCCTCTCAGCTAAGGAGCGCGATCATGGATGCGTGCGCGTTCTCGTCGTCGAGGATGATCAGCGGATGGCTGCGGCGATTCGCCGCGGCCTGCGCTTTGAGGGCCTTGTCGTAGACATCGCCGGCGACGGCGATGAGGGGGTGCGCGCGGCCCGCTCGACCGCCTACGACGTGATCGTGCTCGACGTGATGATGCCGGGCGTCGACGGATTCGAGGCCTGTGTCCAGATGCGCAAGGAGGGCATCCGCGCGCCCGTGCTGATGCTCACGGCGCGCGACGCCGTGGAGGACCGCGTGCGGGGGCTCGACGGGGGTGCCGACGATTACCTGACGAAGCCGTTCTCGCTGTCCGAGTTGACAGCGCGATTGCGCGCGCTCGTGCGGCGCGGGCCCATCGAGCAGGACACCGTGCTCGAGGTTGGTGATCTGCGGCTCGATCCCGCCACGCGCGAGGTCCACCGCGGCGACGCCGAGATCGACCTGTCCGCGCGCGAGTTCGCCCTGCTCGAGACCTTGATGCGCAGGCCGGGCCAGGTGCTCGGCCAGCTGCAGCTGCTCGAGTCGGCGTGGGACCTGGGATACGAGCAGCGCTCGAACGTCGTCGAGGTGTACGTGCGCTACCTGCGCGAGAAGATCGACCGCCCCTTCGGCGTGAGGTCGATCGAGACGGTGCGGGGCGTCGGCTACCGGCTGCGGAGGGACGGCGGCGTGTGAGCCGTGTGCCGATCCGGATACGGCTCACGGCCGCCTTCGCGCTTGCGATGGTGCTCGTGCTCGCGGCGGCCGGCACGTTCGTCTATCTGCGGCTGTCCGACGACCTCAACGAGAGCGTGGACGCCGCGCTCCAATCGCGGGCCGCCGCGGTGCTCGCGTCGGGCGCGCCCGCGGCGGGCACACCCGGCGACCCCGAGGAGGGCTTCGCCGTGCTCGTGACCCCGGGCGGCGAGGCCCGCGGGCTGCGAGCCGACGAGTTGAGGCGCGCCGCGGCCGGTGAGCAGGTCATGGTCGAGCGCGACGTGCCGGGCGTGGAGGGGACGACACGCGTGCTCGCGCGCTCGGAGGGCGGGCGGGTCGTGGTCGTCGGGCAGTCACTGGACGACCGCGACGAGACACTCGCCAACCTCGTCGCGTCGTTCGCCATCGGCGGACCGATCGCGGTGCTGCTGGCCTCGCTGCTTGGCTATGCGCTCGCCGCCGCCGCGCTGCGGCCCGTCGAGGCGATGCGCCGGCGCGCGGCGGAGGTTTCGCTCGCCGATGGCGCGGATCGGCTCCCGCTTCCCGAGGCGCATGACGAGATCCACCGGCTCGGCGAAACGCTCAACGAGATGCTCGAGCGGCTACGCCGGTCGTTCGAGCGCGAGCGGAGCTTCGTGGCGGACGCGAGCCACGAGCTGCGCACGCCGGTGGCGGTCATCAAGACGGAGATCGAGGGAGCGCTGCGCGCCGGCGGCCACGATCCGCAGGTTCACGAGGCGCTGGTCTCATCGCTGGAGGAGTGCGACCACCTCGGTCAACTCGCGGAGGACCTGCTGGTCGTCGCGCGCGCGGGCGAGGGTGAGCTCGAGCTGCACCCCGAGCCGCTCGACGCACGTGAGCTGCTCGAGCGCACGCGCGGCCGCTTCGCCGATCGGGCGGGTGAGCGCGGGCGCAGCATCCGCGTCGAGGCGGACGACGGTCAGATCGTGTACGGGGACGAGCTGCGGCTGCGCCAGGCGCTCGGGAACCTGGTCGACAACGCACTGCGCCACGGCGCCGGCGAGATCGAGCTCTCGTCGCGGCGGGACGGCACGGGCGTCCAGCTCGCCGTCTCGGACGCAGGCGCCGGCTTCGAGCCGGACTTCGCGGCGCGCGCCTTCGATCGCTTTACACGGGGCGACGTGGCACGCAGCAGCTCGGGCACCGGGCTCGGGCTCGCCATCGTGCGGACGATCGCCGAGGCGCACGGCGGCCGCGCGGAGGTCGTGCCCGGCCCGGGCGCCGGCGTGCGGATCTGGCTCCCGGATGCCGTCTCAGGGGCGTCTCAGGTTGCAGACCTAACTTCTCGATCGGAGGAAACAACCCCGGTACGAGGAGGCGGAGGAAGGTAATGGACAAGCTCAAGGGAATCGTCATCGGCGTCGCGGCTGTCGCCGTGCTGGCGATCGGCGGGACCGCCATCGCCAACAACGTCGGTGGCGGCGACGACGACGGCAGTGACAAGGCGATCACGGGCACGGCGCTCGACAAGGCGAAGGCGGCGGCCCTGGCGCACACGGGCAGCGGCAAGGTCACCGAGACCGAGGCGGGTGACGAGGAGGGCGCTTACGAGGTCGAGGTGACGATGCCCGACGGGAGCCAGGTCGACGTGCACCTCGACAAGAGCTTCCACGTCCTGAACCAGTCTGCCGACAACGACGGAAGCGGCGACGACGCGGGCGAGCAGGAGTAGGGGAGATGGCGAGCGGTTTGGGGTCGTATGCTCGGCTCCATGCCGCTCGTCGACCGCGCTGACAGCCTGTTCGTCGTCATCGACGCCCAGGAGGGCTTCTACGGCGGCGACGGGTTGCCGGTGAGCGACGGGGACCGGGCACGCGAGGCTCTGGCAAGGATGACCTGGCTCGCACGGGTCGCCCGCCGGCTTGGCGTGCCCGCCGTGCTGACCGAGGAGGATCCGGAGCGCAACGGCGAGACGTTCGCGCCGATCGCCGGGCTCTTCGCGGACGCGCCGGCACTCGTCAAGCCCACCTTCGGGCTGACGGGCACGCCCGAGATAGTCGAGCGGATCGAGAGCGCCGGCCGCGGGACCGCGGTGCTGGTCGGGTTCGAGACCGACGTGTGCGTGGCGCAGTCGGCCATCGGCCTCAACGATCGCGGCATGCGCGTCGTGGTGGTCGAGGACGCGGTGTTCTCGCCCGGCGAGATGCACGCGCGCGGGCTCGCCCGCATGACCGCGGAGGGAGTCGAGCTGAACCACTGCAAGGGGCTGGCCTACGAGTGGACGCGCACGCTCGGCGAGTCCCGCTCCGTGCTGCACGATCCCGAGGTCGGGGAGGCTCCCTTCCGGCTCTGAGCCGGGCGGGGGCGGGGCTACGATCCGCCCGGGATGTCGTCCGGTGGGGCCATCGATCCGCGCCTGCTCAGGGCGTTCACGATCCTGGCCGAGGAGCTGCACTTCGGCCGCGCCGCCGAGCGCCTGTACGTCGCGCAGCCCGCGGTGAGCCAACAGCTGCAGCGGCTCGAGGATCAGCTCGGGGTGCGCCTCTTCGAGCGCACCACACAGCGCGTCGCGCTCACGCCCGAGGGCGAGGCGATCCTGCCCTACGCACGCCAGGCGGTGGCCGCGGCCGCCGCGGTCGAGCGGGCGGCGCGCGAGGCCGGCCGCGCTGACGGGGCGACCCTGGACGTCGGCCTCTCGCCGGGCGTCCACTACCTGGCCGAGCGCGCGCTCGCGAGCCTGTCCGAGAGCGACCCGCATGTCCGCGTGCGGGCGATCGCCGCCAACACCGGCTCGGTCGCCCGGCAGGTGGCCGACGGGGCGCTCGAGATCGGGCTCGGCTTCGCCACCGCGCCAACGCCCGGGGTCCGGCTCGAGGCGGTCGCGCACGTTCCCGCTGTCGCCGCGGTCGCGCACCACGACCGGTTGGCCGCTCGCAGCAGCGTCGCCTTGCGCGAGCTGTCGGGGCGCAGCTTCGCCCAGGTCGATCCGCTCGAAGGCCCGGGCTACAACGATGCGGTGCGCGAGCTGTGCCGGGAGGCGGGCTTCGAGCCCGGCGTCGCGGATCAGGCGACCGGGCCGATGGCGTGGGAGACCGCGGTCCGCAGTGGTGGCTGCGTCGGCCTGACGACGCGCATCTCGGCCGCCTCGACCGTCCGCGGCGTACGCACCATCGAGCTCGAGGACAGGGCGCTCTTTCGAATCGACCTGCTGACGCCGGAGACGGCCGACGGGCGGCTGTCCGCCCCAGCGCGGAGCTTCGCGGATGCGCTCATTCGCGCTGCTTCTTGACCCTCGCCGGGTCTTCTGGGCGCGCGGCGACGCGCCGCCTATGGTCGCCCGGATGTCGAGATGGTTCGCGATGGCGCTCGTGGGCGTGCTGGCGTGGGCGGGCTGCGAGCAACAGGACGACGACGGCGCCGAGCGGCGGTCGCCGCCGCGCGTCGTGCAGGGTTCGCTTGAGCTCGAGCGCGCCCAGGCCGGTGCGCCGGACGCCGGCACTCGCGGCGGGCATGGAGCCGACCGCTACGTGCTGCGGGCGACCCAGGCGGACGCCCTGGTCAGTGGCCGGGTCAAGCCGGCGTCGGCACGGGTGGAGCTCGTCGACGAGTCAGGGCGCCGGCGCGCGCGCGTGCTCCCGGCTCCCGACGGGCGCTTCTCGGCGCTGCTGCCTGACCTCCCCCGCCAGGGCGTCGCGACCTTCCGGCTGACCGCCAGGGCCGGGCGGGCGGAGCCCTGGCGCACGGAGATCGTCGCGTCAGGCGGCGCGGGCGCCGGCTCGCCCCGGGCGGTGCGTGTCCCCGAGCGTGACGACACGCCGCCGCTTGCGGCGCTGCTCCTCCGGCACGGAGCTCGGGTCGTCAGCTCGGTCGACCCCGTGCGCCCCGACCGCGACGCGCCGCTGCGCCTGCGACGTCCCGAGCTGACGCTGACGGCGCTGACCCGCGACGCGGACGGCGGCACGGGCCGCGTCCGGGTCTCGGTCAGGTATCAGCAGAGTTGCGGCGACGCGCTGTCCGTGAGAACCGAGTACTTCCCGCCCTCGGAGATCGCACGCGTCCGCGTGCCGCCGGGCAGCGTCGCCCCCGTGGAGCGCCGTCGCCGAGCGTCTGTGCGGCTCGACGCCGGTGGAGCGGGGTGCAGCGTGCGCGGCAAGGCCTGGGCCGACGCGACCAACGCGTCCGGGCTCGAGAGCTTCAGCGACCAGATCCGCTTCGAGTACGAGCGCTAGCCGAGGAAGTCGACGAGCGCCTCGGCCAACTCGGCGGGCGCCTCCTCGGGGACGAAATGGCCGCCCGGCACCTCGCGGGCGGTCACGTCGGCGGCCCAGCGGCGCCAGACGCCGGGCGCGTCGGCGAGCTGGACCTCCTCGCTGCCGGTCACGAGGAGCAGCGGCGCGCCGATGCGCCGGCCCGCGTCGCGGTCCTCGGCGTCGTGGAGCCGGTCGATGTGGAAGCTCGCGCGGTAGTCCGCGCACATGGCCGCAATCGTGGACCGGTCGAGGGCTTTCCGGTAGGCGGCGCGCGCCTCGGCGTCGATGGCGGCCGGATCGGCTGTCCAGGTGGCGAATACGTGCTCGAGCACCCCGTCGGGGTCGGCCTCCAGCAGGCGCTCGGGAAACGGGGCCGGCTGGGCGAGCAGGAACCAGGGCCAGTAGCCGAGCGACGGGTCGTCGCCGATCCGCTCGAACTGATCGATCGTCGGCACCGTGTTCAGCACGGCGACGTGCGTGACGCGGTCGGGATGGTCGAGCGCCATCCGGTAGGCGACTCGGGCGCCGCGGTCGTGCCCGACCACCGCGAAGCTCTCGTGGCCGAGCACGTCCATCAGGTCGACGATGGCCGCCGCCATCTCGCGCTTGCTGAATCCCTCCCCCCGCGGGCCGCCGGGCGGCGCGGCAGACGCTCCGTAGCCGGGCAGATCGGGCGCCACCACGGTGTGGCGCTCGGCCAGCTGTGGCGCGACCCGGCGCCAGCAGAAGCTCGTCTCCGGGAAGCCGTGCAGGAGCACGAGCGCCGTCCCATCACCGGCCGTAGCGACGTGGAGGTCGGCGGCGCCGACCGGATGGCGCGTCTCCGTGAAGCCCGGCAGCGGCACCGGACAGATTCTGACCGGGCGTGGTTAATCTCGCCGCGAGCAATGGCGCAGAGGACGCGTCGGGCGGCGCCCCGGTTCCGATCATCCGGATGGGCAAGCCGATCGGCGGCTAGCCCCGGGCGGCTTCCCGCAGCGCGGCGCGCACCGCGGCGAGCGCGGGCCGCTCCGCCGTGGCGGCCCGCACCGCCGTGAAGACGAGCCGGCTGAGCGGTCCCTCCGCCAGGTCGCGCACGGCGAGCGTCGAGTCGTCCTCGGCGCGGACGAGGTCAGGCAAGAGAGTCACAGCGTGCCCGGTGCGGACGAGCGTGAGCAGGACGAGAAGGTCGGTCGAGCGGTGCCTGACGTCAGGGCTGAAGCCGCCGAGCACCCTGCAGGCGCGCTGGACGAGCTTGTCGTGTGCGCTCGGGGGCGGCCCACAGGCCCACGCTGCCTCGGCGAGAGCGGCGAGCTCCACCGGCCTGCCGCCGCTCGCGAGCGGATGGCCGGCCGGCAGCACCAGCCGCACGCGCTCGCTAAGCAACTCCTCGCGCAAGAGCCCCTCGAGCCGTACGCGCGGGACGTACTCCCACTCATCGGCGATCACGAGGTCGAGCTCGCCGAGCGCCAGCGCGTGCAGCGCCGCCTCGGGCTCGGCTTCGATCACCTCGAGCCGAAGCTGTGGATGCGCCAGCGACAGCGCGCTCAGGGCCGGTGGCACGAGCGCGAGGGTGGCGGTCTGGAAGGCTGCGATCCGCACCGTGCCGGTGACGCTGCCGTCCGCCGCGGCGAGCTCCGCCTCGGCCTCCTCGGCGGCGGCTAGAAGGCGCTCGGCGTGGCGCGCGAGCGTCAGCCCGGCCTCGGTGAGCCGGATCCGGCGGCCGTTCCGCTCGAGCAGCTCTGCGCCGGTCTCGCGTTCCAGCACCCGCAGCTGCTGCGAGACGGCCGACGGGCTGTAGTCGAGCGCCGTGGCCACCGCGCCGACCGTCCCGCGATCACGGAGCTCGCGCAGGAGACGCAGGCGCCGCAGGTCGAGCACTGAAGAAGAGTCGCACAATCCTCTGCACGAATCTGCGCTTGTTCTGCACAGACGCCCGCGGGAAGATCCGGCGATGTCCGAGCAGCTGATCCGCTACGCAGGCCCGTTCGTCCCTGGTGTCGCGCGCTCGGCCTCGGGCTCGTTCTACGAGCTCGACGACGGCCGCCGCATGCTCGATTTCACCGCCGGACAGATCTGCGCGACCATCGGCCACAACCACCCGCGCGTGGTGAGCGCGATCGAGCAGGCCTGCCGGGAGGTGCTCCACCTCAACTCGTGGGTGCTCTCAGAACCGGTGCTGCGGCTGGCGCGTCATCTGATCGACACGCTTCCCCCACCGCTGGACCGTGCCCTCTTCCTCTCGACCGGGGGTGAGGCGAACGAGGCCGCCCTGCGGATGGCGAAGCTCCACACCGGGCGCTTCGAGGTGCTCTCGCTCACCCGCAGCTGGCATGGGCTCACTGCCGGCGTGTCGGCGCTGACGCACGCAGGTGGTCGCAGCGGCTACGGCCCGACGGCTCCCGGCGTGTTCGCGCTGCCGGCGCCTTACGCCTACAGGTGCCCGATCCGCCACTGCGATGGCGCCTGTGACTGCTCCTGTCTCGAGGCGGGCTTCGAGCTGTACGACCAGGCGAGCGTGGGCTCGCCGGCCGCGGTCGTCGCGGAGCCCGTGCTCTCGGCGGGCGGGGTGATCATCCCGCCGCCCGGCTACTTCGTGCGGCTGGCGGAGCTGTGCTCCGAGCGCGGCATGCTCCTCATCCTCGACGAGTGCCAGACGGGCCTTGGGCGTCTCGGCGCGCTCTACGGCTTCGAGATCTACGAGGTGGTCCCCGACTTCCTCACCCTCTCGAAGACGCTCGGCGGCGGTGTCCCGATCTCGGCGACCCTCACGAGTGCCCAGATCGAGCAGAGCTGCTTCGAGCGCGGCTTCGTGCATGTCACGTCGCACGTCTCCGATCCGCTGCCGGCGGCGGCCGCGGAAGCCGTGCTCGACGTGGTCGTCGGCGAGGACCTCGCCGGCGCCGCGCGCAGGCAGGGCCAGCGGCTGGTCGAGGGGCTGCGGGACATTCAGGGCCGGCACGAGGCCGTCGGCGACGTCCGCGGCATGGGGCTCCTGTGCGGCGTCGAGCTCGTAGAGAACCGCGACACGCGCGCTCCCGCGGACACGCTCGGCCGCGCCGTCACCGACGAGTGCCAGCGCTGCGGTCTCTCGATCAACCTGGTACGCGGCCAGAGCGCGGGCTCCGCGAACTGCCTCCGGCTCGCCCCGCCGCTGACGATCTCTGACGACGAGGTCGATCTCGGCCTCACCATTCTCGACGAGGCGCTCACGACCGTGACGGCGAGGCCGCGGACATCCGCTGCAGCCGTGGCCGCGGGCCAGACCTGACAGCCTGATCGTTCCTTCGATTAGTTCCGGGGAAGGCTGGCGTTAGACCGCCGGCTGAACTCGAACGAAGGAACGAGAAATGTTGCTCGAAGGCAAGAACTGCATCATCTACGGCGGCGGCGGAGGCATCGGCTCCGGCGTGGCCCGTACGTTCGCGCGCGAGGGAGCTCGGCTCTTCCTCGTCGGGCGCACGCGCAAGACGCTCGAGGCGGTGGCCGGCGAGCTCGGCGACGCGGCCGAGGTGGCGGTGCTGGACGCGCTCGACGGCGCGGCTGTCGACGAGCACGTCCGCGATGTCGCCGCGCGGGCCGGCAGCGTGGACGTGTCGTTCAACCTGGTTACACGCGACGACGTCCAGGGAATCCCGCTTGTCGACATGAGCTGGGGGGACTTCAACAGCCCGGTCGCGAACGGCCTGCACGCGAACTTCAACACCGCGACTTCGGCGGCGCGCGTGATGACGGCGCAGGGTGGGGGAGTGATCCTCACCGTCACGAGCGGCTCCTCGAAGGGGTTGCACCCGGCAATGGGCGGCACCGGCCCCGCCGACGCGGCGACCGAGACGTTTCTGCGCTACCTCGCAGCCGAGACGGGCGCACAGGGCGTGCGCGTGATGACGATCCAAACCGCCGGCGTGCAGGAAACGCTCACGAGCCGCAAGGTCCAGGACGTCAACAGCGACGCCCCAGACCCCGAGGACGTGATCCGCATGATCTCGGGCATGGCGCTGCTGCAGCGCGCTCCGCGGCTCAGCGAGGTCGCCGAGACGGCCGCCTTCCTCGCCTCCGACAGGGCGTCTGGCATGACGGCCTCGATCGCCAACGTGACGTGCGGGCTGGTGGCGGTTCCGTGACCGCGAGCGAGCGGCTCGTCGCTGCCGCGCGCGGCGGCGACGAGGCCGCCTTCGCGAAGCTCTCGCAGCCATACCGGCGCGAGCTGCACGTTCACTGCTACCGGATGCTCGGCTCGTTTGAGGCCGCCGAGGACGTCGTGCAGGAGACCTACCTGCGCGCGTGGCGCAACCTCGACAGCTTCGAGGGCGGCCCGCTGTTCCGGGCCTGGCTCTACAAGATCGCCACCAACGCCTGCCTCGACGAGATCCGGCGCAACAAGCGCCGAGTACCTTCGCTCGAGTCGTTCCGCGACGTGCCCTGGCTGCAGCCGTACCCCGACCGGCTGCTCGACGAGATGGCGCCGCGCGACGAGGAGCCCGAGACCGTGGTGGTCGAGCGCGAGACGATTGAGCTGACCTTCGTCGCGGTGATCCAGGCGCTGCCGCCGCGCCAGCGCGCGGTGCTGATCATGCGCGACGTGCTCGACTGGACGGCGCGCGCCACCGCCGACCTGCTCGACATGACGGTCGCGGCCGCGAACAGCGCACTGCAGCGCGCCCGCGCGACGATCCACGAGCTACTGCCACAGGACCGCGCGAAGAGCTCCGCTGCGGACCTCTCAGGGCACGAGCGCCGGCTGCTCCAGGGCTTCATCGACGCGCACGAGCGCGGCGACGCGGCGGCCGCCATCGCGATGGTGCGCGAGGACATCCGGATCACCATGCCGCCCGCCCCGTTCCTGTACGAGGGCCGCACCGCGATGGGCACGCTGCTCGAACGGGCCTTCGGCCCGGAGCAACCCGGCGACTGGCTGCTCGTCCCGACGCGCGCCAACCGCATGCCCGCCGCCGCGAGCTACCTGCGCGCACACGGCGACGACGAGTTCCGGGCGTTCAAGCTCGACGTGATCCGGGTCGAGGGCGAGCTCGTGGCCGAGGTCACCACCTTCGGCCACGCGCTCTTCCCACAGTTCGGGCTGCCGCCCACGTGGGAGCCGTGAGACCGACCTACCCGGGGACGAGCTGCTGGCCCCCGTCGATGTCGTACGTCGCTCCGGTCAGGGCCGTGTTGACCATGAGGTGCAGGGCCAGCGCGGCGACGTCCTCCGGTCCGACGACGCGCCCGATCGGCAGCGTGTCGCGCAGCTGCTGGCGCCGAGCCTCGAGCTGATCGCCGAGGAGCGATGCCGACAGCGGCGTGTCGACGAAGCCGGCGGCGATCAGGTTGATCCGCACCGGTGCGATCTCGAGTGCGAGGCTGGCCGTCAGCGCGGGGAGCGCAGCCGTCCCGGCCGAGATGATCGAGCCGGCGCTCGGCCGGCGGCCCCCGGTGCCGCCCATGAACAAGAGCGTGCCTCCGGGGCGCACCTTGGGGGCCCCGTAGCGGGCGACGCCCAGCATGAGCATGGAGTGGTCCGCGAGCGCGATGCGCGCCCTGTCGAAGTCCATCTCCGCCAAGGGCGCGTAGTAGGGGCCGCTCGCTGTCGCCAGCACGTGATCGATGGGTCCCTCAAGGTCTCGCGAAGAAGGCCTCCAGGGCCGCCGAGTCGTTCGCATCGAACGCCGCGGTGCTCTTCGCGCCGAGCTCGGCCGCCGCCTTGTCGAGCCGCTCGGGAGTGCGGCCGGTCAGGATCACGTCGGCGCCCTCGGCCCGAGCACGCCTCGCCGTCTCCAGCCCGATGCCGGCGCTCCCGCCGATCAGGACGACGGTCTGTCCGTCCAGTTGCGGGTCGTTCATCGCCACTCCTCTCGTCAGCTCGTCGTCTGCCCTGCCGCCACCTCGGCGCGGAGCGCCTTCAGCGCCTCGACGTAGGCCTCCGAGAAGGTCGGGAACGGCTGGATCGTGTCGTTCACCACGTCGATCGGAACATGGGCCCGGATCGCCAGCGTGGCCTGCTGCAGCCACTCGCCCGCCTCGGGGCCGAGCGCGTATGCGCCCGTCAGCCGCTCACCGTCGCTGAGGAGCGTGAGGAAGCCGTTCTGCTTGGCGTATGCGCGCGTGTACGTCGAGGTCTTCGGCACGCTCGCCAGCGGAATCGTCGCGCTGAAGCGCCCCTCGGCAGCACCCACGGCCGCGGCCTGCGGATCCGTGTAGGTCACGCGCGGCACGGCCTCGTAGTTGGCCTCTCTCGGTTCCCCCAGGATGTTGGCGGCGACCACGTCGCCTTGGTACTTGCCGACGTGCGTCAGCTGCCAGAGCCCGGTGATGTCGCCCACCGCCCACAGGTTCTCCGCCACGCGCATATGCGCGTCGACCGGAACTCCGTGGGGGTTGGCTTCGACGCCGACGGTCTCGAGACCGATGCCCTCGACCCGCGGCCGGCGGCCGGTGGCGACGAGAAGCCGGTCACCGCTCAGCGTGCGCCCGTCCTCGAGCTTGAGCACGTAGTCCTCGCCGTCACGGCGTGCTTCGGTCACGCTGGCGGACAGGACGAGCTCGATTCCCTCGCCGCTCAGAGCCTCGCCAAGGGCCTCACCCAGCGGCGCCGGCTCGCGGCCGATCAGGTGGGCGGCCATGTCCACGATGACCACCTCACCGCCGAGCCGGCGCACGACCTGCGCGATCTCGCTGCCGACGGGTCCTCCGCCCAGGATGACGAGTCGGCGCGGGACGGCCTTCATGGACGTTGCCTCGCGGTTGGTCCATATGCCGTCGAGCTCGCGGAGGCCCGCGACGGGCGGCACGACCGGATCGGCTCCGTTTGCGAGCACGATGTGGTCGGCGGTATGGCGCTCGCCGTCGACGTCGACGACGCCGGGTCCCGAGAGCCGGCCGGTCCCGCGCAGCAGGTCGATGCCGTTGTCGGACAGCCAGCCCGCCGCCCCCTTATCCGACCAGTTCGAGGTCTGGAAGTCGCGCCAGGCGAACACGGCTTCGATATCGACCTCCGCCGTCGCCGCGGCCTCGCGCGCCTCGTGCACCGCTTCGCCCGGTCGCAGCAGCGTCTTGGAGGGGATGCAGGCCCAGTACGAGCACTCGCCGCCGACCAGCTCACGTTCGACGACCGCGACGCGCAGCCCGCCCTCGGCCAGGGCCCCCGCGCAATGCTCGCCCGGGGAGCCGGCCCCGAGCACGATGACGTCGTAGTCGCTGCTCATGACGGCGGGGCCTCACCCGTCTGCTCGCTGATCATGTAGCGGGCATACCAGCTCGGCCATTCGGCGTCGCGCTCCCCGGTTTCCTGCTCATGCTTGGCGTGGGCCTCCTCGGCGCGCACAATCGCCTGGGCGAGGTCGTCGGCGGAGGCGAATGTCGCGCCGGTGACCCGCCCGGGCAGCCGCGTCCTGATCTCTTGAACCATCCAGGTGTTGCCGTCCGGGTCGCTGAAGGAGACGTAAGAGCCGTAGTCGGCGTGACCCTCAGCGGGACCGGGCACGCGCCCATCGGTCCCCGCGTGGTGGAACACGCCGCCGGAGTCGTGGAAGACCTCGCTGACGTCCGCGCCGCCGCTGATGAGCTGGTCCCGCGCGGCGTCGATGTCCGAGACTATGAGCTGCAGGGCGTCGACCGAGCCGGGCTCGGCCGAGGTCACGTTGCTGCCGAAGATGATCGACGCCTGCGACCCGGGAGGCGTGAGCTGAACCACGCGAAGTTCGTCGGTGGCGAAGTCAGCGTCGAGCCGCCACCCAAGCCCCTCATAGAAGCTTCGTGCTCGATCGACGTCCGAGACGGGGAGCACGACCACCTCGAGTTTCAGGTCCGCCCGGGTACTGCTCATGTTCGCCTCCGGTCTTGGGGTTATTTGGGATCACGCGCGCGACACCACGACGTTCTTGACCTCCGCCATGTAGCGATCGGCGGCGGCCTCCGCCTCGTCCGGCGCGCTCCCGCTCTGGCGAGCGTCCATGTACGCCGCGTACCAGTCCCACCAGTCGTGCGGCGGCGCGATCGCTTCGAACTCGCCGTGACGCTCAGCGGTCTCGAGCAGCAGCTGTGCGAGATCTGCAACGTCCATCTCAGTCCTCCCATCTGTGGCGCATCTCATTGTCTAGCAAACCCGGGGGTATGGTGGGAAAAGCAGCCGGTCTAGCGGGAACCGTCTCCGTACGACGGTTCCGCCTGCGGAGCCACGCCCCACTGCGCCTGCCGCCGGAGCCCCTCCAAATCGAGCACGGTCACGCGGCGGCGTCCCGTCTCGACGACGCCCAGCGTGCGCAGCAGCAGGAACGCCTTGCTGACGGCTTCGCGTGATGCCCCGACCCAGCTGGCCAGCTCCTCCTGCGAGAGCGGCAGGCGGATCTCGATCCCGCGTTGCTGCTCGTCACCGAAGCGCTCGCACAGCTCGAGCAACCGCTGGGCGAGGCGCCCCGCCACGTCGAGCGTCGTGTACTGCGCCCGTTGGGCGTCCGCGTAGCGCAGCCGGCGCGCGATCACGCGCAGGATCCCCAGTGCGATGCGTGGCCGCCGGTTGAGGAGGCCCAGGAAATCCGACCGTGGGATCACGAGCGCCTCCACGGGCTCGAGCGTCGTCACGGTCGTCGAGCGTGGGCTGCCCTCGATGGCCGCCAGCTCGCCGATCAGCTCGCCTGGCCCGACGACGCCGAAGATGGCTTCCCGGCCGGCCTCGGTGACGGCGATCTTGGCGCGGCCGCCGAGCAACACGACGACCGGGCCCGCCTCATCGTCCTGGTGGACGAGCGTGACGTGCGCGCCGTAGGTGCGCCGGATTCCGGCGGTGCGGAGCGCGTCCGCGTCCTCGGCGGACAGGGACGCCAGGAAGCCGTCCTCCCTCATCGAGGCAGAGCATGTCACCTCGCTCGCGAAAGTGAACGATTACGCACAACGGCGTGTACCACGACGTGGTGCGGGCGGATTGACTGGGTGATGCTCTGAGCGTGAGGAGTCGAGCGACCGAGACGACTGATTCCGTTGCGCGGGGGCACGGCGGGAGCATTCACGGTCGTGGTAAGCAGGGGACGGCGCCTCGGGCGGCGCCCGTGGGGCCAGGCGCCGCACGCCCGCCTTGCCTAGACCGCCTGCCGCTCCAGCGCGTCGTCCGCTGTTGAGGCGGGCGCCCAGATCACAACCTCCTCGCGCCGTCCCTTGACGCTCATCGAGTCGATGCGCTGAAGCTCGGGCCGCTCTCGCAGCATCATCATGCGCGTGGATTCGGAGAGCATGATCATGTGCGGGGTGCCCTTCGTGAGCGACTCGATGCGCGAGGCGGTGTTGGTGGTGTCGCCGATCGCCGTGTACTCGAGCCGCTTCTCGGAGCCGACGTTGCCGGCCATCACGACGCCGCTGTTCAGGCCCACACCGATGCGGAAGCTCTCGTCGCGGCCCGTCGAGCGCAGCCACTCGTTGAACTCGTCGAGCGCCGGCCCGGCCATCTCGCGCGCGGCGGCATAGGCGCGGTCGGCGTGGTCGTCCATCGCGATCGGCGCGCCGAACACCGCCATGATGCCGTCGCCCATGAACGCCACCAGCGTGCCGCCGTGGGCGAGGATCACGTCGGTCATCGTCGTGAGGTAGTGGTTGAGCACCTCGATGACGTCCTCGGGCTCGCGGTTCTCGGAGAAGGAAGTGAAGCCACGGATGTCGCTGAACACGACCGTCACGAGCTCGCGCTGGCCGCCGAGCCGCAGGTCCTCGTCGACGTTTCGCAGCACGTCGTCGACAACCGGCTCGGGCACGAAGCGCGAGAACAGGTCGCGCACGCGCTGGCGCTCGAACGCGTTGAGGACGAGCGCTACCGCGAGCGCGCCCACCACGCCCAGCGCGAGCGACGCAAGCGGGTAGAGGAAGCCGACGATCACGCCAGCGTTGAAGGTGACCTGGACGAAGACCGTGTACAGGATTGCGAGCCCGAGGCCGATCAGCGCGGCCCGCAGCGGGCCGAAGCGGATCGCGATCAGCGGGCCGACGGCGCCGAACAGCAGGATCAGCGCGACGGTCGTCCAGGCGGGGGCCTCGCGCAGCGGGAAGTCACGGATCAGCGTTGAGACTGAGTTCGCGAGGACCTCGACGCCGAACATGTAGTCCTCGCCGCTCACCGACGTCGGGTGGACGTCCTGTAGAATCGGGGCCGTCGCGCCGACGAGCACGATCTTGTCCTCGAAGGTGCCCTTGGGGAAGTTGCCGCGCACGACGCGGTAGAACGGGATCGTCTCGATGTTCGCCTTGCCGTGGTAATCGATCCAGGGCCGCTCCTCGGGGAACTCGCTCCTTCGGGACCTGCCGGTCCTGAGCGCGCTCGACGACCGCCACCGCGAGCGTCTCGAGCTTCTCCAGGTCGTGCGCCATTCGGCGGACAACCCGACCGGAGTCGGTCGCGTAGCCCGCGTGCGCCGCGCGCGCCTGGAGGGTGCGCAGGACGTCGTCGCCGCCGAGGACATTCGTCCGCCCGCGGTCGTCGACGATCGTCGTCGCGAGCACGACGTTGCCCGCCGCGGCGATCGCGTCCGCCAGCTCCTGGTCGTCGTCCGGGTTCTCGGACGGCTCGGTGAACTGGACGTCGTAGCCGATCACGCGCGCGCCGTCGGCGCGCAGCTGCTTGATCGCCTCGGCGTGCAGACGTGCGCGGGAAGGGCCAGCGCTCGCCGAGCTCGGTCGATGCTGGGGTCGTCGATGCCCACGATCGCGATGTCCTCCGGCGGGGCCAGGTCGCCGCGAATCGCGAAGCGGCCGTCGACCGTGTCGAGCTCGGAGTCGTCGAACACGTCGGCGGCGTACGCGGCCAGCACGAAGCCGGTCAGCACCAGAGCGGTGCCGACGAACATGAGCAGACGGAGGCGCCGGCTACGCCGCCGCTGCGAGGTTTGCGAGCCCCTCACGTCCGTCAGTCTGGTGCATCGCAGCGGTCAGTGCCAGAAACCGGACTCAGCGCCGGCGCTCGCGGCGTTCCTCCTCGAGCTCCTGGAGCTCCTCGATGTTCTCCTCGCGCTGCTCGAGCCGTTCCTCACGGGCGTCGAGCTCGGCGCTGCTGGTCGGCCCGAAGTGCGCGGTGACGATCGCGATCGCAGCGGCCACGATGGCGATCGCGACCAGCAGCGAGCCCAGCATCTGGGCCCCCTGGGCCGGGCGGCGGGCCATCAGCCGACCCCCAGGAAGTCGCCCGCGGACGTGAGCCAGGTGATCCCGAACAGGATCAAGAGCGACACGCCCAGCAGCGGCAGCACGCGGCTGAGCCTGCCTCCGAAGCGGACCACCAGCACCTTGGTGGCGAACAGCCCGAGCAGGATCGTCGCGACGACGGAGTGCGCACCGCCGTCCTCGAAGCCCGAGTAGCCGATGCACATGATCGCGATCACGACGGTGAGCACGAGGATGGTGTCGCCGCTCGCTCGGTGGGTCCAGGCGGCGGATCCTCGCTCGAGGAAGCGAAGGCGGAGCCAGCCGTACGCGACCGCCGCGAGCAGGACCTGGTAGACGGCGAGCCCGAGCACGACGCTCGCCAGCACCACCTTCACCTCGGTGACGTTGCCGCGCGTGAGCTCTTCGATCAGGTCTTCCACGGCCTCCGCGGAGTCTTTCCCGCGGAGCGGCGGGCTACACGCGCGCGGGCACGCCGAAGAAGTCCTCGAGCGCCGGTGCGAGCGCCTCGGGCGCCACCTCGTGGGTCTGCCCATGGAGCGTGCGCCGCTCCGCGTGCGGCAGGATCCCCGCGAGCGCCTTGACCGCAGCCGCCGCCCAGGGTGGGCTCGCTCCGCCGTCGAGCAGGAGCACCGGGGCGGTGACCGTCGGGGCCCGCTCGGCCAGCAGCGTGGCCTGACCCTCCATCAGAGTCGTGTCGTAGACGAGCGTGTGCGCGACGGCCTCGAAGCCGTGCCATACGGGCTCTCTGCGCATCTCCGCGACCATCTCGGCCGGCATGCCGAGACCCGTGGAGAGGAAGTACTCGACCGCGTCGCCGGGGCGGCCGGCCGCGTTGAGCCTGCGCAGCTGGTCGAGGAAGTCGTCCGGAGCCTTGAAGCTGTTCTCATCGACCGCGAAGGGCGGTTCGTAAAGAGCCAGCTTCGTGATCGCGAGGCCGCCCGCGGCCGCCTCGAGGGCCAGCGCCCCGCCCGACGACATCCCGAATACGAATGCCGATCGGCCGGCCGCCTCGATCAGCGCGTCGAGGTCCTCGACCTCGCGCTCGACCGCATAGGGCGGACTGTCGCCGCTCTCGCCGCGCCCGCGACGGTCGTAGTGGAACACGGTGAAGGCCGAGGCCAGCCGCTCGACCAGCTCCGCTGTGGACTCGTCGATGGCGCGGTACTGGAAGGCGCCGCCCACAAGGATGAGCGAGGGTCCCGCCCCGGAGCGATCGAAGCCGATCTGCGTGCCGTCGCTCGAACGTACTGTGCTCACGAGTCTCCTCTCGGGTTGGGGGGTCTCTCCCTACGACCCTCTGGCGCGGTCGAACTCATCGGCGCAGGTGGAATAGGACGCGGCGGTCGCCCGTCAACACAGCCATGCGCCCCCTCAAGAAGACCGTGCTGCCTGCCCTCATCGTGTCCGCTCTGCTCGTTGCCGCCGCTCCGGCAGCGGCGGCCCCGTCCGTGGAGATCGAGGGCAAGCGCCTCGTCATCCGCGGCGGCCCCGACGCCGACGGCGTGGGCCTCTCGGTGCCCGCCGCCGAGCCGAACCTGCTCCGCATCGACCTCGACGGGGACGGCCTGCCGCAGTTCGAGCTGCCGCGCCGCCACTTCGACAGCATCCTCGTGGAGGGCGACGGCGGGGACGACAGCGTGCGCGTCGACGCGCCCGCCCGCCTTCGCCTGGAGCCCGTGCGCGTCGACGGCGGCGATGGCTACGACTCGGCGACGCTCGCCGGGTCCGACAGCTCCGAGGACGTGCGCGTCGCGCCGGCCGGCACGCACGTCCGGCTGACCCGCGACGGCGACCGGGTGCGGCTGCTCACGAGCGCGCTCGAGCGCGCCGATCTTCCCGCAGGCGGCGGCCGCGATGACCTCGACGTCCGGGACATGACCGGAACCGAGCTGCAGGAGGTCCACACCGACCTCGGCGACGGCCAAGCCGACCGCCTCTCGGTCGACGGCTCCGAGGAGCAGGAGCAGATCTCCGCCTCGGGCTTCGCGCAGACACTGTTCGTGATCGGCCCGTTCGTCTTCGTCCAGGTCGAGAACCCGGAGGCGCGCGACGAGCTAGTCCTGGACGGAGCGGAGGGCGACGACATCGTGAGCACCCCGAGCGCGGCGATGAAGATGACGCTGCGTGGCGGCGCGGGGTCAGACGTGGTGCTCGGCGGTCCCGGCGACGACGTGCTCGAAGGCGGCGAGGACTTCGACGACGTAGAGGGGAACCGGGGCGACGACACGGCCTCGCTCGGCGGCTACTTCGACCGCTTCACCTGGAATCCCGGCGACGGCAACGACGTGGTCGACGGCGGCCCGAGCCACGACTCGATCACATTCAACGGCAGCGCCGCCGCCGAGCGCGTGTCGCTGTCGGCGGACGGCCGGCGCCTGAGGGTCACCCGCGACCTCGACTCGGCCGTCACCGATCTCGGCGGCATCGAGGAGCTCAACACCTCGCTGGGCGCGGGCGTCGACACGCTGCGCGTGGGTGATCTGAGCCGGACGCCCATGGAGCTCGTCCACGCGAACCTGGGCGCCGGCTTCCCGACCGGCGACGGCGCGCTCGACACGATCGAGGTCGACGGGACGCCGCGCGCCGACTCGATCGCGGTCACGGGGGTGGGCCGCGCGGTCGACGTGAGCGGGTTGTCGGCACTCGTCGAGCTGACGCTGCTCGACCCAGCCGACCGGCTCGCGCTCCACACGGGCGGAGGGAACGACAGCGTCGACAGCTCGGGGCTGCCGCCAGGGATCGTCGACCTCGTCGCCGACTAGGTGGGCGGGTCGAGCTCCGCCTCGACCCGCTCCACCCAGTCGAGGTGCAGCTGCAGCAGGCCGTGCAGGAAGTCGAGCGCGAGCAGCAGGTACTTGCGCCTGTGTGCCAGCGACTCGGCGCTCTCCCTGCTGGCGTCGAGCCGGGCCTCGAGGTCGGCGATGTCCTCGCGCAGCGCGCTGATGCTCGCGCGCGTGGGGCCCTCGCCGACCAGGTCGGCGATCAGCATCCTCAGCAGGGCATCGCTCTTGAACGGGACGACGTGGGCCGGCGTCTCCGCGTACTCCCGCAGTGCCTCGAGGCCCTTGTCGGTCAGCGAGTAGACGGTGCGCTCACGCGTCTTGCCCGGCTCGCGGCGCGCCTCGAGGTAGCCGAGCTTCGCCAGCCGCTTGGGCTCGACGTAGTACTGGCTCTCGCCGGCCCACGCGAGGATGCGCCCACGCTGCGCCATCCGCAGCAGGTCGTGGGCACCTGCGCCGGTGCGCCCGACGAGGCCGAGGATCTCGTAGGAGAACAGGGTGAGCTCCGGCCTGGACATACTATGTTCCGTAGCTTACGATGGCTATGGTCCATAGGCTACCTGTGCAAGGAGACCGACATGGCGACAGCCGCAGCGACGGGGAGCGGCGCGAGGCAGGGCGAGCTGTGGGGGCATCGGCCGCAGGAGTGGGCGGCGATCGAGGAGCAGCAGCTCCCGACCTACGAGGAGGGGATCCGCCGCGCCGGGATCCAGCCCGGGGACCGCGTCCTCGACGTGGGCTGCGGCACGGGCGTCTTCCTGGAGGCGGTGTCGAAGCTGGGCGCCCGCCCGCACGGCCTCGACGCTTCACGTTCGCTCCTGCGGATCGCCCGCGCGCGCGTACCGCAGGCGGAGCTGAGGGTCGGCGATGCCGAGTTGCTGCCCTTCGACGACGACGGGTTCGACGCCGTAACGGGCTTCAACTCCTTCTTCTTCGCCGACGACATGGTCGCGGCGCTGCGTGAGGCGGGCCGCGTCGCCAAGCCGGACGCGCCGGTGCTCGTGCAGGTGTGGGGTCGGCCCGAGCGCTGCGATCTCACTCCGGCGCTGGCGGCCGGGGCGAGCCTGAGGCCACCGGAGCCGGCGCCTCGCTCGGCACCACCGCCGCTCTGGCAGCCCGGCGTGCTCGAGGAGATCGCGAGCGCGGCAGACCTCCGCCCGCAGGCTTCGTTCGACCTGCGCTCGGCCTTCGAGTTTCCGGACGAGCACGCGCTCGTCCGCGGCCTGCTCTCACCCGGTCCCGTGAGCCTGGCCATTCGCCACTCGGGGGAGGAAGCCGTGGCGCGCGCGATCGTGGAGGCCCTCGCCCCACGCCGGCGGCCGGACGGGAGCTACCGGCTCGAGAACGAGTGGCACTACCTGCTCGCGCGCGCCTGATCCCCGCGGCTACGCTGACGCCGCATGGAGGAGCTGCGCGGCGAGCGGGTGGTGATCGTCCCCGCCGCCCCCGAGCACGCCGAGCGTCTGCGTGAGCTGCGGGCGCACCCAGAGGTGGCGCGCTGGTGGGACCCGCCGCCGGACGAGTGGCCGCTCGGTTCCGAGCCCGGCCTACAGGTGTTCGCGATCCTCGTCGAGGGCGAGCCGGCGGGCGCGCTGCAGTTCTGGGAGGAGCCCGATCCGGGCAGCCGCCACGCCGATGTCGACATCTTCATGGGCCCGGACCGCCAGGACCGCGGCCTCGGGACGGAGGCGATGCGCCAGATCGTGCGCCACCTCGTCGAGGACCGCGGCCACCATCGCGTCACGCTGTCGACCGCGGTCGACAACGCCCGCGCGATCCACGTCTACGAGAAGGTCGGCTTCCGCCCGGTGGGCGTCACGCGCAAGTCCAACCTCAACGAGCACAGCGGCGAATGGGAGGACGAGCTCCTGATGGAGTACGTCGTCTAGGGCCGCGCAGCGGCCAGCTCTCCCGCCTTGCTCTTCAGGGCGTCGAGCAGGGACTGGTAGGAGTCCCCGAACGCCTTGACGCCCTCGTCGACGAGCTGGCGCAGCACGATGTCGTCGAAGTCGATCCCGATCTCGCGTAGCTCGGCCGTCAGCCGGCGCGCTCCGTCGACGTCGCGGTCGATCGTCCGCTCGGGCGTGGCGTGGTCGCGCGCCGCCTCGATCGTGGCGTCGGGCATCGTGTTGACCGTGTGCGGCCCGATCAACTCGTCCACGTAGAGCGTGTCCGGGTAGTCGGGGTTCTTCGTCGATGTGGACGCCCAGAGCGGGCGCTGCACCCGAGCGCCGGCGGCCTCGAGCCGCTGCCAGCGCTCGCCGGAGAAGATCTCCTCGAAGGCCGCGTAGGCGAGCCTGGCGTTCGCCACCGCGGCGC
The DNA here is from genome assembly GCA_963739095.1 of uncultured Thermoleophilaceae bacterium. Taxonomy (GTDB): domain Bacteria; phylum Actinomycetota; class Thermoleophilia; order Solirubrobacterales; family Thermoleophilaceae; genus JACVRW01. The sequence continues at coordinate 73,850 of CAVTZF010000036.1, forward strand.
GGCCGCGGAGGTCCTCGCGGCCCAGCTCTTCGAGCGCGGCATCGACCTTGGTGTCGACCCGCGACACGAAGAAGCTCGCCACCGACGCGCTGCGCTCGATCGACTCGCCCGCGTCCAGCCTGCGCTCGAGCCCGCGCAGGAACGCCTCCGCGATCTCGCGGTAGCGCTCGACCGAGAACAGCAGCGTCACGTTGACGTTCACGCCTCGGGCCGTGAGCTCCTCGAAGACGCGCACGCCCTCAGCGGTGCCCGGCACCTTGATCAGCACGTTGGCACGGTCGATGGCCTCGCGATGGTGGAGCGCCGCCTCGATCGACCCGTCGATGTCGAACGCGAGTGAGGCGGCCAGCTCGAACGACACGTAGCCGTCCTGCCCGTCGGTCTCCTCGAAGGTCGGCCGCAGCAGGTCTGCGGCATCGCGGACGTCGGCGTAGGCGAGCCGCTCGAAGATCTCCTGGGGGTCGTCGGTGTCAGCCAGCGCCTCGCGGAACGCGTCGTCGTAGCGGTCCGAGTGCCCCATGCCCTTCTCGAAGATGGCGGGGTTCGATGTCACCCCGCTGAGTCCGTCCTCCTCGATGAGCTGCGCGAGCGCGCCGCTGTCCAGCAGCTCTCGGTTCAGGTTGTCGATCCAGATCGCCTGTCCGAGCGCCTCGATCTCTCGTAAGCGATTTGCGTTATTGGCCATACCTCAAAGCTACCCGGGGCATGGGTGCGGCACGCTAGACCCGGACCGCGCCCGGCCTCCCGTTCTCGACCTGGAACGACGCGAAGGTGGAGACCGGGGCGTCGGGGCGGCTGACGGTCGAGACCATGCGCAGGTCCGTGCGCCAGCGCCTTCGGTCGACGCTGCAGCGCACGTAGCCGCGCCGGTCGCCGTCGAAGAACTTGATGTGCGGGTTGCGCCTTGATCATCGGCCCGTAGTAGGGCCCGTACACGGGGCCGTCGCCGTTAGACGAGATCGACGTCCCGACGAACTCCGTGGCGACCGTGGCCGACCCGGGTCGGAGAAGTCGGCCTTGATGTCGTTCACGAAGGTCGAGTGCCAGTCGCCGGTGATGATCATCGGGTTGCGGATCCGGGCCTCGGCGAGGTGGTCGATGATGCGCTGGCGGGCGACCGGGTAGCCGTCCCAGGCGTCGTGCCAATAGATCGGCGGGTCGCCCGGGTCGCCGTCGCCGTCGTAGTCGTGGACGAGCTGGCCCATCATCACCTGGTTGGCGATCACGTTCCAGCGCGCGTCGGAGCCTCGAGCCCGTCGCGCAGCCAGGCCTCCTGGTCGAACCCCAGCATCGTCACGTCAGGGTCGAGCGACGCCTCGCAGCGTGGGAACTCGCCGTCGCCGCAGGGCTGGTCGTCGCGGTATTGGCGCGCGTCGAGCACGCTGAACTCCGCGAGGTCGCCCCAGGTCATGCGCCGGTACAGCAGGGCCGATCCGTTGCGCGGGCGGGCCCCCGGGCGCAGCGGGATGTGCTCCCAGAACGCCTGGTAGGCCGCGGCACGGCGCGCGGTGAAGGCCGGGTTCGGCTCGCCGCCCTCGGGAGCGAGCCCGGCGTAGTCGTTCTGCACCTCGTGGTCGTCCCAGGCGATGATCCAGGGGAACAGCTGATGCGCGCGCTGCAGGTCCGGGTCGCTCTTGTAGAGCCCGTGCTGGAGCCGGTAGCGCTCGAGGGTGGTGCACTCCGGCCGGTACTGCTCCGGCACCGGCACGCCCCTGAAGCCGCCGTTCTCGTCGATGCCGTACTCGTAGAAGTAGTCGCCGAGGTGGACGACGAAGGCGAGGTCCTCCTCCGCCATGCGCCGGTAGGCCGAGTAGTAGCCCTCGTCCCAGCGCTGGCAGGAGGCGAACGCGAAGTTCAGGGAGTTGACCGAGTGCCAGCGCGAGGGCGCGGTGATTATGCGCCCGACAGGGCTTTCCTCGCCGCGGTAGCGGAACTGGAAGTAGTACTCACGGCGCGGCTCGAGCCCGCCGACCTCGACGTGCACCGAGTGCGCCAGCTCCGGAACGGCGAGCGTGACGCCGGCGCGCACGACGCGGCGCATGCCCGGATCCTTGGCGACCCGCCAGGTGACGGGCACCCAGCGCTGCGGCATGCCGCCGCCCGGCTCGAGCGGCTCCGGTGCGAGCCGCGTCCACAGCACGGCCCGGTTGGGCGACGGGTCTCCCGAGGCCACCCCCAGCGCGAACGGATAGTCGCGCAGGGGCGGCGCCGCGTGGGCGAGGTCGCCGCGGACCTGGCAGAACGCGGCGGCGCCCGCGAGCGCTCCCGTGAACTGAAGGAAGCGGCGACGGTCCATCGGGCCGTCGAGCGCCTGCTCGAGCGAACGTAGGGCATCGGTCATGCAGACCTCCGGTCTCACGGCGCGGCGGGAAACCCTCGGCGCGGGGACCCGTTCCGCGCGTCTGGGTCGCGAGCTATATCCCTCGGGACGTCCCCAGTCAAGCTTGACTCTGCCTGGTTGGGTGAGGTAGAAGCAACAAGGGGGGCTTGACGGAGGAGGAGGTCGCAATGACGCGTGGGCGCTGGATGACTCTGTTCCTAGCCGGATTGGCTCTGGCGGCGGTGCTGCTGCCCGCGGTGGCTCAGGCGGGCCGGCATCCCGATCGGCCCTCACGCGTGCTGATCGTCATGCTCGACCAGGCGCGCCCGGACACGATCGAGCGCTACGGGATGAAGAACGTCCAGGCGCTGATGAAGAAGGGCACCTCCTTCCCGAACGCGCTCGTCGGCCACATGGCGGCCGAGACGGTGATCAGCCACAACGTGATCACGAGCGGGCAGTTCCCCAAGCACATGGGCTGGTCGAACGAGGTCCACCGCGACGTGGACGGCGTGATCGGCACCCCGGGCGACTTCTACGTGACGTCGAGCATGACCTGCCTGCAGTTCAAGGCGCTGATCGAGCACGGGGGCTACAAGAAGCTGCCCGACTACCTCGACGACCGCTTCGGTGAGGCCTCGAAGTTCGTCTCGATCGCGCAGAAGCGCACGGCCGTCTGCCCCGGCGGACCCACCAGCTCAGCAGCCGGCGACGGCACCGGGACCGACCCGGAGGACATCATCCTCCAGATCCGCGGCAGCTCCGCGTCGTCGTGCGACGGCCTGTCCGGATGGCGGGCGCCCGAGGACGCCAACCCGCCGGCCCCGGCGTACTTCGACCTCACCACGACCTGCAACCGCTGGTGGACCTGGCAGGGCTCGCCCGCCTACGGCACGGGCTCGATCTGCCCGGGCGGATCTACCCGCTCGAGGGCAACCGCTTCGTGCCCGGGCGTGACCAGGCGCACCTGGGCGGCGACGTCTGGTCGGCCGACGCGGCGATTCGCGTGATCGAGAACGACCCGGGCTGGCGCGGCATGCTCGTGAGCCTCGGCGGCATCGACAAGCTCGGGCACATGTGGGGTCCCGAGGACGCGGAGACGGGCCCGCCCGGCTCGGATCAGGAGATGCGCCACCTGCCGTTCGTCGCGAAGACGGCTGACGCGCAGGTCGGCAGGATCATCGACGCGCTGAAGACGCGCGGCCTTCTGGACGAGACGCTCGTCGTCATCACGGCCGACCACGCGGCCCAGACCGGTCGCGAGTTCTACGGCCGGTTCGACACCTTCCCGCCCGGCGTCCCCGATATGAACGGGTGCGACCCGGCGACCGGCTCGACCGGTCTGCGCTCCGACTGCAACTGGTACTACGGGCAGCGACGCCGACGAGAGCTACCTGGACCCGAGCCCGGCGATCGCCGGCCTCCGGGATGCGCTCGGGCACGAACCTCCGTTTCTCGTATCAGGACGGACACGTCGCGACTTGGCTGAACGATCAATCACGTGCGAGCAGGGAGGAGGCGGCGGAGGCGCTGCTCGACCTGCCCGGCGTGATCGCGAGCTTCCGCCTGAACGACGCGGAGGACGACTATCGCCTGGCCGGCGTCAACCACATGGCGCTCCGCGAGCTGCTCTGGTTCCTGCGCCACGGAAACGAGCTCGTCGACACGATGGCGGCGCCCTACGGCCCCGACGCAGTCGCGCTCCTCAAGACCGACGTGACATACGGGGTGATGGGCGACCACGGCGGCCACAACCGGCTGGTTCAGAACATCCCGATGGTCTTCTCCGGGCCAGGCGTCGGCTCGCGCGACTCGCACAGGGAGATCCGGCTCGTCGACGTGCTGCCGACGATCCTCGAGACCATGGGCATCGACTACGACAAGCGCGACCTCGACGGCAGGGCGGTGAAGCTCCGCTAGGCGCGCCGGCGCTCGGCGAACTCGCCGAGCGCCGCCTGCGCGTCCGGCTCGTCGAACAGCCGCACGCAGTGGTGCGTCTCGCGGTCCATCGCCTCCGCGAGCAGGCTGCCGAAGCGCTCGTTCAGCATCGACTTGGTTGCCGCGACCGCGTCGCGCGAGCGCCGCGAGAGGACGTCCGCCCAGTGCTGGATGCGCGCGTCGAGCTCGCTCGCGGGCACCATCTCGGTCGCGAAGCCGTGCTCGCGCGCCCAGGCGGCGTCGCGCTCCTCGCCGGTGAGGAGCAGCTCGCGCGCGGCCGTCTCGCCGAGCACCTCCGGCAGGAGCAGCGTGCCGGCGTTGCTCGCCACGAGCCCGATGCCGACCTCGGGCGTGAGCACGCGGATGCGGTCGCTGCACAGGCGCATGTCGCAGCTCGCGGCGAACTCGAGCGCCCCGCCCACGCAGACGCCGTCGATCACCGCGATCGCGGGCAGGGGGCTCTCCAGCACGACGCGTGTCATGCGCTGGAAGGCCCCGATCGTCGCGGCCCAGGAGGTCGCGTCCGCCTTGATCGCGGCCTGCAGGTCGTCGCCCGCCGAGAAGTGCTCGCCCGCTCCGCGCAGGACGACGCAGCGGAGCGCCGACTCGTCGCCCGCGGCCTCGATCGCGTCGGCGATGGCGGTCATGGTCTCGAGGTCCCATGCGTTACGGCGGTCCTGGCGATCCCAGCTGACGATCCTGGCGGCACCCTGGTCGGCGCTGGTCACGGTCATATGGAGGCCCCTTCTCTCAGGCTTTCGACCGCGGGCGGCAGCGGGTCGCCGCGGGCGGTCCGGTGGACGATGCGCGTCTTTTGCTCGGCTACCGGCAGCGAGCCCCGGTCGAGCCGGGTGACCGCGAAGCGCGCGCGCAGCGCTTCGTAGAGCCGCTCCGCCAGGCCGTCGAGGTCGACATCCGGCGCGGCCTCGACGTAGACCTTCACCGGCGGCACGATCGGATCGCCGTCCGCCACGATGCAGTGGCGCCCCAGTCGTGGGTCGGCCTCGAGCAGGGCGCCGATCGCCTGCGGGTAGACGTTGACGGCCTGGACGCGCAGCATGTCGTCACGGCGGCCGTCGATGCGGATGCGCACCGTGTCGCGCCCGCACGCGCAGGGCGAGGTCCACACGACGGCCAGGTCCCCGGAGCGGTAGCGCAGGAGTGGCGACGCCTCGCGCTGCAGGTGGGTCCAGACGAGCTCGCCGCTCGCGTCGTCCTCGAGCGGCAGGGACTCACCGTTGTCCGGGTCGATCAGCTCGAGCACGGCGTGCTCGGCGGTCGTCAGATGGAGCCCGTCGCCCTCGCCGCAGGCGCCGGCCATCGTCGACCAGACGTCCGACATGCCGAACGTGTCGGTCACGCTCGCGCCCCAGGCGTCCTCGATCTCGGCGCGGAGGGCGGCGAGGCCCGCACCCGGCTCGCCGGCCGTGACGATGTGGCGCAGGCCGAGCGCGCGCGGCTCGATGCCGGCCTCGCGCGCGCGACTAGCCAGGTAGGCGGGGAAGGAGAGCGTCCCGAACAGCGCGGTGATGCCGAGCCGCGGGATGAGGTCGAGCAGGCGGCGCGACTGGCCCGTGCCGATCGGCACGACGGTCGCGCCGCTGCCCTCGAGCGCCATGTGGTCGGCGATCCCACCCGCGTAGAGCGCGTAGTTGAGGCAGTGGGCGATCACATCATCAGGACGCACGCCGGCGATCCGGAACGCCTCGCCGCCGAGCGCGCTGTTCGCCTCGTGGTCCGCGCGCGTGAAGCCCACCGCCACCGGCTCGCCGGTGGTCCCTGAGGTCACGTGCATGCGCACGAGCCGCTCGGGCGGAGCGCACAGCTGGGGGCCGAAGGGCGGCTGCGCGCGCTGGCCCTCGCGCATGTCCTCCTTCGTCGTGAACGGCAGCCGCACGAGGTCGGCCGGCTCGCGCACCTGCTCGCGGACGCCGCGCAGGCGCTCGCGGTAGAACGGGCTCGCCGCCTCGAGGTACTCGAGCTGCTGCTGGAGGGCCGTCACCCGCGCGGCGTCAGCTCGCCCGCGGCGGCGCGCCCGAGCGCCGCGTCGACGGTGCGCCCGTAGGCCTCGATCGCCACGCGCAGGTCCGCCTCGGGCGTGTCCTCCTCCTTCGTGTGCGATACCGGCGGGGACGAGGAGGAGAAGATCATCACGGTCGGGATCAGGCGCGCCATCTCGGCGGCGTCGTGCAGCGGGCCGCTCGGGATGGCGGTGTCCTGGCCGCCCGACTCCTGCACGGCCTCGCGCGCCGACGCGATCAGCCGGTCGTCGAACGGGATCGGCGGGATCGACCAGAGGTGGCGCAGCTCGACCTCGCAGCCCTGGTCGGCCGCCGCCCGCTCGCAGGCCTGACGTGCCTCGGCGAGCATCGTGGCGAGCTCGTCCGGGTCGAGGTGGCGCTGGTCGAGCAGCATCTCGGTGCGGCCGGCGACCGCCGTGACGACGCCCGGCTCGCTGGTGGCGCCGCCGACCGTGCACACGCCGCCCTCGTGGCTGAGGCCGATCTCGCGGATCGCGAGCGCGGCCTGGGCCGTGGCGGCAAAGCTGTCGCGCCGCAGCTCCATCGGGGTGGCGCCGGCGTGCGCCGCCTGGCCCGTGAAGACCGCCACGTGGCGCTCGACGCCGCAGGTGCCGAGCACCGTCGCCGCGGGCTCGCCGCGGCTCTCGAGCACGGGGCCCTGCTCGATGTGGAGCTCCAGGTAGGCGCAGGCCCCGCGCAGCTGCGCGCCCGACTCGTGTACTCGGTCGAGTTCGACGCCGTGGCGGGCGACGACGTCCTCGAGCCGCTCGCCGTCGCGGTCGCGCAGGTCGCGCACCTCGTCGACCTCGAGCGTGCCCGCGCAGGCGGACGACCCGAACAGGCTGCGGCCGAAGCGCGCGCCCTCCTCGTCGGCCCAGTCGACGAGCCGCAGCCTTACCGGCGGGCGCCCATCGGCGTGCGCGCGCAGCGCCCCCACCGCGCTGAGGATCCCGAGCGCGCCGTCGAGCCAGCCGCCCGCCGGCACGGAGTCGATGTGCGAGCCGACGATCACGAAGTCGTCGGCGTCGCCCGGCAGGTCGGCCCAGAGGTTGCCGGCGGGATCGATGTCGATCTTCACCGGCAGCTCCTCGAGGCGCGAGATCAGAAACGCCCGCGCCTTCACCCACTCGTCCGTCCAGCAGACGCGCCGCGCGCCGTCGGGCCCGCCGGTCAGGCGGGCCAGCTCGCGCAGGTCCGCGAGCACGAGGTCGGCGTCCATCGCCGTCACGAGGCGACGGGCGCTGCTGCGCCGAGCGAGCGCGGGATGAAGCGCCCGTGGCCCGGCTGCGTCTTGATCTCGCCGCGGTCGTAGACGAGCGCGCCGCGGCAGTACGTCTCGCGCACGCTGCCCGTCGAGCGGTCGCCCTCGAAGAGGTCGTAGTCGACGTTCATGTGCGAGGTGCGCGTCGAGAACTCGAACGGCGTCGCCGGATCGAAGATGACGACGTCGGCGTCCTTGCCCGGCGCGATCCCACCCTTGCGCGGCAGGCCGAAACGGCGCGCGATCTGACCCGAGGTCAGCTCGACGAGCTCGGCCGGCGTGAGGCGGCCGCTCTCCACGCCGAGGTCCCACAGCTTCACGAGCCGGTGCTGGATCATCGCGAGGCCGTTCGGGATCTTCGAGAAGTCGTCGCGGCCGAGCGCCTTCTGCTCACTGTTGAACGGGCAGTGGTCGGTCGAGACGCTCTCGAGCACCCCGCGCCGCAGCGCCGTCCAGAGCAGATCCTGGTTGTGGGCCTCGCGCAGCGGCGGCGAGCAGACGTAGCGGGCGCCCTCGAAGTCCGGGCGCTCGAGGTCCTCGATCGTGTTGGTCAGGTACTGCAGGCAGGTCTCGCCCGAGACCCTGACCCCGCGCGCCTGGCCGGCGGCGATCTCGTCGGCCGCGAGGCCGCACGTCACGTGGACGATGAACACGCTGGCGCCCGCCAGCTCGGCCAGTCGCACGGAGCGGTGGGTCGCCTCGGCCTCGAGCACCTCCGGGCGCGTGTGCGCGTGGTAGATCGGCTCGGTCTGGCCGGCCGCGAGCGCGCGCTCGACGAGCACGTCGATCGCCCAGCCGTTCTCGCAGTGGACCATCGTGAGCGCATCGAGGTCGCGCGTGGTCTCGAGCACGCGGAAGAACAGATCGTCGGTGACCATCAGCACGCCCTTGTAGGCGAGGAACACCTTGAACGAGCAGATGCCCTCCTCCTCGACCAGCGCCGGCATGTCCGCGAAGGTCCCCTCGTCGGCGCTCGTGATCGCCATGTGGAAGCCGTAGTCGACGTGCGCGGCGCCGGCGGCGCGCTCCTGCCACTCCTCGAGCGACGAGCGCAGCCCACCCGGCTCCTGCTGGATCACGAAGTCGACGATGCAGGTGGTCCCGCCCGCGGCGGCGGCGCGCGTGCCCGTGTCGTAGTCGTCGATCGAGCGCGTGCCTCCGAACGGCATCGCCATGTGCGTGTGGTTGTCGATCAGGCCCGGGAGCACGTAGCAGCCGCTCGCGTCGACGATCTCGGCGTCGACGTCGCCGAAGGACCCGACGGCGGCGATCTCCTCGCCGTCGATCAGCACGTCGGCCACCGTCTCGTAACCGCCGCTTACGACTGTCCCGCCCTGGATGAGCTTCCTCATGTCCCACCTCCGGTCACACCTGCGAAGCGCGGGAGGATCTCGCGCCCGTAGGTCTCGAGGGTCTGCTCCTGGCCCTCGGTCATGAGATAGATGTTGAACTGATCGACGCCGATCTGCTCGAGCTCGGTGAGCTTCTCGATCGCCTGCTCGGGCGTGCCGAGCACGCAGAAGCGATCGCAGATCTCGTCGCTGACGAACGCCCCGTGGCGCGCGCCCACGCGCGAGTGCTCGTCGTAGTCGTAGTGCGTCTCGGCCGGCACGTAGTCGGTGAGCGCGCGCGGCACCACCTGGCCGTCGGCGCCATAGCGGGCGATCAGGTCGCGCACATGGTTCGAGACCATCGCCGGGAACCAGCGCACCTGCTCGCGCGCGGCGGCCAGGTCGTCCGAGATGTGCGTGGGCGCGCAGACGATGCATTTGAGCGCCGCGGGGTCGCGGCCCGCCTCGGCGGCGGCGGCGCGCGCCGTCTCCATCGTCCACTTGATGATGTCCGGGTCGGCGAGCTGGATGATCACGCCGTCGCCGACGCGGCCGGCCACCGCGAGCACGCGCGGGCCGTAGCCCGCCACGTGCATCTCGATCGGCGGCAGCTCGGGCCGCACCCAGGCGAGCTCGATGTCGGTGTCGTTCCAGTGCACCTGCTCGCCGTTCATGAACGGCTTGATCATCTTCAGTGCTTCCTCGAAGGGACCGACCTTCACGGGCTGCTGGCCGATGTAGCGGCGCGCCGAGTCGCCGCGCCCGATGCCCATCACCATGCGGCCGTCCGAGATGTCCTGGAGCGTCGCGTAGGCGCTCGCCACCACAGTCGGCTCGCGTGTACCGGGGTTGGTGACCATGTGGCCGAGCTTGATCCGCTCCGTCGCCTGCGCGGCGAGCGCCAGCGTCGGGATCGAGTCCTGCCAGAGCACGTGCGAGTCGTAGGTCCAGCCGTACTCGAAGCCCTCTCGCTCCGCGATCTGCAGCAACTCGATCAGCCGCTGATAGGGCGGGTCGGGCAGGACGGTGACGCCGAAGGTGAGTGACACGGCGCACACAACCTACGGCAAGCGCTGTCTACCCTCGGTGGGATAACACTTCGATAACCCTCGAACGATGGAACGGATACGTCAAAGCCCCCAGCGTCTCAGCGAGAGGGGGCTGCGCTCAGGCGGCGGCCGGTGGGCGGACGAGACGCAGCGCGACGAGCGCGCACAGGGCGCCGAGGCCGGCCCCGAGCAGAGCCCCGGCCGCGACGTCGAGCGGGAAGTGCACGCGCAGGTAGAGCCGCGAGAGCGCCACGGCGGCGGCGATGCCGAGCGCCCAGGGCCGCAGTCGCGGGCTGATGATGGCGACGGCGGTGGCGGCGGCGAAGGCGGTGGCGCTGTGGCCCGACGGGAACGAGGCGTTGTCGGGCAGCGGCGTGAGCGAGCCGAGCGAGGGGTCGATCTCCGGCGGGCGGGCGCGGTCGAAGGCGCGCTTGAGCAGGTCGGACGCGAGCGAGGCGGCGCCCACCGCGACGGCCGCGGCCGCGAACGCGAGCGGCAGTCGCCGGCAGCGCAGGTCCGAGCACAGCCCCAGCCCCACGAGCAGCGGCCCCTTGACCCACCAGGCGGACAGCAGGACGAAGAGCGCCGTCAGCCAGGGGTGCTCGAAGGCCGGAGCGGCCTCGATCAGGGCACGGTCGAGGTCGAGCACGAAAGTCATCGCTCGAGAGCGGTGGACGCTAGCAAGCGGCCCGCGCCGCTGTTGATCGTCGTCAACGGTCAGGCGAGCGGGATAGCCGATCCGAGCGGCACGGCCGATGAGCTCGCCCGCCTGGTGCGGCGGACCGGCGCGCACGCGGAGGCGGTGGTCACGAGCAGCGAGGAGGAGCTCTGGGCCGAGCTCCGGCGCGCGGCCGGCCACGGCACGCGAGTCGTGCTCGTCGGCGGCGACGGCTCCCTGCACGCCGCGGCCAACGCCCCGCTGCGGAGCCTGCCCGAGCTCGCGCTGGTGCCCGCCGGTCGCGCCAACAACATCGCGCGCGCGCTCGGAATCCCGGTGGAGCGGGCGGCCGCGCTGGCGGTCGCCACCGGCAGGCCGGCGCGGCCGCTCGACGCGCTGCGCGTCGTGACGCCCGACCGCCTCGTCTATGCGCTCGAGGCCGTCAGCGCCGGCTTCCAGGCCGAGGCGCGCGCCGGCTACGACTCGGACAACTCGGCAGACCTGCGCCAGGGCGTGCGCGCCTTCCTGCAGGCGCTGGCGCGCTTCCATACCTACGCGGCGGTCGTCCGGCTGCCCGGCGGCGTGTTGCGCACGCGGGCGGCGGCCCAGCTCTTCTTCTCGAACCTGCCCTACTTCGGCTTCGGCTTCGAGGTCGACCCCGGCGCTGACCCGGCCGACGGCCGCTTCGAGGCGATCGCGATCGAGGCACGCAGCCGCCGCCGGCTGCTGTGGCTGCTCGCCGCAGCCAGGCGCGGCCGCCACATAGGCCGGCGCGGCGTGCGCCGGCTCACCGCGAGCTTCGCTCGAGTTGTGGAGCCGCTGCCGCTCGTGGCGGACACTGTTCCGCTCGGCGTCACGACGGCGACCGTGACGGTCGAGCCGGGACGGCTGAGGGTGGCGGCGCCATGAGCCCGCGGATCCTCGTCGTCTTCTCGCTGGCCGCGGTCGGGGCGGGCGCGGGCCGTGCGCTCACGACCACCTACCTGCCCGTGCTGCTCGAGCGGATCGAGGACGCGCCCACGCTGATCGGCGCCGTGATGACCGTCAACGCGGTCGCGGGCTTCGCCATCCCGATCGCCATCGGGATCTGGTCGGATCGGCGCGGCCGGCGCCTGCCGTTCATCGCGGGCGGCGCGGTGGTCAGCGCCGGCGGCCTCGTTGCGATCGGGCTCGGCAACGGCAGCTCCTACCTCGCCCTGGCGGCCGCGGCGGCGCTCGTCTACACGGGCCTCAACGCTCTGACGACCGCCCATCGCACGATCGTCGCGGACGACGTCGAGGACGCCCGCCGGCCCGCCGCGACGAGCGCGCAGGAGGGGGCGGGGCTGGTGGGGGCCGTCGTCGCGGTCGCGATCGGCGGCGCGCTGATCGAGCCCGCGCCCGCGGCCGCCTTTGCGCTGGTTGCCGTGGTGGTCGGGCTGGCCGCGCTGCCGACGCTCGCGCTGGGGCGCCGGCTCGCGCTCGGTGAGCACGAACATGCAGCTGCGGCCCGGCCCGAGCGGGCGAGCCTCCGCGAGGCGCTGCGCCGCGACGGACCGCGCGAGGTGCTGCTCGCCCAGGCGCTCTGGGTCTTCGCCTACGCCGCGCTTCCCTCGTTCTTCGTGCTGTACGCCGAGGACAGCCTCGGCCTCGACCTCGCCGCCGCTGGAGCCCTTCCGCTCGCCTTCGGTGTCCTCACCGCGCTCGGGATGCTCCTCGGCGCCCGGGCACGTCCCGAGCGTGTACACGGGCTGCTGCTCGCCGGCGCCGCGATGCTCGGCGCCGGCCTGCTGGCGGCCGCTCCCGCCGACGGCCTCGCGACCGCCGCGCCCGCCTTCGCGGTCGCCGCGCTCGGCGCCGGGCTCGTGACCGCGCTCGGCTTCCCCTACTTCGCGCGCTTCGTGCCGGAGGGCGAGGGCGGGCGCTACAGCGGCCTCTTCTTCGCGGGTCGCGCCGTCGCGGCGGCGGCCGCGCTTCCGCTCGCCGGGCTTGCCGCCGAGGCGAGCGGGAGCTACGCCGCGGTGCTCTGGCTCGGCGCGGCGGCGCTCCTGGCGCTGGTTCCGCTGACGCTCGCCGAGCGCCGTCGCCGCGGCGGAGCCCTCGAGCCGCTCCTGCCGAGGCCGTCGACGGTGGCCGCCGTGGTCCCGGTCTTCGCATCCGCGCGGGCGGCCGAGGTGGCGACGGCGGCGCTCCGTCACGTGGACGAGCTCGTCCTCGTCGATGACGGCGCGCCGCCCGAGATCGCCGACTCCCTCGCGCGGGTGGGCGCCGACGAGCGCGTCCGGGTCCTGCGGATGGGCCGCAACGAGGGCAAGGGCAGCGCCGTGAACGCCGGCGTCGAGCTCCTGCTGGACGAGCCGGCGCCGCCCGACGCGATCGTCGTGCTCGACTCCGACGGCCAGCACGACCCCGAGCGCATCCCGGCCTTCGTCGATGCCGCGCGCACAGGTGACGTGGTCATCGGCCATCGCCGCGAGCGCCGCGCGATGCCCCTCGAGCGCCGGGTCGCGAACCGGGCCGCCAGCCTGCTGCTGGCAGCGACGGCTCGCACCTGGATCCCGGACACGCAGAACGGAATGCGCCTGTTCCGCACGGCGGCGCTGCGCGCGGTGCCGTTGCCGGCGGGTGGATACGAGGCCGAGAGCAGGCACCTGAGGGCGCTGCTGGCCTCGGGCCGGCAGGTCAGCTCGGTCGAGATCCCGACGATCTACGACGGCGAGCCGAGCGGCTTCCGGCCCCTCGCCGACACCGCCCGCGTGGCGAGGGCGCTCGTCAAAGCGCCGGCAGGCTCCGCCGGCACGGGCAGCGCATCGGAGGCGCTGGCCGTGCTGCGCGGCTGGGCGCCCCGCCTCTCCGCTCTGCTGCTCGCGGCGATCGCCCTGGGCCTTGCCCTGCCGCTCTTCCAGCCGCTCGACAACTCGCTCTTCCTGGGGGTGAACGGCCTCGGCGACGGGCCCGAGTGGCTCTACCAGGCACTCGACCCGCACACGCGCAACTACATCCTGCTGCTGCTGACGACGCTCGTGGCGGGCGCCATCTTCCTGCGCCGACCGCGCTACGTGCTGGGCGCGGCGCTGAGCGTCGTGCTCGGCGCGTACCTCGCCGGCGCGGCGATCGAGATCATCAAGCTGTTCGTCGAGCGCGCCCGCCCGGAGGAGGTCCTCGGCGCGCAGGTGCTGCTCTCCGAAGACCGCAGCTGGGCTCATCTCGCCTCCTATCCCTCTGGCCATCTGATCGTGACCGCCGCCATGGCCGCGGCGGCGAGTGCAGCCCTACCGGCACTGCGGAAGCCCCTGCTCGCCTATGTCGTCATGATCGCGTTCACCCGTGTCCTCTTCGGCGCACACTTCCCACTCGACGTCCTCGTGGGCGCGGTGATGGGTTACGAGCTGGGGCTGTTCGCCGCCCGCCTGATGGCGAGCGCGCGCCTCCTGCCGGCGCAGGCCGGCGCGCCGGCCGGGCATAGGCTCGCGCCGCAGCCCGCGCGCTCGCGATGACGCAGCTCGGCGTGTTCGTGGTGCCGGACGCGACCGACCCCGAGCGGACTGTCGGCCAGATCGTCGCCGCCGACCGTGCCGGGCTCGACCTGGCCGGCGTCCAGGACCACCCGTACCAGCGCCGCTTCTTCGACACCTGGACGCTGCTCGCGTACGTCGCGGCGCGCACTGAGCGGATCACGCTGCTGCCCGACGTGATCAACCTGCCGCTGCGCCAGCCGGCGGTGCTCGCGAAGGCCGCGGCTTCGCTCGACGTGCTGAGCGGCGGGCGCGTGGAGCTCGGCCTGGGCGCCGGGGCGTTCTGGGACGGGGTTGAGGCAATGGGCGGGCCGCGTCGCACACCCGGAGAGTCGGTCGAGGCGCTCGAGGAGGCGATGCGGATCATGCGCTCCTTCCTCGACACGGAGCCGTCCGTCCGGCTCGAGGGGCGGCATTACCGCGCCGCCGGCGCCAAGCCCGGACCGCCGCCCGCGCACCGCATTGGACTCTGGGTGGGCGCCTACGGGCCGCGCATGCTGCGGCTGACGGGGCGCCTCGGCGACGGCTGGCTGCCGTCGGTCGGCGTCAACTACCTCGCCGAGGAGGACGTCGCCGAGCGCCAGGCGCTGATCGACGAGGCGGCGCGCCGGGCCGGCCGGGACCCGGGCGAGGTCGTCCGCGCCGCGAATGTCGGGCTGGGCGACTCGAGCGGCTGGCTTGACGCCGAGCGCCTCGATGAGTTCGCGCAGCGCCTGCGCTTCGACGCGTTGCTCGTGTCGACCCCGGACGACGACCCGCTCGCCTTCATCGAGGCTCTCGGCGAGACCGCGGCGACGCTTCGCTCGTAGCCGTGACCGACCCGGTCCTCAGCCCGCGCGCGCTGAACCGCGCGCTGCTCGCGCGCCAGGGCCTGCTCGAGCGCAGCCATGTCCCCGCGCTCGAAGTTGTCGAGTGGCTCGTTGGCATGCAGGCGCAGGTGCCGGAGAACCCGTACGTGGCGCTCTGGTCGCGGATCGAGGGCTTCCGGCCGCAGGAGCTGAGCGACCTGATCGCGGAGCGCACGCTGGTCCGTGCCGGCCTGATGCGCTCGACGCTTCACCTGGTTTCGGCGCGCGACTGTCTCGCCATCCACCCGATAACGCTGCCCGTGCTCGCCAGGACCTTCAGCAGCCCGCACGGCGCCGGGATGAACGGCGCCGACGTCGACGAGGTCGTGGCCGCCGGGCTCGAGCTCCTCGCGCAGGAGCCGCGCACCCGCGCGCAGCTCTCTGCCGAGCTCGCGAAGGGCTGGCCCGAGGCTCAGCCGCTCGCGCTCGCCTACGCGGTGACTCTCAACGCGTCGCTCGTCCAGACGACCCCGCGCGGCCTCTGGCGCCAGACCGGGCAGGCCACCTGGGCGCCGGCGGAGCAGTGGCTCGGAGCCGAGCTCGACCCCGAGCCGTCGGTCGACGCGCTCGTGCTGCGCTACCTGGCGGCGTTCGGCCCCGCGAGCGTCGCGGACATCCGCACCTGGTCGGGGATCACCGGGCTGCGCGAGGTCGTCGGGCGGCTGCGCCCGCAGCTCCGCAGCTTCCGGGACGAGAACGGAAAGGAGCTCCTCGACGTGCCGGACGGCGCCTTCGCCGACCCGGACACGCCGGCGCCGGTCCGCTTCCTGCCGGAGTACGACAACCTGCTGCTCTCTCACGCCGACCGCTCGCGCGTGCTGTGCGGGCTCGGGCCCGGGCTGCCGTACCCGACGGGGAAGTGGATCGGCCAGGTCCTGCTCGACGGTTTCTTCCGCTCCTACTGGGAGATCACCGAGGAGGACGGCGTCGCGACGCTGACGATCGACCGCTTCACCCCGGCGCCCGGCGATGCGCCCGGCGCGGTCGACGAGATCGGGGCCGAGGGCGAGCGCCTGCTCGCCTTCGTGGCGCCCGAGGCAGCCGAGCGACAGGTGCGCTTCGAGCCGTCGCCCTGAGCTGCGGCTAGCATCAGTGGCGTGGCGACCAAGCTGAGAGATACCGGTACGGTCCCGGCTCCGGCTGTCGCCACCGAGTGCCTGAGCAACAACCTCGGCTGGCTCCTCGACCGCGCGGAGAACGTCCTGGCGGCCGAGCTGGCCCTGGCGCTCGAGCCGCTCGGGCTGTCGTCGCGACGCTACTGCGTGCTCGCCACCGCCCTCGGACAGGACCGCTCGCAGATCGAGCTCGCGAACCTGATCGGGCTCGACAAGACGACCATGGTCGCGACCGTCGACGCCCTCGAGGAGGCCGGTCTGGCCGAGCGCCGCCCCTCCAGCCTGGACCGGCGCGCGCGTGTGATCGCGGTGACGAAGGCGGGCGAGGACAAGGTGCGCGAGGCGCGCAAGCTCATCGAGCAGGTGCAGGCCGACGTGCTGGCGCGGCTTCCGGCGCGCGAGCGCGAGGCCCTGCTCAGCGGCCTCAGCAGGCTCGTGGCCGAGGGCCCGTCGAGGAGCAACGAGTAGTCTGTTAAATCATCCGAATGCGGATGATCTGACGCCAGATGATCTGCTACGGTCCGGTCATGACCGAGACCAGGGCAGTTCTGAGCGGAGCGACGGAAGCGACGGAACGGAGGCGCTGGCTGGCGCTCTACGTGCTCTGCGTCGGGATGCTCATGATCATCCTCGACTCGACCGTCGTGAACGTCGCGCTGCCGGCGATCCAGGGCGATCTCGGCTTCACGCAGTCTGACCTCGCCTGGGTGATGAACGCCTACCTGATCGCCTTCGGCGGGCTGCTGCTCCTGGCAGGCCGGTTCGGCGACCTCGTGGGGCGCAAGGACGTGTTCATGGTCGGGCTTGCGGTGTTCACGCTCGCCTCGCTGCTGTGCGGCGTCGCGCAGAGCCAGGGGATGCTGATCGGCGCGCGCTTCATCCAGGGCGTCGGCGGCGCGCTCACCTCCGCCGTGATCCTCGGCATGATCGTGACGATGTTCCCGGAGCCGCGGGAGCAGGCGAAGGCGATCGGCGTCTACAGCTTCGTCGCCTCTGCCGGCGCCTCGATCGGCCTGCTCGCCGGCGGCGCCATCACCCAGGCGATCAGCTGGCACTGGATCTTCTTCGTCAACCTGCCGATCGGCGTGGCGACCGCCGCTTTCGCGCTGCGCCTCGTCGACCGTGAGCCGGGCATCGGCCTGCGCCGCGGCGCCGACGTCATCGGCGCGTCCCTGATCACCGGCGCGCTGATGCTTGCGGTGTACACGATCGTTCAAGCAAGCGAGCACGGCTTCGGCGCCGCCCGCACCATCGTGCTCGGCGCGATCTCGCTGGGGCTGCTGGCCGGCTTCATCGCGCGCGAGGCGACGACGCGAACCCCGCTCGTGCCGCTGCGGATCTTCCGCTCGCGCAACGTCAGCGGCGCCAACCTCGTGCAGGTCCTGATGGTCGCCGGCCTGTTCGGGATGTTCTTCCTCGGCGCCCTCTACCTGCAGGGCGTGCTCGGCTACGACGCCGTCGAGACGGGCCTCGCCTTCCTGCCCGTGTCGGTCGGTATCGGCGTGCTCTCGCTCGGCTTCTCGGCCAAGCTGATGGCGCGCTTCGGCGAGCGCGCGACGCTGCTGCCCGGGCTCGCCCTGGTCGCGGCCGGCCTGCTCCTGTTCTCGCGTGTGCCCGTCGACGCGAGTTACGTCGCCGACGTGCTGCCGTCGATGATCCTGCTCGGCATCGGTGCGGGGTTGTCGTTCCCGGCGCTGATGACGCTCGCCATGTCGGGCGCCACCGCCGAGCGACTCCGGACTCGCCTCCGGCGTGATCAACACGACGATGCAGGTCGGCGGCGCGCTCGGGCTCGCCGTGCTCGCCACGCTCGCCAGCACGCGCAGCGACGACCTGCTGGCAGACGGCGACTCCACCGCATCCGCGCTCACGGGCGGCTACCAGCTCGCCTTCGTGATCGCCGCGGCGCTCGTGCTTACGGCGCTGGTGGTGGCCGTCACGGTGCTACGGGCGCCCGCCGCCGTGGCGGTCGAGGAGGAGGCTGCGCCGGCGGAGGCGGTCTCGGAGGCCGCCTAGCGGCGGGGCTTCCCGAGGAAGCGCTGCACCCGGCCCAGGAAGTCGCGACGGTGCTGAATGAAGAACCCGTGCGCGGCGTCGGCGTACACCTTGAGGCGGGCGTTCGGGATCACGCGCGCGAGGTAGCGCTGGTTCGCCACCGGCAGCGCGCGGTCGAGCTCGCCTCCGCCGATCAGCACGGGCAGCTTGAGGCGGCGCGGGTTGCGGCCGGAGGGGTCCTGCCCGGCGAGCCAGGTGCCCGAGGCGCCGAACTGCAGTGACGACACGTCGGGCGGGGCCTGCGGCATGAAGCGCGGGTAGGCCGCGATGTCGCGGATGTAGGCCGCGGTGATCGCGTCCTGGCCCGGCGGAAACAGCAGCCCTCCGGCGCTGCCGGACGGGTTGCTGAGCTCGCGCAGCGCTGCCGGGTCGGGGATCGTGCCGTGGCCGTCGCCCGGCGCGGTCGCGCACAGCACGAGCCGGCGCAGCAGGCGCGGATGCCGTCGGGCGAGCGACTGGGCGATCATGCCGCCCATCGACCAGCCGAGCACGTCGGCGCGCTTCAGCTTCAGCGCCCGGATCAGCGCGGCGGTGTTGTCGGCCATCTTCGAGATCGTGAGCGGCGCTGAGCCGAGCGTGCTGCGCCGGATCCCGGCGTTGTCGAACGTGATCACGCGCCGCGTGCGCGCCAGCGCGTCGACGAAGCTCGGCGGCCAGGCGTCCATCGTCCCCGACAGCCCCATGATCATCACGAGCGGCGGGCCCTTGCCGACCGACCGGTAGCCGATCTCGCCCCGGTTGGTGTCGACAGTCCGGACCGGCACCTGGGTGATCGACTTCGGTGTCGCCGCGGCCCGGGCCGGAACCGCGAGTAAGCCGAGCAGGAGCACGGCGAGCAGCAGCATGCGGATGCGGGCTGACCCCACAACGCCGCACCCTAGAGAAACGCCGCCGGGTACCGTGCCGGGTCGATGACCTCCGACAAGGCCAACCTGCTGCGCGAGCTGCATCGCCCGGGAGACCCGCTCATCCTCGTCAACGTCTGGGACGCCGCGGGCGCGCGCACCGTCGCGGCGGCGGACGGCTGCCGGGCGATCGCGACGGCCAGCTGGTCGATCGCCGCGGCGCACGGCTACGCCGACGGGGAGGAGATCCCGCTCGAGCTGATGCTTGCTGCGATCGAGCGGATCGCGGCCGCGGTGGAGCTGCCGGTCACGGCTGACATCGAGTCCGGCTTCGGCGACACCCCGGCAGCCGTGTCCGAGACGGTCGCGGCGGTCATCGCGGCCGGCGCGGTGGGCGTGAACCTCGAGGACCGGCTGCGCCCGGTCGCCGAGCACGCGGCCATTCTCGCGGCCGTGCGCGAGCGCGGCGAGCGCGAGGGCGTGCCGCTCGTGATCAACGGGCGCTCCGACGAGTTCCTGATGGGCGAGCGCAACCTCGACGAGGCGATCGCGCGCGGGCGCACCTACCTCGACGCGGGCGCCGACAGCTTCTTCCTCCCCGGGCTCGTCGAGCTGGAAGACACCCGGCGCCTCGTCGAGGAGCTCGGCGGCGCGCCAGTCAACGTGCTGGCGCTGCCGGTCTCGCCCTCGCTCTCGGAGCTCGCCGGCGCCGGCGTGGCGCGCGTCAGCTTCGGGCCCGGACCGATGGGCGTCGCCTACGCGGCCCTGGGAGAGGCGGCCGCGACGCTGCTCGCCCGCGGCGACTATCCGGCGACGCTCGCGAACCGGCCCTAGCTAGTCGCTCCACCAGCCGGGCTGCATCTCGGCGTCCTTGTTCTCGGTGTTGGGAGCGCCGAAGGCGATCAGCTCGGTGCCCTCGGGGCCACCCTCGATCCCGCGCCAGACGCCGGGAGCGATCCGGACCATGTCCCACTGGCCGAGCTCGACCACGTCGTCGTCCAGCTTGAGGCGAGCGCCGCCCGAGACGACGACGTACACCTCCTCCTGCTCGCTGTGGCGGTGCCCGAATGGGACACGGAACCCGGGCGCGATCTTGAAGTAGCTGGCGCCCGAGTTGACCAGCCCCAGCGGCACGCGCGCGAAGCGCGACTCGAGGCCCGGGGCCAGCTCGAACTTGGGCGCCATGTCCTCGACGTCGCGCTTGAGGTTGACGACGGTGAAGTCGGCCATCAGGCCTCGCTTTCCGCGCGCTCCTTCAGCCCGGCGGCGGCGTCGCCCAGCAGGAAGTCACGCACCTTGCTCTCGGCCGGACCGCGCAGGAGCAGGCCGAGCATGCGGCCGGGGTCCGCGTCGAGCGCGTAGGTCGCGCGCGTACGCCCGTCGCCCAGGTCGTCGAATGTCCACGACCCGACGAGCGACTTGGTGTCGCCCTTCTCCTGCACCCAGCGGATGGCGGTGGGCTCCTCGTAGCTGAAGCGGAGCAGCGCCTTGACCGTCTTGACCTTCGCGTCCGACTCGGTCTCGACGAGCGCGGCGCGCTTGTCGGCGTGGCGCTCGAGCACCTCCACGTCCTTGAGCGAGCCCTGCCATTCGGGCGCGTTGTCGATGTCCGCGGCGATCGCGAAGCAGCGCTCGATCGGGGCGTCGATCTCGACGGAGCGCTCACCACTGATGTTTCCCATGGCCGCGAGCCTACCTGTGGGCCGCATGGCCTATGTCAGGCGGTCAGCGGTTGCGCGCTCAGCGTGTTCCGGCGCGCCAGCAGAACGACCGCGCCGAGCGCAGACATCGTGACCGCCGCGACCACCCCCGCGCTCCACGAGTAGTGCTCGACGAGCGAGCCGGCGGTCGCCGCGCCGAGCGCTACCCCCGCGACCAGCGCGGTCAGCGGCCACGTGAACGCCTCGGTGGCCGTCCCGCGCGGCGCCACGCGCTCGACCAGCTGGTTACGCGAGGCGATCAGCGGCGCGATCGGCAGCCCGCAGAGGATCACGAGCACGGCCATGGTCGCCGGAGAGCTGGCGGCGAACAGCACGGCGCAGCCGGCCGGCAGCAGCAGCGCGAAGCGCATGTGCACGCTCGTCAGGTGCTCGCGTGCCGGGCGCGCGCCGTACGCCAGGCCGGCGGCGCCACTCGCGAGCGACCAGACCGCGAGCAGGACGCCGGCGAGCTCCTTCGAACCCTCGGCCGCGCTGAAGGCGGGGAGCACGACCTCGAGCGTGCCGAGCGCGAAGCCGACGGGAAACGACGCGAGCACGAGCGTCTGCAGCCCGGGCGCCGCGAGCGCGCCGAGCCCGAACGCGCGCGTGCCCTGCGCGGTCCGCTCCGGATGCGCGTAGGCGCGCAGGCCGGCGAGCATGGCGACCGTGCCGACGAGCACGCAGGCCGCGGACACGACGAGCGCGTACTGGGCGCCGACCAGCGCGACCGTGATCGTCGTGAGCAGCGGCCCCAGTACGAAGATCAGCTCGATCATCACCGAGTCCAGCGCATACGCGCTCGCCACGAGCTCGGGCTGCTTCTCGAGCAGGTAGGGCCAGCGCGAGCGCAGCACCGACGAGAGCGGCGGCAGCGCGGCGCCGGTCACGAGCGACGCGAGCGCGAGCAGCGCCACCGGCGCGCTCGCCACGCCCAGCAGCCAGATCATCAGCAGGCCGCCGGCGTGGATAAGCGCGAGTGGGACCAGGACGCCGTCGCCGCGCCGGTCGACGAGCCGGCCCTGGAAGGGCGCGCCCGTCGCGCTGCCGAGCGCGAGCGCTCCGGCGCAGATCCCGGCGGAGGCGAACGAGCCGCTCACCTCCTCGACGTAGAGCAGGATCGCGAGGCCCGTGATGCCGATCGGCAGGCGGCCGATCACGGTCGCGACGACGACCGTGGCGACGCCGGGCACGCGCAGGATGCTCCGGTAGACCCCCACTCGCTGAGCATTGCATGTCGCTCCTGTTACCTTCCCGCGCCGTGAAGGGGACGCTCTCGAAGGCACTGATCGCGGCGCTCATGGCGGCGGCCCTGCTGCCCGTCGCGGCCGCCCAGGCGCAGAATCGCTGGCGCGAGCCGAAGGCGATCAACATCGCCCACCAGGGCGGCGAAGACGAGTTCCCCTCCAACACGCTCTACGCGTTCCGCGAGGCGGTCAAGGCCGGAGCCGACATGCTCGAGCTCGACGTCGGCGTGACGAAGGACAACAAGGTGATCGTCATGCACGACACCACCGTGGACGGCAAGACGAACGGCCGCGGCAACGTCTCGTCGTTGACGCTGCGCCAGATCAAGAGGCTCGACGCCGCCCACTGGTTCGCGCCGCGCGCCGACGAGCACTACAGCCACGAGCTGCCGCGCCGGGCCTACCGCTTCCGCGGCATCGCGACGGGCAAGCGCAAGCCGCCCAGGGGCTACCGCGCGTCCGACTTCCGCGTGCCGACCCTGTCGGAGGTCATGCGCGCGTTCCCGCACACGCCGATCAACGTCGAGATCAAGGGCCGCACGCCCGACGAGGAGACGGCGGAGTACGTGCGGAACGCCGAGGTGCTCGCCGCGCTCCTGAAGAAGACGAGGCGCAGGGACCTGATCGTCGTCTCCTTCCAGCAGGCGGCGGTCGATCGCTTCCACGAGCTCGTGCCGCGCATCGACCTCGCGCCCGGCATCGCGGGCGCCTCGGTCTGGATCCTCGGCGGCGCTTCGCCGGGGCCCGGCGTGGTCGCCTTCCAGGTGCCGATCACGTTCGCGGTGAGCGGCCAGCTGCTCGACATCACGACGAAGGAGAACGTCGCGCGCGCGCATGCGCAGGGCTACGCGTGGCAGAACTGGTTCGGGAGCGACGATCGCGACTACCCGCCGAGCTGGCGCCGGCTCGTCGACATGTGCGTGGACGGCATCATGACCTCACAACCTGCCGCGCTCGAGCGCGTGCTGCGCAAGAAGAGAGTCCCCGCCGACTGTCGCTGAATGGAGCCAGACGCCGTAGAAATCCGGGTCCTGGGCTGCCTCATCGAGAAGCAGCGGACGACCCCGGACGTCTACCCGCTGACGCTCAACTCGCTTCGGCTCGCCTGCAACCAGTCGACCAATCGAGACCCGGTGGTCGACTACGACGAAGGCATCATCCGGGGTGCGCTCGACCGGCTCGTTCAGCGCAAATGGGCGACGCTCGCGAGCTGGGCGAACCGGCGCGCGATGAAGTACCGGCACACGCTCGACCGCGAGCTCGGGCTCGACGCCGGGGAGATCTCGCTGCTGGCGGTGCTGATGCTGCGTGGCCCGCAGACGCCCGGCGAGCTGCGCACCCGCACCGAGCGTCTGCATCGCGTCGAGGACGCCGCCGAGCTCGAGGGGACGCTCGAGCGACTGATCGGGCGCGAGCTGGTGGCGGGCGTCGGGCGCCGGCCGGGGCAGCGTGAGGAGCGCTATCGCCAGCTGCTCGGGGACGGCGCCGACGTGGAGAGCGAGGCGCCGCCGCCGGATGCTGGAATGCAAGACCTGACCCCGTCGCCGGTGGCCGAGCCCGCTCCGCCCGCTGACGATGGGCTCAGCGAGCGCGTGGAGCAGCTCGAGCGGGATGTGGCCGAGCTGCGCGAGGGCCTCAGTGCCCTTCGACGCGAGCTCGGCGCCTGACGGGCACACCGGAACATCCGTCCATACGGGTGTGGAGGGGGTGCTGAGAAGCCGACAAGATGCTCATGCCCCCGGTCCCGGGACAGCGGGGGGAGCGCCCCGCCCCTGTCATCACATCGGTCGAACCGAGCACTCGGTTCGCCGCGCGCGTCGGCGCGGGCATCTTCGGCGGCGAGGCGGCCGTGCTGCTGGCGGTGGCGGCGCTGCCCAACCCGAACGCCTGGTCGCAGTCGCGGATCGTCATTCCGGCGATCTGCGCCGTCGTCGCGGTGCTGCTGCATCTGTTCGCGGACCGGATAACCCTGCCCTGGCTCGAGCTGAGCGTGGCGCTCGGGACTCTGATGGTGTCGGTGCACGCCTGGCAGTGGGGGAGCGGCTCGACGCTGTCGGGCGAGATGCTCTACGTCTGGCTCGGCCTCTACGTGGCGTATTTCTTTCCCGCGCGCGAGGCGGCGGGCCAGCTCGGCCTGATGGCGGGCGCCTACCTGGTCGTGCTGCTCGCCTCCGCGCCACCCGATGCGGTGGCCGCCAGCTGGGTCACACTCGCGGGCATCCTGTTTCCGGCCGCCGGGCTGCTGCGCATGGTGCGCGACGGGGTCACCCAGCTCGTGCGCGGTCTCTCCGAGGCGGCGCACACCGATCCGCTGACGGGCCTCAACAACCGGCTCGCGCTCGACCAGCAGCTGACGGCCGAGGTCGAGCGTGCGCTGCGTGCCGACGAGCCGCTCAGCGTGGTGATCGGCGACCTCGATCACTTCAAGTCAGTCAACGACCGGCTCGGCCACCGTGCCGGTGACGAAGCGCTCGTGCGCGTCGGCGCGATCCTCGAGCGCCACCGGCGCGCCGGCGACTCGATCGCGCGCACCGGCGGCGAGGAGTTCACGATCCTGCTCCCGCGGGCGACCGAGCACGAGGCCTACCTCGTGTCCGAGCGCTTGCGCACCGCCGTGCAGCGCGAGTTCCACGACGACTCGGCGGCGCTCACGTTCTCGTTCGGCGTTGCGACCTACCCGGAGCACGGGCGCACGGCAGACACCGTGCTCGAGGCCGCCGACCAAGCGCTCTACGCGGCCAAGGCGCTGGGCCGCAACCGCTGCGTCATCTTCAACCGCGAGATCGCCGCGATCTTCGCGCCGGAGGCGGGGCGCAGCGCCGACGAGGTCCAGCTCGCGACACTGCTGTCGCTGGCCGAGGCGCTCGACCTGCGCGACACGGGCACGGCCGACCACTCGCGCAGCGTCGGCCGCTACTGCGCGATGATCGCCCGCGAGCTGGGTCTGCCGCCCGACCGCATCCGGCGCATCGAGATCGCCGGCATCCTGCACGACATCGGCAAGATCGGCCTGCCGGACGCGATCCTCCAGAAGCCGGGCAAGCTCGGCAAGGCGGAGCTCGCCGAGATCCGCACGCACCCCGAGATCGGCGGGCAGATCCTGAGCGGCCGCGGCCTCGAGGACCTGCGCGCCTGGGTGATGGCTCACCACGAGCGCCCCGACGGGAAGGGCTACCCGCGCGGGCTGACCGATGCCGAGATCCCGCTCGAAGCCAAGATCCTGGCCGTCGGCGACGCCTACGAGGCGATGACGGCCAACCGCGTCTACCGGCCCGGAATCGGCGATCGCGCCGCCCGCGGCGAGCTGCTGCGCTGCGCCGGAACGCAGTTCGATGCGCGTGTGGTGGCCTCGTTCCTGTCGGTGCTGAGTCGTTTCGACGCGGAGCAGGGAGCACTCGCGTCGCTGGCGTGATCGCGCGCATCCTCGGCGAGGCGCCCGGGTTAGATTTGACGGCGTGACCCGTTTCCGCTCAGGCCTGCTCGCGGTCGGCCCCTGGTGGCCGGAGCAGGTCGACGCGCATTGGCGCGAGGAGCCATACGAGCCGCCGGCCGAGATCGAGCGCGCGGCGGACGCTGCCGTCGAGGAGCTGCGCGAGCGCGGCTCACCCGCTCACGACGGCATGGCGACGCGGCTCGTCGGCTGGAGCGACGAGGCTGGGCGCCTTCAGCTCGAGCTTCAGCCGGTGCGCTGGGCGCTGCGGCTGCTCGAGGGCGGCGCCTCGGACAGCCTGACCGCGCTCTGCGTCGTGCGCTCGACGGACGGTCGCTGGCTGGCGGGTCGCCGCGCCGGTTGGGTGTCGGTCTGGGCCAACCGCTGGGCGCTGGGTGCCGGCGGGGCCGTCGACCTCGGCGAGAGCCCGGCGCTCACGCTGTCGCGCGAGCTCTCGGAGGAGTGGGGGCTCGAGCCCGAGCGCCTCTCCGTCGAGGCGCTCGTCGGCCTGCCGAACGGCATGACCATGCTCGTGGGCCTCGCAATCGTCCCCGAGGGCGTCGAACCCGTCCCCGACGCGGAGCACGACGATTGGGCGTGGTGGCCCGCGAACGTCGACGACTGGCCCGCCGAGGCGGACGAGCGCCTCAAGGTGATGGCGGGGATGCTGTCGGCCAGGCCGGTGTGACGCGTGGCTCGACCGGGTCGCGCCGAACCGGTCTCGGGCATCGGCTGGGGAAGGGGGTAATGCCCGAACATTCCTGACTTCTATGGCCAGGAGCCATAAAAGTCAGGAACAACGGGCTCGGCTCGGGCCACCCCTTACCCAGCCGCCGTTACGGCCGAGCGGCTGGGCGGGGCGTTGCTCGAAAGCCGCTAGGCCGGCGTAACGCCCACCGGGCAGGACACGCCGGTCCCGCCCAGACCGCAGTAGCCGCTCGGGTTCTTCGCCAGGTACTGCTGGTGGTAGTCCTCGGCGTAGAAGAACTCGGGCGAGTCCACGATCTCGGTGGTGATGTCGCCGTAGCCGGCCTCGCGCAGCTTGCTCTGGTACATCTCGCGTGACGCCAGCGCCGCCTCACGCTGTGCGTCGGAGGTCACGTAGATGCCCGAGCGGTACTGGCTGCCGACGTCGTTGCCCTGGCGCATGCCCTGGGTGGGGTCGTGCCCCTCCCAGAAGATCCGCAGCAACTCGTCGAAGGAGATCTCCTCCGGGCGGTAGGCCACGAGCACCACCTCGTTGTGGCCGGTGCGCCCGCTGCAGACCTCCTCGTAGGTGGGGTTTGGCGTGTAGCCGCCGGCATAGCCGACGGCCGTCGTGTAGACACCCGGCGCCTGCCAGAAGCTGCGCTCGGCGCCCCAGAAGCAGCCGAGGCCGAAGACGGCGGTCTCGACGCCCTCGGGGAAGGGCGGCTCGAGCGGCGTGCCCAGCACGAAGTGGGTGTCCGGCACGTCGAAGGGGCGCGTGTCGCGGCCCGGCAGGGCGTTGTCGGGCGCGGGTATCTCGGTCTTGTTGCGGAAGAGGAAGGCCATACCTATTGAGGTTAGTGTCCCGCGTCAATGGCGCTCGTTACGGACCTCGAGCTTCCGGTGCTCGACTACCTCGGCCCGGACCTGAAGGGCGAGCGCTTCCACGACACGATGCGCGAGCTCAGTGAGCGGAGCTGGATCGCGAGCTCGCCGATCGGCTTCATCGTGCTCGACCGCGAGGCGGCCGCCTTCTTCCTGCGCACGCGCAGCGCGACCTTCCCCGGGATGCGGATCGCGGAGATGTTCGAGGTGCCGGAGGGGCCGCTGCTCGAGGAGATGCGGCGCAACATCCTGCACATAAACGGCGACGCGCACCGGCGCCTGCGCAACCTCGTCAACCCCGCCTTCACGCCGCGCGCGGCGGATCGCTGGCGGCCCGCGATGCGCGAGTTCCTCGAGCGTCTCTGGGAGCCGCTCGAGGGGGCGGGCTCGTGCGAGTTCGTGGAGGCGTTCGCCAAGCCCTACCCGTCGCTGACGATCGCGACGGTGATGGGCGCGCCGCTCGAGGACGCTCCGAAGCTGCACGAGTGGTCGAACATGATCCAGCGCCAGTTCGACCCGGCCAGCCTGATGAATGAGCGCGAGCTGATCGAGCGCGCCTGCGAGGAGTTCTACGAGTGGGCCGCGGCGCTGATCGAGCGGCGCCGCGACGACCCGGGCGACGACCTCATCTCCACTCTGATCGCCGCCGAGCAGGACGGTGACCGGTTGTCGGAGACCGAATGCATGAACCTCGTCCTGAACGTCCTCGTGGGCGGCGTCGACACGACCCAGTCGCAGCTGGCGCACGGGCTGCGCGTGTTCGCGGGCAGTCCGGAGCAGTGGGAGCTGCTGGCCGCGGAGCCCGAGCGGGCGAAGGCGGCCGTGGAGGAGCTGCTTCGCTACGAGCCGATCACGCCGTTCACGGCGCGCGTCCTGCACGAGCAGGTCGAGTACCGCGACGTGACCTTCCCGGCGGACACGATCGTGATGGTCTGCGCGTTCACCGGAAACCGCGACGGGGTAGAGGGCGACCCGGAGATGTTCGACATCACCACCGAGCGCGGCGACGCCAAGCCGCTCACCTTTGGCGCCGGGATCCACTACTGCCTGGGCGCGAACCTGGCGCGCGCCGAGCTGCAGGAGGCGCTCAGCTTCCTGCCGGAGCGGATGCCCGGCCTGGCGCTCGACGGCGACCCCGAGCTCGGGTCGATCCACGGCATCTACGGACTGGAAAGGCTTCCACTCAGATGGACATAGGCCTGGCGCTGTTCCCGACCGACTACACGATGGCCCCGCCGCGAGTGGCGCAGCTCGCCGAGCAGCGCGGCTTCAGCGCGCTGCTGTTCCCGGAGCACACGCACATCCCGGTGAGCCGCGAGACGCCCTACCCGGGCGGCGGCGAGCTACCGCCGGAGTACAGCCACACGCACGACCTGTTCGTGGCGATGGCCATGGCCGCTGCCGTGACCGAGCGCATCGAGGTCGGCTCCGGGGTCTGCCTCGTGCCGCAGCACGATCCGATCATCACCGCGAATGCGGTCGCCTCGATCGACGCGATCTCGGGCGGGCGCGTCCTGTTCGGCGTCGGCGCCGGCTGGAACCGCGAGGAGATGCGCAACCACGGCACCGACCCGGGCCGGCGCTTCAAGCTCATGCGCGAGCGCATCGAGGCGATGAAGGCGATCTGGACGGAGGACGAGGCCGAGTATCACGGCGAGTTCGTCGACTTCGACCCGATCTGGTGCTGGCCCAAGCCGGCGCACAAGCCGCATCCGCCGGTGCTCGTCGGCGGCACCGGCGAGAAGGTGCTCGACCGCGTACTGGCTTACGGCGACGGGTGGATGCCGAACCGCGTCACCGACCCCGAGGCGCTCGGGAAGCGCATCGAGGAGCTGCGCGACCGTGCCGGCCGGCGCGTGCCCGTGTCCGTGTTCGGGGCGAAGCCGGACGCCGGCTTCCTCGAGCAGCTGGCCGCGGTCGGAGTCGACCGGGCCTTGCTCTACCTGACTCCACGCGAGCCCGAGGCGGTCGAGCGCCAGCTCGACGGGTACACCGAGTTCCTCTGATGGGCGCGCCCGTCCGGCTCCCGGACGGCCGCGCGCTGGGCATCGAGCGGCTCGGGATGCCGGGCGGCACGCCCGTTCTGGCATTCCACGGCCTGCCGGGCTCGCGGCTCGACTTCCTGTCGGAGTCGCGCGCGTGTGCGCAGGCCGGCGTCGAGCTGATCGCGGTCGACCGGCCGGGCTTCGGGCTCTCGTCGCCCTCGCCGGGGCGCGTCCCGCTCGACTGGGCGTCCGACGTGGCCGGGCTCGCCGACGCGCTCGGGCTCGAGCGTTTCGCCGTGCTCGGCTACTCGGCCGGGGGCAAGTACGCGCTGGCGTGCGCCCGCGCGCTGCCCGATCGGGTCGAGGCAGCTGCCGTCGTCTCGGGCAGCGGCCCGCCGGAGATGCCGGGCTGGGAGGAGGGGATGATCCCGGCCGAGCGGCTCGTGCAGTGGGCGTCGCTGCACGCGGAGCCGCTGGCGCGGGCCTGCTGGGCGCTGGTGGGCGCGCTCGCTCGGCGCCTGCCGGGTCCGGTCATGGCGGCCTTCGCGCGCAGCCTCGACGGTACGGACCGTGAGCTCGCGGACGAGCCGCGCGTGCGTGATGCCCTGCTCGTGAGCCTGCTCGAGTGCCTGCGCCAGGGCGGCGCCGCGACGGTCGAGGACTACGCGATCGAGGGCCGTGGCTGGGGCTTCGATCTGGCCGGCATCGAGGTGCCGGTGATGCTCTGGCACGGCGACCGCGACGACGAGGTGCCGCTCGCCCACGCGCGCTGGATCGCCGATCAGATTCCGCGAGCGACGCTCGAGGTCGTCGAGGGCGCCGGCCATCTGATCTTTGGCCGGCTCGGGCCGATCTCGGCCGCGCTGCGTGATGCGGCTACGCCGCGAACAGCGTGAGGTCGGGCTCGCGCTCGCCCTTCAGCACCGCGAGCTCGACCTCGACGCAGGCGATGC
Source organism: uncultured Thermoleophilaceae bacterium (assembly GCA_963739095.1). Classification (GTDB taxonomy): domain Bacteria; phylum Actinomycetota; class Thermoleophilia; order Solirubrobacterales; family Thermoleophilaceae; genus JACVRW01. The sequence continues at coordinate 103,669 of CAVTZF010000036.1, forward strand.
CGCGTGACTCGGCCAGCACTCGCGCCTGCGGCTTCACGACCTGCGCGGCGAGCACGCCGCGGCAGCGCCCCAGGCCCGGGGCCGGGCGTATCCGCTCGAGGTAGCGGGTCAGCTGCTCGACGGCGTCGATCGTGCCGATGCGCTTGATCTCGACGGCCACGTACTCGTCCTCCGGGTCGAGACACATGAGGTCCACCGGCCCGATGTCGGTGGGCCACTCGCGGCGCACGAGCCGCAGCCCCTCCCCGCACCAGTGCGGCGCGTCGGCGAGCAGCTCCTGCAGCTCGCGCTCGACGCCCTCCTTCTCGAGCGCGGCGGCCTCGCCCATGTCGTGCGAGACGTCCGAGATCACCTCGGCGATCCGGATCTCGAGCCTGTCCTCGGTGCCCGGCTTGCGGACGCACATCGAGCCGGGCTCCTCCTCGATGATCGTCGGCGCGGTCATCCAGTTCGACGGCTTGTAGCCGCCGCTGTCGGCGTGGACCATCACCGAGCCGTCCTCCTTGACCATCACCAGCCGCAGCGCCTCGGGCAGGACGGCGGTGAGCCGGCCGGTGTAAAGGACCTCGCAGCGGGCGACGATCAGGCGCACCCGCCGGAAGCTAGACCGGCGCCCGGACAGCGCCGCGGACCAGCTCTGCCCAGCCCGCCTTGATCTCCTCGAGCGAGCGGCCGCGGTCGGTGCGCATGAAGAGGACGAGCTCGGAGTCGAGCGCGGCGAGCAGCGCATCGGCCAGATAGCCGGCGTCGGCGCCAGGCCGCGCCTCGGCGAGCAGCAGCTCCAGGTGGGTGCGGTGGCTCGCATACACGCTGCCGCGGAAGCGGGCGCCGATGGGTCCGCTCTCTGCGGCGAGGACGATGTCGCCGTGGCTGTCGAGCACGTCGAGCCAGGCGTGCCCGAAAGCGACGATACGCTCGACCGGCGGGGCGCCGGGCCCGAGTGGGGCGGGCCCGCGGATCACCTCTTCCTGAAACTCGCGCTCGCGGGCGTCGAGCAGCGCGAGCGCGAGGCCGGCCCGGTCGCCGAAGCGCCGGTACAGCGTGCCCTTGCCCACACCGGCCTCCTCGGCGACGCGGTCCATCGAGACCGCCGCCGGGCCCTCCTCGTCGAACAGCCGGCGCGCCGCGGCGAGGATCAGCTCGCGGTTGCGGGCGGCGTCGCTGCGCTCGCGGGGTGGGCCGGAGACGGGCAGCTCCATGGCCCCACGGTAATCAGACGGACCACCGTCCGGCAAGCGGACCACAGTCCGCTATAGTCATCGCCCACCAACTAAGCGGACGATGGTCCGGTTGAAGAAAAGGAGAAGCGATGGCGGAGAAGATCACTCGCGAGGAGCTCCGGGGACTGGTCGAGGCGGGCGAGGTCACGCTCGTGCACGCGCTGCCCGAGCCGTACTTCCGCAAGGAGCACATCCCGGGTGCGCTGCAGCTCGACCACGACCGCGTGGAGGAGCTGGCGCCCGAGCGGCTGCCGGACAAGAGCGCCCCGATCGTCACCTACTGCGCGAGCCTCAGCTGCCCGAACTCCGAGATCGCCGCGAACCGGCTGGTGGCGCTCGGCTACGCGAATGTGCGCCAGTACGCCGAGGGGATCGCCGACTGGATCGAGGCGGGCCTCCCGGTCGAGGGCGACGTGCGCGCGGCGGTCTAGCGCTTGCGGCGGCTGCGGAGCAGCACGCCCCCGCCGATTCCGATCGCGGCGAGCGCCGCAGCGATCAGCGTCGGGCGTGCCCGCAGCCGCCTGTATTCCTCATTCACCTCGGGCCAGAGCGTGCCCTCGATCAGCTCGCCGGCGACCTCGGGAGTGGGGGCGAGCCGCTCGACCGGGATCGGTTCCGCGAACGCGACCTGGACCCGGCGCGGCTTCGGGAAGGGCCCGAGGAAGAGCGCCTCGGTGCCCGTGATCGCGCATGGGACGAGCGGTGCACCGGTGTCGAGCGCGATGTGGCCTGCGCCGCGCCTCGGATGGCCGAGCTCCTCCGGGTCGCGCACGCGCGTGCCCTCCGGGAACAGCGCCAGCAGCTCACCCTGCCGCAGAATCGTCCGGGCCGTCTCAAGCGCGTCTGCATCCGACTGACCGCGCCGCACCGGGAACGCGCCGAGCCGTACGAGCAGCCGCCCGTAGGGGGCCTCGATGAGCTCGCTCTTGGCCATGAAGCGCACCGGCCGGCGCGTGCAGGCGGCGAGGAAGAAGGCGTCGTAGAAGCTCTTGTGGTTGGGGGCGAGGATCGCCGGGCCCTCGGCGGGAATGTGCTCGGCGCCCGCGATGTGCATGCGGAAGTAGATCCGCATGAAGGGCACGAGCAGCGCGCGGACGATCGCGTAGAGCGGTCGCGAAACCCCTTTCTCGCGCGCGAGACGATTGGCCTCGTCGATCGTCACGGGCGCAACCTACCCGCCCCGGCGGCGCGTTTCCGGCCGCCCACGCCGGGTAGCCCCGCCCTGGACCATCGACAGAAGGGGCGGACCGCAATGAGCATTCTCGACAAGATCATGGGCCGCGGCAAGAAGGCCGCCGGCGACCTGACAGACGACGCGAGCCTGCGCCAGCAGGGTCGGCGCGAGGAGCGCAAGGGCGAGGAGAAGGAGAAGCTCGCCGAGGCCCAGGAGCGGGTGGAGGAGAAGTCGGCTGAGGTCGACGACCTCGAGCGCCGCACCTAACGGCGGCGGGGTCACTGACCCTTTGGTCACTGACCCTTTGGTCACGTACCGTTAGGAATTTCTGATGGAGGGGGATCGCACAAGCACGACTCCGCAGGTCGTCTACCGAGCGGTTCTCCTGGCTGCCGGTCTGCTCCTGTTCGGGCTGCTGTTCCGCCAGCTCGTGACGCTGCTGCTGGCGAGCCTGATCACCATCATCGTGGCGATCCCGCTGGCCGCCGTCGCGACCCGGCTCGAGCGCTACAAGATCCCGCGCCCGATCGGCACCCTGATCGCCCTGGTCGGTGGGATCGGCACGATCGCGCTGATCGTCTACCTCCTGATCCCGCCGTTCGTCGACCAGACGGAGCGGTTCGTCGACGACGTGCCCGGCATCATCACGAACCTCGAGGAGATGTACGGCGACCTCACCGGCCAGGACTCCGGCGAGGTCGGCGACCAGGTCGAGCAGTTCGCGGAACGGATCACCGACGACCCGGACCGGCTCATCGGCCCGATCACGTCGATCGGGCTGAGCATCGCCGGCATCGCCGCGGCGCTCGTTCTGATCCTGATCACGGCCTACTACATGGCGGTCCGGCCCGGGCCGCTGGTGGACGGCCTCGTCAGCCTCGCGCCGCCGAACCGCCGAGCGCACCTGAGGCAGGTGCTCGACCGGCTGCGGCGCGCCTGGATCGGTTGGATGGAGGGCGTCGCGATCGACATGATCCTGACCTTCGTCCTCCTATTCGTAGGGCTGACGATCATCGGCCTCGACTTCGCGATCTTCTTCGCGGTTCTGTCCGCGCTGCTTGTGGTCGTGCCGTACTTCGGCGCCATCGCGGGCGCCATACCGCCGACGCTCTTCGCTCTCACGGATTCCCCGGGCAAGGCACTCGTCGTACTCGCCGTCTACATCCTCGTCCAGCAGGTCGAGAGCAACGTGACGATTCCCGTGGTGATGGCCCAGCGCGTGAAGCTGCACCCGGCGGTCGTGGCGATCGGGGTCGTCGTCGTCGGCCAGCTGTTCGGCTTCGTCGGCCTGTTCGTGGCGGTACCGATCCTGTCGCTGGTCGTGATCGCGGTCGAGGAGTTCTGGGTCAAGCCGGTCGAGCAGGCCCACGCGGAGCGAAGACGGGCGGACATCGACCTGCCCGAGTCGCTGGAGCAGGAGCTCGCGCCCGACGAGAGCGAGCCGAAGCCGCTCAGACCAGCTTCGTGATCGCGATCACGGCCCCGATCAGCACGAAGATCACGATCAGGACCTGAACGACGATCCAGAAGGGCGGGATGTCCTGCACCCGCTGGGTTCTACTCGATCATCGCCTGGCGAAGAGCGATCGCCACGGCGTGCACGCGCGTGTCGGCCTCGAGCTTGAGGATCGCGCGCTTCGTGTCCGACTTGACCGTCTCGATCGAGAGGCCTATGCGGCGGGCGACCTCCTCGGTGTGCAGGCCCTCGGCGAGCAGCTGCAGGATCTCGCGCTCGCGCTCGGACAGCGGCGCGTCCGGACCGACGGCCGACATCAGCAGAGTCGGCGAGAGCGACGGGTCCACGAACGGCTTGCCGGTCGTGACGGTGCGCACAGCCCGCAGCAGGTCCTCCGGCGGCGAGCCCTTCATCACGTAGCCGCGCGCGCCGGCGGCGATCGCGTCCGAGAGCAGCCGCTTGTCGCCGTAGGCCGAGAACATCACCGTCTGCACCTCCGGGCAGGACTCCGCGATCCGCTTGATGGCGGAGATGCCGTCGATGCCCGGCAGCCGGACATCCATGATCACGACCTGCGGGCGCAGCTTCTTGCAGGCGTCGATCACGCCTTCGCCGTTTTCGACCGTCCCGACCAGTTCCAGATCCGGGACCTGCCCGAACATGAGGCCGAGCCCCTGCCGCACAGTCGGGTGATCGTCCACGGCCAGACACCTAACGGTGGTGGCCATGGGGCCAACATAATGCCAATTGGCCTATTCGGCCAACGACTTATGATCACGATGCGTGATCTGATCCGCGGGGAGGAGGACGTTTGTTCAGTTCCATGGTTGTAGGCACGGATGGCTCGGACACGGCCAGAGACGCCGTGCGCCAGGCGACAGAGCTCGCCGGCGCACTCGGAGCGAAGGTGCACTTGGTCAGCGCCTATGAGCCCGTATCGGAGGGAAGGCTGCGTGAGGAGCGCCAGCAGGTGCCCGGCGAGCTCCAGTGGATGGTCAATCCGCGCGAGGACGTCAGTCAGACGCTCGAGGGCGCGGCGGAGGGCCTACGCGCGGCCGGCATCGAGGTCGAGACGCACGCCCGCGAGGGCGATCCCGCCGACGCGATCCTCGACGTCGCCGAGGAGCAGGAGGCCGACCTGATCGTCGTCGGCAACAAGGGCATGACGGGCGCGAAGCGCTTCCTGCTCGGCAGCGTCCCGAACAAGGTGTCTCATCACGCTCCCTGCAGCGTGATGATCATCAGGACGACCTAGGCCCAGCCGATTTCGAGGCGTGCCGGCGCCGAAGCTCGGTTATGGTGGGAATGCGGGCGCGCAAGCCCGTGTAACTGGCCCTCTATGACCCGCGAACACGTTGACGTCCTGATCGTTGGCGCCGGGATCTCCGGCATCGGCGCAGCCTGCAGGCTTCAGGAGCGCTGCCCCGGCAAGACGTTCGCGATCCTCGAAGCGCGCGGAGCAGTCGGCGGCACCTGGGACCTGTTCCGGTTCCCCGGCATCCGCTCGGATTCGGACATGTTCACGCTGAGCTATCCGTTCCGCCCCTGGAAGGGGGCACAGGCGATCGCGGATGGGTGGTCGATCCGCAACTACATCGAGGAGACGGCGCGCGAGCACGGCATCGAGGAGCGCATCCGCTTCCATCACCGCGTGGTGGCCGCCGAATGGTCGTCGGAGGAGTCGCTCTGGAGCGTCGAGGTCGAGCGCGGCGACACGGGCGAGACGCTCGAGATGACCTGCGGCTTTCTGTTCAGCTGCACCGGCTACTTCCGCTACGACGAGGGCTATACGCCCGAGTTCGCCGGGCTCGAGCGGTTTGGCGGTGAGGTCGTCCATCCGCAGTTCTGGACCGACGACATCGACCACATCGGCAAGAGGATCGTGGTGATAGGGAGCGGCGCAACAGCGATCACCGTGATCCCGGCGCTGGCCGAGCGGGCCGCCCACGTCACGATGCTGCAGCGCTCGCCCAGCTACATCATCTCGCTGCCCGCCGTCGACCCGGTCGCACGCGTCCTCGGGCGAGTGCTTCCGACGCGCTACGCCTATCCACTGGTGCGCTGGAAGAACGTGCTGCTCGCCCTGGCGGTCTATGGGTTCAGCCGCCACCGCCCCGCCGAGACACGACTGCTGATCCGCAAGCTGCACGAGCGCCGGCTGCCGGCCGGCTACGACATCGACACCCATTTCAAGCCCAGCTACGAGCCCTGGGATCAGCGCATGTGCATCGTCCCCGACGGCGACTTCTTCGACGCCATCAGCGCGGGTCGCGTCTCCGTGGTCACCGATCGCATCCGGGAGTTCACGGAGACGGGCATCGCGCTCGAGTCGGGCGCGGAGCTCGAGGCCGACATGGTCGTGACCGCCACCGGTCTAGAGCTGGTGCCGATCGGTGGGATCAGGCTGAGCGTCGACGGCGAGGACGTCGACCTGGGCAAGGCGTTCGCCTATCGCGGGATGATGCTGAGCGGCGTCCCCAACATGGCCTTCTCCTTCGGCTACACGAACCAGTCGTGGACGCTCGGCTCGGACCTGACCGCGAAGGAGATCTGCAGGATCCTCAGCCACATGGACCGCTACGGACACACGCAGTGCACACCGCGCACGCGCGACCCGGCCGTCGCTCCGGTCCAGTTCGTCGACCTCAGCTCGGGCTACATACGGCGGGCGATGGATCGCTTCCCGAAGCAGGGATCGAAGGAGCCGTGGCGGAGGCAGCAGAGCTACACGCAGAACCGAAGGGCGTTCCGGCGCAACCTGGTTGACGATCCCGAGCTCGAGTTCTCTCGCACACCGGGGCCGGCGCGCGGGGCTCGCCGGCCCTACCTGAGCGCCGCGGCCGCGTCGACGAGCCCGGCCCCGTAGCGGTCGGGGCGGTCCGTCGGCCGCGCGGTCGCCTTGATGTGCGCCTCGATCGCATGCGGCGCGGGATGCGGTCCGAGCCGCTTCGTCGCCACTATGAGCGCCGCGATCGCGGAGACGTGCGGCGCCGCCATCGACGTGCCCTCGTACCCGCGCGGCAGCCCGAAGCTGCGCACGCCCCTCTTGACGAAGGTCTGCTGGAAGATCGGCGGTCCGAATGAGTCCGGGTTGCAGTGCTGGGTGTCCCAGACGCTGTCGCTGTTGGGGGCGTCGGCGCCGCCACCGGGGGCGACCACGTCGAGGTCGTCGCCCGAGTTCGAGTAGTCGGCCTGGCAGCCCGTGATCGTCGTGGCGCCGACCGCCAGCACCGACGTGGCGCGCGCCGGGTAGGCCACCATGAAGTCGGCCTGGTTGCCGGCCGCACCGACGACGAGCGACCCGTGCCTGCGGGCATAGCGGAGCGCGCCGATCACGTCGGGGATCTCGGCGGAGCGGACCTCCGCGGGGAACTCGAGCGAGAGGTTGATTACGTCCGCGCCGTAGCGGGCGGCCCAGCGGATCGCGCGTGCGATCGCGGCGGAATCGCCCGAGCCCTGGTCGTCGAGCACCCTCAGCGGCATGATCTTCGCGTTGTAGGCGATGCCCGCCGTGGCTACGCCGTTACCGGTCGTCTGGGCGATCGTGCCCGCCACGTGCGTGCCGTGGCCGTAGGAGTCGTTCGGGTGGCGATCGTTGTCGATGAAGTCGAACGGGTGGACGAAGGTCGAGTGGCGCAGGTCCGGAGCGCGCTTGAAGCCCCGGCGGCTCTCGTAGGCGACCCCGCTGTCGAGCACGGCCACCAGCGCACCGCGGCCACCGGGGGCGCCGAGCGTCTGAGCGAGTGTCCAGGCCTCGGTGACGTTGATCCCCCACGGCGAGAAGAGGTTCCACTGTCGCCGCCAGGCCGGGTCGTCGGTCGGGACCCCGGAGGCCTGCGCGCGCCAGTTCGGCACCGCGTACTCGACGTTCGGGTCGTCCTCGAGCTCGTCGATCGTCTCGCGCACGGACTCCCCGTCCTCGATGGCGAGCTGCTGCGAGCCGCCCGGAAGCGGCTGCTCGACGACCGTGCCGCTGTCGTCCTGCGCGGCCGCCGCGACGCTCGCCGTGGTGCCGTCCTCGTAGCGCACGATCACCTCGCCGGGGACGTAGTCGCTCGCGGCCGCGGACGCGGGCAGCGCAAGCACGCCGAGGGCGAGGACGATGAGAATGAGCCGGGGGGTCATTGGTCTACGGTGCGCAACGCAGTGTATGGAGCCACAAACAACGGCCGAAGGCGGAAGTTGTGACCGTCTGCGTCACGGGGGCCACTGGCTACATCGGCGCGCACGTGGCGAAACTTGCGGCCGAGCGGCTCGGACCGCTGCGCGTGACCTATCGCGACGAGGGCCGGCTCGAGCGGCTCGCCGGGACGGAGGCCGAGCCCGTGCGCGCCGACGTGCTCGACCGCGGAGCGCTGCGGCGCGCCTTCCGCGGCTGCACGACGGTCATCCACTGCGCGGGGCTCGTCGCGGCTCGCCCGGCGGAGCTCGTGTGGAGCATGAACGCGCTGGCGCCGCGGCTCGTGGTCGAGGCCGCGGCCGCCGAGAAGGTCCGGCGCGTGGTCGTCACGTCGAGCGTCGCCGGCATAGGTCCGGCTCCGCCCGGGCGCGCGGGCAACGAGGAGGACGTATACCGCGGCGGTGGCCTCGGTCTCACCTACCCGGACGCCAAGCACGAGGGCGAGTCGGAGGCGCTGGCCGCGGGCGCCCGGCTCGGCGTCGAGGTGGTGGCCGTCAACCCGGCGTACGTGTTCGGGGCCGCGCTCGACAGGCGGGTGCCCGGCGAGAGCTCCACGCGCTTGATCGGCAACTACCTGCGCGGCCGCCTGCCGGCGATCGTCGACGGCGAGACGAACATCGTCGACGTCCGCGACGTCGCGAAGGGGCACGTGCTCGCCGCCGAGCGCGGCCGGCCGGGCGAGCGCTACGTGCTGGGCGGCCACGACATCGGCTGGGTCGAGCTGTTCGAGCGGGTGGCCGAGCTGTCCGGCGTGCGCCACCCGCTGGTCGTGCTGCCGCCCGAGACCGGCCGGGCGGCGCGCGCGCTCGAGGAGCTGGGGCTGCCGCTGCCGGTGCGCGCCGAGGGCTTCGCGCTCATGGGCGCGAACTGGCGCTACTCGTCGGCCAAGGCGCGCCGCGAGCTCGGCTACCGGGCGCGCCCGCTCGACAGGACCCTGCGTGACACGATCGACTGGTACCGCGAGCTGATCGACAGCGGGCGGCTCGGCGGCGGCCCGCCCTCGCCGCTCTCGCTCGCGGCGCTCGGCATCCGCACGGCGGGCCGGGCCGGGCTGCTGCGGCCACTGCGCGCGGCCGAGGGGCGCGTTGGGCGAAGGCTCGTCGCGCCGTGAGCTTCTTCCCGCGCGACGAGTACTTCATGAGGCTCGCCCTGCGCGAGGCCGAGCGCGCGCTCGAGCACGACGACGTTCCGATCGGCGCCGTGATCGTGCACGGTGGGGAGGTCATCGCGGCGGCGCGCAACGAGCGCGAGCTGCGTGGCGATCCGACCGCCCACGCCGAGATCCTCGCGCTGCGCGAGGCGTCGAACGCGCTCGCCGGCTGGCGGCTGCTCGACACGGTCCTGTACGTGACGCTCGAGCCGTGCGCGATGTGCGCGGGCGCGATCGTCCTGGCGCGCGTCCCGAGGGTCGTTTGGGCGGCCGACGACCCCAAGGCGGGGGCGGCGGGGAGCGTGCTGAACGTGCTCGCGGAGCCGCGCCTCAACCACCAGCCCGAGGCCGCCGGGGGCCTGCTCGCCGAGGACGCCGCGGACCTGCTGCGCGCATTCTTCGCCTCGCGGCGCTAAGGACCCGCAAATTGCGGCCGATATAGGTTCGGATGGCGCGTGATCTGCAGCGCATCCTGCGCGAGATCGAAGATCGCTACCAGCCCCTACCCGAGGGCCTGCCATCCGTCGCCTACATCTACGAGCCGGGGCTGCAGGGAAGCTGCCTCTACATCAGCCCGTCGATTGAGCGGGTGCTCGGCTACACGCGCGAGCAATGGATGGCCGAGCACACGATGTGGGACCGGAGCGTGCATCCCGACGACTTCGTCCGCGTGACGAGCGCGGAGGCCGAGTGCGCGCGCTCAGGGGAGACGCTCGTGCAGGAGTACCGCCTGCGAACGGCCGACGATCGCTGGGTCTGGATCCGCGACGAGATGACGGTCGTGCGGGGCCCCGGCGACCAGCTCGACCCGCTCTTCTACGGCGTCTTCCTTGACGTGAGCGACCGCAAGCGCATGGAGTCGGAGCTCGAGCGGCTCGCGCTCTACGACCCGCTGACGGGTCTCCCCAACCGCGCCCTCTTCACCGACCGTCTCAACCACTCGCTCGGGCGCCGGTCCAAGACGAGTGTCACCGCCGTCTACTTCGTGGACCTCGATCGCTTCAAGCGCATCAACGACAGCCTCGGGCATGCGGCCGGTGACGAGGTGCTGTGCGAGGTCGCGCGCCGGCTCCAGAGCGCGCTGCGCCCGGAGGACACCGTGGCGCGCTTCGGCGGCGACGAGTTCACCATCCTGTGCGAGTCGGTCGGCGGAGTGTTCGAGGCGGTCAGCGTCGCGGACCGCCTGCAGCGGCCGGTGTCCGAGCCGATCACGGCCGGCGGAGCCGAGCTGCGCCTGAGTGCCTCGATCGGCTTCGCGCTCGCCGAGGCCGGCGAGCAGGTCGACTGCCAGCGTCTCATCGAGGACGCCGACGCCGCGATGTACCGCGCCAAGGAGCGCGGCGGCGCGCGCGCCGAGCTCTTCGACGCGGCCATGCGCGAGCGCGCCGTCGAGGCGATGACCGTGGAGCAGGAGCTCCAGCGCGGCCTCGAGCGCGGCGAGCTGCGGCTCTTCTACCAGCCCCAGGTCAACCTCGCGACCGGGAAGCTGATCGGCGCGGAGGCGCTGCTGCGCTGGGAGCATCCAGAGCGCGGCCTGCTCGCACCGGACGCCTTCCTCCACATCGCCGAGGAGAGCGGACTGATCGTCGACATCGGCGCCTGGGTCGTGGGCGAGGGATGCCGGCGTCTGCGTGACTGGCAGCGCCGCGGCGTCTCGCCGGAACTGAGCCTGTCCGTGAACCTCGGCGCACGTGAGCTCACCCATCCCGACGTCGTCGCCACCGTGCTCGGCGCGGTGCGGAGCTCCGGCATCGACCCGTCCTTGCTCTGCATCGAGGTGACCGAGAGCACGGCGATGGCCGACCGCGCGTCCGGTTTCCGCGCCCTGAGCGAGCTCAGCTCCGCCGGCGTGCGGGTGGCGATCGACGACTTCGGGACCGGTTACTCCTCGCTCGACCACCTGCGCAACATGCCCGCCGACGTGCTCAAGATCGACCGCTCCTTCGTGCAGGGCATCTCGCCGGACTCGTCGGACAGGGCGCTCGTCGCCGCGGCGCTGGCGCTCGGCCGCGCTCTGAGCATGGACGTCGTCGCCGAGGGGATCGAGACCGAGCAGCAGGCGACGTCGCTGCGCGAGCTCGAATGCCCGATCGGGCAGGGCTACCTGTTCGCCCGGCCGCTGCCGCCCGAGGAGCTCGACGGGCTGCTCGAGGCAGAACTGCCGCTCTGAGCTTGAAATAGGGTCCGCGGCGGACCCGTGACCGCCTACGACGCAACCGATGGACGTTCTTCTGCTCAGCGTGGTGCCATCTCCCTGGTCGGGCTGATCCCCGGTCAGGGGCGCGACGCGCTTGCCGCGGAGCTGCTCGTGGTGAGCGTGCTGTTCGCGGGCACGATCCTCCGCCTGACGAGGCCGGCGGTCGCGGGCCACGACCGCAACCTCGCGCACATCGTGAGCCACTGGGCCCTGGTGCTGCTGGGCACCATCCCGTTCGTCGTGGGCGCGGTCAGCCTGTTGGCCGAGCTGGGTGGGGGGCTCTACTGGGTGGCCGCCGGGATCATCCTCGCTACGGCCGGGGCGGTCGCCAACGCCTGGGTCCTGCTGGTCGAGATCCTTCGCTGACCAGCCGCTGACGGCGGCAACCCGGGGCTACCCCTTCAGCGAACCCGTACGGGTATACCGGGCAGTCTTCCTGGCCCGACCGCGCGCACGATCCACTCGATCGGCCCGTTCGACAGCCGGATGCAGCCGTGGCTTCGCGCGGCGCCGAGCGGGTCGAGCAGGCTCGAGCCGCCGCGCCCGTGGATGCCCACGCGGCCGTCGCCGCCGCCGAACTCCTGCAGCACGTGGCTGTGCGCGGTCAGCGGGAGGATGTACGAGCCGAGGAAGTCGGCCGGGTTCCAGCGCCAGACGCCGACGATTGAGAAGAGCCCCTCCGGCGAGGGGGTGGGCGGCGCGCCGATTACGACGCGGAAACGCCGCCGGAGGTCACCGTCCTCGAACACCGACAGCGTCCGGGCTCGCCGCGATACGACGATGCGCCACGCCGTCGGCCGCAGCCTCACGTGGTCGGCACGGATCCAGGACGCCGCCGCGTTGGGCCGGGAGGGGAGCCGGACCTTGAGCCAGCAACGCTCGTGACGGTCGCGCGCGGCGCGCAGGACGAGCAGCCAGGGCGCGTCGCGCGGCAGCACCGCGCCCCTGCTCGGCTTGTCCCGCCTGGGTACCTTCGCCCAGAGCCGGGTGCGGCCGATCAGGCCGGCACGCCACGATGTGGCGGCCGTCGGCCGCCCGACCTCGGCGGCGCTGGCGCGCCCCTCGATGCACCTCGGCGCGGCGAGCGCGGACGGCGCCGCCGAACACAGCGCGACGACGCATGCCAGGAAGGCGCCGAGCCGAAGAGCGGTCCGATCCAGATGTGAGGCACGCACCGTCGCGCATTGTCCCAGAGCATCTGCAGTTGCCGGAGTGGGTGACGTCCGAGCGCCACCGACGACTAGGACGGAAAACGGGCAGAGCGTCGGGGCCGCGGAGAAGCACTTCGCCAGCCCCGGGGTTTAGCTCGCAACTGGGCGACGCGGCAATGACGCTGCCCTTTGACTTTGTTCACCAACCCGAAGGAGAAGGAATGAGGAAGCTCCTCAGCATTGCGGCCATCGCCGCTGTCGCGGTCATGGCGTTTGTTCCGGCCGCCTCGGCTGCCACGAAGACCGCCGTGACGTTCGACGGCGCGTTCCTCACGAACGGCGCGTCGATGTGGTCGGGCCAGGTCGTTTCGCCGAAGGCCAAGTGCGCCAACAAGCGTCTCGTCCTGATCTTCAAGCAGCGCCCTGGCGCGGATCAGAAGATCGGCTCGGCGAAGGCCGAGCGGGTGACCGGCGTGACCGGCTACTACTGGGCCTTCGAGAAGGTCGGCTTCGCGGTGAAGTCGTCGGAGAGGTACTACGCGAAGGTCAAGGCGACCGACAAGTGCGCGGGGGCGCGCTCGCCGGTCCTCAATGCGGTGAGTTACTAAGGAGCTTGGGCCGGGTGGAGAAATCTGCCCGGCCCCCTGAGCGCCTCGCGGCAGCCGCCCGGACGAAGCGCCGGATTCCGCTCTAGAGCATCTACAGTTGTCCGTCCCGGAGGGGTGCCGGAGCGGTTGAACGGGGCGGTCTCGAAAACCGTTGTGGGCCTTACGGTCCACCGAGGGTTCGAATCCCTCCCCCTCCGTAGAAGTGGCTTGTTTGCAGGGTGTTTTCTCGCCGGTTGAGCGTTGGCAGGTCGGGGAAGGGGGTCCGGCGCGATACGCCATCGCAATTGACTGCCCGTCGCGCAACTGGGAGAGTCCGGCCGATGACGCGTCGCGGGGCCTGGTTGTGGCCGGTGGGTCGCCTGCTGATCGCGGCGCTTGTTGGCATGGCGGCGGTGCCAGCGGTGGCCGGCGCGCAGAATTGTCCGGAGCCCAGTCCGAGCTACATGGGCGCGTGCGGGCCGACGTTCGAGGTGCCGAGCTGGACCGATGCCGGCGGTTGGACGGATCCGTCGCAGTACTCGACGATCCAGCTGGCCGACGTCAACGGCGACGGCCGGGACGAGTTGCTGGGGCGCAGCGACGCGGGCCTGCAGATCTGGTGGTTCGACACGAGCGTCGGGCAGTGGCGCCCGCAGGTCGACGCCAACGCGGTGCCGCAGATCCTCACCGACTTCCGCTCGCCGCGACCGGGCGAGACGCTGGCTACGGATCCGACCGAGCCGGAGTACTACTCGACGATCCAGGCGGCCGATGTCGACGGCCGGCCAGGCGCGGAGATCCTGGCTCGTTTCGCGGATGGGATGCGGCTCTATCAGTACACGTCTCCCGCCGGGAGCACCGACATCGACGGCGGGACCTGGACGCGGATCGGCACCGGCGGCCCGTTCAGTGACGCCGACGGCTACGGCGATCCCTCGTTGTACGCGACCATCCAGGTTGGACAGTTCATCTACGGGAACCCACCCCTGCTCTTCGCGCGCATCCACAGCAAGGCGCCGGATGCGTCGTTGGCCTTCTACGCCTGGCAGAACGGCGCGTGGTCGCCGCGCGTGGTCGGCCCCGACGGGCTGGACATCTCGGGGCTCTCCGACCAGGAATGTGGACAGCCTTCGTGCTACCTCGACCTGCAGACCGCCAACGTCGCGCCGCCGGAGGCGTATTACGGCCAGAGCCGCGCCGACGAGGTCCTGGCCCGCGGCTATGGGGCGCAGGTGTGGGATTTCAGCCTGCAGTCCGACGGGTGGTTCCGGCGCCAAGGTAGTGGTTCGCCCAACGGGGTAAACCCGATGCCGCCGGTGTTTGCCGATGTCCCGAGTCCCGATTGCCCGTTCTCGACGGCCGGCGCGTCCGGGGACGGCAGCGGCGACTGCCTCGGCAGCAGTCCGTCGTATTACGAGACGATGCAGGCCGCGGACGTCGACGGCCTATCGGGAGGACAGGACGAGCTGCTGGCGCGCGCGAGTGACGGACTGCGCGTCTACAAGTGGACACCCGAGGGGCAGCTCATCGGCCAGGGGAAGTTCGTGCCGGGCGCGACGTTGCCCGCGCTCGCCGGTGCGGCCTCCGACGTGCGGGCCGGTCTGTGGGGGTCGATCCGGACGGGTGACATCAGCAAGGATGGCCGGGACGAGGTGCTGGCCCTGGACGCCAGCGGGGGCGCTTTGCAGGCTTGGTCGTATGACCCGACCGCGCAGGCGTGGAGAGAGCTGCTCCCCTCGACGGCGCTGACGCTCACGGGCGATTGGCTGACGGACCCGGAGTACTACGCGACGATCCAGGTCGGTGACGTCGATGGGGACGGCCGTGACGACGTGATCGGCCGGGGCCCGTACGGGATCCGCACCTGGTTCTACGACCGGCGCGGGACCGGTGGCTGGGAGCGGTACCTGCCTGAGGGCTATCAGCCGTTCCCGACGGCCGGGCAGCAGGCGGCGTTCACCGAGCTGACACAACAGGCCAAGGCCAACTCCGCGATCCCGCAGACCGCGTCGTCGGTGCGGGACGTATGGACGGGCGAGAACCCGCCGAGCCAATCGGATCTGACCACGCTGCAGGGCAAGCTCGGCCAGGTCGGGAGTTGCACCGGCCCCTCGGTCGCCCAGCCGCCGAGCTACCAGACCTGCACCCCGCCGGCCACGAGCACGGGCTTCACGAGCGCGGACTGGACTGCGGTGATCAACGAGATGCTCGCCGAGAGCTACGCGGCCTATGCGGTGGTGGGCTTCTTCGTCGGCCCCTCGAACTCGCTGACGAGCATCCGCGAGAACCTGTTCATCGCCGAGGGCGCCGAGCTGCCCGCGATCGGCGATGCGCTCGAGCTCCAAGCGGCCGCCAACACTCCCACGAGCTTCGACGTCCAGAACCTCTTTGCGGGCATCGTCGGCATCGGCGCTTCGCTAGCGGATCTCGGAGACCCGGAGCCTGCCGCAGCCATGTGGCTGGGCTCGGAGCTCGCGTCGACCATCCCCGCGGCGTCACCGACGGCGATGTCGGACCCGCTTCAGACCACGTACTCCGGGCTGCAGGACAAATTCGCGACGATGGTCACCGAGATCGACGCGTCGATCCCGGTGCAGCACCAGCTCGTGCGCCAAGACGCAGGGCTGCTCGAGCTGGTGGGCGAGCTGTACTCGCGCGGAACCTGGGCCCTGGACACGATCGGCATTGGCAGTGCCGCCAATCAAGCGTTCGCCTCCTGGGCCTACTCCGCGCTCGTGCCCACCGTCTACGACCGCTACCACATCACCAACTGCAGCAACGGCTTCGACTACGGAAACGGGCAGTGCACGGCGCCGACAGGACTGGGCGTCGTCGGCGGCGGCCAGGACTTCACGATGATCGGCCCGCGCCATCAGCTCGATCAGTACGGAGCCGAGCAGGTGCCGTGCATGGCTGAGCAGGATTACTCGGGAACCGACGATGTCTGCACGTGGAACACTCCACCGGCCGATCTCATGAACCGGATCTGGGGGCCCGTGTCACCCGGATGCAGTTACGTGCCGGGCCAGTCGGACACCGTGTGGACGTTCGGCTGCTCGGCCGGCGTGGACCCCGCCACGAGCATCGGTGACAACAGCTGGGGCTTCCCCAGCTACGCGGGAGACCCCGATCCCTACAACGCGCCGGGAGGGTTCTCATCGTCCGCCGCCGCTGCCCGCCCAGGTGCCGCCGCCCGCGTGCGCCGGCTCGCACCGATCAGGCTCGGCCGGCCGCGGCACGGGCATCGGCGCGCCGTCCGCGGCCGCGCGCAGGTGCGCGGCGGAATCACCGTTCCGCGCGGGATGCGGCTCACCGGTGCAACCGTCCGGCTGGACCGGCTGCTGTTCGACCGGCGGGGACGCGGCGAGCTGGCGCGACCGTATGGCGGTCGCGCCTCGCGGCCGGTCAAGCTCAGACTGAAGCGCCGCGCCCCTGGGCGCTTCACCGCGGCCACGGCCGGCCGTCGGAGCGTACGTGTCACGGTGCGCCGCGTCGGGCGCCGGGGGCGCGCACGCCTCACGCTGCGACTCGGCGCGAAGGCGTTCCGGGCGCCGCGGGCATGCCACGCCTTGCCGGCCGCGAACGCGCTGAAAACCCCGCGGCTGTATCTCGACACGCGGCTCGTCATCAGCCACGGGCGCATCCGTCATCGCGTTCGTCTGGAGCACCACGTGCGGTGTGTGCGTGACGCGCGCGGTAACGTCGACCGGCTCGTGCGCGTACGCAACCGGAGCTTCCCCGCGCGACGAGGGCTCGCAGTCTCGGTCGACGGGCCGCGCCGCGTCCAGCCGGGGGCCGTGGTCAGGTACGTCGCGCGCCTGCGCAACCGGCGTCGGAGCAAGGATCGGCTGATCTCGTCGCTGTGGGACGTCGCGCTCAACGACGGGACGCGCACGACGCGGATCCGCGAGCTGCGCCGCGGCCGCGCGCGCAGGGTGAGCGTCTTCCGACGGGTGCCGCGTGCCACCCGATCGCGCTTCTGCGTCCACGTTGGCGCAACGGCGGCTGGCGCCCGCGCGGCGGACGCCCGCGTGTGCGCTGTCGTTCGGGCTGCTCGCCCCTGACATACATAGCCCACAAAGGTGCGTTCCGTAAGCCGAACCCCCCACCGGCACGCCCATGCTGCCGAGCATAGGACGAGCTGGCCTACTCCCGCAGCCCTGCGGCTTCGAGGGCGTGGACTCTGTCGCGGAACATCCGCTGCCGGACAACCTTGCCCGCGCGGACGGTCCAAACGCGGAATATCTCCTCGGCGACCTCGACGCCGCTGACCCTGCCGCGTCCGCGTTGCCAACCGGCGGCGAGACCTCGTCGCCGGAGTCGCTGTTGGCGACGTCCGCGGCCCGTACCACTCGACGTCTCTGTGGAAGCGCTCGAACACGGCTCGGTAGTCGCCGATCACAAGGCACTCTCGAACGCCAGCACGACCTCGACGTTCGCCGGCGACAGCGCAGACCGGGTGAAAGCCGGCGCGAGCACGACCCATTCGGCCGCGACCACGTAGCGCGGTCGCCTGGGCCGCGAACGCCAGCGCGCTCGCCGGCCTGCCCACCTTGCCCGGGCCGGCCACTGGGGCGACATGCAATCCGACAGGTCTTCTAGTTGTGAGACGATGGTCGAAGGGAAGGCGACGACCATGGCGACGAGGACCAAGACGACCGAAAACGGTGGCACCGCGTCGGCGGGCGGGTCGAAACGCGGCGCAGCGGTGCCGCATCTGTCGGTGGCCGAGCGCATCGCACGCGGCAAGGCGGCGCGAAATGAGGTGCCGCGCGCCGGGCATGCGGTGTTCGAGCCGCTGTCGAGTCGGGCCGATCCGGTCGAGTTGCTCGAGCGCCAGGCGAAGACGCGCGTGCCGGAGTTGGTGCCGATTCGGTACGGGCGGATGCTGGTCTCGCCGTTCACGTTCTATCGCGGGGCGGCGGCCATCATGGCCAACGACCTCGGCGCGACGCCGCGGTCAGGGCTGACGGTTCAGTGCTGCGGCGACGCGCACCTGTCGAACTTCGGTGTGTTCGCCTCGCCGGAGCGACGGCTGGTGTTCGATGTCAACGACTTTGACGAGACGCTCCCCGGTCCGTGGGAGTGGGACGTCAAGCGGCTGGCCGCGAGCATGTTGATCGCGGCGCGCGACAACGGTTTCCGCGCCAAGCACCAGGAGCGGATCGTGCTTGACACGGTCGGCCGCTACCGCAAGGCGATGGCGAGCTTCGCGGGGATGAAGAACCTCGACGTGTGGTACGCGCACCTGGACACCGAGACCGCGCTCAAGGAGTACGGCTCGCAGTTCAAGGCGAAGGTGGTCAAGCAAACCAAGAAGGACGCTCGCGAAGGCTCGCACGAAGGACAGCATGAAGGCGTTCTCGAAGCTCACGCACGTGGTCGACGGGCAGCCACGGATCATCGACGAGCCGCCGCTGATCGTGCCGATCGAGCAGCTCTCACCGGGCGAGGACCGCGACGAGCTGTTCGAGCGGTTGCGCGAGCTGGTGCGCGGGTACCGCGAGACGCTCGAGTTGACCGGCGCGTGCTGCTCGAGCAGTTCCAGTTGACCGACTTCGCCGGCAAGGTGGTCGGCGTCGGCAGCGTCGGCACACGCGCATGGATCGCGCTGCTGCTCGGCCGCGACGGCCAGGACCCGCTGTTCCTACAGATCAAGCAGGCGGAGGCATCGGTGCTCGAGGAGCCGCTCGGCCCGAGCGAGTTCTCAAACCAGGGCCAGCGCGTCGTCGTCGGACAGCGGCTGATGCAGGCCACCAGCGACATCTTCCTCGGCTGGCTGCACGTCGACGCTGCGAGCGACGGCCAGGCTGCCGACTACTACGTCCGCCAGCTCAAGGACTGGAAGGGCTCCGCGGAGATCGAGCAGATGGACCCGAAGGCGATGGCCACCTACGGCACGCTCTGCGGCTGGACGCTGGCCCGCGCGCACGCCCGCAGCGGCGACCGCATCGCGATCGCCGCCTACCTCGGCAAGGGCGACAGCTTCGACCGCGCGCTCGTCGAGTTCTCCAAGGCCTACGCCGAACAGAACGAACGCGACTACCAGGCGCTGAACGCCGCCGTCAAATCCGGCAAGATCGATGCTCAGACAGGGCTCTGACATCACAGCTCGGTCGGGGAGCGATGAGCCATGGAACCCGCGATCGCGTACAGCATCGCCAGCCAGAAGCATGAAGGTCAGCGCGACCGGTTCGGCGATCCGGTCATCGACCATCTCGCGCGGGTCGCGGCCGCTGTCCCTCCTGAGGCCCGGACCACGGCACTTCTCCACGACCTGCTCGAGCGCTGTCCCACCGCGAGCGGGTGGCTGCGGGGTAAGGGCCTGACCCGTGTTGAGCTGGAGGCCCTGGAGCTTCTGACGCATGTTCCAGCCGAGCCCTACGAGGTCTACGTACGCCGGATCGCGGAGGCGCCGGGGTCGGCGGGACGGCTCGCGCGCATCGTGAAGCTCGCCGACCTCGATGACCATCTCGCCCACGCGACCATGCCGTCGGACGCTCCCCCGTACGCGTGGGCGCGGAGCACCTGCTCGCAACCGCGAATGGAGTGACGTGTCGCAGGAGCGTCGGGTGAGTCGGATCGGGGGTCGTGTGAAACGCCTCACGCGCGAGCCGGTCTCTGTGGGGAACGTCGTGACCGTGATCGTGATCGTGTGCGGAACGACCCGTTCGACTTGACGTCGAAGCCGGCTGTCGTCGGCCGTATCGTCACCGCGACGGTCGCGTTGGTCTGTCTGCTGGTCGTCTACGACGGGTGGTCCGCCTTGAAAGCGTCCGACGTCGTCCTAGTCATCGTCGGTCCGGTTGTCGCGATCGTCACGACGCACGTCTTCTCGAACAGTCTCGTCCAACTGGTAGCGCTCGGAAGACCGCCGACGACGGAAGAGTGGCTCGCCACGGCACGCTTCGAGTTGCGGTTCCTCCTGCTCGCAGTCCCACCGCTGGCTGTCCTGCTCGTTCTCCAACTCGCGAATGTCGCGCTCACCGACACGATCCGCATCATCATCTGGCTGGAAGCCCTCTCGCTCAGCTTCTGGGCCGGACTGGCGGCCTGGTATGCCGGCCTGCGCGGACGATGGCTCGGGCTTTCGATCCTCGCCGGTCTCCTCATCAGCGGCATGGTTCTCCTGCTCCAGGTCATCCTGCAGCCAGGGAAGGTGGCCGCGTAACAGCCACGGCGCCGAGTACGCCGACGGAGCCCTGAATCGGATATCGCGCGAGCCGTTGAAGACCGCCGTCGACGCGGCCGGCAGCGCGCCGGTGAAATGTCGTGACCGCCACGCTCCGCGAGTGTCAAGCGAGCGACACGCGTGCATCCTGGCCGACCCAGAGTTGCAGCGCACGCGGTGGGACGAACTCCCGCGTGATTCGGGCATTCACGCCGATCACGCTTCCCTCGATCCGGGAGCCGACGGAGCTGATCGACGCAGCTGGCAAGACGAGCGACCGCTCGATCTCGGCTCCGTCGATCCTCGCTCTCGCCCCGATAGCGGTGTACGGACCGACGTAGGAATCTGTGATGTGCGCATCCGCTGCAATCGCCAGCGGTCCGTTCAGGACGGAGCTCTCGATTGTGGCCGTCTCGTCGACCACCACCGGGCCCATTACTCGGTTCCCGGAGATTTCACCGGGCGCCTCGGCAGGGCTCAGGGCGTCCAGCACGAGCCGGTTGATCTCGAGTAGGTCCTCCACACCTTCGACGCACTTCGACCAACCGGTGGGAAGTACGGCCTGGACGTGCCCTGGCCTCTCGGCCAGAACTTCCAAGACCTTGGTGACGTCGACCTGTGCGTTGCGATGCGCCTCGATCGCCGCGCGGGCCGCGTCGAATATTTCGCTGCCGAAGACGAAGGCGTTCGCGCCCGCGAACATCTCCTCTCCAAGGCGCCGCTCCCCGGCTGCAACCTGAGCGTCGCCGCCCCGCGACAGGATGGCCTGCGGCGAGCGCCTCCCGGACTCGGCCAAGACGACAAGAGCGACCAGCCCCTTTCGTACGAGACGGTCCACGCTGCGGCCGAGATCGTGCTGGGTCAGGCTCCCGGCCATGTTGGCGACGAAGGGGCCATTGCCGATGAACGGTTCAGCCGCGAGGAGCCGGCCCGCCAGCCCGGCCTCCGCGGGCGGGTCTATGTGGACGAGATCCACATCGAGGCCAGCCACGCCGACTGCATCTCGGGCGGCTGTCGCGAGCCTGGCGTCGCTGACGATTCCGATCTCGCGAATGCCGGCGTCGTGCAGGGCCTGCAGCTCGAGCGTGATGAGAGGCGTGTTTGCGACTGGGGCGAGCTCACGCCTAAGCGGTCCTAGTGACCAGGCTCCCCCGCCGTCCTCCTCCGTCGAAAGGATCAGCCCGCGCTCTGCTCTCATACATGAGGAACGAACTGGACGACTTCGCGGTGACGATGATTCTCCGTTCCTCTACGTAATTAGCGCGATTCGCGGGGGCTTGACCCAGTCCCGGACGGGAGGACG
Organism: uncultured Thermoleophilaceae bacterium; assembly: GCA_963739095.1. Classification (GTDB taxonomy): domain Bacteria; phylum Actinomycetota; class Thermoleophilia; order Solirubrobacterales; family Thermoleophilaceae; genus JACVRW01. The sequence continues at coordinate 125,258 of CAVTZF010000036.1, forward strand.
ATCTCGGAGAGGCTGAACTCGGGGCGACCGCCGAATTCCCGTAGCAGCCGCTGCTGGAAAGCCTGGTAGTGGCGCACCGCCCTGCTGAGCCGTCCCTGCCGCACCCAGAGCGACAGCAGCTCACGCTCGACCCCGCCGTCGAAGGGCTCCATTCGAGCCAGCCTCTCGAGATAGCCTGCGGCGACCTCGGGGTCGTCGGCGTGCAACTCGCTCAACGCGCGCAGCGGCTTCTCGACTAACGCGCGCAGACGCTCACGCTCCATCAGCGCCCATTCCGCGTACGGCTCGTCGGCGAGGAAGTCGCCCTGATAGAGCCACAGAGCCTTGTTGAAATGGTCCGCTGCCGCAGCACGTTGTCCATGCGCGAGTGCGGCCACGCCGGCGTTCACCTGAGCCTCGAACTCGTCTGCATCGATCCAGACCACGGCGTCGTTGAGCGTGTAGCCACCACGGCGCGCGAGCACGACCGAAGCCCTGCCGTGCTTTGGCCGACCCGGCTCTAGCCTCTTGCGCAGGGCGTGGATGAAATACCGAACGGTGTTCAGTGTCGACGGCTGAGCATGGCCGGAGAAGGACTCCGCGATTTCTTCCGTCGGGACGACGCGGTGACGCTCGCACGTCAAGTACTTGAGCAGCTGGCCGGTTCGGTGATCCAGCCAGTCCCCGCTCAGTGGGCCGCCCGGCAAGAGCACCTCCGTGCGCCCGAACGTGAAGACCTGGACCTGCGCCCCTTCAGTGACTCGTGCGCGGTAATGCGGCGGCATCCGGGGCTCGGGCGCACAGCGCACCTCGAATAGCAGTCGTGAGCCGTCGTCACGGAGGGGCGCAACGGTGGTCCACAAAGGGGTCCCGTCCGAGAGCTGACTCACGCCCTCCAGCGGACGGCCGCCGGCGCGGATCGCCTGCTCTGTCAGGCAGCCGCCCTCCGGGCCGTTCGGCGTACCGCACCCGAAAAGCTCACAGCACGTCTTTCCCAGGGCGTCGTCTTCAAGCCCGAGTATCTCCTCGAGCGCCCCGTTCCATGCGACGAGCGCGCCGACACGATCGGTCACGGCTATCCCGTGGGGGAGATGCTCGAAGACCTCGTCGGGCACGCCGTCTTGCTTGGGCCTTTGGGACTTCCAGCGCGGGCCGTTGACGTCCTGGGGAAAGGCCAACGCGTCCTCCGGCCGAACGTCCTCGCGCCGGCTGTCGGGTGGCATGCCGCTTTGATGGTTGACGAGGGGTCCGGGGCACGCTGCGGATCACCCCCGACAAGCCCAGAGTACCCCTTGGCGCTGCTTCCGTCGCGCAATTTGCGCCGTTCTTGTATGCGCCAACCCTGCCATCGCCAACTCTGCCCTTTTGGGGGACGCAAATTGGCGAAAGTCGCCCGTCTCAAACATCAGACCAACGCGGGGCAAAGACCCCGCCAACCGCTCTGGCCGATCCTCCAGCGACAGGGGCGTCCGAGGGCACAGCGCTCGGGACGCGGACAGGAGGAACATGGGAAGAAGTCGCGGGACTTCCGCCCGGGACGCGAGCGGAAAGGCATCGGTTGCACCGCTGTTCAGCAGATCTTCGAGCACGCCCGCATCCACGGCCACGCGCGGTCAGCGGGAATCGACCCTCAGCGCGCTTCGCTGCGCGAGCCGGGGCGACGCCGACGCGTTGGACGGCCTATACCGGCAGCACGCACCGGGCGTATTCGCCTACGTCCGGCGCATCCTCAGGAACGACTACGACGCGCAGGACGTCACACAGCAGGTCTTCGTCAAGTTGGCGACCTCGCTTGACAAGTACGACGCTAGGCGTGCGGGTTTCTCCGCCTGGTTGCTGCGGATCGCCCACAACGCGGCCGTCGACCACCTCAGGAAGCAGCGGCTCACGCCGCTGACCGATCCGGTTGAGACGACGGGTGAAACCGAGCAGCCTAACCACGACGACGGCGGGTCGCTGTGCGAAATGTTCAGAGCGCTGAGCAGCGCTCAGCGCGACGTTCTGCTCTTGCGCGAGGTGGTTGGCCTTACGCCGCGGGAGGTGGCGAAGCGCCTCGGAAGACCGAGGCCGCCGTCAACACCTGTCATCACCGCGCGCGCCGCGCAGCCGTCCGCTCGCTGATCGCGATGGGATCGACCCCCGTCACCCGGAGTACCGTCAAACAGCCGGC
>CAVTZF010000037.1:0-18132 GCA_963739095.1 uncultured Thermoleophilaceae bacterium
GTCGTGTGCTCTACCAACTGAGCTACCTCGCCGTAGCAACAGCCCGACGATGGTAGCGGCCGGATCGCGGCGCGCGTGGGCCTACTCGTCGAGCCGGTCGCGCTCGGGCGGCTTGGCTGGTTCGGCCTCGATGTCCTCTGCCGGATGCGGCTCGCTCGTGCTCGGTCCGCCCGGCCCGGGCTGCCCGCGCGGATCCGGGCGCTTCTCGTACGGGTCCGGCCATTCCGTCTCGTCGGGGTCGTCGATCGGGTTGTTGAGGGCGTGGTGCGGGTCCTTGTCGCGTTCCTCGAAGGTCATGCTCACGAGATGCCCGGGACAGCGTCAGCGCAACCCGCGGAAGAACTGACGGATGTCGTCCAGGAGCAGGTCGGGCGCGTCGTGCGCCGCCCAATGGCTGCCGCGGTCGTACTCGTTCCAGGAGACGATGTTCGCGTGGTCTCGCTCAGCGAAGCGCCGCAGCGGCTTGAAGTCGAACGCGAAGCTCGCCATGCCGAGGGGGGCGGTGGTCGGCTCCGACGGATGCTCGGCGTGGGCGTCCTCGTAGTAGAAGCGGCCCGACGAGGCGCCGGTGTTGGTGAACCAGTAGATGGCGGCGTTCGTGACGAGGACGTCGCGGCTCACCGCGGTGCCGAGCAGCTGGCCGATCCAGCCGAGCTGTCCGGCGGGCGAGTCGGCGAGCGCGTGGGCGAGGTTCTGCGGCTTGCTCGCCTGCAACTTTGCGAAGGCCGACATCTCCTCGTCGAACTTCTGCAGGAACTGCAGGTGCTGCAGCTCGTCCTCGGTCATCCCCTCGAACTCGGCGGGGTCGCCCGACGGGAACGAGAAGATCTGGTTGACGTGCACGCCCGCGACCGCGTCCGGCGCGACGCGCGCGACCTCGGGCGCCACATACGCGCCGGCGTCGTTGCCGTGGGTCCCGTAGCGCTCATAGCCGAGTCGCTTCATCAGCTCGACCCAGGCCCGGGCGGTCCGGTAGCGATTCCAGCCGGGCTCGTGCGTCGGGCCTGAGAACGCGAAGCCGGGGATCGACGGGATCACGGCGTGGAAGGCGTCGGCTGGATCGCCGCCATGGCTGCGCGGGTCGGTGAGCGGACCGACCAGCTCGAGGTACTCGACGAACGAGTTGGGCCAGCCGTGGGTGAGGATCAGCGGCAGCGCGTCGGGCTCCGGCGAGCGCACGTGCACGAAGTGGATGTCCTGTCCGTCGATCGTCGTCGTGAACTGCGGGTAGCCGTTGAGCCGCTGCTCCCACTCGCGCCAGTCGTAGCCGTTGCGCCAGTACTCGACGCCGTCCTTCACGTACTCGAGCGGAACCCCGTACTCCCAGCCCGGCGCCACCGGTCCGGTCTGGGTCGCGGCCGCGAACGTTTCGGCCGGCAGCTCCTGCGTCCAGCGGGTGCGCTCAAGGCGCTCCTGCAGGTCATCGAGATCCGCTTGGGGGATGTCGATCTGGAACGGCCGGATCTCTCGCTCGGTGCCCTCGGCGGCGTCGCTCATTCGCACTCCTGTCGTGGAACGGATAGTTCTGTTCCAATAATAGCAGAACGGAACGATTTGTTCCGCCGTTACGATGTGTGCATGGAAGGGAGTGAGCCCGCGCCGCTGAGCGGCCGGCGCGCCCAGGCCGCGCGCAACGACGTCAGCATCCTCGAGGCCGCCCGCGCGGTCTTCGTCGCCGACCCGGAGGCGCCGATCTCAGCCGTCGCCGAGCACGCCGGCGTCGGCATCAGCGCCGTCTACCGGCGCTACGAGAACAAGGAGGAGCTGCTGCGGCGGCTGTGTGCGGACGGGCTCGCGCGCTACGTCGCCGCGGCCGAGGACGCCGTGGCCGACGGCGGCGACCCCTGGACCGCATTCACCGAGTTCGCGCGCCGCATCGTCGACGCGGACACGCACGCCCTGACGACCCGGCTGGCCGGCACGTTCGAGCCGACCGACGAGCTGCGCCGCGACGCCGCGAGGGCCAACGAGCTCACGGCGCAGTTGGTCGAGCGAGCGCAGGCCGCGGGCGCCCTCCGACCGGACCTGGAAACGCAGGACCTGTCGAGCGTCTTCGAGCAGCTCTCCGCTCTGCGCCTCGGCGACGAGGAGCGCACCCGTGAGCTGCGCCGGCGCTACCTGGCGCTGCAGCTCGACGCCCTCCACGGGTCGCGCCTGGGCGACCTGCCGGGAAGGGCGCCGAGCTGGCAGGAGCTCAGCCAGCGCTGGGAGCGCTGACTACTTGCAGCAGCCCTCGCCGCGCCAGGTTTCGATTCCTTCACGGATCGCGACGGCAGCGATCACCAGGGCTGCGACGGGGTCCAGCCACCACAGTCCGAAGGCTGCGTTGGCCGCCAGCCCGACTAGCACCGCTCCTGCGAGATAGGCGCAGAGAAGATTCTGGTTGCCTTCTCCCTTCGTCGCGGCTGAGCCGAGCTGGTGGGCCAGCCGCACCTTTGCGAGACCGAGCAGCGGCATGCCGATCAGGCTCGAGGTTGCGAGCGCCATTCCAAGCCAGCTGACGTCGGGTCGCTCCCCGGTGATCAGACGATGCACCGCCTCGAAGGCGACGTAGGGCGCAAGGAGGAAGAACTGAGCAGCGACGAGCCTCTGGGCGCGCTGCTTCGGCGCTGTGCGAGTGGAGGCGTAATCCGGTGAAGCGCCAGACGATGATCGCGCTCGCAAAGCCTTCGATGGCGGAGTCGATCCCGAAGCCGACCAGCGCGATCGACCCGGCCAGGATGCCGGCCACTATCGCGATGGTGCCCTCGGCGCCCATCCAGACGAGGCTGATCCAGGACAGCAGCTTGACCCTGCGGACCGCCGCGCCGAACTCCTCGCTCGGCGCCCGGGCCGAGCTGCGCTGGGGCAGGAGAGTCAGGTCCGGTGTGCTCACGCGCGTGCGCGCGTGGTGTCCACAACCGCGTTCAGCAGCGTCACCCCTATCGGTGTGAGCGAAAAGTGGACGATCCGGCCGTCGCGGCGCGCCTCGACGAGTCCGGCCTGGCGCAGCACCTTGAGGTGGTGTGACACGAGCTTCTGGGACCGCCCGGTGATCCAGGAAAGGTCGCAACCGCAGAGCTCGTCGGTCTCTCCCAGTGCGGCGGCGACGTTCAGGCGCGTCGGATCCGCGAGTGCCTGCGCGCCGGCAGCCGCCTGCTCGGCCAGGTTCGCGCCGAGCTGCTTGGCGCGCACGGCTTCGGCCTTGGGTAGGTCGAGGCAGAGGAGATCGCAGGTGTCGGACATTCCAACACTCTAACGTTCATTGGATTCGCTGACCAGGGGTGACCGGCTCGTGCCGGCCACCCCCGCAAGAGCTCGCTCAGAAGATGCGGACCGCCACCTCCGCGGGCGCGTCGAAGAGCCTGTTGAGCTCGTCGTCGAGCTTGACCAGGGTGAGCGAGGCACCCGCCATGTCGAGCGACGTGCAGTACTCGCCGACGTAGCTGCGGGTGACGTTGACCCCGCGGTCGGCGAGCTGCTGGTGCGCCCGTCCGTAGACGATGTAGAGCTCGGATATCGGCGTGCCGCCGAGCCCGTTGATCATCAGGGCGACCTCGTCGCCCGACTCGTAGGGCAGGTCCGTCACGACCGCCTCGAGCAGCTCGTCGGTGATCGCGTTGGCGTCGGCGAGCTTCTCGCGCCGGCGGCCCGGGCTCGCCGTGGATGCCCGACGCCCATCTCCATCTCGTCGTCGCCGAGCTCGAACAGCGGAGCGCCCTTGGCCGGCGGCGTGCACGAGGTGAGCGCCATGCCCATCGTGCGCGTGACCGAGTTGACGCGGTTGCCCAGCTCGACCAGCTCCTCGAGCTCCGCGCCGTCCTCGGACGCCGCACCGACCGCCTTGATCACGAAGAAGTTGCCAGCCACCCCGCGGCGCCCGACCGTGTAGGTCGAGTCCTTCACCGCCACGTCGTCGTCGACGATGATCGTCGCGATCTTGATGTCCTCGGCCTCGGCGAGCTCGCGGCCCATGTCGAAGGACATGCGGTCGCCCGTGTAGTTGTTGATGATGTGGAGCACGCCCTTCGGGCTCGCCATCAGCTTGGTCGTCTCGTAGACGTAGTCCGACGGCGGCGCCGCGAAGACGTCTCCCGGGCAGGCCGCGTCGAGCATTCCCTTTCCGACCGCCATCACGTGGGCGGGCTCATGACCCGAGCCCGAGCCCTGCACGATCGACACCTTGTCGTCGCGCGGCGCGTCGGCGCGCATGATCAGGTTGTACTCCGGCACGTAACGAAGCGTGTCGGGGTTGGCCAGCTCGACGCCTTTCAGCATCTCGGGAACGAACTGCTGAGCGTCGTTGACGAACTTCTTCACCGCGTCTCCTCTCTGATGTTCTCCCCGCCCCAACGGGCGGAGCGGTCAGGCCCGCTCGAGTCCAGCCTCCTGCCAGGCCTTGCTCACTTCCTCGAGCATCACCGCCACGCCGATCGCTCCCGCGTCGACGGAGTCGCGGCTGCGCTCGCCCGTATAGCTCGCGCGCCCGCGCTGGGCGAGCATGCCCTTGGTTGCCTCGGCGGCCTCCCTCCCCGCGGCCGCCGCGCGGGCGAGCGCGTCCGGCGCCCCCTCCGCCATCGCCTTCTCGAGCTCGTCCACCGCGGGCACGAGCGCGTCGAGCAGCGTCTTGTCGCCGAGGTCGGTCTGCCCGCGTTGCTTGACGCCCTCGATCGCGGCGCGCAGCGCGGCGATCACGTCCTCCCCGCTCGGCTCGGCGTTGTCGCCGAGCGTCGCTCCCGCGCGCAGGAAGGCGGTCCCCCAGATCGGCCCGGAGGTACCGCCGATGCGCTTGGTCAGGATCAGCGCGGTCTTCTTGAGCAGGCCCCCGGGATTGTCGTACTCGATCTCGTCCCAGTCGCTGAGGACGATCTCGAAGCCGCGCGCGAGCGAGTAGCCGAAGTCGCCGTCGCCGACGACGGCGTCGAGCTCGCAGAAGTAGGTCTCGTTGTCGACCGAGGTCTGGGCGATCGTCCGGACGACGAGCTCTGTTCGGCCCAACGCGCTATCGCTCATACAGCCTCCTCCTGGGGCAGTGATTCACTCAGACAGTCCTGCAGGTCGTTCAGGGTCACGAGCTCGCCGGGGGTGGCGTCGCTGCGGTTGGCGAGGACCTGCGCCGGCGTACCGGGGTCGCCGAGGCTCGTGACGACGAGGGTCGCCTCGCTCATGTCCTCGTCAGCGGTGTAGCTGCTGACGGTCACGACGCAGCGCAGGCCGGCGCCCACCGCTGCGAGCAGGCCGTTGCGGGAGTCCTCGATCACGAGCGTCTCCCCGGGCTGCACGCCGAGCTCCTCGAGGGCGAGCAGGTAGATCGCCGGGTCGGGCTTCTTGGCGGGCACGATGTCGCCGGCGAAGACGGCGAAGCGGGACGCGTCCTCCTCGCCCACGACGTGCTCGAGCACCGCGCGCACCGACTCCTCGGCCGATGTCGAGGCGACCGCCAGCGTCCAACCTGCGTTCAGGGCCTCGCCCACGATGCGCGCGACGCCGGGACGGCCGGGGAGCTTCCCGGCGCGCACCATCTCCTTGTAGAGCTCGGTCTTGCGACGGTGCCAGCCCGCGAGCAGCTCACGCTGGCCGTCGGGGTCGGAGGGCAGGTCGTTCGCGCGCACGAACTCGTCCGTGAGCAGGGAGGCCATGCGCTCCTTGCCGCCCCCGATGCGCAGCTTCTCGCCGTACTCCGCCTCGGACCAGCGCACGTCGAGCCCGGACTCCTCGAAGGTCTGGTTGAACGCCGGGCGATGGCCGTCGCGCTCGGTGTCGGCGAGCACGCCGTCGCAGTCGAAGATCAGCGCGGGCACGCGCTCACACGCCCGCGGCGGTGGCCGCCGGGGCCTTCCCGGCCGAGCCGAACGTCCGGATGTGGCGTTCGGCCATCTCCTTGACGGCGGCCCGGACGTGCTTGAGAAGCGAGGGCGGGTCGTGCTTGTCCGGGTTCGCCTCGAGGTACTCCCTGTGCGATTCGATGAAGGCGATCTTCAGCGCGGTCGAGATGTTGACCTTGGCGCAGCCACGCGAGATGAGGTCGCTGAACTGCTCGTCCGAGAGCCCGGTCCCGCCGTGCAGGACCATCGGGATCGGATGCAGCGCGACGAGCTCGCTCACGCGCTCCGGCATCAGGTGCGGCGCGGCCTTGTAGAGGCCGTGCGCCGTGCCGATGGCGGGCGCGAACGAATAGACGCCGGTGGCGGCGATGAACTCCGCCGACACCTCGACCGGGTGGACCTCGCCGCCCTCCTCGGAACCGACGTCGTCCTCAACTCCGACCACGCTTTCGATCTCGCCCTCGACCTGCGCGCCATAGCCGTCGGCCTCAGCGACGACCTCGACCGTCTGGCGCGTGTTCTCGGCGACGTCGAGCTCCGAACCGTCGAACAGCACCGAGTTCCAGCCCGTCTGAAGACAGGTCGAGATCCACTCGCGGTCGGGGCAGTGGTCGAGGTGCAGGGTCACGGGCACTGGCGCCGCGTCGGCACGCGCCCGCCACATGGCGTAGAAGGCGTCGGCGCCGATCGATTTGACCGTCTTCAGCGACGTCTGAACGATCAGCGGCGCTTCCAGATCGGTGGCCGCCGCGAGCACGGCCTCGAGCGTCAGGTCGTCGACGACGTTGATCGCGGCGACCCCGTATCGCTCGGCAAAAGCGCGGTCCAGAATGTCACGTGCGGGAACGACCGGCATCGCACCAGCTCTCCTCTTCGACTGGGCGGAAGTCTAGGCCGTTGCCAGTGCAACGACGCTTCGTCCGACGCTATCCGGCGGGGTCCCCGCAGGTCAAGCACCGTGAGCGGCGCGCGGCAGATATAACGCAGTGATGGGACCGACGGGATCCGACGCCATCCTGACTCCGATCAGTGAGGCGGCGATGTTTCTCACCGTGACGGTGGATGCGGGTGGTGAGCCCAAGGTCCGGGATCTGCTCGCTGATGTGACGGGGCTCAGGCGGTCCGTCGGCTTCCGGATCCCAGAGGGCTCCCTGACCTGCGTGGTCGGTGTCGGCGCATCGCTCTGGGATCGGCTCTTCGGTGGGCCGCGTCCGGCCGAGCTGCATCCGTTCCGGGAGGTCTCGGGCGCGAGGCACACTGCGCCCGCCACGCCCGGCGATCTGCTGTTCCACATCCGTGCGCATCGGCTCGACCTCTGCTTCGAGCTCGCGCAGCGGGTGATGGGCCGGCTGGCCGGCAGCGCGCGCGTCGTCGACGAGGTGCACGGGTTCAGGTCGTTCGACGAGCGCGATCTGCTCGGCTTCGTGGACGGCACGGAGAACCCGGAGGGAGGGGATGCGCTCGAGGCTGTCCTGATCGGTGACGAGGATCCGCAGTTCGCCGGCGGGAGCTACGTCCTCGTTCAGAAGTACCTCCACGATCTCGACGCTTGGGATGCGCTGCCTGTCGAGGAACAGGAGCGGGCGATGGGCCGGACGAAGCTCAGCGACATCGAGTTGCCCGACGAGCTGAAGCCGGCGAACTCGCACGTGGCGCTGAACACGATCGTCGACGAGGACGGCGAGGAGCGGCAGATCGTGCGCTTCAACATGCCGTTCGGGCGCGTCGGAGCAGGGGAGTTCGGCACCTACTTCATCGGCTACGCGCGCAGCCCGGACGTGATCGAGCAGATGCTGACGAACATGTTCATCGGGAAGCCGCCCGGCACCTATGACCGGATCCTTGACTTCTCGACGGCGGTCACAGGCAATCTCTTCTTCGCTCCGACCGCGGAATTTCTCGACGACCCACCAAGCGCCGCCGCCGCCCCAGCCGAGGCGGACGCGCCGCCGGCCGATGCGGCCGATGTGCCCGGCGACGGTTCGCTTGCAATTGGAAGCCTCCGGGAGGACCCGTCATGAACCACCTGCTTCGCGAGCACGCTCCGATCACCGAATCGACCTGGGAGCAGCTCGACCAGGAGGCGCGCGACCGCCTCAAGCCGGCGCTCGCCACGCGCAGGCTGGTCGACTTCTCCGGCCCACACGGATGGCAGCACTCCGCGACCAACCTGGGGCGCACGGAGCCGCTCGGATCGCCGCCGTCCGAAGAGGTGTCAGGACTCAGGCGGCGGGTACTGCCGCTCGTCGAGCTGCGCGCTGACTTCGAGCTGTCGAGAGCGGAGCTGCGCGACGCTGACCGGGGTGCCGACGACGTCGATCTCGCCCCGCTCGACCACGCTGCGCATCAGGTCGCCGTGGCCGAGAACATCGCGGTATTCCATGGCTGGCAGGGCGCGATCAAGGGCATCGCCGAGAGCTCGCCGCACGCCCCGATCCCGCTCCCCGGGTCCGCCGAGCAGTACCCGCACGCGATCGCCGCCGCAGTCGAGCTCCTCCTGGAGAGCGGAATCGCGAGTCCCTACGCGCTTGCGCTCGGCAGGGAGTACCACCGCAAGGTGATCGAGACGGCCGAGGGCGGCGGCTATCCGTTGCTGGAGCACCTGCGCACGATCACCGACGGTCCGGTCGTCTGGGCGCCGGGCGTGACCGGAGCCGTCCTCTTGAGCATGCGAGGTGGCGACTTCGTCCTCGACTGCGGCCAGGACGTCTCGATCGGTTACGACTCGCACGACGGCGAGGTGGTGCGGCTGTATCTCGAGGAGAGCTTCAGCTTCCACGTCGCCACGCCGGAGGCGGCGGTTGCGCTGACGGGGTAGCGCGGAGGGGGAGCGCCGGGGCAGGGGGTCCCCGGCGCTCCCATCCGAACTCAGGCCGCGACGGGGGTGGCCGGGGTCTCGCCCGCCCGGGCGGCCTCGGCGTGCTCGCGGCTGTCCTTGGACGAGATCAGCACCGCGGCAAGGAGCGCGCCCAGCAGCGCCATGCCGGCGCCCACCAGGAACGCATCCTGGAAGCCCTCGGTCAGCGAGATCAGCGGGTTGCGCTCACCCGAGGCGATCGCGTCCTTGGTGGTGGCGGTCGCCACCGCTGCCAGGACGGCCAGGCCGAGCGCACCGCCGACCTGCTGCGAGGTGTTGATGAGGCCCGACGCGAGCCCCGCCTCGTCCGGCTTGATCCCGGTCACGGCTGCGATCGTCGTCGGGACGAACGCCAGCCCGAGCCCGATCGCCGCGAGCAGCGACGGGAACAGGATGTCGCCGACATAGCTGCCGCCGGGCGCGCTGACCTGCGCGAACCAGACGAGCCCGCCCGCGATGAACAGCATGCCCGCGATCAGCGTCGGCTTGAAGCCGATGCGCGTGACCAGGGCCGATGCGGCGCCGGCGGACACGATGATCGTGAGGGCCAGCGGCAGGTACGCGAGCCCGGCCTTGAGCGGCTCGTAGCCCAGCACCTGCTGCATGTAGAGCGAGATGAAGAAGAACATCGAGAACAGCGACATGCCGAGCAATAGCCCGACGACGTTCGCACCGCGCAGCGTCCGCTGCCTGAAGATCGAGAACGGCACCAGCGGGTGGCGGGTGCGCCGCTCGATCCCGACGAACAGGGCCAGCAGCGCGAGCGACACGGCGCCCAGCGCGAGCGTCTGGGTCGATCCCCAGCCGGCGTCGTTCGCGTCGACGAGCGTGTAGACGAGCAGCGCCAGGCCGGCCGTGACCGACACGGCGCCGGCGATGTCGAACGAGCCACGCGAGCGGTCGAGGCTCTCGCCGAGCAGGCGCGGCGCGAGCAGCGCGGCCGCGATGCCGATCGGCGTGTTCACGAACAGCACCCACTCCCAGCCGAGGCTCTCGGTCAGGATGCCGCCGAGCAGCACGCCGGCGGCGCCGCCGGAGCCCGCCACGGCGCCCCAGACGCCGAGCGCCTTGTTGCGCTCGGAGCCCTCGGCGAAGGTGGTGGTGACGATCGCGAGCGCCGCCGGGGAGATCAGCGCGGCGCCGAGGCCCTGGACCGCGCGCGCGACGATCAGCCAGATGTCGCTCTGGGCCAGCCCGCCCGCGAGCGACGCGAGCGCGAACAGCCACATGCCGTAGATGAACATGCGGCGCCGGCCGAGCAGGTCGGCAAGACGACCGCCGAGCAGCAGGAAGCCGCCGAAGAAGAGGGTGTAGGAGTTGACGACCCAGGACAGGTCGCCCTGCGCGAAATCGAGGTCGCGCCCGATCGACGGCAGCGCCACGTTGACGATCGAGGCATCGAGCACGACCACGAACTGCGCCATCGCCAGGAGGGCGAGTGCGAGGTTCTTGTCGCGGGGGGAATCTGAGGGACTCACGGACTTCTCCATTACGGGGGCGTATCTAAACGGAACCGGAATTCCTATTCCGTGTAAGATACGGAACGATGGTTCCGTTTGTCAACCCCAGCAGTTAGGATCTCGCCATGGCCACGAGGGAAGCGGTCGAGCCGGTAGTCGCTCGCATGCGCGCGGACGCGCGCCGCAACCGCGAGCGCATCCTGACCGCCGCCCGCGAGACGTTCGGAGAGCACGGCGTCGACGCGCAGATGGACGAGATCGCCCGTCGTGCCGGTCTTGGCGTGGGCACGCTGTACCGCCACTTCCCCACCAAGGACGAGCTCATCGGCGAGCTGATCCGCATCAAGCTGACCGACTTCGCCGTGCGGGCGCGCGCCAAGTTCGAGCAGGACGAGCGGCCCTGGGAGTCGTTCGCCGAGCTTCTGCGCGAGCAGGCCGAGATCGCCGCGCGCGACGCGTCGCAGCAGCGCATGATCTTCGCGATGACGCAGCAGGCGCTCGAGCGCGCGCTGCCCACGATCGCTGAGCTGAGCGCGGCGATGCAGGCGCTGATCGACCGCGCCAAGGCCGCCGGAAAGGTGCGCGAGGACCTCGAGGTGGACGACGTCCGCACGCTCATGTGCGGGCTCGGAAGCATCATGGCCGCGGACGCGCTCGGGGTGCTGCCATACGACTGGCGCCGCCAGCTCGAGTTCACGCTCTCGGGCATGCAAGCCGGCTGTTCGGACACCCCCGCGTAGCTACAGTCCCGCCGGTGCGCCGCCTCCTCGCAGTCCTGGCTCTGTTCGCGTGCCTGGCGGTCACGGCGCTGGCGGCCTGCGGGGGCGACGAGGAGCAGACAGGCGCGCTCGGCAGCGCCCTTGCCTACCTCCCAAAGGAGACGCCGTTCGCCGTCGCGATCGACACGAATCTCGACGACGACCAGTACAAGGCGCTCGACTCCATCCTCGGCAAGTTCCCGATCGACGCACCCTCGGTGAGGGACCTGCTGCGCGACGAGCTCGGGGGCGATGGCTCGAGCGTCGACTTCGAGGAGGACGTGGAGCCGCTCCTCGGCAACCCGTTCGTGGTCGGCGCCACGGACGTGACGAGCTTCCTCGACAGCAGCGAGACACAGGACTTCGTGGCCGCCCTCAAGGTCAAGGACCAGGAAGCCCTCGACAACCTGATCGAGAAGACGGGGCCGCGCGAGGTCGGCGAGGTGGCGGGCGCCACCAAGTACGAGGACGGCGGCACGTCGTTCGCCGTCAAGGACGACATGGTCATCTTCGCCGGCTCGAGCGAGCGCCTGGACCAGGCGCTCGAGCGGGCAGACGGCGACGACCACCTCGACGAGCAGACATTCGACGCCGCCCTCGACGACCTCCCGGACGACGCCGCGGCGCGCGTCTACTCCGACCTCCAGCTGCTGATCGGCTCAGATCCGGGTGGCGAGCGGGCGCGCAAGGTCCAGTGGGTCGGCGCCCTGCGCACGCTCGGGCTGACGGCGAGCGCGCGCGAGGACCAGCTCGAGGTGCAGGTCAGGGTGCGCACCGATCCCGAGGGGCTGAGCGACGATGACCTGCCGATCGCCGCGGGGGACGAGGCGCCGCCGATCCTCTCACGCGAGGGCGAGGTCGGCCTCGGCATCCGCAACCCGGCCCAGATCGTCCGGTTCGCGGAGGCCGCCGCGCAGGCCGTCAACCCGAGCGGCTTTGGCGACTACGGGCAGGCCAAGCAGACGCTCGACTCCCGGCTCGGCATCTCGATCGACGACGACCTGATCGGCCAGCTCACGGGCGATCTCGCCGCGAGCATCGCGCCCGACGGTGGCTTCGGTGTGCGTGCCGAGGTGGAGCGCCCCGCGGCGCTCTCCCGCACGCTCGCCAAGGTGGCCGACGTATTGCCGAGCTTCGCCGAGGGTGCGGGCTTCGGCGCGGTGACGATCGAGAAGGCCAGCGGCGGCGGGGACCTCTACAAGCTCACCCAGGCCGACGGCGACGACATCGCCTTCGGCGTCGTCGACGGCGTGCTCGTGGTGGCGGATGACCCGGCCGAGGCCGAGGAGCTGGCGGCCGAGCAGCCCGAGCCCGTGGACGACGCGCAGGGCGCCGTGGTGATGCGCTCGGACGCACAGCACCTGGCCAACGCCGTCATCGACAAGTACGGGCCGGCGCTCGGCTTGAGCGGCTTCAACGCGCTCGGCGCGCAGCTCTTCACGGACAACTTCGGCGAGCTGGGCGGCTCGCTGTCGGCGAGCACCGACGGCCTGCGCGGGCACCTGCGGCTGACCTTCAACTAGATCAGGATGGGCCGCAGCGCCGGCGGCGCGCCCGGCGACGACCCGAACTCCGTCGTGCTCGAGCTCTTCGTCAAGCCGTGACGGCGGCCCACTGCTCGAGCAGCGGCAGCGGGTCGATCGGCTTGCCGCCGTCGAACCAGCCGCCCACCCAGATCTCGAAGTGCAGATGGGGGCCGCTCGAGCGGCCGGTGGTGCCGACCTGCGCGAGTGGCTGCCCGGCGGTCACGTGCTGACCGGGAGCGACCAGGATCGAGTCCTTGCGGAGGTGCATGAAAACGTAGTCGCGGTCCTCGTCGTCGCCGTCGAGCACGACGTACCAGCCCGCGCCGCTCTTCTGGAAGCGCACGAACTCGACGAGCCCGGCCCAGGGCGCCACCACAGGCGTGCCCTCGGCCGCGATCACGTCCTGGCCCTGGTGGCGGTGGCCCTCGCGGCCCGCGCCGAAGCGCGCGTCGGGGCCGCCCAGCGAATAGCTGCCGCTGACCGGGAAGTGGTGAGCCGACTCGCCCGCCGGCGCCGGTGCGCCGGCCGCCGGCGGGGCCGGCACGCGCCTGCGCCTCGGCTTCGCCTTCCGTTTCGGAGCCGCCTTGCGCCGCGCGGCCTTGCGTTTCACCAGCGGGCGTGAGCCGACGGCGGCGCCGCCGCTCGGGGCGGCGATGCTGTTCGCGCTCGGCGCGACCGCTCCGCCACTCTCCGAGGCGTTCGTCGCGGGCACGGCGAGCAGGCCAAGGGCGAGCGCCGCGAGGCTGGCCAGGAGGGTGAGGCGAACGCGCACCGTGACCATCGCATCGGGATAGTGCGGCCCCCCTTTAGATCTGGGAAGGAATTCCTGCTCGCTGCAACGGAACCTGCAGCGCCGCCGGTCAGCTCGACGCCATGCGCGAGAGCATCTCGATCGCCCCGCGCTTGTTCAGCGGCTCGTTCAGGTTTCCGCACTTCGGCGACTGCACGCACGATGGGCAGCCCGACTGGCAGGGGCACTCCGAGATCAGCCGTAGCGCGTCGCCCACGAGCGCCTCGAAGCGCTCGTAGCCCGCGCGCGTGATGCCCACGCCGCCGGGGTGGCCGTCATAGATGAAGATCGTCGGGCGGCCGGTCTGATGGTGGAAGGCGGTCGACAGGCCGCCGATGTCCCAGCGGTCGCACATGGCGAGCAGAGGCAGCACCGCGATCTGGCCGTGCTCGGCCGCGTGCAGCGAGCCCTGCAGGACGTCCAGCGGGAACTCGTCGCGCAGCAGCGGATCGGGTAGCTCGTACCAGAGCGCCTGCGTCACGAAGTTCTGTTCGGGCAGATCGAGCGCCAGCAGGTCGAGGACCGACTGATCCGCGACGCGCTTCTTCTGGTAGGCGACCACCTGCTCTGTCACCGACACGATCCCGAACGAGAGCTCGACGCCGCAGGTCTCGCGGTGCTCGCGCACCTGCTCGATGTAGGTCTCCGACTCCTTCTTCGGCTGCGTGTACCAGTCGCCCTGGAAGGGGTGCACGACCGCGCGTCGCTGGGCCAGGTCGAGGTCCTCGACCTCGTAGGCGGAGCCCATGTGCAGGTAGACCGCGCCGGCGTGGACCGACGACGGTGCCCGTGAGGTCTCGACGTTGCCGATCACCTCCCCGGCGCTCGCCTCCACGATCGCCACCGAGTCGGGCGACGCGGAGCGCAGGGCGATGCGCGCGGCCGGGTAGCCCTCGCCGCGCGGCAGGTAGCGACCGCCGCGCTCGCGCAACCGGCCCTGCTTGACGAGCCGCTGCGCGTGCTCCTCCCAGCGCGGGCCGAAGACGTCGGCGTCCTCGGGCGTCAGGGGAAGCTCGTAGGCCGCCGCCTCGAGGTGGGCGAGGTGGATCTCCTCGGACTCGTGATCGAGGATCGCCTGCTCGACCGGCCGACCGAGGAACTCGTCCGGGTGGCGGCAGAAGAACTGGTCGAGGGCGTCCTCGCCGGCGATGTACATCGCGAGCCCTGAGTTGCGGCGCCCGGCGCGCCCCCACATCTGGCGCAGGCTTGCGACCGTGCCCGGGAAGGTCACGCACAGGGCGGCGTCCAGGTCGCCGATGTCGATGCCGAGCTCGAGCGCGTTGGTCGCCACCACGGCGAGCAGGTCGCCGTCGGAGAGCCGCTGTTCGATCTCGCGCCGCTGGGCCGGCGTGTAGCCGGCCCGGTAGGGCGCGATTCGCTCGGCCAGGTCGCTGCGGCCCGCCTCCTCGAGCCGCGCCCGCGCGAAGCGCAGGATCAGCTCGACGCCGCGGCGCGACCTGAGGAAGCAGATCGTCCGCACCTCGCGCTCGACGAGCTCGGCGAGCAGCGTGGCCGCCTCGGACAGGGAGGAGGCGCGCCGGCCCAGCCGCTCGTCCACGAGCGGCGGGTTCCACATCGCGATCTCGCGCTCGGCGCGCGGGGCGCCGTCGCGGTCGACGAGCTCGAGCTCGAGCCCGGTCAGGCGCTCGGCAAGCTCGAGCGGGTTGGCGATCGTCGCGCTCGTGAGCACGAAGCGCGGCTCGGCGCCATACGCGCGCGCGAGCCGGCGCAGCCGGCGCAGCACGTTGGCCACGTGCGACCCGAAGACGCCGCGGTAGACGTGCGCCTCGTCGACCACGACCCAGGCGAGGTTGGCGAGCACGTCGCCCCACGAGCGGTGGTTCGGCAGGACGCCCACGTGCAGCATGTCGGGATTGGTGAGCACGAGGTTCGAGCGCTGGCGGATCTGGCGGCGCTCCTCGCGCGGCGTGTCGCCGTCGTAGATGGCGTGGCGGAGGTAGCGGCCGCCGAGGCGCGCAAGTGCGCGCGCCTGGTCCTGGGCGAGCGCCTTCGTCGGATAGAGGTAGAAGGCCCGCGCGGCCAGGTCGGTCGCGAGCGTGTCGAGCACCGGCAGGTTGAAGGCGAGCGACTTGCCGCTCGCCGTGCCGGTCGTGACGATCGCGTGCCCTGTGCGGGTCGCCTCCCACGCGTCCGCCTGGTGGGCCCAGATGGCCTCGATCCCGAGCTGGGCGAGCCCCTCGCGCACGGCCGGATGGAGGTCGTCGGGCACCGGCTCCGCGAGGCCCGTCTGCGCGCGCTCGCTGGACGTCGCGACCAGCTCCTCGTCGCGTCCGGCCTCGAGAACTGCCTCCCACGGGTACGACGTCCGGACTCGGGCCACGGACTGCCATAGTACGCACCGTCCCCCGCCGGCCCAGTGGGCAGCACCCCCCCGATGAGCGTCCACCACACAGACTGGAACAGACGGCGGTCGTTCGACTCTGGGGACTTCTCGCGTGCCGATCTGATGCGCCGCAGCACCCGCGTGTCGGTCTGCGTTCCGACGCTCAACGAGGCCGAGTCGATCGCGCGCACGCTCGCGCCGCTCCTCGAGCTACGCAACCTGGATCTCGTCGATCAGGTGGCGGTCGTCGACAGCGGCTCGAGCGACGGGACCCAGGCGATCGTCGAGCAGCACGGCGCCGAGCTGTACGACGCGCGCACGCTCGTGCCCGGCACCGGCCCACTGCTCGGAAAGGGCGACGCACTCTGGCGAGCCCAGGCGGTCCTCAGCGGCGACATCATCTGCTTCGTCGACGCCGACTCGGAGGACTTCGGCGAGCATTTCGTGACCGGGCTCGTCGGACCGCTGCTGCGGATCCCCGAGGTGCATTTCGTGAAGGCTCTCTACCGCCGCCCCTTCAAGGTGGGCGACGTCGAGATGCCGACCGGTGGCGGCCGCGTGACCGAGCTCAGCGCACGTCCGCTTCTGAACGCGTTCTATCCGGAGCTCGCCGCGTTCGGCCAGCCGCTCGCCGGCGAGATCGCGGCCCGCCGATCGCTGCTCCTGCGGCTGCCGTTCGACACGCGCTACGCGATCGAGACGGGCATGCTGATCGACGCCTGGTGGCAGGTGGGCCTCGAGGGCATGGCGCAGGTCAACCTCGGCACGCGCCAGAACCGCCACCGGGCGCTGACCGAGCTCACCCCCATGGCGGCGACGGTGCTGCAGTCGGTGCTCATGCGGCTGCGCCGGGACGGCCGGCTCACCGGCACGACCTCGGCCCGCCTGCTCACGGATCCGCGGGCGGGCTACGACGGCACCGACGTCCGCATCGTCCAGCGCCCGCCGTTCGCCTCACTGCCGGCGAACGAAGCTGAGCTGCGGGTGAGCGCCGCCGAGTAGATGCCGATCCGCTGCGTCTACACGGACCTCGACGGGACCATGCTGGGAAGCGGCGGCTCGCTGTTCCGAACCGCGGACGGTGAGTTCACGCTGCTGGTCGGGCGCGCGCTCGAGGCCTGCCATCGCGCGGGCGCCGAGGTCGTGATCACATCCGGCCGGCGCCGGCTGCAGGTCATGGAGGACGCTCGCCTGATCGGCCAGAGCTCGTACATCTTCGAGGTGGGCACGGGGATGGTGATCGACGGCGAGCTCACCTTCCTCACCGGTGACCTGCAGCCCCGTGAGGGCGCCAGCATCCACGCGCAGATCGCCGAGTCCGGTGCGCCCGACCTGCTCCTGCGCCACTACGGGAACCGTCTCGACCCGCACCTGCCCTTTGCGCTCGACCGCGAGGTCTCGCATCTCTTCCGGGGCGACGTCGACGCCGACGAGGCGAACCGCCTGCTCGCCGAGGCGGGCTACGACAACCTGCGGCTCGTCGACAACGGCTGGATCGCGCCGGACACGCACGGCTTCCACCTGATTCCGGCGGGCTCCTCCAAGTCGAACGCCGTTGCGGCGCACATGCGCGCGCGCGACTACGCGCCCGAGCAGTCCATCGGGGTGGGCGACTCGCTCGAAGATCTCGATCTGGCCGCGGTCGTCGGCCGCATGTTCCTGGTCGGCAACTCCGCGGCCGACGGCTCGGCGCACGCGAACGTCGAGCGCACCGAGGGGGCGATGAGCGAGGGCTTCTACGAGGCCGTGATACGCGCACTGGCCGAGTCGCGGTAGCGAGCGGACCGCTGATCTACGATGCCCGGATCAAGGCGCGCGCGTGCTTGGTACTCGTCGCCCTCTGTTTGGTGGGCCTCGCCTGCGACGAGTCGAACGACGCCCCGGAGCCTTCCCCCAGAACGCCGGCCGCGACGCCGGACGTGCAGCTCAGCCAGGCGGAGCGCGAGGCGTGGGCGCCGCTGCCGCCGGACCGCTCTGCGATCCCCACGCTCCTCTACCACGGGGTCGCACCCGCCTCGCAGTTCTCAAATCCGGCCGACGCCGAGTACGGCGTAGACCCCGAGGACTTCGCGAAGCAGATGACGCTGCTGCACCACGCCGGCTACAGAACGGTCACGCTGGATCAGTTCGTCCGTTTCATCCGGGGAGAGGAGGTGGGCCTGCCGCCTCGGCCGCTGCTCCTCACCTTCGATGACGCCCGTGCAGACTCGTGGATCGGCGGCGACGGGATCATCCGCAAGCTCGGGTTCAACGCCGTGATGTTCGTCGACGTGGGCAGGGTCGACAGCGGCGACCGTGAGTACCTCACGTGGTCCGAGCTCGCGACGATGCGGCACAGCGGGCGCTGGGATCTCCAGCTGCATGCGGGCGAGGGGCATCACTACATCCGATACGGGCCGGCGGAGGACGACGTCGGGCCCTTCTACGCCTATCGCGAGGACGACGAGAGCTTCGCACGGTGGAAGGAGCGCGCGTTCGGCGACCTCGAGTGGGGACGAGAGCAGCTCGACGATCATGTCGATGGTCTTCGCCCGCTCGCATTCGCTCCGCCCTACGGCAAGCAATACGTCGTCGCGGCTTCCCGCCTGCCTTG
>CAVTZF010000038.1:0-47037 GCA_963739095.1 uncultured Thermoleophilaceae bacterium
CGCGGCGCGATCTGCCAGTGGTCGCTGCCATACGCTGGCCGACATGGCGGCCGTTCGAATCGTCCCCTCTGATGACGACGCAGACTTTCCCTACGCGGAAGCTCTGGTGTTGCTCCAAGCGATGCGAGGGGCCGTCCAGGAACGAACAGACATTCCGTCGGTAATCGCTTCCGGCAAACGCTTGGGGTGGGCGCAAGAACTCATCGACGTCCATCTCGAATACATGACGAACGGTAAATGCTTCGACTTCACCACGGACGCCGGCATCAGTTGCACGCTGTGGGAGGACAACATCTTCTTTCGCTTCCAGAGCGCCGAGCACGAAGCTCAGTGCATGCCCATCATCGAGGATCTCGCCGTGCGTTTGTCGTGTCGGGTGATGCGTTACTGACCCGGGGCGAGTATCGCGCCAGGGTGGGGTAGGTGAGTAGGCCGCGAGAGGCGGGCAGCGTGCGGCGGCACCCGCCCCTCAGCCCAGAGGGATGGAGAAGTTCCCGTTCGAGAGTTCGAAGATTCCATCGCTCGAGAGGAACGTGACGTTTGCATCCTGTAACCCGTTGACCATCGCCGCGCCCTCGACGCTCGTTGCGCCCACGTCCATATCGAGCCCGATCACGACCTGACTGGTCACGGGCGACCCCATGGGGATGACTCTGAAGCGGGTCGGGTCCACCCTGAAGAGGGCAGGGCCCCCGGCGCCCATGAACAGGGGGGTGGCCGCGTCCGACGTCACGTCGATCTGGGCGTTGGAAAAGGAGATCGAGGCGGTGCTGTTGCCCGGAATGCCGGTGAAGCTGAAGGTGAGGCCCACCTCCTGCCCGCTCGCGTCGATGAACAGGCTGACCGACCCGAACCGGTCCACGACCCGGCGGTCCGCCCTCCTCGCGAACTCCCTCAGCGGTCCCCGAGGGCTACCCCTGAGCACCTCCGCCCGAAAGGCGAGCGTCCGGCCTCCCGGGCCTACGCGCGGCCTGGTCAGCTCCACCGCCAGCACGTCGCGGTTGCTCGGCGCGTCGGCGATGACGAGCGCGGCGTTGGGCGGTACGGCTCGGTACCCGAGCCGGCCCCAACCACGGACGAAGCGGCCGAGCGGCCGCTTCCCCGCCCTCCGAGCCGGGCGGTCGGTGAACAGGACGACCTCGCGGGCGGGTTGCTTCAGGACGAGCTCGAACACGCGCCTCCGCCCGGGAACGCGTTCGACCGTTCCGCTCGCGGCCGTCAATACGAAGAGATCGCCGGCAGCCGGCGCCTGAAACGGCCGCGACGGGCCCTGAGCGTGCGCACCGGGAGCCGGCACCATGAGCGCGAGCAGGCCGGCCAGCGCGACGCGACTACGCACCGGCCGATCGTCTCATCGCGCCGGCAGTGAATCAAGAGGCCGTCGACGTCGTGCGCCTCCCAGGGCTCAGGGATCGGGGCCCCGGTCCGATATCGACTGCATGAACTCCGAACGCCGTGCCCTCGTCGCGCTGACCTTCATGAGCGTCGGTCTCGTCGCCCTGCTCGCCACAGGTGTCGGATCCGGGTGGACCGCTCTCAACGTGATCGGGGTCGCCTGCCTCGCGGTGGCGATCGCGGCCCAGGTCGTGACGCTCCGGCGGCTCGGGTCTGCCGGGCGCCGCGGCTGAGCTCCCCGCGCTCAGCCCTGACCGCCCCAGCAGCGCGATCATCGCCGACTGCACGAAGCGCGGCGGGAACGTCATCACGACGTTGTCGCGGTGCTTCTTCAGGAAGCCGGCGGCCCAGCGGGCCCCGCGCAGGCTGCGCGGGATGCCGCCGCGCATGAAGAGGCCGTCGCGGGCCGCGGCGGCGCTCTCGGTGAGGAACTCCTGGAGGTCGAGCGCCGGGACGACGTGGCAGCGCAGATGGGACTCCGCACCGGTGGCCTCGAGCCCGTGTTTCGTGCCGGCCTTGACCAGGATCGTGCCGTCGCCGGGGCCGATCACGCGCTTGTCCGAACCGAGCTGGAAGCGGACCTCCCCCTCCAGGACGGACCAGTGCTCCTCCTGGTAGGGGTGGAGGTGGGGCGGCAGCGCGCCGCCTGGCTCGAGCCACGTCTCGACCCAGAGGTTGTCGCCGTCGGGCTCGAAGGTGTAGGTGGCGCGGTGAACGGGGTCGTGGACCGGGGCGGGCATGAGGCTCCTCTCGATCGGCGGCACATCTGTTACTGGTGGGTAACTTAGCACGTAAGTTACTCTTCGGTAACCATGGCGACACGCACGGCCGAGCAACGGCGCATCCCGGGCGAGGAGCGGCGGGCGCTGATCGTCCGCGCCGCCGGCCGCGCATTCGCGCGAGACGGCTACGCGGGCGCCCGCATCGAGGACATCGCCGCGGCCGCCGACGTGACGAAGCCGATCGTCTACCGCCACTTCCCCTCGAAGAAGGCGCTCTACATGGCGCTGCTCGAGAAACACGAGGCAGACCTGCCGGGCTTCATCGAGGCGGTTGAGCCGGACGGCCTGGCGCTCGACCAGCTCGTGCGGGCGCTCCTCGAGCACTGGTTCGACTACGTCCGCGAGAACCAGCACGCGTGGTTCATGCTCTTCCGCGACCGCTCCGGGGACGAGGAGATCCAGGCGCTCCGGCTACGGGTGAACCTGCGCGCGCGCGAGGTCATCGCGGCATTCCTCAGGGAGCGCGCCGACGGCCGGATCCCCGCCGACCAGATCGAGCCGACAGCCGAGGCGCTCACGAACGGCCTCGCCGGCCTCGCGCTGTGGTGGATCGACAATCCGGAGGTGCCGAAGGAGGTGCCGGTCGACGTCGGGACGAGGGTTGTGACGGCCGCGCTGTGAGAGCCTTCGTCACGTGGCAGACCGCTATCAACGCCCGGGCTGGTTCACCCAGCACGTCTTCAACCCGGCCGTCGCACTGCTCACGCGGGCCGGGGTGAGCGTCGCGGGGTCGCGCGTGCTCGAGGTGCGCGGCCGCAAGAGCGGTGAGCCCCGCCGCACGCCGGTCAACCTGTTGACGGTCGACGGCACCCGGTATCTGGTCGCGGCGCGCGGGCACACCCACTGGGTGCGCAATCTGCGGGCGAGCGGTGAGGGGCGCCTGCTGGTGGGGCGGCGGGCGCAGGACTTCAGTGCGCAGGAGCTCCCGGACGAGGAGAAGCCGGCGATCATGCGGCCCTACCTCAAGCGCTGGAAGTGGGAGGTCGGAGCCTTCTTCGACGGCGTCGGCCCCGACTCGAGCGACGACGAGCTGCTCCGGATCGCGCCGGACCACCCGGTCTTCCGGATCCTGGCGCGTTAGAGCGCATCGCCCGCGGCTGCCCCGGGTACCGACCCAGGCGCAGCTCGCTCAGAGGGAGAAGCCATGCGTTACCTGCGTCGTTCGGCCGTTGCCGCCGTTCTCGTCCTTGTCGTCGCGCTTGCCGTCGTGCTCACCCAGCAGTCCTCCACGGGCGCTCCGAAGCACGAGATGACGAACCCGCCCCTTCAGCCGGCAACAGCAGCGATGCTGAGGGAGATCAGCTCGCGCAACATCGAGAGCTCGATCCGCAAGCTCGTCAGCTTCGGCACCCGCCACACGCTGTCTTCCCAGACCGATCCCGTGCGCGGCATCGGTGCCGCCGGGAACTGGCTCTTCGAGGAGTTCTCGCGCTACGCGGCGGCGTCGGACGGCCGCATGACCGTCGAGAAGCAGACGTTCATCCAGCCCGCGACCCCGCCGCGGGTGCCCGAGCCGACGCCCATAACCAACATCGTCGCGACGCTGCGCGGCACCCAGCCGGAGTCGGCCGACCGCATCTACGTCGTCAGCGGTCACTACGACTCGCGCTGCACCGATGCGAACGACGCGGTCTGTGACGCCCCGGGCGCCAACGACGACGCCTCCGGCGTCGCGGCGGTGCTCGAGGCCGCGCGCGTGATGGCGAAGCGGAGCTTCGACGCCACGATCGTCTTCATGGCCGTCGCGGGCGAGGAGCAGGGGCTGTTCGGCTCGACGTTCTTCGCCGAGCAGGCCACGCAGCAGGGCCGCAACATCGCGGGCATGTTCACCAACGACATCGTCGGCAGCTCGGTCGGCGACGACGGCAGGCGCGACCCGTTCAGCGTGCGCCTCTTCAACGAGGGCGTCCCGACCAGCGAGACCCCGCAGCAGGCCGCGCTGCGTCGCTCGATCGGCGGCGAGAACGACGGCCCGTCGCGCCAGCTCGCGCGCTACATCAAGGAGGCCGGCGAGAACAGGGGGACGAGGATGACCGTGCGCCTCATCTTCCGGCGCGACCGCTTCCTCCGCGGCGGCGACCAGATCCCGTTCCTCGAGCGCGGCTACTCGGCGGTGCGGTTCACGGAGCCGAACGAGGACTTCGCCCATCAGCACCAGGACGTGCGGGTGGAGAACGGCGTCCAGTTCGGCGACCTGATCCAGTTCGTGGACTTCGATTACACGACCCGAGTCGCGCGCGTGAACGCGTCCGCGCTGGCGGCGATCGCGCTCGCTCCGGCGCAGCCGCGGAACGCCCGCGTCCTCACGGCTCGGCTCACGAACGACACGGACCTGACCTGGGAGCCGAACCCGGAGCCGGACCTCGCCGGCTACGAGGTCGTGTGGCGTGAGACGACGGAGCCCGAGTGGACCCACAGCATCAGGGTCGGGAACGTCACGAGCTACACCGCCGAGGGCATGTCGAAGGACAACTTCCAGTTCGGGGTGCGGGCCGTCGACCGCGACGGCAACCGCAGCCCGGTGAGCTTCCCGCTGCCCGGCTAGGGACGCGACAGCCTCCGCCGGTCTGCCACCCTGCGGGCCATGCGCCGAGGCGCCGGCATCCTGCTTGCCCTGCTCGCGACCGGCTCGCCCGGTGCAGCCTTGGCGGCCGAGCTGCCGCTCGGCTCGCGCTCACTCGACGAGCGGCGCGACAGCGCCACTGTCGCGCCGGGGGTGCGGTGGACCTCGATCGCGCGTGAGGGCGGGCCGTGGCGCGTGAATGTCCTGACGATCGATCGCGACGCGCTCGACGGGCGGCTAGGCGGGGTGCTGTCGAACGACCGCGTCGCCGGGCTCGAACGGCCGAGCTCGATGGCGCGCCGTACATCCGCCGTGGCGGGAGTCAACGGCGGCTTCTTCGCCGTCGACGGCGATCCGGTCGGCGCGCTCGCGATCGACGGCACGGTGTTCAGCGAGCCGGTGAACGAGCGCTCGGCGCTGCTCGTCCCGAGCGACCCCGCCGCGAGGGCGCGGATCGCGTCGCTTCGCTTCAGCGGCAGCGTCGACGCCGGCGGAGCGAGCAGGCTGATCGATGGTGTCGACCGCCGGCGCGGCAGCATCCCCGCTTGCGGCGGCCGTGGCGGCGACCGCCCGACCCAGCGGCCCGACTCGGCGCTCACCTGCACCGACCCGAGCGAGCTCGTCCTGTTCGACTCGCGCTACGGAGCGCTGCGGCCGGGGACCGGCGTCGAGGCGCTGGTGAGAGGCGGGGTCGTGGAGCGCGTCGGCCGGCCGCGCGGCGGGCGGATCCCCGCGGGAGCGTTCGTCCTGTCCGGGAGCGGCGACGCCGCGGACTTCATGCGCGGCTCGCTCGAGGCCGGCGTGCCCGCCGAGATCGAGCTCGGCATGGGAGACGGGCAGGCGCTCGTCACGGGCGGCGGGCCGCGCCTGCTCGTGCGCGGCAGGGTCGCCGTGGCGGCGAGCGCGGAGGGCTTCGCCCCGCTGAGCGCGCCCGGGCTTCGTGGCGTCCAGGCACCCCCGTACGCTCGCGGGCGTGAAGAGGGACGGCACGTTGCTGCTGGTGACGGTCGACGGGCGCCGGCCCGGCTGGAGCGCCGGCGTCACGTTGCCGGAGGCCGCGCGCGTGATGCGCTCGCTCGGCGCACGCAACGCCCTCAACCTCGACGGCGGCGGCTCGAGCGGCATGGTCGTGCGCGGCGAGCTCGTCAGCCGGCCCTCGGATCCCTCGGGCGAGCGAGCGGTGAGCGACGGGATCTTCGTGCTGCCGTGAGGCGCCTGTTCGCCGCAGCCCTGCTGGCGCTCGCGGCGGCCGCGCCCGCGGCTGCCGCCCAGACGCCCGAACGCGCCGAGGTCTGGGCCGTCGGCGACGCCGCCACGCCGAACGACGGCGCCCGCCGGCTCGCCGCCCACATCCGCGCGCAGCGGCCCGACCGCTTCCTCTATCTCGGCGACGTCTACGAGCACGGCACCGCGCGCGAGTTCCGCCTGAACTACGACCCGCTGTACGGCTCGCTCGCCACGGTCACCGACCCGACGCCCGGGAACCACGAGTGGGCGAACCGCTTCAGCGGCTACTACCCGTACTGGCGTTCCAAGAAGGGACGACGGCAACCGCCGTGGTCGAGCACGAGCGTCGCGGGCTGGCAGATCCTCTCGCTCAACTCGATGGCGGACCACGGGCCGGGCTCGCGCCAGCTGCGCTGGCTGCGGCGCGAGGTCGCGGGGACACCCGGCGACTGCCGCATCGCCTTCTCGCACGTGCCGCGCTACAGCGCCGGGACCTACGAGGACAACCCCGGCATGGCGCCGCTCTGGAACGCGCTGCGCGGGCACGCGCGCGCCTTCCTCAGCGGCCACGACCACAACCTGCAGAGGCTGCGCCCCGCCGGAGGGATCACGCAGTACATCGCCGGCGCGGGCGGCGCGAGCGGCTACGGGGTCGACGAGGCCGACCCGCAGCTCGCCTGGGGCGCCGACGGCCTCTTCGGCGCGCTACGGATCGTGCTGGAGCCCGGCCTGGCGACGTTCGAGTTCCGCGACTCGCGTGGGCGGCTGCTCGACCGCAGCCGCCGAAGCTGCTCAGCTGCGGACTAGGTAGGCCGCGCGGCCGCGTGCTCGGGGAAGGGCGCGAGGTCGTTCTCGAAGCCCGGCGTGGCCTCCACGCGATCGAGCCAGGCCGCGACGTTGGCATGCTCGCGCGGGTCCGCCCCTGACTCCGCCCCGCAGTGGACGTACGCGTAGAGGGCGATGTCGGCGACCGTGTAGTCGCCGCCGGCCACGAACGGCGAGCCGCTGGTCGCGAGGCCGCGCTCGAGCGCGACGAGCGCGTCAAGGCCGCGGTCGAGCCGATTCTGGAAGACCTCGGGCGCCTGCGCGTGGCGTCCGGACAACCACAGGAAGCGCGCCACGCCGAGCTCCGGCTCGATCCGGTTCTGCTCGAAGAACATCCACTGGTGCACGCGCGTGCGCCCGGCTCCGGAGGCGGGCAGGAAGGGGGTGCCCTCGCCAAGGTGGAGCAGGATCGCGCCCGACTCCGCAATCCGCTCCCCAGAGTCGAGCTCGAGCACCGGCACGCGCCCGTCCGGGTTGCGCGCGAAGTGCTCGTCGGTGCGCGTCTCGCCCGTGAACAGGTCGACGGTCACGAGCTCGAACGGCAGCCCGAGCTGGCGCAGCAGGATGCGAGGCTTGAGGCAGTTTCCGGAGGCGGGATGGTCGTAGAGGATCACGGGCGGCAACGCTACCCTGCCGCCGACGATGGACGACGTGGTGATTCTCTGCGGCGGCCGCGGCACGCGGCTGCGCGAGCACACACAGACGATCCCGAAGCCGCTCGTCGAGATCGGCGGCCGGCCGATCCTCTGGCATGTGATTCGCATCTACGCCGAGCAGGGCCATCGCCGCTTCGTCCTCTGCACTGGCCACAGAGGCGAGCTGATCCAGGAGTTCGTCGCGGCGAACGGGCTCCCCGGCGGGCTCGAGATCGAGTGCGTCGACACGGGGGAGGACACCCAAACGGGCGGGCGCATCGCGATGGTCGGCGAGCGCCTCGGGGGACGCCGCTTCTGCGCCACCTACGCGGACGGCGTGGCCGACATCGACCTCGGTGCGCTCACGAGCTTCCACGAGGAGCAGGGGCGGCTCGCCACGATGACCGTGGTCCAGCCCGAGCTGCAGTTCGGGATCGCGCGGCTGAACGGCGCCGGCCGCGTCGAGGGCTTCACCGAGAAGCCGCGTTTCGAGGGCTGGATCAACGGCGGCTTCTTCGTCTTCGAGCCGGGTGTCCTCGACTACCTGCAGGCCGATTCGGTGCTCGAGCGCGAGCCGCTCGAGCGGCTCGCCGCAGCAGGCGAGCTGAGCGCGTTCAGACACTCCGGCTTCTGGGACTGCATGGACACCTACAAGGACGCCGTGCTCCTCCACGACCTGTGGTCGGAGGGCCGCGCGCCCTGGAAGCTGTGGTCCTGAACGCCCCTCGCTGAAGGAACTCGGGCGGTCCCGCCGAAAACGGGGTCCGTGACGCGAACCGGGACGACCGCTCTGACGCTGTCGGAGGAGATCCGCCAGCGCTTCGACGAATTCAGCCGCTCGCAGAAGGACGTCGGGCAGTACATCGTCGACCATCTCGAGGAGGCGGCCTTCCACACAGCCGAGGAGCTGGCCCGCCGCGCCAACACGTCGAGCTCGACCGTGGTGCGGTTCGCGCAGGCCCTCGGCTTCGAGGGTTTCCCCGAGCTGCAGGCGGCCGCGCGCGACGAGTACCGGCGCGCGCGAGAGAACGGCGCCTCGAGCGCCGAGCTCTCGTCCCCGCCGCTCTTCCCGATCGATCAGACCGAGTTCGAGACCGCGCTGGCCGCCGATCACTCGAACGTGGCCGAGACCGCCAAGCGCATCGATCGCGATGAGGTCGCGGCGGCGGTCGACCTGATCTCGCGCGCCGACCGGATCCTGCTCTGCGGCACCGATCAGATGGCCTTCTTCGCCAGCTACCTCCGTCATCTGCTGATGCTGCTCGACCTGCGCGCCGAGGTGGTCGCCTCGCCGAGCCAGGAGGGCCTCTCCAAGCTCGGCAGGGTGGACGACAAGACCGTCATGATCGGCTTCTCCGCCGGTCGCCCGCACCCGCTGGTCGTGCGCGCCATGAAGCTGGCGCGCAACCGCCGTGCCGCCACGATCGCGATCGCCGACGCCACGCTCTCGGAGGTCGCGAAGCTCGCAGACCACAGGCTCTACTACTCGTCCAACAGCCCCGCCTATGTGCGCTCGCACGCGGCGCTGCTCGGGGTGATCCAGGCGCTCGCCTATGGCGTGTACGCGCTGGACGAGTCGGCCTACGCGGACCGCATCAAGGCGTTCCGCCTGAAGTAGCGCCGCCGTGTAGGCGGATCCGATACCGGGAACAACGAGGCTCGGTGCTCGAGCTCGTCGACGTGAGCCGCCGCTACGGCGCGACTGTGGCCCTCGACGGGCTCTCGCTTCGGGCGGAAGAGGGCAAGCTGCTCGGCTTCGTCGGCCCCAATGGCGCCGGCAAGACGACGGCCATGCGTATCGCGCTGGGGGTACTCGAGCCGGACAGCGGCGAGGTCCGCTGGCAGGGACACCCGGTGCGGCGCGAGGAGCAGCGCGGCTTCGGCTACATGCCCGAGGAGCGTGGCCTCTATCCGAAGATGCGCGCGGACCGCCAGCTCCGCTACCTCGCTGAGCTGCACGGCTGCCCACCCGCCGAGGCGGCCTCGGCGGTGGTCGCCTGGGCCGAGCGGCTCGGGCTCGGAGAGCTTGCGCAGCGGCCGGTCGAGGAGCTCTCGCTCGGCAACCAGCAACGCGTCCAGCTCGCCGCGGCGCTCGTCCACGATGCACGGCTCCTGATCCTCGACGAGCCCTTCTCGGGCCTCGACCCGATCGGGACCGAGGTGATGTCCGACGTGTTGCGCGAGCGCGCCGCACAGGGCGTCGCGGTCGTTTTCTCCTCGCACCAGCTCGAGCTCGTGGAGCGCCTGTGCGACGACGTCGCGATCGTCAACCGCGGGCGCATCGTCGCGGCCGGCGCCGTCGAGGAGCTGCGCAGCGAGCGCTCACGCCCGCGGCTGCGTGTGCACGTCGACGCGGACGGTGACTGGCTCAGAGGCGTGCCGGGCGCGACGTTCGTGGGCGGCGCGAACGGCGACGTCCTCGTCGAGCTGGATGACGGCGCGGACGACCAGCTCGTGCTCGACGCGGCGCGCCGCGCCGGACGGGTGCGGCGCTTCGAGCCGGCTCGCCCGACGCTTGCCGAGCTCTTCCGCGAGGTGGTCGAGCGGTGAGCCTCGCGCGGGCAACGAGGCTCGTCGCGCGGCGCGAGTTCACCGAACGGATCCGCTCACGGGCATTCCAGATCTCGCTCGTCGTGACCGTCCTGGTGGTGGCGGCGGTCGGGATCATCGCGGGCGTGGTCGGCGACACCGGCCGGAGCGAGTACACGGTCGGCGCAGTGGGCGCCGAGGATCGCGCCGTGGCCGGGGCCGCCCGCGCAGTGGGCCCGGCGCTCGACGTCGACATCAGGGTCGAGCGCGAGGGCAGCGCCGCCGAAGCGCGAGCCGGCGTCCGCGACGAGAGCCTCGACGCCGCGCTGGTCGACGGCGTGATCGTCACGCTCAAGGAGCCTCCGGACGAGCTCGCGCAGGCGCTCCAGGCGGGCGCCCGGCGCGTGCGCGCGGGAGCCGAGCTCCGCTCCGAGGGCCTAAGCGAGACGGAGGCGCGCCGCGCGCTCGACCCGCCGCCGCTGCGCACCGTGGCGCTCGAGGGCGACGACGAGGGCGGCGAGGGCATCGCGTTCGTGGCGTCGCTCGTGCTCTACCTGCAGCTGATCACGTACGGGATCGCGGTCGCCTCGGGGGTGGTCGAGGAGAAGTCTTCGCGCGTGATCGAGGTCCTGCTCGCGACGGTCGAGCCGCGCGCCATCCTCGCCGGGAAGATCCTCGGCATCGGCGCTCTGGGGCTGCTGCAGCTCGCCGTGACGGCCGTCGTCGGGCTCGCAGCCGCGGCCGCGAGCGGCGCCATCGAGCTCGACGCGGGCGATGCCGGGACGCTCGCGGTGGTGCTCGTCTGGTTCCTGTTCGGCTACCTGCTCTGGTCGGCGCTGTACGCGATCGCCGGCGTGATGGTGTCGCGCCAGGAGGACCTTCAGTCGTCCACGACGGTCCTGACGATCCTGCTCGTGATCGGCTACCTGCTCGCCTTCCCGGCGATCGACGACCCGGACGGAACGCTCGCCGTGGTCGCGTCGCTGGTCCCGCTCTTCGCTCCGATCATCATGCCGCTGCGCGTGGCGCTCGACGCGGCGAGCGCCCTGGAGATCGCCGCGTCGCTCGCACTCCTGATCGCGGGCATCGCCCTGCTCGTGCCGCTCGGCGCGCGCATCTACGAGCGCTCCGTGTTGCGCATGGGCAAGCCCATGAAGCTGCGCGAGGCCTGGCGCGCGGCACGGGCCTGAACTAGGCTGGCCGCGCGGTGAGGAGAGGAGCTGTGATCGCCGCGTTCGCGGCGATGCTGATCGCGGCGGGCGCACCGGCCGAGGCGGCACCGCGTGGCTGCGACCCGCTCGATCCCTCGCACTGCCTGCTGCCCTGGCCCAACGACCACTTCGTCAAGGGAGGCAGGCTGGCGCTGCGCGACTCGATGATGCCGCGCAACAAGGACGGGCGCCCGATCCGGGCCGCCGACTACAACCGCTCGAACGGCTTCAGCCCGGGCCAGATCATCGTCACACACGTCCCCCGGCTCGACCTGCGCCGCAGCGGCGCCGTCCCCGTCGACGACATGGCGAGGTCGTTCGCGAAGAACGCGCCGATCGTCGTGATCGACGCGAAGACCGGAAAGCGCCAGCTGATCTGGGCCGAGCTCGACTCGCAGGCGACCGACCCGCGCAGGCGGCCCTTGCTCGTCCACCCCGGCGCGAACTGGCGCGAGGGCCGGCGCTACATCGTCGCCCTGCGCAACCTGCGCGACTCGAACGGGCGGAAGCTGCGCGCCCAGCGCGCCTTCCGGCGCCTGCGTGACGGCGACGCCGGCGGCCGCCGCTACGTGGACATCTTCCGCCGCCTCGAGCGCGCCGGCATCAGGCGCCGCAGCCTCTACCTCGCCTGGGACTTCACGATCGCGACGAAGCAGAACCTGGCGCAGCGCCTGCTCCACATCCGCAACCGCGCCTTCGCCGAGCTCGGCGACCGCAGGTTGGGCGACCTGAAGGTCGAGGGCGCCGCGCCGCAGTTCAGCGTCGATTCCACGAGCCAGCTCACCCCGGACGTCAAGCGCGTCGACGGCACCTTCACCGTGCCCTGCTTCCTCGACAAGCCGGGCTGCCCGCCCGGGTCGCGCTTCAAGCTGGGGCGGCGGCAGCTGATCGAGCGCATCCCGGGCAACGTGCAGGTCGAGCGCTTCATCTGCCTCGTCCCGAACGCGGCCCGCGACGCGCGGCCGCTCATCTTCGGGCACGGGCTGCTCGGCGGCGCTGAGGCCGTGCTCGGCCTCGCGCCGCTCGCCAGCGCCGGCAACTTCGTCGCGTGCGCGACCGACTGGTCGGGGATGTCGGCCGAGGACATTCCGAACGTGCTCGACCTCTCGAGCGACCTGTCGAAGTTCCCGACGCTTGCGGACCGCAACCAGCAGGGCTTCCTCAACTTCATGTTCCTCGGCCGCCTGCTCGTCCATCCGCAGGGCTTCGACGCGAACGCTGCCTTCGGCGGCGCCATCGACACGCGCCGGCTGTTCTACGCCGGCGGTAGCCAGGGCGGCATCCTCGGCGGCGCGCTCACCGCGGTCGCGCCCGACTTCGAGCGCTCGGCGCTGATCGTCCCGGCGATGAACTTCAGCCTGCTGCTGGCGCGCAGCACCCAGTTCGGCCGCTTCGCCGACGTGCTCTATCCGAGCTACCCGGACCAGATCGAGCGCTCGCTGATCAACTCGATGATCCAGATCCTCTGGGACCGCGGCGAGGCGAACGGCTACGCGTGGCACATGACGCGCAACCCCTATCCGGGCACACCGCGCCACACGGTGGTCCTGCACGAGGCCTTCGGCGACCACCAGGTCGCGAACGTCGCCACGGAGGTCGAGGCGCGCGTGATCGGCGCCCGCCTGCGGACGCCGGCGCTCGACCCGGGCCGCAGCCTCGACAAGCGGCCCTTCTACGGCATCCCGCGCATCCAGCGGCTGCCGTACTCGGGCAACGCGCTCGTCGTCTACGACATCGGGCCGCAGCGCGGCGACCTCGGCACGCCGCCGGCGCCGCTGACGAACACGGCCCCCGAGGTGGGCGTGGACCCGCACTCGCTGACCGGATTCTCGGTCCCCGCGGCGGCGCAGTTCTCCGAGTTCCTGAGGATCGGAGGCACGTTCGTCGACACCTGCGGCGGGCGTCCGTGCTACGCGGCGGGCTGGACCGGCCCGTAGCCCGCCGAGTGTTAGAACTCCGCCATGCCCCGAAAGACAAGCTCTGCTCATCGTCGTGGCCGCGGGCGCGTGCTCGCCTGCCGCGGCGCCCGCACAGGCGACCCGCTGGGTCGAGGGATCGGCCGGGCTCGGCGACCCCTACTACCCGATGGCCGGTAACGGCGGCTACGACGTCCGCCACTACCACCTGGACCTCGACTACGCGCCGACGCCGACGAACTTCCTCGAGGGGAAGGCGCTGATCGTCGCGAAGGCGACCGAGAACCTGTCGCAGTTCAACCTCGACTTCCGGCCCTTCTACGACATCCACAGCTTGACGGTGAACGGGAAGCGCGCCTCGTATACGCGCGAGGACGTGCACGAGCTCGTGATCTCGCCGCGGCCGAAGATCCGCAAGGGCTCGCCGATCATCGTGCGCGTGACCTATTCGGGAGAGCCCGAGGCCGTCATCGACCCCGACGACTCGCTCGAAGGCTGGGTGCCGATTGACGACGGCGCCTTCGTCGTCAACGAGCCGCAGGGCTCGCCGGGCTGGTACCCGGCCAACGACAACCCGCGCGACAAGGCGACCTTCTCCTTCGAGGTGACCGTGCCGGAGGGCCACACCGCGCTCGCGAACGGCAGGCTCGTCCATCAACCGGTCACGCGGAACGGTAAGACGACCTGGCGCTGGGTCGAGGACTCGCCGATGGCGCCCTACCTGGCGACCGCTACCAACGGCCCGTTCGACACGGACTTCACGGGCAGCGTGGATGGCGTCCCGATCTATAACGCGGTCGATCCCGATCTGCCGACGGCGCAGGTCGCGAAGGACCGGATCGCGACGACGGACGACGTGATCACGTTCTTCTCGGACCTGTACGGCAGGTATCCGTTCTCCAGCGTCGGCAACGTCGTCGACCGGGCGCCCGAGGTCGGCTACGCGCTCGAGTCGCAGACGAAGGCGATGTACAGCAACACCCCGAGCCAGAACACGTTCGTCCACGAGCTGGCGCACATGTGGTTCGGCGACGCCGTCACGCCCGTCGAGTGGATCGACATCTGGCTGAACGAGGGCTTCGCCCGCTGGTCCGAGTGGATCTGGAACGAGCGCCACGGCGGCCTGACCGCTCAGCAGCAGTTCGACAACAACTACGCGCAGCCGGACGACGAACACCGCCTTCTGGGACGCCGCCGCCCGGCAAGCCCGGAAGCGCCGCGGCGATCTTCGACGGCACGATCTACACGCGTGGGGCGATGACGCTCCAGGCGCTGCGCCAGAAGATCGGCGACGACGCGTTCTTCCGGATCCTGCGTCGCTGGTACGCGGAGAACAAGTACGGGAACGTCACGACGGCGGACTTCGTCGCGCTGTCGGAGCAGGTGAGTGGGCAGCAGCTCGACCAGTTCTTCGAGGTCTGGCTGTACACGCCCGCTAAGCCGACGAGCTGGTAGTGCGCGTCCTCGCCATCGACGGCGGGGGCATCCGCGGGCTGATCCCCGCGTTGGTTCTGGCAGAGCTCGAGGACCGGTCCGGAAGGCCGGTCTTCGAGCTCTTCGACCTCATGGCCGGCACGTCGACGGGCGGGATCCTCGTGAGCGCGCTCTGCGCGCCGGATCCGCTGCCCGCGGCGGAGGTCGCGGAGATCTACGAGGAGGAGGGCCCGCGCATCTTCGACCGTTCGATCTGGCAGCGGATCCAGAGCGCCGGCGGGCTGATCGACGAGAAGTACGACGCGGCGGCGCTCGACCAGGCGCTCGAGCGCTTCATCGGCGACAAGCGGCTGAGCGCGACGCGCCCCGACATCATCGTCCCGACCTACGACACGGCAGCGCCGGGGCCGCACTTCTTCAAGACCACGAACGCCCGCGCCGACGCCGCCGAGGACGCCCGGCTCGCGGACGTGGCACGCGCGACGTCGTCAGCGCCGACCTACTTCGAGCCGCTGGAGATGGGGGTGCGCGCCCTGCTCGACGGGGGTGTCTTCGCGGTCAACCCCGGGATGTCCGCCCTGGCCGAGGCGCTGCGCATGCGGCCCGGCGCCGAGGTCATCCTGGTGTCGCTCGGAACGGGCGAGCGCACCCACAAGCGGCCCTTCGACGAGATCAAGGACTGGGGGCTTGTGGAGTGGGCGCGCCCGATACTCGACGTGGTCTTCGACGGCAGCTCGGACGCGGTCGACTACCAGGTGCGCCACGTGCTCGGAGACGAGCGCTACTGGCGCTTCCAGACCGAGCTGACGAAGGCGAGCGACGACCTCGACGACGCCAGCGAGGAGAACCTCGCAGCGCTGCGCGAGCAGGCAGACGACCTGATCGCCGAGCGCACGGACGATTTGGACGCCGTGGTGCGGGCGCTCACGGCCTGATGGCCCGGTAGTCCAATCAACGATTGTTGGCCGCGGCTGGAGCGGTCGGGAGGGCTATTCTCACTGGCAATGGAAACCGGGACTTTCAGAGTGAAGGCCGGCCTCGCCGAGATGTTGAAGGGCGGGGTGATCATGGACGTCGTCACGGCAGAGCAGGCGAAGATCGCCGAGGACACCGGCGCGGCCGCGGTCATGGCACTCGAGCGGGTACCGGCGGACATCCGCGCCGACGGCGGCGTCGCCCGGATGTCGAACCCCACGATGATCGAGGCGATCCAGGAGGCTGTGACGATCCCGGTGATGGCGAAGGCCCGCATCGGGCACTTCGTCGAGGCGCAGGTGCTGGAGGCGCTCGAGGTCGACTACATCGACGAGTCCGAGGTGCTGACGCCCGCCGACGAGGCGCATCACATCGACAAGTGGGCCTTCAAGGTGCCGTTCGTCTGCGGCGCCACGAACCTGGGCGAGGCGCTGCGGCGCATCTCCGAGGGCGCGGCGATGATCCGCTCGAAGGGCGAGGCGGGCACCGGCAACGTGGTCGAGGCGGTTCGCCACATCCGTCTGATCACGAGCGAGATCAAGCGGCTCGGAACGCTCAGCCAGATGGAGCTGGCCGCAGCGGCGAAGGAGATCGGCGCTCCGCTCGAGCTGGTGCGCGACGTGGCCGAGCGCGGCAAGCTGCCGGTCGTCCTCTTCTGCGCCGGCGGGATCGCGACGCCGGCCGACGCGGCGCTGATGATGCAGCTCGGCGCCGAGGGCAACTTCGTCGGCTCGGGCATCTTCAAGTCGTCCGATCCCGAGCGCCGCGCGCGGGCGATCGTGGAGGCCACGACGCACTTCGAGGACCCCGCGCGCGTGGCGGCCGCCTCGCGCGAGCTGGGCGACGCAATGCCCGGCATCGAGATGGGGACGCTCCAGGAGAACGGCGGCCTGCTGCAGAATCGCGGTTGGTAGACCGGCGGCCCCTGATAGGTGTCCTGGCCCTCCAGGGCGACTTCGAGGCGCACCGGCGCATCCTCGAGGAGGAGGGCGCCGAGGTACGCGAGGTCCGCACGACGGATGGGCTCGAGGGCCTCGACGCGCTCGTCATGCCGGGCGGCGAGTCCACGACGATGACGCTTGGGATCGAGCGCGAGGGCCTCGCCGAGCCGCTGCGCGATCTCGTCCGCGGCGGCACGCCCGTGCTCGCCACCTGCGCCGGCCTGATCATGCTCGACCGCGACCACCTTGGCCTGCTCGACGTGAGGGCTCGCCGCAACGCCTTTGGGCGCCAGCTGCACAGCTTCGAGGCCGACCTCGAGCTCGACGGCGTCGGGCCGCTGACGGCCGTCTTCATCCGCGCGCCGTGGGTGGACGAGCACGGGCCGGACGTCGAGGTCCTGGCCGAGATCGAGGGCCACCCGGTGGCGGTGCGGCAGGACAACATCCTCGCGGTGGCCTTCCACCCAGAGCTGACAGACGAACGCAGCCTGCATCGTTGGCTGCTCGACAGGGCAGGAGTCCTCTCATGAGAGACCAGCGCGCGGACGCGCTAGCGAAGATCCTCGTCAACTACTCGACCCGGGTGCAGAAGGGTGACGTCTGCGTGATCCAGGGGGCGACCGCCGCCGAGGTGCTCGTGCAGGCGGTCTACGAGGAGATCCTGCGCGCGGGCGGCCTGCCCGTCATGCAGATGGCCACCGATGGGGCCCAGGCGGCCTTCTTCGAGAACGCCTCCGACGATCAGCTCGACTGGGTGCCGCCACCCGCGCAGTGGGCGGCGGAGCAGGCCGACGTGCGCATAGCGATCATGTCCGATGTCAACACGCGGGCGCTCTCGCGCGTCGACCCGAAGAAGCAGGCGCGCGCCCAGAAGGCCCGCCAGGGCCTGATGGAGGCGGTCATGCGGCGCTCGGCCGCCGGCGAGCACCGCTGGTCGCTCACGCTGTTCCCCACGCACTCGTACGCGTCCGAGGCCGGCATGTCGCTGGCCGACTACGAGGACTTCTACTACGCCGCCTGCCTCGCCACCGACGGCGATCCGGTCACCGCCTGGCAGCGCCAGTCGGACCAGGTCAACCACCTGTCCGAGTGGATCCAGGGGCGCGAGGAGGTCCGCATCCAGGCGCCCGGCACCGACCTCACGCTGAACGTCGCCGGCCGCAACTGGATCCCATGCATAGGCGAGCACAACATGCCCGACGGTGAGTTCTTCACCGGGCCCGTCGAGGACTCTGCGAACGGCGAGATCGCCTTCTCGTTCCCCGCGAGCTACGGGGGCCGCACGGTCTCGGGAGTGCGCTTCCGCTTCGCGGACGGCAAGGTCGTCGACGCGTCGGCGGAGCAGGGCGAGCAGTTCCTGATCGAGATGCTCGACACCGACGACGGTGCGCGGCGGCTCGGGGAGATCGGAATCGGCACGAACTTCGGGATCTCCACCGGGACCCAGGAGATCCTCCTGGACGAGAAGATCGGCGGCACCGTGCACCTCGCGGTCGGGATGAGCTACCCCGAGAGCGGCGGCACGAACCAGTCCGCCGTGCACTGGGACATGGTCTGCGACCTGCGCCCGGGCGGCTCGATCACGGTCGACGGGACCGAGCTCCAGCGGGACGGCCGGTTCCTGGTCTAGCCAGGTCGCCGCAGCACGCGGTCGGTCCCCGGCCCTCCGCGGAAGGTCGCCCGCGGCCCGCCGGCGAGGCGATCTCGGCCGCGGCCGCCGACCAGCAGCGCGCGAATCCGGCCGATCACGGTGAGCCGATCCGGGCCGTCGCCGCCGTAGAGGGCGATCGACCTCACTCCGGCCGCCGGGCAGCTGACCACGCGAGGGCTGGGCCGGCGGCATCCGCGGCCGGCCCGGAGCGGGGCGGCGGCATCGGCAACGCGCCATGCGCCACCCTTCTTGCGCGCCACGATGCGGTTCGAGCGGCGCGGGGCGCCGAATACGACGAGGCGTCCGCCGCGAACCGATGCAGCACCGGCGCGCGAGCGGGCGCGGGGGCCAGAGCTGCGGAGCACCCCGCCTGCGCGGCCGGCGCCGGCGGCGGGCGGCTCGGCTGCCGGAGGCGTCGGCTCGGCGGGCAGAGGCGCGGCCGCGATCGCACGCGCGAGGTCGTAGCGAGCCTTGATCTCGGCGCCTCCGAGCGCGCGTGTGAAGAGAGCGACCTCGTCCGCCTCACCCTCGGAGAAGTTGGCGGTCGTCCCGTTGCGCATGATGTGCCACGGAATCACCGCGGCGCCCGAGCCGGCCCCACTCGGCGCCTGATGGACGAGCGCTCCGTCCACGTACAGTCGCGCCGCCCCGCCGTCCTTGACGGCGGCCAGGTGGTGCCAGGTCCCGTCGCGGAGCAGGCTGACCGGGAGGCCGGTGTTGAACCCGTTCCCGCCCAGGCGGTAGTGGAGGTTGCCCGCGCTGTTGAACGCCGGCAGCCAGCCCTCGCCGCCGGTCGAGCTCGAGTCGCGCATGACGCTCGTGCCCGCGCGCCAGTTGAACCAACCCTCGATCGTCGCGCCCGAGCCGGCAAACGCCGGCCCGGGGGCCGCGAGCTCGCCGCTCGCGCCGTCGAAGCTCGCCGCCGTGTCGCCGAGCGGCCCAAGGACCCCGGGCTGCCCGAGCACGAAGCGCCCGGCGAACGAGCCGGGTGCGCCGCCCACCTGGTTGACCGCCGTCCCGCCGCTGAGCTCGCCTAGGCGCCAGTAGGCGGCAAGCCCCGCTGTGCCGAGCAGCGCCTCGCGATAGGCATCGGAGCCGGCACCGCGCCCGGCGATCATCACCCGGTCGCGGCCCTCGCTGCTGCCCGATGCGTTCGTGGCGACGAGCCGGTAGTGGTAGAGGCGGCCGAACTCGAGGCCGGGCAGGGCAGCCTCGACCTGATGGAGAGCGCCGTCTCCGGGGAGGTCCTGGGGGGCCGTGACGGCTCCGTACTCCTCGGTCGGCCCGTACTCGACCTGCCACTGTGTGGGCTGGTTCTCCGGATCAACTG
Organism: uncultured Thermoleophilaceae bacterium; assembly: GCA_963739095.1. Lineage (GTDB taxonomy): Bacteria > Actinomycetota > Thermoleophilia > Solirubrobacterales > Thermoleophilaceae > JACVRW01. Next base: position 19,415 of record CAVTZF010000038.1, read on the forward strand.
CGCCGTGCACGATCGATCCGCTCGCACCGCCGCTGTGGACAACGGGCGCGGCCGGCAGATCGACCGTGATCTCTTCGACGAGCGTCGCGCTGGCACCACCCTCATCCGTGACCGTCAAGGACGGGAAGTAGCGCCCGGCTCCCGTGTACGTGTGCGTGACCTCAGTGCCGCTCGCCCCGCTCCCGTCCCCGAAGTCCCACTGCCAGCTTGCGATCGAGCCGTCGGGGTCGCGGGAGAGCGACCCGTCGAAGCGCACCTCGAGTGGCCCGGGGCCGCTGCGTACGGCGGGCTCCGCGTCCGCAACGGGAGACAGGTTTGACCCGTCAACCATGAAAGCCGCGATCGACGTCCGGTAGTCCACGTAGTTCGGGTAAGCGCCGCGCATCCAGACGACGTCCAGATCGCCGCCGAAGGCCGTCATGCCCCGCGGCGAGACGGGGCGCACGTTCTTGTCGGCCGACGGAGCGCTGACCGCCTGCTGGGTCCAGCTCGCCCCGCCATTGGCGGTCGTCCACGTCTCCACCTGCCAGCTCGCGCCGGTCTGGCGGGAGAGATAGACGCGCGAGGGATCCTCGTGGTCGAGCGTCAGCCCGCCGGAGTAGTAGTCGGCGGGACGGAGCTCCTCGCGGAAGGAGCCGCCTGCGGCGGTGATCTCATGGACCTCCCAGGCGGCGCCTGTCCAGCGCGCGTAGTGGTAGCGGTGGTCGCTCGGGGAGGGAAAGCTCGCGAACACGATGACCGGATTGCCGCTCGCGTCCGCCGCCACGTCGTGGACCCAGGAGGGCTCTGTCCCGTCGAAAATGGAGTCGCCCGCCTCAGGCGCGATGGGGGTGCCGGCGAGCGTGCCGATCGGCTGTCCATTCGCGCGCTCGATCTGGCCCGCCCTTATGCGGGCGTAGTAGACGTTCACGCTCGGGAACTCGTTCGGATGAGCGTTCGTATAGGCGACGTGGATCGTGTCGCCGCCGCTCTCGGCGAACTTGGCGTACGGCCGCTCGTTCGGCTTCACCATCAGATTTCGAGCCGGCGACCAGACGGTCGAGCCGTCTTGCTGGGTCGAGTAGGTGGGGTTGTAGTTTCCGCCGCGCCAGAACAGGTAGGTGCGCCCCTCGTCGGCGAGCCGGATCGGGTTCGGATAGGTGTAGCCGCGGATCCCCGGCACGTTCACGGGCACCGTCTGCGGCGGGTCCCACGAGCGCACGTCTCCCGGCCCCGAGGAGACGCGGTAGTGCATGGCCGGCCCGACGTGGCGCGAGTAGAAGACGACCAGCCTGCCGTCCGGCCGGACCTCGATCGACGGGTTCGCGTGATCGTCGCGGTTGAGCCTCGCCGCCAGCACAGCGGTGACGCGCTCGCCGCTCGCGTGGTCGTAGGAGCTGATCTTGATGTCGCCCTCGTGGTCGACCCAGCCGATATACGTGCGCCCGCTCTGCGTGACGGCGCGCGGGTCGCCGAACCAGGACCAGGCGCCGTCCCCGATCGGCGGCAGTGCGGCATCGGCGGCGCCCGGAGCGAGCGCCCCGCAGGCGAGCAGCGTCACCGCCGCGAGCGCCATTCGCCGCATCATTGCGTCGAAGGTAGTGGCGAATTTCGGTGTCGACGCCGGTTGTAGGCTTGGCCGCATGGCCGGTCATTCGAAGTGGGCCTCGATCAAGCACAAGAAGAAGGCGGTCGACGCCAAGCGCGGCGCCCTCTTCACCAAGCTGACGCGTGCGATCACGGTCGCCGCGCGCGACGGCGGTGACCCCGAGGGCAACCCCGCGCTTGCGCTCGCGGTGCAGAAGGCCCGCGACGCCTCGATGCCCAAGGACAACATCGAGCGCGCGATCGCGAAGGGCACCGGCGCCGACTCCGATGCGGACTCCTTCGAGGAGGTCCTCTACGAGGGCTACGGCCCGGGCGGCGTAGCGATCCTGGTCGAGACGCTGACCGACAACCGCAACCGCACCGGCTCCGAGGTGCGCCACGCCTTCACGAAGCACGGCGGCAACCTCGGCGAGCCTGGCTCAGTCGCCTGGACCTTCGAGAAGAAGGGCGAGATCGTCGTCGACGGCTCGCGCTACTCCGAGGACGACCTGCTCGCGGCGATCGACGCCGGTGCCGAGGACGTCTCGCTGGACGGCGACGTCTGGGAGATCGTCACGACGCCGGCCGACGTCGCGGCCGTCCGCGATGCGCTCGCCGCCGAAGGCGTCGAGATCGAATCGGCTGAGCTGGTCCAGCGGCCCACCACCCGCACGCCCGTCGACGAGGACCGCGTTGCCAGCCTGATGCGCCTGATCGAGGCGCTCGAGGACTCCGACGACGTGCAGGCCGTGCACGCCAACTTCGATGTCGACTCCGAAGTGCTGGAGCGGGTGGCGGCGGCCACGTAGATGCCCGAGCGGACGCGCGCTGCGCGGATCGGGACAGCCGTCTTCTGGATCGTCGCCGGGGTCCTGCACTTCGTGATCCCACGCCAGTACGAGTCGATCGTGCCGGCGCGGATCGAGCGCTGGCGCAAGGAGTGCGTCGTGGTGAGCGGCGTCGCGGAGATCGCGGGCGGGATTGGCGTGCTGCCGAACGGCACCCGCCGGCTGGCACGCTGGTGGCTGCTGGGGACGCTCGCCGCCGTGTACCCGGCCAACATCTACATGGCGGTCAACTCCAGGGACTTCGCACGCATCCCGGCGCCGCTCCTGTGGGCGCGCCTGCCGGTGCAGTTCCTGTTCGCGCTGATGACCTGGCGCGGAACGCGCTGACCGAACGCCGGGAGGCGTCCGGCCCTCTGCGCAGAATCCCACCCATAGGTGGTTGTGCTTGGCATCGATCCCGGCACCGCGCATACGGGGTATGGCGTGGTGCTCGCACGTGGGCGCACGCTCGCGGCGCTGGACGGCGGCGTGATCGAGACGCGCGCCGGCACGCCGCTCGAGCGCCGGCTGGCGGACATCCACGCGCAGGTGTGGGACCTGATCCGCGAGCACCAGCCCGCCGCGGTCGCGATCGAGGACCTCTACTTCGGGCGCAACGCCCAGAGCGCCTTCGCGGTCGGCCAGGCGCGCGGAGTGGTGCTGCTGGCGGCGGGGATGGCGGGCATCCAGTGCTTCTCGTACACGCCGCAGGTGGTCAAGCAGGCGGTCTGCGGCAGCGGTGGCGCTGGGAAGGAGCAGGTTCAGCGCATGGTCGGCGCGCTGCTGTCGCTGCCGGAGCCGCCCCGGCCGAACCACGCGTCGGACGCGCTCGCGGTGGCGATCTGCCACGCGAACTCCGCGCCGCTCAGGGCGGCGCTCGGCTGAGGCCGACGGTGGACCTAGGTTGCCGGATTGGTGGTCTCCACCACTATCAATCCGGCAACGTGTTCGTGGAGCGGGCCCGGACCGCTCGGTCCAGGCAGTTCGCCCTTCTCCAGCCCGATCGGCGCTGAGAAGGCGTCCGCCGCCGTGCGCAGAATCATCTCCTGATGCTGTACTCACCCGGGATGAACACGTGATCGCCTCGGTGCGCGGCGAGGTCGTGACCAGGCTGACCGGCGAGGTCGTGATCGAGGCGGCCGGCGTCGGCTACCGCATGGCGATCTCGACCGAGACGCTCTCGAAGGTGCCCCAGGTCGGCAAGGAGGGCCGGCTGCTCACGCATCTCGTGCTGCGCGACGACGGCATCAACCTGTACGGCTTCGCGACCCAGACGGAGCGCGAGCTGTTCCTGCTTCTGATCGGGGTCCAGGGCGTCGGGCCAAAGGTCGCGCTCGCCGTCCTGTCGGGTGGGGCGCCGCGGGAGCTCCTGAACGCGATCGCGTCGGGCGACACGGCGCGGTTCCAGGCGGTCCCCGGCATCGGCAAGCGCACGGCCGAGCGCATCATCGTCGAGTTGCGCGAGAAGGTCGCGGGCCGCGTGGCCGACGAGATCGTCGTGCGCCGGACCGCCTCGGACGACCCGCGCACGCTCGCGCGCGAGGGTCTGCTCGGCCTCGGCTTCAACCCGCAGGAGGCGGACGGCCTGCTCGACGGCGCGGCCGGCGAGACGCCCGAGGACCTGATCGCCGAGGCGCTGAGGGCGGCGCGGTGAGCGGCGGGATCCGCACCCCCGGCGTGGAGCGCATCCACGATCCCGTGCAGCAGCCGGCCGAGGACGACCTCGACCGCTCGCTTCGTCCCAAGCGCCTCGAGGACTTCGTCGGCCAGGAGCGCGTCAAGGACCAGCTCGCGGTCTTCATCGAGGCCGCCAAGGCGCGCGGCGAGGCGCTCGATCACGTCCTGCTGGCGGGACCGCCCGGGCTCGGCAAGACCTCGCTCGCGCAGATCGTCGCCAACGAGCTCGACGCCGACTTCGTACCGACAGCCGGGCCGGCGCTCGAGCGCAAGGGCGACATCGCCAGCTACCTGACTGCGCTCCAGCCGCGCAGCGTCTTCTTCGTCGACGAGATCCACCGGCTGCCGCGCGCGCTCGAGGAGACCTTCTACCCGGCCATGGAGGACAGGCGACTGCCGATCACCGTCGGCCAGGGCGCGGGCGCCGCGGTCGTGACGCTCGACCTGCCTGAGTTCACGCTGATCGGCGCGACCACGCGGGCGGGCCTGCTGACCACGCCGCTGCGCGACCGCTTCGGCGTGACCCACCGGCTCGAGCTGTACGGGGCCGGCGACCTTGCTCAGATCGTGCACCGCTCCGCCGGGATCCTCGACGTCGAGATCGACGACGCAGGCGCCGAGGCGATCGCGGCGCGCTCGCGCGGCACGCCGCGCGTCGCGAACCGGTTGCTGAAGCGGGTGCGCGACTTCGCCGAGGTGCGCGGCGCCGGCCACATCGACGAGCGCGCGGCGAGCGAGGCGCTCGATCTACTCGAGGTGGACCACGTCGGCCTGGACCGGCTCGACCGGGACATCCTGCGGGCGATCTGTGAGAAGTTCGGCGGGGGGCCGGTCGGCCTCTCGACGCTGGCGGTCGCGGTGGGGGAGGAGCCCGACACGATCGAGGACGTCTACGAGCCGTATCTGCTCCAGCAAGGGCTCCTGATGCGCACTCCGCGTGGCAGGATCGCGACGGCCGCAGCGTTCGCCCACCTGGGGCTCGAAGCGCCCCGAGAGGGTGCTCAGCAGCTGTTCTGAGGACGCGGCTAACCTGCCATTTAGGCGACCGCCTACCCTAAGCCTTCGCATGGCCATCTTCATCTGCCCGAACTGCGGCAATCGCACCGAGTCTTCAGACCGCACCGCCGGCTTCCAGAGCCGCGCCAAGGGCTGCAAGAAATGCGGCTTTGGCTTCCTCTTCGAGCTGCTCGACGACTACTACCCCGCGCCCAACGCCGCGTTCTTCATCCTCGACCAGGAGGGCCGCCTGATCGGCACCGGCAGGGGTGCGAGGGAGCTGACCGGGCTCGGTGACCTGGACGTGATGGGCCGCTCCGCGCAGGAGGTCCTACACCTCGAGTTCGAGCAGGGCGACGATCACATCGCGACCGCGCTCGAGTGGGGCGTGCGGGTCCTCGACAAGCCGGTGGTCGTGCACGCCGAGGGCGACCGTCCAGAGCCGGCGAAGGCGGACATCTTCCCCGCGTACGATGACGACGGAGGACTGCTCCTCGTCCTAACCCCCACATGACCAGCAGGACACGCAACTTCTCCATCCTGGCGCTCGTCGTCGTGCTGCTCGGCGCGGCGATCGGGGTCATCCTGACGAAGCCGACCAAGCTCGGGCTCGACCTCAAGGGCGGCATCGAGCTCGTCTACCAGGGACGCCCGACGCCGCAGGTCCCCCAGGTCACCCAGCAGGCGCTCGACGACGCCGTCGAGACGATCCGCAAGCGGACCGACGCGCTCGGCGTCTCCGAGCCCGAGATCCAGCGCTCGGGCCGCGATCAGATCTCGATCGGCCTGCCCGACGTCCAGAACGCCGAGCGCGCGATCCAGCAGGTCGGCACGACCGCTCAGCTGCAGTTCTACGACTGGGAGGCGAACGTCCTCGGCCCGCGCGGGCCGGAAAATCCGTTCGCGGGCACGAAGTCTCTGTACGACGCGACCGAGTTCGCCTCGACGCAGAAGGGCAAGGCCGAGCAGAGCGACGTCCCGGAGGGCTCGGACCTGACGCCCGAGCAGGCCGACAAGCAAAACAACACCGCGGGTGACCGCTACTACCTGTTCGGCCCCGACCGGCTGCCGATCGGCCCGGACAAGAAACCGGAGCGGACGGCGGACTACGAGCCGTCCGGCTCCTGCCGGGAGCTGTTGTCGGACTACGAGCCGGCGCCTGGGGCAGCGCCCGAGTTCGCCAAGAACACGCAGTGCAAGGAACAATTGGAGGCGCTCGGTTCGGGTGGCCCGCCCGCGGGTTCACGCGTGATCAAGGTCCCCGAGGGCGTCGTCGTGGTCGAGGCTGAGCCGGCCGAGAACCAGCCGCCGCAGATCAAGCGCTTCTTCGTCATCGAGGACGACTCGGAGCTGTCGGGCCGCGACATCGAGAACCCCGAGCAGCAGTTCGACCCGAACACGAACGCGCCCATCGTGACGATGGAGTTCACGGACAAGGGCCGCGAGGCGTTCGCGCGCGTCACGAAACGGCTGGCTGACCGCGGCGCCCGGATCATCCTGCCGCCCGGATCCGACCGCGAGCAGGCCTTCCAGCGCTTCGCGATCACGCTCGACAACAAGATCGTCTCGCTGGCGACGATCGACTTCGTCCAGAACCCGGAGGGCATCGACGGGCGGACGGGCGCCCAGATCGAGGGCATCGGGACGATCCAGGAGACCCAGGACCTCGCCGAGAGCCTGCGCATCGGCGCCCTGCCGATCGAGCTCAAGCTGATCTCGCAGACGCAGGTGTCAGCCACGCTCGGCCAGCAGGCGCTCGACCAGGGCCTCACGGCGGCCGCCGTGGGCCTCGCGCTCACCATCATCTTCCTGCTCGTCTTCTACCGGGTGCTCGGCCTCGTCGCGACGGCGGCGCTCGTGATCTACGCGATCTTCCTGTTCGCGCTGGTGAAGCTGATCCCGATCACGCTCACGCTGCCCGGCATCGCGGGCCTGGTGCTGACGCTGGCGGTGGCGGCGGACGCCAACATCGTCATGTACGAGCGAATAAAGGAGGAGGTCAGAACCGGGCGCTCGATTCCGAGCGCGATCTCAGCGGGCTACTCCAAGGCGCTCAGGACGATCATCGACGCCAACGTCGTGACGATCGGCGTGGCGTTCATCCTCTTCACGCTCGCGACCGCTGGAGTCAAGGGCTTCGCCTTCACGCTCGGCGTCGGCACGCTCGTGTCGCTGTTCACGGCCGTGCTCGCCACTTCGGCGATCCTGGGCACGCTGGCGCGCACGCGCCTGCTGCGGCGCCCGAGCGCACTCGGTGTCAACCAGAAGGAGGGGGGCGGCTGGAAGTTCGACTTCATGGGCAAGTCGCGCTGGTTCTTCTCGTTCTCCGGCGTGATCCTGGCCGTGGGCGCGATCGCGATCGCGACGCTCGGGCTCAACTTCGGTATCGACTTCGAGTCCGGCACGCGCATTACGACGCCGCTCGAGCGGCCGGCGAGCGTCGATCAGGTGCGCGACACACTCAGTCCGCTCGGCTACGGCGACGCCAAGATCCAGGAGGTCGACGACCCGGAGCTCGGCAACAACGTGATCCAGATCGCCGTGCCGAAGCTCGACCCGGGTCAGGTCCCGCAGGTCGAGCGTGCCCTCGACTCTGATTTCGGCGTCGCTGGCGATGACTTCTCCGTCACGTCGGTCGGGCCGACCTTCGGCGAGCAGATCGCCCGCACCGCGGTGCTCGCTGTGGTCGCGTCACTGCTCCTGATCGCGCTCTACATCGGCTTCCGCTTCGAGTTCAAGTTCGCGGTGCCGGTGCTTATTGCGCTCGCGCACGACCTTCTGATCACCGCGGGCGTGTACGCGCTGTTCGATCGCGAGGTGACGACCGCGACGGTCGCCGCGTTGCTGACGATCATGGGTTACTCGCTCTACGACACGGTGATCGTGTTCGACCGAATACGCGAGAACGTGCCGCGCATGCCGCGGGCGACCTTCTCGCAGATCGCGAACCGATCGATGTCCGAGGTGTTCACGCGATCGCTCGCGACGAGCTTCGTGGTGCTGATGCCGGTTGGCTCGCTGCTCCTGTTCGGCGGCGAGACGCTCAAGGACTTCGCGTTCGCGCTGCTCGTCGGCGTGGCGTCCGGGGCCTACTCGTCGATCTTCATCGCCACTCCCGTGCTCGTGGAGTGGAAGGAGCGCGAGCAGACCTACATGCGCCGGCGCCGGCTGATCCTGCGCGAGCACGGCGGCAGCGTGCCGGCGTTCGCCACGGGCGGCATCGGTGAGCCCGTGCCGGCGGCCGCCGGAGCGGTCGCGGCCACCGCGGCCCCGGCCGAGGAGGCGCCCACGAGCCGCCGCGAGCGCGCGCGCCGCAGGGCCACTCAGGCCGGCGCGCGGAGCGCTCAGGGCGCGCCACCGCCACCGCCGCCTCCGAGCGAGGCCGCGGCGCCGCCCGAAGCTGCCGCGCCGGAGCCAAGTGCGCCCGAGCCGAGCGCGCCCGAGCCGAGCGCGCCCGAGCCGGAGCCCGCCGCGCCGCCGCCGAGGTCCGGCTCGCAGACATCCAAGCCGGCCGCGGCCGACGGCGACGACGGCGCGCCGCCCGCCGGCCGCGCGCAGTCGCGCGTGACGAGCACATCGGGGCCGGGCAAGTCGAAGCGGCGTTCGCGTCCCCGGAAGAAGCACGGGAGGCGCTGACCATGGGACTCGTCGTGTGGGTGATGATGGGACTTGCGGTCTGGCACTTCACCGTGTGGGTGCCCGACCGCTTCTGGGGCGGCATCGTCGGCGCCGTCCTGGTCGCCACGCTCGGCGCTGCGCTGTTCGGCTTCTTCGTGAACGGCCTGACGATCCCCGGAACGAACGACACCGACCTCATCCAAGCGCTGATCGCGATCCCGGGGGCCATGCTTGCCCTCGCCGCCTCCTACGCGTGGGGCTTGCGCCAGGACGTGTCGCACGGCCTCGACCACGGGCACACGCGCGAGGGCTCGGTCTAGCGGCGCAGCTTGACCCTGTAACGGGCGACGGCCGAGCGGCCGTCGTTCTTGGCGGTGACCGTGACCTTTGCCGTGAGACGCGGACGCTTCTCGAACGCCGCGGTCAGCCTACGCCGCGCTGCACGGCGGAGCCGCAGCACGAGCCGTCTAGCCTGTCCGGACACCGCGCGGCCGCGGGCGCCGATCAGCTGAATACGGCTGTTGCCGGGAAGCACGACCGTCGCGCCGGCCAGGAGGCGTGAGCCCCCGCTCGACCTCGCGCCAACGGTGACGCCGCCTACCCGCAACGGTCGCTGCACACGCTTTGCCTGTAGCCGCAGCGAGGGCGGGTCGTCGTCTCGAACCGTCACCGTCGCGAATGTGCGTGCCGTCAGTGCGGCATCCCCACGCGGCCCTGCGAGTGTGACCGAGAGCTTCTCGGAGAGCTCGAAGCGGTCGTCATCTGCGATCGGCACCGAGATCGTCTTCTCCGCTTCTCCCGGAGCGAAGGCGAGCATGCCCGACACCGCCTCGAAGTCACGCCCCGGTGCCGCGGGTGCGTCGCTCGTTGCCGCGTCGGCTACGTAGCCGACCGTGGCCGCGCCGGCGGGGGCGGTGCGCCGAACCCTTAGCGTCGCCACTGTGCCCGCGCCCTCGATGACTGTTGGGGGATCCGCAATCGGGCTTAGGTTCCGAGCTGGCCGACCGTTTATCGAGAGACGTACCCCGGTGATCTGACCACCATCGAAAGCCGTGTCGTCCACCACGTACAGGCTCCAGATCCCATCGGCAACGCTGTTGTCGAAGACGGACAGCGTCGATCCGTACGGCCCTGGCGGGGCGGGAGCGGGAAACACATCCGGCTGGCCGTCCATCACATCGGTTGGCCGGTAGGCGCCGGAGAGCAAGAGGTCGCTCGCCAAGCCGCTGGCTTCGTCGTCGAAGATGAAGTCGCCATCCATGACCGGCGCAGACGCGCCGACGTCCGAGAGAATCACTGCGGATTCCCCGCCGGGGCCGACCAAGAGCATGTCGAGCTCCGCGGGCAGATCGTGATAGAGGCCCGACAACCGAAGGTTGACGTCCTCCACGATTCGTCCACCCGTGATCGTCAGTTGGGAGGGATACGGCTGGCCGGTGACCAGAGGGGCGTCGACGTCCGGCACGATGACCGCCGCACCGGGGCCCTGTGCGGCGGCTGGCTCGCCTGAGAACGCCAGGATGCAAGCCAGCGCCGATGTGGCCGCGACGAAGCCCAGTCGGCGCGGGCCGGCGGAGGCGTGGGGAGCCTCCGCCGGTCCCACTGTTCCGGCCAGGCAGACCGGGCCGGACACCTGTGCGGGGGGAACCCTCAAGGGGCCGCACAGATGACGTAGGCGGTGACGGTCGCATCGTCTCCGAGACCATCCACGGCCTGGGCGACCCACCCCGTCGGAGTGCCGCTCTCGACGTTGGGGGTGGAGTCCCACAGGAAGCTGTCGAAGTCCGGCGTGAATCCGCCACCACCGACCGCGCGTTCGCCGCTTTGGCAGCTGGCGGTGGAAATCCCGAGATCTGATGCCCCCGCACGAACCGCGACGTTCGTGGCGCCGGACGGGCCAGCGGGCCCAGCCGGGCCAGCGGGGCCGACGGCGCCCCTGGCTCCCTGCGCGCCGCGGGGCAACTGCCCGCTCTTGAAGTCCTTCGCGAGCAGCGAGCGATCCTTGACCTTGGCCGCGTTCACGGCGTTCTTCTTCAGCTGCTTCGTCCCGACGCTGTTGGCGGGCAGCTGGGCGATTGCGTACGAGGTGCCGCCCAGCGCCACCATCAGGGCGGCGAATGCCACCGCCATCGACGGGGACGGGCGGAGCCTGCCTTGGCCTCGCATGTCTCCTCCTTTGGGTTGCGTGCGCCGGCGAAGCTACGGCCAGGGGTTACGCTGGCGTTACGGGCTCAGACGAGCTCGCCCGCAAGCACCCGCTGCTGCAGATCGCGGGTGTCCGCGGAGGGCTCCACGCCCAGCTCGTCGACGAGCATCCGACGGCATTCGAGGTATTGGCGGAGCGCGTGCGCGCGCCGTCCCGAGCGTGCATACGCCCTGATCAGGCTGCGGTGGGCCGCCTCGTCAAGCGGCTCGAGCTCCACGAGCCGTCGCGCCGCCTGGGTTGCGGCGAGGTGGTCGTCGCCCGCGTGGCAGGCCTCGACGAGCGCCGCCAGTACCTCCGCGTAGCGGACGGTGAGGCTCTCGCGCCATGCGGAGGCCCAGTCCGAGTAGCGCTCCTCGGGAAGCGGATCGCCGGTCCAGAATCCGGCTGCCCGCTCGAGCAGTGCGCGGCGCTCACCGTGATCGGCAGCGAGGGCGCCCCGCGCGGCGTCCTCGAAGCGGTCGGCGTCAACCGAGTCGCCCTCCCGCAGCCTCAGCGCGAGGGTTCGCTCGACGCCCACGATCACGCTCGGGGTGCCGGGTACGTCGAGCACGGCACGGGCGCATGAGGCGGCCACCTTGAGGCTGCGCCGCGCCGACTCTTCGGGCGTCTCGGGCCAGAAGGCCTCGAGCAGGAGATCCTCCGAGACGACGCCTCCACGCCGGACGAGCAGGTAGCGCACGAGCCTCTGGGCCACCCGCCGGTCCCAGGCTCCGTCCTCGGCGTGCCAGCTGCCGCGCCGGACCGCAAACCCACCGAGGACCGTGAAGTCGAGTGGCGGCGGGCGCGCACCGAGTCGCGCACGAGCGGCGCCGGCCGTCGCGGCGACATCGGCGTCGGGATCCTCCGCCAGCTCGTCGAGCCGCGGGACGAGGTCGGGGTGGCCCGACACCGCCGCGGGCGCGACCGCGGCCCGGCGGACGCGGGCGTCCGGATGCGAAGTGAAGGCGAGCAGCGCCGCACCGCCGGGCCACGCGCTCTCGATCGCGGCGACGACCGCGTCGGGGTCGAGCGCACCGGCGGCGAGCGCCCTCCAGAGCGGCCCCTCGAGCAGACGCCACTCGCGCCGCACGACGTCGGCCGCGTTCGGGCCCGCCGCGGCCCACATCGCCTCGAGGCTCGCCCGGGCGGCCGCCTCCTCGCCCTCGGCGTCGTGGAGCCAGGCGCGCAGGCCCAGCAGGAGCGCGCGCGAGTAGCGGCCGACGTCGCCCGGCACCCGCGCCTCGCAGTCCGCGAGCGCGCCGTCCACCAGCTCGCGACTGCGTGAGGGAAGGCCCGCGTCGAGCAGCAGCGGCGCGGCCTCGACCACGGCCTGGAAGCGTTCGGCGAGCGGGATCTGCTCGGCAATCGCGAGCGCCCGCTCGCAGGCTGCGGACGCGGCTGCCGGGTCGCCGTGCAGCATCGACACCCGCGCCCGTGCAAGCTCAGTGGTGTACTCGCGCCAGCCGACGCCGGTCTCGCCGTCCGCGCGTGCGAGCAGGTCTGACGCGGGGCCGGCGCGCCCGGCGCGGGCGTGGAGCAGCGCCTGCCACACGATGCTCACCTTCAGCATGGCGCGCGAGCGGCGGCCGCCGGCGAACTCCTCGACGCGTCGCCAGGCGACGAGCGCCTCGTCGTCGCGGCCCTGGTCGCCCAGCGCCAGAGGGAGGATTGCCGCGACCACGGGCAGGCGCCCCACGGGGTCGAAGCGCTCGAACTCGCGGATCGCGTGGTGGGCGGCGGGAATGAGCCGATCGAAGTCGCCCGCGAGCTGATGCTCGTAGCAAGCCCAGACGATCCAATGCGGCTTCACGAAGTCCGAGTGCGGGTGTGCAAGCAGCCTGCGCGAGAGCGCATCGCACTCAGCCACCCGGCCGAGCGCGCTCAGCGCCGCGGCGGCGTAGGCGGCGAGCGCCGGGGGCGTGAAGCCCGCGGCGAGGGCGGGCTCGTCGTCGAAACCCTCCGCCAGCTCCACGACCTCCCCGATCGCGCCGGTGACGAAGAGCGGATCGGCGAGCGCAAAGCGTGCGAGCCACAGGCCGGCGACGTCGCCGGCCTCGGCGAACAGGCGCGCCGATTCGCGCAGTCGCTCCACGGCCTCGGCCTGCCGGCCCGCCGCCCAATCGAGCGCGCCCTGCAGGAGCAGCGCGGGTGCTGTGCCTCGTTGTGCGTCCGGCAGGGCGTCGAGCCAGCCCTGGACCGTGTCGGGCGCGCTGTGCAGGAGCGCCGGTCCCGCCGCCGCGATCGCATCGCGTGCCTCCTCCCACGCCTCTGCCGCGAGCCAGTGCATGATCGCGTCCTCGCCGCGCCCGGACGCGGCCAGCGCCGCGGCCACGCGGGCGTTGAGCTCCCGCACCGCGCCGTCCTCGCGCTCGAGCTCGAGCCGGTCGAGCAGGAACTCACGAACGAGCGGGTGGTGGGCGAGCCGGCCGTCGGCGCCGTGGACGGGCCGTGGTCGCAGCCCGGCGCGCGCGGCCTGCTCGGGGAAGTCGGGGGGTAGACCCAGCGCGTCCATGCAGGCCCGGTCGAGCTCGAAGGGCACGCTCGAGTCGATCAGCGCGGCGCGCAGCGTGGGCTCGACCCGGTCGAGGACCTCCTCGCGCAGGAAGTCGAACAGCGGCCCGCGCGAGTCGGCTCCCGCCAGCGAGGGGATGTCCGCATAGCGCGCCCCGAGCGCCACGCCGAGCGGCCAGCCCTCGGTGGCCGAGAAAAGCCGCTCCGCCTCGGCGTCGGGCCGGCCGCGCAGCCGCAGCAGCGCACCGCATTCCTCCGGGCTGAAGGCAAGCTCCGCCGCGCCGAGCTCGGTGAGCATGCCTCCCGTTCGCAGCTTGGCCACCCGCAGCGGCAGCGCCGTGCGTGTGGCGAGCGCGATGCGCAGCACCGGCGAGCGCGCGGCGAGCAGGTCCTCCACGACCGCGACAGCCGAGCCGCCCAGGTGCTCGGCGTCGTCCAGGACGATCACGAGCTGCTCGAGCAGGAGCCGGTCGAGCTCGCTCACCAGCTCCTCTCCCACGGCACGGGCGTCGATGCGCTCCTGTGCTATCGCGAGCCGTTCGGCGAGCAGGTCCACCGCTCCGGGCGCCGCCTCGCTGATGGCCTGCACGAGCCGCCGCAGCAGCCGCCCGCCGTCCGCGTCGGCCGGCGCGCAGCGGATCCAGGCGGCGAGGGCATCGCGGCCGGCGAGCGCCTCCTCGAGCGCGGCGGTCTTGCCCGAGCCGGCGCCTGCGACGAGCAGCAGCGATCCGGCGTCGAGCGCCCGGTTCAGGCGTTCCGCGAGCGCGGGTCGCGCGATCCGTGTCCCGGCCCCGTGCAGCTGGTCCGGCGTGGCCACTCCAACACCCTTTGTAAAGGGGATCAGGGATGCAATGCAACCTCGGGCACGCGCGCATGCGCAATCGAGACGAAGCCGTAGGGCCTCCCGGCGAGCCGTTCGCCGCACAGCAGGTGGCGGCGCTCGAGCTCCTCGGGGCCGTGGTCCGTGACGAGCCGCAGGCCGTATGCGCCCAGCAGCGCGGTGCAGGACCCGCGCGGGATGCCGAACACGAGCGGCTCGCCGGTGGCCGCCACGCGCCGGCGCAGCTCGGCCGCGCCGTAGAACCAGGAACTGCCGTCGAGCGCCTCACGGAAGACGTAGTCGAACACGAGCGCGCTGCCTGGCGCGGTGTCCCCGCCGACCCAGTCGAGCACGGTGGCGACGCCGGACGCCTGGAGGTAGGGCGAGACACCTGACCAGAGCACGACGCTGCGCTCATCCTCGCGGTGACCGGCCGCCCTGAGTGCAGACCCCAGTTGGCCGGCGTTGAGATCGGCGTCCACGTAGCGGATCCGCCCCGGGAGCGCTCCGAAGACCCGCCGCACCCGTTCGCGCTTGAAGGCCGCGGCGGCCGGGTGGTCGACCTCGAAGGTCGTGACGCCCGTCAGCCGGTGTGCGAGTCGGTGCGCGCGCGAGTCGAGCCCCGCGCCGAGGATCACGAGCTGGCGCGCCCCAGCCGCGATCTCCTCCCGCAGCAGCCCGTCCATGTGCCGCACGCGCGCGAGCTCGTACCAGTACGAGCCCGGCATCAGGCTTTCGGCGAGGCGGGGGGCGAGCGCCCGCAGCAGCGGGACCTTCACGAGCGCCGTGAGCCGCAGCCCGCCCGGCACGAAGCGCTCCGCCAGCCGGTCGGGCCCGCGGAGGCGCCGGTCGCGGGCCCCGGCCGCGCGCAGCGCCGCCGCGCCCACGGCGGTGCTCGCGGCAAGTCTCACGCCGCCTCCAGCCGGGCCGCTGCGCGCAGGAGCGCGACCCGGCTCAGCTCGCCGTGGACGTCGGGCAGGGGATGCAGGTGACGCCGGAACACGTCGGCGCCCAGGCGCAGCAGCCGCAGCGGCGTCGCGGCGACCACGTCGGCCGTGCGCCGGCCGCCGGTGAGCAGGCCGATCTCGCCGAACCAGTCGCCCGGGCCGAGCGTGGCCGAGCCGCGCACCTGGGCCTCTCCGCGCTCGATCAGGAAGAGGGCGTCGGCGGGCTCGCCGCGGGCCACCACCGTCGCGCCCGCCGCCACCTGGAGCGGCTCGAGCAGGCGATGGAGGGTCGTGCACTCGGTGTCGGAAAGGCCCGCGAGCGGGGCGAACGAGCGCAGCCTCGCTCCGAGCGCCCGGCCGCGCCGGCGCGCCGCCGCACCCAGCTCGCGCTGCGGCATCGGCGTGTCCGCGAGGATCGGGACGCCGTCACGTGGAAGCAGGCTGCTGCAGGGCGGCTTCTGCGCCGGGGCCGCCACCAGCCGCATGAGCGCATCCAGGCCGGGCTCCGCGAGCGCTGCCTCGATCGCCTGCAGGCGAGCGGCCGTCGAAGCCAGGTCCGAGACGAGGCCGGCGAACGGATAGCGCGTGCGCCCGTCGAGCGCAGGGCGCAGGAAATGGCCGGGCTCGAAGGCGGGCAGCCCGCCGCGCACCATCACGAACGGCGTCTCCAGGAATTCGAGGTGCCTGCGCGCCACGGCGTCCTCGAACTCCCCGGCGAATGCCTCTACCTCGAGGCTCAGCGGCCCGGTCAGGCAGCGCAGCGCCGCAACGCACACCTCGACCACCGCGCGCGTGCCGAGCTCAGCACGCTCGCCGAGGCGTTGGTTCTTCACGAAGCGGCTCAGCTCGCGCAGCCGCTCCAAGGGCAGCTCGGGGAGCAGTCGCAGGCGGTTGAGGGCGCCCCAGCCGAAGTGCTCCTCGAGCGGCAGCAGCGGGCGGTCGCGCGTGCTCAGCGTGGTGCCGGCGGGGGCAGCGGCAGGTGCGCGCATCGACACGGATGCGAGCACCAGCCCGTCCGCTGCGTCGACGGCGACGCAATCGACGCTGCCGGGCGCGTCGGGGCCCCCTGGATCGCGCACGAGCCACTCCCGCTGGGCGAGCTCCGTGTCTATGAAGCCGACGTCGAGGTACTGGGCGAAGCGGAAGCGCAGCAGCGCGTCGCGCTCGTCGGCGTTGACGGCCTCGGCCCGCAGCGCAACGACGTTGACGCCGCCGCGGTCGCGCACGCGGTGGATCAGGCCGGCGCGGCGCTCGGCTCCCAGCCGTGGCAGCCGGATCGAGCACCCGGCCGCGACGACCCGCTCACGGTAGACGTCCGGGCCGGTCATGCCGCCGTCAGCTCTCGCCGGGCGCGCTCGGCCCAGGGCCGCGCTCCCAGCTCCTCGAAGACTCCGAGCGCCGCCTCCAGATGCGCACGAGCCTCGTCCGCTCGGCATGCCTGCCGCAGGCGCTCGCCGAAGCACAGCTCCGCTCGGCCGAGCTCGAAGGGCTCGCGCGACCAGGCACACCCGTCGAGCGTCCGCTTGAAAAGCCGCCCGAACGCGTTCCGCGGAGCGAGCATGGCGCGCGCCCGCTCCAGCGCTGCGGTGGGCTCGGCGCTGCCGAGCAGGCGACGCGCGCCGGCATGGTCGCCGCGGCGCACGAGCGCGTCGGCGAGGTCGGCCGCCCAGCTCACCGCATAGCCGCCGGCCTCGGGGTGGGCGCGACAGATGCGCTCGACCAGCTCGAGCCGCTCGACCGCGGCGTCGAGGCGCCCGAGCCCGAGCTCGAGCAGGCCGAACGCCTCCCCGGCGAGGGCCTGCATCGGCCAGTCGGCCGCTGCGTCGGCCAGGCGCATGGCCTCGCCGGCGTGCCTCCGGCAGTCTTCCTCGCGGCCCATCCCGGCCTCGATGACGGCCAGGCGCGTGAGCCCGCAGCGGATCTCGGGGTCGACCGCTGCGCGGCGAGCACTCTGGAGCGCTGCACTCGCCGCCTCGTGCGCGGCCGCCCAGTCGCCGAGCCTGAACTCGAGCTCGGCAAGGGCGCCGAGCGCGGGCGAGAGCGTCGACGAAGCACGGCTGGCTGCGAGTCCCGGGCCGGCGGTCATCTCGAGTTCGAGTATCCGAAGCATCCGCCCGAGCGGCCAGACCCCCCGGGCTCCGACGTGGGGGGCCCCCGGGGGTACGGCCGGTCCACCCAGGGGGAGAGCGCGGCCATTCCGTCCGCTTCTCCTCCGAGGATGGGTCGGATGCAGGCGAGACCGTCACGCTGGACGTGCGTGCCCTACGAGGTTGCCGTGGCACGCCGGCTGGCCGCCGCGCTCGGGGTGTCGCCGACCGTCGCGACGGTGCTGGCGCGACGCGGCTTCGCCGATCCGGACGACGCCCGCCGCTTCCTCGCGGCGGAGGAGCGCCACGACCCGCGCTCGCTGCCAGGCGTGCCCGAGGCCTGCGAGCTGATCCTCGATCACGCGCGGCGGGGCACCCGCATCGCCGTGTTCGGCGACTACGACGTGGACGGCGTCTGCTCGACCGCCATGCTCGTACGGACCCTGCGCGCGCTCGGCGCCGAACCTGCCTGGGCGCTGCCGAGCCGCTTCGACGAGGGCTACGGCCTATCGACGGCCGCTGTCGAGCGGCTCACCGCCCGCGGCACCGGCCTGCTCGTGACCGTTGACTGCGGGATCACCGCGATCGAGCCGGTCGCGGCCGCGCGCGCCGCCGGGCTCGACGTGGTCATCACTGACCACCACCGGCCAGGCGCCGAGCTGCCGGACTGCCCGATCGTCCACCCGGCGCCGCCGGGCCGCGAGCCATATCCGGCCGTGCTGTGCGCCGCCGGGGTCGTTCTGCAGCTCTCGCACGCCCTGCGCGACGCGGCTGGGCACCCCGCGGGCGCGGCCGACGACGACCTCGACCTCGCCGCGCTGGCGACGGTCTGCGATCTCGTGCCGCTCCGCGACGAGAACAGGCGCATCGTCAGGGAGGGCCTGCGCGCGCTCGCTCGCAGCGAGAAACCGGGCCTGCGCTCGCTGATGGCGGTCGCCGCGGTCGAGCCGGGCGACGTATCCGAGCACGCGCTCGGCTTCCGGCTCGGCCCGCGCATCAACGCCGCCGGGCGCATGGGCCGGGCGGACGCTGCGCTCGAGCTGCTGCTGACCGAATCCGGCGCCCGCGCGGACGAGATCGCACGCGAGCTCGACTCCCTCAACCGCGAGCGCCAGGAGGCGGAGACGCGCATCCTGTTCGCGGCCGACGCCGCCTGCGCGCCCCAGGCGAGCCGGGCCGCGCTCGTCGTGGCCGACACCGGCTGGCACCCCGGCGTCGTCGGGATCGTGGCCTCACGGCTCGTCGAGAAGTGGCGCCGGCCCGCGGTGGTGATCGCGCTCGACGAGGACGGCGGCGGGCGCGGGTCGGGGCGGAGCATCTCGGCGTACGACCTGCACGCCGGGCTCGGCGCCTGTGCGGCGCACCTCACCCGCTCTGGCGGGCACCCGATGGCGGCCGGGGTCGAGCTCGACGCGGCCTCCGTGGACGCTTTCCGCGACGCACTCGCCGCCCATGCGGGAGCAGCGCTCAGCCCGGACGACCTGATTCCCGTCGAGCGCGTCGACGCGGTCGTGCCCGGCGCTGAGCTCGGGCTCGAGTTGGCCGAGGAACTCGACGTGCTCCGGCCGTTCGGCATGGGCAACCCACAGCCGACGCTGCTCGTGCCGGCTGCGCGCATCGCGAACGTGGCCGGCATGGGGGAGGAGCGCCAGCACGCCCGCTTCACGCTCGTGAGCGCCGGCATCCGCGCGCGCGGCGTCGCGTTCGGCGCCACTCAGAAGTCGCTCGCGGCCGGCGAGGCCCGCCACGTCGCGGTGCGACTCGAGAGCAACCGCTGGAACGGAGCGGTCGAGCCGCGCGTCGTCCTGCGCGCCCTGTGCCCGCCGGAGCCGGGCAGCCTGCGTGAGCTGGGTGAGGACCGGCCGTTCTGGCAGCGCGTGCGCGCCGAGCTCGAGCGCGATCCGGACGGGGCTCACGCACCGGCCGGCTCCGGCTCGGTCACGGACCGTCGCGGCGCCGGCTTCGCGGGCGTGGCCGGCGATCTGCTCTCGAGCGGAGAGAGCGTGCTGGTGGCGGTGGCAGACGTGCCGCGCCGGCGCGCGTCGCTCGAGGCGCTCGTCGCCGGCATGGCGGAGGGCGGCCTCGCCGTCGTCTCCTGGAGCGGGCTCGAAGCCGAGCCGCAACTCGCCGCGGGCTTCGAGCATCTGCTGGCGCTCGATCCGCCGCCGGGCGCGATGACCGATCCCCTGCTGCGGCTGGCGCCGAGCGGGCACGCCGCCTGGGGGCCCGGCGAGGCCGCGTTCGCGCTCGCCGTCTGGCGCGCCGAGCTCGAGCTGCGCGGGGCTCTCACTGAGATGTTCCGCGCGCTGCGCTCGCTTCCGGAACGTGCTCCCGCGGCCGAGCTCGAGGCCGCGCTGGTGGGCGAGGGCGCCTACCCCCGCACCCCTGCCGCCTGTGGGCGCGCGCTGCGCGTCCTCGGGGAGCTCGGGCTCGTCGACACCGACCTGGACGCGCCGAGCTGCACCGTGGTCGACGGCGTGCGCAGCGACCTCGAGCTCTCGCCGTCGTTCCGCGGCTACCGCACGCGCTTCGAGCGGATCGAGCGCGCGCTGGCCGGCGAACTGCCTGCCGCCCCGCAGGCAGCGCCGGCCGCGCGCGCGTCCTAGCGACGGGTGGTCGCGGCCCGCTGTGTGCGGACATTCCGGTGTTGGCCCCAACCCGCCGGCAGCGGCGCGTGACCCCGCGCCGGGGGCGACTCTAAACTCGGAGGGGAGATGCCGAAGCTACCGCGTGGCGACGGGAGGCCTAGGGTCGGCGTGCCGGCCACCGCACCCACGCGCCCGGGTGGCGACGAGGCGGAGCGGGGCGACTTCGAGCACCACCCCGTCGACGAGCACCCGGGAGCCGGGGCGCTCGAGTCGAGCGGACTGCGCTCACGGCTCACCGACGACCAGCGCGTCCTGCTCGCCGACCTGTTCGCGGTAGTCGAGGAGCACGCCGACGAGGCCGCTGAGGAGATCGACCGCCGGCTCGTCGAGAAGGCGTTCGTGTTCGCCTGCGACCGCCACGCCGACCAGCGCCGCGCGACCGGCGAGGACTTCATCGTCCACCCGGTCGGCGTGGCCAAGATCTGCGCCGGCATGCGGCTCGACACGGCGACCCTCTGCTCCGCGCTGCTGCACGACACCGTGGAGGACACGAGTGCGTCGCTCGACGAGGTGCGCGAGGAGTTCAGCGACGAGATCTGCCAGCTGGTCGACGGCGTGACGAAGCTGTCGGGCGTCACCTTCCAGAGCCGCGACGACCGCCAGGCCGAGAACTACCGCAAGATGATGGTCGCGATGGCCCAGGACATCCGGGTCATCCTCATCAAGCTCGCCGACCGGCTGCACAACATGCGCACGATCGGCGCGATGCCGAAGCCGAAGCAGCAGGAGAAGGCGAAGGAGACGCTCGAGATCTTCGCCCCGCTGGCGCACCGGCTCGGCATCCACGCGATCAAGTGGGAGCTCGAGGACCTCGCCTTCGCGACCCTGCACCCGCGCAAGTACAACGAGATCAAGCAGCTGGTCTCACAGCAGCGCGACGAGCGCGAGGCCTACGTGGGCCGGGCCGGCGAGTACCTCGGCAAGGAGCTCGCCGCCGTCGGCATCGAGGCCGAGATCTCGGGTCGCGCCAAGCACTTCTACTCGATCTACTCGAAGATGACCAAGAAGGGTCGCGAGTTCAACGAGATCTACGACCTCACCGCGATGCGCGTGATCGTCGACTCGGTCAAGGACTGCTACGGCGCCATCGGGGTGATCCACTCGCTCTGGAAGCCGCTGCCCGGGCGCTTCAAGGACTGGGTCGCGATGCCCAAGTTCAACATGTACCAGGCGCTCCACACGACCGTGATCGGGCCCGAGGGGCGGCCGCTCGAGATCCAGATCCGAACGATGGAGATGCACCGCACCGCCGAGTTCGGCGTCGCGGCGCACTGGATCTACAAGGAGGACGGCTCGAAGCCCGTCGAGGCGAAGGTCGAGTGGCTGCGCCACCTGCTCGACTGGCAGCAGGAGACGAAGGACCCGCAGGAGTTCGCCGAGAGCCTCAAGGCAGACCTGTTCGAGGACGAGGTGTTCGTCTTCACGCCCAAGGGCGAGGTCAAGTCGCTCGCCGCGGGCGCCACGCCGCTCGACTTCGCATACGAGATCCACACGGACGTCGGCCACCGCTGCGTGGGCGCCAAGGTCAACGGCAAGATCGTGCCGCTCCACTACACGCTGCAGTCCGGCGACATCGTCGAGGTGCTGACGTCGAAGAAGGAGCGCGGCCCGTCGCGCGACTGGCTCGCACTCGCCAAGACGACGCGCGCCCAGTCGAAGATCCGCGCCTGGTTCAAGCGCGAGCGCCGCGAGGACTCCGAGCGCACCGGCCGCGAGATCCTGCACGAGAACCTCAAGCGCGCCGGCCTGCCGCCACAGAAGATCGCGGGCTCGCCGCTGCTGGCGGACGTGATTCGCGAGATGGGCTTCCGCAAGGGCGAGGACTTCTACATCGCGCTCGGCCAGGCGAAGATCTCCTCCAAGACCGTCGTCAACAAGCTGATGCACCGCCTGAAGGAGGGCGAGTCGGCGGTCGAGGAACCCTCGCCGGCGGCGGAGCTCCTCGAGCGCAAGGAGACGCCGAAGAAGACAGCGGCCTCCTCCACCTACGGCATCAAGGTCGAGGGCGTCGAGGACGTGATGCTGCGGATCGCGAAGTGCTGCCGGCCCGTTCCCGGCGACCCGATCGTCGGCTACATCTCGCTCGGCAAGGGCATCACGATCCACCACGAGAACTGCCCGAACGCGGTCGCGCTGAAGAAGAACCCGGAGCGCTTCGCGACCGTGGAGTGGGAGGGCGACACCACCTCGTCCTTCCGCGTCGAGCTGCAGGTCGACGGCTGGGACCGCCACCGCCTGCTCGAGGACCTCTCACGGACCTTCGCCGAGACCGGCATCAACATCCTCGAGGCGCGCTGCACGGTCGTGCACCCGATGGTCAAGAACCGCTTCGTCGTCGAGGTGGGGGACACCCAGTCGCTGAAGACGGCCATCACCCGGATCCGGAACATCGAGTCGGTGTTCGATGCGTACCGGGTGACGCCGACGGTCTGAGCTCAGGCCACCGCCATCAACCCTCCCGGCGTCACCCCGAACTCAACCTCCGAGAAGTCGCCGATGTAGTCGCCGTCGACCTGCACGGGGAAGGGGCGGTCGTCGAGCGCCTCGACCGTGGCGACCGACAGCTGGGGGAGCGCGTGGACCTGGCGGTTGCGCATGACGCTGGCGGCCTTCCCGGACAGGAGCCGCGGCACGAGCGTGGGGAGCTCGAGCACGGTCGCGCGCTTCAGCACGCCGATCGAGATCGAGCCGAGCCCGAGCCCAGCCGGCTCGACCACCCGGATCGGGCGCTCGCGGAAGTAGGTGAAGAGCTCGGCGTTCTGCACGACGACCGTCACCCCGCGCAGCTCTTGCCCGCCCGCGCGCACGCGCACCTGGGGTGGGTTGACGAGGTATTTGCGGTTGAAGGTCGCGAGGGCGGTGTAGCCGTAGAACCAGGCGCCGAAGCGGGCCTTGCGATAGGGATGGGCATCGACGTCCTTGACGACGCTCGCGTCGAGGCCGACCCCCGCGGAGAAGACGAAGTGGCGGTCGTCGACGCGGCCCAGGTCGACGGGCCGCGGCCTCCACTCGTCCGCCATGCGCAGCATGTGCTCGGTCGCGTCGACCACGTCGTTCGGGATCCCGAGCACGCGCGCCCAGACATTCGTAGATCCGCCCGGCAGGGCGGTGAGTGGCGTGTCCGAGCCGACGAGGCCGTTGGCCGCCTCGTTGACGGTGCCGTCCCCGCCGAAGGCGACCACCACGTCGTAGCCCTCGCGCGCGGCCTCGCGGGTGAGCAGCGTGGCGTGGTTGCGCTCCTGCGTGTCGATCGCCTCCACCGCGTAACGCGACTGCAGCGCGTACACGACGAGGTTGCGCAGCCGATCGGAGACGGTCGTCGCGTACGGGTTGACGATCACCAGCATGCGCCGCTTCGGAGTGCGGTCGGGCAGCAGCCGCTCGGCGAGCTCCTCCGCACGTTCCAGGGTGGTCTCCACGGCGGATACGAACCCTACCCGCCGGCTGGGTTACGCCCGGCGCAAGAAATCAGAGCACTTCGCCCGTTGATGCGATGTGGGCCTTCGAGCCGCCCGGCGGCGGTTCGGTCGACTGGTCCGCAGCCCTGGCAGGGCGCCTCGGCGCCCTGATCTGGACCCGTCGGGCGGGGGGAGAGGTTTCCTTTCCCCCCGCCCATCCAGACCGCTCGAGGAGGGGAAAAGGCCCATTCGCGCATACGCGGGCGGCCGCGGCGCGTTCAGTTCCCACGGCGTCGTTCAGTATCTTGAGGCGAGCGCGGGTCGACGCCCCTCGAAGACGCACTCGTCCCACGGAGAGGGCCTGGATGACCAAGAGCATGACGCTTCGCCTCGATTCCTTCGGACAGGAGGCCCTGTCCGAATTCGCGGAGGAGCATCGTGACTCGGCGAGCGCGGTGGTCCGCACGGCGTCGCTCTATTACCTCGCCGACCGCGACAGCGGTCGTGCGGCCTGGCGCGTGCCGCGCTTTCAGCGCGACCCTCCACGACGGCGACGGCTTCGACGTCGACCTGGACGACGACACCTTCGCCGCCCTGCGCCAGGAGGCGGCCGGGCAGGGTGTCGATCCGTCGCGGCTCGCCGAGCACGCGCTGCTCTACTACCTGGCCGATCTGGACGGCGGCCGGCTGGCGGAGCGCATCGGCGGCGCATTCGGCGAGCGCAAGAATCCGCCCCGCTAGGACGGAATTTGCGCGGTTTGCAGACCGCGCCTAGTCTTGTCGGGTGAATGGCCCCCGCGCTTTGGGAGCGGGCTCGCGCCCGGAGCGACGGGTCGATGCTGCGTTCCACCGCACTCTGATCGACCGCGACGAGCCCACGGGCCTCGCGGTCCAGGCTCTCGAGCGCTGCATGCGCCGGCCACGGGCGGCGTCGTCCTGATCCAGGGGACGGGTGGGCTCGGCAAGACCGCCCTGCTGGCCGCGCTGCGCGGGCACAGGCCGAGGAGCTCGGGATGGACGTGCTGTGCGCCACCGGCAGCGGCCATGAGCGGGACTTCGGCTTCGGCGTCGTGCTTCAGCTCTTCGAGGCAAGGCTCACACGAGCTGGGGAGGAGGAGCGCGCGAGCCTGCTGAGCGGGTCTGCTCGGCAGGCTCTGCCGCTCTTCGAGGGCGGACCGCGCTCGGTCGAGCCGTCCTCCGACGTGCTCCACGGCGTCTTCCGGCTCTGCGCCAAGCTCGCCGAGCATGCGCCGGTGCTGCTCACGGTCGACGACGCCGATCTCGCCGACGAGGCAAGCCTGCGCTTCCTCCTGCACCTGGGCGCGCGGCTCGAGGAGCTGCCGGTGGCGCTCGTGATCACGGCCGGCTCGGTGCCGGGCCGCGCAGGCACCTTCGCTCGTCGGCGAGCTCGCCCGCCACCCCGCCACGCGGCGAGCGACGCTCAGGCCACTGAGCGCCGAGGCCACGGCTCGCCGCGTGCGGGAAACTTGGCTGCCGGGCGCGCCCGAGAGCGCCTGCCGCGCGATCCACGACGCCTCGGGCGGCAACCCCTTTCTGATCGACGAGATCGCCGGCGAGCTCGTCGCCTGCAACGGCTCGGCGGGACTGACCGCCTCCGGGGTGCGCGTGCTCGCGCCCGCGAACGTCTACGACTGGGCGATGGCGCACGCGCAACGGGCTCGACCCCGCCGCGCCCGCATCTCCTCAAGGCGCTCGCGATCCTCGGAGCGGGGGCGGAGCTCCGCCACGTCGCGGGCCTCGCGCGGCTCGACTCCGAGCAGGCCGCGACGATCGCGGACGGTCTGATCGAGGCCGGCCTGCTGCGCGCAGACGAGCCGCTCTCCTTCAGCCAGCCGGTCGTATCGACCGCGATCGCGGCAAGCCTGTCGCCGATCGAGCGCGCCACCCTGCACCGGCGCGCGTCGCGGATCCTGGCGTCCGAGGACGCCCCGGCGCAGCGGATCGCGGCGCATCTGATGGCCGCCACACGCACCGGCAGCGGCTGGGCCGTCGAGGCACTCTGCGAGGCGGCGGCGGCTTCGCGCGGAGCCGGCCGCCCCGCCGACGCCGTCCGCTACCTGCGCCGCGCGCTCGACGAGCCGCCGCCGCGCCGCCTGCGTGCCCACGTGGTCTTCGAACTCGGTTGCGCCGAGGCGACCGCCGGCGAGCCAGAGGCGGCGCGCCGCCTGAGCGAGGCGGTCGACTCCGTGACGGCCGTGCCGGAGCAGCTCGGCAGCGCCCTCGACGCAGGCCGCGCGCTGTTCGCACTCGGCCGCCAGGACGAGGCCAAGGCGCTCTTCGACCTCGCGCTCGAGAACGCCGGCGAGGAGGACGACGAGCTCACCGGGCGCCTGCGCGCGGCACGCGCCAGCACGGCGCTGTTCGGCAAGCCGGATCCGGATGGCCAGGCGCTGCTCGGCGAGATCCCGGACAGCGCGGACCACGCGGGCAAGCGGGCCCTGCTCGCGGTGCACGCCATGGACGGCGCCATCCGCGGCCGGCCGAGCGCCGAGGTGCGCGAGCTCGCCGAGCGGGCGCTCGCGCGCGGTGCGCTGCTCGAGGACGAAACCGCCGACGGCCCGGTCTACTACCTGCCCGCCTTCGCTCTCTCGATCGCCGAGGACCTGCAGACGGCGGAGGCCGCGCTCACCGCCGCGGTCGAGGACGCGCGCACACGCGGATCGGTGCTCGGCTTCGCGAACGCGTCGCATATGCGCTCGATCGCGATCCTCCTGCGCGGGCGCATCCCGGACGCCGCCGCCGACGCCCGCCAGGCACTCGCGGTCGAGCGCCACGGCTGGCGGCTCAGCCTCAGCGGCGCGCGCGTCGTGCTCGCGAACTGCATGATCGAGCGCGGTGACTTCCGCGCCGCGCGCCGTCATCTCACCGCTGCCGAGCGCGGCCCCGGCGAGCACACCGCGACCCACAGCGCCACGCTGATCACACGCGCCCGGCTCGCATTCCTCGAGGGAGACGTGGAGGGCGCGCTCGCCGACTACCGCCGCTGCGGCGAGCTCGGCCCCGCGGGCGGTGCCGACAACCCGTCGATGTCGCCCTGGCGCTCGAGCGCGGCGATCGCGCTGGCGGTGCTCGGGCAGGCCGAGGAGGCCAACGAGCTCGCCGAGCGCGAGCTCGAGCTGGCGGAGGCCTTCGGTGCTCCCGGCCCGGTCGGGCGCGCGCTGCGTGCGCTCGGCATGATCCGCGGGCCCGAGGCGGGCCTCGAGGCGCTCGAGGCGGCGGTCAAGCAGCTCGAGAGCTCACAGGCGGCGCTCGAGCGGGCGCGCGGGCTCGTGGAGTTCGGCGCGGCCCTGCGCCGCTCCGGGCGTCGCCGCGACGCCCGCGAGCCGCTGCGCCTCGGCCTCGACCTCGCAGAGCGCTGCGGCGCGGAGGCGCTCGTGGCGCGCGCGAAGAACGAGGCCAAGACCGCTGGCGCCCGCCCGCGGCGCACGGCCGTCTCCGGCGTCGACGCACTCACGGAGCGCGAGCGCCAGGTGGCCCTGCTGGCCGCGCGCGGCCTCTCGAACCGCCAGATCGCCGACCAGCTCGTCGTGACCGTCAAGACCGTCGAGTGGCATCTGGGCCACAGCTTCCGCAAGCTGGACGTGGATTCGCGCGGGAAGCTGCGCGATCTGCTGGCGCGCTGACGCAAGTTTTTCGCCGCTCCAGCCGATATAGCTTCTAGATGCTCACGATGCGCCGCATCCCGCTGCTGCTCGAGCCCTTCGGAATCGAGGCGATCGAGTACCAGGCGCTGACGCTCGGCCTCACGCCCGGGGAGTTCGTCTCGCGGGCCGCGCTCTACCACCTTGGAGCCGCACAGCGGCCGAAGGCGGCGAGCTTCCTCGGCGAGCCTGCGGTCGAGTGGCCGCGCGCCCTGACCGTCGCGCTCGAGCCCGGCGCCTGGGGCGCGCTCGAAGCCGAGGCCTTCGACGCCGGCGTCACCGTGGCGCAGCTGCTGGCGCGCGCGTCGCTCGCGCTGGCCGCGGACATCGACTCGGGCCGCGTCGCGGCTCAGATCTTCGCGGAGACCGCCTAGCCGGCGATCACGGGAGCTGCCTCGAGCTCCCGAAGCGAAGCCTGGAGGGCGCCACGGCCGCGGTGATGCAGGCCGTGCACCGCGCTCTCCGTCTTGCCGATCCGCTGGGCGATCTCGCTCGGCGAGAGCCCGGCGATGTGACGCAGGACGAGCACCTCGCGCTGGTCCTGGGGGAGCCGGTGGAACGCCTCGCGCAGGGACTGTGAGCGGTCGAAGCCGACCTGCTCGTGCCCCTCGTCGGTCGTGCGGACCTCTTCGAAGGGGATCTGGCGGCGCGCCCGCAGGTGGTCGAGCGCCGCGTTGCGCG
>CAVTZF010000039.1:0-191774 GCA_963739095.1 uncultured Thermoleophilaceae bacterium
CGCCTCGGGTCGCAGTGGAACACTTCGCTCTGGTGGCGGAGAAGCGGTGTACCAAGTGCGGCGAGACCAAGCCGCCTGACGCTTTCGCGAAGCGCCGATCGTCTCCGGATGGGCGGACCTGGTGGGTGCCGTGACTGCTTCGCACTCGCCAAGCGGCAATACCGGCAGCGTCACGGCGAGCGCTTGAACGCCCCCCGCCGTCGCGATCCCATCCCTGAACGAACGTGCCGCACATGCGGCCAGACGTTCACGCCGGTCGGTAGGGATCAGAACTACTGCCGGACGTGGTGCCGGGAGAACAGGTACCTCACGCGGCTCGAGGGTGAAGCCGGTTAGGTTCTGCAGACCCCCGCTACCCGGCGACAGCTGAGCCGGTGAAACGAAGCGCGAGGCGCATGCTCGTGCGGCCCCACCTCGGCGGCCTCGACGACCACTGCCTCGTGATGGACCACGGTGATCCGCCAACGAACCTCCGCCGCAGTACAAGGCGTCAACTCACCCAGGAGGAAACCATGAGCTGGCTAATGAAGGACTCGCGGACACTCGTTCACGGCTGCAACTGCATCTGCCACATCTGCCAGCCGCGCCCGAAGGCCGACGCCCCAACAGCACCGACACGCGGAGGTTCTCGATGCGTATGAAGAAGCTGATCGTCACCCTTGGCGCGGCGGGCTTGGTCGCTGCCGCCGCCGCGCCCGCGTCAGCGAATCCCGCTGCGTCGCCAATGTCGGCGGTGCCAGTGAGTTCAGGCGGCGGGAGTCATCAAGAGAAGCCAGCGTTCGGCGAGAGCGTGAGTTCAGCGCCAGTCAGCTCGGACTGCTTCCCCATCGCTGTCGAACGTCGCGGCCGCGATGGCTTGATCTATTACGAGTACGTCTACTTCTGCAGCTGATTGGAGGTGCTGGATACCCGCCGCTGTGCGGCCGGGGGGGAGTGCCGCGCTCTCAGCGGCCCCTGTGCGCCCCGCCTAAGGGCTCGGCTGGCCTGCCCTGGCCCCAGCAACGGTGATCCGGCAACAAACCTCCGCCGCAGTTCAAGCGTCAATCCACCCAGGGGGATGGTCGAAACCGATGAGCCCCAATCCCGGTAACCGCCGGGTGCCCGGTGCCCGGGGTCGAGCAGACGCTCGCCGCCACCCTGGACCGGCTGGCCGCAGGTCGTCGCCTTCGAGGCCGCCATTACTTCCGCCCTCTGACGAGGATGACCGCGCCGACGACAGCGGCGATCACCATCACGAAGAACCCCACGACTATGAGGCCGATGAGGACGCCGATGAAGACTTCCAGCGGGCCGATGCCGCCGCTGCCTGGATCGAGGTAGGCGAGCATTACTGGTGCGTGCGGGGGGCGCGCTTCGCCTTCGAGGCCGACTTCGCCATCCCGGCGCGAGCGGCCTGCGTGTCCTTGATGGCGACCAGCTCGTCCCAGAAGGTGCCCATGCGCTCGATGAAGGCCCATCTGTCCTCGAGCGTGAGCCAGCGGCCCCAGCTGCCGAACTCGCCCTCGACCTGGTGGCGGTTGCCCGAGATCAGCACCGCGCCGCGCGGGTGGCTGCCGATCCGGTCGGGCGCGTAGACGGTGAAGTCGAGAGTGACCTTGTAGCCCGCGCCGGTGCTCGGCGCCTGCGCGACGAGCTCCTTGATGGTGTCCAGCTCCTTGTCTGTCATGCCTTCATCCCGATCTGCTCCGCGACTTCGTGAACGCCCGTCGTTGACGGGATGCTAACAAGTCTCTTGACGGATCGCCAACAACATTTAGGCTCGCCTTAGGCCGCCGAGCTCGCCGAGGACGCCCGCGCCCACCTGCGCGACGGGGAAGGCTCGAGCTCGCCGGCGTTCAGCCGGCACCACCGGAGCGCCCGCCTGCGGGCGCCTGACGGGCGGCGCGAGCGAGGGCGGGGCAGGGGACGCCCCGTCCCGGCACCTCAGGCGGGCGCAGCGCCGCCGTTGCTAGTTCAGATGCCTTTGGCGCCCGCTCGCCGCCGCGCGACCTCGCTCGAAACGACGAAACCCCGCGTTAGCAGGGGCTTCGGGAGTAGCGGGGGCGGGATTCGAACCCGCGACCTTCGGGTTATGAGCCCGAGTGGTCTTGTCTGAACCGCTCTCCGCCCCGCACAACAAATAAGGTTTGGGCTTGAGCAACCCTCAATTGAGTTGCGCCTGAGACGCCTTCCGGATCTGGAACTCAGGGTGGCCGGCAGCAGGAGGTACGTACCCGGGTGCGACTTCCTGACGGAAACGTGGCCTGAGCAGCGCCCCGCCTCGAGAAATTGGACCTCTATTGGACGTCGGCGCGACGGTCAACCGCTGATCGAACTGAAGAAACGCCTGTTTGCAGCTAATCGTAAGGGTGAGCGACGGGACTCGAACCCGCGACCGCCTGGACCACAACCAGGAGCTCGGACTCGGAAATCTCTTCAAGCGACGTGGACCGGACTGGGCCTCAAGGGGTCCCGATGCGACCAGGATGCGACCTCGAGCGCGTCCAGAGACGCATTTCGTCGCGTCGCCTCGCAGAGCGAGCACCGACGGGACGGATGAGGTTTCCGGCTTTATGCAGGGGGTTTCCGCATCTCTCCTGTTCTCGCATTTGCCCCGGGCAGGATTCGAACCTGCGACCCGCGGCTTAGAAGGCCATTCCGGCGGTCGCGGGCCGTCACCGGCGCTGACCCGCTATCCCGCCCCCTGACCGGGGATGCGGCCGATCCCGCGGCGACAGGCCCGATACCTATCGGGAGCCCGAACCCGATCGTTATGGCCACGAGATGGCCACGGCGGGGGCGAACCTCTCCTGTTTTCGCCCTTCACCCTGCAGCGGCTCACCCTTGCCGTGGCGGGCGCGAGCGCGGAGGCTGCGGCCGTTCCCGCGCCCCCGCCGAAGGGTCGCTCTCCCGCCCGCGTCAGCGAAACGTCTGCGAAATGTCAGCGGGTGGTGCTCTGCTTCAGCGCAGCTCCTCCCCTCTGCCAGGAACTATCGGCTTCCTAGCGAGTAACGGAGAAATCGCAGCGTGTCACGACCCGGCGCGCCAGCCGTTGCGCCGCTTAGGAGGTCTCAATGTTGGGCAAGCTTCGGCCGCGACGGCCGTCGGCGGCGCTGGTCTTGGCATTTCTCGCACTCTGCGTAGCGTTGAGCGGTACGGCCGTTGGCCAGTCTGCCGTGACGTCGGCGCAGAAGCTGATCACCGGCAAGCAGATCAAGAACCGCTCGGTCACCGGCGCCGACATCAAGAGCAACTCGCTGAGCAGCGCGGCCATAAAGGATGGATCGCTGCTCGGGCAGGATTTCAAGCTCGGGGAGCTGCCCACAGGAGCGGCGGGGCCGAAGGGCGATGCCGGCTGCAGGGCCCGGTCGGTCAGCAGGGTCAGCGTGGCCCCCAGGGTGAGCCCGGCCCGCAGGGTGAGCCCGGTGCGGACGGTGAGCGCGGCCCGCAGGGTGAGCGCGGCCTGCAGGGTCTGCCCGGTGAGCGCGGCCTGCAAGGTCTGCCCGGTGAGCGCGGCCTGCAAGGTCTGCCCGGCCCGCAGGGGTCCGCCGGACTGCCCGGACCGAGGGGCGCCACGGGCGCGACTGGCGCGACCGGTCCCCAGGGGCCGCCGGGTCCGGTCAATCAGGTGGTCGGAGTGGTTCTGTCCAACTGCACGCTGCAAACCCCCATATCAGGCGTAACCGTGACGGCCAACGGAACGAACGGCTGCACGATCAGATTCCCCGGGAGTCGTTTCACGAACACGCCGCTTCTCATGTTGACGCCGATCAACGGTTCCGGTGGCAACCCGACCTCGATCGTGGAACAGTTCTCGAACCCGAATTGGACTGCGAGCTACACGTTCGCATCGTCCCCACCCCCCATCGTCAACTTCATCGCCAGTCAGCTGAGTCAGTGACCGGCGCGAGGGTGCGGGGCCCGTGCGACCCGCGCTCTCGCCGATCCAGGCCGCCGCCGGCAACGGCCGACAACCGCCGCACCGCCGTCGGCGGAGTGGCCGCTGACGGCCGATTCGGACCGCCGCCCGGTTAAACTGGCCGCAGGAAAACTGAATCTCGCCGGCCGCCGTAGCTAGGCGGCCGCGGCCCGACAAGGACCCGGCGACGAGGACCCGCCAGCGGGCAAGTCGCGGGGCACGGCAGGCCACGGACCGAGTTGAGGACCCACCCGCCCAGGACCCTTCCGAAGGGCACGGCGGCCGGGCAAGACGAACCTCACGACAGTCGGCACAGACCGCCAGGAAAGGCAGGTCATTGCCATGTCAGAAGCACTTCGCCTCGCACGCGAAGCGCAAGAGGTCTTCAAGGCGGCTGAGGCCAAGTCACGTCCGCTCAGCAGCGAGGAGCGGAACTACGTCGAGGACCTGCTCACGCGGGCGGCGACGCCAAGAACCTCGAAGTCAAGATGCAGAAGCTCGGCTAGAAGCTCGGCCCCCCGGAAGACGCCTTCCCAGGCGGCGCCGATGTCCAGCCCGGCTCGTTCGGCGACCCGGGCGGCCACTTCATCGAGAGCCAGCAGTTCAAGCAGCTCCAAAGCTCCGACGTCCGCGGCCAGAAGTGGACGACCGGGGCGGTCGAGACCAAGACCGCCGGCGGACCGCTCGCGATGAAGGGAACCCTGCTCGAGGGGGCCGGCGCGCCCGGAAGCGGCACAGGCGGCGGCTTGATTCCCATCCCCACGGTCGCCCCCGGCGTCGTCTCGCAGCTCTACCAGCCGGTCTACCTCGAGACCCTGCTGTCGACCGCCCAAGCGACAACGAACACCGTCCGATACGTCACCCAAGCAACGTCGACGTCGGGTGCAGCAGGCGTGGCCGAGGGCGGCCTCAAGCCCGAGTCGACGCTGGAGTACGACACCGTCGACGAGCCTGTCAAGAAGGTCGCGACGTCGATCGTGACGTCCGACGAACTGATCGAAGATGCGCCCGCCGTCCAGCAGCTCATCAACGGCGACCTCTCCCTGTTCGTCAACATCGAGGTCGAGCGTCAGCTGTTGCGCGGCACGTCCGGCGGCAACGAGGTGCAGGGGCTGCTCACGTCCCGCAGCGTGCCCGTCTACACGGCCGGCACCGCCCAGGGGAACATCGCGGAGCAGATGTTCAAGGCGATGAACTCGATGCGCGGCTCGGCGTATCTGGAGCCCGATTGGGTCGTGATGAGCCCGGCCGACTACCAGTCGTTGCGGCTGCTCAAGGACACGTCCGGGCAGCTGTACTTCGGCGGGCCGAACGTCGGGACCTACGGCCAGGGCCAGAGCGCCGCGGCGTCGCCTCAGATCACCGGGGCGCCCGACGTCGTGTGGGGCAAGCCGTGCTATGTCACGCAGACCATCGGCTCCGGCACCGCGCTGGTCGGCACCCGCCTCGGCGCCGCGGTCTGGAACAGGGGCGGCCTGAGCGTCGAGAGCACCAACAGCCATGCCAGCCACTTCACAAGCAACCTGATGGCAACCAGGGCCGAGCGCCGGTTGGCGCTGGCGGTCTACCGGCCGAAGGGGTACGTCGAGGTGCGCGGACTGGCGTGATGAGAGCTTCGGCGCCCGATCCACGCCGGGGATAACGGGAACGGGGCGGCGAGTACTGGCGCCGCCCCCGACCCGTCCACGGGAAAGGAGGCAACGGTAAATGACGGACGACGAGTTGCAGGTCTTGTCCGACTTGTACTTCGCCGGCAGCGCCGGCTGCGTCGGTGCCGTCCGGGACGAGTACATCCCCGAGGCATACCGGCTCCAAGAGCGGGGCTGGCTTCAGCATGACTTCCACGGCGACGACATGGTCTGGTCACTGACCGCCACCGCCCTCGGTGCGCTCGAGCTTGCCGGCCTACACCGCGGCACCGACCTGCCCGACCAGAACTGACCACGAGCCGATGCCCGTCAAGCTGTGCCTCGAACGCGGCTGCCCCAACATCCAGACCTACCGCGGCCGCTGCCCAGAGCATGCGCGCCAGCGCACAGCCGACCGCAACCGGCAACGGCAGCAAAGCCGCAAGGTCTACGACAGCCGACGGTGGCGCATCCTCAGGCGCCACGTGCTCGTCAACAACCCCATCTGCCAGATGTGCGACAACGCGCTCGCAACCGACGTCGACCACATCGTCCCCATCGAGCAGGGCGGCGACCCGTGGGCGCTGTCCAACCTGCAGGCGCTGTGTGCCCGCGACCATGGCCGCAAGACGAAGGCCGAACTGTCGTGACCAGCGCTCGCCTACTCCGCAGCCCACGGCTTCGAGGGCCTCGGCCTCGCTGCTGAAGAAGCGTAAGAAGGTGCCCTGTCCTCGCGAATGCGCACGACCTGCCAGACCTCTTGGTCGATCGCCGCGCCGCTCTCGACGCCGCGGCCATGCATGCGCAACTGGGTAATTGTCAGGTCTCCGAAGTCTCGAACGTCCTCGATCTCTGCTCTGAAATCGGGGTAGACGGCGAGGATGTTCCCCCACCAGGCGCGGACGCCATCGTGGCCGCGATAGGGGT
The DNA here is from genome assembly GCA_963739095.1 of uncultured Thermoleophilaceae bacterium. Taxonomy (GTDB): domain Bacteria; phylum Actinomycetota; class Thermoleophilia; order Solirubrobacterales; family Thermoleophilaceae; genus JACVRW01. Next base: position 6,454 of record CAVTZF010000039.1, read on the forward strand.
CGCCGCCCTCCAACTGCATCGCGTACGCGGTGAACTCCACGTCGGGGTCAAAGAGCGCAAGGAATGCATCGAGGTCACGTCGGTTGAAGGCGTCAAACCCTCGCCGCACGATTTCCACGTTCTCCTGCGACATCGCCCGCCCAGTATCCCCCGACGAAGGGGAGGGTGCGAACGCAGAACTTCCCACTCCAACCACCGCCGGGTGAGGCTGCTTGAGGAACATTTCTGGTCGGGACTGGGGTGCCGGGGATGGGTCGGCTGAGCGTCAGGGCGACCGGCCGGCTGCTGTCGCGGCTTGATGCGCTGGCGTTGGAGCGTGGCGTGTCGCGGGCGGTGTTGGTGCGGCAGCTGCTTGAGGCGGGGCTGCGTGACCGTCCCGCTCCGCCGTCCGACGCGCCGTCTGAGGACGAGCTGCTCGACCTGTTGGCCGAGAAGGCGCGGATGGGGAACGTGGCGGCGATCAGGACCCTGCTGGTACGTGAGGAACAGAAGGACCGGCGGGCGCAGGCTTTGGCGCTGTTCGAAGAGATGGCGGCGAGGCGGCAATGAGCGCGTTGTTGTTCGACGCGTTCAGGGCGCTCGGCTCGGGTCCTACGAGGCGGGAGGTAGCCCAGGTGGCCGCGGCGCTGCGCGAGTCCGGCGACGAAGGGGTGGGGCGGCTGCTCGATGACCCGCACCAGCGTGTCGCGATCGCCGACGATGCCGGCGCTTACGGGTTCGTCGCGCTCGATTTGGCGGTGGCGTTCCACAGCCCAGGGGCGTTCGCGGAGCTTGTGGACGACGAGCCCGTCCGGTGACGGGGCGGCGCTCCCCCACCGGGCTGACGCTCAGATAGTCTCGCCCGCGGCATACGAGACGTACGAGACATCATGGATTCGAGTCCGGCCAGCGTGCGCCCCACGCGCCCGTGGAGGAGATCGTGGCGCTGCTGCGCGAGCAGGGGCTGCCGGGCGTGCCCGTGGTGGACGACGAGGGGCGCTGCGTCGGGATCGTCACTGAGGCCGACCTGGTCGTGCCCGATGAGGAGGGCGACCTACACCTGCCCCACTACATCAACCTTTTCGGGAGCACGGTCTTCGTCGAGCCGCTGGGCCGCTACGAGCAGCGCCTGCGCAAGGCGTTCGCCTCCACGGCCGAGGACATGATGACCCGGGACCCCGACACGGTCGGCCCGGATGCGAGCGCGAAGGAGGCGGCTCTCCTCATCCACGAGACGGGTCACAACCGCCTGCCCGTGGTGGAAGACGGGCGTCTGGTCGGCGTCGTCACGCGCCTGGAAGTGCTCGGCGCCCTCGCGAAGTGAGCGCGGGTCGAGGCGGCCGTCGCGCTCTCAGCGACCAGGACAGTCGGCTCGGGGGTGGCGGCCGCCACAGCGCGGGCAGACGAACCGGACCATGACGGGTCCCGGGTCGGGACGCCCTCGCGGACGCCGGCGCTTACCGCGGCTGCCGCGCTTCCCGACCTGATGGACGACGGCCATCGGGGCAGGGCACGGGCCCGCGGCGGGCCTGCCCGTGTCCCACACGATCACGGGGCCGACCGGCACGCCGTCCTGCTCGTCCTCGTCTTTGAACGTGATCGTGAGCGCCATCAGACCTCCTTCCTCAGCATGTGCTCGACCGAACGCTCGATCACCCTCCTACGCGGGGCCGGGATCGACGTGTAGTTGGACCCGAACGGCGAGGTTTCGCGCAGTCCCAGACGGAAGCGCGTCCTCGCCTTCAGGTACTGGTGCTCGATCGGGCTGAGGCGCAGGTTCGTGTCGTCCCCGCCCATCAGACCACGCCCCTCTCGTCGCGGCGCAGGTCGTCCCTGGCCTCGACGATGCGCGGCTTGCTGCGAATCCATGTGCGCAGCGATTGGCTCCTGCTCTCCCCGGGCGCGAGCTGCGAGACAACGGCCCGCATCAGCTCCTCCTCGGTGACGATGTACTTCGTCTTGCCTGTCGGCCGGTCACTCATTGCCAGTCCCTTGCTCCGTGTTTGTGCTCATACGCCACCCTCTCAAGAGATCCCGAACCCGGACACCGTGACTCCAGTTGGGGCCTAGACGCCGAACCCGGGCGGCCGCGAGGGTGCCGGCGAGGCTCGGTCGCCGTCGTCGTCAAGGCCGAACGCGTCGAAGAAGCCGCCACCGCCTCGACGGCGACGTGGACGTACTCCCGCCTCGACGGTGCGCGCCGCTTGGAGGTCGCGCCACTGCTGAATGCACCGGCGCAAGTCGAGGCGCACGGAATCAAGCTCCTTTCGCTGATCCAGGTCCGCGCAGCGGCGCAGCGCCCGCTCTACCTCGGCGAGCGCCTTGTTGAGGCGAGCTATCTCGGGGTGCGCCTCGGTCACATGGCCACGATGCCCGCGAACGGATGTCCGCGCCACGGGCCGGTTGACTCAGATTGCGTTCAGGGAGTTGAACGCGGGCCGGGCCCTAGCCGCCTAATCCGACCGCCGACTCCCAACTCTTCTCCGCGAGCTCGTACTGCTGCCGCATCTGAGCGCACGAGTTCCAGCAGCCGCACGTCCAGCGCCGACCCCGGCGACCCCGACCCTGAACCTCCCCAAGCCGGGAGGGCCGCCGAATGAGCGGCCCGCTCGACGCCGCGCTCGCCCTCGCGGACACGCTCAACTGGCGGATACTCCCCTGCGAGCCGGAAGGCAAGGACCCGATCGTCCGGCTCGTCCACCACGGCGTCAAGGACGCGTCGACCGACCCGGACGTGATCCGCGGCTGGTGGGCCGAGGAGCCTGACGCCAACCCCGCGGTCGCCTGCGGGCCACCGGGGCCTGACGTGCTCGACCTCGACGACCCGTCCCACCCCCAAGCCCGCGAGCTGCTCGACCAGCTCGCCGCCGCCCCACGAGTCGCGAGCGTCCGCGGCCCGCACGTCTACCTGTCCGGCGGCGGCAACCGCGTGCTCCCGTTCGGCGAGCTCCGCTCGACCGGCTGGTACGTGCTCGCGCCGCCGGCGTGCCGAACGAGTCCGTGATCGTCGCGATCCACGACCTCCGCCGCGAGCTCGCTGAGGTCCGCGAACGGCTCGACCGGCTTGAGGGGGCGGCGTGAACGGCCGGTTGCTCACCGCCCGCGAAGTAGCCGACCGGCTCGGTCTGACGACCGAGACCGTGCTCGTCTGGGTCCGGCAAGGCCGGCTGCCCGCTTTCCGGCTTGGCAGGGCGATCAGGTTCCGCGAAGCCGACCTCGACGCCTGGCTCGAAGAGCGGGCGACGCCGCGACGAGGACTGCGAAGCACCACGCCTGGCGCCGCCCAGCCCGCAACGGTACTGTCGACAGTGCGAAGCACCACCGACGACGAGGAGTAAGGATGCCTGCCGAACAGCAAGGCGACGTCTACCAACTGGCGGACGGCCGCTGGGGGCTGCGCTACAAGGACCGCGACGGCAACCGCCGCCGCACCGAAGAGAAGTTCCCCAACCGCACCGCCGCCCGGCGCCACTTCCGCGACGTGATCCGCCCCACCCTCCAAGGGCCGCCCAGGCCGGCCGAGATGACGCTCGCCGAGTTCGTGCCCGTCTACATCCGCCGCCACAACCCGCCGCGGGACCGCACCCGCACCACGCTCGAAAAGCGGCTGCGCTACGCCACCGACGCGTTCGGGGACGTGCCACTCACCGACCTCGAGAACATGGCCGGCGAGCTCGCCGACTGGCGCGCCCGGCTCCCCGAACGGTCCGCCTACGGGATCATGCAGGCACTGCGGCAGACGCTCGAGGCCGCGGTCCGCTGGAAGCACATCACGCAGAACCCGGCCAAGCTCGCCGGGAAGAACCCGCAGCCGCCCCCCAGGCCGATCCGCGTGTACAGCTTCGCCGAGCTCGACGCGATCGCCGCCGAACTCGACCCGCGCTACCGGCCCGTCCCGCAGTTCTGCTCCGCGACCGGGCTGCGCCCCGAGGAGTGGGCGGCCCTTGAGCGCCGCGACGTCGACCGCCGCAACCGCGTCGCGAGCGTGCGCCGCACTATCAGCGACGGCGAGGTCGTCGAGCTCGCCAAGACGGCCCGCTCCCGCCGCGAAGTGCCGCTGTCAGGCCGTGCGCTCGCCGCGCTCGACGAGCTCCCACCCAGGCTCGACACCGGCTACCTGTTCCCCGCCCGCCGTGGCGGACCGTTCGACCTGCACAACTTCCGCCGCCGCGAATGGGCCCCGGCGATCGAGGCGTCCGGGATATCCCGACCGGCTCGGCTGTACGACATGCGCTCCACGTTCGCGTCGAACTCGCTCGCCGCCGGCGTCACCGTGTTCGAGCTCGCCAGGCTGATGGGGACCTCTGTCGCGATGATCGAGCGCCACTACGGCACCCTGCTCGACGGCGCCGGGGCCGACCTCGCACGCCGCCTATCGGCCTTCGAGGCGGCGCAGGACGCCACGGCCGAGCAGGAGCAGGGATGACCCTCGCTGACGACCTCGTCGACGTGCTCGCCGCCGCGGTTGAGCAGGCCGGCCCCGAGCAGCGCGCCCGGCTGCGGGCCGCGCTCGAAGTCGAGATTTCCACCATGGAAATCTCAACCGAGCGCGCCGTCTACACGCCGCAGACCTTGGCCGCCGAGCTGGGCCGCACGCTCAGGTCGATCCGCGGCGCGATCCAGCGCGGCGAGCTGCAGGCCGTCAAGCGCGGCCGCGGCTGGGTGATCAGCGCCGACGCCGTCGGACGCTGGGCCGAATCTTCTGTACGTACAGAAGATTCCCGCCCCCGTCGTCCGCGCCGTCGAGCACCGGGGCGGGGTCCGATGGGCCGGGCGTTCGACCGCTCCTGACGGCCGAGCGCCGGTCGTTCTGGCCATGTTCTGGCCACGCCAATCGGGGGGTTCCCCACGATTCCGCTCTGTGGCTAGTGCCCCGGGCAGGATTCGAACCTGCGACCCGCGGCTTAGAAGGCCGCCGCTCTGTCCACTGAGCTACCGGGGCGGATACGGCGCAAAGCCTAGGCGGGGTGCCGCTCCTTGACGAGGTCAGCCGGCGCCGATCGACGAACCCGAGAAGAGGAAGAACCAGACCTCGAAGACGATCGCCGCGAGGATCACGCTGATCACGACGATCTTCTCGGCTCCGGAGATCCGCGCCGAGGCGCGGTTGTACTCGGGTCGCTCACCGCGCATGCTCCGCAGCCAAGGCGCGTGGGTGCGCACCGTCGGCTGCGTGCCGGTCGCCTCCTGGTAGGCATTCATCGTGATCTTGAGCAGCTGGTAGAGGCCCCAGCTGAATGCGACCAGGCACACGATCACCGCGACGAACGCCCCCATCGACGGTTGGCTCTCCTCTCCCTGGATGCGCGACCCGATCCAGAGCGCCAGCAGCGGGCTGCCGGTCCAGACGTTCAGCGCGAGGAACGCCATCAGGGCCGCGAGCAGGATGGGCTTGAGGCGCCCACCTGGGCGCTGGCCGGCCTGGGTCTCTGCCATGAGGATCGGGGTGCCCGGATTTGAACCGGGAACCTCGGCCACCCAAAGGCCGCGCGCTACCAGGTTGCGCCACACCCCGTCGCTCGCCGAGTGTAACCGCGGCGCCGGGCCGTCGAGGCAGGGTCGGGTAGCCTGGCCCGTCGCGATGGCCGACGTCCAGCCGCTCCGCACCCTGCGCTACGAGCCCTCGGCGGCGGGGCCGCTCGAGGATGTGATCGCCCCTCCCTACGACGTCATCGACAAGGAGCTGCGCGCGCAGCTCGTGGCCCGCAGCCCGCGCAATGTCGTCGAGATCGACCTGCCCGAGCCCCCGCCCGGGGGCGGCGACCGCTACGAGCACGCGGCGACGACGATGCGCGAGTGGCTCGACGAGGGCGTGCTGGTACGCGAGAACGACCCCGCCATGTGGGCGCTTCGCCAGGAGTACACGGGGCCGGACGACTCGACGCGCACGCGAACGGGATTCTTCGCGCGCGTGCGTGTGGAGGACTATGGCCCGGGCCGGATCCGCCCGCACGAACGCACTCATCCCGGGCCCAAGGAGGATCGCCTCCGGCTCACGCGCGCCACGCGAACGAACCTCTCCCCCATCTTCAGCCTGTTCGCCGACCGCGAGGGCGCCGCGGCCACTGCGCTCGAGCGGGCGACGGCGGCTGAGCCCTTCGCGGCGGTGGCCGATCACGAGGGCACGCGCAACACGCTCTGGCGCGTGACGGACGAGGTCGGGGCGCTGCAGGAGGCGCTCTCCGGCGTCGAGCTCCTGATCGCGGACGGCCATCACCGCTACGAGACGGCGCGCGTATACGCCGAGGAGGTCGGCGGCGAGGGCGATCACCGCTACGTGCTGATGCTGCTCTGCTCGCTCTCCGACCCGGGCCTCCTCGTCTTCCCGACCCATCGCCTGCTGACCGGCCTTAAGGACGACACCGACAAGCAGCTGGCGATCCGTGACGCGCTGTTGCGCGACTTCGACGTCGAGCCGCTCCTGGGGACCTCTGAGCTCGAGCCGCACGAGGACGGCCGGGTGGCCTTTGGCTACATGGACAGCTTCCACAAGCAGCCGTTCCGGGTCACGTTGAAGGACCAGTCGATCGCAGACGCTGCGCTCGCCGGGATGCCTGACCCGTACCGGCACCTGGACACCGCCGTGCTCGAGGCGATCGTGCTCCGCGGCGCGCTCGGAATGTCGGAGGACGACATCTCGCACCTGCGCGGGCTCGATTACTCGAAGAACCTCGAGGACGCCATCGCGCGCGTCGAGTCGGGCGCCGCCGACGCGGGTTTCTTCATGCGTGCGACGCCGGTCGAGCAGGTGCGCGAGGTGGCGGAGGCCGGCGAGTCGATGCCCCCGAAATCGACCTACTTCTACCCCAAGGTGCCGACGGGGCTCGTGTTCAACCCGCTCGCCTGACGCTTTGGTGGCTGTACGCTGGTGCGTGAGCCATGAAGACTGCGGCTCGCTCAACTCGGCCCCCGTCGACACCGACGCTCGGATACGCAAGCGTCGCATCTGGCGAGCCGCTTGACGGAGCGGCCATCGAGGATCAGCTGGTGGCGATCAAGAGTGCGTGTGAGCGCCTAAACCTGCGCTTGCTCGAGGTCGCGCGGGATCACCAGCCCGGCGGAGGCGAGGACGCGGACCAGCCGGGGCTCGTGCGGGTCCTCGACCGCATCGACTCGGGAGAGGCTTCGTGCCTGATCGTCAGCGACATCGAGCGGCTCACACCCACGACGGCGCAGCTGGAGACGATCCTCGACCGGCTCGAGAAGGGTCAGACGCGGCTGGTCGCGCTCGACGTGGGGCTCGACTCGGCCACTGAGGCGGGCAGCCTGGCGATCGGCCGGGGTGGCGAGGCGCCGGCACCCGAAGCGCCGGCAGAAGAGCCGCCGGCGCCGGAGGAGCCTGAGGCGCCAGGTCGTGAGCCGGAGCCTGAGGCCGCGGAGCCGGAGCCGGAACCCGAACCCGAGCCGCCTCCACCCCCGCCAGAGCCCGAGCCTGCCCCCGCCCCTGCCGGCGTTCGCGCGCTCGGCTACGCCACCGCGGCACCGGACGCAGAGGAGACCACCCGCGAGCTCGACCAGCAGCGGCGTGCGATCGAGCGCTACTGCGGAAGCCACGGGATCGAGGTTGTCGAGATCGTGCGCGAGCGCGAACCGAAGGACGGCAAGGCGCTCGATCGCGCCGGCCTGTCGTTCCTGATCGAGCGAATCGCGGCGGGTGACGCGTCGTGCCTCGTCGTCACGGGACTGCAGCGCCTCAGCCGCTCCGTGGCGGAGCTCGGAACCATCGTTCAGTGGCTCGAACGCAACGAGGTACGCCTGATCGCCGTCGAGCTCGACCTCGACACCGCGAGTCCGGGTGGCCACACGACGGCACGCGCGCTTGCCTCGGTTGCGGAGATGGAGCACGAGCGCCTGTCCGATCGCACGCGCAAGGGCCTCGCCGCGGCGCGCGCCAAACGCCGCTCGGCGGGCGACGCCGGGCCGGACTGGGATGCGATCCGCAAGCGGATCGCGAACATGCGCGCCGACGGAATGACGCTGCGGGCGATCGCGGACATGCTGAACGAGGAGGGCGTGCCCACCCAGCGCGGCGGGACCAGGTGGCGCCCGTCGAGCGTCCAGACCGCCGCGGGCTACAAGCGGCCGAGCCGATCGGCCAAGCTCAGCGACCTCCCCGCGGTGCGCAAGCGGAAGCGCCCCTAGCCGCCTTTCGGGCGATTCGCGCCCGGAAACTGCGCTGATCCGAACGCCATCCGTCGTTTACGCAACCGCCAACGCGCCAATCGAGCAGGGCCATGCGCTTTCAAGGGTCGCCTGGTTTGCGTTAGGTACAAGACCCGGGTTACGCTGGAAGCAAGAACCCTGGCCCTAGGGGGGTACCCCCAAATGAACCGCCTCCCCCATCAGGCGAAGCGGATGAACCACTGGGCCCGCCGCCGTATGACGGGCAGGGGACGGGTGGCGTCGCCCGGGTCTCGCAGAAGAATCAGCAGGACGGCAGGAATACTGAGCCTGCCCGCGTTCGCCCTCGTGATCGCGCAGATCGCCCTGGCCGCACCGCCGTCCGCGAGCTTCACGATCTCGGACACCGTGCCGGAGATCGGTCAGTCGGTTGACTTCAACGCGACGGTCACGGACGAAGACGCGGGCGACACCCACATCCTCGCCTGGGACTTCGGCGACGGCGCGACCGGGAGCGGGACCAACCCCTCCCACGGGTACGACACGGCCGGCCCCAAGACGGTGACGCTCACCGTCACCGACTCGGCGCAACCCCCTGAGTCGACGACCGTCACTCAGCAGCTCCGCGTGAATGCACCGCCGAACGCGGCCTTCCATTTCACCCCGGCGAGCCCGATCCCCAACCAGACCATCACGTTCATCTCGGACTCGAGCGATCCCGAGGGCGGGGTGTCGCACGCCTGGGACCTGGACAACGACAACTCCTTCGACGACGGCAGTGACGCCTCGGAGAACTGGAGCTTCCCGACCGGCGGCAACAAGACGGTCCGGCTGAGGGTGACCGACGGCGACGGCGCGACCAATGTGATCAGCCAAACCGTTTCGGTCTTCCAGAACTCGCCTCCGGTGGCCAGCTTCAACGTCGCCGGAAGCAACCCAGTCACGCCGGACGTGCCCGACGTCGGCGAGACGGTGACCTTCACGTCGACCTCCACGGATCCTGATGGCAACGACACGATCGCGCGCCGGGATTGGGACCTCGACAACGATGGGAACTTCGACGACGGCAACCGCGTTACCGCGCAGCGCTCCTTCACCACACCAGGCGACAAGACCGTACGCCTGCTGGTCACGGACACCAGCGGTGCGACCAATTTCACGACACGAACGTTCCGCGTAAACGCTCCGCCGACGGCGGCCATCAACATCCTCAACACGGAGGCCGAGCCAGGTCAGAAGCGCACCGTGCCGCTCGCGGGTCAGGAGTTCGACTTCACATCGATAGGCGTTTCCGCGATCCAGGGCTCGGCCCCCGCGCCCGGCTGTCCGGCGCTCGCCGGCTCAGCGGCAGCTGGAGGCTCGGCCGACCCGGCACCCGGCGGCCTGAACGGCTTCGAGTGGGACCTCGACAACGACGGCACGTACGAGCTCAGCGGCGCCGGGCTGGCTAGCGTCCCCTCACCTGCGGCCGGCTACCCCGCCGGCCCGCGAACGGTTGGCCTGCGCGTCACTGACTCGGACGGCGCCCAGACCGCCACAACCCTGACGTTCCGGGTGAATGCACCCCCTGCCGCGAACTTCGTCTATGAGCCTTTCACCCCCGTGGTGGGTCAGCTGACGACGTTCTCCTCGATCTCGTCCGATACGGACGCCGCCGACACCGCCGCCGCGCTCACCTACTCCTGGGATCTCGACAACGACGGCACGTTCTGTGAGCAGGGCGAGACCGGTCTGAGCGTGAACCGTGCCTTCCCGACGGCGAACATGCATCCTGGGCATCCCGTGAAGCTCCGCGTGACCGACACCGGCGGAATCACCCGCGAGCTCACGAGGAACGTGATCGTCCAGAACACCATCCCGGCCGCCACGGTCGCGTTCGCTCCGAGCGCGCCGGTGCCGGGAGAGGAGGTCACCTTCAACGCATCCGCGACGAGCCCGACCGGCAAGGCGATCACGGGCATCGAGTGGGACTTCGACTTCAGCCTGTCCGGGCAGTTCGGCGTGGATGCGAGCGGGGCCTCCGTCAAGCGCGCGTTCAGCAGCCCGGGGCCGAAGTCGCTCGCGCTCAGGGTCACCGAGGAGGGCGGCGGCTTCGCGATCGTGACGTCGACGGTGATCGTGAACGCGCCGCCGGGTGCTGGATTCACCGTCGCGCCGGCGAACCCGTTTACCGGCGACGTCATCACCGTCTCCTCGACCTCGATCGACCCCGACGGGCCACTCGTCGCCCAGCAGTGGGACCTCGATGCGGACGGGCAGTTCGACGATGCATCGGGACCGCTCGTGTCCGCGCAGTACCTCAACGCCGGCCGCCACGAGATCCGGCTGCGCGTGACCGATTCGAAGGGAGCGGTTGCGACCGCCTCCGGCGCGGTCGACGTCCGCTCGCGCCCGCTCGTGGTGCTCCCCAATGTCGTGATCGACATCAACGGCAGCCTGAGCGGCGCCTTCACGCGCGTGAAGCTCCTGCGTGTCCACGCCCCTAAGGGAACGACCGTGCTGGTCATGTGCAAGGGCAAGGGCTGTCCCAAGAAGGTGTCCAAACGCGGGAAGGGGCGCGCGCTCCGCTTCAAGGCCTTCGAGCGCAGGTTCAGGGCGGGCACGAAGCTGATCGTGAGGATCACCAGGCCGGGCTTCATCGGCCGGCAGAGCACGTGGACGATGCGCTCGGGCAAACGGCCCAAGCGCGTCAATCGCTGCCTGGTCCCGGGCGCAAAGAAGGCGACGAAGTGCCCGGCGCCATGAAAACCGGCCCGCTGACAGCCCTGGTCTGTGCGTGTGCCGCGCTCTTCGGCGCGTCTTTCTTCGCCGCGGACCTCACCACTGAGGCCGACAGGCCGGCCGCCGCCGCAGAGCCGAGCCCGGCGGCGGCCGAGCCGGTGGCGAGCGGCCGGGCCCTCGCGCTCGCGCGAGCCAGTCGACTGCCGGACCTGCGCAAGCCGCCGAAGCCGCGTCCCGCACCTGAGCCGCCGGCGCCGCCCGCCCCGGCGCCGAACGTCTCCGCACCGGCGGCTCCGGCCCCGGCCCCCGCACCGGCCTCCGTGCCTGCGCCCGCCCCCGCCCCCGCCCCGGCTCCGGCGCCCGCGCCGGCGCCACCACCCGCGCCGGCCCCTGCACCACCAGCGCCGACCGAGTTCTGGGGGTCGGGCTGATGCCACGCCGTCGCGGGATGCCGATGCGGCACGGGCCGAAGACGAACGTCGAGGTCGGAACGCGGGTGGACGGGTACCGGGTCGAGCGCATCGTCTGCCGGCGTCCGGGGCTGAACACGCTCGCCGAGGCCGCCACTCTGCGTGGGAAACGGACGACCCTCGACGTGCTCGCGCAGCCGCTCAAGGACGACCGCGAGCTGCGCAGGCGCGTGAGCCGCCTCGTAGCGGTGCGCGGCGCCGTCGACCACCCGAACGTGCTCAGGTTGATGCGCTCCGTCGACGGCGGCCAGCGCCTTCACCTGCAGCCGATCCCGCGCGGGGCCGGCACGCTCGCCGATCTGCTCGCCGCCGGACGGCTCGAGCGCATGCAGGCGCTGAAGATCCTCGGCCAGGTCGCGGGGGCGCTCGAGACCGCCCGGCTCAAGGGCCTGATCCACCGGGCGCTCTCACCGCGCTCGATCGTCGTGCAGCCGGGCGACGAGCCGATGGTCTTCCTCACCGATTTCGGCATCGGCGCGCCGCACGGGCGTGCCTGCGAGCTGACGTGCACCGCAGAGGAAGCCGCCTACCGGTCGCCCGAGGAAATCCGCGGTGAGGCGCCGGAACCGGCGAGCAACGTCTACTCGCTCACCTCGATGCTCGTCGAGTGCCTCACAGGCGCCCCCGCCTATCCGTACAAGCGCCCGCTGCTCCAGCTGCACGCGCACCTGACCGAGCCGCCCCCGCGACCGTCAGAGCGCGACTCGAACCTGCCGGCCGCGCTCGACGCGGTGATCGCCTCGGGTATGGCGAAGAACCCGCGTGAGCGCGAGGGCTCCGCCGCCGCGCTCGTCAACGCCGCCGCTTATGCGCTCGGCCTGCACGTGCCGATTCCGGTCGTTCGCGAGGCGCGCAAGCCGCCTGCGCCGAAGCCCGCTCCCAAGCCTCGGCCGGCCCGGGCCGCGGTCAGCGCCCCCGAGCCGAAGGCCGAGCCCAAGCCCAACTCCGAGCCGAAGCCCGCCCGCCGGCCCGACCGGCACGCCGCCCGCGAGGCGCCCGCCAAGAGGCCGCTGCTCAGGCGCGTCCCCGTGTTGGCCGTGCTGGCGCTCGCGGCGAGCGCAGTGGCGGGCTTCGCCACGGGCAATGCAGCGATGTCCGACGATCGACCGGCTCCCGCGGAGACGGTCCGCGAGCCGGCGCCGCAGCAGGCCGAGCAGCCGCCTGTCGTGACGAAGGCGATCGACCGCCTCGACGCGCGCCGGGTGTCACTGCGCAAGCGCCTCGACGGCGCGCGCGACGCCCGCAGGCAGGCCGCGGCGGCCGCGGGTCTCGGATCGGCCTACGGCCAGGCCGAGGCGCGGATCGCCAAGGCCGCCTCCACGCATTCAGAGCGAGTGCTCGCCACCCGCCTCGGCGATGCCAAGGCGACCTACGTGACGCTCGCCGCGGCTGCGCAGCGTACGGACGCGCGGCGCTGGCGACTTGCGCGCACGGCGGCGCTCCAGAGCGAGCGCGAGCTGGAGCTGCTGCTGCGCACGGGCTCCTGGAACTAGCGCCTGTTCCAAGGAGCCGGCCGGGACCGGGCGCAACCGCGGGTAGCATGCTCCGCCTTGGTCAAGATCTACACACGGAAGGGCGACGACGGCACCACGGGCCTCTGGTACGGAGGCCGCGTTGCGAAGTTCGCCGGCAGGCCGGAGGCGTATGGCTCGGTGGACGAGGCGGCCTCCGCACTCGGGCTGGCGCGCGCGGCCGCCGAGCGCGGCGGCGAGCTGTACGAGGACATCCTGCGCCTCCAGGGCGAGCTCTTCATCGCCGGTGCGGAGCTCGCCACCGCTCCCGAGGCGACCGGCCGGCTCGAGGAGGGCGTCTCGCGCGTGACCCCCGACATGGTCGAGCGGCTCGAGAGCGACATCGACCGCTACATGGAGCGGATCGACCTGCCGCCGAAGTTCGTGATCCCCGGTGGCACCGAGCTGTCCGCGCGGCTCGACGTCGCGCGCACCGCCGTGCGGCGGGCGGAGCGGCGCGTGGCCCAGCTCCAGCAGGAGGGCGAGCTTGCCGGCGACGCCGTGCTGACCTACCTGAACCGGCTCTCGGACGCGCTCTTCGCGATGGCGCGCTTCGCCGACGAGCCCGAGCCCGAGCTCTTCGAGGGGAGAGGATGAGAGCGATTTCCCGCCGCGTCGGCGACCGGCTGCGGCAGCAGGTCAAGGTCCGCGAGCACGAGCTGACCGCAGACGAGCCGAAGGACGCGGGCGGCGAGAACAGCGGCCCGAGCCCTGAGGAGCTGCTCGCGGCGGCCCTCGCCTCCTGCAGCGCCGTGACGATGGAGATGTACGCCGCCCGCAAGCGCTGGGACGTCGGCGAGATCAGCGTCGACGTCAACTACGAGCCCGCCCACCGCGGCTCGCCGACCCGCTTCGAGATGACGGTCAGCCTCTCCAAGGAGCTGCCCGAGGAGCAGCGCGAGCGGCTCATGCAGATCGCCGCCAAGTGCCCGGTCCACCGGACGCTCGAGGGCGAGGTCATGTTCGACGAGCGCGTCGAGCTCGTCTGACTAGCCCGCGCGGCGCTCCCACATCTCGAAGACCCCGACGTCCTCGAAGCCGAGCCTGCGGTAGACGGGGTAGCCGAGCTTGGTCGCGATCAGCGTCACGCTCTGGCTGCCCCGCTCGGCGGCGTCCGCGAGCCCGTGGGCAAGCAGCTTGCCGGCCAGGCCGGCGCCGCGCGCCTCGGGCACGACGGCCACCATCTGCACCTCGCTGTGCCCGTCGCTGTCGACGATCATCAGGCAGGCCACCGGCTCGCCGCCGCGGCGCTCGACGTAGACGTGGACGTCCTCCAGCGCGAGCCCGTCGAGGACGCGGCTCCAGGAGTCGGTGCCGAAGCTGTAGGAGCGGTCGTTGACGCGGCCGACGTCGTCCAGCTCGCCGTTCGCCGTCCAGTCCTCGAGGGCGTCCGCGGGCGGGCGCGGCGGCGGGTCGGCGAGCGTCCGTCCCATCGCGGCCGGGTCGGCGTCGAGCACGTGACCCCGATCCGCGAGCAGCGCCGTCGCGGCTTCCCGGCCCTCCGGCTGCACCCAGACGGTCCAGTTCGCGCCGATCTCGGCGTAGGCGGCGGCGACCTCGTCGTAGGCGGCCTCGAGCTCAGCCGGAGTCCTGAAGAGCACAGCGTTCGCGACCGCCCGTTCCGGGGCCGCCGGCACCACCGCGGCGACCACCCCGGGCGGCTCGAGCGCCTTCCCGCCCGGCGACGCACGGCCGACGCGCCGGTACCAGTGGAACATCGCCTCGTGGACGCGCTCGATCATGGCCGCCCGATAATAGGCGCGTGAGGGAGCTGCTCCTGACGCCCGAGGAGGCCGCGGCGATGGACGCCCCCGGCACGAAGGACGCCGCCGTGCTCGTGCCGCTCTATCCAGACCTGCGCGCGGTGTTCACCGAGCGGCGGGCCGACCTCCGCCGCCACGCCGGCGAGATCTCGTTCCCGGGCGGGCGCCAGGACCACCCCGCGGAGGACCTGCGCGAGACGGCCCTGCGCGAGGCCCACGAGGAGATCGGGCTCGATCCGTCCGACGTCGAGCTGATGGGCGCGCTTCCGCCGGTCGGGACCTTCGTCACGAGCTACCGGATCTTCCCGTTCGTCGGCCGCATCCAGCACGAGCACGTCTGGACGCCGCAGGAGACCGAGGTCGCGCGCGTGCTCGAGTTCTCCCTCACGGACCTCGCGCGCGGCCACGAGATGAGGCGGCTCGTGCGCAAGGGCGTGCCGATCAAAACGCCCACCTACACCGTCGAGGGCCACCTCGTGTGGGGAGCGACCGCACGGATCGTGCAGTCGCTGCTGGAGCGGCTGGCCCCGCTCCTTTAAACGTCCTTCTCGATCGGGACCGCCACGAGGTTTCCCCACTCGGTCCACGAGCCGTCGTAGTTCTTGACGTCGTCGTGCCCGAGCAGCTCGTGCAGCACGAACCAGGTGTGCGCCGAGCGCTCGCCGATGCGGCAGTAGGCGATTACCGGATTCGAGCCGTCGATCACGTTCTTCGACGTGTAGAGCTCGCGCAGGTCGTCCGCAGACTTGAAGGTGCCGTCCTCCTGCACCGCCTGTGCCCACGGCACCGACGCGGCACCGGGGATGTGGCCCGAGCGCTGGGCGCCCTCCTGCTCGTACCCCGCCATCGCGATCAGCTCGCCGGAGAACTCCTGCGGCGAGCGCACGTCCACGAGCCTTGTGCTCGTGTTGAGCGAGTCGTGCACCTCGTTGCGGAAAGCGCGGATCGAATCGTCACCCTGGGCCGCCTCGAACTGCTGCGGCTCATAGCTCGGCACGTCGCTGCTCGTGGGCCGGCCTTCCGAGATCCACTTCTCGCGCGGGCCGTTCATGAGCTTCGCGTTGTCGTGGCCGTAGTACCTGAGGTACCAGTAGGTATAGGCGGCGAACCAGTTGTTGCGGTCGCCGTAGAGCACGATCGTGTGGTCGTTCGAGATTCCGCGGCTGCCGAGCAGCTCGCCGAACTCGGCCGGACCCAGGAAGTCGCGCTTGACCTGATCCTGGAGGTCCCTCTTCCAGTCGAAGCCGATCGCGCCGGGGATGTGCGCCTCGGCGTAGAGCCCCCGGTTCTCGTCGACCTCCACGATGCGCACGGAGTCGTCGCGGAGGTGGTTCTCGACCCATTGCGTGTCGACAAGTACGTCCTTGGCGTAGTCGCTCATCTCTCTCTCCCTGGGTAAACGCGCGAAAGTGGTCGGGGATCCACCCTAAAGGCTGGATCGCGCCCGCAGGTTTATTCTGCGCCTGCGATGGAGCATGCGCCGCTTCGACCGGTTCCTACCCGGCCCGCCGGTCCCGTCCACCAGGCAGCGGCCGACCGCGCGCTGGCCGTCGCACTGCCCGAGCTCGACTCGCGCGCCGCCCGCGCCCTCGCGCTCGTGGCGCTCGCCGGCAGGCCGCGCGCCGAGGTGGCGGGCGAGCTCGGCATCGACCCGGGCGAGCTCGCCGAGGCCCTCGCGAGCGGACGCAAGGCCTTGCGCCGCTCGCTGCAGCCGCTCACGGGGAGCGGCTGGTGCGAGCGCGCCGAGCGGCTGATCTCGGACCGGCTCGACGGTCAGCTCGAGGAGCTCGGAGCTGCGCGGCTTGACGTGCACCTGCGCAACTGCCCGCGCTGCGTCGAGCACGAGCGGCGGCTCGTGCAGGCGACCGACATGCTGATGGCCGAGGCGGCGGCCGCGGCGCCCGCACCCCCACCAGCACCAGCATCGCCGCCGGTCGAGCTGACCGTGATCGACGCGCCCGAGCCCGAGGAGCGGGCGCTCCCCGAGCCGAGCCGCAGCACGCGCCAGGTCGCGAGCGGGCTTGCATGGACCGTGCTCGTGGCCGTCGCCGTGATCCTGGCGCTCGCGTCGCTCGCGCTCGTCGTCGCCGGCGTGCTCGGCGCGAACATCTGAGCCTCAGAGGATGCGGCCGACGGCCGCGCGCATCGAGGCAAGCCAGGCGTCGTGGCCGGCCGGGTCGTCCGTCACGATCTCGACCGGCATGTGCCAGGTCGCCCCGGCGCGCCTGACGATCTCCTCCCCCCGCCCCAGGATGTCCGGACCGGCGGGGCCGGCCGCCTCGTAGACGAGCCCGCGCACGTGCGTGTCGACGAGCCGCTCGGTGAACGTCTCGAGGCGTTCACCGTTGAGCGCCGGCGCGTCGGCGCCGCCCATCAGCCAGCAGATCGCGCTGACGCCCGCGAGCGCCGTCATCAGGGTCCCGAGCCGGTCCGGGTCGGCCACCACCGCCTCGCCGCCGCTCTCCTCGATCGCCGCGGTGCGAGCGGCGTCGCGCGTGGTGCCGCGCACCGCGTGCCCGTCGGCGATCAGTGCGGCCGCCAGCGAGCGGCCGCGGCAGCCGCAGCCCACGATCAGGACCCGGGCCACTCAGCTCTCGCCGCGTGCGCGGCGCCGAAGCTCGTCGCGCCAGCGCTCGTCCTCCGCCACCCGGGCGCGGACGTCCTCCTCGGTGAGCTCCGGCCTGCCGCTCGCGCGCCGGCGGGCGTTCTGGGCCTCGAGCATCTGGTCGACGTCGTCGAGCTCGAGCTCGGCCTCGAGCTCGGGTGACCGCGTGGGGCGCCAGTCCACCTGCTCGGCCCCGGTCCCCGGGTACCACTTGCCGATCGCTAGGAAGATGGCGAGCACGACGACTCCCATCCCCAGGACGAACACCCCGAACTCGTCCATCACCGGCGAGTGTACGCTCACGGGCCCATGTCGGACGCCGTGATCGTCGACGCGCTGCGCACCCCGATCGGCCGCTACGCCGGCGTGCTCTCGGGCGTGCGTCCGGACGATCTGGCTGCGCGGGTGGTCGCGGCGGCGGTCGAGCGCAACGGCCTTGACCCCGCGAGCGTCGACGAGGTCGTCATGGGTTGCACGAACCAGGCGGGCGAGGACAACCGCAACGTCGCCCGGATGGCGGGGCTGCTCGCGGGGCTGCCCCACGAGGTGCCCGGGGTGACGGTCAACCGGCTCTGCGCCTCCGGGCTCGAGGCGGTCGCCCAGGCGGCGCGCCAGATACGGCTTGGCGAGGCGGAGCTGGTGTTGGCGGGTGGGGTCGAGTCGATGTCGCGGGCGCCGCTCGTGATGTTGAAGGCCGAGCGCGGCTTCCCGCGCGGCAACCCCGAGGTCGCCGACACCACGATCGGCTGGCGCTTCACGAACCCGCGTCTGGCGGGGCGGCACTCGACCGAGTCGATGGGCGAAACCGCCGAGAACGTGGCGGAGCGCTACGGCGTCTCGCGCGAGGACCAGGACGCGTTCGCGCTCGAGTCACACCGGCGCGCGGTCGCGGCCGCGGAGGCCGGCCGCTTCGACGACGAGATCGTGACGGTCGACGTTCCGCAGCCGAAGGGCGAGCCGGTCACGGTGCACGCGGACGAGGGGCCGCGCCCGGACACGACGCTCGAGCGGCTCGCGAAGCTGCGGCCGGTCTTCCGCGAGGGCGGCTCCGTCACGGCGGGCAACTCGTCGCAGATCAACGACGGCGCGGCCTGCCTGGTCGTCACGAGCGAGGAGCGGGCCCGCGGGCTCGGCCGCGAGCCGCTCGCCCGGATCGTGTCGAGCGCGGCCGCCGGCGTCGATCCCGCCTACATGGGCATCGGCCCGATCCCGGCCACCCGCAAGGCGCTCGAGCGCGCGGGGCTCTCCCCCTCGGACATCGACCTCGTCGAGCTGAACGAAGCCTTTGCGTCGCAGGTGCTCGCCTCGATGCGCGAGCTCGGCTTCTCCCACGAACGCCTCAACGTCAACGGCGGCGCGATCGCGATCGGCCACCCGCTCGGCTGCTCCGGGGCCCGCCTGATCGGGACGCTCGCCCACGAGCTGCGCCGCCGCGGCGGCCGCTACGGCGTGGCGACGATGTGCATCGGCGTCGGCATGGGAATGGCCGCGGTCATCGAGAACCCGGCGGCGTAGCCGCCGTCCGCAGGTGCTCGAACAGCTCCCCGGCCGTCGGCCGCCGCGCCGGGTCGGGTCGTAGGCAGGCCAGGATCGCGCCGGACAGCTCGCTCGGCACACGCGGCGGAAGAGGCCGCGCCTCCTCGTGGAGCTGCGGGAAGCGCTCCTCGGGTATCGCCTTCGGGAACGGCCGCCAGCCCGCCAGCGCCTGGTAGAGCGTCGCGCCCAGGCCCCAGATGTCGGTGGCGGGCGAGAGCTCGCCACTCGGATCGCACTGCTCGGGCGCCATGTAGGCATTCGTCCCGATCGGCTCGCGTACGCGTGCCGCGCGCTCGAGCGTGCGGGCCAGCGAGAAATCGATCAGCCGTGGCGGGTCGCCCATCAGGATGTTGCTCGGCTTCAGATCGAGGTGAAGCCAGCCCTCACCCGCCATGTAGTGCAGGGCCGAGGCGACGCTCATCCCGAGCGTCCGCACCCGCTCGGGGGGCAGCGTCCGGTCGGCCCGCAGCAGCTCGCGCAGCGTGGGTCCCTCGAGATGCTCGACCAGCACGTGCGGATGCGGCGGGTCGAGGACCGCGTCGAAGCCGCGCAGGATCACCGGGTGCGCGAGCGCCTCGAGCGCATACGCCTCGCGGCGCAGCGCGCGCAGGGCGTGGTCGTCCTCGGCCTGGTCGGGCCGCAGCAGCTTGGCGACCATCGATGCGAGCATGCGCTCGTCCCAGACCAGATAGGCCTCGTAGCGGCGGCCGCCGCCGAGCAGCCTCATGACCGTGCGGCCCTGGGCGATCTCGTCGCCTTCGGCGAGCTCCCAGGACGCTCGTTCGGACATGTGAACGCTCATCTTGCAGAATCACCGTCAATGATCGACTTCGAACTGACAGACGAACAGCGGCTCATCCGTGAGACCGCCCGCGATTTCGCGGATGGCGAGATCGTCCCCCGCGCGCGTGACAACGACCGCAACGAGCACTTCGACACCGAGCTCGTGCAGAAGATCGCCGACATGGGCTTCCTCGGCGCGATCGTGCCGGAGGAGTACGGCGGCCGCGCCGTCGACTACCGGACCTACGCGCTGATCGTCGAGGAGATCGGGCGCGGCTGTTCGGCCATGCGCACGGTCGTCTCGGTGGTGACCTCGCTCGTGTGCTCGTCGATCGTCCGCTGGGGCAACGAGGAGCAGAAGCAGGAGTGGCTGCCGAAGCTGTGCTCGGGCGAGGCGCTTGGCTGCTTTGGCCTGACCGAGCCCGACACGGGGTCCGACGCCTCCAACCTCAAGACGCGTGCAGAGAAGATCGACGGCGGCTGGCGCTTGGGCGGCGGCAAGATGTGGATCTCGCTCGGCAACTACTCGAAGCTCGCGATGATCTTCGCGCAGACCGATCCCGAGCTGAAGCACCGCGGGATCGCCTGCTTCCTCGTGCCGACCGACAGCGAGGGCTTCTCCTCCCAGGAGATCCACGGCAAGCTCGGCCTGAAGGGCTCGGACACGGCGTCGCTCGGGCTCGACGGCGTCGAGGTTCCCGACTCCGCGCTCATGGGCGAGGTCGGCGACGGCTTCAAGATCGCCATGTCGGCGCTCGACTCAGGGCGCTACAGCGTTGCCGCGGGCTGCGTCGGGATCTGCCAGGGCTCGCTGGACGCCTCGGTCGCATACGCGAAGGAGCGCACCCAGTTCGACCGCCCGATTGCGTCCTTCCAGCTCGTTCAGGAGCTGATCGCGGACATGGTCGTCGAGACCGAGGCGGCCCGCTATCTCGTCTGGCGCGCGGGCTGGACGAAGGACGTCGGCAGGCCGAGCACCACGGAGACGTCGATAGCGAAGCTGTACGCCACCGAGGCCGCCGTGCGCTGCGCCAACAACGCCATCCAGGTGCATGGCGGCTCGGGCTACGTCGACGACTACCCCGTCGAGCGCTACCTGCGCGACGCGCGCGTGACGACTCTCTACGAGGGCACCTCGCAGATCCAGAAGCTGATCATCGGCCGCGCCGTCACGGGCGTGAACGCCCTGGTCCCGTGAGCGTCATCCTCTCAGAGACGCGCGGCGCCGTCGGGCTCGCCCGGCTCAACCGGCCCGAGGCACGCAACGCGCTGTCGCCGGAGCTGATGGAGGAGCTCGCCGCGCTCTGCGAGCGCTGGGACGAGGACGAGGAGATTCGCTGCATCGTGATCGCCGGCAGCGACGATTGGTTCGCCGCCGGCGCCGACATCAAGACGATGGCCACGCGCACGCTCGTCGAGACGCTGACAGCCCCGTCGGCGCGCTTCTGGGAGCGCCTCGCCGGGGTCCGCACGCCGCTGGTCGCCGCCGTGTCGGGCTTCGCGCTCGGCGGCGGCTGCGAGCTCGCGCTTGCCTGCGACATGATCGTCGCGTCCGAGACCGCCGAGTTCGGCCAGCCGGAGATCCTGCTCGGGATCATCCCCGGCGGCGGCGGGACGCAGCGGCTCACGCGCGTGATCGGGAAGCAGCGCGCGATGGAGCTCGTGCTGACGGGGCGGCGGATCGGTGCCGACGAGGCGCGCTCGTACGGGCTCGTCAACTCCGTTGCGGGCAAGAAGGACTGGCTCGACGCCGCGCTCGAGCTCGCCGATGTGGTGGCGCGCCGCCCGCCGCTCGCCGTGCGCTTCGGCAAGCAGGCCGTGCTCGCCGCGGACGAGACGCCGCTCAGCGCCGGCATGTCCCAGGAGCGGCGCCTCTACGAGCTGGCGATGGCGACCGAGGACCGCGTCGAGGGGATGACCGCCTTCATCGAGAAGCGCAAGCCGGAGTTCCGCGGGCGGTGAAACCGGACACGCTCGGCGTCGTCGGCGCCGGCACGATGGGCGCCGGGATCGCACAGCTCGGTGCGGCCGCGGGCATGCGCACGCTCCTCTACGACCCGGTCGAGGAGGCGCTCGAGCGCGGCTCGTTCGCGGTGCGGCGCGGGCTCGCCAGGTGGGTCGAGAAGGGCCGCGCCGGTGAGGACGCGGGGGCGCGACTCGAGCCCGTCGCGGCGCTCGAGGAGCTCGCGCCGTGCCAGCTCGTGATCGAGGCGGCGCCCGAGCGAGCAGAGCTGAAGCGCGAGCTGTTCGCGTCGCTCTCGGAGGTGTGCGGCGAGGACGCCGTGCTCGCCACCAACACGTCGTCGATCCCGGTGACGTCGCTGGCCGGCGCGGCGGCCCGGCCCGAGAACGTCGTCGGCATGCACTTCTTCAACCCGCCGCCGTTGATGCGGCTGCTCGAGCTGATCCGCGCCGACCAGACCGGCGAGCGCGCCTTCGAGACGGCGCGCGCGACCGGCGAGGCGATGGGCAAGCAGGTGATCGTGGCCGCAGACGGCCCCGGCTTCCTCGTCAACCGCTGCGGCCGGCCGTTCACCGGCGAAGGGCTCAGGCTGATGCAGGAGCGCGTCGCCGGCCACGAGCAGATCGACCGCATCTGCCGGCTCGGCGGCGGCTTCCGCATGGGGCCCTTCGAGCTGATGGACCTGGTCGGCATCGACGTCGGCTTCGAGGTCGCCAGGTCGTTCACGGAGCTCTCGTTCGGCGAGCCGCGCTGGCGCCCGAGCCCGCTGCAGGCCCGTATGGTCGCGGCGGGCCGGCTCGGTCGCAAGACCGGGCGCGGCTGGTACGAGTACGACGAGGACGGCTCCTACCGCTCCCCCGATCCCGGGCCGCCCGAGCGCTCGAATGCAAGACCTGACCCCGTTGCGGTGCTCGGGGAGGGGGCGGTCGCCGAGCTGGTCAGGGAGCGCGCTCGGGATGCCGGCATCGAGCTGCGGGAGGGCGCACCGGCGGAGCTGGTCGTCGATGCGGGCCTCGAGCCCGATCCCTCGCCGCCCGGCGGCGCGCCGCTGGTCGTTCTGTGTGCGGGCCGCAGCCTGGCCGCACGTGGCGAGCCGGCGGCGGCCGGCTTCCACCTGCTGCCGCCACTTGGCGATCCGCCGCTCGTCGAGCTCACGCGGCTTCCGACCACGCCCGCGTTCGTGGCCGAGGCGGCCGAGGGCTTCTTCGGTGGGCTCGGCTTCGTGTGCGAGTGGGTCGAGGACGCGCCCGGGCTCGTGCTCGGGCGCATCGCCGCCCAGCTCGTCAACGAGGCCGCCTTCGCGATCGGCGAGGGCGTCGGCTCCGCGGACGACGTCGACACCGGCCTCGAGCTCGGTCTCTCGCATCCGCGGGGACCGGTCGCGTGGAGCGAGGCGATCGGGCTCGCGCACGTGCTCGCGATCCTCGACGGGCTCTGGGCGGAGCGGCGCGAGGAGCGCTACCGGGTGGCGCCGCTGCTCCGTCGCCAGGCGCTACTCGGGCGTAGCCTTCGCCAACGCGATGGCGACAGCTGATCTCACCATTCTCGCCCTGGGCCGCAGCGAGGTGAGCGCGAGCGGCTACATCGCCGAGATCCAGCGCCGGCTCGCTCGTCAGGACCGCGTCCGCTACCGGATGCACGCGATGGGCACGTCGCTCGAGGGCTCCACGGAGGACATCCTCAGCGTGGTCGGCGAGCTGCATGCGCTGCCCTTCGAGCAGGGCATCCCACGGGTCTACACGGTGCTGAAGCTCGACGAGCGCCGCGACCGCCCCGACCAGACGCTCGACGACAAGGTGCGCTCCGTCGCGGACCGGCTCGGCGGCGAGGACATCTAGAGGTCTAGAGCTCGGCCAGCGCCTCCAGCAGGCGGTCGACCTCGTCCTGGGTCGTGTAGTGGAGGAAGCCCGCCCGGACCGCGCCGCCGTCCTCGAGGCCCAGCGCGCGCATCGGCTCGAGCGCGTAGTAGTTGCCGTCCCATACGTAGATGCCGCGCTCGCCGAGCGCCTCCGCCACCTCGCGCGGCGAGCGGCCGTCGACGTTGAAGCAGAAGGTGGGTGTGCGGCCCTCGACCGACTGGATGCCGTACAGCGTCACGGTGTCCGGGAGGCCGGCGAGGAAGCGCTTGGCGAGATCGGTCTCGTGCCCCTGGATGCGCTCGAAGGCGGTGTCGAGGTCGCCCTCGCCGAGCGAGCGCAGGTAGTCGACCGCCGCCACCGCGCCGGCGATCGCCTCGTGGGACTGGGTCCCGGTCTCGAAGCGATGGCCGGGCGGCTCCTCCTCGGCGGGGCGCACGCGATCGGCGGGCAGGCTCGCGGCTAGCTCGGGCCTGATCGCGGCGATGCCGAGGTGCGGCCCGAAGAACTTGTAGGGCGAGCAGAGCAGCACGTCGAGCCCGAGCTCGCCTGCGCGCAGGCGGCGGTGCGGCGCGAGGTGGACCGCGTCCGCCCAGGCGAGGGCGCCGGCCCGGTGCGCCGCGGCGGTGATGCGGGTGGCGTCGGGGATCGAGCCGACGGCGTTCGAGGCGAGCGTGAAGGCAACCACCCGGGTGCGCTCGCCGATCAGCGCCTCGAGGGCGTCGACGTCGAGCGTCACGTCGTCCCCGCGGATGGGCGCGGTTCGCACGATCAGGTCGCGGTCCTGCGCCACGAGCAGCCACGGCGACACGTTGGCGTCGTGGTCGAGCGCCGTCACCACGATCTCGTCGCCCGGCTCGAGCGTGCGGGCGACCGCGTGCGCGAGCAGGAAGTTGAGGGTCGTCATGTTGGCGCCGAACGCGATCCCGTCCGGATCGCCGCCGGTGAACTCGGCGGCCGCGGCGCGGCCGCGTTCGTACAGCTCGTCCGAGGCCGCGGAGGTCGGGAACGCGCCGCCGAGGTTCGCGTTGGAGCTGCGCAGGTAGCCGTCGACGGCGTCGAGCACCTCCTGCGGCGCCTGCGACCCGCCGGGCCCGTCGAGGTAGGCCGCCCCCGTCGCGAGGGCGGGAAAGCGCTGGCGGAGCGCTTGGACATCGAGCATCGGCGGGACCCTAGCGCGGCGCCTTCCGAGCGGTTAGCGTCGTCGCGTGAGCACGACCAGGCCGCGTCGCCGCAAGCTGAATGCCGTGGAGCGCCGGCTCGAGGCGTTCATCCGCTCGAAGCCCGGGAGCTGGTTCTACGTCCACGTGGCGACGCCGCTCGACCGGATCCTGCTGCGGCGCTCGGGCGGGCGAGTGCACGTGACCGTCGGCCAGCAGGTGGGCCTGCTCGAAACGATCGGGGCGCGCAGCGGTGAGCCGCGGCAGACGCCGCTCCTGTATCTGCGCGACGCTGAGCGCGTGGTGCTGATCGCCTCCAGGGGCGGCGCGCCGCACCACCCGAGCTGGCTCCACAACATCCGCGCCGACCCTCGGGTGCGCTTCACCGCACCCGACGGCCTCACGGGCGAGTACTTAGCCCGTGAGGCCGAGGGAGAGGAGCGGGAACGGCTCTGGAACGAGGCCGTCGACTACTACGCCGGCTACGCCACCTACGAGGAGCGGGCCGGCTCGAGGGTCATCCCGGTCGTCGTGCTGGACCCCGCCTCAGCCTGAGCCGCGCCCAGCCGTCCCGGAATCAGCAGCGCGAGCAGCGCGCCGATCGCCAGCACCGCCGCGCCGACCCACACCGCCGGGACGAGGCCGTCGACGAACGCGTCCGGTGAGACGAACGAGCCCGAGTGCGCGAACACCGTGGCGAGCACGGCCACGCCCAGCACGCCGCCCACCTCGCGGATCGCGTTGGTGGCACCCGATGCCTGGCCGGCCTCTTCCGACCGCACCGAGCTCAGGATGGCGTTCGCCGCAGGCGCGAACACCAGCGCCATGCCGGTGCCGGCCGCCACGAACCCAGGCACGAGGAGGCCGTAGGAAACGCTCGGCTCGGTCACCGACGCGAGCCAGGCCAGACCTGCCGCCTGGAGCGCAAGCCCGCCCGCCATCAGCGGGCGCGGTCCGATCCGGTCGGACAGCAGCCCCGCCACCGGCGCGACGAAGATCGGCATCGCCGTCCAGGGCAGCGTGCGCACGCCGGCCTCGAGCGGCGAGTAGCCCTGCGCCGCCTGGAAGAACTGCGCGAGCAGGAAGATCGCCCCGAAGCTGCCGAAGAACATCGCGAGCGACACGGCGTTGGTCGCCGCGAAGCCGCGATTGCGGAAGAACCGCATCGGCAGCATCGGCGCCTGCGCGCGCAGCTCCCACGCGACGAAGGCGACCAGGAACACGATTCCGACGCCGATCGAGGTGAGCACGAACGTGCTCGTCCAGCCGAGCGCCTGGGCGCGGACGATGCCGAGCACGATTCCCAGCAGCCCGGCACTCGCCAGGGCGAGGCCCCGGACGTCGAGCGCCCGGTTCGGTCCGTGGCTCTCACGCAGCATCGCGATCGCCGTGGGCGCCAGCGCGATGCCGATCGGCACGTTCAGCCAGAAGATCCACTGCCACGAGAAGCCCTCGACGACCGCGCCGCCGACCACCGGCCCGAGCGCGACGCCGAGCCCGGAGACGCCCGACCAGATGCCGAGCGCGAGCCCGCGCCGGTTCTCGCTGAACGCCTCGCTCAGGAGCGTCAGGGTCAGCGGAGTCACGATCGCAGCGCCGAGGCCCTGCAGGGCGCGCGCTCCGATCAGCGCCTCCGTCGACGAGGCCAGGGCAGCCCCTGCTGAGGCCACCGTGAAGACCGCCACGCCCACAGCGAACATTCGCCGGCGCCCGAGACGGTCACCGAGCGCGGCCCCCGTCAGAAGCAGCACCGCAAAGCTGAGCGTGTAGGCGTTGACGGTCCACTCGAGCTCCTCGAGCGTTGCACCGAGGTCCCCGCGGATGCTCACGAGGGCGTTGGTCACGACGAGGTTGTCGAGCGTGACCATGAAGAGGGCGACCGAGACGATCGCGAGTGTCCAGATGCTGCGTGTGCGTTCCATGTGGTTCTCCTCCTCCAGCTACCGGTCCTGATCGGCGCCGAGTCGTTGATTGATTGATCTATTAGTCGCGACTGAAAAAAGAGAGAGGTCCGGGGAGGTCATGCTCGATCGATCTACTCCTCCGCGATCGGCATGTATTCGTCGGGCAGGTCGAGTGCCGCGACCACGTTCAGGAGCATCCCGACGGCCACGAAGTCGAGGGCCTTCTGCCGGGAGACGCCGGCGACCCGCGCCACGTGATCGATCATGCCCATGAACTCCCGCCGGACCTCATCGCGGAGGGCCGGGTCGCCGGCCGCGGCGTGCGACTGCATCTGGACCAGGATCTCATCGCGCTGCTCGAGCAGCTCCATGTAGGCCTCGCCCATCGCGTGGAGCCGGTCCTCGGGGTCCGCGATCCCGCGCGCCGCCTCGGTGAACGCGTCCCGGATGTGGCCGATCACGTATGCGTGCGTGGCCAGGAAGAGCTCGTGCTTGTTCGGGAACAGCGCGTAGATGTACGGCTGCGAGATCCCCGCCCGCTTGGCGATTGCGCTCGTGCTGGTGGCACGGAACCCGTGCTCAGCGAACTCGTGCACCGCCGCCTGGATGACCTGCTCGCGCCGCTCGTCCGAGCTGGCACGGTGGCTGGGCTTGTTCTTGGCCTGCGGCGTCATCTCGCGAGCTACATTATTGATTGACCAATCATATGTCAAGTGCCGTGCATCACACAGGGCCGCAGGCCCGGCGACGCGAGACGTGACGCCTCAGCCCTTCAGCAGCCCGCGCAGCACGAAGTGCAGGATCCCGCCGTGGCGGTAGTACTCCCACTCGTTGGGGGTGTCGATGCGCACGCGCGCGTCGAACTCGATCGGGTCCCCCCCTCCCGCCGGCGTGGCGGTCACATGCAGCTCGCGGGCGCCCTCCTCGAGCGGCGCGAGGTCGAAGGTCTCGTCGCCCTTGAGGCCGAGCGACTCGACCGACTCCCCATCCGGGAACTGGAGCGGCAGCACCCCCATTCCGACGAGGTTCGAGCGGTGGATGCGCTCGTATGACTCGGCGATCACAAAGCGGATGCCGAGCAGCCGCGGGCCCTTGGCGGCCCAGTCGCGTGACGAGCCGGAGCCGTACTCCTTGCCGGCGAGCACGCACAGCGGCGTGTTCTCCTCCGCGTAGGCGACGGCGGCGTCGTAGATCGTCTCCTGCTGGCCGTCACGGACCGTCCAGCCGCCCTCCGGAAGCGAATCCCGCCCACCCAGCAGGTTGCGCAGCCGGATGTTCGCGAACGTCCCGCGGATCATCACCTCGTGGTTGCCGCGCCGAGAGCCGTAGGAGTTGAACTGACGCGGCTCGACGCCGTGCTCGATCAGGTAGCGGCCGGCGGGTGAGTCCTTCTTGATCGCGCCGGCGGGCGAGATGTGGTCGGTCGTGACGCTGTCGCCGAGGAGCGCGATCGCCCGGGCGCCCTTGGTGTCCTGGAAGCCGTCGGGCGCATCGGCCGCCATCCCCTCGAAGTAGGGCGGGCGCTTGACGTACGTCGATGCCTCGTCCCACGCGTAGCGGTCGCCCTCGGGGATTTCGAGCGCGTTCCAGTTCTCGTCGCCCTCGAAGACCTCGCCGTAGCTCTTGCGGAACATGTCCGACTCGATCGCGGACTCGATCGCCTCGTTGACCTCGGCCTGCGTCGGCCAGATGTCGCGCAGGTAGGTGTCGCCCTGGAGCGGCTCGTTGACGATGTCGAGATCCATCCGGCCCGCGAGCGCGTACGCCACGCACAGCGGCGGCGAGGCGAGGTAGTTCATCTTCACCTCGGGGTGGATGCGCCCCTCGAAGTTGCGGTTGCCGGACAGCACGCTCGCCACCACGAGGTCGCGCTCCTCGATCTCCTGTGAGATCTCCTCCGGCAGCGGCCCAGAGTTGCCGATGCAGGTCGTGCATCCGTAGCCGACGAGGTCGAAGCCGAGCCGCGACAGCGGCTCGATCAACTCGGCGCGCTCGAGGTAGTCCGTCACGACCTTGGAGCCGGGCGCCAGCGACGTCTTGACCCACGGCATCCGTTCCAGCCCGGCTTCGACGGCCTTCTTGGCGAGCAGCCCGGCGCCCAGCATCACCGACGGGTTCGAGGTGTTCGTGCAGCTCGTGATCGCCGCGATCACGACCGAGCCGTGGCCGAGGCCCTCGTCGCGCTCGGCCTGCGCGGTGCCCGCCTCGGGATGGCTGTGGCCGGGCGGCTTTGGCGTCCCGCCGCCGTTGTTGGTGACCGGGTCGGAGGCCGGGAACGTCTCGGCGGTCGCCTCGTCGTAGCCGGTGAGGACGTCGTCGTTGCCGGTGTACTCGTGCAGCTCGGCGACGAAGTCCGTGGCCGCGTCGGTGAGCGCCACGCGGTCCTGCGGCCGGCGCGGGCCGGCAAGCGAGGGCTCGACGTCGCCAAGGTCCAGCTCGAGGCCATCCGAATAGACCGCCTCGGGCGAGCTCTCGTCGTGGAACAGGCCCTGCGCGCGGGTGTAGGCCTCGACCAGCTCGAGCCGCTCCGCTGGCCGCCCCGAGAACTCCAGGTAGCGGAGCGTCTCGCTGTCGACCGGGAAGATGGCGCAGGTCGCGCCCATCTCCGGGGACATGTTCCCGATGGTGGCGCGGTCGGCGAGCGGCAGGTTCTGCAGCCCCGGCCCGTGGAACTCGACGAACTTGCCGACCACCCCGCGCTCGCGCAGCAGCTGCGTGACCGTGAGGACGAGGTCGGTGGCCGTCGAGCCCTCGGGCAGTTGGCCGGACAGCCTGAAGCCCACCACCTGCGGGATCAGCATCGACACGGGCTGGCCGAGCATCGCCGCCTCCGCCTCGATGCCACCGACGCCCCAGCCGAGCACGCCCAGCCCGTTGACCATCGTCGTGTGCGAGTCGGTGCCGACGAGCGTGTCGGGGAAGGCCTGGCCGTCGCGCGACTCGACCACGCGGGCCAGGTACTCGAGGTTGACCTGGTGGCAGATGCCGGTGTTGGGCGGGACGACCGCGAAGTTGTCGAACGCCGTCTGGCCCCAGCGCAGGAAGGCGTAGCGCTCGCGGTTGCGCTCGAACTCGAGCTCGGCGTTGCGCTGGAAGGCGAGCCGCTCCGCGAAGACGTCGACCTGAATTGAGTGATCGATAACGAGCTCGACCGGGACCAGCGGGTTGATCCGCTTGGGGTCGCCGCCGAGCTCGTCCATCGCGTCTCGCATCGCGGCGAGGTCGACGATCGCCGGGACGCCGGTGAAGTCCTGCATCAGCACGCGCGCGGGCGTGTAGGCGATCTCGATCGAGGGGTCGGCCGCCGGGTCCCAGCCGGCCACCGCCCTGGCGCCCTCGTCCTCGCCGTGGCGAAGCAGGTTCTCGAGCAGGATCTTGAGCGAGTACGGGAGCCGCTCGACGTCGTGGTCGCCGGCCAGCGCGTCGAGCCGGAAGATCTCGAGCTGCTCGCCGCCGGCGTCGAGGGTGGAACGGGCGCCGAAGCTGTCTGAGTGGCTCACACCGCAAAGTTACCCAGTCGAAGCGTGGCTCAGCCGACGTCCGGAGGCGTCGGGTAGCTTGCCGCGCTCATGTCGAACAGCGACGCAATCGATATAGACGGGCTCAGCAAGCGCTTCGGCAAGGTGCAGGCGGTCTCGGACATGTCGTTCGAGGTCGCGGCCGGCCGCGTGACGGGCTTTCTGGGGCCAAACGGCGCGGGCAAGAGCACAACGCTGCGCATGCTGCTCGGCCTCATCCACGCCGACCGCGGCACCGGCACGATCTACGGCAGGCGCTACGAGGACCTCGAGCATCCGAGCCAGCAGGTGGGCGCCGTGCTCGAGAACGCGTCCTTCCACCCCGGGCGCTCGGGCCGCAACCACCTGCGCGTGCTGGCGGCCGCGGGCGAGCACCCAACCGAGCGCGTGACCCAGCTGCTCGAACAGGTCGGGCTGACCGCCGCGGCGGACCGGCGTGTCAAGGGCTACTCGATGGGCATGCGCCAGCGGCTCGCGATCGCCGCCGCCCTCCTGGGCGACCCCGAGGTGCTGATCCTCGACGAGCCCACCAACGGACTCGACCCGCCCGGCATCCGCTGGGTGCGAGACCTGCTGCGCGCCGAGGCCGCCCGCGGCCGAGCCGTGCTCATCTCGAGCCACCTGCTCTCGGAGGTCGAGCAGAGCGTCGACGACGTCGTCGTGATCGCGAAGGGGGTGATGCGCGCGGAGGGGCCGATCGAGCGCGTGCTTGGCGGCGGCGGGGCTCCCGTCACGCGCGTGCGCTCCGGGGATGCCGAGCGCCTCGCGGGGCTCCTGCGCGCACGTGACATCGCCGTCGACACCCCCTCGGACGACCTCCTGCTCGTCCACGACACGGTCCCCGAGGCCGTCGGCGAGGTCGCGGCCGAGCACCGGGTGGTGCTGCGCGAGCTGGTCGCTCAGACGCGCTCGCTCGAGGAGGCGTTCTTCGAGCTCACCGAGCAGCAGGGGGAGGAGAGCACATGACGCCGCTCCTGCACGCCGAGCTGATCAAGCTACGCACGACACGCACCTTCCTCGCGCTGACCGCTGCCGCGGTTGGGACCTCGTTGCTGATCACCGTGCTCGTGTCGATCCTGACCGAGCCGACGCGCGAGGAGGTGCTCACGGACGTCTTCACCTCCGACACCAGCAGCCTGTTCATCATGATCCTGGCGGTCGTCGGGATCACGGGCGAGTGGCGCCACCACACGATCACGAGCTCGCTGCTCGCCGCACCGGACCGCCTGCGCTTCCTCGCGGCCAAGACGATCGCGTTCGCGGCGGCCGGGCTCGTGCTCTCGCTCTTGATCTCGGTCGCGATCACGATCGTCGGCCTCCTGATACTCACGATCCGCGACCTCCCCACTCCGGACGCCGGCGAGCTGATCGAGCAGATCGCTCGCAACGCGGTCGTGGCCGCGCTGCTCGGCGCCTTCGGCGTCGGGCTCGGCGCGCTCGTGCGCAACCAGGTCGTGGCGGTGGTCGGCCTGCTCGTGATCGGCTTCGCCGTCGACCCACTCGTGACCTCGCTGCTTCCCGAGGTAGGCCGCTTCAGCCCGTTCAGCGCGCTGCCGATCGGCATCACCAACGTGCCACCGGACGACGCGGGGCTGCCGAGCGACATCGACGTGCTGTCGCCGGGCCTCGCCCTGCTGGGGATGCTCGCCTGGATCGGGGCGGCCTTCGCGCCGGCGGCGGCGCTCCTGATCCGACGCGATCTCGATTAGGCGGGCGCGGATGCACGACCTCGCCTGCGTCGTCCATCTGCACTCGACCTACTCGGACGGCACCGGCACCGTGAAGCAGATCGCCCGCGCGGGCCGGCGCGCGCGGGCGGACGTGGTGCTGCTCACCGATCACGACACGCTCGAGGCGAGGCGGCGCGGCGAGGAGGGCTGGTACGGCGACGTCCTGCTGCTCGCGGGCGTCGAGGTCTCACCGCGGCGGCGCAATCACCTGCTCGCGTTCGGGCTTGATCGGCCGATCAATCACGAGGGGCTAGACGCGGACGGGATCTGCCGAGCGGTGGCCGAGGCGGGCGGGATCGGCTTCGCGGCCCATCCCTGGTCGAAGGGGTCGCCGCGCTTCAAGCGGGCCGGCGAGGGCATGCCCTTCGACGGTCTCGACAGCGAATGGCTGCACGGGGTCGAGCTGTGGAGCTTCGTCACCGACACCGCCGAGTCGCTCGGCAGCATCGCCGATGCCCTGCGCTTCGTGGTCGCCCCGCAGCGCGTGCTCGACCACCCCCCTGCCCGCAACCTGGAGGCCTGGGACCAGCTCTGCCGGACGCGGCGCGTCGTGGCGCTCGGCGGCCTCGACGCCCATCAGATCGGCAAGCGGATCGGGCCAGTCGTCCCGGTGCGGCTGATGGCCTACCGGCGCTCGTTTCGCTTCATCCGCACGCACGTCCTCTGCGACGAGGCGCCCGCGCGCGAGCTCGAGCGCGACCGCTCGCTCGTCTTCGGGGCGCTGCGCGACGGACGCTGCTACATCGCGGTCGACTCGATCGCCCCGGCGCGCGGCTTCCGCTTCGAGGCGGGCGACCTGCCGATGGGCGCCGAAGCGCCAGCGGGGCGCCGCATGCTGCGCGCCCAGACGCCGCTGCCCGCGCTGCTGCGGCTGCTGCGCGACGGAGAGGAGATCGCGGCCGCCGAGGGGACGCAGCTCGAGCACGAGGTCGAGGAGCCCGGCGCCTACCGCATCGAGGCGCGGCGACGCGCCGCGGGCCGCGAGCGCACGTGGATCCTCTCGAATCCCATTTATCTGCGCTGAGCAGGGATAAATGGGGTCTCGACCCCATGGTGCCGGGTGCCGGTTGATAGTGCAATTAGGCACATGGCCCACTACCGCTGTCCCTCATGCCACGACGTCGTCGACTTCGACGGCCTCGCTCGCGTGACCTGGTGCAACGGCTGCGGTCAGCCGCTCACGCTGCTCGACCTGCTGCCGATCCGCCCGGGAATCACCTCGGCGGAGCCGCCGCAACCCGAGGAGGCGGGCACGACCGCGGTCGCCTAACGATCCGCGCCCGCCCCCTCTGCCCCGTCAGGCGGGAAGGGGCGCGCACACCTTGAGGCGCACGATCCTCGCGCGTGCGCGGGCCGCCGCGCCACGTCCGCTGCGCACGTCGACGAGCGTGCGACAGACCGAGTCGCCCTGCGGCGGATGTCCCACGAGACAGAGGACCCGCCGCCGCGACGGCCGCGCGGAGCGCTCGACCGCCCGGACGCAGATGAGCTCGTCAGAGCGGTCGGTGACTGCGGCCTGAGCGAGCTCGCCGGCCTCCGCGATCCCAAGCGAACGAGCCTGGGCCGGTCCGGCGAAGATTGCGGCCGCGACGAGCGCGGCGACTGAGAGGATGAGGATTCTGCGCGGGGCCATGTCGACACTCCTGGTCGGGTGATCAAGACCAGGGCGTGAGGGACGGCCTCACGCTGTGAGCCGCCGCCTCAGAGGCTCCAGCGAAGTGGGCGCTCGGGCCGGTAGGAGCAGAACGTGCCGGTTCGCACCGACGCGCGCAGGTGCGCGCCGAGCTCCGGGTGGGCCGCCTCGACCTTCGAGACGGCGCTCCGTATCCGCCAGGTGACAGCCGAGCGCGCCCGCTCGGCCGGGTCGCCCGCCCGGCGGGCCCGGCCGCCGAGGCCGAAGGCGGATGCGAGCGCCTCGGTCACGCCGTCGAGCTCCTCCCGGGCGCGCTCGGCGCGGATCATGTCGCCCGCAGCCTCGGCAAGCTCGATCTGCTCGCGGAGGTCGGCGATGCGGCGCTTGAACTCGGCCTTCCCCTGCTCGTCGAGCAGCTCGCCGGCGTGCCCCTGGACGGCGAGGCCGTCGTCAGGCGCCGTTGGCGCCGCCTCCGCAGCCGCGCCGGCCGCGAGCTCCAGGCAATGGATCTCCTCCCCGGACGCGTCGAGCAGGCGCGCGATGTCGTGGAGGCCCTTGAGGTCCGGCAGGTGGGCGTCGACTCCCGCATACGAGAGGCGCCACAGCTCGCCCTCGCGGCGAAAGACATCCGCCTGCGGCGCGGGGGCGTCCGGCACCCGAGCCGCCGGCGGCGCGCTCTCGAGCGCGCGCAGCTCGCCGACGACGGCCGGGCCGACGTCCTCCAGCAGCGGTGGCGCGAGCGACGCCACGCGGAGCTCCTCCGCCAGCTGCACGCTCAGCTCCGCGAGGCGCTGTGCCTCGAGCGGCGCCGGCCTGCGTGCCCGGCGGTCCGTGGTCGCCCCCGCGAGCACCCGGGCGGCCAGCTCGCGGCCGGCCGCTGCGCGCAAGCAGAGGCGCGCTCGTCCTCAGCACGTCCCAGCGTTGCGAGCGATCACCCGTGGTGGCGAAGTGCTCGTAGGCGCACAGGAGCAGGTGTGCTGCCTCGTCGTCGCGGCCTTCGGCCGTGGCGAGGGCGCCCAGCTGGCGCATGCTGCTCCCACGGATGAGGAAGAACTCGCTTGCACGGGCGAGCCTGAGGCTCTCTTCGAAGCACGCCTGGGCGCGGGCGTCACCGCCCGACTTGAAGACGGTGCCGAGCGTGTACAGGACCCAGGCGAGCATGTAGGGGCTCTGCATGCGGTCCGCCTCACGACGCGCCGCTTCACCCGTCGCGACGGCGTCGTCGTAGCGGCCCGCGGCGGCCAGCGCCTGGCTGCGAAGCACGGACATCTCGAGGGCCACCGCCGGCATGCCGGCCGCGTATGCGGCGTGCACGGCGTCGTCGATGCGCTCGAGGCCGTCGTCCACCTCGCCGAGAAAGCCGTAGGTCACCAACGCGAGCGCGCGGTGGGCCAGCACCGCCGGCGGGGCGTCGTCGCGCTCTGTCGCGATCGCGCGATCGGAATAGCGGAGTGCGCGCTCGGGCTGTCCGGCCGCGAACTCCGCCACCGCCGCGGCGCCGAGCGCATCCTGGGCGAGCCGGTCGTTCGCCTCGGGCCAGCGCTCGAGCGCCTGGCTGCAGAGCGCGGCGATCTCGGCGGCATGCAGCGACGGACAGAGCGGCCAGAGCGCGGCGACCAGCCGGAAGGCGCGCTCGTGCGACTCGTCGTTGCGGATCGACCAGAGCGCGGCTGCACGCACCTCGTCGAACGCGCGGATCCCTGTGCGCAGCATGTTCTTCGTCCAGAGCGCCTCCGCGTCGCGCCGCATGCCGTCGCTGAGCGCCAGGTAGTGGTCGGCGTGCAGCTCGCGCACGCGCCGCTCGCCCCCCCGCTCGGCGAGCCGCTCGAGCCCGTAGTGGCGCAGCGACTCGAGCATCGAGTAGAAGGTCGTGCCCTGCTCCTCGTTCGCCACAAGCAGCGAGCGCTGCACGAGCCGGTCGAGCAGGTCGAGCATCTCGGTGGCCTCGACGCCGCAGCCCGCGCAGACGGCGGCGGCCGCGTCGAGGTCGAAGCGGCCGGCGAAGACGGCCAGGCGGTCGAAGGCAAGCCGCTCCGGCTCGGAGAGCAGGCGGTACGACCAGTCGATCGTCGCCCGCAGCGTGCGGTGGCGCTCGCCCTCGCGCGAGCGCGCGCGCGTGAGCAGCCGGAAGCGCTCGTCGAGCAGGCCGGCGATCTCGGCCGGCGACAGCGCCCGGCTGCGCGCGGCGGCCAGCTCGATCGCAAGCGGCAGCCCGTCGAGGCGACGGCAGATGCGCGCCACCGGCTCGGCGTTGTCCGCGTCGAGGGAGAAGTCCCAGCGCGCCGCGCGGGCGCGGTCGACGAACAGCGCCACCGCCTCCGAGCGCTCGAGCGCCTCGAGCTCCTCGCCCTCGGGCAGGCCGAGCGGCCCAAGCTGCAGCACCTGCTCCCCGTCCACGCCGAGCGGCTCGCGGCTCGTGGCGAGCAGGCGCGCGTCGGGGCAGGCGTCGAGGATGCGGTCGGCGAGCTCGGCCGCGCCCGCTATCACGTGCTCGCAGTTGTCGAGCACGAGCAGCCGTGGGCGCTCGTTGAGCGCCTCGACGACGACGTCGGCGTCGCCATCGCGCCCGAGCGCGTCAGCGACGGCGGCCGGCACGGCGTCATCGGAGTCGAGGGCGGTCAGGAAGCACCAGCGCACCTCGCTGCCGTTCGAGCCCGTTGTCGCCTCGGTCGCGAGGCGCGTCTTGCCGGCGCCGCCGAGGCCGGTGATGGTGACAAGCGGCTCTCGCGTCACGAGCTCGCGCAGGTGCGCGAGCTCGGGCTCACGACCGAAGAAGCTGGTCCTGGCTGCCGGGGCCGCGGCGTGCTCGGACGACACGACGAGATCCTAGGCTTCCGCGCGCCTCTGCAACAGGGCGGGCGTGAGCACCGGCCTCACATCGTGAGGCGACCCCTCACGCCCCTGCTGAAACGGACCTTCGAGGAGGAGGACTTGGTGACCATCACCAGCAGCGGATCGTCCAAGCAGGCAGAGGCCCTCAGAGAGCTCGCGAGCTACCCGCTCCTGGATGCCCTGTACGGCCGCCGCGCGCGTCGCGTCGCGCTCGGCGCCCAGATCCCCGACGGCCCGCTCGCCTACGAATCGCCGCACGATCCGATGCCGCTGTCGGAGCTCGAGCGGCTCGTCGTGCTGACGTCGATGGCGGGCACCACCGGCTGGCACTACTCGATCACCCGCAACGCGCACTACGCGCCGCACATGGCGAACTACGCCGCGGGAGCCGCCGGCCGCACGTTCCCGTCCGCCGCCGGCTTCCATACCTCCGAGCTGTTCTTCACGGACGACTCGGGCACGTGGTTCTTCCCGACCCGCGACGCCGGCGCGCTCGTCGACCCGGCGGACGAGGAGATCACCCCCGAGCTGATGGTCGAGCGCCACGCCGAGCGGCTCGTGAAGCTCTCCGACGAGCGCATCCATCTCCCGCGCGAGGAGCCCTACCTCGAGGGACACAACACCTGGTGCGTGAACGTGCCGGGCTCGCTGCTCGCGATCCCCGTGGGCGACCTCGCTCAGCACACGCTCGCCGGACTCTGCTTCCTGACCCAGAACGGCTACTGCCTCACCGACGACGTCAACGGCCGGCCGATCCCGGGCATGGAGCGCTACCGCGGGCTCGTCGACGTCGACGACCCGTTCCCGCTCACGTTCTTCGACCAGTACATGCTCGCCGAGATCACGGCCGAGCTCGCCTGCTCGTGCTACGCGGGCGTGCTCACGCTCCAGGCGATGGGGCTCGGCGGCTGGATGTTCGACGGCGTCGACCGCTTCTCGATGCTGGGCGCCTCCGGCAACCCCGAGGTGCCGGGGCTCGGCTTCCGCTACGACGAGGACGAGCGCTGGTCGGTGCCGAACCCCACCGGGCTCGAGGGCGTCTTCGAGGCGTTCTGCCCGCCGCACCACGACGACATGCACGCCGCCGTCGAGGCGTTCTGCGAGCGCAAGTTCGGCGCGGGCGGGCCGCACAACGCCGGCACGAAGGGCGCGTGGAGCGAGTCCGCGCTGATCCGCTCGAGCGCCCAGGTGCACGACGAGCGCTTCCGGGAGTGCGTCGCCCACCAGGCCCAGTACCTGTACGAGGCCTTCGGGAAGTTCCCGGCCACGATCCCGTCGGTGATGATCCTGAACTACGTACAGGCCCATCACCTGGACCTGGATTTCTACGACGAGAAGTTCCGGCCCGGCTCCTACCTGCAGTCACACGCGCGGCACATGGAGGTGTGGCACTGATGCCGGCCGCGCACCAAACCCACGCGGGCGAGTACGCGGCGATGCTCTCGTCGTTCGCCCTTGACACGAAGGGAACCGAACGATGAACACCGTACGCCTGCCATATGTCGAGCAGGGCGATCCCGCCGGCACGCCCGTGCTGCTCCTGCACGGGATCACCGACTCGCAGCGCTCCTGGGAGCCCGTGCTGCCGCTGCTGCCCGAATCGATCCGGGCGATCGCCGTGACCATGCGCGGTCACGGCGACGCCGAGCGGCCCGACTCCGGCTACCGGGCGGAGGACTACGCCGCCGACGCCATCGAGCTGCTCGACCAGCTCGGGCTCGAGTCGGTCGTCGTCTGCGGCCACTCGCTCGGGACCTACGTGGCCGCGCAGATTGCGATCGAGCAGCCGCAGCGCGTCGACGCGCTCGTCCTCGAGGGAGCTCCCGGCACCCCGGCGGAGAACCCGGTGATCGCCGAGGTGGCCGCGGCCGCCGCTGAGCTCGACGACCCGATCGACCCGGGCTTCGTGCGCGAGTTCCAGCTCTCGACGACCGAGCGGCCGCTCGCGCCCGGACTGCTCGACACGTTCGTGGAGGAGAGCCTCAAGCTCCCCGCCCAGACGTGGAGAACGGCGTTCGCGGACCTGCTCGAGATCGACCTCGCGGAGCGCCTGGGCGACATCGCCGCGCCGACCCTGCTGATCCACGGCGAGCAGGACGCGATCGTGCCCCACAGCGAGCAGAAGTGGCTGCTTGCGCGACTGCCGAACGCCCGGCTCGTGAGCCTCGAGAGGACCGGTCACGCACCGCACTGGGAGCGTCCCGAGCGCTACGCGACCGAGCTCGCGACCTTCGCCGCGGCCGCCTACGCGTCGCGCGGGGCGAGCGCCGCGCCGCGGGAAGCGCCCGCGCTGGCGGCGACGACCAGCAAGATCGCGACGATCTCGCGCGTAGCCAGGCCCTCGCCGAGCAGCACGTAGCCGGCGAGGGCGGCCATTCCCGGCTCGAGCGACATGAGCACGCCGAACACCCCGGTCGGCAGCCGCCGCAGGGCCTCCATCTCGAGCGCGTAGGGAATCGCGGACGACAGCACGGCGACCGCCGCGCCCACGGCCAGGATCCACGGAACGAGCAGCTCGCCGCCGCCGTCGGCGACCCCCACGGGCACGAGCACGGCCGTACCCACGACCATCGCGAGCGCGAGCCCGTCGGCGCCCTCGAAGCGCTGCCCGACGCGGGCGCTCAGCAGGATGTAGGCCGCCCAGAACGCGCCGGCCAGCAGGGCGAGGGCGATGCCGAGCGCGTCGAGCCCGCCCTGGCCGAGGTCCGAGAGGAGCAGGATGCCTGCCGCCGCGAGCGCGACCCAGACCAGGTCGAGCGGGCGGCGCGAGCCCACGACCGCCACGCCGAGCGGGCCGACGAACTCGAACGTCACCGCGGCGCCCAGCGGAATCCGGTCGAGCGCCGAGTAGAAGGACAGGTTCATGCCCGCGAGCACCAGCCCGAACACGGCGACGAGCACGAGGTCGTTCCGGCTGCGGCCGCGCGGCGACGGGCGCCAGATCGCCATGAGCACGAGCGCGGCGAACAGCACGCGCAGGAAGACGGTGCCGCCGACTCCGATCTCGTCGAAGAGGCCCTTGGCGAGCGCAGCGCCGAACTGCACCGAGGCGATCGCCAGCAGCACGAGGAGGGTGGGCGGCACCCCGGGATAATGCCCGCATGGCTGTAACGGAAGTCGCGCCCGCGCCGGCGCGCGAGCGCTCCTACGAGGAGCTCGAGCAGATCTTCGCCGCGACCACGGCGCCGTTCGCGTTCGTCGACCTCGACGCGATGTGGTCGAACGCGCGCGAGATGCTCGGCCGCGCCGACGGGGTGCCGATCCGCGTCGCCAGCAAGTCGGTGCGCTCCCGCTCGCTGCTTGCGTCGATCCTCGACTTCGACCCCGGCTTCCGCGGACTGATGACGTTCACGCTGCCGGAGACGCTCTGGCTCCACGGGCACGGGTTCCGCGACCTCCTGGTCGCTTACCCGAGCGCCGATCGTAAGGCGCTCGCCGAGCTCGCCCGGCTCGACGACGAGCGGCCGCCGATCGTGATGGTGGACTCGGTCGAGCAGCTCGAGCTGATCGAGGCCGCAGCGCGCGGCGCCGGCCCGGTGCGCGTCTGCATCGACCTCGACCTCAGCTGGTGGCCGCTCGGCGGCCGCCTCAAGATCGGCGTCAAGCGCTCGCCCGTGCACGAACCCGCCCAGGCGCGCGCGCTCGCCGAGGAGATCGTGAGGCGGCCGGGGCTCGAGCTCGCCGGGCTGATGGGCTACGAGGCGCACATCGCGGGCGTCGGCGACCGGCCGCTGGGAAAACGCCTGCAGGGCTACGCGATCCGGGCGATGAAGGCGCTCTCGGTGCCCGAGCTCGCCGAACGCCGCGCGGCCGCCGTGGCGGCTGTCCGCGAGGTGGCCGACGTCGAGATCGTGAACGGCGGCGGGACCGGGAGCATCCACTCGACGCGCGCGGAGAGCATCGTCACCGAGATCACGGCCGGCTCTGGCTTCTACGCGCCAACTCTCTTCGACCGATACGCCTCATTCCGGCTCACGCCGGCCGCGATGTTCGCGATGCCGGTGGTGCGCCGCCCGAGCGGCGGCGTGGCGACGCTGCTGGGCGGGGGCTACCTTGCGTCGGGTGCCGCAGGCCCCGATCGGCTGCCGGCGCC
Organism: uncultured Thermoleophilaceae bacterium; assembly: GCA_963739095.1. Classification (GTDB taxonomy): domain Bacteria; phylum Actinomycetota; class Thermoleophilia; order Solirubrobacterales; family Thermoleophilaceae; genus JACVRW01. Next base: position 46,632 of record CAVTZF010000039.1, read on the forward strand.
GGAGCTGCCGCGCGGACTGCGGCTGGATCCGCTCGAGGGGGCAGGAGAGGTGCAGACGCCGGTGATCGGGGCGGCCGCCGCTAGCCTGCGCGTGGGTGCAAACGTTTACCTGCGCCATGCGAAGGCCGGCGAGCTGTGCGAGCGATTCAACAGCCTCCAGCTGCTGAGCGGCAGCGAGATCGTCGGAGAGGTCCCGACGTACCGCGGCGAGGGCCGGGCCGAGTTGTAGTGCCGGAAGCACGCGGCTCGGCCGCGTGCGCCCGGATCGCGTTCCACCCGCAACACGGGCCGAGGGCTCGTGTTGGAATCTCTGTGTCCCGCCTCCTAGCAGGCGTCCTCGCGGCGCTCGCCCTGCTCGCCTGCGCCGCCGCGCCGGCGTTGGCGCAGCAGCAGGCACCGAACATCGTCGTGATCATGACCGACGACCAGACGGCGGCGAGCGTGCCGATGATGCCGCAGCTGAACGCGCTGATCGCGAACGAGGGCACGAACTTCGAGCAGGCGATCGCCAGCTTCCCGCTCTGCTGCCCGTCGCGGGCCACCAACCTCACCGGCCAGTACGCACACAACCACGGCGTGCTCCACAACAGCGGGCTGTTCGGCGGCTTCCGGATGCTCGACAACACGAACACGCTGCCGGTGTGGCTGCAGGCCGCCGGCTACCGCACGATGCACGTCGGGCGCTACCTGAACGGCTACCAGTACAGCGACGGGATCCCGGCCGGCTACACCGACTGGTACGGGAGCCCGCACGCGAACGCCTTCAACTACACGAACTGGAAGGTCAACGAGAACGGCGTGCTGCGCTCCTATCCGCAGCCCGACCGACCGGGCGACTACCAGACCGACCAGTCCACGCGCCGCGCGGTCGGCCTGATCGAAGACGCTGCGCCGTCGGCGCAGCCGTTCTACCTGTCGCTCTGGTACGTCGCGCCGCACCGCGGCGGACCGCGCGACCCGGACGACCCGCCCAGCCCGGGCACGCCCTCGCCCGCTCCGCGTCACCGCGACGCGTTCGCGGCGTACTCGATGCCGCGGCTGCCGAACTTCAACGAGAGGTCGATGTACGACAAGCCGCAGGTGGTTGCCGACCGCCCGCGCTTCACGCCCGAGAAGATCGCGGGCATCGAGGAGAACTGGCGCCAGGAGCTCGAGAGCCTGCTCTCCGTCGACGAGGGTGTGGCACAGGTGATCGACGCGCTGCGCCGGAGCGGCGAGCTCGACAACACGCTGATCGTCTACATGTCCGACAACGGCTTCATGCACGGTGAGCACCGGGCGCTCGCCGAGAAGGTGCTGCCCTACGAACCGTCGATCCGGGTCCCGCTCCTGATGCGCGGCCCCGGCATCCCGCGCGGGCGCGTCGACGAGCGGCTCGTCGCGAACCTCGACGTTCCCGCCACGATCCTCGACGCCGCCCATGTGATGCCGTGGCGCGTGCTCGACGGGCGCTCGCTGCTCGAGCTGGCCGAGGATCCCGGTGAGGAGTGGGGACGCGACATCCTGATCGAGAACGGCCGCGGCGCGAACGGCATTCCCACCTACCGCGGCATCCGCAACTACCGCTACCTGTACGTCGAGCACCTCACCACGGGCGAGTACGAGCTCTACGACCTGGTCGAGGACCCCTACCAGCTGAACAGCAGGGACGGCTCCGACCGCTACCGGCGCGTGCAGCGCGACCTGAAGCGGCGGCTGCGCGAGCTCCGCACCTGCTCCGGGGCGAGCTGCTTCGCCGCCCCGCGGCTGCGGCTCTTCCTGCGCTCGGACGGACGGCCCATCTCACGCTGCCTGCGCGACGATCTGCGCGTGCGCGTCGGCGGCTCGGAGCGCGACGACATCATGAGCGCGGACGTGCTCGTCGGCCGCCGCCGCGTCGGCCGTGCGCTCACGCCGCCGGTGGTCGAGGACATCCCGCTGCGGCAGCTCCGCTCTCAGGGCCGCTTCCGCCTGCGCGTCCGCACCGAGACGATCGACGGCCGCCGGCTGACGCTCGACCGCGTGCTGCGCGCGTGCCGGTGAAGGCGCTAGCCGCCTTCTTCGCGCTGTCCGCGCTCGCCCTGCCCCCCAGCGCCGGCGCCGCCCCGGTCGAGCGGCCCAACATCGTGGTCATCATGACCGACGATCAGACGCTCGAGTCGATGCGCGTGATGAGCGGCGTGCGGCGCTCGCTCGCCGCCGAGGGGACGACGTTCGATCGCGCCTTCGTCTCGAACTCTCTCTGCTGCCCGTCGCGCGCGACGTTGTTCTCGGGGCAGTACTCGCACAACCACGGCGTGATCGGCAACACCGGGCCGGACGGCGGCTACGGCCGGCTCGACAAGCGCAACTGGTTGCCGGTCTGGCTCCAGCGGGCGGGCTACCGGACGGTCCACATCGGCAAGTTCCTGAACCAGTACGGGATCCGCAACCCCACCGACGTGCCACCCGGGTGGAGCGAGTGGTACGCCTCGGTCGACCCATCCACGTACTTCTTCTACGGCTACACGCTGAACGAGAACGGCCTGCTCTACACCTACGGGCTCGACCGCAACCCGATCTACTACTCGACCGACTACTACGCCGAGCGCGCGCTGTCCGTGATCCGGCGCATGGGCGACACGCGCACGCCGTTCTTCCTCTCGCTCGCCTTCCTCGCCCCCCACAGCGGCGGCCCGAGCGACCCGGACGACCCGCCCGGGCTCCCCACGCCGTCGCCCGCGCCGCGCCACATGAACCTTTTTGCCGGCGAGCGGCTGCCGTCAGACCCCTCCTACAACGAGACCGACCTCAGCGACAAGCCGAGCTTCATCCAGACGTTGCCGCCGATCAACTCCACGCGCGCGGCGGCCATCGACGAGAACTACCAGCAGCGGCTCGAGTCGCTGCTGGCGGTCGACGAGGCGGTCGTGCGGCTGGTCGACACGCTGCGCGCCGAGCGCGAGCTCGACAACACGCTGATCCTGTTCACCTCGGACAACGGCTTCTTCCACGGCGAGCACCGCGTGCAGCTGGGCAAGGTGCTCGTCTACGAACCCTCGATCCGCGTGCCCCTGATCATGCGTGGGCCGGGGGTGCCGGAGGGGGCGCACCGCGGCCAGCTCGTCACGAACGCCGACCTCGCGCCGACGATCCTCGAGGCCGCGGGCGCCAGGCCGGGCAAGCCGCAGGACGGGCGCTCGCTGTTCTCGCTGCTCGACGACCGCGGGCTCGAGTGGGGCCGCGACCTGCTGATCGAGGGCGCGCCCGGGGTGAACCAGCCGGCCTTCGACGCGATTCGCACCTACCGCTACGTGTACGTCCAGCACGCGAATGGCGAGCGCGAGCTGTACGACCTCGAGCGCGACCCGTATCAGCTCACCAGCCTGCACAACGACCCCGCCTACGCGGACGTGCAGGCGGAGCTGGCGCTGCGGCTGGGGCTGCTGTCAGTCTGCGCCGGCCGCAGCTGCCGCTCGAAGCCCACCGCGCGGCTCGCCGTGCGCTCCTGCCGCGCACGCGTGTCCGGGGCGAACGTCGAGAGTGTGACCTTCCGGAGCGCGCGCCGGCTGCGCCAGGACCGAGCCGAGCCGTTCGGCTCGCCCGTGGGCGGACGGTCGCTGCGCGCGCGGATTCAGACCAGCGACGGCCGCGTCGTCACGCTGGACCGGGCGCTGCCTACGCGCTGCCGCTGAGCGCCGCGACCGGCCCGAGCACCCGGCGCGTGTAGTCGTTCTCGAAACGCCCCTCCGGGTCGAGCCGCGCACGGATCTCCGCGAAGCGCTCCCACTCGGGGTAGCGCTCGGCCAGCGTCGTGGCCGACTGGTAGTGGCGCTTGCCCCAGTGCGGGCGCCCGCCGTAGTCGTCCATGATCGCCTCGACGCCGCGGAAGTAGCTCTCGTACTCCATCCCGAGGTACTGGTGGACCGCGATGTAGGCGGTCCGGCGTCCGTGGGCGGTGGACAGGAGCGCGTCGTCGGGCGCCACCACACGCAGCTCGATCGGGAAGCCGATCGGCAGGCGGCGCCGCTCGATCAGGTCGAGCACGCGCTCGAGCGCCTCGGCGGCGTGCTCGCGCGGGATGCCGTACTCCATCTCCGTGAAGCGGACGAGGCGGACGTTCGCGTAGACGCGATTGCTCGCGTCGACGTGCTCCGAGCGTCCCATCAGCGACGCGATCGCCCGGTTCAGGCGCGGGATCTGGCTCGGGAAGCGGCGCCCAAGCCTGCAGGCGAGCCCGAGCGCGGCGTTCTCGAGCAGAACGTCGTGGACGAAGGCCTTCGCCTTCCCCGGCGGCTCCGGCTCGCGGTCGGTGCGCGCGGACGTGAGCGTGAGCGCCCGGCGCGTGTAGGGCATCACGAACGCCTCCCAGTGATCGTGCGCGTCGACGTGCTCGTCGAGCCGCGGCAGCACCTCATCGAGGTCGCGCGGCTCGTCGAGCCGGTGGATCGTGAAGGCGGGTACGCAGCGAAGGGTGACCGCGCTGATCGCGCCGAGTGCGCCGAGCGAGACGCGCGCGGCCCGTAGGTCGTCGCCGGCGTCGATCTCGTGGAGCTCGCCGCGCCCGTCGACGAGCCGCACGCTCACCACCTGCGAGGAGAGGTTGCCGAACGTCCCGCCGGTCCCGTGCGTCGCCGTCGAGATGGCACCCGCGACGGTCTGCGGGTCGACGTCGCCCTGGTTCTCCATGGCGAGCCCGCGGGCGCGCAGCTCCTCCCCGAGGTCGTGCAGCGTGATGCCGGCCTCAACGGTGACGTCGTTGCCGTCGACCGCGAGCACCGTGCGCATGCCCGACAGGTCGAGCATCACCCCGTCGGTGCAGGCGATGTCCGTGAAGGAGTGGCCGGAGCCCGCGACCTTGACGCGCGGCGCCGCCCTCACCGCCTCGGCGAGCTCGCGCTCCGAGGTCGGTCTCAGGATCTGCTCAGGCGCGCAGCGCTGCTGCCGCGCCCAGTTACTCCAGGTGGGCAAGGCGGCCCTAGGAGGCCGCCGACTCCGCCGCCGCCTCGACCTTGTCGGGCTCGGGAGCCCAGTGCGCCTCAGGGTCGATCGGCGTGTCCCGCAGATAGGCCTCGGCGTCGAGCGCGGCCATGCAGCCCGTGCCGGCGGCAGTGACCGCCTGGCGGTAGACGCGGTCGGTCAGGTCGCCTGCGGCGAACACGCCCGGCAGCTTGGTCCGCGTCGAGCGGCCCTCCACGAGGACATAGCCCTCGTCGTCGAACTCGACCTGGCCCTCCACGAGGTGCGAGTTCGGGCGGTGGCCGATCGCGACGAACGCGCCCGTGACCGGCAGCTCGCGCTCCGAGCCGTCCTCGGTGTTCTCGAGCGTCACCTGCTCGAGCGCGCCGTCGGCGCCCGCGTCGAAGCTCTTCACCACGTACGGGGTGACGAGCTCGATGTTGTCCTTATCGCGCGCGCGGTCGAGCATGATCGCCGAGGCGCGGAACTCCGGCCGCCGGTGGACGATGCCGACCCGGCCGGCGAACTTGGACAGGAACGTCGCGTCCTCCATGGCGGTGTCGCCGCCGCCGACCACGATCGTCTGCTTGTCGCGGAAGAAGGCCGCGTCACAGGTTGCGCAGTAGGAGACACCGCGCGCCGCGAGCTCCTCCTCGCCAGGGACGCCGAGCTTCTTCGGCTCCGCCCCCATCGCGAGAATGACCGCACGCGCCTTGATCTCCGTGGAGCCGACGTACACGGTGTGCAGGCCGCCCGGCTCTCGGGCGAGGTCGATCTTGGTCGCGTCGTCCGTGACGAAGCGCGTACCGAAGCGCGCAGCCTGGTCGCGGAACTCCTGCATCATCACCGGCCCCATGACGCCCTCGGGATAGCCGGGGTAGTTCTCGACGTCGGTCGTCTGCTGGAGCAGGCCGCCCCACGCGAAGCCCTCGATCACGAGCGGATTCAGGTCCGCCCGCGAGGTGTAGAGCGCGGCCGTGTAACCGGCCGGGCCGCTGCCGACGATGACGACTTCCTCGATGTCCTTGATCTCGGTCTCCATATACGCGCTCATTACTTTACTTTCTGAAGTGTAGCCACGCCACCCCCTGCCGTCTCACGCTCCCGCTCCCACTCCGCCACGGTACCGCGGAGTTGGAAGAAGGCGACGATCCCGGGCGGGATCGGCAGCCAGAATGCGATCACGCGGTAGCACAGCACGGCCGGGAACACCACTCCACTCGGAATGCCGAACAGGACGTCGAAGGCGAAGATCATGCCCGCATCGACGGAGCCGACGCCGCCCGCCGGAGACGGAATCAGGTTGGCCGCCATCCCGACGAAGAAGCCCTGCACGAGCACGCCGAGCGGCACGTCGCCGCCGAACGCCTCGAAGCTGGCCCACAGCACTGCGATGTTGGCCGCCCAGAAACCCACGGCGCCGCTGACCGCCAGGGCGCCGCGGCTCGGGTGGCGGAGGTAGGCGAGTGCGGTTCGCGTGCCCGTGGCGAGCGTCGCCGGGCCCTTCGCGAGACGCTGCAGGTAGCGGACGCGACGGTAGCCGCCGGCAAACTGCTGGATGCGGCGCTCGAAGTCCTGCGGGATCAGCGCGATCAGCAGGAAGATCGCCATCACCCCCGCGGCGAGAGCTGCCGGGACGATGGTGCCTCCGATCGGCGCCTCGCCGGGCAGGACGTGGGTGCGCAGCAGGATCCCGAACACAACGAGCGCGATGAGATACACCGAGTAGGTCAGAACGAGGAACGCCACCATGCGGCAGGCCGCGCGCCGGCGCGGCATGCCGGCCTTTCGGAGCGCCCAATACGTGAGCACGAGCCCGCCCGCCCCGCCCGCCGAGAAGATGCGCGTGGCCGCCAGGCCGGCCATGGTGATCTGATAGGACGCCTTCGCGTCGAGGCGGCGGTGGAGCTCGTCGTCGTGCGTGCCGCCGAGCACGCCGCGGAACAGCGCCACATACGCGACGAAGGCGAGCACGTTGAAGCCGACGGCGATGACGATCCAGTACCAGGTGCCCTCGTCGAGCTTGTCGACCGCCTCGCTGGCGCCGATGAGGTTCGGCAGCAGCACGTAGATCGCCACTACCACGAGCACGATCAGGACGGCGCCGGTGGCGAGCTTGCGGCGGTCGCTCAGGAGCGCTTGGAGGCGGCCGACCTCCTCGTCCTCGTCGCGTTCGTCGTCCGCCCTGTCGTCGAATGCGGACCCCTCGTCCGGGAGGAGGTCCTCGTCCTCGAGCCGGCGGCGCTCCTCGAGGCGGCGGCGTTGATCCGCCGCCATCAGCTCGCCCGCGGCTCCAGTCGCTGAACCGTGCGGGCGATCGCCGCAATCGCCGGATCGAGGTGCGGCGCGGCGCGCCAGATGCACTCGGCCAGAGCGAATCCTGCCAGCAGATCCATCACGTAATGCTCGCCGAGGTAGACGAGCCCGAACCCGAGCGAGAGCGCATAGACCCACCCGGCCGCGGCGTGGCCGGGGCCGACCTGAGACAGCAACCGGGCTGCCATGACTGAGGTGCCGAAGTGGAGCGAGGGCATGGCCGCAAACGGGTTTCCTTGCAATGAATGGTAAAGCGGGCGCCAGAGGCGACCCCAGAAGCGCTCACCCGCCTCGGCCATGATCCGGCGCACGGGAGGCATGTTGCCGTTCTCCCCTGCCCACCAGGGCGGGGCTGTGGGGACGAGCCAGTAGACGACACAGCCGAGGTCGAAGCAGGCCGACATCAGCACGGCCGAGTGTGGGTACAGGCGGCGGTGGCGCAGGAGCAGGTAGGCGAGCGTCCCGTGCGGGACGAAGAACCAGCTCCAGTGGATGGCCGAGAGCCCGTACTCGAGCGGCCCGACGTGCCCCTCGCGGCCAAGCGAGCGCTGCAGGCGGATCGTCGGCGTCGTGCCCCCGCCGAGGGCGCGGTCGAACTCGATCGGATAGTCGACCTTGAGCCGCCTCAGCAGCGCCTCGGGGTCGTCATCGGGCATGTCGAAGTGCGCGAAGTACGCCCACATCTGGAGCGCGTAGATCCCCGCGTCTCGGAGCGGGGTGCGAGGAGCGGCGAGCGCGAGGGCCGTGGGCATCGGCCACGTCAGCGCGGACACGACGGGAGGGCGCAGCCTCAGGCGGTGCCGGACCAACGGGGTGGCGATGCCCACCGCCACCGCACCCCACGCGAGCGTTCGTAGGGCGCGAGTGCTTCGCAAGGCGGCCCAGCATACCCGCGCGCGGGGTCGCTGCCCCGGCAACCGGGCGTGCAGCGCGGAGGAGGAACCGCACGGGCACCGAAAAGCGTCGCAACATGAAGATCTCGCGCGCTCTGGCCACTGCCTCGATCACGCTCGCTGCGCTGGGCGCCGCCGCCGCGGTCGCCGCCGCGGCAACCTCCTCCGACTCGCCCGCCGCGAGAAGCGGCGGAGCGCTCGCGGAGCCGATGGTGCAGCAGCGCGGCGGTGGACATGTCGCGCCGTCCACGGCGCGCGGAGAGCCGGACGCGTCGGCAGCGGTCGAGACGCCGGCGGGCGGCGCCGGGGCTCCCCCCGCCGAGCCCGCCCAGGACGAGGACCAGCCCACGACGCCGGGCGGCGAGGAGCAGAACGGCGGCGAGCAGCCGCCCGAGGAGCCCGCCGACACCGGCGAGGAGCCCGGCACGGACGACGTAGGCGGCACGGTCGGCGACACGGGGCAGGCCACGAGCGGGCTCCCCTCGACCGGGCTCGAGCTGAGCGCGATGGCGATCATCGGGCTGGGGCTGGTGCTGCTCGGCGCGGCCCTGCGGCCCGGGCGCCGCGAGCGCGAAGCTCGCTCGCACCGGTAGCCCGGCGATCAGCGCATGACTCGCGCCGCTCTGACCGTCGCGGCGCTGCTCCTGAAGCTCCGGAAGACGTTCAGGTCGATCCGGAACAGCGCCTGCTTGCGGTTGAGCTTCTTGCCGGCGGTGAAGTAGACCTTCCACGTGCCGCTGCGAGGCGCAGCCGGCAGGAAGGGCAGCTTCTTGTGGGCGATGCCGCAGGCGCCCTTGGCCGTGCCGAGCTTGCGGACGGCGTAGCGGCGCCCCTTGAAGGTCCAGTGCAGGAACATCTTCGCCCCCGTTGGCGGCCCCCAGACGGACCAGCGCACCCTGCGGCTGAGGTTGCTGCCGACCCGCGACGGCTTCACGTTCGCACCGACCCGGACGAAGGTCACGTTCGTCGAGGCGACGAGTCCTGGCGTCGCCCGGTCGGTCGCGGTCAGCGTGTAGGTCTTCGTCCGACCCGTCGAGCTGCGGATGAACTCGGTCGGCATGAAGACACCGACGTTGAAGGAGCCGTCGGCGGCCAGCGGGTGAAACCGCGTCATTCAGCTCGACGGTTACTCTCCTGGCGTTGGACTGGATCCGTTGGAGCGCGGCAGAATGCCACGATCCTCGGCGGAGCGCCATAGGCAAGCGTCAGCGAGCGACCTTCTCGAGGATGCGGACCTCGACGTCGGCCCGCTTCGCGAACTCGCGCGCGTCGTCCTCGGTGCCGAGGTGCTCGCCCCAGTGCATCGGCACCGCCACGCGCGGCTGGATCCGGCGGGCCGCCTCGGCCGCCTCCTGGGCGGTCATCACGTAGGTGCCGCTGACCGGCAGCAGCGCGACGTCGACCCCGGTCACGCTGTCCATCTCCGGGATCACGTCGGTGTCGCCCGAGTGGTAGAGCCGCTCACCGCGCACGTTCAGGTCGTAGCCGACCCAGCCGGCCTCGCGCGGGTGGAAGGGCCGGCCCTCGGCGTCCACCTTCGATGTGTTGTAGGCCGCGAGGGCAGCCACGTGGACTCCGCGCACGAGCTCCTCGTCGAGCACCTCACCCGGCGCGATCGAGTGGACCTGGCCGCTCACGCGCTCGGCCACGGCCGCCGGGCCCACGAGCCACGTCTCGCGCTTCGAGAGCCGCTCCACGTCCTGGGGCGAGAAGTGGTCGTAGTGTCCGTGCGTGACCAGAATCAGGTCCGCGGGCGGTGAGCCCTCGGGCACCCGGTAGGGGTCTATGTAGACGAAGGCCCTTCCGACGGCGACGCGGAAGCCCGAGTGCCCGAGCCATTCAATTGAGTCGAGGAGCACTCCCCCGTAGCTTGGCATGCGAGCTGACGGCGCAGGCGGACCGTGGTCCCCGCCTGGGAGCGCTCGATCTCGACAGATTCGACGAGCGCCTCCATCAGCGGCAGGCCGTGGCCGCGGAAGGGCAACGGGCCGTCGGGCCGCTCGACCCAGGACCCACTGTCGCGCACCTCCAGCACGACCCCCTCCCGGCGCGACGTCGGCCTCGACCGTCACGCTGCCGGGCCCGAATTGGCAGCCGTGCTCGATCGAGTTGGAGCAGGCCTCGTGGCAGGCGATCTGGATCGCGTCGATCTCCTCCTTGGTCGCCCCGCGCGCGCTCAGCCAGCGGCTCAGCCCGCGCCGCAGCGCGGCGAGCTCCGCGGGGTCGGCGCGCAGGTCGGCCCGGAAGGGCCCGGGCGGGACCGGGAGCGCGCGCAGCGCCAGCAGCGCGATGTCGTCGCGCGGATCGTGCATCGCGAGCATCGCGTTCAGCAGCCGGTCGCAGAGCGCGTTCGGATCCTCACCCGGGTCCGTGGCCGCCCTCCGCAGCGCCTCGAGACCCTCGTCGATCGACACGCCGCGCTGCTCGACGAGCCCGTCGGTGTAGAGGATCAGCGTCGAACCGGGCTCGAGCCCGATCTCGACCTCGCTGTGGCTCGGGGTCTCGAACACGCCGAGCGGCGGGTCGGGGGCGCCGTCGAGGAAGGCGGCCTTGCCGTCCGGGCCCACCAGCAGCGGCGGCACGTGGCCGGCGCTCGCGAGCCGCACCTTGGAGCGGTCGGGTTCGACGGCGAGGTATAGAAGCGTCGCCATCTGCCCACCCTCGAGGCTGCGCACGAGCCGGTCGAGCCGGTCGAGCACCGCCCCCGGCGGATGGCCCTCGAGCGCGTAGGCGCGCGTGGCGTGGCGCAGCTGCGCCATCAGCGCGGCCGCGCCGAGCCCGTGTCCGACCACGTCGCCCATCGCCACCCCGAGGCTGCCGTCGCCGAGCTGGAGAGCGTCGTACCAGTCGCCGCCGACCTTGGCGCCGCCGGGCCGGTAGCGCGCGGCCACCTCGACGCTCTCGAGCGTCGGCAACGCGGCGGGCAGCAGGCTCCGCTGGAGCGTCTCGACCGTGCCGAGCTCGCGCTCGTACGCGCGCGCGTTCGCGATCGCGAGGCCGGCGCGGTCGGCCATCAGGATCAGCAGGCTCTCCTCGTCCGCCGTCCAGCGGCGTGAGGAGCAGAGGCTGAGCTCGACCGCGCCGGCGACCTCGCCGCCGATCACCAGCGGAGCGGCCATGACCGCCCGTGGCTGCTCGGCCGCGAGCGCGGCGTCGAGCCCGTCCGAGAAGTCGGCGAGCGTGACCGGCCGAGCCTCGTCCAGCACAGGCGCGAGTGCCTCCGTGAGCGGGACAGGGTCGCCGGCCCCGAGCGACTTGAAGCCGCTGGCGGCGCCGACGACGAGCCGTGAGCGGTCCTCCTCGCCGCGCAGCAGGATGCGCGCGAGGTCAGCCCCGAAGACATCGCGGATCCGCTCGACGAGCGACGCCAGCATCTCGTCCAGTGCCAGCGTCCCGAGCGCCGCCGCGGTCACCTCCTGCAGCTTCGAGAGCGCCGCGGCCACGGTCTCGGCCTGGGCGCGCGCGGCGCTCTCGATCGCCGCGCGGCGCCTATCGGTCATGTCGAGCAGCTGCCAGATCAGGTGCAGGGGATTGTCGTGGGCGTCGACGGCGAGCGAGACGCTCACGAGCGCGTAGCGCAGCTCGCCGTCGCTGCGTGTGAAGCGCACCTCGGCCTGATGCGAGCCCTGTCGCTCCTCGACCAGCCGCGCCACGGCCTTCATCTCGCGCGGGCGGTCGTCCGGGTGAGCGATGTCCACAGGCGGCCGCGCGAGCATCTGCTCGTGCGAGAGCCCCATCATCTCGCAGAGCGCCCCGTTGACCTCGATCCAGTCACCGTCCACCTCGCTCAACCCGATTCCGATCGGCGCGCCCTCGAAGGCGGTGCGGAAGCGCACCTCCGACTCGCGCAGCTCGGCTGTCTTCTCGGCCAGCGCGAGCAGCATGGCCACCTTCGAGCGCAGCACGTCAGGGTCGACGGGCTTGACGATGTAGTCGACGGCGCCGGCCGAGTAGCCGCGCTTGATCTGCTCGCTGTCGGCGTCCGCACCGGTGAGGAAGACGATGGCGGTGTCATCGTGGCGGGGCCGCTGCTTGATCAGCTCGACGGTCTCGAAGCCGTCCATGCCGGGCATGCGCACGTCCATGACGATCACGCCGAAGTCCGAGTCCAGCAGCCGCCGGAGCGCCTCCTCCCCGGAGCGCGCCGTCACGACCTGATGGCCGAGCGGACTGAGCAGGGCCTCGAGTGCCGTGAGGGTGTCCGGCTGGTCGTCGACTACGAGGATGCCCGGCGACTCACTCACCGATGGAGCCAGACGCGCATCAGCGACAGCAGCTGATCGATGTCGACGGGCTTCGTGATGTAGTCGGAGGCGCCCGAGGCGATGCTCTTCTCGCGGTCACCCTTCATCGCCTTCGCCGTCAGCGCCACGATCGGCAGGCGCTCGAACTCGGGCATCTCGCGGACGGCACGCGTGGCCTCGTAGCCATTCATCTCGGGCATCATGATGTCCATCAGGACGAGCGCGATGTCGGGGTTCTCCCTGAGCGCCTGGATGCCGTCGCGGCCGTTCTCGGCGAACAACACCTCCATCCCGCGGCGCTCGAACACGCTCGTCAGCGCGAATACGTTGCGGACGTCGTCGTCCACGATCAGCACCTTCTTGCCGTCGAACACCTGGTCGGCGGTACGGAGCCGCTCGAGCATGCGCCGCTGCTCGCTGCGCATGCGCGACTCGGCCCTGTGCAGGTAGAGGGACGTCTCGTCGAGCAGGCGCTCGGGTGAGCGCGCGTCCTTGACGACGATCGACTGGGCGTAGCGGCGCAGCCGCGCCTCGTCCTTGGCCGACAGGTCCTTGCCTGTGTGGACGATCACGGGCAGGTCGCGGAACCGCTTCGTCCGCTTGATCCGCTCGAGCAGCGCGAAGCCGTCCCCGTCGCCCAGGCCCAGGTCGAGCACCATGCAGTCGAACTCGCCGCCGTCGAGCTCGGCCAGCTGCCTGGTCGGGGCTGCCTGCGCCGAGCACGCGCACGTCGCCGCCCCCGATCAGGTCCATCAGCGCCTCGCGTTCGCGCTCGTCGTCCTCGACGACGAGCACCGCACACGTGCGCCTGTCGAGGAAATCGCCGAGCTCCTTGAACACCTCGCCGAGCCGCTCGGGCGAGAGCGGCTTGGGCGCGAAACCGATGGCGCCGGAGCGGCGCGACTCATGCGATCGGTCATCCTCCGCCAGCACGTAGACGGGGATGTGGCGCGTCTGCGGATGGCGCTTCAGGTGGTCGAGCACGGCCTCGCCGTCGACCTGCGGCAGCTCACGGCTCACGACGACGGCTTCCGGCATGAACTCGTGCACGAGCGCCAGCCCGGCGTCGCCGCGCAGGGCGAGCAGGCACTTGAAGTCCTGATCGTGCGCGACCCCCACCGCCGAGCGCGCCAGCTCCGCGTCCTCGCTCATCAGGACGGCCACGCGGTCGCCCGGCGCGAGATCGGCGCGGTCGTCCGTCAGCGGCTCGGGCAGCCTCGCGCTCTCGCTGCGCGGGGCGCCGTTCGAGGACGACTGCGTCTCCGCCGGCTCCGGCAACTCGACCGGCTCGGTACGGCGCTCGAGCGGCCGGTACCTGATCGGGAGGTAGAGCGTGAACGTCGCGCCCTCGCCCTCCACGCTCTCGACCCTGATCTCGCCGCCCAGCAGGCGCGCGATCTCACGGCTTATCGAGAGCCCGAGGCCGGTGCCGCCGAAGCGGCGGCTGATCGAGCCCTCCGCCTGCTGGAAGGCCTCGAAGATCAGGCGCAGCTTGTCAGGCGGGATGCCGATGCCGCTGTCGGTGACCGAGAAAGCCACGACGCGCTCGGCGCGAGCGAGCCTCTCGCCCGCGTACTGCAGGTCGGTCGGGGCCGTTCCGATGCTGAGCTTGACCGAGCCGCGCTCGGTGAACTTGAACGCGTTCGAGAGCAGGTTCTTGAGCACCTGCTGCAGGCGCAGCTCGTCGGTCTCGATGCTGCCGGGCCCCTCGGGCTCGAGCTCGATCTCGAACGACAGCCCCTTCTCCTCGGCGAGCGGCCGGAAGGAGCGCTCGACGAAGTCGCGCACCCCCGCGAGCGACGTGCGCCCGGGATGCACGTCCATCTTGCCGGCCTCGACCTTGGACAGGTCGAGGATGTCGTTGATCAGCGCGAGCAGGTCCGAGCCCGCGTTGTGGATCGTTGCCGCCGAGTCGACCTGCTTGCTCGTGAGGTTGCCGGTCTCGTTCGAGCTCAGCACCTTCGACAGGATCAGCAGCGAGTTGAGCGGTGTGCGCAGCTCGTGCGACATGTTCGCCAGGAACTCGGACTTGTACTTCGAGCTGAGGGCGAGCTGCTCGGCCTTCTCCTCGAGTGAGCTGCGGGCCGTCTCGATCTCGCGGTTCTTGATCTCGATGTCGCGGTTCTGGCGCTCGAGCTGCTCCGCCTTCTCCTGGAGCTCCTCGTTGGTCGCGCGCAGCTCCTCCTGCTGGGTCTGGAGGGCCTGCGACTGCTTCTGCAGCTCCTGCCCCTGCGACTGCGACTGCTGCAGCAGCTGCTCGGTCCGGACGTTGGCGATGATCGTCGAGAGGACCACGCCGATCGTCTCCGTCAGCTGGTCGAGGAACTGCAGGATGATCTCGTCGAAGGCCCGGAACGAGGCGAGCTCGATCACCGCGAGCACCTGCTCCTCGAACAGGACCGGGATCACGATGATGTTCCGCGGCGCCGCGTCGCCAAGCCCCGACGAGATGTGGATGTAGTCAGGCGGCGGGTCGTTGATCAGGATCGGCTTCTTCTCGAGAGCGGCCTGGCCGACGAGGCCCTCACCCGGGCGGAAGCGGTTCGCCACAGAGCGCCGGCGCGTGTAGCCGTAGCTCGCCAGCAGACGCAGCTCGTAGCCGCTCTCCTCGTCCTCGTGATCGGCGATGAAGAACGCGCCCTGCTGGGCCGAGACCGCCGGGGAGAGCTCGGACATGATCAGCTGCGAGACGGTCTCGAGGTCGCGCTGGCCCTGCATCAGGCCGGAGATGCGCGCGAGGTTCGTCTTGAGCCAGTCCTGCTCCTCGTTCTGGCGAGTCGTCTCGCGCAGGTTGGCGATCATCTGGTTGATGTTGTCCGAGAGGTCCGCGACCTCTCCCTTGGCCTCGACCTTGATCGAGCGCGTGAGGTCGCCCTGGGTCACCGCGGTCGACACCTCGGCGATTGCGCGCACCTGCGTCGTCAGGTTGGAGGCGAGCTGGTTCACGTTCTCGGTCAGCCCGCGCCACGTCCCCGAGACGCCCTCGACCTGAGCCTGGCCGCCGAGCTCGCCCTCGGTGCCGACCTCCTTGGCCACGCGCGTGACCTCGTCCGCGAACGAGGACAGCTGGTCGACCATCGTGTTGAGGGTCTCCTTCAGCTCGAGGATCTCGCCCTTCGCGTCGACCGTGATCTTCTGGGTCAGGTCGCCGCGCGCCACCGCCTGGGCGACCTGCGAGATGTTGCGGACCTGGTCGGTGAGGTTCGAGGCCATCGAGTTGACGGACTCCGTGAGGCCGCGCCAGGTGCCGGAGACGCCGGCGACCTCGGCCTGGCCGCCGAGGCTGCCCTCGGTGCCCACCTCGCGCGCGACGCGGGTGACCTCCGCCGCGAACGAGTTGAGCTGGTCGACCATCGTGTTGATCGTGTTCTTCAGCTCGAGGATCTCGCCCTTGGCGTCGACGATGATCTTCTTCGACAGGTCGCCGTTCGCCACCGCCGTCGTGACCTGGGCGATCGAGCGCACCTGGTCCGTGAGGTTCGAGGCCATGAAGTTGACCGACTCGGTGAGGCTGCGCCACGTCCCTGACACGCCCTCGACCTCCGCCTGCCCGCCGAGCTTGCCGTCGGTGCCGACCTCCTTGGACACGCGCGTGACCTCGGCCGCGAAGGCGTTCAGCTGGTCGACCATCGTGTTGACGGTGCTCTTCAGCTCGAGGATCTCGCCCTGCGCGTCGACCGTGATCTTCTTGGACAGGTCGCCGTTCGCGACCGCCGTTGTGACCTCGGCGATGTTTCGCACCTGATCGGTCAGGTTCGAGGCCATCGAGTTGACGTTCTCGGTGAGGCCGCGCCACGTACCCGAGACGTCCTCGACCTCGGCCTGGCCACCCAGCTTGCCCTCCGTGCCGACCTCGCGCGCGACGCGCGTGACCTCGGCCGCGAAGGAGCGCAGCCGGTCGACCATCTTGTTGATGGTGTCCGCGAGCGCGGCCACCTCGCCCTTCGCCTCAACGGCGATCTTCTGCGACAGGTCGCCCTCCGCCACCGCCGTCGAGACCTGCGCGATCGAGCGGACCTGGTCGGTCAGGTTGTTGGCCATCAGGTTCACCGACTCGGTGAGCCCGCGCCAGGTGCCGGACACGCCCTTGACCTCGGCCTGGCCGCCGAGCTTGCCCTCGGTGCCGACCTCGCGGGCCACGCGCGTGACCTCGTCCGCGAACGACGACAGCTGGTCGACCATCGTGTTGACGGTGTTCTTCAGCTCGAGGATCTCGCCCTTGACGTCGACGGTCACCTTCTGGGTCAGGTCGCCCTCGGCGACCGCAGTCGTGACCTGGGCGATGTTGCGGACCTGGTCGGTCAGGTTGTTGGCCATGAGGTTCACCGACTCGGTCAGGTCCTTCCAGGTGCCCGACACGTTCGGCACCTCGGCCTGCCCGCCGAGCTTGCCCTCGGTGCCGACCTCGCGGGACACGCTCGTGACCTGGTCGGCGAAGATCGCCAGCGTGTCGGTCATCTCGTTCATCGTGTCGGCGAGCTCCGCGACCTCGCCCTTGGCCTCGACGGTGATCTTCTGGGAGAGATCGCCGCGCGCGACGGCCTGCGCGACGTAGGAGATGTTGCGGACCTGGTCGGTCAGGTTCGACGCCATCGAGTTGACGTTCTCCGTGAGGTCGCGCCAGGTGCCCGACACGCCCTCGACCTCGGCCTGGCCGCCCAGCTTGCCCTCGGTGCCGACCTCGCGCGCGACGCGCGTGACCTCGTCCGCGAACGAGGACAGCTGGTCGACCATCGTGTTGATCGTGTCGGCGAGCGCCGCGACCTCGCCCTTCGCCTCAACCGTGATCTTCTTGGACAGGTCGCCCCGGGCGACCGCCGTCGTGACCTCGGCGATCCCGCGCACCTGCTCGGTCAGGTTGTCGGCCATGAGGTTCACCGACTCGGTCAGGTCCCGCCAGGTCCCGGATACGCCCTTGACCTCGGCCTGGCCGCCGAGCTCGCCCTCGGTGCCGACCTCCTTGGCCACGCGCGTGACCTCGTCCGCGAACGAGGACAGCTGGTCGACCATCGTGTTGACGGTCGTGCCGATGCGCAGGAACTCGCCCTTGACCGGCTGGCCCTCGATCGTCAGGGCCATCTTGCGGTCGAGGTCGCCGTCGGCAACGGCGTCGAGCACGCTCGCGACCTCGGTGGTCGGGCGCACGAGATCGTCGATCAGCGCGTTCAGCGACTCAACGCTCGTCTCCCAGCCCCCGCCCGCCGGGCCCAGCGAGGCGCGCTGGTCCATGCGCCCCTCGCGGCCGATCACTCGGCGCATGCGCGCGAGCTCCTTCTCCATGCGCCCGTTCATCGTCACGAGCTCGTTGTAGGCCGCGCCGATCTCGCCGACGAGGCCCTGGCGACGGCGCGAGAGGCGCCGCGAGAAATCGCCATCGCGGGCCGCCACGAGCGCCTCGAGGATCTCCTCGAGCACCGCCGCGTCGACGGCGCCATCGCCGTTGGCGAGAGAGGGCTGTCCGGTGGCGGTTCGTCCCGCAGCCGCCTTGCGCGTCGCGTTTGTTGCTCGCTTCGCAGGCAGGGCTGCGGACTTTGGACCAGCCACCAGCGATCCTCCCAGGGTCGCTTGACACTTCAGGGGGATGAAAGACTCGCACCGCTGGGTGCCCCGCGCAAGACAGAAGGGTCTCCGGCGCCGTTCGACGCCGCGGCGGGCGTGCGTTCGCCGCGTACCCCAAGCGTGATCCCGGCCGCCACGACAGCCACGGCCAGCAGCCGCTCGGGGGCAACCCCGGCGACGCCGAGCGCGGCCGAGCAGGCGAGCGCGCTGACCGGCAGCACGCCCGCGAAGAGCCCAGCGCGCTCGACGCCGAGGATGCCAACGGCCGTGTACCAGCACAGGAAGCCGCCGGTGGTGACGATCGCGCCGAGGTAGACGAGGGCGGTCAGCTCCTCCGCGCTCGGCGCGGGCAGCTCCGGCCCGCCCGCGACGATGCTCCAGCCCGCCAGCAGCGGCAGCGCGAACAGGCACGCATAGGCCGACACGGCCAGCGGCCCGAGCCGCTCGAGGTGCGGCGCGGCGAGCAGCGAGAAGGCGGCCTCGCAGGCGAGCGCGCCAAGCGCCAGCCCGAGCCCGAGCCAGGTGATGCCGCCGTCGGCCCACTGCACCCCCGCCGCCCCGATCGACACGACCACGCCCGCCACCAGCGCGCGGCCGCTCACGGGCCGGCGCTCGAGCAGCGGACCGGCCAGCGCCAGCACGACCGGTACGCAGCCGACGATCACGCCGACGGTCGCCGGGTCGGTCTCGCGGACGCCCTCGATCACGAAGACGTTGAAGAGCACGAGCCCGGTCGCAGCCAGGGCGACCAGCCCGAGCGCCTCGCGCGCCGACAGCCGCGGTAGGCGCCCGCGCGCGACCACGACGAGGATTGCCGCCGCGATCAGGTAGCGCAGGAACTGCCCTTCGGCGAACGGGTAGCTCTCGACGGCATCCGAGGCGGCGACGAGCGAGCCGACCGCCGCGAGTGCGACCGTCGCGAGCAGCGAGCCGCGCAGGGTGGCGCTCACGAGGAGCGTCGCCCGCCGGCGAGCGTCACCGCAGCCAGCGCGAGATAGACGCCGCCCGGCCATCCGCCCGCGCCAGCGCGCGACCGCAGCGTTGCCACGAATCAGGCCGCCGAGCGAGCCCGCGGCGAGGGCGTACAGCAGGTCGCTCGTACAGCCCGATCGTGGCGAGCAGGGCTGCCGAGCACCGACGACCTGCGTCCACGCGGCGCCCGCGCCGGGGTCGACGAACTGGGGCAGAAAGGCAAGGAAGAAGAGCGCAACCTTCGGGTTCAGCAGGTTGACGACGAAGCCCTGCGCGTAAGACGCGGTGGCCGGCGGCGGGCGCGCGGCTCGCCGCCGCTGCGCTCGCCCCGCTCCCGAAACGCGCGCAGCGCCAGCAGGACGAGATACGCCGCGCCCGCGTACTTGACGACGGTGAAGGCCGTGGCCGACGAGGCGAGCGCCGCTGACAGCCCGACCGCCGCCGCGGCGATGTGGACCAGCATGGCGGTCTCGACCCCGAGCGCAGAGGCGACGCCCGCGGCGCGCCCTTGGTCGATGCTGCGCGTGACGATGTAGATCAGGTTCGGGACCCGGGACCGCCACGAGCGCGAGCGCGCTGACGGCGAACAGCGCGAGGGTCGACGGCTCGGGCATGGCCGTCACCGTATGATCAAACCGGTCTCGAGGGAAAGGACCAGTTGGGCCGCTATTCAAGGACCAGTGTGACGGGAGACAGGGCGTTGAGCCTCGACCTACTGATCTCGCTCGACCACAGGCGGCCGTCGCTCAAGGCTCAGGTCGAGGAGCAGCTGCGCGCCGCGGTGCGCGACGAGCGGCTCGCGCCGGGCAGCACGCTGCCCTCGAGCAGGGGGCTCGCGCACGAGCTCGGCGTGTCTCGCGGGGTGGTCGTCGAGGCCTACTCGCAGCTCGTTGCCGAGGGCTACCTCGTGACGCGACCGGGCGGGGTCACCCGGGTCGCGCTGGCCGCCTCACCCGGCGCGCGGGCGCTCCCGGCGCCGGCGGCCGAGCGTCCGCCGCGCTTCGACTTCCGCCCCGGCGGCCCGGACGTCTCGCTCTTCCCGCGTGACGCCTGGCTCGCCTCGCTGCGGCGCTCGCTGCGCTCCGCCCCCGACGTACGCCTCGACTACGGCGATCCACGCGGGGCGCCCGAGCTGCGCATCGCGCTCGCCTCCTACCTGGGCCGCGTGCGCGGCGCTGCGTGCGACCCCGAGCGCGTGATCGTGACCTCGGGGATGGCGCAGGGGCTGGCGCTGCTCGGGCGCACGCTCGTCGAGCGCGGCGGGCGCCGCATCGCGGTCGAGGACCCCTCGAGCGGACCCGGCCGCGCGCAGCTCGCCTCGACCGGGCTCGAGACCGTTCCGATCAGGGTCGACGACCAGGGGCTGCGCGCGGAGGAGCTCGGCGCCCACGACGGGCTCGATGCGGTGATGATCACGCCGGCGCACCAGTTCCCGCTCGGCGTGGTCCTCTCCCCTGCCCGGCGGGCGCTGCTGGCGGAATGGGCGGCCGCTGAGGATGTGCTGCTGCTCGAGGACGACTACGACGCGGAGTACCGCTACGACCGCGCCCCCGTCGGCACGCTTCAGGGGCTGGCGCCCGAGCGCGTCCTGTACGCCGGATCGGTGTCGAAGACGCTCGCACCCGGTCTGCGGCTCGGCTGGATGGTCACGCCCGAGCGCATCGCCGCCGACCTCGTGGCCGCGAAGGAGCGCGACGACCTCGGCACGCCCGTCGTCGAGCAGCTGGCGCTCGCCGACTTCCTCGAGCGCGGCGAGCTCGACCGCCACCTGCGCCGTACCCGCGGCGTCTACCGGCGCCGCCGCGATGCGCTCGTCGCGGCGCTCGCCGCGGAGCTTCCGGATTGCGAGCCCACCGGGATCGCAGCGGGGCTGCACCTCGTGGCGCTGCTGCCGCCGGGCTCCGACGAGGCGGCCGTGCTCGCGGCCGCCCGCGAGCGCGGGGTCGCGCTCGCGGGGCTCAGCGACCACTCGGTGGAGCCGCGGCCGCCGGCGCTTCTGCTCGGCTACGGGCGCATCGCCGAGCCCGCGATCGCGGCCGGCGTGGCGGAGCTGGCCGCCGGATACGCTGCCGCCGCACGCGCACGTCGAAGAGGAGGCTCAGCTTGAGCTACGAGACCGTCATCTGGGAAGTGGACGAGGGGGTCGGGCGCCTGACGCTCAACCGGCCGGACTCGCTGAACGCGTGGACGACCGACTTCGGCGAGGAGCTGAAGCAGGTCGTGACGGCGGACGCGGCCGACCCGGCCGTGCGAGCGGTGCTGATCACGGGCGCCGGGCGTGGCTTCTCCTCCGGCGCGGATCTCAAGAGCGGCTTCGAGGCGGATCCCGGCGACGGCATGCCCAACATCCGCAAGGAGCTGCACGAGGTCTACCACCCGGTGATGGTGGGAGTGCGACGGCTCGAGAAGCCGGTGATCGCCGCGGTCAACGGCCCCGCCGTCGGGATCGGCGCCTCGCTCGCATTCGCGTGCGACCTCGTGCTCGCCGCCGAGTCGGCCTTCTTCGGGCTCGCGTTCGTGAACATCGGGCTGATGCCGGACGGCGGCTCGACCGTGTTCGTGCCCACCGCCGTCGGCAAGGCACGCGCCTTCGAGATGGCCATGCTCGGCGAGCGCGTGCCGGCGCAGCAGGCGCTCGAGTGGGGCCTCGTGAACCGTGTCCACCCCGACGACCGGCTGCAGGAGGAGGCGAGCTCTCTCGCCGCCCGCATGGCGAAGGGGCCGACCCGCTCCTACGCCGGCACCAAGCGGGCGCTCAACAAGATGCTCTACCCGGAGCTGGAGGGGCAGCTCGACCTCGAGGCCGAGCTCCAGCACGAGCTCGCGCGCACGCGCGACTTCCAGGAGGGCGTGATGGCCTTCGTGGAGAAGCGCGAGCCGGCCTTCCAGGGAAGCTGATTCGGGGCATTAGGCACGAAGTGGAGACCCCGCGGAGAGCGGGGATATGATGCTGCGCGCCTTGTCCAGGCGGTGGACTCACGTTGCCTTGCTAGCTGCGATCGCCGCGGCCCTGATCGGCATGTTGCTGACGGCGCCGGGTGCCTTCGCGGACGCGTTCACCCCCGAATCCGGCGGCTCACAGCAGGCCGAGGACATCGACACGCTCTACAAGATCACGCTCTACATCGGGATCGTGATCTTCGTCGGCGTCGAGGGGACGCTGCTCTACTCGCTGATCAAGTACCGCGCCCGCCGCGGCGGCCCGGAGGCGGAGCAGATCCACGGCAACACCCCGCTCGAGATCGGCTGGACGGTCGGTGCGGCGCTGATCCTCGTGGTGCTGACGGTCGTCACCTTCATCTATCTGCCCGAGATCGAGAACCCGCCTGCGTCAGGCCCGAACGGACTCCGCGCCGAGCAGGCTCGCTTCGCCTCGATCGACCAGCCGGCGCCGCCGAAGAGCGGGGGCCCGACCCTGACGATCGACGTGGTCGGCCAGCAGTACGTCTGGCGCTACGACTACGCGGGCGGCGACCAGCTCTTCTCCTACTTCGAGATGGTGGTGCCGACCGACACGACCGTCGTGCTGAAGGTCACCGCCACGGATGTGATCCATTCCTGGTGGATCCCGAAGCTCGGCGGCAAGGTCGACGGCGTGCCGGGCCACATAAACGACACCTGGTTCAAGATCCCCGCCGGCAAGGAGGGCGTCTACACGGGCCAGTGCGCCGAGCTCTGCGGCGCGGGCCACGCCGACATGCGCGCCGAGGTCCGCGCGGTATCGCCGGACGAGTTCAAGGCATGGGCGGACCGGCAACGCCAGGACATCCAGGAGGCCGGCGAGCTGCTGTCCGAGCAGCGCAAGCGCCGCGCGGGCGAGCCGGGTGATGAGTGATGGAAGCCGGTAGCAAGGTCGAGCAGCCGCGCATCGCCCGCCCCGAGGTGATCCTGCACGGGATTCAGACCCCGCAGCGCGGCTGGCTCTCGTGGCTCACGACGACCGACCACAAGCGGATCGGGTTCCTCTACATCGCGAGCGCGATGGTGTTCCTGCTGGTGGGCGGCGTCGAGGCGCTGATCATGCGGCTGCAGCTCGCCCAGCCGGACAACACGCTCGTCACCCCCGAGACCTACAACGGCCTCGTGACGATGCACGGGACCACGATGGTGTTCCTGTTCATCATCCCGCTGATCGCCGGCTTCGGGAACTACCTCGTGCCGCTGATGATCGGTGCGCGCGACATGGCGTTCCCAAAGCTGAACGCCCTCTCCTACTGGCTCTTCCTGTTCGGCGGCGTCGCCTTCTATTGCAGCCTCTTCTTCGAGCCGCCGCAGGCCGGCTGGACCATGTACGCGCCGCTCTCGGAGGACCTGTACTCACCGAGCGGAGGGGTCGACGCGTGGATATTCCTGATCCACCTCACCGGCATCTCGTCGCTCGTCGGGGCGATCAACTTCGTCGCGACGATCCACAACATGCGCGCACCCGGCATGAGCTGGGGCCGCATGCCGCTGTTCATATGGACGATCCTCGTGTTCAGCTACCTGCTGATCGTCGCGCTCCCGTCGATCGCCGCGGCGGTCACGATGCTGCTGACCGACCGCCACTTCGGCACCTCGTTCTTCGACCCGACCGGCGGCGGCGACCCAATGCTGTGGCAGCACCTGTTCTGGTTCTTCGGCCACCCCGAGGTCTACATCATGGTGCTGCCGGCCTTCGGCATGGTCTCGGAGATCCTGCCCGTGTTCGCGCGCAAGCCGATCTTCGGCTACAAGGCGATCGCGGCCTCGACGGTGGCGATCGCCTTCCTCGGCATGATCGTGTGGGCCCATCACATGTTCACGACGCCGACGGCGACCGTGGTGCTGGCCTTCTTCATGCTCGCGTCGTTCACGATCGCGGTGCCCACCGGCATCAAGATCCTCAATTGGATCGCCACGCTGTGGCGCGGCTCGATCGTGTTCAAGACGCCTCTCTTATTCGCCGCGGCGCTGCCTGCGCTCTTCGTGATCGGAGGCATCACCGGAGTCCAGCTGGCGATCTTCCCGGTCGACTGGCAGCTGCACGACACCTATTTCGTCGTCGCCC
The DNA here is from genome assembly GCA_963739095.1 of uncultured Thermoleophilaceae bacterium. Lineage (GTDB taxonomy): Bacteria > Actinomycetota > Thermoleophilia > Solirubrobacterales > Thermoleophilaceae > JACVRW01. The sequence goes on from CAVTZF010000039.1 coordinate 70,562, forward strand.
ACTTCCACTACACGATCTTCGGCGGCGGCGTGTTCGGCTACTTCGCGGGGCTGTACTACTGGTTCCCGAAGATGACCGGCCGGCTGATGTCGGAGGCACTCGGCAAGGCCTCCTTCTGGCTGATGTTCATCGGCTTCAACATGACCTTCCTCATCCAGCACTCGATCGGCCTGTCGGGCATGCCACGGCGCGTCTACGACTACGCCGACAACCTGGGCGTGGGCGAGTACAACCTGATCTCGACGATCGGCGCCTTCATCCTCGCCGTCGGCGTGCTGCTCACCGTGATCAACATCATCCGCAGCCTCAAGCACGGCAAGGTGGCCGGCAATGACCCCTGGCAAGGCAACACGCTCGAGTGGTTCACGACCTCGCCGCCGCCGCCGAACAACTTCGACGTGGTGCCGCGCGTCCGCAGCGTCGAGCCGATGAAGGACATCCGCCGCGAGGTCGCGCTCGCCAGCAAGGCGGCGGAGAGTTCGCCGCAGCCGATCGCGCCGCGCGGCGTCTAGGCTGGACGCCTCGTGCGGAAGCTCGCACTCGCCACGCTTGTCGCCACGTTCGTCCTCATCCTCGTGGGTGGAGTCGTGCGGGTCTCGGATTCGGGCCTCGGCTGCGGCCCGGCGGGCTCGGGCTTCCACGGCTGGCCGTTCTGCAACGGCGACGTCGTGCCGAATGTCGACCTCAACACCATCGTCGAGTACACGCACCGCGTCTTGGCGGGCGTGGTCGGCCTCATGATGCTGGCGCTGGTCGTGCTGGCCTGGCGCAAATACCGCGAGTACCGGCTCGTGACCGGCGTGCTGCTCGTGCTCGTGGCGGCCCAGGGCGCGCTCGGCGGCCTCACCGTCGAGGAGAACCTCGAGGAGGCCTACGTCGCGGCCCACCTCGGGCTCGCGATGCTGCTGCTGGGCCTGCTGCTCTACCTGTGGCGCTCGGCGAGCGGCATCGAGCCGGAGGACGGGGGGCCGCGCATCCGCGTGCTCTCGATCGCGGCGACCGCGCTCATCTTCTGCACGATCGTGGCCGGCGGCTACATGGCCGGCACCCAGAACTACGGCCGCGCCGACTACCAGCTCGGCCAGGGCGCCCACCACGCATGCGGCCGCCAGTTCCCGACCTGCAACGGCGACTTCATGCCGTTCGGCAAGGCCGAGCTCGTCGACATCCACCTCACCCACCGGGCGTTCATGTACCTCGCCTCCATCCTCGTGATTGCGCTCGTCGTGACCGCGTTGCGGAGAGGCGTGGCGACCCGCTACGCCTGGGCGCTGCTCGGGCTGCTCGGCCTGCAGATACTCGTTGGAGCGCTGAACGTCTGGCTCGAGGAGTATGAGCTTCTGATCCTGCTCCACCTCGCACTCGGCACGCTCCTGTGGGCGACCTCGCTCGGCATGACGCTCCAGCTCTCGCCCGCCCGCGAGCGCGCACCGCGGCACGCGGAGGCGCTGACGGCATGAGAGGGATCGGTTCGCACCCGGCCGAGCCGGGTGCTCCCGCAATGCGCACGCGCGCAGCACACGCCGCACCGCGCGCACCCGCCCGCGCCGGCTGGCGCACGCTCGTCTCGGACCTGTTCGAGATGACGAAGCCGAAGGTGCAGTCGCTGCTGCTCTTCACCACGATCACGACGATGTACGTGGCGGGCGACCCGTCGCTCGGCCTGGTCGCGCTCACCTGCCTGGGCGGGGCACTCTCCGCGGGCGGCGCCGGCGCGATCAACCACTGCCTCGACCGCGACCTGGACCGCCAGATGAGCCGAACCGCCGACCGCCCGGTCGCGTCCGGGCGGGTGTCGCCGCGGCTGGCGCTCTGGTACGGGATCGCGCTCGGCGCGGCCTCGTTCGTGCTGCTCGCGACAACCGTCAACCTGCTCGCCGCTGCGCTGTCGCTGTCGGGCTTCCTCGGCTACGTGTTCGTCTACACGCTCTGGCTGAAGCGCTCGACACCGCAGAACATCGTGATCGGCGGCGCCGCCGGCGCGGTGCCGCCACTCGTGGCCTGGGCGGCGGTCACGGGCGAGCTGTCGGGCACGGCCTTCTACCTGTTCGCGATCGTCTTCTTCTGGACGCCGCCGCACTTCTGGGCGCTCTCGCTCCTGATGAAGGACGAGTACGCGCGCGCCGGCGTGCCGATGCTGCCCGTCGTCCGCGGCGAGCGCGAGACCCGCCGCCAGATCCTGCTGTACACGATCCTGCTCTACGCGGTAACGCAGCTGCCCTTCTGCGCGGGCGCCTTCGGGGTGCCCTACCTGATCGCCTCGGTCGGCCTCGGCGCCCTGTTCATCTACGGCGCCTGGCGCCTCACCCGCTCACCGAGCCGGCGCATGGCGCTGCGGCTGTATCTCTTCTCGCTCGCCTACCTGGCGGCGCTGTTCGCGGCGATGGCGGTGGACGCGCACGTGTGAGGCGCCTCGGGCGCGCAGCGGCAGCGGGCTGAACGACGGGCTATGAGGGGTGAATCGACGTCGCCGGAATCCCGACGATGCGTGCTGGGTTTCCGTTGATAATCAACGGAAAAGCAGCGCGCGTGGGCGCCGGCCGCTGAACGACGGGCTATGAGGGGTGGGTCCGGACGCATGCGCCACATTGCCGGATTGATGGTCCGTACCGGCACCAATCCGGCAACGTGTCGTCCTGCGCTGTGGCCGACGCGACTCCGACGATGCTTGGTCCCTTCCCGTTGATAATCAACGGAAACGCACCACGCACGGGCGCGCGCGCCAGCCCAACCCCCCTTCCCCAGCCGCCGTTCGCTGCGTCCCGCCTGGGCGCCCGCGCCGAGGCCGGGCCGAACACGCGCATCGTTGCCGAGGCGGAACTGCCCTGCCCGGAGCGCTCGGCGCTGCGGAGCTGGTCGGTGCAGGGGCCGGCGGGGGCGCCCGGCGCGCCCGGGCCCAAGGGCGCCACCGGAGCCCAGGGACCTAAGGGACCTAAGGGGCCAAAGGGTCCCGGCGGCGGGGGCACCTCGTACGGCGCTTCGAAGAGCGCCTCGGTGCAGATCCCGAAGAACGGGTCCGTCTCCCTGACGCTGCCGCTGCCGAAGGGCAGGTACTTCGTGAGCGCCAAGGCGAGCCTCCAGACCGACAACGTCAAATGCCGGCTGCTGCGGGTCGGGAAGGCCGCGGACCTCGATGCCGGCTCGATCGGCTCCGGCGACCACGTGGCGGGGACCGTGTCGGTCCAGCGGCTGCAACTCTTGCAGTCCGCGGGCCAGGTGCGGCTTACCTGCGTCAACCAGAGCAGCAAGCTCACCTTCGTCTCCAACCGCAGGATTGCCGCGATCGGGATCGACGGGTTTCTTGAGCTGGGGAGTTGAGGGCGGCCGCGTCAGCGCTGCGCCCGCTGCTGCGACAGCTCCTGCCACAGCGGCAGGTGGCCGACCTCGATCCCCTGCTCGCCGCGGATCACGTGCATCACGGCGTTGATCAGGGCGAGGTGGGTGAACGCCTGCGGGAAGTTGCCGAGGTGGCGGCCTGAGCGCGCGTCGATCTCCTCGGCGTACAGGCCGAGCGGGCTCGCGTAGCCGAGCAGCTTCCCGCACAGGTCGCGGGCGGCCTCGATCTCGCCGATCTCGACGAAGGCCGATACGAGCCAGAACGAGCAGATCGTGAAGGTGCCCTCTTCGCCGGACAGGCCGTCGTCGGTCTCGTCCGGGCGGTAGCGCAGCACGAGGCCGTCCTCGGTCAGCTCGTCAGCGATCGCGAGCACGGTCTTGCGGATGCGCTCGTCGTCCGGCGCCAAGAAGCGGGTGAGCACCATCAGCAGCACCGAGGCGTCGAGCGCGTCGGTGTCGTAGTGCTGTGTGAAGACGCCGCGCTCGTCGAGGGCGTTCTCGCAGATGTCGTTCTTGATCTCGTCCGCGCTCGACTGCCAGCGCGCCGCGAACTCGAGCTCTCCGCGGATCTCGGCGAGGCGGGCGCCGCGGTCGGCCGCCACCCAGCACATGAGCTTCGACGAGGTGAAGTGCTTTGGTTCTCCGCGCACCTCCCATATGCCGCGATCGGGCAGGCGCCACTTCTCGAGCGCGGTCTCGACCTGGCGCTTGAGGATCGGCCAGATGCGCTCCGGCAGGTGGTCGCGCGACTTCGTGTGGAGGTAGACGGAGTCGAGCAGCGCGCCCCAGACGTCGTGCTGTTCCTGGTCATACGCGGCGTTGCCGACCCGCACCGGCCGGGAGTACTCGTAGCCCGTCAGGTGGTCGAGCGTCCGCTCCGGCAGCGCGTCCTCGCCGCCGATCCCGTACATGATCTGGAGCTGGTGCTGCTCCGCCTCCGCGACGTCGGCCATGAAGTAGAAGAAGTCGTTCGCCTCCCAGTCGAACCCGAGCGTGTAGAGGCCCCAGAGCATGAAGGTGGCGTCGCGGATCCAGGTGTAGCGGTAGTCCCAGTTGCGCTCGCCGCCGGGCGTCTCGGGGAGGGAGGTGGTGGCGGCCGCGACGAGGGCGCCCGTGGGCGAGTAGGAGAGGCCCTTGAGCGTCAGCGCGGCGCGCTGCAGGTGCGTGCGCCACGGATGGTCCGGGAACTGGCCGTGGTCGAGCCAGTGCTGCCAGTGGTGCGCGGTCCAGACGAGCCGGTCGTAGGCGTCCTCGTAGGTCTGGGGCGCTGGGTGCTCGGACCACGTCAGTGCGACGAACAGCGTGTCGCCCTCCTTCATCAGCGTGCGGGCCGTGGCGCGCGGCCCCTCGAAGCCGAGGTTCATGTCCGAGGTGAGCTTGAGCTCGACGTCGCAGTCCTCGGCCTTGCAGGCGGCCTCGTGATAGCCCGCGCCGGTGTACGCCCATTTGCCGTTGAGCCGCCCGTAGTCGAAGCGCGGCTCGCAGTCGAGCGTCACCTGCACCTCGCCGTTCACGCAGCGAATCAGGCGCAGCAGCACATGGTCGGCGTCGTAGTCGGTCGGCGCCCGCCGGTGCGTGTGCGAGCGCTCGTGCTCGTGGTGCCAGGGGCCGATCAGGAGTACGTCGCGGACGATGATCCAGCCGCCGCTCGTGCCCCAGCTCGTCTCGACCACCATCGTGCCGGGCAGGTAGCGCCGCGCGGCCGGCACCTCGACGTCGGCAGGCCCCAGCCGGAACGTCCCGGCGTCGCGGTCGAGGATCGCGCCGAACACGCTCGGCGAGTCGAAGCGCGGCAGGCACAGCCACTCGACGTTGCCGTTCGGCCCGACCAGCGCGCAGGTCTCGCAGTCGGACAGGAACGCGTAGTCGGCGATCTGCGGGAACTGGCCTCCGCCGAGGCCGCCCTGCGGTACCCAGGGTGTGCTCATAGACGAGCCGCGGCAGCCTGGTCGAGCAGAACGGTGACCTCGCCCTCGACCAGCGAGGCGGGCGCGCGCGGATCCGGCCGGCCCGAGAAAGCGCGCGCGACGGCGTCCGCCTTGTCCTCGCCGGTGACGAGGAAGACCTTCCGGTCGGTGGCGTTCACGACCGGGAGCGTGAGCGTGATGCGCGAAACCAGCGGCGCCATCCCGGGCGTCTCCACGCCGACGACCCTGCGCGAGCGCTCGCCAAGCGCGTCGTCGTTCGGGAACAGCGAGCAGGTGTGCGCATCCGGGCCGAGCCCCAGCAGCATCAGGTGGAACGCCTCCGGGCCGCTCTCGTCGAGCTCGCGCTCGTAGTCGCGGGCGCCCTCGTCCGGGCCGAGCTCGCCCTTCATCCGGTGGACGCCGAGGCCCCCGACCTTCGAGAACCAGGCTCGCTCTGCCATGCCGTAGTTCGAGTGCTCGTGATCGGGCGGCACACAGCGCTCGTCGGTGAACCAGACATCGACACCCTCCCAGTCCTCGCGCTGCTCGGCGGCGCGCTCGTAGGCCCGGCGCGGGGTCGAGCCGCCCGTGATCACCACGTGGCCCGCGGCCTCGATGAGCAGCGCGCAGGCCTCGCCCGCGGGGTCCTCCAGGATCCGGAAGTCGGGCCTCTGTGTCATCGGAGCATCGACTCGGCGCAGGCGAGGGCCGCCTCGTAGGCCGGATCGCGCAGGAGCGCCTGGCGGATGCCCTCGCCGAGGATCCCGCCCTCCCCGCGCGACGCGCCGAGCACGGTCCAGGTCGACTCGTGACCCTTGGCATCCGTGCGCGTCGCGGCGAGCCCGCCCGGGCCGCGGTCGAGCGAAATGCTCATCCCGGAGGCCGTGCCGATCTTGACGCCCGCCAGCCCCGGCACGCTCTGGTCGTTGTCGGGGAGCAGGTTGAGGCGCACGTCGGTGCGCTTGCCGTGCGCCGTCCCGTGCAGTCCCGAGTTCGAATGTACGAGCGCGCCCGCCTTCCAGCCGAGCCGGGACGCGAGCCAGGCGCAGAAGAGCACGCCGGAGGCACTCGAATCGGGCCGGTGGCGAACCGCCACCTCGTCGATGCGGCCAAGCTCCGGGCGCCACTGGGGCGGGTCGAAGGTGGTGGCCACGCGCTCGCGCCAGGGCGTGCTGCGCAGCCAGGCAAGGTCGACGACATACGCCTGCTCCGCCAGCTCGCGCGCGCGCCCGAGCGCGACGGCCGGGTCGGGCTCGCCGACCGAGTCGATCAGGACGACCTGCGAGAGCACCAGCAGCGCGTCGATCGCCTCCGGGTGGCCGTGCGGCGACCACAGCAGTGTGGGGATGTCCGTGACCACGAGCGGGTCGACGATCGTGTCGAGCTTCTCGAGGTGCTTGGGGCCGAGGTCGAGCACGATGCGCTCGCGCGTCAGCGCCAGCTCACCGGGCTTGTGGTGGTCCGCCGACGGCGTGATCGAGACCCAGGCGTCGATCGACGTGCGCCCCTCCTCGACGGCGCACACGATCGTCCGCGACGCCCCGTAGCGGCCCACCTGCTCGAGCCGGTTGAGGATCTCGCCACGCCACTCCCTGTCGACCACCACCACGAGGTTCAGGACACGCGCAGGGGCATACGTCTCATCGTTCTGGGCCTGCTCCTTGAGCATGTTGCGCAGCGCGGCCTCGATCGTCGCCGGCGTGCAGTCCTGCGCGGACCAGACTGCCCCGGCCGGCGCCTCCACCTAGATCGCCCGCCAGTGGTGGCCGTCCTCGATCAGAGCCTCGGCCTCCTTCGGGCCGCTCGTGCCCGCCGGGTAGGTGTAGAGCGGGACGTCCGCGCCGGCCCAGGACTCCAGGATCGGGTCGATGATGCGCCACTGCGCCTCTACCTCATCGTCGCGGGTGAAGAGCGTCGCGTCGCCGCGCATGGCGTCGAGGATGAGCCGCTCGTAGGCCTCGGGCGACTGTGACAGGAACGCCGTGCCGTACAGGAACTCCATGATCACCGGGCGGATGCGCATGCGCGTGCCGGGGATCTTCGCGCCGAGCGACAGCGACACGCCCTCGTTCGGCTGCATCGTCATGATCAGCTCGTTCGGCTGGACGCCCACCGAGCCGGCCGCCTCGAAGGCGAGGTGCGGCACCGGCTTCAGCGTCACGGCGATCTCAGTGACCTTGCGGGTGAGGCGCTTGCCGGTGCGCAGGTAGATCGGCACGCCGGCCCAGCGCCAGTTGTCGACCTCGAGCTTGAGCGCCACGTAGGTCTCCGTCTTCGAGTCGTCCGGCACGCCCTCCTCGTCGAGGTAGCCGACCACGTCCTTGCCCTCCGCCATGCCGACGGTGTACTGCGCACGCACCACCTCGTCGGGCGTGGGCGGCTGGATCGCGTGCAGCACCTTGACCTTCTCGTCGCGCACCTCGTCGGCGGTGAACGTGACCGGCGGCTCCATGCACAGCAGCGTCAGCAGCTGCAGCATGTGGTTCTGGACGAGGTCACGCAGGGCACCGGCGGAGTCGTAGTAGCCCGCCCTGCGGCCGATCCCCAGGTCCTCCGCCGCGGTGATCTGGACGTAGTCGATGAAGTTGCGGTTCCAGATCGGCTCGAACATGCCGTTCGCGAAGCGGAACGCCAGCACGTTCTGGACGGTCTCCTTGCCCAGGTAGTGGTCGATGCGGAAGACCTGGGACTCGTCCAGCACCGAGAGCACCTCCCGGTTCAGCTCCTGCGCCTCCGCGAGCCGCGTGCCGAACGGCTTCTCGATCACCACCCGCACGTCGGCGCCCTCGACCTGCTTCGAGCCCGTGCTCGCCCAGCTTGTGGACGATGAGCGCGAAGAACATCGGCGCCGTCGACAGGTAGAAGACGCGGTTGTAGACGATTCCCGCGTCCTCGTCGCACTCGGCCAGCTCCTGCTTGAGCCGCTCGAAGACGCTGTCGTCGTCGAACGAGCCCGGCACGTAGCGCACGCGCTCGAGCAGCTTGTCGAGCACCTGCGGATCGGGCTCGCGCCGCGAGTATTCCTTGATCGACTCCCGTGCCATGTCGCGGTAGTCGCCGTGCGGGATGTCGGAGCGCGACACCGCGATGAGGTTGAAGCGCTCGGGCAGCGCGCCCTCGTGCGCGAGGTTGTAGAAGGCCGGCAGCAGCTTCCGGTGGGCCAGGTCGCCCGTGCCGCCGAAGATCACGACGGAGGTCGGGCGAACCGGCTGGCGCTCGAGGCCTTCTACGAGCGGGTTGTCCTGCTCGACCGTGGCCACGGCTACTCGGCGTGCGCCTGGCTCTGCGCCTCGGGGTCCGCCGCCTTGACCGCATGGCCGCCGAACTGGTTGCGCAGCGCGGCGTCGACCTTGGCGGCGAACTCGCCTCTCCCGCGCGAGGAGTAGCGCTCGTAGAGCGACTGGGCGATCACGGGCGTCGGAACTTTTTGCTCGATGCCCTCTTCGACCGTCCAGCGACCCTCACCCGAGTCCTCGACGAATGGGGCGATGCCGGCGAGCTCGTTGCCTTCCTGCTCGAATGCCCGCGCCGCGAGCTCGCACAGCCAAGAGCGCACGACCGAACCCTGCATCCATAGGTGAGCGATCTGCGCATTGTCGAGCTCGTACTCGCAGTGATTGAAGAGCGCGAAGCCCTCGGCGTAGGCCTGCATCATCCCGTATTCCACGCCGTTGTGGACCATCTTCACGTAGTGGCCCGCACCCGTGGGCCCGAAGTGCCCCCAGCCTGGCCCGTGTTCCTCGGTGTGCGGCGGTGCCAGCACGTCGAGGATGGGTGAAAGCCGCTCCACTGCTTCGTCGGGGCCGCCGACCATCATGCAGTACCCGACCTGGAGGCCCCAGACCCCTCCGCTGACGCCCACGTCCACGTAGTGCACGCCTCGAGGCTTGAGCGCGTCGCGGCGGGCTTTGTCGTCGGTCCACTTGGAGTTGCCGCCGTCGATGATCGTGTCGCCCTCCTCGAGCAGAGCCGCGAGCTCGTCGACCGTGCTCTGGGTGGGGTCGCCGGCGGGCACCATGATCCAGACCGAGCGCGGCGCATCGAGCTTCGACACCAGGTCCTCAAGCGAGGAGGCGCCGGTCGCACCGAAGTCCTCGACCGCGCCGACCGCGGCGGTGCTGAAGTCGAAGACGACACACGTGTGCTCCGAGTCGCGGTGGATCCGGTGCACCATGTTGGCGCCCATCTTGCCTAGCCCTACGAAGCCGAGCTGCATCAGAGAATCTCCTCCTTGAGGGACCGCACAGCGGCGGCTGGGTCGCCCTCGAGCCGTACCTGGACGGCGGGAAGGCCATGGTCACGGAGCGTCAGCAGGTCGCCGATCGCCTGGGCGTTCTTCAGGTGGCCGAAGGTGTAGCCCGCCTCGGGGATCTCGACGTCCTCGTCGCCGTCGTGGATCAGCTGAAGGAACAGGCCGGTGGGCGGTCCGCCCTTGTGCAGCTGGCCGGTCGAGTGCAGGAAGCGGGGGCCGTAGCCGAACGTGGTGGTCGCCTTGGTCTTCGCCCGAATTGCCTCGCGCACCTCCGTCATGGCCGCGTCGAACTCGTCGGACGGCTCGACGTAGCCCATGATCGCCACGTAGTGCGGAGGTGCCGCCTTGCCGAGCAGCTCGCGCGGGTCACCCGGGTCCGGCGACGGCAGCTCGCCGGCCGCGAGGACCTCGTTCGTCTTGTCCTTGGCCTCCTGCACGTTGGGCTGGTCGAACGGGTTGATGCCGAGCACCCAGCCCGCGACCGCGACCGCGAACTCCGAGAAGAAGAAGATCCGGCCGAGGTCGGAGGCACCGTGCGCATCCAGCTTGAGCGTCGGGTGACCCGCCCGGCCGAGCGCATCGATCTTCTTGTCGAGCTCCTCGTCCGGGTCGTCGGCGTTGCGCAGGTAGATGAAGACGCGGTCGTCGCCGTAGTCGTCCGGCTCGCCGATCGGCTCGCCGGCCACCGGCAGGATGCCCTTGCCCTGCTTGCCCGTCGACTCGGCGATCAGCTGCTCCACCCAGAGGCCGAAGCTCTCGATCGGAGGCGAGACCACGAAGGTGGCCTTGTCGCGTCCCAGCAGGGCGAGCTGACCCATCACCACGCCGAGCCAGAGGCCCGAGTTGTTCTCGCTCGAGTCGAAGTTCGCGCAGTTCTGCTCGGCCACCTGGGCGCTCTGCAGCATCGCCTCGATGTTCACGCCCGCGAGCGCGGCCGGGACCATGCCGAAGTGCGAGAGCACGGAGTAGCGCCCGCCGATCTCCGGGTCCGCCTCGAAAATGCGCCGGAAGCCGCGCTCGCGCGCCTTCTCGACGAGCGGGCTGCCGGGATCCGTCACGGCCACGAACTGGTCGCCGTTGCCCCCGGCGCGCTCGTAGAAGTGGCGCATGTGCGAGAGCGTCTCGAGCGTCCCGCCCGACTTCGACGACACGATGAAGATCGTCTTCCCGATGTCGATCGCCCGCTCGGTGTCGAGGATGAAACCGGGGTCGGTCGAGTCGAGCACATGGAGCTGGAGCCCGCCGGGGATCTGGCCGAACGAGCGCCTGATCACCTCCGGGCCGAGGCTCGATCCGCCCATCCCGAGCAGTACGGCGTACTCGAAGCCCTGCGCCCGTACCTCGGCGGCGAACTCGTCGAGCTCCGACGCGTGCTCGAGCATCTTGTCCGAGATCGTCAGCCAGCCCAGGCGGTTGCCGATCTCAGGCACGCCGGGGCCGCCCCATAGCGACTCATCCTTCTGCCAGACGCGCTTTGCGACCTCCTCGCGCTCCGCCTGACCTATGCGCTCGATGATCTCCGGCTCGAGCTCGTCGGGGATCGCGGACTCGATCGTCTTCGGGCGGCCGGTGACGACCCCCTCGCGCGCCAGCTCGACGCCGCCGACCAGCTGGTCGAACGGCGCGACGAACTTCTCGATGCCCTCGCGGAGCAGTGTCTTCGTCACGTCGCCCATGTCGATGCCGGCATCGGCAAGCCGCTGCAGGTCCTCCGTGGGATTGATCTCCGCGGTCGCACCGGAAAACTCGAGCTCCTCGCGGCAGGCCATCAGCGTGTTGAGCGGCATCGTGTTGACCGTGTGCGGCGCGACGAGCTCGGCCACGTACTTGGTCTCCGGGTAGCGCGGATCCTTGACGCCGGTCGACGCCCACAGCGGCCGCTGCAGGAACGCGCCGGCCTCGCGCAGCTCCGCGAAGCGCTCGCCGAGGAACAGCTCCTCGAACTTCTCATACGCGGCGCGCGCGTTCGCGACCGCGGCGATCCCGAACAGGTCCTCCGTGCCCATCGCGGCCAGCCGCTTGTCGACCTCGGTGTCGACGCGCGACACGAAGAAGCTCGCCACGGAGTGGACGTCGAGCGACTCGCCGGCGTCATGGCGGCGCTGGATCCCGCGGATGTATGCCTCGGCGATCGCCGTGTAGGACTCGACCGAGAACAGCAGCGTCACGTTGATGTTGATGCCGGCCGCGATCGCGTCCTCGATCGCCTGCACGCCCTCCTCGGTGCCGGGGATCTTGACCATCAGGTTGGGCCGGTCGACGCGGGCCCAGTAGTCCTTGGCCTGAGCCAGCGTGCCGTCGGTGTCGTGGGCGAGCCCCGGCTCGACCTCGAGCGAGACGAAGCCGTCGTCGTGGTTCTCGTCGTCCCAGACGGGACGCAGCACGTCCGCGGCCAGCTGCACGTCGAGGATTGCGACCTCGTCGTAGATCTCGCGCGCCGACAGCCCCTTCTCCGCGAGCTCGGCGATCTGCTCGTCGTAGTCGGTGGAGCCCAGGATCGCCTTCTCGAAGATCGCCGGATTCGACGTGACGCCGCGCAGCGAGTCCTCGCGCACGAGGCGCTCGAGCTCACCGCTCGTGATCATCGTGCGCCGGATCTGGTCGAGCCAGACGCTCGTGCCGGCGGCGGTCAGTGCGGCGAGCCGCTCGCTTACCCCTGGTTCGACGCTCATAGCGTCCCTCCTAGCTCCGCACCGCCGGGGCCCGCTCGAGAACCGAGCGCGCCGTTTCGGCGATGCGTTCGACAGTGATTCCGAAGTGCTCGTAGACGTCCTTGTACGGCCCGGATTCGCCGAACGTCTCCATCCCGATGAACGCGCCGTCCGACCCCAACCAGCGGTACCAGCCCATCGGGCTGGCGGCCTCGATCGCCACGCGCGCCCGGCAGGACGGCGGCAGGACCTCGTCGCGGTAGGCCTCGTCCGTGACGGTGAAGGTGTCCATGCAGGGCATCGACACGACCCTCACCTTGACCCCCTCCCCATCGAGCTGCTCGGCGGCCTCCATCGCCAGGGACACCTCAGAGCCGGTCGCGATCAGGATCAGCTCCGGTTCGCCGCCGTTCGCGTCGCGCAGCACGTAGGCGCCGCGCTCGATCGCGTCGTCGGGCACGCTGGCCGGATCGAGGACGGGCAGGTTCTGCCGCGACAGCGCGAACGCCGTCGGCGCGTCGGTCTGGCGCAGCGCGTAGCGCCAGCCGAGCGCCGTCTCGTTGGCGTCGGCCGGGCGCACCACGCTCAGCCGCGGCATGGCGCGCAGGCCCGCGAGCTGCTCGATCGGCTGGTGCGTGGGCCCGTCCTCACCGAGCCCGATCGAGTCGTGCGTGTAGACCCAGATCGCCGGCAGCTTCTGCAGCGCCGACAGCCTGACCGCCCCGCGCATGTAGTCCGAGAAGATCAGGAAGGTGCTGCCGAAGCCGCGGAAGCCGTGCAGCGTCAAGCCGTTGACGATCGCGCCCATGCCGTGCTCGCGCACGCCGAAGCGCAGGTTGCGCCCCCCGTAGGAGCCGCGCTGGACGTCGCCGCCGCCCTCGATGTCCGTATTGGTCGAGGTGGCGAGATCGGCGGCACCGCCGACCAGGTGGGGAACGCGCTCGGCCGCCCACTGGATCGCAGCGCCTGAGGCCTTGCGGGTCGCCATCTCCTGGCCCGGCTCGAAGCGCGGCAGGTCGGCGTCGAAGCCCTCGGGCATGGTGCCGTGGAGGATGTTCTCGAAGGCCGCCGCCTCATCCGGGGACGCCTCGCGGAACGCGTCGAAGCGCTCATTCCACTCGCGCTCGTACTCGGCGCCGCGCTCGCAGGCCTCGCGCATGTGCGCGAGCACCTCGTCCGGAACGAGGAAGTGCGCGTCCGGGTCCCAGCCGTAGAACTCCTTCGTCTTGCGCACGTTCTCCTCACCGAGCGGCGAGCCGTGCGCCTTCGAGGTGTCCTGCAGCGGGCTGCCGTAGCCGATGTGCGACTCGACGATGATCAGCGAAGGCCGATCCTCCACCGCCATCGCCTCGCGCGTGACGCTCTCGATGCGCCCGACGGAGAGGTCCTCGCCGATGTCGACCACGTGCCAGCCGTATGCCTCGAAGCGCTGGCCGACGTCCTCGGTCATCACGACGTCGACCTCGCTGGCGAGCTGGATCCGATTGGCGTCGTAGTAGGCGATCAGGCCGCCGAGCCCGAGGTGACCCGCCAGCGAGCAGGCCTCCGAGGCCACGCCCTCCTGGATGTCGCCGTCGCTCGCGATCGTGAAGGTGTGGTGGTCGACGACCTTGTGCCCGTCGTTGAAGCGGGCGGCCAGCATGCGCTCGGCGAGCGCGAGCCCGACCGACATCGAGATGCCCTGCCCGAGCGGCCCCGTGGTCGCCTCGATGCCGGGGCTGTACTTCCGCTCCGGGTGGCCGGCGGTCGGCCAGTCGACCTTGCGGAAGTGCTTGAGGTCGTCGAGCGTCATCGGATAGCCCGTCAGGTAGAGCATCGAATAGAGCAGCATCGACGCGTGACCCGCCGACAGCACGAAGCGGTCGCGGTCCTCCCAGTCGGGATTCGCCGGGTTGTGGCGCATGATCCGCGTGTACAGGGTGTAGGCCAGGGGGGCGAGCGCCATCGGTGTACCGGGGTGCCCCGAGTTGGCCTGCTGCACCGCATCCATCGAGAGCGTGCGGATGGTGTTGATGCTGAGCTCTTCGAGCTGATCAGAGCTGGTCGTCATGCCGCTCCTCGGGTTGGTGTCGTGGTTCCAGTGTTGCGAATCTCGTGCTCGGCGAGCAGGCCCGCGCCGATCACGCCGGCGTCGGGACCACCCTGAGCGAGCGATACCTCTACCCGGCGATACAGGGCGGGCAACGCCCGCGCACCGGCCTCCTGGATCGCCCGTTCGAGGAAGAGATGGGACGCGCGTGAGAGACCGCCGCCGATCACCACGCGTTCGGGCTCGAACACGTTCACGTATCCGGCGATCGCGACTCCGAGCATGCGGGCGAAGCGGCCGAAGACAAGCAGGGAATCCGAGTCGCCCTCCTCCGCCGCGGTCACAAGGTCGCGGGCGGAGACGCGGCCCTCCGAGTCGAGCGCGGCCGCCAGCCGGCTGCCCGGCTTGTCGCGGGCAAACTCCGTCGCGTCGCGCTCGAGTGCCTGGCCCGAGCAGTAGGCCTCGACACAGCCGCTGTTCGGGCAGTTGCCGGGGCAGGGCGGGCCGTCCGGCATCAGGGTGACGTGGCCCAGCTCCGCGCCGAGGCCGTGAGCCCCGCGGAAGATCCGCCCGCCGGTCACGACCCCGCCGCCGACGCCCGTGCCCAGCGTCAGCATCACCAGCTCCTCGCAGTCCAGCACGCGCGCCTCGGCGAGGGCCGCCACGTTCGCGTCGTTGTCGACGAAGACGGGGATGCCGAAGCGGCGCCCGAGCTCCTCGCGCAGCGGCACGCCCGTGAGCGGGATGTTCACGCTCGTCTCGACGGTTCCGGTGCCGTAGTCGATCTGCGAGGGCACGCCGACGCCGACCGCCACCGGCGGACCACTTTCGGCGATCACCTCGCGGGCGGTCGCCTCGAGTCCGTCGAGCAGCGCCGAGCTCGAGGAGAGCACGGTCGGGCGCTCGGCCCTTGCGACGACGTCCAGCCCGCGCAGCGCGGCGACGGCGACCTTGGTGCCTCCGACGTCCACACCGAGCACGAGCTCCTCTTGGGCCACCCCCGGATTCCTACCCTGAGCGGCGTCGCGAAGCAACCGCCGTCACCCTGCTGTCACATCAACGGGAGCTCCGCCACCACTTGGCGCGCTCGACCATCTGGATCGCGCGCTGCTCCCACCAGGCGCCCACGCGGGCGGGGCCGCCGTTGCAGGAGCCGTTCGAATAGCCGGGTCGCTCGACCCACATGAAGGCGTCGGCCTTCGGGTGTCCGGTGTCGGTGGTCGGCAGCGAGCCCGCGGCCGCGTTCGGCGGGTTGCACCAGATCGTCTGGCCGTTCCGGTACAGCGGGCCGTTGCCGTTGTGCGAGGTGTTGACGATGAAGTGCTTGCCGCCGACCGCGCGCGAGAGCTTCGCGCCGTACGCGAGGTTCTTGGCGGTGGTGACGTGATGCGTGGCGTTCAGCATGAAGCCGCGCACGCGGCTCACCCCGACGGCGCGGAGCTTGCGTGCCATCGTCGGCACGTCCTGCCAGTCGGGCGCTCCGGCCTCGACGTAAACGGTCGCGTTCGGCAGCTTCGACAGGGCCTTCACGCCGTATGCGAGCGCGCGCAACCGCGGCGCGCGCAGGCTCGGCCTGAGGCACTCGATCAGGCCGAGCGAATCGGGCTCGAATGCGATCACGACCTCGTTCGACCCGATGCCGCGCGCCACCTGGTCGATCCAGCTCTTGTAGCGCGCGTTCTGTCCCGGGCCGCCGCTCGTGTTCGTGCCCGGCGAACCGCAGCCCTGGTGCTCGTCGCCGAACACGGCCAGCAGCGGCACCGAATCGCCGGCCTGCTCGAACATGCCCTGGAGCTTCCCGACCACCGGCTGCTCCCACACCCCGAACCACTTGAACTGCGGCGTCTCGGCCAGCCGCAACACCTTGGCCGCGTCCTCGCGCCGCCCGCGGCGCATCAGCGAGCGATAGCCGTTCCAGGTCGGGTTCCACTGAGTGTTCTGGTCCCACCAGGTCTGTCCGGCGAGCGGGTTCGGAGCGCTGGCGCCCGGGTTCTGGCCGCCGCTGGCGGAGGCACCGGCGGCGAATGCGAGCAGGGCAAGGATGGACGCGGCGACGGCCAGGCCGCCCAGAGGGGTGCGAGTCATGCCACACCCTAGCCCGAGTCTTGGCAATCCGCACGCGGGTTTACGCTTGATGCATGCGGGCGGGAATCGATCTGGGCGGAACCAAGATCCAGGCGGTCGTGATCGACGACGACGGCGCGGTCCAGGGCCAGGAGCGCCTTCCGACTCCGACGCGGGGCGATCCGCGCGACGTCGCCGCCGTGATGGCGCAGTCCGTCAAGACGGCGGCGGAACAGGCCGGCGTGGAGACGGCGGCGCTCGCCGGCGTCGGGATCGGCTCCCCCGGCGTGATCGACGGTCGCCGCGGCATCGTCTCGAGCGCACGCAACCTGCCGAACTGGGAGGGCTCGTTCGCGCTCGGCCCGGCGCTGACCGACGCGCTCGGCGCACGCACGAGGATCGACAACGACGTCAACGTCGCGACGCAGGCGGAGCTCGCCCTCGGCGCGGGCCGGCCCTACCGGTCGATGCTGGGCGTCTTCTGGGGCACCGGCGTGGGCGGTGGGATAGTGCTGCGCGGCAGGCCCTGGCTCGGCCGCGGCGGGGCCGGCGAGATCGGCCACGTCTGCGTGGTCATCGACGGCGCGCGCTGCCCATGCGGGCGGAAGGGCTGCGTCGAGGCCTACGCCGGGCGCAAGGCGCTCGAGGAGCGCGCCCGCCACCGGCACGACAAGGGCCACAAGACCGATCTCTTCAAGATCATGGAGAAGCGCGGGCGCGACCGGCTCACCAGCGGCGTCTGGGCGCGGGCGCTCGAGCACGACGACAGGCTCGCGCACAAGCTGCTGGAGGAGGCCGTCGAGGCGCTCGGCGCCGGGGTGGCGTCGACGCTGAACGTCCTCGACGTCGACGCGGTGATCCTCGGCGGCGGCCTCGGGCTCCGCCTCGGCGAGCCCTACCGCAAGAAGATCGAGAAGGCGATGATGCCGCACCTGTTCTCGAGCGAGAACCCGCCGCCGTTCCTGATGGCGGAGCTCGGCGACCTCGGCGGCGCAATCGGCGCAGCGCTGCTGATCAAGGTGCCGAAGGCGGCAGCGGCGGCCTGACCGGCGCCTGGCTCACACGCCTGCCTCGGGGTAGGGGAAGCCCGCCGGCGGGTCGGCGCCTTCGTCGAGGTGCTTGCGCAGGCCGGCGTCGCCGATGGCGTAGCCCCAGTTGATGAGCCGCATCTGCACGTCGTCCGAGAGGCCCTCGAGCCGTGTGGCGATCTCGGCCAGGTCGAGCGTGCGCGCGAAGGGCGCCGGCAGCGCCCCCGGCAGCCCGTAGTCCTCGATGTTGCTGCGAATCCCGACGTAGACGCCGGCACGATTGCCGCGCCGCAGGCCCTCGATCACCTGGCTCTTGCGCAGCGCGCGCACCTGGTTGTCGACCACCCGCAGCACACGCACCATGTGGCGCGGCCAGTCGTCGGCGGGACGATCCTGCGGCGCCATCAGGCCGCCTGCATCGGACACGATCACGGTGCGGCAGCGCTTCCAGGCCGTCTCGAGCCCGAGGTTGTCGTAGACGCCGCCGTCCGAGAGGAAGAGCGCCTCGCGGTGCTCGGCGGTCCCGAGGTCGTTGCCCTCCTCGTCCACCCAGTCGACCATCGGCCGCAGCCGGTAGGGCGAGAGGATCGGCGGGAAGGCCGACGAGCAGGCCACCGCCGTGGCGACCGGGATATCCGGATCGGGAAGCGAGCCGACGCGCCAGTCCCTCACGCCGCTGCGCTCGAAGCGGGCGAGCGCCCCCGAGCCGATGTTGGTGGCGTTGATGATGAAGTCGGGCCGCTTCGGGAGGTCGGCCAGGACCGCCTCGCCGAAGAGGTGCTCGGCGGTAGGCGCCGGCGAGCTTCTCGGCGATCGAGCCGGGCAGGAGCGCGCCCTCCACGACGGAGGTCCAGTCGAGCGTCCGCCGCGCGAGCCCGCGCAGGCGGCCCACCACCGCCTCGTCGAAGTCGTCCGCGGGGGCCAGCGCCAGCGTCGCGGCTGTGATCGAACCGCCCGACACGCTCGACACGCGGTCGAGCCGCTCGAGCCAGCCGGCCTCGCGCAGGCGCCAGATCACGCCCAGGTGGAAGAGCATGGCGCGATAGCCGCCGCCCGAAAGGCAGAGCGCGATGCCGCCCTCTGGCTCCTCGCCGCTGTCCGTGGCGATCGTACGGACGGGCGAGGCGAGGTCGGGCGTCAGATCGCGAACTGCCCCCACGGCGGCGATCGTAGTGCTTGCGCTGCGCCTAGCGGTCCGCCGGCCGCGGGCGCTCGCGCCTCGTCAGCAGGAAGCGCGCGTGCGCGATGGCGGCACGGCCCACCGCCGCCGCCGAAGCGGGAGCGCGCCGGCTGCGGCGCCGCTCCCGGCCCCGGCGCAGCGGCACCACCGGCTCCGCCGGTGCGGGGGCCGGGCCGAGCCCGAGCGTGGCGACGGGCCGCGGCGGCCCGGTGCCGAGCAGGGCGGCGATCTCATCGCGGTCGAGGTCCTCGCGCGCGAGCAGCGCGCCCGAGAGCGCCCACAGCTCGGCGCGGTGCGCCTCAGTCAGCGCAAGCGAGTCGCGGTAGGCCTCGGCGATCATGCGCTCGACCTCCTCGTCGACGACCTGGCGCGTCGTGTCGGAGAGCGGCATGTTCTGGCCGCCGGCGGTCGCGGTCAGCTGCCCGGCGCGCTCGGAGAAGCCGAGGCTCATGACGGCGTGACGCGCGAGCGCGTTGGCGCGCTGGAGGTCGTCGGCGGCGCCGGAGGAGACGTCGCCGTAGATCACGGCCTCGGCCGCACGGCCGCCGAGCAGCACCATCAGCTGCTCGTGCACGTGGCGCGCCGACTGCAGCGCCCGGTCGCGGCGTGCGATCACCGCGAGCCCGCCGGCGCGACCGCGCGGCGTGATCGTCAGCCGCTGGGTCGCGTCCTGGGTGGCGCAGAGCTCGGCCACCAGCGCGTGGCCCGCCTCGTGCCGGGCCACCACCTCGCGCTCCTCCGCCGTGAGCGGCGAGGAGCGGCGCGCCGGCCCTGCGAGCGCACGCAGGTGGCCCTCGGCGAGGTCCGCGCGGCTGACCTCGGCGCGGCCGTCGCGCGCGGCCATGATCGCGCCCTCGTTCAGCATCTCGCGCAGGTCTGCGCCCGACGACCCTCCCGTGCCCTCGGCGATCTCGGCCAGGTCGACCTCGCGGGCGAGCGGACGTCCGCGGGCGTGCACCTGCAGGATCGCGAGCCGGCCCTCGGCACCCGGAAGCTCGACCGCGACCTGGCGCGAGAAGCGGCCGGGCCGCAGCAGCGCCGGATCGAGCACGTCGAGCCGGTTCGTCGCGCCGACGCAGACGAGCCGCTCGTTGCCGGTGAAGCCATCCATCTCGATGAGTAGCTGGTTGAGCGTGTGCTCGTACTCGTCGTTGCCGCCCTGACCGCCGTCGCTGCGCCGGCGGCCCAGCGCGTCGAGCTCGTCGATGAAGATGACCGCGCCGCCCGGGGCGTCACGCCCGCGGTTGAAGAGCTCGCGCACGCGTGACGCGCCGACGCCGACGTAGCGCTCCACGAACTCCGCGCCCGACGCCGCGAAGAAGTCGACCCCCGCCTCGGCGGCGAGCGCCTTGGCGAGCAGCGTCTTGCCGGTGCCCGGCGGCCCGTGCAGCAGCACCCCCGCCGGCATCCGTGCCCCGACGCGCGCGAAGCGGTCCGGGTCCTTCAGAAACTCGACGAACTCGGCGACCTCCTCGACGGCCTCGTCGCAGCCGGCGACGTCACGGAACGTGACCGTCGGGCGGGTCGCCTCGGAGACCTTCGTCCCCGCTCGCAGCGGACCGCCGGCGCCGCCCGGGCCGTGCGCCTGAGAGCGCCGGCTGCGCAGCGAGAGGGCGAACAGCACGAGCGTGAGCGCGATCATGCCGAGCACGGCGAAGCCGAAGAAGCCCGGCCCGGAACCGTCGTCCCCGGGGGCGACCTCGACCCTGGCACCGGCGCGGGCGAGCCGGTCGGCGAGGTTCTGGTCGGGCGGGTACCCCAGCGTCTCCTCGCGCCCGCCCGCGAGCCGCACGCTCACCTCGGCGCGGCGCGGATCGAGGAGCGCCTCGCGCACGCTGCCGCGCTCGATGGCGGACAGCAGATCGCTGTAGCGGAAGTCGTCGCTGACCTGCGCTTCGTCCTCGCTCGGCTGGTGCGGCACGCCCGGAACCTGCGCTCCCGCCGTGGGCGACGCCACGAGCACCGCCACGACGAGCACGAGCACGACTCTGATGTACATCGGCACTGCCTTCCGGCCTTCCGCGCCTTCCATACAGGCGGATACCCGGTCAATAGCTGGGACAATCGCTGCCATAGGCTTGTTGGCGGATGAAGCCAGGTGGATTCCCGCGCCAACCGCTCCTGTTCGGGCCCTCGCCGGTCCACCCGCTCGAGCGCCTCAGCGCCCATCTCGGCGGTGCCGAGCTCTGGGCCAAGCGCGACGACTGCAACAGCGGGCTCGCCTACGGCGGCAACAAGACGCGCAAGCTCGAGTACCTCGTGGCCGACGCGCTTGCGAAGGGGTGCGACACGCTCGTCTCGATCGGCGGGGTGCAGTCGAACCACACCCGCCAGGTGGCCGCCGTCGCCGCTCGCCTCGGGCTCCGCTGCGTGCTCGTGCAGGAGAGCTGGGTCGACTGGCCCGACGTCGTCTACGACCGCGTCGGCAACATCCAGCTCAGCCGCATCATGGGCGCCGACGTCCGGCTCGTCGAGGCGGGCTTCGGCATCGGCTTCAAGGAGAGCTGGGAACAGGCGCTGGCCGACATCGAGGCGGCCGGAGGCAAGCCGTACGCGATCCCGGCCGGCGCATCTGACCACGAGCTCGGCGGGCTCGGCTTCGCGAACTGGGCAATGGAGCTCGAGCGCCAGGAGCGCGAGCTCGGCGTCTTCTTCGACACGATCGTCGTCTGCTCGGTCACCGGCTCGACGCAGGCGGGCATGATCGCCGGCTTCGCCGCGCAGGAGCGCGAGCGGCGCGTGATCGGGATCGACGGCTCGGCCAAGCCGGCCGAGACCCATGAACAGGTGGCGCGCATCGCGCGCCGCACGGCCGAGCTGATCGAGGTGGGCCGCGAGCTGCGCGACGACGAGATCGTGCTCGACGACCGCTACCACGCGGGTACCTACGGAATCCCGGACGAGGGGACGCTCGAGGCGATCCGCACGGCGGGCCGGCTCGAGGGGATGATCACCGACCCCGTCTACGAGGGAAAGTCGATGGCAGGGATGATCGACCTGGTGGCGAGCGGCGAGATCGACAGGGACTCGAAGGTGCTCTACGCGCACCTGGGCGGCCAGCCGGCTCTGAGCGCCTACGCGGCGCTGTTCCGGTGACGATCCCGGCCGCCACCCGGATCGGGGCGGTGCGCCTGCGCGCGGCGGATGCCGACGCGCTCACGAGCTTCTACGAGCGCGTGATCGGGCTGCGCACGCTCGCGCGTGAGAACGGGCTCGTGCGGCTGGGTCTGGTCGAGGGAGCGCCGCTCGTCGAGCTCGTGGCCGCGCCGGACGCGCCGCCGCGCCCGCCGGTCAGCACCGGCCTTTTCCACCAAGCGATCCTGGTCCCCGAGCGCGCCGACCTCGCTCGCGCCCTGGTGCGCGTCAGTGGCGCGGGCTGGCGCCTCACCGGGGCATCCGATCATCTCGTCAGCGAGGCGCTCTACCTGAATGACCCGGAGGGCAACGGCATCGAGATCTACCGCGACCGTCCCCGCGAGGAGTGGCGCCGCAGCCCGGCCGGCGAGCTCGCGATGGCCACGCTGCCGCTCGACCTCGAATCGGTCCTGGGGGAGCTCGGCGCCGATCGCGTCTCGGGCGATCCTGGCCCGATCGCGCCGGACACGCGGATCGGCCATGTGCACCTCCAGGTCTCGCAGCTCGACGCCGTGGAGCGCTTCTATGCGGGCTCGCTCGAGCTCGAGGTGATGGTGCGCTCCTACCCGGGCGCCCTGTTCGTCGCGGCCGGCGGCTACCACCACCACATCGGGCTCAACACCTGGCAGAGCGCCGGCGCCCCGGCGCCCCCGGAGGGCGCGCGCGGCCTCGAGCACTACGAGCTCGTGCTGCCGGATTCCGCGGAGCGCGACCGCCTGGCGGCCTCACTGGGGCCGGACGCCGAGCCGCTCGAGCTTCAGGAGGGCGTGCGCGCGACCGACCCGTCGGGCAACCGGGTGCTCCTGAGGACCTAGCAGGCCGCGCCACAAAGGGCGCGGCCTGCTGGATGTCGCTCAGGGCTGATCCTGCACGGCCGCGAGGCCGGTGATCGTGTGCGAGCCACGGCCGATCTGGCCGAGCTTCACGCTCTTGCCGTTCAGCACGTTCACGCGGTACAGCTCAGCGCCGGGCCGCCGGTCCGAGGCGGTGGCGATGTAGCCGACGTTGTTCTGGCCGGCGATGTCGAAGCCGCTGTCGCCGCGGACGTTGATGTCCAGCTGCTGCGGCATCGTCAGCGTGCCGTTGTTGGGCGGGTTCTGCACGTAGATCGCGTCATCGAGGGCGTCGAGCGCGTACAGGGTGGTCGTCGCCGCGAGCGTCGCGCTGAACGACGAGTTGGTGTACGCGGAGCCGACCACCGTCGGGTCGTTGGGGTTGAGGTCGGCGTCGGGCGCCGGGGTCCCCAGCGCGCCGGTGTCCGGATTCAGGCGCAGGTTCTGGTTGGCGTCGCTCGTCACGCGGATGCGATCCACGGTCGGGTTGAAATCGACGCCGAAGAACCGGCCGTTGAGCGCCGGAGTGAACGCCGGGCCCTCGGCAACAGCCTTGCCGGTGACCGCGCTCACGCGGTACACGACGCTGTCGCTGCCGACGCCATAGAGCTCACCGGTCGCGGGGCGGAAGTCGATGCCCCTGAGGCTGACTCCCATCGGCAGGCCGCTGATCGGCTGCGAGCTGTCGAGTTGGCGCGGGTTGTCCGCCGAGAAGCTGACCAGGTTGCCCTGGTTGTCGGTGGCGTAGAACGTTCGGCCGCCGCCGTCCTTGCCGGGGCTTCCGGCCTGTCCGGTGACCGGCACGGCGAGCGCGGCCACCAACGTCGCGCCGAGGGCAAGTTTCGCCCATCGCTTGCGCATCATCTGCTGTTCCTCCTGGAGGGTCGGGTATGACCCCAATTCGCAACCGGGCCCCCTAACGGTTCACCCGCGGCGAGCGCGTACGCGCCGAGATCAGCCGGCGGCGTCCTGCGACCATGAGAACTCGCGCGGCCACCGGCTGCGTCGCTCATGAGTCGATCGTTCTCAGGCTCCATCCCTCCCACGCCCGGCGCGCCGGACCGCGCCCGGCGCGGGCGCCGTACCGCAAACAGGGTGCGGATCCTCCTGGCAGTCCTGGTGATCGTCCCCGTGACAGCCGCGGCCGTCGCGGTGGCCGCGCTTGCCGAGGGGCCGGCAACCGGGCTCGCCGAGCTTCGCTTCCCGGACGCCGTGCCGGCCCAGGTCGTGCCGCCGCCCCCGGTCGCCCCGCTCCCGCCGCCTCAGGCGCCGATTCACTGGCGCCGCTCGACGGCGCTCGGCACACACGCCGGCGGCCGGCTCGTGGACGGGGTCCAGCTACCGGCCGAGCGGACGACCTTCTTCACCTGGGACCCGGTGCTGCGCCGCTCGCCGAACCGGCCCTGGCGGCGCTGGGGCACGGACCGGCTGGTGCGCATGGTCCTCCGCGTCGCGCGCGACTTCCGCGCCGCGCACCCGGACGCGCCGCGCATGGCGGTGGGCGACCTGAGCCGCCCGCACGGCGGCGACTTCGGCCCGCAGTTCGGCTACATCGGCCACGCGAGCCATCAGAACGGGCTCGACGCCGACATCTACTACCCGCGGGCGGATGGCCGCGAGCGCGCGCCGCGCTTCGCGTCGGAGATCGACCGCGAGCTCTCGCAGGAGCTCGTCGACCGCTTCCTGGCGCTCGGAGCGCAGGTCATCTTCGTCGGCCCCAACACCGGCCTGACCGGCCCGTCGGGGCGCGTACAGCCGCTCGTGAACCACGACAACCACCTGCACGTGCGATTGCCCTGACGGCCAGGGGTCAGGCCTAGGCGGGTGGCTGGTCCGCAACCGGGATCGCGGCCGCGATGAGCGTGCCGCCGTCCTCCGGACTCTCCACCCGGAGCCGGCCGTCCAGGACGGCGAGCCGGTCGTGCAGCCCGACCAGACCGCTCCCGTCGGGCCGGGCGCCTCCCACGCCGTCATCCCGCACCTGGACCGCGAGCGTGCCGTCCTCTATGAGCGCGGTGACCGTGACGCGCTTCGCGTGGGCGTGCTTGGCGATGTTGGTCAGCGCCTCCGCGACCACGAAGTAGGCGGTCGCCTCGACCTCGGCGGGCCACCGATCCAGGGGCACCCGGTTCTCGACGGGGATCGACATCCGCGCGGTCAGCGCATCGACGCCGGCGCGCAACCCGCCGTGGGTGAGGACGACCGGGAGGATGCCGTGCGCGAGCTCGCGCAGCTCGGCCGTGGCCTGCTCCGCCTGGTCGAGGGCGTCCGACACGAGCGCGGGCGCCACGTCGGCCCCCTGGTCGAGCGCCCTGGAGGCCAGCTTCAGCCTGATGACCGTGTGGACCAGGCGCTGCTGAGCTCCGTCATGGAGGTCGCGAACAACCCGCCGGCGCTCCTCGTCCGCGGCCGACACGATCCGCGCCCGCGACGCCGCCAGGTCCGAGCGCGCCTGGATGTTCGAGATCGCCGTGGCGACCAGCTCTGTGAACTCCCCCACGCGCGTCTCCGTGCCCGCCGGCAGCGGCTCATCCTGCCGCGTGGCGGCGACTATCGCGCCCCACAGTCGCCCCTCGACCACAATCGGGGCGCCGACCGCGGAGCGAATGCCTATGCCGCGGAGATGGCTTCCGAAGTCACCAGTCGCCCGCGAGTAGTCGTCGAGACGGGCAGGGAGCCCCGTCCGGAACACGCGCTCGGTGACGCTCTCCCCGACGAGGCTCAGGCGGTCGCCCACCCGGAACTCGCGTTCGTTCGAGCTTGCAACGATGGTCGCCGTCTCGTCGTCCTCGTAGCGAACGACGGACGTGTCCTCCACCCGCAGGAGCCGGCGCACCTCCTCGGCGACTGACGCGAACACCTCGGCTGGCGGTAACTCGCGCGCGACGAGCGTTGCCACGCGGCGAAGGCCCGCCTGCTCCTCCGCGAGCCGCTCCACCTCCCCGCGCGCCTCGCTGTTGGCGATCGCGGTCGCCACCAGCTCCGTGAAGTTCAGCAGGCGAGCTTCGGTGTGAGCGGGCACCAGCTCGCCGTGCGTCGAATGCACGATCAGCGCGCCCCACAACCGTCCCTCGACGGCGATCGGGCTGCCGACCGAGGAGCAGATCCCGAGCCCCTCCCGGATCGAAGCCGCGATGGGCTCGGCAAAGCCGTCGTAGTCGTCGATGCGTGCCGGCCGGCCCGTCTTCGAGATCGTCAGCGCCAGATCGCCGCCGCCGGTGAGCAGCGCGAGCTCGCCGGCGACCTCCGACTCTGCTCCGGCCGCGGCCCAGGTGGCCACGGCAGTGGCCGTTTCGTCGCCCTCGAACCGGATCATCCCCGCCAGGTCCATCCCCAGCAGCGTGCCGACCTCCTCGGTGACGGCGTTGAAGAGGTCTCCCGAAAGGACGCCCTGCGCGACCAGCGTTGCCACCCGCCGCAGGGCGGCCTGCTCCTCGGTCAGCCGCGCCGCCTCGGCCCGAGCCTCGCTGTTCGCTACCGCCGTGGCAACGAGCTCCGCGAATCGGGCGAGGCGCGCCTCGGTGTCGCTCGGGAGGGGCCCCGTGGTGGAGTGCACCGCCAGATTGCCCCATACCCGGCCCTCGACGATGATCGGGCTTCCCACCGAGGAGCTGACTCCCTGTTCCGTCCTCACGTACTCGGCGATCGGCCCGGGCACGTCCCTCCAGTCGTCGATGCGCGCGGAGCGCCCGGTCTTCAGGATGCGCGGTGCGAGGCTCTCCCCCACGAGCGGCCACTGCCGGCCCACCTCGGTGACGGCATCCACGCCCTCGATGGTCCAGTTGCCCACAGCGGTCAGCACTTCGCCGGGTCCGTAACGGATCATCGCGGCGGCGTCGGTGCCAAGCAGCCGCCCGACCTCCTCGGTGACGGCAGCGAACAGCTCATCCGGAGGCACCCCCTGCGCGACCAGCGTCGCCACCCGCCGCAGCGCGGCCTGCTCGTCCGCGAGCCGGCCGAGCTCATCCTGCAGCGACGCCTGCCGCTTCGATGGGGCCGCGCCGGGCTCGCGCAGCACCTCCTCGACGCGCAGGCGCTCCTCGATGTCGGTGAAGGCGACCAGGGCGCCGCGGCCATCCCGCATCTCGAACGGAACCGAGACGTACGAGACGGGGAACATGGAGCCGTCGCGGCGGATGAACCAGTCCAGCTCGCTGGAGACCGTCTCCCCGGACGTGATCGGTCGCAGCATGGGACACTCCGCGGCGGGGAACGGGGTCCCGTCCCGGTGCCGGTAGTGGATCGTCGCGTGACTGTTGCGGCCGAGCAGCTCCTCCGCGCGCTCGTAGCCGAGCGCGGTGAGCGCGGCCGGGCTGACGAACCTGATCAGGCCATCGTGGTCCACGACCCACAGCGGCTGCTCGATCGTCTCGAGTACCGCGGCGATGAACTCCTCGGCTCTGAACAGCACACCGGAAAGGTCGATCGGGGACTCAGACATCCGCAGCTCCCGGCCAGTCTATGCCCGTTGTCAGCCCGCCGGAACGTCCACGAGCGGGACCGTGTCCAGCGTGTAGTCGCGCTCGCGCGGCGGGACGTAGTCGTCGATGTTCTCCAGCGTCCACCTCGCGCTCTTGACGACCAGCTCCTTGGGCGGGTTCTCTGCCTTGCCCTTCCCGACGAACCCGGACAGCGCCTTGATCAGCGCCCAGCCCGTGCCGACGGGGTCGGTGTCGATCGTCCCGGTGAGGCGATGCTCTCTGATCGCGTTGATCGCGTCGACGTCGCCGTTCTGGCCGAACACGATGACGCCGTCGCCCGAGCCGTCATAGATCTCCGTTCCGTCTGCGGTGAGGGCGGCGGAGGCCCCGAGTGCCGAGGCATCGTTGTAGGCCCAGATGGCTTGCACGTCGGGGTTCTTGGTCAGCAGGTCGGCGACGATCGGCTGCGCGGTCGCGGCCGTGTCCTTCGTGTTGTGCGCCTTGGCGACGATCGTGAGCCCATCTTCTGCGACGTTCTCGGCGAAGCACTTCTCGTAGGCCTGGATCGACGGGACGGGCGGACCGCCGATCGCGAGCACCTTCGCGCCGGGCTTCTCGTGGGCGATGTAGTCCACGAGCTCCGCGATCGGCGAGCCTGCGCCGCACCTGTTGAGCTGCCACCACACCGTCGCGTCGACCCCGGTGCCCTCGGAGTTCACCCCGATCACCGGAATGTCGGCGGCCTGGGCCTGGCCATATGCGCCCGCGGCGGCCCCGGGGTCGAGCGTCCAGCTCGCAATGCCGTCCTCGCCCTGGTTGACCATCGTCGCGATGTCCGCGACCTGCTTGTCGGGCGACAGGTTGGCGTCGATTGACTCCGCCGTCCAGCCGAGCTCCTCGGCGGCCGCCTTGAACCCGAACACGATGTCCTGCTGGCCCGGTTGCGCCCCTACCGGGTTCGAGTAGGCGACCTTAGTCGCCTCGTCGCCGGACCCAGCGTCGTCGTCGCCCCCGCACGCCGCGACAGCGACTGCGGCCATTAGCGCAGCAGCAGTCGCGAACAGCCTCAACATCCTCCCGTTCATTCTGACGCAGGGCCGGGGCCGCGGGGAGCGCCCGCGATCTGACGGGTGCGCAGGCTCCAGCCACGCTCGCGCCGGACGCCGAGCGCGACGGCGGCAATCAAGATCACGCCGCTGACGGTGCCGTGCCAGAAGGAGGACACGTTCGAGAGCGTGAGCCCGTTCTGCACGACGCCGAGGAACAGGACCCCGATGAGCGTGCCGAGCACGCCGCCCTCGCCCCCCGTGTAGGCGGTCCCGCCGATGAGCACCGCCGCGATCACCGTAAGAAGCAGCGTCGGGTCGGCCTGCGGGGAGGCGCCGGTGAGGCGCCCGACCTGCACCACCGAGGCGAGCCCGGCCGCGAGCCCCGCGATCGCGTACGTGACGAGGATGACGCGGGCTACGTCGATGCCGTTCAGGCGCGCCGCCTCCGGGTTCGAGCCGACCGCGAATAGCGAGCGGCCAAAGCCCGTGTAGCGCAGCACGCCGCCGGCGATGAGAAGGAGCGCGAGATCGAAGACGAGCAGGATCGGGAACGGGCCGATGTCGTTGTTGACGAAGTCGCCCAGGGCCGAGAAGCCCGGCTTCCCGAAGACTGTGATGGTCTGGCCGTCGTTCACCACGAGCGCGAAGCTCTGGTAGATCGAGAGCGTTCCCAGCGTCACCACCAGGAACGAGATCCTCAGCTTCGTGATCAGGATCCCGTTGCCGAGCCCGAGGAAGACACCGAACAGCACCGTCGCCGCCACGGCGAAGACGATGCTCCAGCCCGCGTCCATCGTCAGCCCGAGGATCATCCCGGCGGCTGTCGCGGCCGACGCCGTCGAGAGGTCCATGCCCGCGGAGATGATCACGAATGTGGCGCCGAGCGCCAGCACGAGGACGACGCTGTTCGACTTCGCGATGTTCGTGAAGTTGTCCCAGGTCAGGAACACGTCCTCGGTGATCGAGAGGTAGACGCACACCACGAAGAGCGCCACGAGGACGCCGGAGTAGCGGCTCAAGCCGCGGCCTCCGGAGGCTGTCCGGAGACCGCCACGTGGGCGACCCTCTCCTCCTCGAGCCCGTCGGCGGCGAACTCGGCTCGCACCTCGCCGCGGAAGAAGACGAGGATGCGGTCGGCGACCCCGAGCAGCTCCGGGAGCTCGGACGAGATGAGGATGATCGCGGCGCCCTCCGCCGCGTGCTCTTGCATCAGGCGATAGATCTCGCTCCTGGCGCCGACGTCGATGCCGCGCGTCGGCTCGGAGAGCACGAGCACATCGAGGTTGCGCGCGAACACCCGCCCGAGGACGACCTTCTGCTGATTGCCGCCGGACAGCGTCGTGATGAGGCTCTGGGCCGACGCGGTCGCGACCTGGTACCGCTCGATCGCTTCGCGAACGCGTTCGCGCTCCGCGCGCGTGTCGAGCACGCCGGCGCGCGTGAGCCGGCTCGTCCACGCGACGGAGAAGTTCTCGGCCACGCTGCGCGTCGGAAGCAGCGCGGCCCGCTTGCGGTCGTCGGGCACGAACCCGATCCCGCTCGCGAGCGCGGAGCGCGGCCGCGAGATGTCGGCGGGCCGGCCAACGACGCGCACGCTGCCATCGCTCGGGATGGCTCCGGCGAGCGCGAGGCCGAGCTCGGCCTTCCCCGAGCCGACGAGCCCGGCAACGCCGACGATCTCGCCGCGGCGGACGCTCAGCGTCGTCGGCTTCAGCCGGTCGTCCCGCGTGTGCAGCCCCTCGACCTCGAGGACCGTCTCGCCGGGCTCGATCGTGCGCTTGCGGTAGTAGTCGCCGAGCTCGCGCCCCACCATGAGACGTACCAGCTCGCGCTCGGGCGTGACGGCCAGCGGCACGTTCGCAACGAGGCGCCCGTCGCGCAACACTGACGCCGTGCTCGCGGCGGCGTAGAGCTCGGGCAGGCGGTGGGAGATCATCAGCACAGCTACGCCCCCGGCGCGCAGGCGCTCGACGGTCTCGAGCAGCCGCCCGGTGGCGGCCTCGGACAGCGAGCTCGTGGCCTCGTCGAGGATCAGCAGCCGCGATTGCGAGGAGACGGCGCGCGCGATCTCGACCTCCTGCTGGAGCTCGACACTCAGCTCGCCGACGGTACGGCGCTCGTCCACGCGAACGTCGAGGCCGTCGAGGACCTCGCGCCCGTCGGCGCGGAGCTTGGGCCAGTCGATTCGCCCCATGCGGCCGCGCGGCAGGCGGCCCATGAAGATGTTCTCGGCGACGCTGAGGGTCGGGGCCAGCGTGAGCTCTTGGGTGATCGTCACGATGCCGAGCTCGAGTGCCTCCTTCGGCGAGCGGATCGTCCGCTCCACGCCGTCGACCTCTATACGGCCGGCGTCGGCCGCGAGCGCGCCGGAGGAGATGCGCGCCAACGTCGACTTGCCCGAACCGTTCTCCCCGGTCAGCGCGTGCACCACGCCCGGGTGAAGCGCGAGGTCCACGTCATTCAGCGCGACCACGCCCGGGAAACGCTTTGTGATGCCGCTGAGGCGCAGCAGCGGCGGCACGCCGTTGGAATCGCGGCCGGCGGTCACTGCGGCTCGAGGTCGATGGGAAATGGCGCGCCCGCTTCGGCAAGGGCGAGCGCGACGAGCACGGAGAAGTCGCGGCCACCATGGCCGGCGGCGCTCAGCTCGGTGAACGTCACGCGCGCGAGCTCGCCGGCGCGGAGCGGCACCCCCAGCTCGCGCGCGTAGTCCTGGAGCACGCCCATGTCCTTCACCATCAGCCGCACCGCGAAGTCGGCGTCGATGCGGCCGGCGAGGACCGTGCGCGGCATCCATTGACTGAGGATCCAGCTCTCGCCGCTCGCGCCGGAGATCGCCTCGCGCACCTTGTCGAGGTCGGCGCCGGCCTTCGCGGCGAGCGCGAGGCCCTCGGCGATCCCGAGCGCGATCACGGAGCCCATCAGGTTGTTCGCGAGCTTGGCGATCTCGCCGTGCCCGATCGGTCCCACGTGGACGGGGCGCCCGAGCGCCTCGAGCACCGGCAGGCAGCGGGCGTACGCCGCGTCGTCGCCCCCCGCCATGATCGCCAGCGCGCCGGCCCGCGCCGCGATCGGGCCGCCGCTGACCGGCGTGTCCAGGACGTCGACGCCGCGCGGCGCGAGGCGGCGCGCGAGCTCCTGCGGCGTCGCGGGATTCAAGGTGCTGACGAGCAGCAGCGCGGCGCCGGCGCGCAGGCCGGCCTCGAGTCCGGACCCGCCGCCCAGCGCCGCCTCCACGTCGGGCGTGTCCGGAACGACGACGAGCACGATGTCGCTGCTCTGGGCCAGGTCGCGCGCAGAGCTCGCCGCGGCGACGCCGGCCTCGGCGAGCGCCGCGACACGCTCGGAATCGACGTCGTAGGCAACGACCTCGAAGCCCTCGGCGGCCAGGCGCGCAGCGACCATCGCGCCCAGAGCGCCCACACCCAGCACCCCGCATCGCTGTCTGGCGCTCAACGCAACACCACCCCCTCCAGCCGGCGCACGAATTCGGCGCCGCGCTCGCCGCTGTGGACCACGAACCCGCCGTAGGCGTCCACGTCGACCGTGAAGCCGCGCGGAACGACGATCGTGGTGCTCGAGAGCTCGACGATCGCGGGACCGTCCAGGATCGAGGAGACGGCCAGCCTCTGGCCGTCCCAGACGGGAGTCGGAACGAGCGCCCGCTCCTCCGCATCCCATACCGGCCGCCCGCCGCGTCGCGATTCGGCATCCGGGCCGTCCGGCCCGCCTCCGACCGCGGGCTTCTCGGTGCGCCCGACCGCGGTGAGGCGCAGCGCGAGCACCTCCACCGGCGCGCCTGGCGACGAGTGGCCGAACACGCGGTCGTGCTGGGCCTCGAACGCGGCGACGGCCACGGCGCTGTCGAGCGGAAGCTCCACGTCCACGGTGAGCTCGTGCCATTGCCCGATGTAGCGCAGGTCGAGCGCGGCGCGCAGCTCGCCGGCTTCGGCAGGTACCCCCTCGCGCGAGAGGGTGTCGGTGCCGGCGACGCTCATCTCCTCGAACAGGATGCGCAGCCGGGCCGGGTCCGCATCGGCCAGCGGGACCTTGTAGGCCCGCACGTAGTCGTGCTTGAAGTCGGAGATGAGCATGCCGGCAGCGCAGAAAATCGACGACTCGCGCGGCACGAGCAGGACGCCGGCATCGAGCTCGCGCACGATCGCGGCCGCGTGCAGCGGGCCGGCGCCGCCGGCGACCACCAGCGGGAAGTCGCGCGGATCGAGGCCGCGGCGCACGCTCACGTCGCGTACACCTGCCGCCATCGTCACGTTGACCAGGTCATAGATGCCGGCCGCGGCCTCCTCGACGCTCAACTCGAGCGCGCCCGCGAGCGGCTCGAGCGCGCGCACGGCGGCATCGCGGTCGAGCCGCATCCCGCCGTGCTCGAAGGAGTCCTCGCCGAGGTACCCAAGGACGAGGTCCGCGTCGGTGACCGTCGGCTGCGTCCCGCCGCGGCCGTAGCAGGCCGGACCGGGCTGCGCGCCGGCGCTGTGCGGGCCGACGTGCAGCAGGCCGCCCTCGTCGAGCCAAGCGATCGAGCCCCCACCGGCGCCGATCGAGTGGATGTCGATCGTGGGCAGCGCGAGCCGCCAGCGGTCGACCACGGCGTCCACCATCAGGAGCGGCTCGCCGTTCCTGACAAGTGCGGCGTCGAAGCTCGTCCCGCCCATGTCTACGGTGATGCAGTCTTTGAGCCCGTGCGGCGCGAGCTGCCACAGCCCGGCCGTCGGCCCGGCCGCGGGGCCCGAGAGCAGCGACAGCGCAGCGCGCTCGGAGATCTCGGCCGGCGTGGCGACGCCGCCGTTGGACTGCATGATCAGCAGCGTGCCTCCGAACGCGAGCTCGTCGAGCCGACTGGTGAGCGCCCTCAGGTAGCGGGAGATGATCGGCCCGACATAGGCGTTCAGCACCGTCGTGGACGTGCGGTCGTAGTAGCGGACCTGCCGCAGCAGGTCACTCGACGCCGTGACGTAGGCATCCGGCATGAGGTCGGCCACCAGCTCCCGTACGCGCTGCTCGTGCGCGGGCTCGGTGGGTGAGTGCATGAACGAGATTGCGACCGCCTCCACACCCTCCTCGGCGAATGTCTCGACCGCGGCGCGCACGTCGTCGGGCTGGAGCGGCTCGAGCTCGTCGCCCTTGTAGTCGATCCGGCCCCGGACGGGCAGGCGCAGGTATCGGGGGACGAGCGGCGTGGGCGGCGGCAGCCGGTTGTCGTAGGGCTCCTCACGGGTGCCGTCGCGAAGCGCGAGCGTGTCGCGAAAGCCCTGCGTGGCGAGCAGACCGGTGCGCGCGCCGCTGCGCGTCAACACCGCGTTCGTCGTGACCGTCGTGCCGTGCACGATCAGGTCGAGCCGGGGCACGAGCCCTTCGAGGGTCAGGTCCAGCTGCCGGGCGAGCTCAGCCAGGCCCGTCACGACGCCGCGCGAGGGGTCGTCGGGAGTGCTGCTCGACTTGTGGACCAGCCTCACGTCGTCGCCGACGAGGAGGAAGTCGGTGAACGTCCCGCCGACGTCGACGCCCATGCGGTAGCTCACGCCGCGTCTCCTCCGCGCAGGCGGGCCGTCTCGTCCGCATCGACCGAGCGCCCGTCGGCGGCCAGCGCAACGCCGTAGTCGCGCCTCGCGGCCAGCGGGGAGAGGAGGCCGTCCCGCACCTCGGTGCGCACCAGCTCGGGGTCGCGCCGGCGGGCGTGGCCGTAGCCGGCGCCGCCACCGTTGACGGCCTCGCACACGGTCCCCGGCGGGATGTGCTCGATGATCTCCTTGGAGCCCCAGTCGCGCGTGGCGCCGTCCGGGAAGCGCAGGCGCAGGTCGTTGAGGCCGCCGGGCCCGCCGCCGAACAGGCCCGCGGGCGGGTCAGCGCCCTCGGCCGCGACGTCGTCGCCGATGGTCGTCCCGGCCTCGTTCTCGCCGTAGAAGGTCCAGCTCGAGCGCGTGCCGTAGCCGCCGCGCCACTCGCCGTGGCCGGCCGAGTCGGGCAGGTACTCGCAGTAGTGCATGAGGTGGGGCGACGAGAGCTCGAACATCTCCATGTCGGGCGAGCGCATGCTGCCTGGGGTGCCCGTGAAGCCGAGCGCGTCGTAGCCGTCGGCGCCCCGCATCGCACCCGGTCCTCCGCGCTGGAAAAGCGTCAGCGAGACCGAGGGCTCGCCCGTCCGCGGGTCGGTCGCGGTGAGCGTCGTGCAGAGGTACTGGTTCCAGCCGGCCGTGACGCGATCGGGCAGCACCTCGGCGAGCGCGCGCATGATCGCCTCGAGCACCTCGTCGCACATCTGGTTGCCGAAGATCGTCGAGGCGGGGAAATGCGGGTCGAGCAGCGACCCCTTGCGGAAGACGGTGTGGACGGGGGCGAACAGTCCGTGGTTGGTGGGCGTCGTCAACCCGCCCGCGGCCAGCAGCATCAGGAAGGTGATCCGGATCGCGCCGACCGCCGACGCGGGCGGCATGTTCGTGAAGCCCGGCGCCTGGTCGTCGGTCTCCGAGAAGTCGAATGTGATCTCCGAGCCCGCGATCGTCACCGCGACCGCGATCCGGTATCGCCTCGTCGGGTCGAGGCCGTCGGAGACCATCCAGCTCTCCCCGTGGTAGGTGCCGTCGGGCCAGCGCTCGATCTCCGCACGCACCTGCCGCTCCGAAGCGTCGATGACGTGGTCCATGTGCGCGAAGAAGCGCTCGACGCCGTAGCGCCTGAGCACATCGCCGAGGCGGCGCTTGCCGATCGTGCACGCGCCGATCATCGCCTTGATGTCCTCGGTGACGATCTCGAGGCGGATGTTCGCCCGCACGAGGTCCCAGACGTCGCGGCGCAACTCGCCGCGGTCGTGGATCTTCAGCGGCGGGATGCGGAACGCCTCCTGCCAGATCTCCCGCGCGCGAGGGTCGTAGCCGCCGGCCGTCATGCCGCCGATATCGGCGACGTGGCCCTTGCCCGCGCTCCATGCCACCAGCTCGCCGTCGTGGAAGATCGGCATGAAGACCCCCACGTCGGCGTTCTGGTTGCCGCCGCTGAAGACGTCGTTATGGAGGATGACGTCGCCGTCGTGAATGTCGTCGCCGAAGTACTCGATGATCTGCCGAAGCGGCGGCTGGGCGCCGTTGGCGATGATCGAGGCGTACTCGGTCTGGGCGAGCGTGCGGCCGGCGCGGTCGAAGATCACGGTCACGAGATCGCCGTTCTCGTTGAAGATCGGCGATCGCGACGAGCGCATCAGCACGGTCGCCATCTCGTGCGAGATCGCGTGCACTCGGTGCTGCAGGACGGAGGCCAGGATCGGATCGGCGGCGATGCTCATTCAGCTCCCGGGGCATCAGACCACAGGGGCTGTCGACCTTCAAACCCGGCACCGGCGGCGGACGCCGACGGAAAGGGGTCAGTGCGCGAGGCGCGGGCGCGGCGGCTGCGAGAACAGCCTCCAGATCGCGGCCTCGCAGAGCTTCTCGACGGGCAGCCCGGCCGACAGGCACTCCGCCTCCAGGGCCGTCGCGAGCCGGGGTGCCGGTGGGAAGCGGTTCAGCGCCACGACCCCGTGGATGCGCACCGCCAGCGGGCGCTCCGCGATCCAGAGCACGACGAGTGGCGGAACCGCGAGCGGGCGGTCCGAGCGCGGGTCGGTGGTGGGCGGGAACTCGCGCAGCTCGACCTCGAGCTCACCGCGGCTCGTGGACTTCGCCCGCAGGAAGGCATGGATCGCCCCCCGTTCCCCGATCACCTTCTCCCTCTCCTCCCGCCGAGTCCGTCCAAATGGTCGAGGGCGCCCCGCGCTGCGGAGTGCCCTCGCAAGGTCGAAGGTATGGCCACTCGCGCCTGAGCGCCACTCGATCATTCGTCCAGGCGCGTCAGCGCTCGCCTGATTCGCCGAGCTCCTCGCTCAGCGGGCGGCTGAGCGCCCAGCCCCAGAACAGCGCGCACGCGAGCAGGAGGGCGATCCCGACCCAGAGGTTCACGTTCACGCCGGCGGCCTTCTCCTTGTCGGCGTCCGAGCCGACGATGCCCGCCACCAGCAGGATGGCGCCGTAGATGCCGAGCAGGCCGCCGATGATCTTGCGGAGGTCGAGCAGGTTCGTCGCCCGCTCGAGCCGCTCCTCGCTGACGCCGGATGTGCGCTCCTCCACGGCCGCCCTCCTAGATGAAGATTATGTTCAGGATCACGACGAGCGCGATCGCGATTGCGCCGAGCACCTTCGGCCTGCGCCACCAGACGCGCTCCTCCGGCGGCGGCTCGGGCTGCTCGGCGGCCATGCCCCAGACGAGGCCGTCGAGCTCCTGCACGGGCTTCGGCTGGGTCAGCAGGCTCACCACCACGGTCACGACCGCGTCGAGGCTGAACGCGACGATGGCGCCCCAGAAGTCGGCGGCGAGAGCAGAGCCGACGTCGAGCGTGCCGCTCGAGGTGAGCTGGTGCGTTATGAAGGCGCCGAACGTGCCGGCCAGGATCCCCGCGAAACCGCCCCAGGGCGTCGCCCGCTTCCAGAACATGCCGATGATGAACGTGGCGAAGAGCGGCGCGTTGAAGTACGAGAACAGCAGCTGGACGTAGTTCATGATGTTCTCGTAGCCCTTCGCGATGAACGCGGTGCCGATCGAGATCAGCACGCCCACGACCGTCGCGATGCGCCCGAAGGCGATGTAGTGGCGCGGGTCCGCGTCACCGCGGATGTAGTCCTGATAGAGGTCGTAGGTCACGACCGTGTTGAAGGCCGACACGTTCGCCGCGACGCCCGCCATGAAGGCGGCCAGCAGCGCCGTGATGGCGAGCCCGAGCATCCCAGTCGGCAGGTACTCGGCGATCAGCGCCGGGATCGCGTTGTTGTACTCCTGCCCAGGGGCCGAGCCGGTGCCGAAGCCGGGCACCGTCACGAGTGCGACGAGCCCCGGGACCACCACGATCAACGGGATGAAGATCTTCGGGAAGGCGCCGATCAGCGGCGTGCGCTGGGCCGCGTTCATGTTCTTGGCCGACAGCGCTCGCTGGACCTCGGCGAAGTTGGTCGTCCAGTAGCCGAACGAGAGCACGAAGCCGAGCCCGAAGACGGTCGCGATCCAGTTCGCGTCGATCGGGTTGTTGCCGCCGATCCCCATCCCCTCCCAGGCGTGCAGGCCGGGCTCGCCCAGCGGGCTCTCGCGCACCCGGTCCGCCAGGCCCGCGAAGCCGCCGACGTCAATCAGCGCGACGATCGTCAGCGGGACGAGCGCCGCCAGGATCACGAAGAACTGCAGCACCTCGTTGTAGATCGCCGACGAGAGCCCGCCGAGCGTGATGTAGACGAGCACGACGGCGGCCGCGACGAGGATCCCGGTGCTGATCGACCAGCCCAGCATCAGCGAGAGCACGAGCCCGAGCGCGAACAGGTTGACGCCGCCGATGAGGACCGTCGCCACGGCGAATGAGAAAGCGTTGAAGAGGTGGGTCGGCTTGTTGTAGCGGCGCCGCAGCCACTCGGGCACCGAGCGCACCTTGGAGCCGTAGTAGAACGGCATCATCACGACGCCGAGGAAGACCATCGCCGGGATTGCCCCGATCCAGTAGAAGTGCACGGTCGCCACGCCGTACTGGGCCCCGTTTGCGGCCATCCCGAGGATCTCGAGCGCACCGAGGTTCGCTGCGATGAACGCAAGGCCGGTGATCCAGGCGGGCAGCGAACGGCCGGCCAGGAAGAAGTCGAGATCTGACTTGATGAGCCGGCGCGCCAGCAGCCCGACGCCGATCACGGTGACGAAGTACAGCCCGATGATCACGTAGTCGAGTGCCGCCGCGTCGATCCTCAGCATGGCGCCCCCGTTACCCGAGCCGAGCGATCTGATACATCTTGCGGCGGTGGACCGGCAGCTTGCCTACAAGAACCTGCGCACGGCGCTGATCGCGGGCGCGATCTCGTTGATCGTCTTCGCGCTCGCGTGGGTCGTGGGGCTCATCTACTGATGGCCGAGGAGACCCGGCTCCCACGCGAGACGCCGGACCCGCCCGGCGAGCTGATCCACCTGCCGGGGCCTTCCTACCTGCCCGTCGCCACCGCAGGCGGACTCGCGATCGGGATCTGCGGGATCGTGATCAACCCGGTGATGGTCGTGATCGGCGCGGTCATCGCGCTCGTCGCGATCTGGAAGTGGATCGGCGAAACGCGCCGAGAGATCTCCGAGCTACCGCTCGAGCACCACTGAGCTGAGCCGCTCAGCCGGCGGCTGCGTTCAGGTCCGACGGCAGCTCGCTGGTCGCGCCGTCCGACACCCAGCAGCGCACGATGTCGCGCATCGAGAGGACGCCCGTCATCTCGCCGCCGTCGACGACCACGAGGTGACGGAAGCCGCCGCGAACCATCGCCTCGGCCGCCCGCTCGAGCGACCACTCCGGCTCAGCGAACACGAGCCCGGCGGAGAGATGGTCGGCCACGCGCTCGGTGTCCGGGTCCTCGCCCTTCCCGATCGAGTGGAGCATGTCGCGCTCCGTGATGATCCCGGGCCCGGGCTGCTCGAGGTCGATCACGACTGCCGCCCCGACCCCGCGCTGGGCCATCGCCCGCGCGGCGTCGCGCAGCGTGTGTCCCGGGTTGACGGTGAG
Organism: uncultured Thermoleophilaceae bacterium; assembly: GCA_963739095.1. Classification (GTDB taxonomy): domain Bacteria; phylum Actinomycetota; class Thermoleophilia; order Solirubrobacterales; family Thermoleophilaceae; genus JACVRW01. Next base: position 109,008 of record CAVTZF010000039.1, read on the forward strand.
GACGACGTCACTCATCCCTGCGCGTACCTGCATGCAGCCCCTTCCCACGTTAGTGACGATCGGCATAAGCAGCGTACCGATGATCCGCCCGCGCTTCCAGGGCGTATCCCGTGGCGAAGTGCGAAATTCGACCGTTCACAGGCGGAGCGAGCTGTACTTCGACGCGCTCAGGGTGATCGAGCGGGATTACTGGAACGAGGAGCTTTGCCTCACCCGCGTCGCGCGTCAGATCGCCACCTCCCGGCGGCAGCTCCAGCGCTCCTTCTCGGAGGTCGGCGGCACGAGCTTCCGGCGCGAGCTGCAGCGGATACGCATGTCGCGCGCCGCCGAGCTGCTGCACGAGGGGCGGCTGTCCGTCCAGGAGGTCGCCGCCGCCGTCGGCTACCGCCAGGCGGCCCAGTTCGCGAAGGCCTTCCGGCGCAGCCACGGAGCGCCGCCCTCAGCCTTCCGGCGTTCGAACGGCCGCCTCGCCGCCTGAACGCGGCGCGTCGCACGCCAGCGGGCCCGTGAAATAAAGTGCCCGCCTGTGAGCGAGAGGGAGCCGGTTTCGCAGGACACGGCCAAGGGCCCGCCGGAGACCGATCCGCGCCTGGCGGGGGAGAAGCACCCGGTCGCGCGGATGCTGGCGATCGGCGTGTTCGCCGCGCTGATCGGCATCGCCATCTGCCTGCTGATCGACTGGTTCCCGGCCGACGCCTCGGGCGCGGCGCACAAGATCGACACGCTCTACGACGTCCTCCTGATCTGCTCGGTCCCGGTCTTCGTCCTCGTGATGACGATCGCGATCTACTCCGTCGTCCGCTTCCGCGCCAAGCCCGGCGACATGGGCGACGGACCGCCGATCCACGGCAACACGCGGCTCGAGGTCATCTGGGTGACGATCCCGTTCCTCATGGTCACGGCGCTCGCGATCTACGGCTGGATCTTGCTCAACGACATCGAGGCGAAGCAGCCGGACGAGCTGGTCGTGAACGTCACCGGCCAGCAGTTCACCTGGACGTTCGAGTACCCGCAGGAGAAGGTGAACTCCACCGCGCTGGTGCTGCCGCTGGACCGCCCGATCGACTTTCGCATCAAGACGAAGGACGTCATCCACTCGTTCTGGGTGCCTGAGTTCCGGCTCAAGTCGGACGCCGTGCCGGGGCTCACCACGAAGATCCGGGTGACGCCCGACCGCGTCGGCAACTACGAGGTGGTGTGCGCCGAGCTCTGCGGCCTCGGCCATTCGACGATGCGCCAGTTCGTGCGCGTGTTGCCGGCCGACGGCTTCGACCGCTGGGCCCGGCGGCAGGCTCAGGCGGCCGCGGGCGGCGGCGGTGGTGGCGGCGGCCAGGGTGGTGGCGGCGGCGCCCAGGGTGGCGGTGGCGGCGGCGGGGCAGCCGCACAGGGTGAGCAGATCTTCACCGCCCAGGGCTGCGGCGCCTGCCACACGCTGGCGGCGGCGAACGCCTCCGGGACGGTCGGCCCGAACCTGGGCAAGCTCCAGAACACCAGTGAGGCCTTCGTACGTCAGTCGATCGTCGACCCGTCCGCCGAGGTCGAGAAGGGCTTCCCGGACGGCGTCATGCCCACGGACTTCGGCGACAAGCTCTCGCCTGAGGAGCTCGACGCCCTTGTGAAGTACCTTCTGGAGTCGCAGGAATGACCCTCACCCAGAAGCTCCTGGCACCTGGTTGGTATCGCGCTGCGCTCGGCATCGTGGGCGGGTTCGCCTTCGGCATGGCGATCGTCGTGCTGGTGCGCGAGCTCTACGGGTGGGACCCGATCGTCAACTGGAACGCGATCATCACCGTCGGAGCCCTGATCGCTGCGCCGCTCGGCTACCTCGTCGGGATCGGATGCTTCGACTACTGGTTCCGCTGGGCCTCGGGCGCCCCGACGATCCCGGAGGACCACTCCGGGCACGGCGCCCATTCGTGGAAGGACTACTTCCGCGTCAACACCGACCACAAGGTCATCGGCATCCAATACATCGTCACGACGATGTTCTTCTTCATCGCCGGCGGCCTCATGGCGATGCTGATGCGCGCCGAGCTCGCCCAGCCCGGCACGCAGTTCGTGGACCCGAACACCTTCAACGGCCTGTTCTCGGTCCACGCCTCGATCATGATCTTCCTGTTCATCATCCCGGTCTTCGCCGGGATCGCGAACTACGTCATCCCGCTGATGATCGGCGCGCCGGACATGGCGTTCCCGCGCCTGAACGCCCTGTCGTTCTGGATGCTGCCGATCGGCGGCGTGATGATGCTGTGCTCGTACTTCGCCGAGGGCGGCGCCTTCGCGACCGGCTGGACCGCCTACGCGCCGCTGTCCACCGAGACGCCGCTCGGGCAGCAGTTCTTCACGGTCGGCGTGCAGTTCGCCGGGGCCTCGTCGATCGCGACAGCCCTCAACTTCCTGGTCACCATCATCACCATGCGCGCGCCGGGCATGACGTTCTGGCGCATGCCGCTGCTGGTGTGGGCGAACTTCACGACCTCGCTGCTGGTCGTGATAGCAACGCCGTTCATCGCCGGCTCGCAGTTCATGGTGCTGCTCGACCGCACACTCGGGACGCAGTTCTTCGACCCAGCGGCGAACGGCGACGTGCTCATGTACCAGCACGTCTTCTGGTTCTACTCGCACCCAGCCGTCTACATCATGATGCTGCCCGGCTTCGGGATCATCAGCGAGGTCATCTCGACGCACGCGCGCAAGCCGGTGTTCGGCTACCGGATGATGGCCTTCTCACTGGTCGCGATCGTGATCCTCGGCTTCACGGTCTGGGCGCATCACATGTTCGTATCCGGCATGCAGGGCTGGCTGCGAATACCGATGATGATCACGACGATGCTCATCGCCGTGCCGACGGGCATCAAGATCTTCTCCTGGCTCGCCACGCTCTGGAGAGGAGTGATCCACCTCAGAACGCCGCTGCTGTTCGCGCTCGGCTTCATCACGATGTTCACCCTGGGCGGGATCAGCGGCATCATGCTCGCCGTCGTGCCGTTCGACATCTACGTGTCGGACACGTACTTCATCGTCGCCCACATCCACTACGTGCTGTTCGGCGGCTCCGTGTTCACGATCTTCGCCGGGCTCTACCACTGGTTCCCGAAGATGACCGGGCGGATGTACGACGAGACGCTCGGGCGCATCCACTTCTGGATGTCGTTCATCTTCTTCAACCTCACCTTCGGCCCGATGCACCTCGTGGGCATCGACGGCATGCCAAGGCGCGTGGCCGACTACGCCGAGCAGTACGCGACCTGGAACGCGATCATCTCGATCTCGGCCTTCATCTTCGGCCTGTCGTTCCTGATCTTCCTCTACAACATGATCACCTCCTGGCGACACGGCCCGGCCGCGCCCGGCAACCCCTGGCGGGCGCACTCGATCGAGTGGCAGGTGTCCTCACCGCCGCCCGTGTTCAACTTCGACGAGATCCCGACCGTGGTCGGCGGTCCCTACGAGTACGGCGTTCCCGGCGCCGTGCATGCGGTGTTCAAGGAGGAGAAACCGGCCGCGGTACCGGCCCCGGCAGGCGGAGGCGGCGCTCCCCCGCCGACCAACACGTAGCTAGATGAAGCGGATTCTCGTAGTCGCCAACGAGACTGTGGCCGGGCGGCCGCTGATCGACGCGGTCAAGCGCCGCGCCGGCGGCGACGAAGACATCCAGGTCCACGTGATCTGCCCTCAGAACGAGCCGAAGCACGGCTTCGTGGTGCACGACGAGCACATCCGCGACGCCGCGCAGAACCGCCTCGAGATGACGCTCGCGCTGCTGCGCGAGGCGGGCATCGAGGCCACCGGCGAGATCATGGACCCGGACCCCTACTCGGCCGTCATGGACGCCCTCGGCGAGCAGGACTACGACGAGATCGTCGTCTCGACCCATCCGGAGACGCGCTCGGGCTGGCTGCGCCAGGGCCTCGTCGACCGGCTCTAACGCGCCACCCGCCGCCACGTGGAGCACGTCGTCGTCGACCTCGACAGCGAGCGCGACGACGTCAAGCGCACGCTCGTGGTCGCCAACCAGACGGTCGGCGAGCAGGCGCTGCTCGACACGCTCAAGCGCAAGGCGGCGGAGGAGCCGCGGCGTTTCATCGTGATCTTGCCGGCCTCCGACAACGGCGACGCCGGGGATGCCCACGAGCGGCTCGCCCACATGCTGAAGGCCATGCAGGACGCCGGTCTCGAGGCGATCGGGCAGGTCGTCCACCCCGATCCCTACACGGCGATCCAGAACGCGCTGCAGTTCTACGGGCCCGACGACATCGTCATCTCGACCTTCCCCGAGACCCGCTCGGGCTGGCTGCGCGCCGACCTGATCGGGCGCGTCGAGGCGTCAACCGGCAAGCCGGTCGAGCACATCGTGAGCGAGGAGACCGCCTGATGGAATCCGCGTCGGTCGCAGCCCCCACGGCCCACGACGACCATCACCACGGGCCGCCACCGGCCAACGTCTCCTCGCGCGTCGAGGCGCAGTTCCTCGGGATGCTGCTTTTCATCATCTCCGAGGTCATGCTCTTCGGAGCGTTCTTCACGGCCTACTTCTTCATCAGGGTCGTGGGGGGAGCGGAGTGGTTCCCGTTCGACGGCCTCGAGCTGCCGGTCGGGATCGCGGCGGTCAACACCGGGATCCTGATCTCGTCGAGCTTCACGATGCACTGGGCGCTCGAGGGGGCCCGTAACGAGAACCGGCGCGCGCTCCAGGTGGGCATCCTCACCACCCTGCTGCTCGGCCTCACCTTCCTCACGATCCAAATCAACGAGTACGTCCACCTGGGCTTCCCTATCTCGGAGAACGCGCAGACGACGGTCTTCTACAGCCTCACGGGCCTACACGGGGCGCACGTGTTCATCGGCCTTACGCTCCTGACCATCGTCACGATCCGCTCCTTCCGTGGCCACTTCACCGCCAAGGAGCACCGCGGCGTCGAGGTGCCCGGCATCTACTGGCACTTCGTCGACGTCATGTGGATATTGGTCTTCTCGTCGATTTACCTGCTCTGAGCCGAGCAGTCCTGTGATCAATCCACTTCGCTCTGAGCAAGAGGCCTTTCGCTTCTTTCTCTACGTACTGGTGGTCGTCGCGATCCTGCTCGGGATCGTCTTCCTGATTCGCGCAGTCACATGAACTCCGACATGGAGCTCGCCGAGCGCGCCGCGCGGGCGGCCGGAGAGGTCCTGCTGTCGTACTACGGGCGGCCGCCGGAGGGAGTCGACTCGAAGTCGTCGGAGACCGACCTCGTGTCGGACGCCGACCGGGAGGCCGAGCGCGTCATCCGCGAGCTGCTCGAGGCCGAGCGGCCGGAGGACGGGCTGATTGCGGAGGAGGGTTCGCGCTCCGAGTCGGAGAGTGGACGGCGCTGGATCGTCGACCCGCTCGACGGCACCGTCAACTTCCTGTACGGCTTCCCGGCCTGGGGAGTGAGCATCGCGCTGGAGGACGAGCAGGGCCTGGCGCTCGGCCTCGTGCTCGACCCGGTGCGGCCTGAGCTGTTCGCGGCCGTGCGGGGCGAGGGCGCGACGCTGGACGGCGTGCCGATCCTCGTGTCGGGACGCACGGAGCTCGCTCGGGCGCTCGTCGCGACCGGCTTCTCCTACGAGGCGGAGCGCCGCGCCGCTCAGGCCGAGCTGCTCCTCAGCGTGCTGCCGCGGGTGCGAGACATCCGCCGTGTCGGCGCGGCCGCGCTCGATCTGTGCCAGGTCGCCGCGGGGCGCGTCGACGCCTTCTACGAGCGCGGCCTCAAGCGCTGGGACGAGGCCGCCGGCCGGCTCATCATCGAGGAGGCCGGCGGGGTCGTCGCCGAACTCGAGGGCGAGCCGGCGGGCCTCCTGGCCGCCGGCTCCCCCGAGCTTCTGTCCGAGCTCTACGAGCTCGTCAGCGCACCGTGATCGTGGTGCGTTCTCCCTCGGCCGTCAGTTCGTAACGGCCCTCCTCGATCATGCGCCTGCCGTCCGCGGTCACCCTCAGGCGGGAGAGCGGGAACGTCAGGTCGAGGGTGCGGCGGTCGCCCGCCTGGAAATGCGCCGAGGCGTATGCGACCAGGCGACTCGCCGGGAAGCTCCCGGACTGACCGCGCTTGCTCGCGAACAGCAGCACCGTTTGCCTGCCGGCGCGCTTGCCCTTGTTGCTCACCCGAATGGAGACCCTTACGTCGTCCCCGCGTACCGAGGCGTCGAGCCGGCTGTGGTCGAAGCGCGTATAGCTCAGCCCGTGCCCGAATTCGTAGCGTGGGTCGTAGGGCTCGCCCGGCATGCGGTCGTGCGTGAGCGGTGCCTGGTCGATGCTCTGCGGCCAGGTCACCGACAGCCGTCCGCTCGGGTTGACCCTGCCGAACAGCGTGTCCGCAACGGCGCGCCCGCCCTGGGTGCCGGGCAGGTAGGCCATCAGCGCGGCAGCCGAGCCGTCGAGCTGCGGCCCCATCATGAGCGGCCGGCCGGCGATCACCACGACCACGACCGGCTTGCCGGTCGCCTCGAGCGCGTCGAGCAGCTCGGCCTGGCCCGCAGGCAGCGCGGCGGTGGTGGTGTCGCCGGGACCCTCGGCGTAGGGCGGCTCCCCGACCACTGCCACGATCACGTCGGCCCCCGCGGCCCTGCGCACCGCTGCCTCGCGGGCCGCGGTCACGGCGTCGGGATCCTCAGCGTCCTCGCCGGTCGGGACGCCGGCCGCGTAGCGGACGCGGGCGTCACGCCCGACGGCGTCCTCAATCCCCTCACGCACGGTCACGCCCTCCGGGATCTCGCCGGGCACCGTGGCGCCCTGCCAGCCAATCGACCAGCCGCCGAGCTGGTAGGGCATGTTGTCGGCGCTCGGGCCGGTCACCAGCACGTTGGCGTGCTCCCGCCGCAGCGGCAGCGTGCCGTCGTTCTCGAGCAGCGTCATCGTCCGCTGCGCGGCGCGACGAGCCAGGCCGACGTGGGCGCCCTCGATGTCCTCGGCCCGGTCGGGATCGGCGAGCGGCTGCTCGAACAGGCCGAGCCGGAACTTCAGGACGAGGATCCGCCGTACGGCCTCGTCGATGCGCCCCATCGACACGTCGCCGTCGGTGACCGCCGCGATCAGCCCTCTGGTGAAGCGCCCGGCGTCGAGCGGCACCATCGACATGTCGATGCCCGCGTTGATGGCCATCGCGATGGCGTCCTGATCGTTGTCCGCCACGTGGTAGACCGTTATCAGCTTCCAGATGTCCTCCCAGTCGGAGGCGAGGACGCCCTCGAAGCCGAGCTGGTCGCGGAGGACCTCGGTGAGCAGGTGGTGTGAGGCATGCACGGGCTCGCCGTTCACCGAGCCGGAGTTGGCCATGACCGTCTCGGTTCCGGCGCCTATCCCGCGGATGAATGACGGCAGGTGCTCGTCCCAGAGCTCGCGCTCGGTGAGCGTGGCGTTCTCGCGGTCGCGACCGCTGTCGGGCGCCGAGTAGCCGGTGAAGTGCTTCGTGGTGGACGCGACGCTCTCGGTGAGGTCGTCGCCCTCGAGGCCTCGCACCGTCGCCGCGACGAGATCGCCAGCGGCGAGCGGCGCCTCGCTGAAGGGCTCGTAGGAACGCCCCCAGCGCAGGTCGCGCCAAATATCGGCGACCGGGGCGAAGTCCCAGTGGATGCCGGTCGCGCGCACGTCGGCGGCGGTGGCCTGTCCGAGCTGGCCTGCAAGCGCGGTGTCGTACGCCGCCCCGAGCCCGAACTGGTGCGGGAACATGGTCGCGCCGAGCACGTTGTTGTGGCCGTGCACCGCGTCGATGCCGTAGATGATCGGAATCCCGTGCGGCTGACAGCCGAGTGCGACCTCCTGAATGCGGTTCGTCATCTCCGCCCACGCGCGCGGCGTGTTCACCGCCGGCGAGGCCCCGCCACCAGACAGGATCGAGCCGCTGAGGTTCGCGCAGAGTACGTCGTTCAGGATCTCGTCGTTCAACTCGCCCCGATCCCATGGGTCGGCCGGGTTGCCCTGCAGCGCAGTCGCGTTGATCTGCGTCATCTGGCCGACCTTCTCCTTGAGCGACATGCGCGGCAGGAGATCGCCGGCGCGCTGCTCGGGTGTCAGCGACGCGTCCTGGTATGGGAGCGTCCCCTGGGCGGCCGCATCACGGCCGGCGCCCCCCGTCGCCCAGACACAGATCGCGAGCAACAGGACCGGCAATGCGAGCCAGACGGCACGCCGTGTACTCATGCTTCCTCCCCAGGGTGGTGACGGTTGCCAGGCCCGCGATACCCAAGTCCAAATTACGCTAAACGCCGGGCCTTCAGGGCCGTAGTTATGACCAATTAGGAGATTCTTGCCCTTCCCTTTCGCGCAGAAGACTGCGATATTGCGCGTCGTGGCGAGCAGGGGCTCGGGAGACGCGCGCCGCGAGCGCAATCGGGAGCGGGTCACGGCGGCGCTCCGCGAGGCCGGAGTGGCCAGCCGATCCGAGCTGGCGCGCCGGACCGGCATGTCGCGGACCACGGTGGCGAGCATCGTGTCCGAGCTGGAGGCAGCCGGCGTGCTCGTCGAGAGCGAGGACGGCCCGGGTGCCTCGCCGCGCGGCGGCAGGCCGCCGCGTCGGCTGTCGTTCAGCCGTGAGGCCGGCGTCGCGATCGGTATCGACTTCGGCAAGCGCCACCTGCGCGTCGCCGCGGCGGACCTGAGCCACGCGATCCTTGCCGAGGCCGAGCGGCAGGTGCGCGCCGAGGACCCGGCCGAGACAGGCCTCGACGCGGCGGTGGGGCTCGTCGAGGAGGTGATGGCCGGCGCCGGCGTGACGGCCGATCAGGTGGTGGGCGTCGGTCTCGGCCTCCCGGGCCCGATCGACCTTCGCAGCGGCCGAGTCGGCTCCTCGTCGATCCTGCCGGGCTGGGTCGGCGTGCGTGCGGCCGACGAGCTCGGCACGCGGCTCTCGCTGCCCGTTGAAGTCGACAACGACGCCAACCTGGGCGCTCTTGCCGAGCTGCACTGGGGCGCGGCCGCCGGCCGCAGCAACGTGGTCTACCTCAAGGTCTCCACAGGCATAGGCGCCGGGCTCGTCCTCGATGGGCGCCTCTTCCACGGCAGCGGCGGCATGGCGGGCGAGATCGGGCACGCGATCGTCGACGAACACGGACCCGTGTGCCGCTGCGGCAAGCGCGGCTGCCTCGAGACGCTGGCCGGGGCGCCGGCGCTCGCCGAGCTCCTCGAGCCGCGCCTGGGAAGGTCGATCTCGACCGCCGAGCTGCTGTCGCTCGCCACCTCCGGAGACTCCGGCGCTCGTCGCGTGATCGCCGACGCCGGGAGGCACATCGGCGGCGTTGTGGCGACGCTCTGCGACCTCTTCAACCCTGAGCTGATCGTCGTCGGCGGTGAGCTCGCCAGGGCGGGTGAGGTGCTGCTCGACCCGATGCGCGAGCAGGTGCATCGCAATGCGATCCCGGCAACCGCGCGCGACGTGGAGATAGTCGGGGGCGTGCTCGGGCCACGCGCCGAGCTGCTCGGCGCGCTCGCGCTCGTGCTCGCCTACTCGCCGAGCAGGTAGTCGACGAGCGCCTTCACCTGCTCGTCGGTCAGGCGGCCCTCGAACGAGGGCATCACGCCGGCGGGGAAGCCCTGCGTGACCTCGGCGTTCGGGTTGAGGATCGACTCGCGCACGAAGTCCTCGGGGGGCATGTCGCCGGCGGCGCTCGCCAGGTCGTCGAGATCGGGGCCGATGGTCCCCGTCGATCCGGCCGGCCGGAAGGTGTGGCAGCCGGCGCAACCGGCGGCGGTGAAGATCTGCTCACCCGTGGTGGCCTCGGCGAGGCCGGCCGTCGCGAGCGCCCCGGTGTCGTCGCCGGGGCGCGCGGCGGCGTAGCCGACGTAGGAGGCGACGTCGTCGGCGTCCTCGCCCTCGACGAGCGCCGGCGGCATGATGCCGCCCTTGCGGGGATGGGCGATCTGGTCGTGGACGACGCCCTTCACGGTGTCGCGGCTTATGCCCTTCGCGAGCGCGGCCCGGAAGGCGGCGTCGAGATTCGGGCCCTGAGTTCCGGCCGTCCCCGCACGAGCCAGCACGTGGCATTGACCGCACTTCTCGACGAACTGCGCCTTGCCGGTCGGGAGGTCGGGCTCGTCGCGGCCACACGCCGTGAGCGCGAGCCCGAGCACGAGCAGCACGGCGCCTAGGGCAAGCGCCGGGCGCGGCGCGCGCGGCCGCTTGCGCATGGTCCGAGCGAGGCTCACGGAGGCGGAACTCTATCCCTTCGGCAGGCGGTATGGGGAGCCCGACCGGGCCCTAAAGCGCCGTCCCCGACGCTATTGTTCCCGGCCTCATGCCTCCCCGTCAGAAGTACCGGCTGCGTGCGCGCTCGGACCGCGAGGTCGTGCGCGAGGTCGAGCCCGGCATGCGCTATGTGGACCACGACAGCGGTGAGGAGCTGCGCGTGGTCGGCGCGCTGCTGCCGCTGGCGCCGTCCCCCAGCGAGCTGCCGTACGCGGTCGAGAACCTGCGCCTGTGCGGGTGCTCGCTGGAGCAGCTGGTCCAGAAGGACCTGAACGACTGCCCGCACTGCGGCCGTCGACTTCCGGCCGTCGAGCTCTGAAGGTCCTCCTCGCAGCCCTGCTCGCCCTGGCACTCGCCGCCTCCGGCTGCGGAGGCGACGACGAGCCCTCGGCGGAGACCGAGCCGGGGCTCCCCAACCTGACCGTCCCCCAGGGCGAGACGACCGAGCCGCAGACCGAGACGGTCCCCGAGGCGCCGTTCGACCCGTCGACGGAGACGCTGCCGCCGGAGACCGTCCCGCCGTCCACCGGCGGCGGCACGCCGGCGCCCGAGGCCGAGCCGCCGGCCGACACGCCCGAGAACGACGCGGCCCCACCCGCGGACAGCCCGGCGGAGCGCTTCGAGGAGTTCTGCGACGACAATCCCGGCGCGTGCGGCTAACGCGGCCGGCCGCGGGCTAGGCGAGGCAGCCGAGCGCCTTCTCGCGCGAATCGAAGATCGTGAGATGGCCGGTGAGGCCCGTGACCTGGAACGGCCGCAGGACGCGCTCAGTCGGGCAGACGAGCACCATCTTGCAGCGCCGGACGTTCAGGTGGCGCAGGGCGTTCAGAAGCACGCCGATCCCGGTCGAGTCCATGAACGTGACCTGCGAGAGGTCGACGACCACGCCGCGGGCGCCGTCCTCAGCCAGTCCGAACAGGCGGCTCCCGAGCTTCGGTGCCGTGAGAGCGTCGATCTCGCCACGCAGCGACACGACGTGGGTGCTGTCGCCGACGGCCTCGTCGACCAGCCCGAAGTCGATCACGCGCGCGAACCTATCACGCCCGGTGGCGCCCACTTCATGGCGCGTTCGCGCTCATGAAGGCGGTTCTACCCTTTTAGCTCAAGAAGCACTCTGCCGGTGCGTGGGGACCGGCGAGCGCGGCCTTCGGACCCGCGCCGGTGACGGCACGCGCGGCTCCACGCCGCGGCGGCGCGACGGCCGTCCCGGGCTCGAGTGGGAGCGATCGCGCCCGTGGCCCAGTCCCCAGCGGCCGAGCGGCAGGCGAATGCCGTCTCCACCGGGCCCGTCGCCCTTGGGTCGCGGTCCCGGGCCCTCGCCCCCGCCGCCGTCGTCCCCGCGGGAATCGTCGTCGTCGTCGCGCAGCCGGAAGAACCAGATCAGCCACACGATCAGCAGCCCGACGTCGAACACGCGGAAGCCGACCATGAAGATCCACCCCTCGGTGGTCATCTACGTCGATGCTACCGCGATGGCATACGCGGCAAAAGACCCCCGACCGGCTACTCGCCTTCCTCCGTGACGGTCGGCCGGTTGTCCGGGATGTAGGTGGCGGTGTAGAGCAGCCGCGCGCTGCTGTAGGTGCACCCGAAGACGCTGACCTCGCGCAGGTCCTCCATGGCGAACTGGCGCAGGCTCCGTGGCGGCTCACAGTTGTTCTTGGCGCGCGACGAGCGCCACCAGTCTGACTTCGTCAGGTTGATCGCCAGCATCGGCGCCCAGGTGGGCACGGTGACAGCGATCCAGTTGCCCTCCCTGACTCGCAGCGGCTCCGGCAGCACGAAGGTCGGGCTCGAGCCGAAGTACTCGTCGACCTCGAACGGCTCGGTCTGCTGCACGAGCCGGTGCTGCAGTCGTGTCTTGCGCGTCTTGCCCTTGCGCAGCACCGACAGCTGGACCTGTGCGGGCGAGCCGTAGTTGTCGTTGAAGAACGTCGTCTGCTCGGCGCTCGGCTGCGACAGCGTCACCGTGAAGGCGACGATGTTCCCGTCACGACGGATGTAGTACGGGTTCTTGGGACCGCCGGCGGCCCGACCCTGGTAGCCGGTGACGCGCACGACGGCGACGCACGGGTCGGTCGGGCAACTCGGGTTCGCCGGGTTGGCGGTGGCCCCGAGCTCGACGATGCGGGCGGATGCGCCCGGCGCCAGCGCAAGCGCTGCCGCCGCGAGTACTGAGCAGAGCAGGAGAAATCGCTTCATGACCAGGGGTGAAACACCCCTTTCGCCGTCGAGTTGCGGAATCCTCACTGCCTACTTGTACCTATAGGTGATCCGCCCGCGGTCGAGGTCGTACGGCGACAGCTCGATCTTGACCCTGTCGCCCGGGAGGATGCGGATGTAGTGCCTTCGCATCTTCCCCGAGATGTGGCCGAGGACCTCGTGCCCATTGTCGAGTTGGACCTTGAACATGGTGTTCGGGAGGGCCTCGACGATCTCGCCCTCCATTTCGATCTTCTCTTCCTTGGGCACGGCCTGCGGCGCGCTCAGATCGCGCGGACGTTCACCGCTTTCGGACCCTTGTCGCCGGTCTCCTCCTCGTACTCGACCTTGGAGTTCTCGGCGAGCGACTTGAAGCCCTGCCCGTCGATGCCCGTGTAGTGGACGAAGAGGTCACGGTCGCCGTCGTCCGGCGTGATGAATCCGTAGCCCTTCTCGTCGTTGAACCACTTGACGGTTCCGGTAGGCACGTGCCTGCCCCTTCCTGCTTGTGCCCGGCCGGTCCGTCTGTGCGAATCCCTGCCACGGCACCTGCATGTTCAACTACGCCGGTTGAACCGGCCCTTACACGCGGGCACGCTACCAGCCCGGACCGGCGGAAGTCCCTCAGCGCCCCTGGAAGCGCGCCTTGCCCGGGCCCTCGGCCAGGAAGCTGTCGACCGCCCCCTGGAGATCCTCGGTCTCGAACAGCCGTGCGCCGATCGCCCCCGTGCGCGCGTCGGCCCCGCGCACGCCGTCCTCGAGGTACGCGCGCACGATGCTCTTGGTGGCCGCGTGGGCGAGCGTCGGCCCGTCGGCCAGGCGGCGCGCGAACTCGAGCGTCCGCTCGCCGAGCTCCGCGTCGGCCAGCACCCGGGTGACGACCCCCCAGCGCTCGAGCGTGGCGGCGTCGTAGAGGTCGCCGCTCATCACGAACTCGCGCACCCGTGCCGCTCCCGCGCGCTCGGCCATCCGCTGCGTCCCCCCCATCAATGGCGTCAGCCCGATCACTGCCTCGACGAGCCCGAAGCGTGCGGACTCGGCCGCCCAGATCATGTCGCAGGCGAGCGACAGCTCGAGCCCGGCGGTCACGCAGAGCGAGTGGACCGAGGCGATCGTCGGGAACGGGAGCTCCTCGAACGCGTGCGCGAGGGTGAGCAGCCGCTCGGTGAGCTCCTCCGAGCCGGCGCTGTCGAGCCCCTGGAAGACGTTCACGTCGACGCCACCGGTGAAGTAGCGCCCCTCTGCACGGAAGACGAGCGCGCGCAACCCGTCCGTCTGCTCGAGCGCTCGCTCGAGACCGCTGAAGACCTCCTCGGTGAACAGGTTCAGCGGCGGCGAGTCGAGCACGAGCTGCCCGAGCGCCCCGTCGCGCTCGAGCCGTACCGGCTCAGCCACCGCGCAGCTCCCGCGCGACCCGCTCGAGCTCGGCCTGATCCGCCGGCTGCGGCGGCACCGGGAGCTTCAGGGGGTCGTCGTCGTAGCGCGGGATGACGTGCATGTGCATGTGGAAGACCGTCTGCCACGCCGCCGGCTCGCAGCAGTTGAGCAGGTTGACGCCGTCGCAGGCGAGCCGGTCGCGCATCGTGAGAGCGAGCCGCTTCGACGCGCTCGCCGTGCGCGCGAGATCCTCCTCGGGCACCTCGTAGAGGTTCTTCGAGTGGTTGCGCGGGATCACGAGCGCGTGGCCGCGGGTCCACGGGTTGATGTCCATGAAGGCGATCGTGTGCTCGTCCTCCTGGACGTTGTTCGAGGGCAGCTCGCCCGCGACGATCTTGCAGAAGATGCAGTCATCCGCCATGGGCGGGAACCTACTTCAGCGGGGGCGGCGGGGCGGAACGCCGAGGGGCTGGGGAAGGGTGGGTGGGCACGACCGCCCGCCTCGGGCCGCACGTTGCCGGATTGATAGCGCCAGAGACCACTGATCCGGCAACGTTGCCGCGGGAGCCGGCCAACCAACGGCCCCGACCCCCTTCCCCAGCTGTCGTTCCCTGGTCCCGGCGCCGCGCCGCTCGCTACAGCCAGCCCGCCCGCCTGAAGTACCAGTACAGCGTGCTGCAGATGGTGAGCATCACGAGCAGCACGGCCGGGTAGCCGTAGGTCCAGGTGAGCTCCGGCATGTGCTCGAAGTTCATCCCGTAGATGCCTGCGACCGCCGTCGGGACGGCGATGATCGCGACCCAGGCGGAGATGCGGCGCATGTCCTCGTTCTGACGGACGCCGACCTGAGCGAGGTTCGCCTGGAGGCTGCTCGCGAGCAGGTCGTGCATGCCATCGAGCTGGTCGCGGGCGCGGATCAGGTGATCGTTGACGTCGCGGAAGTAGTTGCGGATCTCCTTGTCCACCTGCTGGTAGTGGCCCGAGGCGAGCTTCTCGATCGGGTCGACCAGGGGGGCACTCGCGCGCCGGAATTCGAGCACCTCGCGCAGCAGCCGGTAGATCCGTTCGGCCGGATTGGAGCGGTCGTTCCTGAAGAGCTCCTCCTCGACCTGGTCGATGTCCTCCTGGAGGCCGTCGATGGCGGGCCCGTAGTCGTCCACCACGCGGTCGAGGATCGCGTGCAGGACGACGCCGGGGCCCTTCCGCAGCCGCTCCGGGTCGGACTCGAGCGCCTCGCGGACGGGGGCGAGCTCGCTCGCGGTCCCGTGACGCACCGTGATCACATAGTCGTGCCCGAGGAAGACCAGCAGCTCACCGAGCTCAACCACCTCCGTGGGGTCGACGTAGCGCGCCGTCTTCAGCACGAGCAGCACCATGTCGTCGAACACCTCGAGCTTCGGACGCTGGTGAGCGTGGATCGCGTCCTCGACGGCGAGCGGGTGAAGGTTGAACTCCCGCCGGAGCGCGTCGAACTCCTCCTCGGTCGGCTCGTACAGGCCGATCCATACGAAGGTGTCCTTCTGCTGACGCAGGTCGTAGGCGTGCTCGAGCTCGACCTTGCCGTCACGGCGATGGCCAGCCTCGTAGATCGCGCAATCGACGATCACCTGCTGCGATTGTCGCGCAGACGCCGGGCGAAACCCAGCGCTTCGTCGCGCGTCGCAACCTCGCCCGCGTACGCGGCCTCCTCGAGGGAGGCGAGCAGGCTGCCGATCTCCGGACCGGGCTCGATGCCGAGCTCGGCTGCCAGCTCGTTGCCGCGCACGAGCGGCCGCGGCCGGCCCTGCTCGCGCCAGTCGAGCGCCGCCTCCATCAGCTCCTCCGCGAGCTCCATGTGCGCCGCGATCGCCTCGTCCGCCTTGCGCCCGCGGGTGGCGAGCCGGTCGGCGGACGAGAGCAGCGTCACCTCGACCTCGACGGGCTCGGTCCGACGCAGGTAGCGATACACGGCGCGCCGGTCGAGCGGACGCTCGTGGACGAGGAAGCCGAGCACGAGATGGTGGCGCGTGAGCGCTTCTACGAAGCGGCTGAAGCGCTCGCTCGTCCGCAGCCGCCGGCAGACGTCGCGCACCATCTGCTCGCCGAGCCGGTCGTGCCCCATGAAGGTCACCCGGCCCGACTCACGCACGGCGTGCGTCGCCGGCTTGCCGATGTCGTGCAGGAGCGCGCCGAAGCGAAGCGCCTCGCCGCGCGTCAGCTCGTCGGCGAGCGGCTCGTCCAGCACGGCGCGCAGCCGGCCGGACGCGCGCGCCTCGAGCTCGAGCAGGCGCTCCAGCACCTCGATCGTGTGGCCGTAGACGTCGAGGTGGTGGTAGTGGCTCTGCTCGACGTCGTGCAGCTCGGCGAGCTCGGGCAGGACGGCGCGCAGAAGGTCGAGCCGGTCGGCGACCTCCAGCCCCCCGATCACGTTCGGGGCGAGCAGGAGCCTGCGCAGCTCCGCGAACACGCGCTCGCCGGCGGCGTCGGCCACCCGCGGGGCTGCCGCCCGCGTCAGCCGCTCGGTCTCGGCGTCGGGCTCGAAGCCGAGCTCGGCCACGAAGCGCGCCAGCCGCAGCGCTCGCAGCGGGTCCGACTCGTAGGCCTCCGGGCCGATCACGCGCAGCGTGCGCGTCTCGAGGTCGGCACGTCCGCCGAGCGGGTCGATCAGCTCCGCGCCGGCGGCCGGCTCGCGCAGCGCCGCTACCGACAGCTCATCGGCGGGTCGGGCCATCGCGTTGACCGTGAAGTCACGGAGGGCGAGGTCGGCCTCGATCGACGGGCCCTGCAGCGTCGATACGTCGTACACGCGCCCGGCGTCGCGGTCGATCACGCGCCAGGCGCCGAAGGCCTCGGAGAGGGGGAACGAGGGCCCGCCCACCTCGGCGGCCAGCGCTCGCGCCGGTTCCCCGGCGTCGCCGGGCACGGCGATGTCGACGTCTGTGACAGGCCGGCCGAGCAGCTCGTCACGCAGGGCTCCGCCGACGATCCAGGCGTCCGTCACCGGAAATGCTCACGGCGCACCCGCGCCGAGAGGCCGCAGGTGATCTCGTAGTTGATCGTGCCCAGCCGGCGCGCCACCTCCTCAGCGAGGATCTGCTCCCCGCCCTGGCGGCCGATCAGCACGACCCTGTCGCCAACCTCGACGTCCGTGTCGTCGCCGAGCGCGACCGTGATGTTGTCCATGCTGATCGTGCCGACGAGCGGATGACGGCTGCCCCGGATCAACACGTCGGCGTCGTTCGAGAGCCCGCGCCGCCAGCCGTCGCCGTACCCGATCGGAATCGTCGCGACCCACGTCGGGCGCTCGGCGCGCCAGCGCCGCCCGTAGCCTGCGCTCTCGCCGGTGCCGAAGCGGCGCACCGCGGCCACGTAGGAGTGGAGCGAGAGCGCCGGCTCGAGCCCATGTGCGGCTGGGTCCTCCTGGAACGGGTCCATTCCGTAGATCGCGATCCCGCAGCGCACCATGTCGAAGTGCGCGGCCGGGTCGCGCAGGGCGGCAGCGCTGTTGGCGGCGTGCACGGTCAGCTCGGGGCGCCCGACCTCCTCCACGAAGCTCGTGAACTCCGCGAGCTGGGCGCCGAAATGCTCGTCGCCGCGCTCGTCCGCGGTTGAGAAGTGCGTCATCAGCCCGACCACGTTCGAATGCGCCGCGAGCCGTAGGGCGCGTGCACGGTCGCTGGTTCCCAGCCGCCCCATGCCGGTGTCGAGTTTCACGTGCACGCGCGGAGCTGCCTCGGCGATCTCGTCCGTCCAGGCCACGACGTCAGCGTCCGCGTGGACCGCCACGCGCAGCTCCGCACGCGTCAACGCCCCCATTACGAGCAGCGGGGCCCCGATGCCCGCGTCGCGCAACTCGCTCGCCTCGTTGGCCGTCGCCACCGCCAGCCAGGTGGCGCCGCCCGCGAGCGCCGCCTCCGCGACCGCTCCGTGGCCGTAGCCGTCGGCCTTCACCACGGCGCACAGATCACGCGGCAGGCGCGCGCAGTTGCGCTCGATCGCGCCCAGGTCGATCCGCGCCAGCGCGCGCTCGGGGCTCAGCGAGGTGGCGGGCACTCCGCGGCGGTCACGCCGCGAGGGCGCCGAGCACGTCCACGCGCGTGACGACGCCCACGAGGCGGCCGTCCTCGTCGACCACCGGGAGGCGGTTGTGACCCGACTCGTGGATGAGCCGCGCGGCGTCGCGCACGCTGGTGTCCGGGTCGACCGTGTCAGGGTCGCTCGTCATCATGTCCGACGCCTTCGAGGCGAAGGCCTTGCGCAGGCGCTGCTCGAAGCGGCCGAGCGGCTCGAGGAAGACCGTCCCGCCGAAGAGGTTGATGTAGTGCGGAATGTGCAGGTCGCCCTGGTCGTCGGGGAGCACGAGATCCGCCTCGGTGACGATCCCCACGCAGCGCCCGTCGCCGTCGACCACCGGCACGCCCGGCAGCTCGTTCTCGCGCAGCAGGCGGACGACGTCCTCGACGGGGGTGTCCGGGCCGACCGTCTCCGGCTCCGAGTCCATGATGTCGCGCACTACTTCGGCCATTCGCGGCCGCGACACTAGCGAAGCGTCAACCCGTAAGGCAGCGCGTCAATCACATCACCGGCGACGACGTGGTCCGCGCCATGCCGCTCCGCAGCGGCCCTGCCGGCGAGCGCGTGGGCGAGCGCGCCGAGCGCGGCGGCCTCGAACGCCGGCAGCCGCTTGGCGAGCAGCGCGCCGATCAGGCCGGACAGGACGTCGCCGGTGCCCGCCGTGGCGAGCGCCGGCGTCGCGCCGCGGTTGATTGCCACCGGCCCCGCGGGCGCGGCCACGATCGTGTCGTCGCCCTTCAGCAGGACCACCGCTCCGCTTCGCGCGGCGGCTTCGCGCGCACGGGAGAGCCGGTGCGCCTTGATGTCCTCGGAGCCGGCGTCGAGCAGGCGCCCAAGCTCCCCCTCGTGCGGGGTGAGCACGGTGGGCGCGCTGCGCGCCTGGAGCAGCTCCAACCGGCCGGCGTGAGCGTTCAGACCGTCCGCGTCGATCAGGAGCGGCTTCCGGACGCCGGTGGCGACCGTGCGAGCGAAATCGGCGGCGCCCTCGTCCCTGCCGAGTCCCGGCCCGAGCACGACCGCCCCGGCGCGCTCCGCCATCTCCTCGGCCACGGGCACGCCGGTGGGCGTGTGCGCGCCCTCGTGCTCGGGCAGGCCGCGGCTCATCTGCTCGAGCAGGCGCATGTCGATCGCGGCCTGAGCGGACTCCGGCACCGCCACCTGCACGTAGCCCGCCCCGGCCCTGGAAGCCGAGCGAGCCGCCATCGTCGGCGCGCCCGTCAGCCCCGCCGAGCCGCCGACCACGAGCACCACCCCGGAGTCGAACTTCGACCCGCTCCGCTGCCGCCGCGGGTAGAGGCCGAGCAGGCGTTCCGAGATCAGACCCGCCGAACGGGGCGCGGGGGCGCCGCGCGGAACCCCGATCTCCACCACCTCGACCTCACCAGCGTGGCTGCGTCCCGGCTCGACGTGCAGGCCGACCTTCGAGCCGTGGAAGGTCGCCGTGGCCTGCGCGCGCACCGCCTCCCCCTCTACCTCGCCGGTCGAGGCGTCGACACCGGAGGGCACGTCGCAGGCGACGACCGGCGCCTCCTGTGCGTTGATCGCCGCGATCGCGCCCGCGACCGGCTCGCGCGCGACGCCCTCGAAGCCGGTGCCGAGCAGCGCGTCGACGACCACGCCGGAGCCTTCGAGACGCGCGGGGTCGAACGGATCGGGGGCGGCTCCCGGCAGCCGCTCCAGGTTCGCGAGCGCGTCGCCGCGCAGCCCGTCGAGGGCCGCGACCGTCAGCACGTCGACCTCGTGCCCGTCGGCGCGCAGCAGCCGCGCCGCGACGAGGCCGTCGCCGCCGTTGTTGCCCTTGCCGATCACCACGCGCAACGGCCCGGGGCCCGCCGCCTCCGCCGCTACACGGGCCAGCCCGGCGCCCGCCCGCTCCATCAGATCGAGTGAGGGCACGCCCTGCTCCTGGATCGCCCAGGCGTCGACCGCGCGCATCTCGGCGGCCTCGTAAATCGGGTCGAGCCAGTCCGGAAGGGTCACGGAGCGCGTCGCTCGAGGAGCGCGACCGCACCCGCCGTGACGTGCGTGTGCGTCAGCGAGATCGACACCTCCCCGCCGAGCGCCGCGGCCCGCTGCGCCACGCGCCCGCTGAGCCGCACGAGCGGCGCCGCCTCGGTCGCCACGACCTCGACGTCGCGGAAGCTCCAGCCGGTCATGCCGAGCGCCTTCGCCACCGCCTCCTTGGCGCAAAAGCGGGCCGCCAGGTGCATGGCGGGCCGGGCACGACTGGCGGCGTAGCTGCGCTCGGCATCCGTGAACAGCCGCTCCTCCAGCCGCGGCCTTCGTTCCAGCGCGCGCTCGAAGCGCTCTATGTCGAGCAGGTCGAGACCGACCCCTGGCACTACTCGACCGTAACGGTCTTGGCCAGGTTGCGTGGCTGGTCGACGTTGAGGCCTCGCGCTCGGGCGATCTCGTAGGCGAGCAACTGCAGCGGGATGACTGCGAAGAGCGGTTGCAGGACCCAGTCGATCGCCGGCACCTCGATGACCTCCTCGGCGTACTCGGCGACGCGCCCGCTGCCCTCGCTTGCCACCGCGATCACGTGCGCCCCGCGCGCGCGCACCTCGGCGATGTTCGAGAGCATCTTGTCGAGCACCGGCGAGTCGGTTGCCACGCAAACGACCGGCGTGTTCTCGTCGAGCAGCGCGATCGGGCCGTGCTTCATCTCGCCCGCCGCGTACGCGTCGGTCGGGATGTACGAGACCTCCTTGAGCTTGAGCGCGCCCTCGAGGCAGATCGGCAGCCCGATGTGCCTGCCGAGGTAGAGGAAGAACTCCGAGTCCTTCCAGTGGCGGGCGATCCTGCGCACCGGCTCCTCGATCTCGTCGACGAGCTGCGCGATCAGGTGCGGCATCGAGCGCAGGTCGTCGACGACCTCGCGACGCGCCTCAGGCTCGAGCGTCCCGTGGATCTCGGCGAGCTTCAGCGCGAACAGGTACATCGCCGCGACCTGCGCGACGAAGGTCTTGGTTGCCGCCACGCCGATCTCGAGCCCCGCGCGCGTGAATAGGACACCGTCCGCGTCGCGGGTCGCCTGGCTCCCCATGATGTTGGTGATGGCGAGCACCTTGGCGCCGCGCTCGCGCGCGAGCCGCATCGCGGCGAGCGTGTCGGCGGTCTCGCCCGACTGCGAGATCCCGATCACGAGGTCGCGCTCGCTCAGCACCGGGTTGCGGTAGCGGAACTCCGAGGCGATGTCCATCTCGACCGGCCGCCGGGCCCACCACTCGATTGCGTAACGGCCAACGAGACCGGCGTGGTAGGAGGTGCCGCACGCGACGATCACGACGCGGCGGACGTCCTTCAGGAACTCGTCCGAGATGCCGAAGTCCTCGAGCTCGACGCTGTCCTCGCCGAGCCGGCCGGCGAGCGTCTCCGCCACGGCGTCGGCCTGCTCGTGGATCTCCTTGAGCATGAAGGTCTCGTAGCCGCCCTTCTCGGCCTCCTCCTCGTCCCAGTCGACCTCGTCGATGTCACGCTCGAGCGCCGAGCCGTCGGGTGCGATGAAGCGCGCGCCGTCGGGGGTGATCGCCACGATCTCGCCGTCGTGAACGAGCTGGACGCGGCGCGTCTGCGCGAGGAAGGCGGGGATCGCGGAGGCGATGAAGCTCTCGCCTTCGCCGATGCCGACCACCAGTGGGCACTCCTTGCGCGCGCCGACGAGCACACCCGGGGCGTCGGCCGACATGGCGACGAACGCGTAGTGGCCGCGCAGGTCGTTGTAGGCAAGCCGAACGGCCTCGACCAGGTCGCCGTCGAAGTACTCGGCGATCAGGTGGGCGACGACCTCGGCGTCTGTCTCCGAGGTGAACTCGGCGCCGCTCGCGACGAGCCGGTCGCGCAGCTCGGTCCAGTTCTCGACGATCCCGTTGAGCACGATGTGGACGCGCCGCGAGGTGTCCCAGTGTGGGTGCGCGTTCTCCTCCGTGACGCGGCCGTGCGTGGCCCAGCGCGTGTGGCCGATGCCGGTCGAGCCGGTGAGGTGGCCGTTGGTCTTGGCAACCGCGTTGCGCAGATGCTCGAGGTTGCCGACGGCGTGGACGCTGCCCACAGAGCCGTTGCGGACCACCGAGAGGCCGGCCGAGTCATAGCCGCGGTACTCGAGCCGTCGCAGGCCCTCCATCAACAGGTCGCGGCATTCGCGCGGCCCTACATATCCAATGATTCCGCACACGATCGAATTAGCCTAGCTCCGCTTCGACGACATTCACCAAATGGTCAACGATCTCCTGGCACTCGTTCTCCTGCGGAGCTTCGACCATCACACGCACGAGCGGCTCGGTGCCGGAGGGCCGCACGAGCACGCGGCCGCGCCCGTCGAGGCGCTTCGATTGCTCGTCCACGGCGTCCCACACGTTGGTCGCGCTCTCGATCGCCGTGCGGTCGCGGACCCTGACGTTGACGAGCCGCTGGGGCAGCTTGTGCATCGCGCCGCGCTCAGCCAGGTCGGACCCCTCCAGAGCCTCCATCACGAGCAGCGCCGCCGCCACGCCGTCGCCGGCCGGCACGAAGCCGGTGTCGATGATGTGGCCGGACTGCTCGCCGCCGAGCGCCCAGCCACGCCGGACGAGCTCGGCGAGCACGTGGCGATCGCCGACCGGGGTCGTGGCCACCGCGATGCCGGCGTCGCGCATGGCGCTGTGGAAGCCGTAGTTGGTCATCACCGTCACGGCGACGCCGTTGCCCGGCAGGCGGCCGTCGTTCCGCAGGTGCAGCGCGATCAGCGCCATCAGCTCGTCGCCGTCGACCACCGCGCCGTTGCGGTCGACCGCCAGCACGCGATCGCCGTCGCCATCGAAGGCGAAGCCCGCGTCGTGGCCGTCCATGCGCTCGGCGAGCCGCTCCACGTGCGTCGAGCCGCAGTTCAGGTTGATGTTGCGGCCGTCGGGCTCGACCGCCACCGCATCGACCTCAGCGCCCAGCCGGCGGAAGATCTCGGGGGCGACGCTGTAGGTCGCGCCGTTCGCGCAGTCGAGCAGGATGCGCGCGCCCGACAGGTCGAGGTCGCGGAAGCGCAGCTCGAGCTCGCGCAGGTAGTCACCGGGCGCACCGTGCAGCTCGCGCACGCGGCCGATGCTCCCGCCGCCGGCGTCGAGCGCCTGCTCGATCTGCTCCTCCTGGTCGTCGTCGAGCTTCATGCCCTCGGGCCCGAAGAACTTGATGCCGTTGTCCTCATAGGGGTTGTGCGAGGCCGAGACGACCGCCGCCATGTCGAAGCCGTAGCGCCGCACCAGCACCGAGGCTCCCGGCGTGGGCAGCACGCCGCCCAGCAGCGCGTGGCCGCCGCCCGCCGCGATGCCGGCCGCGAGCGCCGCCTCGAGCATCTCGCCCGACTCGCGCGTGTCTCGCACGATCAACACCTGCGCCGTCTCGGCCGGCGAGACCTTCGCGGCCGCCCGTCCCAGCCCGAGGGCGAGATCGGCAGTCAGGAAGTCGCCCGCGACCCCGCGGACCCCGTCCGTGCCGAACAGCGTCACGAGAGGCTTAGCGCTTTGAGAACTGCGGCCGCTTGCGGGCCTTCTTGAGCCCGGCCTTCTTGCGCTCCTTCACGCGCGGGTCACGCGTGAGGTAGCCGCGGCGCTTGAGCTCGCCGCGCAGCGCCGGATCGGCCTCGACCAGCGCACGGGCGATGCCGTGGCGGAGCGCAGCGGCCTGAGCCGAGACGCCGCCGCCGTGGATCAGCGCCACGACGTCCATGCGCGACTGGTTGCCGGTCGCCTCGAGCGGCTGGCGGCCCATGCGCTGCAGGCGGACGCGCGGGAAGTACTCGTCGAGGTGGCGGCCGTTGATCATGTAGGTGCCCTCGCCCGGCTTGAGCGTCACACGCGCGACTGCACTCTTGCGCTTGCCGGTGGCGCGGTAGCGCGCGTCGGCGGCCAGGTCGAGCGGCGTCAGGGCCGCCGGCTGCTCCTCGGTCGGAGCCTCATCGCCGGCCGCCTGGGGCTCACCCTCGCCGGTGTCCGCCTCCGCGTACTCGCCGTACTCGCCGAACTCACCCTCGGCGGGACGCTGCTCCTCGAGCACGAGGTCGGGCTCGAGGTGGGCGCCCGGGATGACCTCGTCGCCGCCGCCCTTGTCCTCCTGCCCGCGGCGCGCACCGGGGCGCGGACGCTCGGCGCGCGGGGCCTCCTCGGCAGCCGGCGCCTCCTCGGCAGCCGGCTCCTCGGCAGCCGGCTCCTCGGCAGCCGGCTCCTCTGCCGCAGCCGGCTCCTCCGCGGCCTCGGCGGGTGCCTCGGCCTCGCCGGCGGCCTGAGCCAGCTCCTCCATGCCCCCGATCTCGGGGCCGGGGTGCTCCTCGCCGCTGCCGGCGGGAGTCTCCTCGGGCGCGGGAGTCTCCTCGGGCGCGGGCTGCTCCTCGGGAGCGGCGTCGGACGGGGTCGCCTCGCCGGGCTCGCCCGGCGCGCCCTCCTCGGGGGCGTCGTCCTCGGGCTGCTGCGGCTCTTCCATCATCAGGCGACAACCTCCATCGGCTCGGGCTTCTGCGCGACGTGGGGATGATCGGGCCCGGCGTACACCTTGAGCTTGCGCAGCTGGGCACGGCCCAGACGGTTGCGCGGGAGCATGCCCTTGACGGCGAGGCGGATGACCTCCTCCGGACGCCGCTCGAGCATCTCCTCGAGCGTGCGGCTGCGAAGTCCGCCGGGATAGCCGGAGTGCCGGTAGTAGCGCTTCTCCTCGCGCTTGTTGCCGGTCACCGTGATCTTCTCGGCGTTGACGACGATCACGAAGTCGCCCACGTCCACGTGCGGCGTGTACTCGGGCTTGCGCTTGCCGCGCAGGGAATCGGCGATCTGGGTCGCCAAGCGCCCCAGCGTCCTGCCGGAAGCGTCGACCACGAGCCAGTTGCGCTCGCGGGTAGCCGGTGTCGCCACATAGGTCTTCATCACAGAGCGACCGCCCGGGAGGCGGCCGACGAAACAGTGTGGCAGATCGATCTCGTTGCGACCACCGACCGCGTGCGTATACTGCCGCGCCAGTCAGGGTATGAAGTGCCTGCCGAATCCCCGGGGCGTCCGCCGTAGCCCAGGGGAACGGGGGAACCGTGCGGAGGCCGTCGAAAGAGGGTCTTCGTGGGGCGAATCGGTCTATTGCCAGGCCGTAGCGCTGCTCTTCGAGCGCGAGCCCGTCAGCTAACCCCGTAGGCCGGAAAGAAGAAGAGAGGCCAAAGGGATTTTGCGAACCAGTCGTTGCTTCGCGACGCGCAGCGCTTGCGCGCTCGTACTCGCCGCGCTCGGAGCCGCACCAGCGGCGGCCGCGCAGACCCCGGGGACGGGCGGCGGCGGGGGCGTCACCTACGTGGCGACGCCGAAGATCGCGACCGTCAGTTGCCTGCGCTCGTGCGGGACGAAGAAGCGTGCGCAGGCCGGCAGCACGGTGAAGATCACCGGCACCGCTCTGAGCGGCGTCGCGACCGTCACCTTCAACGGAAGCTACGGCCGCTCGGACGACGCGGCGGTGCAGGTGCGCGCCGGCAGCGACACGCGCATCCAGGCGCGCGTACCGTCCGGCGCCGTCACCGGCCCGGTCTCGGTCGCAACGGCGACCGGCGCGCGCTCCGCGATGAGCAAGCCGCTCGCGATCCTGCCGCCCCCGCCGCCGGAGCCGAACGTGGAGCTCTCGCCGGTGCCGGGCCAGGTCGTGGCCGGCGCACCTCAGCTCGAGACCGGCACGAGCCGCACCAAGGCGTACGTGGGTGCGCACAGTGCCGTGACGTTCTCGTTCCGCCTCTCCGGGCCGGCGCCCGCCGCCCTGACGGTCGAGCTCGTCCGCGCCTCCGACGGGGTGGCGGTCAAGTCATGGGCTCCGCAGGGCGTCGTCCCCGGCGCGGTCACGAGCGTCTCCTGGAACGGCAACCTCGGCCGCACGCCGGCGGCGCCGGGTCGCTACTCGTTCCGCCTCACGGCCGCGGCCGCCGACGGCTCGCGCGCGACGAGTGCGCAGACGGGCAACGTCGAGCGCGACGCCTTCGACCTATACGACCACGTCTTCCCGGTCCGCGGCCGGCACGACTACGGCGGCGCCGGCGCCGGGTTCGGCTCCGGGCGCGCCGGCCACTCGCACCAGGGCCATGACGTCTTCGCGAAGTGCGGGACGCGCATGCTGGCCGCCCGCGGCGGGACCGTCCAGTACGCCGGCTACCACGGTGCGGCGGGCAACTACCTCGTGATCGACGGCGCCGGCAGCGACCTCGACTACGTCTACATGCATCTCGCGGAGCCGTCGCCGTTCCGTGCCGGCGACCGCGTCTTCACGGGCCAGCGCATCGGCTCGGTCGGCGACACCGGCAACGCACAGGGGTGCCATCTCCACTTCGAGCTCTGGGCTGCGCCGGGCTGGTACGACGGCGGCCGGCCGTTCGATCCGCTCCCGTCCCTGCAGGCCTGGGACAGCTGGTCGTAGGCGAGGGCTTGCCCCGCACGCCCCCGTGCGGAGAGAATGGGCGACGTGGCTGATTGGACCATCAAGAGCCTCGACGAGATCCCGGACGTCCTCGGCGACTACCCCGGCGAGATGCGCATGAGCGCGGCCAGCGACCTCGGCACCGAGCAGGTCGGCTTCACGTGGCGCCGGATGCCGGCGCAGACGGGCGGCAAGGGCAGCTACGGCCACCGCCACAAGACGCAGGAGGAGGTCTACTTCGTCGCCTCGGGCACGCTCCAGTTCAAGCTCGAGGACGAGGTGATCGACGTCGAGGAGGGCAACGTCCTACGCGTGGCGCCGCATGTGGTCCGCTCGGTGTGGAACGAGGGCCCCGACGACGCGGTCGTGATCATCGTGTCGGTGAGGTCCGACGACCCACGCGACGACGTCGAGTCGATACCGGACTTCTGGCCCGAATAGCGGTTACTCGGAGCTGCTAGTGCACTACTGCCGGTACTCGCTCATCCCGTCGCCGTCGGGCCAGAGCTCGGCGACCGCCTTGCAGACGAGCGTGAACACGGCGAGGACGAGCACGAACGCGATTACACCCTCGGAGTGGTCGGCCGCGATCGAGAGCGGGATCGCCGCGATCACCCAACGCCACAGCCGCCAGTTGGGCTCCCAGGCGGGGCGCCCGCTGGGAGGCGGGTCTGGCTCGCCTGCGTGGACATAAGCGACGAACGGCACGAGCTCTGTTCAGGATAGATCAGCCGCTCGGGCCGAAGCGCTCGGTGCGCACCTGCCTCGGGTCGAACCCCTCGGCGAGCACGAGCTCGACCGCGGACTCGACGAAGCCATTCGTGCCGCAGACGAAGACCATGCAGTTCTGGAGCCCCGTCGACTCGATCAGCCCGTTGTCGATCCGCCCCGTGTGGCCGCCCCAGCCGGCGGGCGGCTCGCGCGTGAAGGTGAGCTGCGTCTCGTCTCCGAGCTCATCGGCGTAGATGACGTCCTCGGCGGTGCGCACCGAGTAGACCAGCTTCATCGCAAGCTCGGGCATGGTCCGGCGGCGGTGGCGCAGCATCGCCATCAGCGGGACGACGCCGGAGCCGCCCCCGATCAGCAGCACCGGCGACTCGCCGCGCCACACGAAGTAGGACGTGAACGGGCCGCGCAGCTCGACCTGGTCGCCCTCGACCACCACCTCGTGGAAGTACGGCGAGACCTCGCCGTCGTCGAGCTTGTCGATCGTGAGCTCGACCTCACCCTTGTCCAGCGGCGAGGAGGCGATCGAGTACGAGCGCTCGGCGTGGTAGCCGTCCGGCGCCGTCAGCCGCACGTCGTAGTGCTGGCCCGGAAGGTGCTCCATCCACATCGGCAGCTCGATGCGGAACGACTTGACGCGCGGCGTCTCCTCCTTGACGCGCGTGACCGTGCCGATCTGCCACGCCCCCGGGGCCTTCTGCTCGACCGGCGTCAGTCGCTCCAATAGCGCTCCTCCTTCCAAGGGTCGCCGCGGATGTGGTAGCCGTTCTGCTCCCAGAAGCCGGGCTCGTCGTGATCCATGACGCGCAGGCCGGCGACCCACTTGGCGCTCTTCCAGAAGTACAGATGCGGGACGAGCAGCCGGGCCGGCCCGCCGTGCTCGGCCGGCAGCGGGGCACCCTCGTGGTCGGTCACGACCCACGCCTTGCCGCCGGTCAGGTCTGCGAGCGGGAGGTTCGTCGTGTAGCCGCCGTACGAGTAGGCCATCGCGTACCCGCCCTGTGGCTCGGCGCCGTCGAGCAGCATGTCCACGGACACGCCGCGGAAGGTGGTGCCGAGCTTCGACCACTTGGTGACACAGTGGATGTCGCAGGGCACGTCCTCGAACGGCAGCGCGTGGAACTCGTCCCAGGTCCACTCCTGCTCGTTGCCGACCATCCCGTCGACGCGCATGCCCCAGTCCTCGGGCGCGACGTGGGGCGTCGGCCCTGCGGTGAGGACCGGGAACCCGGGCTCGTAGTACTGGCCCGGCGGGAGCCGGTCCGAGACGTCATCCGGTGCCCGGCGCCTGCGCTTGAAGCCGCGGGAGATGAAGTCGCTCATGGGTGAAGCTTGCCACGCCACAATGGCGCGGGGCGGCGCTGAGGGTCTATTACGCAAGAGCGTCGTGTTACCCGGCTGTCACCGAGCTGCAGCCACGTCCCTGCACGATCGCCTCATCGAGTCGAATCGCCAACACAGGAGGCCGATCAAGATGAGGACCGCTGCGACGTGCGCACTGCTCATCTGCGTTCTCGCCGGGGCCCAGTCGGCCTGCGGCCGCACCATCGACCTGCGCACGGCCCGCGACGCGGCGACCACCGCTGCCGCGACCCACGGCCAGGTCGAGCGAATGGACTGCTGGCGCGCCGCAGGCCAGGTGCACACCCGGGTCCGCAACGCGGCCTTCTGCGTCGCCCGCGTGCGGACCGCGAGCGGTGAGGGCTGCTTCCTCTTCTACGAGCTCCGGTTCGCGAGCAAGGGGGGCCAGGCCGTGAAGATCAGTCGCAGCTGGAAGCCCTGGTGCGCCGGCCCGCGCCCCCAGGCCCAGACCGCCTCACTGAGCCGTCGCCGGGCGGCGGCGCTCGTGCGCGAGGCGGCGGCGACCTACGGCGAGGTCGGACGCGTCACCTGCACGGCGGCCAGGCGTGCGAGCGGGCGGCCGATCAGGCGTCTGGTGCTGTGTGCGGCCTGGTTGAAGGATTGGCCCCGCTGCGGCGTCCTGTATGAGGTCTGGCGCGGTCCGGGCGGCGCCGTCGCAGTGGCGACGTACGCGCCCTGGTGCGCCGAGGTGCCGCAATGGGCATAGCGCGCCGCGTCAGCCCCGCAGCGCCTCCAGCCGACCCGTTCGGGCCACGCGCCCGAAGGCCTGTGCGCTTGGGCGCACCTCCCGGCGCAGGTCGTTGTCGCGGTCGATGCCGATGAGGCCGAAGAGCGGCCGGTAGCCCTCGGCCCACTCGAAGTTGTCGAACGAGGACCAGTACAGGTAGCCGCGCACGTCGATGCCCTCGGCGAGCGCGTCGAGCACGGCCGCCAGGTGCGACTCGAGGTAGTCGATCCGCTCCGAGTCGTCGCCCGTTGCGACCCCGTTCTCCGTCACGACCAGCGGCAGCCCTCCGCGCGCCGCGCTGCGCAGCGCCTTCAGCAGGCCCCCGGGATGGATCTCCCAGCCCATCTGCGTGGTCGGTGCGCCCTCGGGCGGGTCGGCCACGAGGCCGGGTGCCGCCGGGTCGAGCACCATGCGCGTGTAGTACTGAACGCCGGTGAAGGCGCCGGGCAGGTCGTCGAGGTAGACGTCGATCATCTCCCGCTGGGCCAGCGCGCGCAGCTCCTCGTCTCCCTGAAGATCCGGCATCTGGAGGCATAGCCCGGCGCGCGGGAAGAGGCCCACGACCGCGCGGTGCGCCTCGATCAGCGTCCGCGTGACGCGCTGCCACGCCTCGGCGTCCTTCAGGCCGGGTGGGTGATAGCCGGTCAGGTATCCGAACAGCGCCACGATCTGCGGCTCGTTGATCGTGCAGGTCCACGGCATGAGCTCGCCCAGCTCGCGCGCCACCCGCTCGCAGTAGCGCGTGAAGCGCTCGACCGCGTCGCCGGCGAGCCAGCCGCCCCGCTCCGCGAACCAGCGTGGGTTCGTGAAGTGGTGGAGGGTCACGAACCCAGTCAGCCCGTTCTCGGCGAGCGACTCGAGCACGCCCCGGTAGTGGCGGATGGCCGCCGCGCTGAACTCGCCCGGCGCGGGCTCGATGCGCGACCACTCGAGCGAGAGCCGGTGCGCGTTCTGACCGAGCTCCGCCAGCAGCGCGAAGTCCTCGGGGTAGCGATTCCACTGGTCGATCGCGGCGCCCGACGGCTCGCTCGCCGTGCTGCCCTCGGCGTGCTCCCAGGCCCACCAGTCGTTGCCCGTGTTGCCGCCCTCGACCTGGTGCGCGGCGGTGGAGCTACCGAAGAGGAAGCCGGCCGGGAAGCGGCCCGATGACGTCATGGGCGCGACAGCTTGCCATGGCCTATGACCCCTGGTGCGGCCCGCTGCCCTGCACCTGGCTGATCAGCTCCTGCAACGCGGTGAGCTCGGCCTTCAGGGCGGCACGCCCGGGCGCACCGGGTCGGTTGGCTCGGTTTTTCCCACGCTCGGACGTTCATTGAACGATTCGAAGGCCCAGGGCCCCGCAAACTCTTCAATCGACGCGGGAGAGCAGGCGCTCCGCGCGCGGGTGGCCGAGGGAAGGCAAACTTTCGCGGCCCCGAGCGCAGCGAAGGGGTCCGAAAGGAAACTTCCCCGGACAGGACCCGCGCCCTGGCCAGCGGGCCCTAGCCCTGACCGACTGGCTAGCGGAAATGCTCCTTAGCCGCGCCCTCGTCCCAGGCGTATCGCTGAAGCGCGGGGAGAGATGAACGAGCGAGCGAGATCCCGTACTCGGGCTCGCTCTGCTTACCGACGTTGTCGCGGTCCTTGAGGGGAGGCGACGCGTTGAGCCACTCGGTGCTGGGCACCAGGTACAGATCGGGATCCTCGGCGTCCGCCAGCAGCACGATTGCCGCGAACCGGGTGCTCGCAGGCTGCAGTCGCCGCTTGGTCCAGAAGACGTACCCGCCCACGCGCTGAGTGGATGAGAACACCTCGATAGAGCGGCCGGAGGGAGTCTGCACGTCGAGTTTGCCGCCGATCCGACTGCTCGGCGCCTTCACGGTGCATCCGAGGCTCTCCAGTCGTTCTGTAACGATCGTCCTACCGAGCGCAATGAGCTCCTGTCGGCTCAGTTGCGACCACCGGTCACTGGTCTTGTTGCGGGTTACGCTCACGACCTCTCCTTTCACGGCGGGCCGACCGGCGTCGGTTCTTTCCGACGATCGGGCGATCATTGAACGAGTCGAAGGCCAATGGCCCCGCAAACTCTTCAATCGACGCGGGAGCAGCGCTCCGCAGGTGGATCGCCGAGGGAAGGTAAACTTTCGCGGCCCCGAGCTCCAGCTCGAAACGGGTCGAAGGAATCTCCTCGCCGGGCAGCCCGCGTCCCTGGCCAGCGGGCCATCTGGCCCCGTTACCGCCTGGCCTAGCGAACAGGTTCTTGTAGATCGCGTTGCGGTTGGCGCCGAGCCGGATCGCGAAGCACGTCGATCGAGATGAACGCGCGAGCGAGATCCCGTACTCGGGCTCGCTCTGCTTACCGACGCTTGTCGCGGTCCTTGCTGGGAGGCGAGGTCGTCGAGCCACTCGGCTCCGCTGATTGACGCCAGCTGACCCCGTCGCCGCGAGAGTTCGTGGTAGGCGACGCGCAGCAGCACTTCGCGAAGCTTGGCCACCGCCTCATCACGACGCGGATGTCCAGCGCGCAGTTGCTTCACCCACCGGTCAGAGTCGCGATCCAGATGCATTCGGCTCGGTTGGTTGCCGCTGGTCGACCCCAGCTCGGGGCTCACTGTGGGGCGAGGAAGGTGATCAGTCTGCTGCGACTCATGCCGCTCCTCGGGGGTTCGGGAGATTTGGGGCTCTGCCCGAAAGATGCTGGCTGCGCGGCGCCGGGTTGTCGTCGGCTGGCGGGCGACTCTTTCAGCGTCCCGTGGTACCGCACGTGGAGTAGCGCGAGCATGTCTCCGGCCGCCGACTAGGCCGGAAGCCCTACTCCCACTCGATCGTGCCGGGCGGCTTCGACGTGATGTCGAGGGTCACCCGGTTGACCTGCGCGATCTCGTTGATCATGCGCGAAGCCACCCTCTCGAGCAGGTCGTAGGGGAGCCGGGCCCAGTCGGCCGTCATCGCGTCGTCGGAGGTGACCGCGCGGATCACGACCACGTAGCCGTAGGTGCGCTCGTCGCCCTGCACGCCCACGCTGCGGAGGTCCGCCGGCAGCACGCAGAACGACTGCCAGAGCTCGCGGTAGAGCCCGGCCTCGCGGATCTCGTCCTGCAGGATCGCGTCGGCGTCGCGCAGGATCTCGAGGCGCTCCTTCGTGACCTCGCCGCTCACGACCCGGATCGCGAGCCCCGGCCCCGGGAAGGGCTGGCGCCAGACGAGCCGGTCGCTCATGCCGAGCTCGGCGCCCACCCTCCGCACCTCGTCCTTGAACAACATCCGCAGCGGCTCGACGAGCTCGAACTCGAGGTCGTCGGGCAGGCCGCCCACGTTGTGGTGGGACTTGATCGTCGCCGCGCCCGTCCCGCCGCCCGACTCGATCACGTCCGAGTAGAGCGTGCCCTGGACGAGAAAGCCGGGGTTGTCCAGCTTCTGCGCCTGCTCCTCGAAGACGCGGATGAACTCCTCGCCGATGATCTTGCGCTTGCGCTCCGGCTCGGTGACGCCGGCCAGGCGGTCGAGGAAACGCTTCTCGGCGTCGACTGCGATGAGCGGCACCTTGAAGTGGTCGCGGAAGGCCGCGACGACCTGGTTGCCCTCGTTCTTCCGCATCAGGCCGTGGTCGACGAACACGCATGTGAGCTGGTCGCCGACGGCCCGGTAGGTGAGCAGCGCCGCCACCGAGGAGTCGACGCCACCCGAGAGCCCGCAGATCACCTTCCCGTCGCCCACCTGCTCGCGGATCCTCGCGACCTGCTCCTCGATGACCGACTCGGCGGTCCACGCCATGTCGCAACCGCAGATGTCGCGGAGGAAGGTGTCGAGGATCTGGCTGCCGTACGGGGTGTGGACGACCTCGGGGTGGAACTGGATCCCATACAGGCCCCGCTCGGCGTTCTCGATTGCCGCGACGGGCGACTCGGTTGAGGCCGCCAGCTCGGAGAACCCGGGCGGCGCCTCGAAGACGGTGTCCCGGTGGCTCATCCAGCAGGACTGGTCTGCAGGCGTGCCCGCCAGCAGCCGGCCTGGAGAGTTGACCGAGAGCCGCGAACGCCCGAACTCGCCGACCTCGGCGCCCTCCACGCGGCCGCCCAGCTCCAGCACCATCGCCTGCATGCCGTAACAGATGCCGAGCACGGGAACCCCGAGCTCGAGCAGCTCTTGGCGCAGCTTCGGCGCACCCTCCGCGTACACCGAAGCGGGCCCGCCGGAGAGGATCAGCCCGCGCGGCTGGCGGCGGGTGATCTCCTCGAGCGGCACGTCATGCGGCAGCAGCTCCGCGAAGACGCCGCACTCGCGCACGCGCCTTGCGATCAGCTGTGAGTACTGGCCCCCGAAGTCGAGGACCAGGACTTCATTCGTTGTGGCCCCAGGGGTGGTGTCGGACGACCGAGCGGTAAGCGCCTCGGTGCTCACTCCACCAGCGCCGGATCCGCCGCCACGATCCCGTTCGACTCCGGATGGGCCGCCGCCGCGCCGGTGGCGCCCATGCCGACCTCCTGGGCGCGCTGCAGCTGCTTGCCCTCGGACTGCAGCGCCGGCGCAACCATCACCTCGGCCTTGTGGAATGCCGGGATGTCCTCGTAGCCGCAGGTGGCCATCGAGGTGCGCAGGCTGCCCATCAGGTTGAAGGTGCCGTCGTTCTCGTGCGCGGGCCCGAGCAGGATCTGCTCGAGCGAGCCGTTCTGGGCTGTCTGGACGCGCGCGCCGCGCGGAAGCGTGGGATGGAACGTCGCCATCCCCCAGTGGTAGCCGCGCCCGGGCGCCTCGTACGCGCGCGCCAGCGGCGATCCGATCATCACTGCGTCGGCGCCGCAGGCGAACGCCTTCGAGACGTCGCCGCCGTTGCGCATGCCACCGTCGGCGATCACCTTCACGTACTCACCGGTCTCGAGCATGTGCTGCGAGCGCGCCGCCGCGACGTCCGCGATCGCCGTGGCCTGGGGTACGCCGATGCCGAGCACGCCGCGCGTGGTGCAGGCGGCGCCCGGACCGACGCCGACGAGCACTCCGACCGCGCCGGTGCGCATCAGGTGCAGCCCGGTCGCGTAGGAGGCGCAGCCACCGACCACGACCGGCACCGGCACCTCGCGGATGAACTCCTTCAGGTTGAGCGGCTCCGAGCGCCTCGACACGTGCTCAGCCGAGATGACCGTGCCCTGGATGACGAGGATGTCGAGGCCGGCCTCGATCGCCGTCTCGTAGTAGTCGCGCACCCGCTGCGGCGTGAGCGAGGCGGCCGCCACCACGCCGTGGTCCTTGATCTCGCGGATTCGCTGGGCGACGAGGTCCGCGCGCATCGGCTCTGCGTAGATGCGCTGCATCTCCGCCGTCGCGACCTCCTTGGGCTGTCCGGAGATGCGCTCGAGCTCGCCGGCGGCGTCGTCGTAGCGCGTCCAGATGCCCTCGAGGTTGAGGACGGCCAGGCCGCCCAGGTTGCCGAGGATGCCGGCGGTCTCGGGCGAGACGACGCCGTCCATGGCGGAAGCGAGCACCGGCAGGTCGAAGCGGTACGGACCGAGGGTCCAGGCTATGTCGATGTCATCGGGATCGCGCGTGCGCCTGCTCGGCACAATCGCGATGTCATCGAAGCCATATGCGCGGCGGCCTTTCTTGCCGCGTCCGATCTCAACTTCCATGGAGGGATCCTAAGTTCGGCGGCGGACGAGAACCTGACCTTACCAATGCCAAATCGGGCTTATGGTGGGGCCGATCAGAGGGGCCTTCCCGCTATTTGCGGCCAAGATCTCCTGGACGACATCGCGGCCGCGGCGATCAGGCCGCGCCCGCCTAGCTCACCGCAAGCGGCGGGGTCTCGAGCTCCTCCACGCGCACCTCGGGCACGAGCCGCTCGACCTCGCGTTGCTCGACCCGGCCCGCGCCGAAGTGCTGGGTCGACTCCGCCCCGCAGGCGACCGCGAAGCGCAGCGCGTCCTCGTGGCCGCTGCCGCTGTAGCGGGCCGCCACGAAGCCGGCCAGGAAGGCGTCTCCCGAGCCGACGGCCGAGACCGGCTCCAGCGGCTCGAGCGTCGCCCGGTAGACGTGCCGCTCGCCGTCGCCCAGCAGTGCCAGGCAGCCGTCCGAGAGGGTCATGATCGACTCACGCGCACCCATCTCGACCATCTCGCGGACGGCGCTGCGGCGGTCGTCCTCGTCGCCGAACTCGTAGCCGACGAGGCCCTCCGCCTCGAGCTCGTTCGGGCTGACGACGTCGGGACCACGCCGCGTCGCAGCGCGCAGCGGCTCGCCTTCGGAGTCGAGCACGGTCGTGACGCCGAGTCGCTTCATCTCGTCGATGATGCGCCCGTAGAGGGCCGTGTCGACGCCGCGCGGCAGGCTGCCGGCCAGGACGCAGACGGCGGCGCCCTTGGCGAGGTAGATGAGCTTGTCGACGAACAGCTCGAGCTCGCCCTCGGACACATGAGGGCCATGCTCGTTGATCTCGGTCTGCTCGCCGCTCGTCGGGTCCACCACGGCCGTCGAAGTGCGCGACTCCTCGCGGATGCGCACGAAGTCGTTTAGGACGCCCTCGTCGGTGAGGTTCTCGACGATGCGAGTGCCCGTCGGGCCGCCCGCCACGCCGGTGGCGATCACCGGCTGGCCGAGCGCGCGCAGGGTGCGCGCCACGTTCACTCCCTTGCCGCCCGCCATTGCGGTGTGCTCGACGGCGCGGTGGCGGCGACCGAGGCGGAAGTTGGGGACGGCGAGCGTCTTGTCGATCGCTGCGTTGAGGGTGACCGTGATGATCATCTGACGTAACGCCGCCGCCGCCCGCGGACGAGCAACACGGCGATGGGGGCGGCGAGGAGGATGGCGAGGGCGAGCAGCAAGGTCAAGGGGACGCCCAGCACCGAAGTGAGGACCCTCAGCGTACCCGCTTCAGGCACTTCGGCCGCCGTGACCAGCGGGACGCGCCGGACTCGCTCGCCGTCGACGAACACGTTCACGACGCCCGCCCGCGCCCCGGCCGGCATCGGCCCCTCGAGCTCGTCGCGCGACCGGATGCGGCGCCGGATGTGCTCGCCCTTGCGGACGGTGATCACGGCAGCGCGGCGCGGCACGAGCCGCGCCTGTTCATCGTCGTAGTAGCGGATGTCAGCGCGCGCCAGCGCTCGCTTGGGGGTGAGGACCTGCACGCGCTTGAACTGCTTCAGCCCCCAGGCGAGCAGCTCGAGCGTGTCCGCGTCACGCGCCGGCTCACTCGGCTCGCCCAGCACCACGCTGATCACCTTGGCGCCGCCGCGCCCCTTTGCAGAGCCGACCAGCACGTAGCCGGCGTTCGTCGTGTGCCCGGTTTTGACGCCCGTCACCCAGGGTGTGGTCGCGACCAGCGTGTTGCGGTTGTCGATGACGCGCGGCATCGAGCCCGATTCGAGCTCTGCGACGGGCATATCGACGGTGCGGGCGAAGCGCGGCCGCTCGAGCAGCAGCCGGGTGAGCGTCGCGAGATCGCGTGCCGTCGAGTAGTTGGCGGGGTCGTCGAGGCCGATCGGGTTGGCGTAGTTCGTGTTCTCGAGCCCGAGCTCCTCAGCGCGCATGTTCATCTCGGCCACGAACGCCTCCCGCGACCCGGACAGGTTCTCGGCGATCGTCGCCGCCGCGTCGTTGGCGCTCTCCAGCAGCAGCGCCTCGAGCAGGTCGTGCACGGTCATGCGCTCACCCTCGCGCAGGTTGATGCGCGACTCCGCGGGCAGCGCGTTGTACTGGGGTGCGGTGAAGACCTCCCGCGGCCGGGCGCGCTCGAGCGCAAGCAGCGCGGTCATCAGTTTGGTGGTGCTGGCGATCGCGCGACGCTCGTCGGGGCGCTTCGCAAACATCACCTCGCCGTTGCTGCCGTCGACGACGATCGCTGCGGCGGCGCCCGTGACGTCGGGCGGCGGCTGCGCAGCCGCCGCGGCGGGCAGGCCGAGGGCGAGCGCCGCAAGCGCGGCGAGCGCCAGGGCCGGCAGCCTCACTCGCGCAGCTTGATCCTCTGCCCGACGACGAGCGCCTGCGGATCGACGTCCGGGTTGAGCTGCTCGAGCTGGTCCAGCGACACGCCGGTCTTCTCCGCTATCGACCCGAAGCTGTCGCCCGGCTTGACGACGTAGTTGCGACGCAGCTTGCGTCCCTGGCGGTTGGGCGTCGTGGTCGTCTCGGTGTCGCTGGCCTGCGTCGTCGTGGCCTGGCCACCGTCGTCGTCGTCGCCACCGGTCACGTCCGAATTCGCGATCACGGCGACGACTGCGACCGCCACTGCGATCAGCGCCAGGGGCGCCAGCAGGTGAACCGGTCTGAATCCTCGTCGTCGCTGATCTGGCATCGGTCCTCCCAGGCAAGGGCCGCGGAGGATAGGGAGGCGTGCGCCACAAATGGCACTCGCGTGCACGAGTGAGGTTCAACACGACCGCCCCCTCCCCTGCCGCCCACGAGATCAGCGGTTCGCCGCTCAGAGCGCCGCAACCGCGTCGCGAAGCTCCTCGGCGGCCGCGGCAGCAGCGCCGGCGGGGTCACCCCCGCGCTCCCTGTAGGCGTTCACGATCGAGCGCGAGGCGGTAACGAGCCCCGCCGCCGGATGCGGCGCGAAAGCGGGCCCCAGGTCCTCGACCCGGCCGCCCTGGGCCCCGACGCCGGGCAGCAGGAAGATCGTGTGGGGCATCAGCTCGCGCAGCCGCTCGAGATGGTCGGGCCGCGTCGCGCCGGTGACCGCGCCGACCGCCGACAGCCCGCAGTCCCCGCGCAGCTCCGCGCCGAGCTCGTCGACCAGTCGCGCCAGCCGCTCGTGCAGCGGGGGCTCCCCCTCGTCCTGGAGCTCGGCCGCGCCGGGGTTCGAGGTGCGGACGAGCACGAAGCAGCCCGCGCCCCGGGCGGCCGCGGCCTCGAGCAGCGGCTCGAGCGCATCGCGACCCAGCAGCGGGTTGGCCGTGAAGGCGTCCGCTCCCAGCCCCTCCACGGGGCCGAACGGGCCGGGAGTCTCGCCCACCATCGCCTGCGCGTAGGCGCGCGCGGTGACCGGCACGTCTCCGCGCTTGCCGTCGGCGATCACGAGCAGGCCGTGATCGTGCGCGATCGCCACCACCTGCTCGAGCGCGTCCCAGCCGGGCGCGCCCAGCCGCTCGAAGCAGGCCAGCTGCGGCTTGACCGCGACGCATGCGGGGCCCGCCGCCACGATGGCGCCGCGGCAGTGCTCCAGCACCGCCTCGGCCGTGCGGATGCGAGCCAGGTGCGGCTCCGCCGGACCGCCGGCACCGAGCCGCACGACTGCCGGGGGCCACAGCGCGGCCGGGTCGGGATCGAGACCGAGGACGACGCGGCTGCGGCGCTCCTCGACGAGCGCCGCAAGCCGGTCGGCGAACTGGGGCCGCAGACCCCCGGTCACGGCTGCGGCCAGGCCGTCCGGCTGCCTCCGCTCACGCGCGCGCCGGGGCGCGCCTGCGGGCGCCAGCAGCCGAACGTGACGTGGCTAGCTGCCCTTGACGGCGGACTTCAGCGCCGATCCCGCCGAGAAGCGCGGGACCCTGCTCGCCGCGATCTGGATCTTCTCGCCGGTCTGCGGGTTCACTCCCTGGCGGGCGCTGCGGTCCGCCACCGAGAACTTCCCGAAGCCGGTGAAGTTGATCTCTCCGCCGCGCGACAGGACCTCTTGGATCGAGTCCAGGACTGCATCTACCGCCTTGCCCGCCTCGCCCTTTCCAAGTCCACTGTTGTCTGCGACACGGTCCACGAACTCCGACTTCGTCACGATCTCCTCCTTGCCGGGGGCTACCAGTCGGCCGCAACGTAACAACGCTTCCGGACGACAGAACGGCGAAATCCCGCTCAGCAAGCGGAAAAGCGCGCTCGTTACGAGGCTTTCCGGGGCTGAAATCGGCCAAACCGGGCCTATGAACCGGCTCCAGCCGGCTTCAGGAGCCGGACACGGACATCTCGCCGATCAGCACCGGAGGGGCCTTCACGCTGCCTCCGAAGGGCACCCAGCGCCCCTCTGAGCCGACCGCCTGGACGGCCCTCAGCATCGACACCAGGTCGCTCGCGATGGTCAATTCCCGAACCGGTTCGGCCAGCTCCCCGCCTGTGATCAGGCGTCCCGTGGCACCGACCGAGAAGGTCCCGGAGACGGCGTTGACACCCGAGTGGAGGCCGGCGACGTCGGTCACGTACAGGCCGTCGCCGGCGAGCCGCACGAGCCCGGGGAGCTCCTCCCCACCCGGCTCGATCACGAGATTCGTGGTCCCGACCGATGGCGGCGAGCGATACGAGCCGCGGCTCGCGTTGCCGGTCGTCTCGGTGTTCGCCTTGCGCGCCGTGCGCGCGTCGTACAGGAACCCGAGCAGCCGCCCGCCCTCGATCAGCGGCGTGCGGCGCGTGCGCGAGCCCTCGCCGTCGAACGGCGCGCTGCGGGGCCCGTCGGGCTGGGTGCCGTCGTCAACGAGCGCCAGCGCGGGGTCGGCCACCTCGTCCCCCTCGCGGCCGGCGAACAGCGAGCGGCCGCGCTGCACGGCCTCGGCGGACAGCATCGAGCCGATGAAGCCGAGGAAGGAGGCCGCCACGAAGGCGTCGAGCACGACCGGGCAGCGGCGGCTCTCCGGCCGCCGGGCGCCCATGAGGGCGAGCGCGCGCTGCGCCGCCTCGTCGCCGATGGCCTTCGGGTCGAGCGCCCCGGGATCGCGCCCGAGCCCGACGCCCAGGCCGGTCATGAGGTCCTGCCCCTCGCCTGCGAACGCGGACGCGTAGGCCCACGCCTGGGTCGCGTCGAAGGAGGCGGCGAAGCCGCGCGAGTTGACGAGCGAGACCGAGCCCTCGGCGTCCGAGTAGACGGCGTTCTCGACCTGGCTGACGCCCTCGTGGGCGCGTGCCGCGCGCTCGATCTCGAGCGCGAGCTCCACCTTGCGCTCCGTACCCCACTCGGCGAGCGCCGGCGACGCGAGCCCATCCACGTCGGAGACGCCGAACTCATCCGGCAGGCCCGCGAACTCGTCCTCGTCCGCCACCTCGGCCGCCTCGAGCGCCGACCGGGCCACCTCGGCGACGCCCTCGTCGGTGAGGTCTGTGCCATAGGCGTAGCCGGAGCGCTTGCCCGAGAATGCGCGCACCCCGACGCCGCGGCCGCCCGCGTCACTCATGCTCTCGACGCGCCCGTCGTAGACGCGGATGTCGCGGCTGGTGGAGCGCTCGGCCCAGGCCTCAGCGTCGCCGGCCCCGGCGGAGAGCGCCGCCTCGACCGCCCGGCGAGCGCTGTCCTCGAGGCTCACGCGCCGGTCCCGCCCACGGTGAGCTCACGCAGGCGCACGTGTGGCTGACCCACGCCCGCGGCCACCGTCTGGCCGGCCTTGCCGCAGTATCCGGTGGCGATGTCGAGGTCGTTCGCGATGCCGTCGATCGCGCCGAGCGCCTCCACCCCGTTGCCGACGAGCGTCGCGCCGCGCACCGGCGAGGTGACCTTCCCGGACTCGATCAGATAGCCCTCCGAGACGCCGAAGACGAAGTCACCGGTGGCGGGCTCCACCTGGCCACCTCCGAACGACACCGCGTACAGCCCGCGCTCGACCTCGCCGATCAGCTCGTCCGGCGTCGCGGTCCCCGGCGCGAAGAACGTGTTCGTCATGCGCGGGACGGGCAGGTGGCGGAAGGACTCGCGGCGACCGTTGCCGGTCGACTCGACGCCGTCACGGCGCGCGCGCAGCAGGTCGTAGAGGTAGGAGGTGAGCCGCCCGTCCTCGAGGATCGTCGTGCGACGCGTTGGCGTGCCCTCGTCGTCGATGCCGTCGCTGCCCCATGCGTTCGGGCGGCTGCCGTCGTCGTAGGCGGTCACGAAGTCCGCGGCGAGCTGGTCGCCGATGCGGCCGGCGTAGACGCTCGCGCCCTTCTGAATGGCGTCCGCCTCGAGACCGTGGCCGACCGCCTCGTGCAGCAGCACACCGCCGAAGCCGTTGCCGACCACGACCGGCAGCCTGCCGCTCGGCGCGTCGACGGCGTCGAGCAGGGTCAGCGCCCGGCGCGCGGCGTTCTCCGCCACCTGCTCCGGGTCGTCCTCGAGCAGCTCGAAGCCGATGTGTCCTCCGCGCGTGTCGGTGCCTGTCTCGACCCGATCGTCCCGGCGCGCGACCACCTGAGCGCTCAGCCGGATCCGCGTCCGGTCGTCGGCGGCGGCGCGGCCATCCGACCCGTACACCTCGACCAGCCGCCGCGACTCCCCGTAGCCGACCCGCACCTGCGCCACCTCGGGGCCGGCCGAGCGGGCGCGCTCCTCGCAGGCGCGCAGCAGGTCGGCCTTGCGCCGGGCCTCGACCTCCTCGGGGTGGATCCTGATCGGGTGGCCGTTCACGCGTTCCGCGGGGCGGAGCGCGGCCGGATGGCGGGCCTCGCCGCGCACCGCCTGCGCCACCGAGTCCGCCACGCGCAGCAGGTCCTGCTCGGCTGTGCCGTCCACGTAGCCGTAGTAGCTCGACTCGCCCTCCACCACGCGCACGCACACCCCGCGCTCACGGCCGCCCTGCGGACGCTCCACGCGTCCGTCGTCGAGCGACAGCGAGAAGCCCTGGCGCGCCTCTGCATACAGCTCGGCGAGGTCGCCGCCGCGGGCGAGCGCCCGCTCGAGGACCTGGGCCGCCAGCTCCGGGGCGACGAGTGTCATTTCTTCCTGGCGCGAGTGGAGCGCGCCGGGCGCTCCTCCCCACCCGCTTCCCCCGGGGGCAGCGCGGCCCCGTTGGACCCCGCCTGAGCAACCATCGCCTCGGCGATCTCGAGGATGCGCGCGTGGCCGCGCGCCTCCGGCTGGATCAGGCGCGCGTAGCCGGTCGGGTCGTAGGCCAGCGCGCGCGGCTCGCGGTCGCGCTGCATGCGCCGCACGGTCGCCGCGACCGAGTCGACGAGCCCGCCCGCGATCGAGATCGGCCCCTTGCGCTTCTCCTTCACGACCCCTCTCCCTGGGCGCCGAGCTCCGGGACCGGCGATTCCCCGGCCGCCGCTTCCTCGCTGGCCTCCTCGGCCGTAGCGGCGCCCGCGGCGCGCTCCTCGGCGGACGTCGAGCGCCGGATCGGCGGGCCGCCCTCGAGCTCGCCGAGCACGGCGCGCAGGTCCATCAGCATCAGCGACGAGAGCGCCGCGCGGCGCGCGACCACCGCGAGCGTCCAGCGCGGCGTGCGCGACGCGAAGACGGCGCCGCTCTGCACCTGAACCTCGATCTGCTCGGGCGGATCGGGGTCCCAATCACGCGTGGCGCGGTCGACGGTCTCGAACAGCTCGCGGGCGAGCTCGGCGAGGGCGCGGCCCTGCTCCGAGTCGGCCTCGGTCCAGGCGGCCGGCGCGCCCGCGGCGTCGAGCAGAACGGCCGAACGGGCATCGCTCGAAAGCTCCAGGAGGCGGGCCGGGGCGGCGTCGGGGGTGAGCGTCTCCGCCATCAGCCCTCAGGATACGGACACCTCCGTCGCCGGCCGAGCCGGCGACCTCGGCACTGCGCGGACAGGCCCCCCGCCGCCCCGGCAGGCACAATCCCCGCGTGCCCCTGTCGAGAATCTCCTGGCTCGTGACCGTCGGGTTGTGCCTGATCGTCGCGTTGCTGCTGCTCGTGAACGGCTACGTCGGCTACTTCGCGATCCTGCTCGCTGTCGCCGCCGCGGCCGCCGTCAACCTGCTCTAGGCGCGCTCGGCAGGGGGCGCCGCCGAAGGCTGCCGGGACTCCTCCGTGGGCGGGTCGGCGGCCTCCTCGGGCTCGAGGTGGATCAGGACGTCCGCGCCGCGCAGCGTGTGGCCGATGGCGCGCTGCAGCTCGTGCGAGATCTCGTGGGCGCGACGCAGGCTCGTCCCGTCCCGGAACTGGAGATGGAGGTCGATGTAGCGGCGGCTGCCCGCGCGGCGGGCGCGGAGCTTGTGGAAGCCGATCAGCTCGGGCGCGCCGTGGCTCGCGACGGTCCGGCGCAGCGCCTCCATCTCATCCTCGGGCAGCGTCTCGTCGACGAGCACGCGGCTCGTTCGGGTGAGAATCCGCACACCCGCGAACACGATCGCGCCCGCCACCACGAGCGCCGCCGCGGGGTCGATCCAGGTGGCGCCCGTCAGCTCGACGAGCACGAGGCCGACGAGCACGCCGATCGAGGTGAAGGCGTCCGTGCGCAGGTGGGCGGCATCGCCGTCCAGCGCCGGCGACTCGGTCTCGCGCGCCTGGCGGTAGAGGTAGGCCGAAACCGCGAGGTTGGCGACCGCGGACAGTCCGATCACGGCGATGCCGAAGCCGAGCGACTCGATGTGCGAGCCCTGGGCCAGCCGTCGCAAGGACTCGAAGATGATCACCCCGGCGCCGACCAGGATCAGCATCCCCTCGATCCCGGCCGCGACGTTCTCGACCTTGTCGTGCCCGTACGGATGCGATTCGTCCGCCGGCTCGCTCGCCTTGCGCACCGAGAAGAAGGCGATCACCGACGCCACCAGGTCGATCGCCGAGTGGGCCGCCTCGGTCAGGATCGCGATCGAGCCCGTGACGACGCCGGCCACGACCTTCAACAAGATCAGGATGGTGTTCGACAGGATCGAGACCGCCGCGGCACGCTCCTTGCGCGGCGACTGCGCTGCCGGGCCTACGGCCCGCACGGGTGCCGACGCCGCCGCCGTCATTCGTCTGCGGGCGTCGCTCACGGCCGCGGCCTCCGGCGCTTGCGCGCGAACAGGTCCCGGAACGGCCCGGCGGGCCGGCGTTCCTCGTCGAGCTCGTGCAGCTTGGTGGCGAGCGCACGCGCCGCCCGGCCGCGATGGCTGATCGCGTCCTTCTCGTCCGGGCTGAGCTCGGCCATCGTCCGCTGGTCGCCCGGATAGTCGTCGGGGATGAAGGCCGGGTCATAGCCGAAGCCGCCGTTCCCGCGCGGCTCGAGCGCAAGCGTGCCTTCGCAGCGCCCGTGCACGAGCTCCTCGCGCCCGCCCGGCTCGACGTAGACGAGCGCGCACACGTACGCGACGCGCCGGTCGCCGTCGCGTGGCACGTCGTGGAGCAGCTTGGCGAGGTTCTCCTCATCGGACGCGTCGTCGCCGGCGAAGCGCGCCGACCACACCCCGGGCGCGCCGTTCAGCGCGGCGGCCTCGATGCCCGAGTCGTCGGCAATCGCCGGCCGGCCGGTCGCGGAGGCCGCGGCGCGCGCCTTGCCGAGCGCATTGTCGGCGAAGG
Source organism: uncultured Thermoleophilaceae bacterium (assembly GCA_963739095.1). GTDB lineage: Bacteria > Actinomycetota > Thermoleophilia > Solirubrobacterales > Thermoleophilaceae > JACVRW01. The sequence goes on from CAVTZF010000039.1 coordinate 153,151, forward strand.
TCGTGCCCGTCTCCGGCGGCAGCTCGATCCCCTCCGGCAGCGGGTCGAGCTCGTACGGGATGAGCTGCGCCAGCTCGCGCAGCTTGTGCTCGTTACGGCTGGCGAGCACTAGCCGCATGGCTCAGCCCGCGGCTGGGTCCTGCGTGCCGGCCACGGCGGCCTCCTGGGCCGCCCGCAGCCGGTCGATGCCATCGGCGGCGAGCGCCAGCAGCTCATCCAAAGAGGCGCGCGAGAGCGGCGTGCGCTCGGCGGTTGCCTGGACCTCGACCAGGCCGCCGTCGCCGGTCATCACCACGTTGGCGTCGACCTCCGCGGTCGAGTCCTCGGAGTAGTCGAGGTCGAGCAGCGCCCGGCCGTCGACGACGCCACACGACACGGCCGCCACCGACTGGTTGAGCGGCAGCCGGTCGAGGCCGCCGTCGGCCATCACCCTCCGCAGCGCCAGCTCGAGCGCCACGTAGCCGCCGGTGATCGCGGCGCAGCGCGTGCCGCCGTCCGCCTCGAGCACGTCGCAGTCGATCCACACGGTGCGCTCGCCGAGCCCCTCGAAGTTCACGACGCCGCGCAGCGAACGCCCGATCAGGCGCTGGATCTCGACGCTGCGTCCGTCGGGGCGCCCCTTCGACACGTCGCGCCGCTTGCGCTCACCGGTGGAGGCAGGAAGCATCCCGTACTCGGCCGTTACCCAGCCGCGGCCCCGGCCGGCCATCCAGCGCGGGACCTCGTCCTCGACGGTCGCCGTGCAGATCACGCGCGTCCCTCCCGCCTCGATCAGCGCCGAGCCGGTCGCGGTGCGCACGAAGCCGGGCGTAATCACGATCGGGCGCAGGTCGCCCGGAGCGCGGCCGTCGTTGCGTGCGTCGCTCACGCCGCGGCCCTCGGCGAGACAGGGGCGACCTCGACGTGCTCGACCGACCCGATCGGCAGCTGCAGGAAGCGCGTGCCTAGGCGCCTGAACTCATCCGGATCGCCGGTGGCGAGGAAGCGGTAGGCCCCGCGCCGCGCATCGTCGTTCGCGAGCCCGGCGTCGCGGAGGCGCGCTTCGACTTCCGAGGCGATCGCCTCGCCCGAGCTGACCACGACGACGCCGCGCCCGAGCGCGCGCTGGAGCACCGGCCGCACGAGCGGGTAGTGCGTGCAGCCGAGGATGACGGTGTCGACCCCGGCCGCGCGCAGCGGCCGGCAGAGGCCGTCGACACAGGCCACGACGCGCTCGTCCACCTCGCCACCCTCCTGGATCAGCGGCGCGAGCTCGGCCGACGCGAGGGCGTGCAGCTCCGCGCCGGGTGCGGCCTCGGCCAGCGCCCTCGCATAGGCGCCGCTGCCGACGGTCGCCGGCGTGGCGAGCAGCCCAACTCTCCCGTTGCGCGTGGCGGCGGCGGCGAGCCGCGACTCCGGTGTGACGACGCCGACGACCGGCAGGCGGCCCTCGAGCTCCGCGCGCAGCACCGGCAGCGCCGCCGCGGTGGCGGAGTTGCAGGCCACGACCAGCAGCTTCGCGCCCCGCTCGAGCAGGATCGCGCTCAGCTCGCGCGCGAAGGCGAGCAGCTGCTCGGGCGTGCGGTCGCCGTAAGGGAAGCGAGCGGTGTCGCCGAGGTAGACGAAGTCCTCGTGCGGAAGCGACACGAGGCACTCGTGCAGCACGGTGAGGCCGCCCACGCCCGAGTCGAACACGGCCACCGGGAGGCTCTTGTGGAGGTCCGGCACGACGGCCAATCCTCGCAGGCCGGGCGGCTCGCGAGGCGAGCGGCGCGCCGCGGGGAGCTCAGCCCGCGAGCAGCTCGTCGGCGGCGACCACCGCCGCGTAGCCGTCGGCGAGTGCCGCCATGAACGCCGCGTGCACCATGGCGCCGGGCACGGCGGTCTCGCCGAAGCGCAGGTCCGGCGCCGCACAACCGTCGTGGACGACCGTCACCGAGAACCCCAGGTCCACGGCCGCCCGCACGGTGGCGTCGACGCACATGCTGCTCATCATCCCGGCGACGACCAGCTCGTCGATGCCGCGCGAGCGGACCTCGTCCTCGAGCGCCGTGCCCACGAATCCGTTGGGCGCCGTCTTCTCGAGGACCGGCTCGCCCCCGGCCGCTGCGACGAGCGGATGCAGCTCGACGCCGTCCGTTCCGGGACGCATGAACGTCGCGTCCGGCGCGTCCCACACGTGCTTGAGGTGCAGGACCGGGTCGCCCGCCGCCCGGAAGGCGTCGAGCAACCGTCGCGTCGCTGTCGCCGCCGCGTCCGGCTCCACCAGCGGGAACGCCCCTCCGGGGAAGTAGTCGCGCTGGATGTCGATGATCAGCAGGCCACGGGCCATGCGGCGGCATCCTACGGACCGCGCGGATCCGCGCAAGCGACCGGCAGCCGGTCTTAGCGCGACGCTCCTCTGTGAACCTCAGGAACCCCTAGCAGTCTCCCGTGCATCCGTACATGGACGGCGTGCCGGCCGGGCATTGGTCGCTCGGCTTCTGCGCCGCATCGGCCGGTGCCTGTCGAACCACCGGTTGGAGCCTCACATCGAGATCGAACTCGATGTCGTCCGGACCCGTCTCGGGCGAGGTAGGAGCCATCCTGGCCCTCCTTTCCCCCCGGCCCTCGCCGGGGATGGCAGCGGCGTCGAATGGTAGTTCGCGCCCCCTTAGAACTCCACCTTGCGCACCGCCTCCTTGATCTTGCCGATGATCACGTCGCCGAGCTCCTTGCCCTCGTCGGTCCTGAAGCCCTTCATCGCGGCGATGACCCCGGCCATCACGAGCGCGACCAGCAGGATCAGCGCCACGTACTCGACCGTGCCCTGACCCCGGGTCGAACGCAGTCCGATCAGGCCGGCGTGCAGGCGTCCCATCAAGCGGTGCATCACTTCCTCCCTCCGAAGATCTGACTGAACGACCGGCATGCTCCGGGGAAGCGATGCACGGCTCCAGACCCGCGCGTGACAACTCCGGCGCGGCTCGGTGACAGGGGAGCGACAAGTCGCCCTGCCATGATCAGCGCGCATGTGCGGGATCGGAGCAATCCTCGATCCGGCCGGCACGGCGGGGCCCGACGCGGCCGAGCGGATGGTGGAGGCCCTGCGCCACCGTGGCCCCGACGGGGACGCGCTCAGGCGGATCGGCCCGCTCGCGCTCGCCCATACCCGGCTCGCGATCATCGACGTCGCCGGCGGCGACCAGCCGCTCGACTCCGAGGACGGGCAGGTCACCGCGATCGTCAACGGCGAGATCTACAACCAGCACTACCTGCGCCGGCTGCTGGAGGAGCGCGGGCACCGCTTCGCGACGCACTCGGACAGCGAGGTGATCGTCCACGCCTACGAGGAGCACGGGCTCGAGTGCGTGCGCCGGCTCAGCGGGATCTTCGCCTTCGCGCTCTGGGACGCGCGCCGGCGCCGCCTCGTCGCGGCCCGCGACGCCTACGGCGTCAAGCCGCTCTACTGGTGGAGCGACGGCCACCGGGTCGCGCTCGCCTCGGAGATCGGCGCGCTGCTCGCGGCCGGGCTCGTCCGGCCCGAGGTCGACCGCGTCGCACTCGACCACTACCTCGCGTGCCGGTTCGTGCCCGCCCCGCGCACGCTCTTCGAGGGCATTCGCAAGCTGCCCGCCGCCTCCACGCTGGTGGTCGAGGCGAACGGCACGCCGCGCGTCGAGAGCTGGCGCGAGCGACCTGCGACCCCGTTCCAGGGCGCGGGCGACGACGAACTCGCCGACCAGCTCGCCGAGCGCTTCACGGACGCGGTCGAGCGCCAGATGATGTCGGACGTCCCCTACGGCGCCTTCCTGTCGGGCGGGGTCGATTCGGCGGCCGTCGTCGCCGCCATGGCCGCCCGCTCCGCGAGCCCGCCCACCACCTTCACGATCGGCTTCCCCGGACACGGCGACGTGCTCGACGAGCGCGCGGCCGCCGCCGAGAGCGCCCGCCTGATCGGCACCGACCACCACTCGACCACCACGACCGAGACCGACTTCCTCGCCGAGCTCGCGGCGAGCGTGCCGCGGCTGGAGGAGCCCTGCGGCATCCCGAGCGCCCCGGCGCTGATGCAGCTGTCGAATTTCGCGGCCACGCGGGTGAAGGTCGTGCTCGCCGGCCAGGGCGCCGACGAGCCCCACGGCGGCTACGGCCGCCACCAGGCCGCTGCCGTCCTCGACCGGCTCCGGCTCGTGCCGGCGGCAGCGGCCGCGCCCGCGGCGGCGCTGGCCCGCGTCCTTCCGCGCGCCGCGCGCGCCCGCCGCACCGCACACGTGCTCGGCGGCCGCGGCGACGCCGAACGGCTCCTGCGTCTCGTCGAGATCACCGACGCGCCGGTGCGTACGGCGCTGCTCGGCGGGCGGCGGGACGCCCGCGGCCAGGAGGCCACCGTCGAGCGCCTCGCACGCGCGCGCGAGTTCCTCGCCGAGGTCCCGGGCCGCAGCCTGCTCGACCAGGCGCTCTACCTCGACACCCACATGTTCCTGCCGGACGGGATCCTGATCTGCAACGACAAGATGTCGATGGCCGCCGGCCTCGAGCTCCGCGTGCCGTTCCTGGACGTCGACCTGATGCGCTTCGTCGAGCGCATCCCGGGGGACACGCGCGTCCGGCGGGGCGCCGGCAAGCGACTCCACCGCATGGCGATGGAGCGCATCCTGCCGCAGGACATCGCAAACCGGCCGAAGCACGGCTTCGCCACCCCTTACGACGACTGGCTGCGCGCCTCGCTGGGCGCCGAGGTGGAGCGCCGCTACGCACCCGGCACGGCGCTCGCGGCGCTGATCGAGCCGGCGGCGGTCGCCCGGCTCGTGGGCGAGCACCGGCGCGGGCGGGCCGACCACAAGGCGATCCTCTACTGCCTGCTCGAGCTCTCCGAATGGCATCACGTCTTCGTCGAGGCTCGCGAGCCCGTCGCCGCGTGAAGCGCATCCTCTACGTGCACTCGCGCAAGGCGAGCTTCGTGGAGATCGACCGCGAGATCCTCGCCGAGCGCTACGAGCTCGAGGACCTCTACCAGCCCGGCCGCCTCCCCAACCCGATCAAGGTGATCGGCGGCGTCCTGCGGGCCGACCTCGTGTTCGGCTGGTTCGCGTCCTGGCACACCTTCTTCCCGATCACGCTGGCGTGGCTGCTGCGCAAGCCCTCTGTGCTCGTGATCGGCGGCTTCGACGTCGCGAACATGCCGGACATCGGCTACGGCCACCAGCAGGGCGGGCTGCGTCGCTGGGCGAGCCGCTGGGTCTTCCGGCGGGCCGGGCGGCTCGTCACGAACTCGAACTACTCGCTCAGCGAGATCGAGCGCAACACCCCGATCCCGCCCGCGCGCGTGACTGTCATCCACCACGGCGTGCCCGATCCGTTCGGAGCCCTGCCTGTCGAGCCGAAGGAGCGCATCGCCCTCACCGTGGGAGCGGTCGACGAGGGCACGCTGGTCCAGAAGGGCCAGCTGCCGTTCGTGGAGGCCTCGCACGAGCTACCCGACGTCCGGTTCGTGCTGGCCGGCAGATGGCTGGACAACGCCGTGGAGGAGCTGCGCAACCGAGCGGGCCTCAACGTGGAGCTCACCGGCTTTCTCTCGGACGAGGAGCTGCTCGACGCCTATCGCCGGGCCGCCGTCTACGTGCAGGCCTCGCGCCACGAGGGCTTCGGCCTCGCGGTCGCCGAGGCGATGCTCGCGGGCTGCGTGCCGGTCGTGATGAACGTCACCGCGATGCCCGAGGTGGTCGGCGACGCGGGGGTGCTGATCGAGTCGCAGGACCCGGATGCGGTTGCGGCGGGAATCCGCGAGGCGCTCGAGCTCGGCGCCCCGGCGTCGCGCGCGGCGCGCGAGCGTATCCTGACCACCTTCCCGATGGACCGCCGCCGCGAGGGAATCCTTCGAGTGGTGGAGGAGGCCCTCGCTGGCTGACCTCCCCGACCTGGGCGCCTGGCGCCGACTGCGCGAGCGCCGCCGCGAGCGCGAAGCCCTGCTGCTCGACCTCGGGGCGCTCGTCTACGAGCTGCACCGCCAGGGCCAGCGCGCCCCCGAGCTCCTGCAGGAGAAGGCGATCGAGCTCGGCAAGGTCGACCGCGAGGTCCGCCAGCTGGAGGAGCAGCTCGGCCGGTGACCGACGAGCGCGAACCCGTCGCCGACGAGGAGCCGCCCGCCCCTGACGAGGAGCCGCCGCCCGAGGCCGCCGAGCCCGCGAGCGGGCCCGTCTGCCGCTCGTGCGGCGAGCCCGTCGACCCGCACCAGCTCGTCTGCCTGAACTGCGGCGCGCGCGTCGCGCTCAAGGAACACCGGTCGTGGGCGACGGAGCCGCTCGCGCCGGTCGCCGCGCTGCTCGTCGTCGTGATCGTGATCGGCGCCGGGCTGTTCGGCTTCGCGATCTCGGAGCTGACGAGCGACGACGACGGCGGCAGCGACGTGGCTCAGCAGCCGGCGGCCGCTGCGCAGGAGGAACCGCGGGCGGAGGCGCCCGGCGCCGAGGGCCCGGCGGTCGTCTCGGGGGCCGAGCAGGAGACGGAGTCCTCGACGGAGACGGCCCCGGCCGAGGAGCCTGCGGCGAACCCGAACGCGATCCCCGGCTGGCCGGCCGGCGTGACCGCCCACACGGTGGTGCTCGTCACTTCGAGCGACGGGGCGGCCGCGCGAAACGTCGCGCGCGAGGCGCGCCGCTCCGGCTTGGAGGCCGGCCTGATCAGATCGGATCCCTACAACCTCGGCAGCGGCCTGTGGATCGTCTTCACGGGACGCTTCGACACGCGCGAGGGCGCCGTGCGTCAGGCCGCCGGGCTTCAGGACCGTTACCCCGGCGCCTACCCGCAGCTGATTCAGAAGTCCCAGTAGCGGCCGAGCACGCCGATGGCGGCCTCGGCCAGGGGGTCCAGCCTCTCGACCTGGGGAGCGGGCTCGTCCCCCGCCAGCCCGCTCATCGTCTCCGCGACCGATTCGGCGAGCGCGCGCAGGTCGTAGCCCCCCTCGAGAACGGCGCCGACGGGCGCGCCCAGCTCCTCGCCCAGGGCACGCACCTGCCGTGCCAGCGCGCCGAACGAGCCGGTCTCGAGCGCGAGGCCGCCGAGCGGGTCCTCGCGGTGCGCGTCGAAGCCCGCCGAGATCATGATCAGGTCGGGCCTGTACCGGCGGGCGGCGGGCGCCACCACGTGCTCGACGAGCGACAGGAACGCGGGCTCACCGGTGCCTGCCGGCACCGGCAGGTTGAACGAGTAGCCCTCGCCGGCGCCCGAGCCGACGTCGCCGAGCGCCCCTGTGCCCGGCCAGAACGGGTACTGGTGGATGCTCGCGAACAGAACCTCGGGCGACTCGTGGAAGATCGTGTTGGTGCCGTTGCCGTGGTGGACGTCCCAGTCGAGCACGAGCACCCGGTCGGCCCCGAGCGCGTCGAGCGCGTGGCGGCCGGCGATCGCCATGGTCGCGAACAGGCAGAAGCCCATCGCCCGCTCCGGCTCCGCGTGGTGGCCGGGCGGCCGCAGCACCGAGAAGCCGGTCCGCTCACCGCCCTGCAGCAACGCCTCGACGAGCGCGCACGCCCCGCCCGCGGCGCGCGCGGCCGCCTCGTACGAGCCCGGGCTCGTCGGCGTGTCGAGGTCGAACGGCGCCGAGCGGGCGCTCATCTCCCGGACGCGCTCGACGTACGCGGGCGGGTGCACGCGCAGCAGCTGCTCGTCGGTCGCTCGCGGAGCCTCGCGGACGTCCCAGCTCATCGCCTTTCGCGAAGCACCCGGCTCGGCCGGGTGCGCACGACCAAGCATCCCGCGCCGCTCGAGCTCGGCCTCGATCGCCCGGATGCGGTCCGCCCGCTCGGGATGGCCGGGGCCGGTGTCGTGGTCGAGCGAGGACGGGTGGCGGAAGAGAACGGGCACGGGCGCCGGTACGGTACCTGCGCGCCGTGGAGGAGCCCATCCGCACCGAAGTCGCAGTCGTGGGCGCCGGCGCCGCCGGGCTCTACGCCGCGCTGGTCGCCGCGCGTGAGGGCGCGCGGGTCGCGCTCGTGAGCCGCTCGCCGCTCGCCCAGACGGCGAGCTTCTGGGCACAGGGCGGGATCGCCGCCGCGCTCGCCGAGGACGACTCGCCCGAGCTGCACATCGAGGACACGCTCGTCGCGGGCCGCGAGCTCGCCCGCCCGAGCGCGGTCAGGGTGCTCTGCGAGGACTCGCCCGCCAGCGTCCGCGACCTGCAGGAGCTCGGCGTCCAGTTCGACGCCGACCGCGCGGGCAACCTCGCACTCGGGCTCGAGGGTGGCCACTCCCGGCGGCGGATCGTCCACGCCGGCGGCTCTGCCACCGGCCGCCGCATCACGCGCGACCTGTCGGCGATCGCGGCGACGGACGAGCGCGTGACCGTGCTCGAGCCGCTCGCGGCGAGCGCTCTGCTCACGCACGAGGGCCGCTGCGTCGGGCTGGTCGCACGCTCGCGGGACGGAGTCGCGCGGAGGCTGCTGGCGCGCGCTGTCATCCTCGCCACCGGCGGGATGGCCGCGCTCTGGGCGCGGACGACGAACCCGCGCGGCGCGATCGGCGCGGGCCTCACGCTCGCCGACGCCGCCGGCGCGCGGCTCGCCGATCTCGAGTTCATGCAGTTCCACCCCACCGCGCTGCGCCACGACGGCCCGCGCGACGGCTTCCTCATCACCGAGGCGGTGCGCGGCGAGGGCGCGAAGCTGCTCAACCCCGCGGGCGAGCGCTTCGTCGACGAGCTCGCCCCGCGCGACCAGGTGGCGCTCGCGATCCAGGCCGAGCTCGACGCCGGCGGTGCCCCCTCGGTCGGACTCGACATGCGCGCGCTCGACCTCGGGCGCTTCCCCAACATCGCGGCCGCGCTGGCCGAGGTCGGTATCGACCCGGCGCGCGAGCTCGTGCCGGTCGCACCGGCCGCGCACTACACGATGGGCGGCGTGGCGGCGGACCTCGACGGGAGGTCGACGCTGCCAGGCCTGTACGCCGTCGGCGAATGCGCCTGCACCGGGCTGCACGGCGCCAACCGGCTGGCCTCGAACTCGCTCGCGGAATGCTTCGTGTTCGGCCGCCGCGCCGGGCTCGCCGCCACGGCAGACCCCGAGCCGCCCGCCGACGCGGACCCCGCGGAGCCGGTCGCGGCGCCGCTCCCGCCGGACGAGACGCGCGCCGCGCTGTGGAGCGACGCCGGCCTGCTGCGCGACCCGGCGCGACTGCGCGCGTTGCTCGAGGACCGCTACCCGCTGGCGCGCCTGATCGCGGCGTCCTGCCTCGCGCGCGAGGAGAGCCGGGGCGCCCACCAGCGCGTCGACCACCCGGAGCGCGACCCCGCGCTCGACCGCATGCATACGCTGGTGGGGGCCGGCCGCGAGCCCGCCTTCGAGCGATGGGAATAGACGGCGAGACACCTGTCCACGAGCTCTTCACGGAGTCGATGACCGTGCTCGCCTCGGGCGTCGCCGTGATCACCGCCCGCCGCCCCGACGGCAAGCCGTGCGGGATCGCAGCCACCTCGCTCAGCTCCTACAGCGCCCATCCGCCCTCGCTGCTCGTGTCGGTCTGGCACGCGTCGCGCTGCCACGACCCGCTGGCGACCTGCGATCACTTCGGTGTGCACCTGCTGAAGAGCGACGAGCTGCACCTCGCCCAGCGCTTCGCGGACAGCAGCCACCCGGACAAGTTCGCGGGGCTCGAGTGGTCGTGGGACGACGACGTCCCCGAGCTGAGCGGCGGGCTCGCCTACCTACGCTGCCGGCGCGCGGAGAACTTCGCGCGCTACGACCACACGATCCTGATCGGCGACCTCGAGGGCGGGCGCCTCGAGGAGGGGCACCCGCTCGTCTACGCGCGCCGGCGCATGGACTGGCTCATGCAGCCGATGCAGTAGATCCCAGCGGCACGCCGATCACCTTGAGCCGGCGCGACAGAGCGCTGTAGGCGAACTCCGCCTGCTCCTGCGACGTGTAGCCGAAGAACTCGTACTCGTCGCCGAGCGCATAGCCCTTGGGCACCAGCACGCCGGCCGCGAGCGGGAGCAGGTCGTTGAGCGTCTCCTGCACGCGGATGCGCATCCCCTCGTCCGCGCACTTCTGCTGGAGGAACCAGGTGCCGTAGGCGACGTGCCGGTGCTCGTCGCGCGCGATGTTGGCGAAGCCCTCCTGGAAGCCCGGCAGCAGGTCGTGCTTCTCGTAGTAGTCGAACATGAAGTGCTGGCCCGTCAGCGCCAGCGTCCCCTCGATGACCATGTGGTACGCGGTCACGAAGTCGACCTTCGCCTCGAGGTCGGCCGGATCGGCGATCAGGCGCTCGCCGGCCTTGACCAGCCGCTCGTCGAACAGCTCCACGAACGCGTCGGTCACGTCCGCCCGCGCCGCCGCGAGCCGGTCCTGGATGCCGCCGTCGGTCCCGGCCACCTCGCGGAACCAACGGTCGAAGAACTGCATGTGGCGCGCCTCGTCGACCTGCTGCGTCGTGAGGAAGGCCTCCTCCTGCTCGTTCTCGTAGGCCATCACGAGCCCCGAGAACTGCGTGGTCACGCGTTCCTCGCCGACGAAGAAGGACGAGAGGCCCCAGAGGTGCTCCTCCTTGTCCTCATCCGAGAGCGTGGCCCACTGCTCCTTGTCGCGCTCCAGGTCGATGCCCTGCGACTGCCACTGCTGGCGCTCCCACAGCTCGTAGAGCTGCTGCGGGTCCATGAGCTTCAGCGTGCGGTTCAGGTACGCGTCGTCCGTGATCGTGGCGGGGTCGCCCTGGCTGGTGAAATCGAGCAGGCTGGCCATCGCGCCATCGTAACCCGCTTAACACAAACTCAACATTGGGGTCGTTCCAGCCTGCGGAGGCGCAATGACGGCAGGAGGCCCGATGTATCAGTTCAGTCGCTCGCTGTACCGCCAGTTGGCGGTGGACGTCGTTCCCAGCAGGGGGGAGGACGTCGCAATCACACGACAGCGCTTTCTCAGGACGTGCGAGGTGTCGATGGAGCGCCTGGCGCTCGATCGGCACTATTTCGCGAAGCCCGTGAAGACGCTGTTCAACGACGTGCGTCACTTCTTTCCGATGACCGAGCAGCTGCGCGTCTACCGCCTGTGCAGGGAGCACATGACGGTGGCGACGGAGTTCGTCGACAGCCGGCTTCGGACGGGTGTGACCTTCGACGGCAGCCCGGCGTGCTGTCACGCGAGTACGCGCCGGGGCAGCCCCTGCCAGCGGGTGCCGCTGCCGGGCAGGAAGTACTGCCCGTCGCACAAGCACCTCGAGGACGTCGTGGCGCTGGCGGCCGCCTGAAACGCATAGCGTCCACCCCGAGATGATCCTCGGGGTGGACGTGGGCGGCACCTTCACCGATGCCGTCCTCCTGACCGACGAGCGCGCGGTCACCGGGAAGGCTCCGACCACACCGAGGGACCAGTCCGAGGGCGTCGCGAACGCGGTGCGTGAGGCGCTCGCCGCGGCCGGCGCCGCGCCCGGGGACGTGAAGCGTTTCGTCCACGGCATGACGGTCGGCACCAACGCCCTGCTCGAGGGCAAGGTGGCGAAGACCGCGCTGCTCGCCACCGAGGGTTTCGTCGACCTCGAGGAGCTCGGCCGCCAGGCGCGCCCGGATCTCTACCGCCTCTGCGCGGGCCACCCCCCGCCGCTGGTGCCGGCCGAGCTGCGCGTGCCCGTGCCCGAGCGCTGCGGCCCGGACGGGGTGCTTCGAGAGCTCGAAGAGGACGAGCTGCGCGAGGCGCTCGGCGAGCTCGACGTGGAGTCCGTCGCCGTCTGCCTGCTCTGGGGCTTCCGCCACCCCGATCACGAGCGGCGCGCGGCGGAGCTGACCGGCGAGGCGCTGCCGGACGCGCACGTGTCCACGTCGCACGAGACGGCCGGCGTCTTCCGCGAGTACGAGCGCTGCGCCACGACGGTCGTCGACGCCGCCCTCTCCCCGCTCCTGCGCGGCTACCTCGAGCGGCTCGCCGAGCGCGCCCGCGACGAGGGGCTGCCCGTGCCCGAGATCATGCTGTCGAGTGGCGGCATCGCCGACTCCGCCACCGCCGCCCGCCACGGCTCCTGGACGGTCCTCTCCGGGCCGGCCGGGGGCGCGGTCGGGGCCGCGGCGATGTCGAAGCAGGCGGGCGCCGGGGACGTCGTCGGGCTCGACATGGGCGGCACGTCCTGCGACGTGTCGGTCGCGCTCGACGGCCGCGTCGAGGTGAGCGGCGGCCGTGAGGTCGGCGGCCGGGCGCTCGCCCTCCCGATGGTCGACGTCCACACGGTCGGCGCGGGCGGCGGCTCGATCGCCTGGCGCGACGCCGGCGGCGCGCTGCGCGTCGGCCCGCAGTCCGCGGGCGCCGACCCCGGCCCCGCGTGCTACGGGCGCGGCGGCGAGGAGCCGACGGTGACCGACGCGGACCTGCTGCTCGGCTATCTCGATCCGGGCTCGCCGCTAGCGGGGGACGTCGAACTCGATCGCGAGGCCGCCGAGCGGGCCGTCGGTCGCCTCGGCGAGGCGCTCGGGCTCCCGCTCGAGGAGACGGCCGCCGGGATCGCGCGGGTGGCGAACACGGAGATGGCGCAGGCCGTGCGCGTCGTGACGGTCGAGCGCGGAGTCGACCCGCGCGACCTGGCAATGGTCGCCTTCGGGGGCGCCGGCCCGCTGCACGCCGCCGCGATCGCCGAGGAGCTCGGGATGACGCGCGTGGTCGCACCCGTCGCCTCCGGCGTTCTGTCGGCGCTCGGGCTCGTGGTCTCCGAGCGCCGTCGCGACATCGTCGAGAGCGTCCTGCTGTCCGGCGACGAGCTCACCCGGGCGAGCGTGGCCGAGATCGTCGCGCGGCTCGGCGAGCGCGGACGCGACGAGATGGACGCGCCCGACGCCGAGCTGCGCGCCACCTACGAGCTGCGCTACGCGGGTCAGGCCTTCGAGCTTGCGGTCGAGGGTGAGCTCGAGCCCGGGCCGGACGAGCTGCGCCGCGACTTCGACGCCGCCCACGCCGAGCGCTACGGCTACGACGATCCGGACGCCGAGCTGGAGCTCGTGACCGTGCGCGTGACCGCCGCCCTGCAAGGCACCGACCTGCACGAAACCGAGCCCGAGGACGCCGAGGAGCGCGGCACGCGCGAGCTGCGCTTCGGCGACGAGGTCGTCGAGGCCAAGGTGCTCGGCCCCGGCCGCGCGGAGGTCGACGGTCCGGCGATCTTCGAGCTGCCCGGAGCGACGCTCGTCGTGCCGCCGGGCTGGCGCGCCGAGAGCGGCAGCGATGCGGTGGTCATGGAGAAGGTCTCGGAGTGAGCCTCGACCCGATCACGCTCCAGGTGATGGTCGGCGCGCTGCGCGCCGCCTGCGACGAGATGGGCGTCGTGCTCGTGCGCTCGGCCCACTCGGCGAACATCAAGGAGCGCCGCGACGCCTCAACCGGGCTGTTCGACGCCGAGGGCCAGATGGTCATGCAGGCCGAGCACATCCCGGTGCACCTCGGCGCGATGCCGGCCTCGGTCGAGGCGGTGCTCCATGAGGAGCACGCCCCGGGCGACGCCTGGATCCTCAACGACCCCTACCGCGGCGGCACCCACCTGCCGGACATCACGGTCGTGTCGCCGCTGTTCGTGGATGAAGAGCTGGCCGGCTTCGCCGCGAGCCGCGCGCACCACGCGGACGTCGGCAGCCCGGTGCCGGGCAGCCTGCCGGTCGACTCGCGCACGCTCGAGGACGAGGGCGTCGTGATCCCGCCGACCCGGCTCGCCCGGGCGGGCGAGCTCGACCGCGAGCTCCTCGACGAGCTGACCTCGCAGATGCGCTCGCCGCGCCAGCGCGAGGCCGACCTGCGCGCCCAGCTCGCCGCCAACCGCTCCGGGGGCGAGCGGCTCGCCGCCCTGGCCGAGCGGCACGGGCTCGACACGCTGCGCGCGGCGATGAGCGAGACGCTCGACTACGCGGAGCGACGCACGCGCGCGCGCATCGAGGAGCTCGCGGACGGCGAGCGCGAGGCCACGGACGTGCTGGAGGCGCCCGACGGGGACCTCGAGCTGCACGTGCGCGCCACCGTCAGGGGCGACGAGCTCGAGCTCGACTTCTCCGGCAGCGCGGAGCAGTACGACGGCAACCTCAACTGCCCGCTGGCCGTGACCCTGTCCGCCTCCTACTTCGCGCTGCGCGTCCTGACCGACCCCGACGTGCCGCCCTGCGCCGGCGCCTACCGGCCGCTCACGGTGACCGTCCCGGAGGGCTCGCTGCTGAACGCGCGCCCGCCGGCGGCCGTCGTGGCGGGCAACACCGAGACGTCGTCGCGGGTCGCCGACCTGGTACTGAAGGCGTTCGGCCGGGCACTCGGCCAGGGCACGATGAACAACGTGGCGCTCGGCAACGACGGCTTCACCTACTACGAGACGCTCGGCGGCGGCCAGGGCGCCTGTCCCGACGCCGACGGCCCGAGCGCGGTGCACGTGGCGATGTCGAACACGCTCAACACGCCGGTGGAGGCGCTCGAGCTCGAGTTCCCGCTGCGGGCGGTCGAGTACGCGCTGCGTCGCGGCTCGGGCGGGGCCGGCAGGCACCGCGGGGGCGACGGCGTGATCCGGGAGCTCGAGGCGCTGGCGGAGATGAACTACTCACTGGTGACCGAGCGCCGGCGCCACGCACCACCGGGCGCGGAGGGTGGCGAACCCGGTGCTCCCGGTAGGAACCTGCTGAACGGGGACGAGCTGCAGCCCAAGGCATCGGGCACGCTGCGCCCCGGTGACCGCTTGCGAATCGAGACCCCGGGAGGTGGGGGATTTGGCAGACCGGCCTGACAAAGTGGCCTTCTTCGGCCTCGGGATCATGGGTGGCCCGATGGCCGCGAACCTCGCCCGCGCGGGCTTCGACGTGTCGGTGTGGACGCGGACGCGGGAGAAGGCGGAGCGCTTCGCCGGCGACCACGGCGTGCGCGCCGGCGCGACTCCCGCGGAGACCGCCGCGGGCGCCGACGCGCTGATCTCGATCCTGCCCGACGCGCCTCAGGTGGAGGGCGTGTTGTTCGGCGACGACGGCGCGGCGGCCGCGCTCGCGCCGGGCGCCCTCGTCGTCGACATGTCGACGACCTCGCCGAGCGCGTCGGTGCGGCTCGCGGAGCGACTGAGCGGCGACGGCCTCGACTTCCTGGAGGCGCCCGTCTCCGGCTCGCGCCCGAAGGCCGAGGACGGCACGCTGACGATCATGGCGGGGGGCCCCGAGCCGGCCTTCGCGCGCGCGCAGCCGCTCTTCGACGTGCTGGGCGAGCGCATCGTGCACGTCGGCCCGCAGGGCCACGGACAGCTCGCGAAGCTGCTCACGAACGTGATGGGCGCAGTGAACGCCGCCGCCCTGGCGGAGTCGGTCGTGACGGTGCGGGCGGCGGGCATCGACCCGGACGCGTTTCTCCAGGTGGCCGAGGGCAGCGCGGGCAATTCGGCGATGGTCACGCTGAAGGGCCCACCCATGTTCGAGGAGCGCTTCGAACCGCCCCTCTTCAAGCTCGAGCACATGCTCAAGGACATCCGCCACTGCATCGCGGAGGCCAAGGCGCTCGGCGTCGAGCTGCGGCTCGGGACGCTGGCCGAGACCCTCTATGCGAGAGCCGCCGAGGAAGGCCACGGCGAGGAGGACTTCGCAGCGGTGCTCAGAGCCGTCGACTAAGGGGTCAGGTCTTGCATTCGAGCAACGTGTAAACGTGGCATTCGTCACGAAATTTCCCTTGCGTATGCGGGTTTGATTCGCAACAATGGCCGCCTCGCGTCCCAAGAGAATCGGCTTGTAGAACGCCGGACGCGGCTTTGGAGGTTCTCTCGTCTATGCCAGTTGCACTTAAGGAATGGGCCGTCACCGTGCGTGCCCTCGCAGAGGGGGAACAGCTCGTCACGCTCCGGAAGGGCGGGATCCGTGAGGAGAACAAGCACTTCGAGATCGAGCACGACCGCTTCTTCCTCTACCCGACCTTCGATCACCAGCGCAACGACCTGATCCGCCAGTCGCACGTGCCGGAGCTGGCGCGCGCGCTTGAGGAGGGCGTCTGGCCCGAGAACGAGCCGCCGGCCTCGGCGCTGATCCAGGACGGCGGGATTCCTCAGCCGGAGCGGGTCCGCATTCGCGCCTGGGCCGAGGTTGCCTCGAGCTATCTGATCACGGATCCGCGGGCGATCGACGCGCTCTCGCCGTACTACATCTGGACCACCGACTACGCGGAGAAGCGCCTGCACTGGAAGCGCCGCCATCCCCTCCACGTGATGCTGCTGCGCGCCTACCGGATCCCGCGTCCGGTGACCGTCAAGGTCCGTCCCGAGTACCACGGCTGCCGCTCGTGGCTCGAGCTCTACCGCGACCTGCCGTTCGAGGGCACCCCGGTCCTCTCGGACGACGAGTTCGACCGCGCCTCCGAGGAGATCGAGGCGATCGCCTCGGACGCGGTCCCGGTTCTCGCTTAACGAGCCTGGCAGCACCAACCCGATAGCCGCGGGAAGCCCGCGCCGGTTGCCCCCGGGTCGAGCTGTCTCGACACCCCGGCGAACGCGCGGGCGCGACCGCCGGCGATCAGGAGCCACTGGTTCGCCTCCGGCCAGCCGACGAGCAGGCGGCGGCCGTTCGGCGACCAGGCGAGGTCGCGCAGCGTGCCCGAGCCGGTGAACATCGGCCGCGGGCGCCCGGGCTCGGCCTCGAGGCGCAGCGAGACGACCGACGACACTCCGCGGCGGCTGAACGAGAACGCCGCCCGGTGTCCGCGCGGGTGGGGCGCCACGGCGAGCGCGCGGGTTCCGGCCGGCAGGTCGCGCCTCGCCAGCAACGTGCCGTCGCGCGAGTAGACGAGCAGCGCGTCCCGGGTCAGCGCGGCAAGCCGGCGGCCGTCGCGCGTCCAGGCCAGCTGCAACGGTGCGCCGTCGCGCCCGCGCCAGAGCAGCCGTCCGCTGTCGGCGTCGACGGTCCGCAGGCCGCCCGCGGCCGTCGCGTAGGTGAGCACGTAGCCGCGCCCCGGTCGCCATGCCGGCGCGATCGTGCTCGCACCGGTCGCGACCAGGTGGTCGACGCCGCCACTGCCGTCCGCAACCCGCACCGACGTGTCGCCGCCGCGGCGCTCCAGATAGGCGACCCGGAAGCCGTCGCCGAGCGACCAGGCGGGCCCTGAGAGCCGGCCCGGCCTGCTGAACGACCAGCGCGGCTCGCCGTCCGGCTCCATCGCCGTGATCCGGTGCCCGCGCGTCCCGACGACGAACAGGCCGCGCGGAGACCAGCCCACCTCGCGGTAGTCGCCGAGCCGGCGCACGCCGCCGCCCGGGTTGACCACCCAGGCGCCTGAGTCGGAGACCGCCAGCAGGCGTCCGCCGCCCGGGAAGCCGCGCAGCGTCGGCTGCGTCTCCTCGGGTCCGAGGCCGATGCGCTTCTCGATCCACTGACCCACCTGGGCGCCGGCCGGCGTCAGCAGGGCGGCCAGCACGACGGCGAGCAGCCCGGTGACGAGCGCGACCCGCAGCAGCGGCCGCGGCCGCCGCCTGACCGGGACGCGCTCGGCGAAGGCAGCCTCAGCCACCCGCCAGCTGCGCGCGCTGGCGGCCGCCTCGTCGGGCGCCTCGCGCTCGCGCAGCTCCGAGCGCAGCCGCTCCTCGACGCCCGCGCTCACCGCGACACCTCCTCAGGGAGCAGCTCGGCCAGCCGGTCGAGCGCCCGCCGCAGGCGCGAGTTGACGGTCCCGCGCGGCAGCTCGAGCGCGCGCGCGATCTCGCCAGGCGTGTACTCGAACAGGTAGCGCAGCGCGACGATCGCGCGCTGCTCCGGGCCGAGCTCGCGCAGCGCCCCGAGAAGCTCGTCCGAGAAGGGCAGCGAGGGACGGTCCGGCGGCGCTTCCTCGGGCGCTCCCGCCGCCGCGTCGACCTCGCGCCGCAGCGCGCGCGCCCGGCTCACGTCGATCGCGCGGTTCACGGCAATGCGATGCATCCAGGGGCCGAACGGGCGGCGCCGGTCGAAGCGGTCGAGGGCGCGCACGGCCGCCAGGAATGCCTCCTGCGCGATGTCCTCCGCCGCCGCGGCGTCGTGCACCACCAGGTAGGCGGCCCGGTACGCGCGCGGCCATTCGTGCCTGAAGAGCTGCTCGAGCGCCTCGACCGAGCCGCGCTGGGCATCACGGACGAGCCGCCGCTCGGTCGCCGTGCGCTCGTCGCCGGCACGCACGAGCCGTCGCGATCCCGCTGCGACGGGCGTCAGGGCCACAGGCCGATCCGCATTCACACTGGCGGCAGAGCTTTGCACGCGCTTCACCCGTAGTCACTACGAGCGGGGGCGGCGGAGAGGTCCCGTGTCCCGTGGCCCGTGCAAGAGTTGGCGCGTGTCCTGGGTCGAGTCCTACTCGCAGACCTTCTCCGCGCGCCACGACTCCTCCGAGTCCGGCGAGGCGAACTCGGTGCTCTCGGCACTCGAGGTGTTCCGCGACGAGCTGGCGGGGCTCTTTCCGGAGCTCCCGGAGGAGATCGCCGTCGTCCTTCACCCGCGCTCCGCCGCGCTCACGCTCGCCCATCCGTGGCTGCCGCTGGCGCGGCGCGTCAGCGCCCCGGCGGGCCGCCGCTACTTCGCGGGCTGGTTCTCGGAGACCGACATCCACGTGCTCTCGCCGCCTGCGCTCGAGGCCAGGGCCTCCAACGTCGAGGGCTCGCGCGAGGCGCTGCTGCTGTCGCCGCACCACGAGTACGCGCACGTCGTGCTCGGAGCGAACAGCGACGAGCTGCCACCACCCTTCTCGCCGTCGGCATTCCGCCGCTACGTGCGCTGGGCGTGGCTGTGCGAGGGCGCCGCCACCTGGCTGTCGGGGCAGACGCCGCACCTGCGCGCCGCGATCATGCGGCGGCTGCGCGAGGGCCGCCGGCCGGAGTTCCCGCCGGCCGCGGCAGACGCAATGCTGCTCGGCGGGACGATCTTCGAGATGCTCGAGCGGGAGGCGGGACCGCGCGCCGCCGCCGCGCTCGCCACCGGGCCGCTCGACCGCGGCGCCCGCTCGCTGCTCGTCGACGCCTTCGGGCGTCAGCTGCTGGCTATAGAGCGCGACTGGCGCGCGGCGCTCGACTCGCTGTCCGCCTCGAGCTGAGTCGCGCGGGCCGCGCGCAGCGCAGCCCCGACCTGGTCGGCGATCGTCTGCATCAGGCGCGCGTCGTCGTCGTCGAAGGCATCGGCGCGCACCTCCTCGATGTCGATCGCTCCCCACAGCTCGCCGCCGACCCAGATCGGCGTCGCGAGCTCGGAGCGCACCTCGGCCAGCCCGGGGACGAGCCGGTAGTCGGGCTCGGAGCGGACGTCGCCGGAAAGCACCGCACGGCGCTCGCGCACGCAGCGGCCGATCAGCCCCGACTCGAGCGGCTGCGCCCAACGGTCGACACCGAGCCGGCGCAGCGCCACGCCGCGCATCGCAACGCTCTCGACATAGCCGTCGCCGCGCACTCGCAGGATCGCGGTGAGCGCGAACTGGAACGCGCGCTGAACCTCGTCGACCGCCGCCTGGGCGATCGCCCGCTCGTCGTCGAGGGCCGCGACGCGCGCAGCCACCGTCCCGGCCAGCGCCAGCTGGCGCGTGCGCTTGCGCAGCTCGGCCGTCTGCTCGCGGGCGCGCTCGATCCAGACGCGCGCGTCTCCGTCCACCTCCGGGCCGGGCTCGACGCGCGCCTGCGCCGCCGGGACGAAGAGCGCCGGCAGCACGGAGCTGCGCACGGCGCTGCCGCGCCCCTGGTGCTGCTTGCCGTAGCGAAGCGCACGGTCGGCCCGTTCGATCAGCGAGGTCACGCCCTCGCCCTCGTGCCACTCGGCGATCCCCGCGGTCGCACCGCCCTCGCCATCGATGTAGTCGAGCTTCCCGAAGGCGCGCCCGACGCCGGCGATCGCGCGCGCCGTGACCTCAGCCGCCTCGTGCTCGTCCGCGTCCACCGCGACGATCGCGAACTCGTCGCCCCCGTAGCGCCCGACGAGGTCGTAGCCGCGCACGCTGTGGCGCAGCGCCCTGCCGACCCGCCGCAGCAGCTCGTCCCCCGCGAGATGGCCGTGGCGCTCGTTCACCTGCTTGAAGTTGTCGAGGTCGAGGATCGCCAGGGAGAAGCCGTGACCGGTGCGCCGGCAGCGCTCGAGCTCACGCCGCAGGGTGTCGTGCAGCGCGGCGTGGTTGAGGCAGCCGGTCAGCGAGTCGGTGCGGGCGGCGAGCATCAGGCCGGCGTGCACGCTCGCGTTGCGGCAGGCCGCGGCGGCCAGGTCGGCGAACGCCTCGAGCAGCGCGAGGTCGTCGCGCGTGACGAGGTGCGGCTTGAAGTGCCCGACCGCGAGCGCCCCGCGCAGCTCTCGATCCCAGAACATCGGCACGGCCAGCGAGCTCTTGACGTTGTCGAACGGGGCGAGCGGGACCTGCCGCGGCAGGCCCTGGTAGTCGTTCGTGAGCATCGACTCGCCGCGCTCGACCACCTTGCCGACGAGCCCCTCGCCCGTCTCCACGCGCGCTCCGATCAGCTCGGCTCCCAGGCCGAAGGTCGCCTCGAAGCGCAGGCCCTCGGCGGCGTTGCCGAGGAAGACGTTCGCGTAGTCGGCGTCGAGGATGCGCGCCGCCTCCTCGCAGATGCGCACGAGGACGCGGTTGAGGTCGAGGCTCTCGCTGAGCGTGCGGGCGGCCCGCGTCAGCGACGCCTGGCGGGCGTGCCGGGCCGCACTCTCGGCCGCGAGCTCGAGCTGCGCGAGGCCCGCCCCGGCCGCGGCGGCGAACGCGCGCGCGACGTCGAGGTCCTCCGCCCCCAGCTCGAGTTGCTCACTCGTGCGGGCCAGGATCAGCACGTGCCCGATGCGCTCGCGGACCCGCATCGGCAGGAGCAGGGCCGAGCGCAGCTCGTCGGAGAGGCCGAGCGCGCGCGCCAGCGACACGGCCTCGTCGCCCAGCACGACGCGAGCCCCCTCGCGCGCGGTCAACAGCCGCGCCACGGCCGGCAGCGCGCTGAGGGCGCGCGAGCCGTTGCCCGCCCCGGTCGGCGGTTCGGCGGCCACGACCTCCGTGTGCCCCTCGACCTCTGCGACGGACAGCAGGACCGCGCTGTCGACGCGGAAGAAGGCGCGCGCCTCGTGCACGAGCGTGCCGGCCACCGACCCCGGCGCCCCCATCGCGGTGGCGCTGCCGAGCAGCCGCGTTACGGCATGCATCGCCTCTCCCGCATCACCGAAGCGGGCACTCGCGAGACGGTCAGCGCCGTCCGGCCAGCGGGGGGCGCGCGCGGCCATCTCCCCTGTATCGGCCGGAATATGTCCGGGCTTGAGCATTTCGCCGCCTAGAGGCCGAGTGTCTTGGCGATGATGTTCTTCTGGATCTCCGACGTGCCGCCGTAGATCGTCGTGACGACAGCCGCGCGCAGGTAGCGCTCCATCGGATACTCGGTCGCGTAGCCGTAGCCGCCCATCACCTGAACGCCCTCGAGCGCGCAGCGCTTGGCCAGCTCGGTGGCGGCGAGCTTGGCCATCGAAGCCTCCTGGGGAAGCATCCGGTTCGGGTCCTCATCGGTCATGGCGGCGACCCAGCGAACCAGCAGCCGCACCTGTGTCAGCTCGGTCGCGAGCTCGGCGAAGCGGTGCGAGATCGCCTGGAAGCTGCCCACCGGCCTGCCGAACTGCTTGCGCTCCTTCGAGTAGGCGAGCGCGTCGTCGAAGGTGCGCTGCGCCAGCCCGAGTGACGTCGCGGCGAGGATCGTGCGCTCGTAGTTGAGCCCCGCCATCAGCTGGGTCCAGCCGTTCCCGTCGACACCCAGCAGCGCCTCCTCCGGCACGCGCACACCGTCGAGATGGATCTCGTTGGTCTCCTCCCCGCCGAGCGTCTTGATCGGCGTGAGCGTCATGCCCTCGGTCTCACGCGGGACGAGGATCATCGACATGTCCTCGTGGCGCTCGCCCGGCCCCGTCCGGCACACGATCAGGATGTGGCTCGCCTTGTGCGCGTACGAGCACCACATCTTCGCCCCGTCGACCACCCACTCGCCGTTGTCGCGGCGGGCGCGGGTCTTCAGTGCGGCGACGTCCGAGCCGGCGTCGGGCTCGGACATCGCGATCGCCAGCGTCCCGCCCTTGACCACCCGGCCGAACAGCTCGCGCTTCTGCTCCTCGCTGCCGAAGCGGTTGAGCGCACCAACGACGATCAGGGTCACGCCGTAGGCGCCGATCGGCACGCGGCCGCGCGTCGTCTCCTCGAGGAAGAGCGTCGCGTCGAGGAAGCTGCCGCCCGAGCCGCCGTACTCCTCAGGGATCTGGATCCCGTACCAGCCGAGCTCGCCCATGCGGGCGGCGACGGCCTCGTCGTGGTTGTCCTCCTCGGGGCGCTCGAAGCGCTCGCGCTCGGCGAAGTCGCGCAGCGCCTCGACGAACGCCTGCTGCTCGTCCGTGAGCCCGGTCGTCACGCGCGCGCTTGCGTCCCGGCGGCGACCGGCGCCCGGTCCTGCTCGGTGTCGGTCGGCCGGAAGCGGTTCAGCTCGCGCACGGCGATGACCATCTTGTGGACCTCGTCGGGCCCGTCTGCGATCCGCAGCCAGCGCCCCTGGCGCCACATCGCGGCGAGCGGCGTGTCGTCGGACATGCCGAGCGCGCCGTGCACCTGCATCGCCCGGTCGAGCACGCGCTGGTGCATCTGAGCGGCGATGACCTTGATCATCGAGATGTCCTGGCGCGCCGCGCGCTTGCCCTCGGTGTCCATCTTCCACGCGGCGTGCAGCACCATCAGCCGCGCCTGGTTGATCTCCATGCGCGACTTCGCGACGAAGTCCTGGACGAACTGCTTCTCCGCCAGCGGCCCGCCGAACGCCTCGCGCCCGTGGGCCCGCGTGCACATCAGGCCGAAGGCGCGCTCTGCCGAGCCGATGGCGCGCATGCAGTGGTGGATGCGGCCCGGGCCGAGCCGGTCCTGGGCGATCTGAAAGCCGGAGCCGCGCGTGCCGAGCAGGTTGTCAGCCGGCACGCGGCAGTCCTCGTAGAGCACCTCCCAGTGCCCAGGGCCCTCGTCGTGGCCCATCACGGGAACCGGCCGGACGCCCGTGAAGCCCGGCGTGTCGACCGGCACGAGGATCATCGAAGCGCGCTTGTGCGGCGGGGCGTCGGGATCGGTCACCACCATCGCGATCGCGACGCCGGCGCCGTTGTAGCCCGACGTGAACCACTTGTGCCCGTTGATGACCCACTCGTCGCCCTCGAGCTCGGCGCGCGTCACGAGCCCGGTGGGGTCGGAGCCCGCCGTCTCGGGCTCGGTCATCGAGAAGCAGGAACGCGTCTCGCCGTCGAGCAGCGGCTGCAGCCAGCGGTCCTTCTGCCCGTCGGTCCCGTGCTCGGCGAGGATCTCCATGTTGCCGGTGTCGGGCGCCGCGCAGTTGAAGACCATCGGCGCGACGGCGCTGCGGCCCATCTCCTCGCAGAGCATCCCGTACTCCCAGTTGAGGAGCCCGGGGCCGTAGCGGTCGTCCGGCATGAACAGGTTCCAGAGACCCTCGGAGCGCGCGCGCTCGCGCAGCTCGACGAGGATCGCCGGATACGCCGTACCCGGCTCGACCTCGCGGTCGAGTGCCTCGAGGGCCTCGCGCTCGACCGGATCGACGTGCTGCCTCGTGAACTCGCGGACTCGGTCGAGGAGGGTCGCGACGCGCTCCGACGGTGCAAATTCCATGGCGCCGCAGCCTACCTGCTGCGGCCGCTCAGCCCCCCTGCAGAAGCAGCCACGCGATCAGCGCCGCCGCAGCCCCGCCGCCCAGCACCGCGCCGATGAGGATGAGCGGGTTGGGCCGCGCCGAACCGCCGTCGCCGGTGGGCGCGAGCTGGGCCTCGAGCAACACGTCGCGGGCCGCCTCGGCCCCCGCCAGCGGCACCATCACGTCGCGCGGACCGGCGGCAAGGAAGTCGGGGACGTCGAAGCCGGCGGTTCGTCGCAATATGCTCGGCACGCCTTCCTCGAGCAGGAGATTCTGGATCAGCTCGGCCTCTGCCTGGTTGCGTCCGCCGGCGACCCGCACGAGCTGGCCCTCGGTGTAGACGGGGTTGACCTTCCGGGCGCGCCCGTGCGCCTCGTTGAGCGGAGCCTCGAGCGGCTCGCCGCCGGTCACGGCGAGCGGCATGCCGCAGCCCGTGCAGAACGCTCCCCCGTCGCGCTGCGGCAGGCCGCACGCGGGACAGGACAGGTCAGGAGCCGACGTCGAGCTCCTCCTCCTTCACCGCTCCGTCGGCGATCTTCCAGGCGCGCACGAGCGGGGCGTCGCCGTTCTCGAGCGAGACGATCAGGTAGGTCCAGTGCGGGTAGGTCGCGAGGTTGATGTCGGTCTGCGAAGGCTCAGCTGCGCTGCGCGGGTGCGAGTGGTAGATGCCGACCTCGAAGCCGTCGTCGTCGAGCTCGTTGGCCGCGAACAGGCTCTTGTGGTCGAGCGAGTAGCCGTAGGGTGAGCGGCGCTCGTTTTCGGCGCGGAACACCTGCTGCACCTCGCCGTCGCGCGCACTCAGGTAGCCGCAACATTCGTTGGGCGCCTCGTCGCGCGCGTGTGCGACGAGCTCGTCCCAGTCGGCCTTCGAGATGCGCATGGCGGGAAGGCTAGTGTGCGAGCGATGGCTGCCCGGGTCACTCGACGCGCCGCCCTGGGCGGTGGCGCCACGCTGCTCCTCGCCTCCTGCGGCGGCGGCGATCCGCCGCCCTCCGGCGGCGCGCGGCCGGGCTCGGGCGCGGGGCTGCTCGGGTCGCTGCTGGCGCTCGAGCGAGCCGTCATCACGGCCTACAACGCCTCGGCGCCGGTGCTGCGCGGCGACGCGTTGCTGCTCTCGCGAGAGATCCGCGCCCAGGAGGAGGAGCACGTGCGCCGGCTCGAGCGCGCGATCCGCGACCTTGGCGGCGAGCCGCCGGCGGGCCGCGACGCCGCCGAGTACGAGCGCCAGTTCCCGCGCCTGCGCACCCAGGCGGACGCCCTGCGCTTCCTCGAGGACCTCGAGGAGCGCCAGCTGCGCGGTTACCTCGAGGCGCTCGAAGAGCTGCCCGAGCTCGAGCTGCGCAGGATGGCCGCCGAGATCGGCGCCGACGAGGGCGAGCAGCTCGCGGTCGTGCGCGTGCTCGCCGGCGGGCCGGCCTCGCCGCACCCGTTCGAGACGGGCGCCCTGTGAGCGCCGCGCCCACCCGGCGAGCCCTGCTCGGAGCCGCCGCCGCCCTCGCCGTGGCAGCGCCCGCCTACGCCCAGAGCGGGCGCTCGGACGGCGAGATCCTCGAGGAGCTGCTCGCACTCGAGGCCCGGCTCGCGGGCGCCTACGAGGCGGCGCTCCGGCGCGATGCGATCGACAGCGGCCTCGGCGAGCTGCTGCTCGAGCAGGAGCGCGAGCACATCCGCGGGCTCGAGCAGTCGCTGCGCTCTGTGGGCGGGCGTTCGCCTCGCGCCGGCGTGCCTCCGCGCGAGCTCGGCTCAGCGCTCCGCAGCCGGGCGGCCTTCGCGCGCTTCGCGCTCGACCTCGAGGCTCAGGCGGTGGCGGCCTACACGTCGGCGGCCGCTGAGATCCGGCCGGGCCTGCGGCGCCCGCTGGGGTCGATCATGGCGTGCGAGGCGGCCCACGAGGTCGCCCTGCGTGCCGCCGCCGGGCTCCCGTTGCTGGCGGGGGGCGCCGGACGCGAGTAGCCTGCATGGGGATGATCAGCGCACCCGGTCCGCTTGAGCTGCTCGTGATCCTTGTCGTGGCCCTGCTGGTGCTGGGGCCGAAGCGCCTGCCCGAAGCCGCCCGTTCGGTCGGCCGCGGAATGCGCGAGCTGAAGGACTCGCTCGCCGGCGTGAACGAGGACGAGGACGAGGACGAGCGGGACCACGAGCGCGAGCGCGCCGACCGCGCGGCCTAGGGGGCCGTGTCGGAACACATGGGCTGTCCGGGGGCGCGAGGCCCCGGCTGCCATTACCAGAACGAGGCGCTCTCGAGGACGCCCTCGTCCTCGAGCTGCTCGACCGTCTTCGTGTAGACGCCCGAGCTCAGGTACTTCCAGCCGTCGTCCGGCACGACGAAGACGACGTTGCCCTCGTCGAGCTCGCCGGCGACGCGCACGCAGATCGAAGCGATCGCCCCCGCCGATACGCCGACGAAGAGGCCCTCCTCCTCGACCAGCTTCTTCGTCCACACGACCGCGTCGCGGTTGGAGACGAAGATCTTCCGGTCGAGCAGCGAGAGGTCGATGATCGGCGGGATGTAGCCGTCCTCGAGCGAGCGCAGGCCCTGGACGAGCTCGCCCTGGAGCGGCTCCGCGGCCACGATCATCGTGTCCGGGTCCTCCTCCTTGAGCCGGCGGGCGTTGCCCATCAGCGTGCCGCCGGTGCCGAGCCCGGCGACGAAGGCGGTGACTTCGTCGAGCTCCTCGAGGATCTCGACGGCCGTTCCGTTGTAGTGCGCGTCCGGGTTGGCCTGGTTGCCGTACTGGTACGGCATGTAGTAACTCGCGTCGGCCTCGGCCATGTCGAGCGCCATCGCGACGGCCCCATTCGAGCCCTGCTCGCCGGGCGAGTAGACGATCTCGGCGCCGAACATCTTGAGGAGCTGGGTGCGTTCGGCGGTCACGTTGTCCGGCATCACGACCTTGAGCGGGTAGCCCTTGCGGCTACAGATCATCGCGAGCGAGATCCCGGTGTTGCCGGAGGTCGGCTCGAGGATGGTCTGCCCCGGCGCGATCAGGCCGTTCTCCTCGGCCCGCTCGATCATCGAGCGCGCCACGCGGTCCTTGACCGAGCCGGTCGGGTTGTAGCTCTCGAGCTTCGCGTAGATGCGCACCCCGGGCTTCGGGCTCAGGCGGCGGAGCTCCACGAGCGGCGTGTTGCCGATCGCCTGGATGATGTCGCCGTACTTGCCACCGCACGGCTTGGTGTCGAGACCCCCCTGCATGGCTTCAGAAAGTGTAGTGCGGCGCCCCTGCCGGCGCCAGGGCCTCGCGGACGCGCTCGGCGGGCTCGACCCGGCCGAACTTCATGGCCACGTTTCGGAGCGTGGCGGCGTGCAGCTCGGGGTCGAACGACGACACCCCATCGGACACGAGCACCATCTCGAGCTCGCGGTGGAAACCCTCGCGAACGGTCTCCTCGACGCAGATCTGCGTGACCGTGCCGGTCACCACGACCTGGGACACGTCGTGGGCCCGGAGCACCGCCTCGAGCGCCGAGTTGTGGAAGCCGCCGTAGCCGTACTTGTCGACGACTGGGTCGCCGTCGCGCGGCGCCAGCTCGTCGATCACCGCGTGTCCCTCGCGCGTGCCGTCGGCGTCGCCGTACTCGCGCTGCTCGCCCGGCCAGCACGAGCGCAGCTCGGGCCCGCACTCGGGCGACCAGGTCCACAGCAGCGTGCGCCGCGGGCCGGCCGTGAAACGCGTGTAGACAACCGGGCGGCCGGCGTCGCGGAAGCCGTCGAGCAGCGAGGCGATCACCGGGATCGTGGTGCGGGCGTCCGGGACCTCCTGCGGCGCGCCCACGCGCACGAAGTCGTTCTGCATGTCGACGACCAGCAGGCCCATGCGGCCGGGGTCGAGGGCGAAGGCCTCCTGCGGCGGCGCGCTCACGAATGGAGCGTACCCGTGGTGGGTAAGACGGCTCTCATGCGCCGCGCACTCATCGCCGTCCTCGCCATCCTGCTGATCGCCGCCGCCCCGGCCGCGGCCGCTGCACCCTCACCGGGGGCGCCAGGCCTTGACGATCGCCTCTATCCGCTGCTCGGCAACGGCGGCTACGACACCCTTCACTACAACCTCGACCTGCGCTACGAGACGAGCGACCCGAGCCAGAGCATCGACGGGACGGTGACGATCTTCGCGCGCGCGACGCAATCGCTGTCGCGCTTCAACCTCGACTTCGCCGGCGAGAGCGTCGGCTCCGTCTCGGTCAACGGCCGGACCGCGAGCTGGACCCGCGACGACGGCGAGCTCGTGATCACGCCGAGCCGCCCACTGGCGAAGGGGCTTCCGTTCGTGGTCAAGGTCTCGCATTTCGTGGCCGTGCCGACCGAGCCCGGCGACGACCCGACGAGCACGGCGCTGTTCACGCACGCCGGACGGGACCGCGACGGCGGGGCAGCCGGACCTCGCCCACTACGTCTACCCGTCGAACGACCACCCGAGCGACAAGGCCAGCTACACGTTCCGCCTCGACGTGCCGAGCGACATCGTCGCGGTCGCGAACGGCGTGCCGACCGGGCGGCGTGAGCACGGCGGGCGCACGACCTGGAGCTACCTCCAGCGCCAGCCGATGGCCACCGAGCTGGTTCAGCTCGCGGTCGGCGGCTACGACCTGCTCTGGGCGGGCCGGCATCGCGGAGTGCCGATCCGGAATGTGATCGCACCGTCGCTCAGGGAGGTCGGGGACCCGGCGGTCGCCCTCACTCCCCACCACCTCGACTGGATGACCGAGCGCGCCGGCCGCTACCCGTTCGACATCTACGGCTCGCTGATCGTCGACGCGGAGCTCGGCTTCGCGCTCGAGACCCAGACGATCTCGCTGTACGACAAGGTCTGGTTCACCGAGTACGGCCAGGGCACGTGGGACCCGACGATGCTGCACGAGCTGTCCCACGAGTGGTTCGGCAACAGCGTGTCGCCGGAGGAGTGGAGCGACCTGTGGATGAACGAGGGCCACGCCAGCTGGTACGAGTTCCTTTACGCCGAGGAGAAGGGCTTCCTCGCCGAGGACACCGAGAGCTATCCGGACGAGACCGGCTACGCGACGATGGACGAGCTGATGCGAGCGGTCTACGCCCACAGCGACCAGTGGCGCGCCGACGATGGGCCGGTCGCCTTGCCGTCAAGCCCCGACACGCTCTTCGCCTTCCAGCGCTACCACGGCGGGGCGCTCGTCCTGTTCGCGCTGCGCGAGAAGATCGGCACGCGCACGTTCGAGAAGCTCGAGCGTGAGTGGGTGCGGCGCTACCGCGACGAGTCGGTCGGTACGGAGGACTTCATCGCGTTCGCCTCGAAGGTCGCCCACCGCGACCTGAGCGGCTTCCTGCGCGATTGGCTGTTTGGGACGAAGACCCCGCCGATGCCGAACCACCCGGACTGGACGGTCGACCCGGTCCAGCCGGCGGTGCAGGCGGCGCGGTTCGCCCCGGCCGCGCGGCGGCCTATTCCGTGATGACCGTGTCCTCGTGCGAGTACGCGGGGGCGCAACAACAGAGAAGCTTGAGCGGCGCGTCCTCGGACGCCCACAGCTTGTGCCTGACGCCGGGGGCGATCACGACGGTGTCGCCCGGCGCGACGTCGCGCTCGACTCCGGCGAGCCGCAGCCGGCCGCGGCCCTCGGTGAAGAAGTAGATCTCCTCCGTCACGCGGTGGAAGTGCTCCTCGGTCGAGCCGCCGGCGGGGACGGTCGCCTCGGCGAGGCTCTGGTTGACGGCGCTGCCGATCGCAGGGCCGGCCACCTCGCGGATCTCAGAGCCGTCGAGCGTGATGAAGGGCTCGACCTCGTGAAGGTTCTCTACGCGCACCCGCCGCAGGCTAGGGGAGCGCGCGCCGGTAGCGCAGCCTCGGGGATGTGCGCCCAGGTCTCCTCGGTGCGCTCGGCGCCGTCGCGCGTGAAGCCCTCGGATTCGTAGAACGCGTTGGCGCGGTCGTTCGCGGCGAACGACCAGACCGTGGCCTCCGATTTGCCGCGCTCGCTCAGATCCTCGAGTGCAGCCGCCATCAGCGCGTGACCGACGCCCCCGCGCCAGCGGCCCGCGGCCACGAACAGCGTCTGGATCTCGCCGACGCTCTCGACCGCATCGGGATCGCGGCTCACACCGCAGCCCACGAGGCCGGCGAGCCCGGCGTCGTCCTCGGCAACGAACGCGCTCAGGTCGGGATTCAGCAGGCGCTCGCGCACAACCTCGGGCCGCCCCTCCGGGAACTCGAACCCGGCCGGCAGCAGCGGCGTGAACGCCTCACGCGCCGAGCGCTGCCAGAGGCTCCCCCAGGCCTCGGTGTCCCGCGCAGTCGCGCGCCGGACGATCAGGCCGAGCCGCCGGCCATCGCCGGCAGGATCACGATCGTGTCGCTCTCGGAGACGCTCGTGCCGAGGCCGTCGAGAACGCGCACGTCCTCGTCGTTGAGGTAGACGTTGACGTAGCGATTCAGCTCGCCGTCCTCCGAGAACAGCTGCGACTCGGTGGCCGGATGCTCGGTCGCCAGCGCGCGCAGGACCTCGCCGACGTCCGAGCCGGAGGCCTCGACCTCCTTGGCGCCGCCAACCGAGCCGCGCAGGACCGGGGGGATCTTGATCGTGCTCATCGGGTCCGGCAGCCTAGCCAGCGCCGGCGCAAAAGGCTTCGTAGTCCGGGAAGACGCCCATCTCCTCGTCGGAGATCTCGCCCGGCTCGCGCGAGCAGATCGGGCAGTCGGGGTCGCGGCGGACCTTGAGCTCGGTGAAGGTGGTGCCGAGCGCGTCGTAGAGCAGCAGCCGGCCGGCCATCGTCTCGCCGGCGCCCGTGATCAGCTTGATCACCTCGACCGACTGAAGCAGGCCCATCACACCCGGCAGCACGCCGAGCACACCGGCCGCGCCGCACGACGGCGCCAGCTCCGCGGGCGGCGGCGTCGGGTAGAGGCAGCGATAGCAGGGGCCCTCGTAGGGGTGGAAGACCGAGAGCTGGCCCTCGAAGCCGAGGATCGACGCAGACACGACCGGGATCTGCTTGCGCACGCTCGCGTCGTTCAGCAGATAGCGCGTGGGGAAGTTGTCGAGCCCGTCGACGACCACGTCGTAGCCATCGATGATCTCCATGATGTTGTCGGGGCCGAGCCGGACCGGGTACTTGTCGACCTTCACGTCCGGGTTGATGTCGTGGATCGAGATCTCGGCCGAGTCGACCTTCGGGACGCCGATGCGGTCGTTCGCGTGGGCGACCTGGCGCTGCAGGTTCGAGAGATCGACGACGTCGTTGTCGACGATGCCGATCGTGCCCACGCCGGCCGCGGCGAGGTAGAGCGCGGCGGGCGAGCCGAGCCCGCCGGCGCCGAGCAGCAGCACCTTGGCGTCGAGCAGCTTCAGCTGACCCTCGAGCCCGATTTCCGGGACGAGCATGTGGCGCGAGTAGCGCTCGCGCTGCTCCGGGGTGAGCACGCGCGGGACCTCGACCTCGTAGCCGCGGTCCTTCCAGAGCGTGATGCCGCCGCGCATCGACGCGACGTCGTCGTAGCCGAGCAGCTCCTGCATCGTCTGAGCCGCGAAGGCCGAGCGGTTGCCGGAGGCGCAGTACAGGATCACGCGCTGGTCGCGAGCGCCGACGACGCCCTCGATGCGCGACTCGAGGTGGGCGCGCGGCACGTGCACGGCGCCCGGCAGGTGCGCCTGCTCGAACTCATGCTGCTCGCGCACGTCGACGATCACGGCACCGTTGCCGTTCTGCGTCAGCTCGTGGACCTCCTTCGGGTCCACCTCCTCGATCTGCTCCTTGACCTTGCGAAGCAGCTCAGCGCCACTTGCCATCCCTATACCCCTGAATCTCGGTCAGCTTTCAATACTTCAGAAAGTGTAGCGGCCTTCGAGCGGCCTGTCAGGCCCCCTGAAAGGTACCGGGGCGCCCTTTCGGACGCCCCGGTGGAAGACCCAGACCTAGATTGTGCGGAAGCCCCGGGCAGTGGTCCTGCCGTTTGAAGCCTCACCAGGATTTTCGTCCTGGGGCGCTTCTGCCGATATGGGGTGCAGACCCCATTTGTCCCGGATGGCGGTCTGACGATCCATGAAACCGAACGTGACTCGGCGCGACGACTCCCTCATCGGCCAGGTAGTGGCGGCGAACGTCGTGCTTGTGGCGCTCACGCTGTTCGCGGCGAGCCTCGCCGCCGGCCTCAACCTGACCGTCGAGAACCAGCGCTGGTCGTTCGGGATCCTCGCTCTGTCGATCGTCCTGACCCTGTGCGTGAACCTCTGGATGCTGCAGCGCCGCTTCCGGCCACTGGAGCGTTTGATCGACCGCGTCGAGCGGATCGACCCGGCGGTTCCGGTCGTGCATCCCCTCGAGGAGCCCGAGCCGGTCGCCGAGATCGACCGCCTCTCAACCTCCTTCCGGCGCCTGCTCGACCGCATCGAGGAGGAGCGCAGGCGTTCCGGCACGCTCGTCATGCGCGCGCAGGAGGAGGAGCGGCGCCGGCTTGCGCGCGACCTGCACGACGAGGTCAACCAGGCCCTGACGGCGATCCTGCTGCGGCTCGAGGCGCTCGGGCAGGACACGGCGCCCGAGCGGGCCGGTGATGTCGCCGAGCTGAAGCGACTCGTCAACCAGGCCATGGAGGAGCTGCTGAACCTGGCCCGCCACCTGCGCCCGTCCGCGCTCGACGACCACGGGCTGATGCCGGCCCTCGAGACTCAGCTGAAGCGCTTCTCCTCACGGACGGGCGTCGAGGTGCGGCTCAACCGCGAGGGCGATCCCGACGAGCTGCCCGAGGACGTGCAGACGGCGCTCTACCGCGTGACGCAGGAGGCGCTCGCGAACGTCGCCCGCCACGCCGGCGCGACCGTGGTCGAGGTCGACGTCGAGGTGGCCGAGCGGATCGAACTGCGCGTGCGCGACGACGGCGCGGGCTTCCACCCGGGCGAGCTCGCGCGCGACGCCGGCGGCAGCGGCCTTGGCCTCGGCGGGATGGCCGAGCGGGCCCGGCTCGCCGGCGGCGAGCTCGACGTGCGCTCCGCCCCGGGCGGCGGCACGACGGTCACGATGCGGATCGGGCGGCGCGTTTGATCCGCGTCCTGATCGCCGACGACCACGGCATCGTCCGCTCCGGCCTGCGGATGTTGATCGAGCGCCAGAACGACATGCAGGTGGTCGCCGAGGCGGACGACGGCGTGGCGGCCCTCGAGTCGACGCAGGCGGAACGGCCCGACGTCGCGGTCCTGGATGTCTCGATGCCGCGCATGACCGGGCTGCAGGCCGCGCGCGAGATCCGCTCGCACGTGCCCGACACGCGCGTGCTCCTGCTGTCGATGCACGACGACGAGCGCTACTTCCTGGAGGGCTTGGAGGCCGGCGCGGCCGGCTATGTGCTGAAGCGAGCCGCCGACACCGACCTGATCGGCGCGGTCCGGACCGTCGCCGGCGGCCGAACGTTCCTGTCGGACGAGGCCCAGCGCACGCTCATGGACGAGTGGCTCGAGGGCGGCCGCGTCGAGCCCGACGACCCCTTGACTCCCCGCGAGCTCGAGGTGGTCAAGCTGATCGCCGAGGCGTTCACGAACCGCCAGATCGCCGAGACGCTGAAGCTCTCCGAGAAGACAATCGAATCCCACCGGGCCAACGTGTTCGCGAAGCTCGGAATGCGCGACCGCGTGGAGATCGTCCGCTACGCGATCAGGCGGGGGTTGGTCGAGCCCTGAAGTAGCTTCGTGGAGCTCGGTGAGCATGTCGTCGGGCTCTTCGAAGACGTCGCGCCAGGTGTAGCGGCGGAACTGGTCGCCGCGGCGGCGGGCCTCGCGGTCGCGGCGGCGGTCCTGCTCCCAGGCATGACGCGTCTTGTGGAACCGGTAGCGAGTCGAGCTCGACGGTCAGCTTGTGCTCGGGCCAGCGACAGTCCACATAGTGGGCGCCCGCCGGCCTGTTCGTGATCGCGGGCGGCAGGACTCCCCTCGCGCAGACGGGCGCGGAAGCCACGCTCGAGCCGGCTCAACAGGATCGGCGCGTCACCCTCCGAGGATCGCCCGTGAGACGCTGCGGCGCGCTTCTCCACCTCCGGTGATCTCCGTAGCGGACGTGTGGCTTCGTGGGCCGCCCGCGCGAGCTCGTCGAACGACAGCAATGAGGGACAGAGCCGCACGAGCGTCGCCGGCACCGTCGTCACCGGGACGCCGCGCCAGACGTCCGTCCCCTTCCCCAGCTTCCGTACGCGCCGGACCGTGCACGCCCTTGATGCGCCGCTCCTTCGGCGCGATCACCTCCGGCGGCGGCGCCGGCCCCGCGTCAGCCCCCACAGACCACGCCGCCGCCAGGCCACTCAGCAACGCCCCCTCCCCAGCCGCCTTCACCGCCGCCATGTAGCGCGCCTCCACAGACGGCGCCCGGTGGCCCACGCGGTAGACACCCGAAAGACAGCAATGAGGGACCCGCCGCGCCCGATGCGCGATCTCGACCCGGCGCTCCGACGACCCGCGACCAACAGCTCGGCGCGGGCCACAACCCCATGCGCCCGACTCGCCAACCGGCCACGACTTCCGCTCAACAGTCCTGACTCTGCGCCGCCCATATGGCGGGTAAAGTCAGGACGAGACGAAAATCACCCCCTCTACGCTCCCGCGGAGAGTGAACCCGCGGGTGCTCATCACCCTGTTCCTGGTAGCCGTCTTTGCCCTCGGAGCGATCGCCCTCGCCGCGACCCGGCGAGACGCAGACGGCGATCCCGCCACGGCCAAGAGCGGCTTCGAGGGCGCCCGCATGCCCGAGAACGTCCGCGCCCCGGACTTCCGCCTCCAGAACCAGGACGGGGACACCGTCACGATGCGCTCCCTGCGCGGCAGGCCGGCGATCGTCACGTTCCTCTACACCACCTGCGAGGACACCTGCCCGATCCAGGCGCAGACGATCCGGGGCAGCCTCGACCAGCTCGGCCACGACCTCCCCGCCCTTGCGGTCGCGGTGGACCCGCCGCGCGACACGGCCGACCGCGCCAAGGCGTTCCTCTCCAAGCAGCACGCGCTCGGGCGCATCGACTTCGTGCTCGGCACGCGCAACCAGCTGCAACCGCTCTGGGACGGCTTCTTCATCCGCCCGCAGTCGGTGACCGAGGAGCACCAGCCACGCATCACGCTGGTGGACGCGAACGGCTACCAGCGCGTCGGCTTCCCGGCCTCCGAGGCGACCCCCGAGCGGCTCGCCCACGACCTGCGCCTGCTCGAAGCCGAGGCGGAGCGATGAGCCTCGTCCGCGAGGTGGCCGCGTGCCTCGGCCATCTCCTCCGCGTCGATCCCCAAGAGGTGCCGGTCCCGAGCGGTCCCGACCCGTGGAGCCTGTGGCGCGGCTGGCTCGGCGAGCGCGGCCTCGGCCTGGTGCCGATCAGGGAGCCGCGCGAGTTCTCCTGGCCCGGCCCGTGGCTGGCCATCCTGGACGACGGCGAAGGGGAACGGGCGGCGGTCGCCTTCGGCCCGCCCCCGGACCTCGTCTGGTGGCCGGCTCCGGACCCGCCGCCATTCAGCGCCGTCGTTTCCGGGTACGTGATCGCCGCCGCCGACGTGGCGGACTGGATGCCGAGGCCGAGGGACGTCACGCGACTGGTAGGCACGGTCGAGCTCATCGTGATCGCAGCGCACAAGGAGGGGCCGGTCGAGATGGTCTCGAAGGCCGAGGCAATCGCGGGTCGAGGGCTCGCGGGCGACCGCTATGCCGATGGCCAGGGCACGTTCTCCAACCCTCACGGCCTCGGTCACGAGCTCACGCTGATCGAGGCCGAGGAGGCCGAGCGCATCGCCCTGGCACCCGAGGACGCTCGCCGCAACCTCGTGACCCGCGGCATCGACCTGAACGCGCTCGTGGGCAAGACCTTCAAAGTCGGCGACGTAGAGTGCGCCGGCCGCCGGCTCTGCGAGCCCTGCGCGCACCTGCAGCGCCTGACGGAGCCGGGCATCCTGCGAAAGCTCGCGCACAAGGGTGGCCTGCGCGCGGACATCCTCGAGGGCGGCCGCATCGCCGTCGGCGACGAGATCAGGGAAAGCTGAGCGCCGCCGCCGATTTCTCCGACTCGCCGAGTAGGATTTACCGAACCGATGATGTTCTCGACGAAAGCGGAGTACGGCGTGCGCGTGATGGCGCACCTCGCCAAGAGCGATGCCGGCAAGCCGATCTCGCTGGGATCGATCGCCGACGCGGAGGGGCTGCCGCTCGCCTACCTCGAGCACCTCGTGCAGCGCCTGCGGAAGGCCGGACTCGTCGAGTCCCGGCGCGGCGCACACGGTGGCTACACGCTCGCGCGCGACGCCGAGGACATCACGATGGCGGAGGTCGTGCGTGCGCTCGAGGGCGATATCGCCCCGATCGAGTGCATCAGCGCCGATCCCGACGGGACGCTCGTCTGCGCCCGCGAGGGGCAGGAGGGCCATGACCCCTGCCCGACCAAGCTGCTGTGGACCCGCGTACAGGGGTCCATCGTCCGCACCCTGAACGAGATGACGCTGGCCGACCTGGCAAGGCCGGCTGGCACCCGGAAGCAAACGGAGACCGTTACCGCATGACCCTGGAGATCCAGAACCTGCACGTCCGCACCGAGGAGCGCGAGATCCTCCACGGCGTGGACCTCGTCGTGAAGAAGGGCGAGACCCACGCCCTGATGGGCCCGAACGGCTCGGGCAAGTCCACACTCGCCAACACCCTCATGGGCAACCCGGACTACGAGGTGACCGAGGGCCGCATCCTCCTGAACGGCGAGGACCTGACCGAGGCCGATCCCGACGAGCGCGCGCGCGCCGGCTTGTTCATGGCCTTCCAGTACCCGGCCACGATCCCGGGCGTCTCGGTGGCGAACTTCCTGCGCATGGCGATGAACGCCACGCGTGAGGAGCCGATCAAGGTCAAGGAGTTCGGAGCGCTTCTCGGGAAGAACATGGACCTGCTCCGGATCAACCGCGAGTTCACGAGCCGCTACCTCAACGAGGGCTTCTCGGGCGGCGAGAAGAAGCGCGCCGAGATCCTCCAGCTCGCGATGCTGCAGCCGGACTTCGCCGTCCTCGACGAGACCGACTCGGGGCTCGACATCGACGCGCTGCGGATCGTCTCCGACGGCGTCAACGCGATGCGCGGCGACGAGCGCGGCTTCCTCATCATCACGCACTACACGCGCATCCTCGAGTACGTGAGGCCCGACTTCGTCCACATCCTCATCGACGGCCGCATCGTCCGCGAGGGCGGCGCCGAGCTCGCCGGGGAGCTCGAGGACAAGGGCTACGAGTGGGTCCGCGAGGAGGTGGCCGCCGGTGCCGGCTGAGTTCGTCGAGACCCGCCGGCGCGCGGCGCTCGAGGCCTACGAGGCCGAGCCGGTCCCGACCTGGCGCCGCTCCGGCTTCTGGACGACGAGCCTGCGCGGGCTCGACCTCGACGCGCTCGAGCCCAAGCGCTACGAGCCGATCGAGGAGCTGCCGCAGATCGTCCGTGACGACCTCGGCGACGAGGAGCACGCCGCCCTGATCGTCCAGCACGGCGCGAGCGTCGTGTACTCCGACGTCGCCGACGAGCGCATCACCGTGATGCCGCTCGAGCGCGCCGTCGAGGAGGTTCCGGAGCTGGTGGAGCCCTACTTCGCGAAGCGGCTCCCGTACGACGAGGCCAAGTTCGCGGCCGGCACGGCGGCGTTCTGGACCGGCGGCGTCTTCGTCCACGTCCCGAAGAACGTCCAGATCGAGAAGCCGATCCAGGTGGTCTGGCTGATCGACGAGCCCGGCACCGCCCAGTGGGCGCACACGCTCGCCGTCGTCGGCGAGAACTCCGAGTGCAAGCTGCGCGAGTACTTCGTCGCTCCGGACTTCGAGGGGCAGGCGCTCCACTCGGGCGCGTTCGAGCTGTACGCCCTGCCGGGCGCGCAGGTCGACCTCGCCCACTACCAGGACTGGGGCCGCGGCGAGGTCTACGACCTGTCGACACGGCGCGTCGAGATCGGCCGCGATGCGCGCGTCAAGTGGGTCCCGATCCACCTCGGCGGCCGGCTGACGAAGCAGACGCTCGACATCATCACCGCCGAGCCGGGCTCGGACATGAAGCACACAGGGCTCTACTTCACCGAGCGGAACGAGCATCTCGACCTGTTCACGTCCGACCGCCACGAGGCGGCGCACACAACCGGCGACACCGTCTGGAAGGGCGCCCTCACCGGCGACTCGCGGGCCTCCTACGAGGGGCTCATCCACATCATCCCGAAGGCGACCGAGGTCGACACCTACCTGCAGACGCACCAGATGCTGCTCTCGCCTAAGGCGAGGGGCGACGCCATCCCGTCGCTGATCGTGGAGGTCGACAACGTGAAGGCCTCGCACGGCGGGACCGTCGGCGAGCTCGACCCGGAGCAGATCTTCTACATGATGACCCGCGGCATCTCGCGCGCCGAGGCGGTGCGCGTGCTCGTCGAGGGCTACTTCGAGGAGGTCGTGCAGCGACTCGAGGACCCGGGCCTCGAGGACCTCGTGCGCCGGCGCGTCGCCGAGAAGCTGCACGGCGCCGAGGAGCAGGTGCGCGAGTTCATCGGGGAGCGCGCGGAGGCAACCTGATGGCTGCCACCGCCGAGCACCCGCTCGTTGACGTCCGGGCCGACTTCCCGGTCCTGAACCGGGTCTTCGACGGCAGGCGCGTCGCCTACCTCGACTCGGCCGCGACGGCCCAGCGCCCGCGCCAGGTGATCGAGGCGATGGACGAGTTCCAGCGCTCGTCCTACGCGCCGATCCATCGCGGCGTGTACGAGCTCGCGCGCGAGTCGACCGACGCCTTCGAGTCGGCGCGCACGCGCATCGCCCAGTTCGTCGGCTGGGACCCCGCCTGCTCGATCTTCACCCGCAACGCCACCGAGGCGATCAACCTGGTCGCCTACTCGTGGGGGCGGGCGAACATCGGCCCCGGCGACGAGGTGCTCATCACGGAGATGGAGCACCACTCGAACATCGTCCCCTGGCAGATCCTCTGCGAGGCGACGGGCGCGCGGCTGCGCTACCTGACGCTCACTGAGGGCTTCGAGCTGTCGCTGGAGGAGCTCGACTCCGTGCTCGCCGAGGGCCGCGTCAAGCTGGTCGCGTTCACGCACGTCTCGAACGTGCTCGGCACGATC
>CAVTZF010000040.1:0-12305 GCA_963739095.1 uncultured Thermoleophilaceae bacterium
CGGCACCGCGCCGCGCCTAGCGCCACTCGCTCCAGGCCACGATGCCCGCCTCCGGCCGTGCCGGCTCGTCGAGCATCGTGAGGTACTCGAGCATGTGGCCGTCCGGGTCGCGGAAGTAGAGCGTCGCGGCCGGCATCCAGCCGATCACCCACGGCTCGCTCGTCGGCTGCCCGAAGAACGAGAGCGGCTGGATGCCCCGCGCCTCGAGCCGTGCCGGGGCGGCGAGGAGGTCGGCGAGCGTGACCGTGAACGCGATGTGCAGGTGCATTCCCATCGGGGCGGACCCGATCGACCACAGGCCGAGCATCGTGTTCCCGGGGCCACCGATCCAGTGGAAGGCGGCCCCGCGTTCGGGGAGCTCGAGTGCGACCGGCAGGCCGACCTCGTCGCGGTAGAAGGCGACCGAGCGGGACAGATTCGCAACGGTGAGATGGGCCTCGAACAGCCCGCTGACGGCGACGGGCGCAGGGGAAGTCCGGGAATCGGCGGTCATCGGGGAAGCCTCGCTGATCGCCGATCTGGGCGCTAGACTCATTGCTTACACAACGTAAGTAGGTAACCCAGAATGGCCACTGAGACACTTCTTCTGATCCCGGTTGACGACTCAGTCGTCTTCCCAAATATGTCCCTGACGCTGGCCATCGACGCCGGCGAAGAGGACCGAATAGTGCTCGTCCCCCGCAAGGGAGACGATTTCGCGAGCGTCGGCACCGTCGCGGCGGTGACCGAGCGCGTACGCCTGCCCGGAGGCGGGCGTGCCGTGATGGTCGACGGCCTCTACCGCGGCCGCATCGGCGCCGCTCAGACGAGTCCGGCGGGTGAATTGCGTGTGCAGGTCGAGTCGCATCCGGACGAAGTGCCGGTCGACGGCCGCACCCGCGAGCTCGAGCGCGAGTACCGCGCGGTCGTCGAGGAGATCCTCGAGCTGCGCGGCGACGACGGTCGCATCTCTGCCTGGGTCCGCTCGATCACCGAGCCCGGCGCCCTGGCCGACACGGGCGGCTACTCGCCCGACTTCAGCTACGAGAACAAGGTCGAGCTGCTGGAGCAGCTCGACGTGACCGAGCGGCTCGCGCGCGCGCTCGAGCTTCAGCGCGAGCGCATGACCGAGCTACAGGTTCGTGCCCGCATCCGCGACGACGTCCAGTCCGGCGCCGAGAAGCAGCAGCGTGAGTACTTCCTGCGCAAGCAGATGGAGTCGATCCAGAAGGAGCTCGGCGAGGACGACGCGTCGGTCGTCGAGGAGTACCGCAAGAAGATCGCCGAAGCCGGCATGCCGGACGAGGTGCGCGAGCAGGCCGAGCGCGAGCTCGGGCGCTTCGAGCGCATGGGCGAGCAGTCGGGCGAGAGCTCGATGATCCGCTCGTACCTCGACTGGCTGATCGCCGTGCCGTGGTCGAAGCGCTCGGACGAGCGGCTCGACCCGGTGCACGCGCGTGAGGTCCTCGACAAGGACCACGCGGGCCTCGAGGACGTCAAGGACCGCATCGTCGAGTACATCGCCGTCCGCAAGCTGCGCGAGGAGCGCGGCATCGCGGAGGACAAGAAGAGCGGCGCCATCCTCACGCTGATCGGGCCGCCCGGCACGGGCAAGACCTCGATCGGCGAGTCGATCGCGCGCGCCACGGGCCGCGAGTTCGTGCGCATGTCGCTCGGCGGCGTCCGTGACGAGGCCGAGATCCGCGGTCACCGGCGGACCTACATCGGCGCGCTGCCGGGCCGGCTCGTCCGTGCCCTGCGCGACGCCGGGACGATGAACCCGGTGATCATGCTCGACGAGGTCGACAAGGTCGGCGCGGATTGGCGCGGCGACCCGAGCGCGGCCCTGCTCGAGGTGCTCGACCCGGCACAGAACCACTCGTTCCGCGACCACTACCTCGACGTTGAGCTCGACCTGTCGGAGGTCGTCTTCATCGCCACGGCCAACGTGGCGGAGACGATTCCGCTGCCGCTGCTCGACCGCATGGAGGTCGTGCGCTTCGACGGCTACACGAGCGAGGAGAAGGTCGCGATCGCGCGTGGCTACCTGTGGCCGCGTCAGCGCGAGCGCAACGGCCTGCGCGAGGACGAGGTGTCGGTCAGCGACGACGTCCTGCGCCAGATCGTGACCGAGTACACGCGCGAGGCGGGCGTCCGCACGCTCGAGCGCACGCTCGGAACGGTGCTGCGTAAGACGGCGACGAAGATCGCCTCGGACAGCGTGACCGTGCCCGTCGAGATCGGCGAGGCGGAGCTGCGTGACGCCCTGGGGCGCCAGCGCTTCTTCCAGGAGTCGGCGGAGCGCACCGCGACCCCCGGCGTGGCAACGGGCCTGGCGGTGACCGGCGCGGGCGGCGACGTCCTCTTCATCGAGGCGACCTCGATGAAGGGCAAGGACGGCCTCGTCCTGACCGGGCAGCTCGGCGACGTCATGAAGGAGTCCGCGCGCATCGCGCTCTCCTACGTGCGTGGCCACGCGGAGGGGCTCGGCATCGACGAGGACGTCTTCGACGGCCGCGAGTTCCATGTGCACATTCCGGCGGGCGCAATCCCGAAGGACGGTCCGAGCGCCGGCATCACGATGACGACGGCGCTTGCGTCGCTCCTGTCGGGGCGGCCGGTCAAGCACACGGTCGGCATGACCGGTGAGATCACGCTGCAGGGTCGCGTGCTCCCGATCGGCGGGCTGAAGCAGAAGGTGCTGGCCGCGCACGCCGCCGGACTCACCGACGTGATCCTGCCCGAGCGCAACCGCGCCGACCTGGACGACGTCCCGGAGGAGGTCCGCGAAGCGATGACCTTCCATCCGGTGATGACAATCGGCGAGGTGCTCGACCTCGCTCTCGAGCCTGCGCCGACCCCCGCGCTCGCCTAGAGCTGGGTTACCACGGGCGCGCCGGTCCCCCCGGACCGGCGCGCCCCGTTGTTTTCTGGACCTGCCAGGTGTCGCGGGGGTTCGGGGGCGCGAGACCGGCGACCCCAGCCAAGAACCGGCGTAGGGATGTGCAAGGGTGCGCGCCCGTGCGCACCCTGACCCGCAAGGAGCTCACCGCCGCCCTCGCCGAGCGGCAGCTGCTGCGCGAGCGGGTGCGGCTCGCTCCCGCCGACGCGATCCGGGTCCTCACACCGCTCCAGGCGCAGGATCCGCCGGCGCCCTACATCGCGCTCGCCGCGCGGCTTGACGGCTTCGAGCGCCCACAGCTCGAGGCGGCGATCGACGCGCGCGCGGTCGTCAAGACGACGATCATGCGCCTCACGCTGCATCTCGCCGCGGCGGCGGAATACCTCGCCTACCACCGGCTCTCGACCTCCGCCCGGATGCGGCGCTGGCGCAAGGAGTTCACCCACCTCGACGAGGACGAGGTCGTCGAGGAGCTCGGGCGCTGGCTCCGGCGGCCGCGCACGAACGCGGAGATCCGGGAGCACCTGCACGCGCGCTACGACGGCGTGGCAGAGACGGACTGGGGGCCGATCTGGTTCGCGCGCAACGTGCTGCCGCTGGTTCAGCTGCCACCGGCGGGCCACTGGAAGGACCCGCGCCGCTCCAGCTTCGTGGTCGACCAACGCCCGCTGCCGTCGGAGGAGGACGCGGCTGCGCTCATCGTCGAGCGCTACCTCGCCGCCTTCGGCCCCGCGTCGCGGCGCGACATGGCGAGCTGGGCCGGTGCCGCGCAGCGGGACTTCGCGGCCGGGCTCGAGCGCCTGACCAC
This sequence comes from uncultured Thermoleophilaceae bacterium, assembly GCA_963739095.1. GTDB lineage: Bacteria > Actinomycetota > Thermoleophilia > Solirubrobacterales > Thermoleophilaceae > JACVRW01. The sequence continues at coordinate 3,690 of CAVTZF010000040.1, forward strand.
CGTGGCCTACCGCGACGAGAAGGACGTCGAGCTCTTCGACCTGCCGGACGCGCCGCTGCCGCCGGCGGTCACGAAGCTGCCCGTGCGCTTCCTCTCGCGCTGGGAGCAGCCCCTGCTCGCCTACGCGGACCGCGACCGCATCATTCCGCCGGAGCTGCAGCCGCTCCGGCTGACGCTCAGCGGGGACCAGACGATCACGGTCGACGGTCGCGTGGCGGCCAGCTGGAAACTCGAGCGCTCGGCGCGGCTGACGCGCGTGCGCGTGATCCCGCATAGGGACATCCCGGGGCGCGCCCATGCCCAGATCCGCGCCGAGGCCAAGCGCACCGCGCGCTTCTGCGTGCCGGCGGTGGAGAAGGTCGAGGTGGCGGGTCTGTAGGGGTGTGCTTATGCTGGGCCGGGTTGCCATCGACGACCGAGACTGGGCCCTTGGTCGAGCGCCCTGACGCTCGCCCGTGCGTGCGCCGCTCTCCCTGAGGAGATACATGACCATCGCAAGCGGCCGGACGTCCGGCCAGCCCGCAGTGATTCCTGCGGGCGCTCCAGGCTTCGACCAGGCCCGCCAGGCCTTCAACCTGGCGGTCGATCAGCGGCCTCAGGAGATCGCCCACCCTGCCGACGCCGCCGATGTGGCGGCGCTCGTGCGCCGCGCGCGCGAGCAGGGCCTGCGGATCGCGGCCCAGCGCACCGGGCACGGTGCCGAGGCGCTCGACTGGGAACGGCCGACGCTGCTCTTGCGCACCGACGCCATGCTGGGCTTTGAGATCGACGCGGACGCGCGCAAGGCGCGGGTGAACGCGGGCGCTCGCTGGGACGACATTCGTGGACGACCTCTCCGAGCGGGGCCTCGCTGCCCTGCACGGCTCCGCTCGCGACGTCGGCATAGCCGGCTACTCGCTCGGCGGCGGCCTGGGCTGGCTCGGGCGCAAGCACGGCCTGCAGGCGAACAGCGTCACGGCGATCGAGCTGGTGACCGCGGACGGCGAGCTAGTTCGGACCGATCGCGACAACGAGCCCGAGCTGTTTTGGGCGCTGCGCGGCGGCGGCGGCAACTTCGGCGTTGTCACGGCGCTCGAGTTCGACCTCTATCCGGTCGCCGAGCTCTACGCCGGGGCGCTTCTCTATCCATTCGAGCGCGGCGACGAGGTGCTCCATGCGTGGCGTGAGGTCACCGCGGACGCGCCCGAGGAGATCACCTCCGTGTTCAAGCTGCTGCAGCTTCCGGATCTCCCCGAGATCCCCGATCCGCTGCGTGGCAACTCCTTCGCGGTGGTGACGGCCGCGGTGCTCGGCGGAGAGGCGGACGGCGCCGGTTTCCTCGAGCCGCTGCGACGGCTCGGGCCGGCGATGGACACCTTCGCCACAGTGCCACCCATGGCCCTGTCATACCTCGCGATGGACCCCGAGGACCCGCTGCCCTACACCACCTCTCATCACCTCATGGGCGAGCTGTCCGCCGAGGCGGTCGACACGCTCATCGAGGTTGGGGGCGCGGGCTCTGGATCGCCCCTTCTGATGATCGAGATGCGCCACCTCGGCGGAGCGCTCGGCCGCTCGGGGCCGCACCACGGCGCCTACGCGGCAATGGACGGCGAGTACATCCTGTTCGCGTTGGGCGGCGTCATGTCCCCCGAGGCCGGCCCGGTCATGAAGAACGCGGTGGATCGCGTCGCGACGGTGATGGAGCCCTGGAGGAGCGGCTGGTACCTGAACTTCGTCGAGGAGCAGTTCGACATGTCACGCGTCTTTGACGCGGATGCGTGGCGGCGTCTGCAGGAGGTGAAGGCGAGGGTCGACCCGGACGGGGTCTTCGCGGGCAACCACGAGGTCCCGCTGCCCTGACGGTCAGGACGCGCGGGTCGGCAACGATCCGCACGTCCACGCCCGGCAGCCGCCGCATCAGCCGCTCTGGCAGCCACTCCGTCAGGCGCGCCAGGGCACCGCGTGGACGCGGCTGGCCCATGAACACGTAGGTCGTGCCGCGCTCCGCGACGACGCGCGCCGCAGCCTCGACCAGGTCGTCGCCCTCCTCGACGATCAGGTCGGCGCCGAGCAGGGTCGCCATGCGGCGGAGCTCCTCGAGCTGCTGGCGCTCCTCGCCGCGCGGGGGCTCGCCGGGCGGCGCCATGTAGAGCAGGTCGAGGTCGCCGCCGAGCCGCTGGGAAGAGCGCCAGGCCCGGCGCACGAGGCGCTGCGACGACTCGTCGGGCGTGACCAGCGCGAGCACGCGATCCGCCACCGCCTGCGGCGCGTCGCCGAAGAGCTTCTGTTCGCGAGTGCCCAGCGCCTCCGCGGGGGTTATGAGCCTGCGCGACTCGACCTCCTCGGCGACCTGGCGCAGCGCCACCTCCCGCAGCGCGGACAGGTTCTCGACCTTGAAGAAGCTGTTCAGCGCAGTCTGGATCCGCTCTTGGGGGTAGACCTTGCCCTCGCGCAGGCGCTGGATCAGCGCCTCGGGGGTCAGGTCCATCAGCACGACCTCGTCGGCCGAGGCGAGCACCGCGTCGGGGAACGTCTCGCGCACGCGCACGCCTGTCAGCTCCGCCACCCGGTCGTTCAGGGACTCGAGGTGCTGGACGTTGACGGTCGAGAAGGCGTCGATGCCGGCGTCGAGGACGTCGTCGATGTCCTCGTAGCGCTTGTGGTGCTCGACGCCGGGCGCGTTCGTGTGCGCGAGCTCGTCGATCAGGCAGAGCTCAGGTGCGCGCTGGAAGATGGCGGGCAGGTCCATCTCGCGGAGCTCGGCACCGCGGTACTCGACCGTGCGGCGCGGGATCGCCTCGAGGCCTTCGGCGAGCGCTGCGGTCTCCGCGCGGCCGTGGGTCTCGAGGATGCCGATGACGACGTCGCGGCCCTCGGCGAGCGCCGCGTGGCCCTCCTGGAGCATGCGGTAGGTCTTGCCGACGCCGGCGGCCATCCCCAGGAAGATCTTGTAGTGGCCGCGTCCCGACTGCGCCATCGGCGCGGACTATGCCGAAGCACGCGGCTCGGCCGCGTGCGCCCGGACGCCTTCCATCTACGCGCCGAGCACGTTGTGGATCAGGAGATCCAGGAGCTTGATGCCCACGAACGGCGCAATCAGGCCCCCGAGCCCGTAGATCAGCAGGTTCCGCCGCAGCAGGGCCGTGGCGCCCACGGGCCGGTAGCGGACCCCGCGCAGGGCGAGCGGAACCAGCAGCGGGATGATCAGCGCGTTGAAGATGATCGCCGAGAGGATGGCCGACTCGGGCGTCCCGAGGCTCATGATGTTCAGCGACTCCAGCGGGCCGTTCGTCTCCCCAGCCGCGGCGTAGGTCGCAGCGAATATGGCCGGCAGGATGGCGAAGTACTTCGCCACATCGTTGGCCACCGAGAAGGTCGTGAGCGCGCCGCGCGTGATCAGCAGCTGCTTGCCGATCTCGACGATCTCGATGAGCTTCGTCGGGTTCGAGTCGAGGTCGACCATGTTGCCCGCCTCGCGCGCGGCCTGCGTGCCGGTGTTCATCGCGACGCCCACGTCGGCCTGAGCCAGGGCGGGGGCGTCGTTGGTGCCGTCGCCGGCCATGGCCACGAGCCGGCCCTCGCGCTGCTCGTCGCGGATCAGGTCGAGCTTGTTCTCCGGCGTAGCCTCCGCGAGGAAGGTGTCCACTCCCGACTCGTCGGCGATCTTCGCGGCCGTGAGCGGGTTGTCGCCGGTGACCATCACGGTGCGGATGCCCATCGCCCGCAGTTGGTCGAAGCGGTGGCGCATGCCCTCCTTGACCACATCCTTGAGGTAGACCACCCCGAGCACCTGATTGTCGCGTGCCACCGCGAGCGGCGTCCCGCCCTCGCGGGCGATCGTCTCCACCGCACCGTCGAGCTCGGGCGGCGCTTGGCCGCCGTCATCGGAGACAAACTGGACGATCGCGTCGCCCGCGCCCTTGCGCAGCCGGGTCCCTTCCAGGTCAACCCCGCTCATGCGGGTCTCTGCGGAGAAGGGAACGAAGCGGGCCGAGGGGTCGAAGTGCCGCTCGCGCAGCCCGTACTGCTTGGCGAGGACGACGATCGAGCGGCCTTCGGGGGTCTCGTCGGCGAGGGAGGCAAGCTGAGCCGCCTCGGCCAGGTCCGCCTCCTGCACGCCGGGCATGGTGATGAACTGCGTGGCCTCGCGGTTGCCGAGCGTGATCGTGCCGGTCTTGTCGAGCAGCAGCACGTCGACGTCACCCGAGGCCTCGACCGAGCGACCGGAGAGCGCCAGGACGTTGCGGCGCACCAGCCGGTCCATGCCGGCGATCCCGATGGCCGACAGCAGCGCGCCGATCGTGGTGGGAATGAGTGACACGAGCAACGCGATCAGCGTGGTGATCGATGCGTTCGTGCCAGCGAAGTCGGCGAACGGGCGCAGGGTCACGACGACCACGAGGAAGATCAGCGTGAGGCCGGCGAGCAGGATTCCGAGCGCAATCTCGTTGGGGGTCTTGCGGCGCTCGGCGCCCTCGACCAAGGCGATCATCCGGTCGAGGAAGCTCTCGCCCGGCTCCTGGGTGATCTCGACGACGATCCGGTCGGAGAGCACGCGCGTGCCGCCTGTGACCGCGCTGCGGTCTCCGCCCGACTCGCGGATCACCGGAGCCGACTCGCCTGTGACGGCGGACTCGTCGACCGAGGCGATGCCTTCGATCACGGTGCCGTCGCCCGGGATGAACTCCCCGGCCTCGACCACCACGACGTCTCCGCGCTGGAGCTGCGAGGCGGACCTCTCGCCTCCGTCTCGGAGCCTGGCCACGGTGTCGCTGCGCATGGAGCGCAGGGCGGCCGCCTGAGCCTTGCCACGGCCCTCGGCGAGCGCCTCGGCCAAATTGGCGAACACCACCGTCAGCCACAGCCAGATCGCGACGGTGAACGTGAACCAGGCGGGCTCGTCGCCGCCGCCGAGCGGCTCCCCGCCGAAGGCCTGCTTGAGCCAGGCGAAGGTGGTGATGACCGCGCCGACCTCGACCACGAACATCACGGGGTTGCGGAACTGGACCCGCGGGTCGAGCTTGGCGAGGCTCGCCACGAGCGCCGGGATCAGCGTCTCGCGGGTGAGCAGGCTCTGTGCGCGCTTCTCCATCAGGCGTTCTCCTCGGCGTCAAGGGCCAAATTGAGCTCGAGCACGTTCACGCCGGGCTCGCCCAGCACACCGAGACCGCGGCCGTCGGTGTTGTCGTCGATCAGGTCGAGCACACGTGCGCGATCGAGGCCGCGCTCCTCAGCCACGCGCCCGGCCTGGATCTCGGCGTTGTCCACGGAGATGTGGGGGTCGACGCCCGACGCGGACGTCTGGACGGCGTCCGGAGGGACGTCCTCCGCCGTGAGGCCGGGGTTGAACTCGCGCTCGCGCTTGAGGTAGGTGGCGAGGTTCGCCTTGAACAGGTCGCGGAGCTCGGCGTTGTTCGGGCCGAGGTTGTTGAAGAAGGTGCCGGCGGGGTTGTAGCCCGTGACCGACGGCCGCGACTGGAAGTAGCGGGGGTCCGCCTCGAGAACGGGATTGCCCTCCTTGTCCTCGACGGGCTGGCCGTTCTCACGCACCGGGCGCTGGAAGTCCTGCCCGATCAGCCGCGAGCCGACGACCTCGCCGTCACGCGAGATCTGGCTGCCGTCGGCCTTGTTCGGGAACAGCACCTGCGCCACACCGGTGGTGAGGAGCGGGTAGGCCAGCCCGAGCAGGACGGTGAACACGACTACGGCCAGCAGGGAGGTGATCAGATCTCGTCTCATGTCTTAGAACAGTTGGTCGGTGAGCCCCTGCACGATCGGGCCGAGCAGGAAGGCGGGGAAGAAGGTCAGTGCGGCCACGAGCACGATCGTGAAGATCAGGAGGACCACGAACGTCGGCGTGTCGGTGCGGAACGTCCCAGGCCCGAGCGGCGACACCCGCTTGTGGACGAGCGCCCCGGCCACTCCGAGGGCGGCTACCAGGGGCACGAAGCGGCCCACCAGCATCGCCAGGCCACCGAGCAGGTCGGCGAAGGTGATGCCGAAGGCGCCCACGTTGCCCGGCGCGTTGGGCTGTACGAAGCCCGTGTAGCCGGCGAAGGCCGAGCCGTTGTTGTTGGTCTGGGACACGTAGGCGTAGAGCGTTTCCGAGAAGCCCTGCGGCCCGGGGTTGAAGATCGAGGGCCCGCCCCATTTCGTGGCGATCGCCAGCGCCGTCGCCACCAGCACCGTCAGTGGCACGAAAAGCGTGCCGACCATCACGAGCTTCACCTCACGCGACTCGATCTTCTTGCCGAGGTACTCGGGCGTGCGACCGACCATCAGGCCCGCGATGAAGACCGCGAGGACGACGAAGAGGAGCATCCCGTAGAGGCCCGAGCCCACGCCGCCGAACACCACTTCGCCCGTCGACATGTTGAACAGCGGCACCAGGCCGCCGATGCCGGTCAGCGAGTCGAAGGCGGCGTTGACCGCCCCGCACGAGGCCACGGTGGTGATCGAGGAGAAGAGCGCCGAGCTGGCGAGGCCGAAGCGGACCTCCTTGCCCTCGAGGTTGCCACCGCTGACGTCGGCCAGGTGCTGCGCCGGCGAGCCGTGCGCCTCGGCCACGTACAGCACGACCGTGACGGCCACGAACATGAGCGCCATCGCGGAGTAGATCGCCCAGCCCTGCCGGCGGTTGCCGACGAAGCGGCCGAAGACGTAGGTGAGTCCGGCTGGAATCACCAGGATGAGGAGCATCTGGAAGAAGTTGGCGACGCCGCTGGGGTTCTCGAACGGCATCGCGCTGTTGACGTTGAAGAACCCGCCTCCGTTGGTCCCGAGCAGCTTGATGGCCTCCTGGGAGGCGACCGGCCCGAGCGCGAGCGTCTGCTCGGCGCCCTGCACGGTATGCAGCGTCTCGTAGGGGGAGAGGTTCTGGATCACGCCCTGGGAGACGAGCACGAGCGCCGCCACGAACGAGATCGGCACCAGCACGTACAAGATCGTGCGCGTGAGGTCCTGCCAGAAGTTGCCGAGCGAGGAGCCGCTGCGCGCCGCGAAACCGCGGATGACCGCGATGGCCACCGAGATGCCTACGGCGGCGGAGATGAAGTTCTGGACAGCCAGGCCGGCCATCTGCGAGAAGTACGACATCGTCGTCTCGCCGCCGTAGTACTGCCAGTTGGTGTTCGAGATGAACGAGGACGTGGTGTTGAACGTCACGTCCCAGGGGGGCGAGTCGAAGCCTTCGGGATTGAAGGGATGGATGCCCTGGGTGCGCAGCACCACGTAGAGGGCGATGAAGAAGACCGCGGAGAAGACGAGTGCGCTGCGGGCGTACTGCTTCCAGTTCTGCCCTGTCTCGGGTTCGACCCGAATGCCGCGGTACAGCAGCCGCTCCAGCGGTCCGAAGACCCGGCTCAGCAGGACCCCCTCGCCGCGGTAGACGCGCGCCATGTAGCCGCCGACGAGCGGCGTGAGCGCGGTGAGGACCGCCAGGTAGAGGGCGATCTCGAGCCAGCCGCGCGCGGTCACAGGCGCTCACCGCGCAGCAGCGCGTAGACCAGGTAGGCGAACAGGGCCAGCGAGACCACGAGTCCGAACAGCTCGGCTCCGCTCATACGCGGTCGAGTCCCTCCACGAGTGCCAGGAAGAGGGCAAAGCAGACGAGCCCGAGTGCGAGCGAGACGAAGTCCATTACTTGAGCAGGAGCGCGGCCCGCGCGCGGCGGATCGCGCCCTCGAGGGTCTCGTCGGGGCTCTCGGTGTACAGCGGCGAGCCACCGTCCGAGAGCAGCTGGTCAACGAGTGCCACGCCGCGGGCGGAGAGCTCCTGGGAGGTGTCGCGCAGCTCGAAGGCCAGCCCGAGCAGGGGGCACGATCGTGCAGGATCGCGCGGCGCCGTAGCGGCACCGCCGCGCTGTAGAGCGGCGACGGGCGCTCCTGGGCCTCGTCGATCACCCGCTCGAGGCCGGAGGCCAGCGTGCGCCGGTGGCGCGGGGAGCAGAGCTGCTGTGCGCGGCGCGCGAGCTCGGGGCTGTCAGAGGGGCTCGCGCCGGCGGCGAGTCGGCGCACGAGCGAGACTCGCTGGAGGAACACCCGTCCCCTCAGCGAGAAGGACGGATGCATGAGAGTCGTTGCCATCCACCGAGCATCGAGCAGCGCCCGTCAAGGCCGCGTCAAGATCCCGCGCGGCGGCATAAAGATGTCGTGAAGATCGCCGCCCTACGCGGCGAAGCGGTAGCCGACGCCAGGGTCCGTGACGATGTAGCGCGGCGCCCCGGGTTGCGGCTCGATCTTGCGGCGCAGGTTCGCCACGTGCACACGCAGGGTCTGGGTGTCGTATTCGTAGCCCGGGCCCCAGACCTCGGTGAGCAGCACCCGGTGGGTCAGCAGCCGGCCGCGTCCCTGCATCAGCGTCCGCAGCAGCTCGAACTCGATTGGGGTGAGGTGCACCTCGGCGCCTTCGACGAGCACCCGGTGCGCCGCGAGGTCCAGCTCGAGGCGGTCGGCGCTCAGCACGGGCTCGCCGGCGGCCGGCCGCGCGCCGGCGCGCTCGAGCGCCCGGGTCAGGCGGGCGGTCAGCTCGCCCGGGCTGAACGGCTTAGTCACGTAGTCGTCGGCGCCCGCCTCGAGCGCGCGGATCTTGTGCTCCTCCTCGCCGATCGCCGACAGCACGATGATCGGCATCTCG